>JAYRYB010000002.1:0-468418 GCA_041917165.1 Azonexus sp.
ACACCGCAGCATCACCGTCGTAGCGAGCCATGCGTGCTCTTGATCGAGCTGGTAGAACGTAATCCGAGTTGCCGGCAACATCGATCAAGGTTTCAAACCACTCTGCAACAGCTTTCGAGAGCGGAATATCAATTGCATTCCCCGTCTTGGTTTTGGGGATATGCCACCTTCTCTCTTCAAGGTGAACGTTGGCCTTCAAGGCATTGTTCAGCTCCGAAATGCGGACGCCTGTTGCCAAGAGAATCCGGACAGAAAGCAAATTCTCCAGGTTCATATCGGCATTCATCAGCACAGCGATTTCTTCATCAGTGAGCATCAAACGTTTGCGCTTCTCTGGGCGTTTGCCAATAACTGCTTCAAGTTGAATGCCAGCACACGGTGACGCCACTATCAGTTTCTTGCCTGCAGCGTGCTTGAAGATGCCGCGCAATGCACACCAAAGAGTGAACAACTCTACCCAACCAGCCTTGACCCGCTCAATTTGAGCGACAACATCTGCGGGAGCAACTGACTGCACAGACATGGCACCCATGCCGTTTTCAATGCGCTTCAGATTTCGGCCGTAGCTCCGCTGGGTACTCTCCGCCAACGTACTCAAAACCAGATCCTTGTAGTCACTGATCAGTTCACGAACCGTCCAGTCACGGTAGCTTTTTGCCTTGCGCACTTCATCTGCTGGATTAACACCCTCAACTAAGGCAAAGCGCTTTTTCGCCGCCATCAGACGTGCGGCAGCAAGGGAGATATCGGGATACCGGCCAAGAGTCACCTCCTGTCGTCGCCCGGCATGGCTGAATCGAAGCACCCAGACTGCAGCACCAGCTGCTGACAAGGTAAAGGTCAATCCACCGCCATCAGACTTTGCTAGCGGAACGCCAGCACGTATCCACTTCCGAATCTGGATATCGGTCAGAAGGTTGGTTTGAATTTTGGCCAAGGTGGCTCCTCGAAATGCTTGGGCAGCTACCAGTCTAGCTACCCATCTAGCTACCATAAAGTTGATAGCTTCGATTATACGAGGATCACCTCAGATCAACAGATGAAACATCATTCAATTGATTACTAACGACAATTTTCACAATCAATGATCGCGAATCAACGAAAATTACGCTACATCAAAACAATATCGTACTGCTCGGGCGAATAACTGGGTTCGGATTGCAGCGATACCGACTTGCCGATGAAGTCGGACAACATCGCCAGCGACTGCGATTCTTCGTCGAGAAAGAGATCGACCACCGCCGGCCCGGCGAGGATGCGGTATTCGCGGGCATTGAACTGGCGGGCTTCGCGTAGAAGTTCGCGCAGGATTTCGTAGGCCACCGTGCGCGCCGTTTTCACTTCACCGCGGCCGCTGCAGGTCGGGCAGGGCTGGCAGAGCACGTGCGCCAGCGATTCGCGGGTGCGCTTGCGGGTCATCTCGACCAAACCGAGCTGGGTAAAACCGTTCACCGTCAGGCGTGTGTGATCGCGCGCCAGCGCCTTGTTGAACTCCTCCAGCACCGCCTTCTTGTGCTCCTCGTTCTCCATGTCGATGAAATCGACAATGATGATGCCGCCGAGATTGCGCAGGCGAAGTTGGCGGGCGATGGTCACCGCGGCTTCAAGATTGGTTTTGAAAATGGTGTCGTCGAAATTGCGCACGCCGACAAAGCCGCCGGTGTTCACGTCGATGGTGGTCATCGCCTCGGTCTGGTCGATGATCAGGTAGCCACCGGACTTGAGATCGACGCGCCGCGCCAGCGCCTTCTGGATCTCCTCCTCGACGCCGTGCAGGTCGAACAAGGGCCGCTGGCCAGTGTAGTGCTCCAGCATCGGCTGTACCGCCGGCGTGTATTCGACAGCAAAGCTCTCCAGCTTCTGGAAGTTCTCCCGAGAGTCGATGTAGATGCGGGTCGTTTCCGGATTCACGAAATCGCGCAGCACGCGCTGGCCGAGCGAGAGTTCCTGATAGAGCAGGCTGGGCGCCGGCGAGGTGCGCGCCTTGTCGCGGATATCGGCCCAGGTTTTCTTGAGGTAGGCGATGTCGGTCTCAAACTCGGCATCGCTGGCGTTCTCAGCCATGGTGCGGACAATGAAGCCGCCGGTTTCGTCCGCCGGCACCAGCCGGGTGATCTTTTCCCGCAGCACTTCGCGCTCGGCTTCCGCCTCGATGCGCTGCGAGATGCCGATGTGCTTCTCCTGCGGCAGATAGACCAGCATGCGACCGGCAATCGAGATTTGCGTCGACAGACGCGCGCCCTTGGTGCCGATCGGGTCCTTCACCACCTGCACGACGATGCTCTGCCCTTCGGCCAGAATCTTTTCAATCGGCCGCTCGTTGTTCCGCTCACAACCCACCTCGCGCGGTTGCCAGATATCGGCAACGTGCAGGAAGGCCGTGCGCTCCAGCCCGACTTCGATGAAGGCCGACTGCATGCCGGGCAGGATGCGGACGATGCGCCCGAGATAGACGTTGCCGACCAGACCGCGGCTGGCCGTGCGTTCGATGTGCAGTTCCTGGACCACACCCTGTTGCATCACGGCAACGCGGGTCTCCTGTGGCGTGAAATTGATCAGTATCTCTTCGGTCATGAAGGGTAAAATCCTCGGTTTTTCAGAATTTTACTATGCCCCGCGCGCCCCGAACTGCCCCCGAACTGCTTGCCCCCGCCGGCTCGCTTGAAATGATGCGCACCGCCTTCGATTTTGGCGCCGATGCCATCTACGCCGGCCAGCCGCGCTACAGCCTGCGCGTGCGCAACAACGAGTTCGGCACGCTCGCCAAACTGGGCGAAGGCATCGCCGAGGCACACGCCCGCGGCAAGCAGTTTTTCGTTGTCAGCAACATCATTCCGCACAACGCCAAGCTGCACACCTACCTTGACGATATGGCGCCAGTCATCGCCCTCAAGCCGGATGCGCTGATCATGTCCGACCCTGGCCTGATCGACATGGTGCGCGAAACCTGGCCGGAACAGGTGATCCACCTGTCGGTGCAGGCCAATACCGTCAATTGGGCGGCGGTCCGTTTTTGGCAGAAGATCGGCGTCGAACGCATCATCCTCTCGCGCGAACTGTCGCTCGACGAAGTCGCCGAAATCCGCCAGCAATGCCCGGACATCGAACTTGAAGTCTTCGTGCATGGTGCGCTGTGCATCGCCTACTCCGGCCGCTGCCTGCTTTCCGGCTACTTCAACCATCGCGACCCGAACCAGGGCACCTGCACCAACTCCTGCCGCTGGGACTACAAGGTATCGACCTCGGACGGCGCACCGCTCAACCTGCCCGGCGGCGAACAACCGGTGCAGTTCTACACCAGCCGCGATCAGGAAATCCTCCTTGAGGAGAAGCATCGTCCGGGCGAACTGATGCCGATCGAGGAAGACGAGCACGGCACCTACATCATGAACTCCAAGGACTTGCGCGCCATCGAGCACGTCCATCGCCTGATCGAGATCGGCGTCGACTCGCTGAAGATCGAAGGCCGCACCAAGAGCGCCTATTACGTCGCCCGTACCGCGCAGGCCTACCGCCAAGCCATCGACGACGCCGTTGCCGGCCGTCCCTTCGACCCGACGCTGCTCTCCAACCTCGAAAACCTCGCCAACCGCGGCTACACCGATGGCTTCTACCAGCGCCACCACGACGCCGAGCACCAGAACTACCTCAAGGGCTATTCCGAATCCGACCGCAGCCAGTACGTCGGCAATGCCGAAGCCTTTGACGAAGCGCGCGGCCTGCTCGAAATCACCGTCAAGAACCGCTTTGCCATCGGCGACAACATCGAACTGATCCACCCGCAGGGCAACCTGATCGTTACCGTCCAGCGCATGGAAAACGCCGAGGGTGTAGCCGTCAGCGTCGCCCCCGGCATCGGCCACCGCGTCTGGATCGACGCCCCGGCCCGCTATGCCGGCGCCTACGTCGCCCGCTTCCTGTAAGCCGGATCTTGCGGAAAGCGTAAAAATCACCGTCAAATCAGGGCACTGTAATTTGCTGCAGCGCAGCAAATTACAGTAAAATGACACCATGACCACCGCCAGCCAACGCATGCCGCTGATCGATGCGCTGAAAGCCATCGCCTCGCAGCTGATCGTCCTTCACCACCTCGCCTCCTACGGCCCGCTGGCCACTGGCGGGCGCGAGATGCTGCCGGACACCATGGGCTGGCTGTTCGAGTATGCCCGCATGG
This sequence comes from Azonexus sp., assembly GCA_041917165.1. Classification (GTDB taxonomy): domain Bacteria; phylum Pseudomonadota; class Gammaproteobacteria; order Burkholderiales; family Rhodocyclaceae; genus Azonexus. Next base: position 4,175 of record JAYRYB010000002.1, read on the forward strand.
CGGTACAGGTTTTTCTGGTCATCGGCGGCTTCCTCGCCATCCGCGGCCTGTCGCCGAACGGCCAGGCACTCGCCGGTTCGCCACTACCGCTGCTCTGGAAGCGCTACCTCCGGCTATCCATCCCATTCCTCGCTGCCATTGCGCTCGCCATCATCGGCTCGGCCATCGCCGACCGCTGGCTGGACGACGAGGCGATCCCCGCCCGCGCCACGCTCGGCCAATGGGTCGCTCACGCCACGCTGCTGCATGGAATCCTCGGCGTCGATTCGCTGTCCGCCGGCGTCTGGTACATCGCCATCGACTTCCAGCTCTTCGCCCTGACCGCACTGCTGCTGTGGGCCGGCCGCAAGCGCCTGCTCGCTCCGGCACTGATCCTCGCCACCGGCATCGCCTCGCTCTTCTGGTTCAACCGCGATGCCAGCTGGGACAACTGGGCCGTTTATTTCTTCGGCTCTTATGCCCTGGGCGCCGCGGCCTGGTGGGCGGGTGACCGTCGGCAGTACTCGGTCTGGCTCAGTGTCATCCTCACCTTAGGCGTTGCCGCCCTGCTCGTCGACTTCCGTCTGCGTATCGCCCTGGCACTGGGCGTCGCGCTGCTACTCGGCTTCAGCCGCCGTACCGGCTGGCTCGAACGCTTTCCGGAAATCGCCCCGCTCCCCTGGCTGGGCCGGATTTCCTACTCGGTCTTCCTGATCCATTTCCCGATATTGCTGCTGGCCAACGCCGCCGTCGCCCAATTCGACGAACTGTCAGACCTCGGCACAGCCACCGCCCTACTCCTCACCTGGGCCGCCAGCATCGCCGCCGGCGCGCTGTTCTACCGCCTGGTCGAAAGCCCGGCCGCCAGCCAAAGTATTGCCACCGCCATCGGCAAACTGCTCCGCATTCCGCTGGCGATCGCTGGCAAAGTACCCGGCGCGGGGCTACTGCTGGCGCGTCTGCGCCGCACCTGAACTTGTCCAACGTCTAGGCTTTGGCTCGACGACTGAAGCGCGGACGGAATCTGGACTAGCCCGCCTTCCGATGCGCCGTCAGCGCCGCAAGCACGGACACGATTACGGCCCAGAAAAGATAGCAGCCCAGAAAACCAAGCCAGGAATCAGGCAGGTTGCCGGACAAGGATGGCGAACTGCCGGGAAGAAAAGTACCGGGAACCCCCAGAAAAATCCCGAGACCAGCAGCAAAAAGGGTGCTGCCGATCGTATTTCCAGCGGTGAGCATCACCGCAAAGAGCCAGACAAACGGAAGGGCGAGCAAACCGAAATGCCAGCGCAAAAGATGGCGCCGAAATCGCTGCCAACGGTCAGGGCAATCTGGCTTCATTTATGCTGACACAATGGGAGCGCCAGCTTGCCGGTTCAGGAGCACGAAACCGGCTTGCCGGCGCAAGCGTCCCTTTGGCGCCGGGGTTGGAGATCGGAGTCCAAAGGGAGTGCATTGAATGACGCGGTTGTTCAGTCCGCCAACTCCACCCGCCCCCGGAAAAACTCCAGCGCCTCCGGATTAGCCAATGCCTCGACGTTTTTCACTGGCTGGTCATGCACCACATTGCGCACTGCAAGTTCGACGATCTTGCCGGACTTGGTGCGCGGGATGTCCTGTACCTGCACGATCTTGGCCGGGACGTGGCGCGGCGTGGTGTTGTCCTTGATTTGTCTCTTCACGCGCTCGATCAGGCCGGCATCCAGTGTGTGGCCTTCCTGCAGCTTGACGAAGAGGACGACGCGGACGTCATCGTTCTTTCCCGGCGGCCAATCCTGGCCGATGACCAGTGATTCGAGGATTTCCGGTAGCTGCTCGACCTGGCGGTAGATTTCGGCGGTGCCGATACGCACGCCGCCCGGGTTCAGCGTCGCGTCGGAGCGGCCGTAGATGATCATGCCGTCGTGGGCGGTCAGCTCGGAAAAATCGCCGTGACACCAGATGTTGTTGAAGCGGTCAAAGTAGGCGGCTTGATATTTCCTGCCGTCGGTGTCGTTCCAGAAGCCGACCGGCATCACCGGGAAGGGCTTGCTGCACACCAGCTCGCCCTTTTCCGAACGTACCGGTTTGCCGGCGTCGTCAAAGACATCGACGGCCATGCCCAGACCACGGCACTGGATTTCGCCGCGATAGACCGGCAGCACCGGGTTGCCGAGGACGAAGCAGGAAACGATGTCAGTGCCGCCGGAAATCGAGGCAAGCAGGATGTCCTGCTTGATTTCGCGATAGACCCAGTCGAAACCTTCGGGACTGAGCGGGCTGCCGGTCGAGAACATCGCGCGCAGGCTACCGAGGTCGTGCGTTTGGCCTGGTGTCAGGCCAAGCTTGGCGGCGGCGTCGATGAACTTGGCCGAGGTGCCGAAGTGGGTCATCTTCTCGGCTTCGGCGTAGTCGAACAGCACCTTGCCCTTGGCGGCAAATGGCGAGCCGTCATAGAGCAGCAGCGTGGCGCCGGCAGCGAGGCCGGAGACCAGCCAGTTCCACATCATCCAGCCGCAGGTGGTGAAGTAGAACAGCCGGTCGCCGGGGCGCACGTCGCTGTGCAGCTGGTGTTCCTTGAGGTGCTGCAGCAACACGCCGCCATGGCAATGGACGATGCACTTGGGCACGCCGGTGGTCCCGGACGAGAACATAATGAACAGCGGGTGATCGAAGGCAACCCTTCTGAATTTTGGCGGGTTTTCCGGGTTCACCGTGGGAAGATCATTCCACTGCACCGCGTTGGCAATGGCGCCGATTTCCGGCCGCTCGGCCAGATAGGGCACAACCACCGTCTTCACCAGCGACGGCATTTTGGCGACGACCTCGGCGTTCTTTTCCAGGCAATCGACTTGCTTGCCGTTGTACCAGTAGCCGTCGACGCAGATCAGCACCTTGGGCTCGATCTGGCCGAAGCGGTCAAGCACGCCCTGCACGCCAAAGTCTGGCGAGGCGGACGACCAGATGGCGCCGAGCGCGGTGGCCGCCAGCATCGCAACCAGGGTTTCCGGCAGGTTGGGCAGGTAGCCGGCAACACGGTCGCCTTCGCCAACGCCAGCGTCGATCAGGAAAGCCTGGAAGCGGGCCACCTCGCGCGCCAGCTCGGCGCGGCTCATGCGCCGCTTGACCTTGTCCTCGCCCCAGAAGACCAGCGCCTCGCCGTCATCGCGGTTTTGCAGCAGGTTTTCGGCGTAGTTCAGGCGGGCCTGCGGGAACCAGCGGGCACCGGGCATCTTCTCGCCGTCTTCCAGCACCGTGTAGCCGCGTTCGCCGACGGCACCGCAGAAGTCCCAGATCGTCGTCCAGAAGCTTTCCGGCTGGTTGACCGACCACTGCCAGAGATCGGCATAGCTCGCGTGGCCGGTCTGGCGCATCAGCGCCGCCATGCGCGTCGCGGCAGCGCGTTCGGGCGTCGGTTGCCAGAGGGGTGTCGGGTCGATGGCGTAGGTCATGGATGTCTCCTCGGTCGTTTTTATTCGGCGTCCGGCTGTGCCGCCGGTGCCGCCTTCTGGAAAGCAGGCAGTTGTTCGCAGGCGTCGACGATGCGCCGGATGGTCGGCAGGTCGTCGAGCGGGCAGTTGAAGCGGCGGGCGTTGAAGACCTGCGGCACCAGGCAGCAGTCGGCCAGCCCCGGCGTTTCGCCGTGGCAGAAGGTGCCGGTATGCGGGTGTCCGGCAAGCAGTTTCTCGACCGCCAGCAGGCCGTCGGTCACCCAGTGGCGATACCAGGCGTCCTTCTGTTCCTGCGTGGCGCCGAATTCGCGGCCAAGGTATTGCAGGATGCGCAGGTTGTTCACCGGATGGATGTCGCAGGCGATGGTCTGGGCGATGGCGCGGACGCGGGCGCGGCCTTCGGCAGAGGCCGGCAGCAGGCGCGGCAGCGGGTGGGTTTCATCGAGATACTCGATGATCGCCAGCGACTGCGTAAAGGCGAGATCGCCGTCCTCCAGCGTCGGCACCGTGCCCAGCGGGCTCTTGCTGCGGTATTCTGGCTGGTTCTGCTGGCCGCCGTCGCGCAGCAGATGGACCGGCACCGCGGTCCAAGGCAGATCCTTGAGATTGAGCGCGATCCGCACGCGATAGGCGGCCGAGCTGCGGAAATAGGTATACAGCTTGAGCATGAGGTCTCCGTTGTTATTTTTGGTCGGTCTGCCGTGGCACCAGCAGCCAATAGCATAACGGTACCAGCAGCGTGCAGATCGCAACTGTCATCGGCAGGACAGTTGCCCCCTCGCCGACGCCGTGGCCGACAAAAATTCCGGCCAGCGCCGCGATGCCCATCTGCAGGAAGCCCATCAGCGCCGAGGCGGCGCCGGCCATTTTGGCGTAGGGGGCCAAAGCCCGCGCCGCGGCATTGGGCATCACCAGCCCGACCGACAGCGTGACGAAGAACATCGGCGCCAGAACGGCCGCCAAGTGCGGCGGCACCCAGCGGTCGAGCGCCCACATCGTCGCCCCGGCCAGCGCGCCGAGGACGCCGCCACCAAGGATCAGTCGGTCGGCACCGAGGCGGCGCACCAGCCCGCCGGCGATCTGCGTGCCGGTGATGTAGCCGGCGACGACGAGGCCGAAGCAGAGGCCGAACGCCGTCGGCGACAGGCCGTGGCGACCGATGAGGACGAAGGCCGAGCCGGAGATGAAGGCAAACAGCGCGCTGTACGACAGGCCGAGCGCCAGCACGTAACCGAGGTAGCTGCGGTCAACCAGGAAAACCGCAAAATTCCGGAACATCCGGCCGAGTTGCGTTGCCTGCGGATCGGGATGGCGGTTGCTCTCGCCCAGCCAGAGCCAGACGGCGACAATCTGCAGCGCCGAGAACACGGCGAGCAGCACGAAATTGGCCTGCCAGCCGAAGCTGACGGTGAGCACGCCGCCGAGCGCCGGCCCGACCAGCGGCGCCAGCGCCATTGCGCCGCCGACATAGGCCAGCGCCCGCGCCGCCTCGACCGGCCCCCAGACATCGCGGACGATGGCCCGGCCGAGCACTGGCCCGGCACAGGCGCCGACCGCCTGCACGAAGCGGGCGGCGATCAGCTGTTCGATGCCGGTGGCCAGCAGACAGGCGATGGAGGCGATGAAATAGACCACCAACCCGCCGAGCATCACCGGCCGCCGGCCGAAACGGTCGGACAGGGCGCCGTAGGCAAGCTGGGCGACGGCGAAGCCGGCGAGGAAGACCGACAGCGTCAACTGCACCTGCGCCGCGTCGGTCCGAAAGACCGTCGCCAGCGTCGGCAGCGACGGCAGATAGAGGTCGGTGGACAGCGGGCCGAGCGCGACCAGCGTCGTCAGCAGCGCCCCCAGCCCGAGGGTCGGGGACGCCAGATGCCGCGCGCTCACAGCGTTGCGCCCGGCTTACGACGGATAGCGCTCGACGCGCTGGTCGATGGCACCGAAGATCGACGCTCCGGCGCGGTCGAACATCTCGATCCGCACCGTGTCGCCGAACTTGAGGAAGGACGTCTGCGGCTTGCCCGACTCGATGGTTTCGTACATCCGCACTTCGGCGAGGCAGCAGTAGCCGACCCCGCCGTTGGCGATGCTCGACCCGTGCAGGCTGCCCTGCTTGTTGGAGACGGTGCCGGAGCCGATGATCGAGCCGGCTTCCATCTCGCGGGTTTTGGTCACGTGCGCGACCAGTTGCGGGAAGTTGAAGACCATGTCGGTGCCGGCATCCGGCTGGCCGAACAGCTGGCCGTTGAGATGCACGGTCAGCGGCCGGTGCACCCGGCCGTCGCGCCAATCGTCGCCGAGTTCGTCCGGGGTCACGGCCACCGGGCTGAAGGCCGACGCCGGCTTGGACTGGAAGAAGCCGAAGCCCTTGGCCAGCTCGCCCGGAATCAGGTTGCGCAGCGACACGTCATTGACCAGCATCAGCAGGCGGATGGCCTTGCCGGCTTCGGCCGGCGTCGCGCCCATCTTCACGTCACCGGTGATCACGGCGACTTCAGCTTCGAGGTCAATGCCCCAGGCTACGTCGAGCGCCCACACCGGATCACGCGGCCCGACGAAGGAATCGGAACCGCCCTGATACATCAGCGGATCGGTCCAGAACTCCGGCGGCAGCTCGGCGCCACGGGCACGGCGCACCAGCTCGACATGGTTCACATAGGCCGAACCGTCAGCCCACTGGTAGGCGCGCGGCAGCGGCGAGTGGCAGGCGGCGGGGTCGAAGAGCTCGGGATCGGTGAAGGCGCCGCTGTTCAGCGCCTCATAGACCTGGCGCAACTGCGGTTCCAGCGCCTCCCAGTCGTCGAGCGCGGCCTGCAGCGTGCGGGCAATGGCCGGCACCGGGCGGCAATGGGTCAGGCTGCGGTTGACGACGACCAGCGTGCCGTCGCGGCCGCCTTTTTTAAGCGTGGCAAGTTTCATTTTTCTACCCTATGTTCAAAACTCGGTCATTCCCGCGAAAGCGGGAATCCACAGAAATTCACAAACTGGATCCCCGCCTGCGCGGGGATGACGGTTCACTCGGCGCCCCGCCGACGGGGCTTATTCTCCTGCGTAGCTGCCGTCATGCATCCAGCGGGCGTGCTCTGGCGCGCGCTTGGTCTGCGCCCACTCGTTGAGCATGTCCCACTTCACTTCGTCGAGCATTTTGGCCATTTTCGGCGTGCCGGTGTTGGCCGCCAGTTCGAGGCGATGACCGCTCGGGTCGAAGAAGTAGATGGACTTGAAGATGGTGTGGTCGGTGGGGCCGACGACGGAAATGCCGTCGGCTTCCAGCTTGGCCTTGACGCTCATCAGCACATCGACCGACTCGACTTCCATCGCCAGATGCTGCGTCCAGGCCGGGGTGTTCGGGTCGCGGCCCATTTCCGGCTTGGTCGGCAGCTCGAAGAAGGCGAGGATATTGCCCTGACCGGCATCGAGGAAGATGTGCATATAGGGGTCGGGTTCCTTGGTCGACGGCACCTCGTTCTCGGCGATGGCGAGGATGAAGCGCATGTCGAGGTACTTCTGATACCACTCGACGGTTTCCTTGGCGTCCTTGCAGCGATAGGCGACATGGTGGATGCGTTTGATCATGCTCATGGGGTATCTCCTCAGACGTCCTGGCGGGCGATGGTCATCGCCTCGCGCAGCACGGAAATGTCGCCGATGTGGTTGGCCAGCAGCAGGATCAGCTTGGCGTTGACTATCGCGCTCTGCTCGTCGGAAAGGTCGCGGTGGGTGTCGATCAGGGCTTCGTAGAAGTCGTCGCCGGGGGTGAAGGCGCGGAAATAGCGTTTGCCCGGTTCGCGCAGGTTGGGCTTGAGGATCAGGGACATGCGGGTTCTCCTTGCGATCAGGCGTTGCAGGTGGCGCGGGCGAGCGCGGCGCGCAGGCGGTCGGCATCGAGTGCGCGCCAGCGAGCGGCGACATGCTGGTCGGGGCGGACGAGATAGACGGAGCCGTGTTTGGCGTCGAAGCGCTCGGCGAAACGGCCGGCGTAGTCCTCGAATACCGGCAGGCCGCCGCCGTCACCGGCCTTGGGCGACACCAGCACGACTTCGACCGGAATGGCACCCTGCGCCAGGGCAGTGAATATTCGCCGGTTTTCCGGGTTCACCGCAGATGGATCGTCGACATAGACCAGGGCCTGGAAGCGGTTGCCGACATGATCGAGCAGCCAGCCCTGCTGGTCGCCGACGCGGATCGGGGCGTCGTCCATCGGCGCCCCCGGCACCATGTCGCCGGCAAAGTCGCCGTTGTCGGCGGTGTTCAGGCGCGACTCGGTGAGGTAGGCCGGCACCGACAGGCGGCCGGAATTAACCAGCGCGCGGGCAAAAGCGTGGTCGCGGGCGAGCGCCAGCACGGCGTTGCGGAAGGTCAGCGACGTCTTGGACTTGGGGGTGATGAAGTCGGTCGAGCGCGTCGAGTTCAGGATGTTCTCGTCGGCGGCATAGACCCGCTCCTCGGAATACGTATCGAGCAGGCTTTCCGGCGCCTTGCCGTCGAGCACCAGCTTCAGCTTCCAGCACAGGTTGTCGGTGTCCTGCAGCCCGGAGTTGGCACCGCGGGCACCGAAAGGCGAAACCTGATGCGCGGCATCGCCAACGAAGAGCACGCGGCCGTGACGGAACTGGTTCATCCGGCGACACTGGAAGGTATAGACGCTGACCCACTCCAGCTCGAATTCGCGGTCGTCGCCAAGCATCGCCTTGATGCGCGGGATGACCTTCTCCGGCTTCTTCTCTTCTTCCGGATCGGCCTGCCAGCCAAGCTGGAAGTCGATGCGCCAGACGTTGTCGGCCTGACGGTGCAGCAGCACCGACTGGTTGGGATGGAAAGGCGGATCGAACCAGAACCAGCGCTCGGCCGGGAAATCGGCCTTCATCACCACGTCAGCGATCAGGAAGCGGTCCATGAAGATCTTGCCGTCGATTTCCAGCCCCATCATGTGGCGGATCGGGCTACGGGCGCCGTCGGCGACGATCAGCCAGTCAGCCTGCAACGTGTAGATGCCATCCGGCGTCTCCACCTGCAAGGTCGCGCCCTTGCCTTCGGGCTGCACGGAGACCACCTTGTTGCGGAAGCGCAGGTCGAGATTGGGCAACTCGCGCGCCCGCTTGATCTCGTATTCCTCAAGGTAATACTGCTGCAGGTTGATCATCCCCGGCCGCTTGTGATCCGGCGCCGGCAGCAGGTTGAAGTTGTAAACCTCCTGCTCGCGGAAGAAGGTACGGCCAACATTCCAGCTCACACCCTTGTTCACGCAGGCATCGCCGACGCCGATCCGGTCGAGCACCTCCAGCGCCCGCTTGGCGTAGCACACGCCGCGCGAACCGACGGAAACGGTGTCGTCATCGTCGAGCAGCACCACCGGCACACCGGACTGCGCCAACTCGATCGCCGCCGCCAGCCCCACCGGGCCGGCACCAACCACCACCACCGGATACCGCCCCGCCGCACCGGATTTCTGCTCCGGCGGGGTGACGTATTCGTACTTCGGATACTGATAGGTACTCAACATCGCTTTGTCTCCTCTTTTGTCTTTGGGTGTGTTTTTTGTTGGGGTGGCTATTTTTGATTTTGTTTAACGCTGTGTTCCGCCTTGTCGGCGGGCGTACTTTTTCTTGCTTCGCCAAGAAAAAGTAGCCAAAAAGAAGGCGACCGCCGAGTCGACGCCCCGCTGCGCGGGGTTCCCTGCGCTACTCGGCAGGCCGGGCGGCTGGCTAAACTCGCCTTCGGCTCGAACAGACGCCAGCCGACTACCCCCGGCCAGCCTGCGTTGCTCGGCGTCTCCAAGGCGGCATTTAAAACCACCCGCTTTTCGACTGATTTCCGGGTTCACCGCAGATGGTTGGCAAGTGGACGCTTTTCCACCCCCTGAGAGGCGCTGAGCAACGCAGGCTGGCGCGGAAAAAGGGCGAGGACTGTCTGAGGACCGAAGGTCCGAGTTCCGCAGCCCCCGCGTCAGCCGAGTAGCGCAAGGAACCCCGCAACGCGGGGCGCCGACCCGGGGGTCGCCTTTTCTTTGGCTACTTTCTTTTGGCGAAGCAAAAGAAAGTACGCCCGCCGGCAAGGCGGAACGCAGCGGTTCAAAAAACACAAAAGCCCTCACGCCAAAAACCCGAAGTCACCCAGCCTGCAACCCATGCCACATCTCCTTATCCCGCTCCGCCGTCCAGATCCGCGGGTGCTTGATGCCGGAGGCTTCGTCCACCGCGCGGGTGACGTCGAAAGGCAGGCAGTGTTCGTAGATGAAGACGTGGCCGAATTTCGGGTCCATTGCCTTGCGGGTGTGGGCCATCGCCTGCTTCAGGTTCATCCCCTGGGCGACGGCTTCCTTGGCGGAATTCAGCAGCGTGGTGACGAAGTCACGGGTGTAGGCGAGACCTTCGGCGACACGGGCCGGGCCGATCAGGGCCGGACCACGGCCGGGGACGACCTTGTCGGCCCCCAGTGCCGACAGCGCATCGAGCGTCGCCGGCCACTCCTCTAGCTGGGCGTCGCCGGTGTAGCAGGCGGCGTCAGCTTCGACCAGATCGCCGGAGAAGAGCACCTTCTCGGACGGCACCCAGACGATGGTGTCGCCCTTGGTGTGACCGGGGCCGACGTGCATGACCTTCACTTCCAGATCCTTGCCCATCCACAGGGTCATTTCGTCCTTGAAGACCAGGGTCGGCCAGGTCAGGCCCGGAATCGACTCGAAATTCTGGAACAGGCGCGGGAAGCGCTCGTACTCGGACATCATGTCCTGCTGGCCGCGCTCGACGATCATCTCGTAGGTGCCCTGGCTGGCGATGATTTCCTGCATGCCCTCGGCCTTGTAGCCGGAAGCGCCGAGCACGCGCACGGCGTGGTAGTGGGAAAGGACGACGTACTTGATCGGCTTGTCGGTGACCTTGCGGATTTCGGCGATCAGGTTCTTCGCCATCACCGGCGTCGCCAGCGCGTCGCAGATGAGCACGGCGTCGTCGCCGATGATCACACCGGTATTGGGATCGCCCTCGGCGGTGTAGGCCCAGCAATGGGCGGACAACTGCTCGAAGGTGGTCTTCTTGACCTCAAGGTCGGCGACGGAAGCGAACTGCTTGCTCATGGATGAATCCTTTCTCTTTGATGTGGCTAGATTAGACCAAGTTTCGTTATTGTGCAAACGTTTTGTTAATTACTAATTTTATTCATTGGACAATTTAATTCAACATTGACCAACTCGTCCGCGACGGCTATCTTCTGCGGCAACGGAGGAAGCCCACGCATGGAACACGAAGACGAAAAGGAAAGACGCGGCATCCAGTCGATTGAGGTCGGCGGCCAGATTCTGGTTGCCCTCTCCGACCATGCCAGCGCGCTGTCGCTGAAACAACTGGCCGAAGCGGCGCAGATGACGCCGGCCAAGGCCCACCCCTATCTGGTCAGCTACAGCAAGCTCGGGCTGGTGGCGCAGGACCCGGTCTCCGGCCGCTACGGCCTCGGGCCGCTGGCGCTGCGCATGGGACTGGCCAGCCTGCGCCAGCTCAATCCGGTGCGGCTGGGCATGGCGGCGGCGCTCGAACTGGAACAGCGGGTGCATCACACCGTGGCGCTGTCGGTGTGGGGCAATGCCGGGCCGACGGTGATCCACCTTGAGGAATCCAGCCACCCGATCCACATGAATCTGCGCGCCGGCACGGTGATGTCGCTGACGACGGCGACCGGGCTGGTCTTTGGCGCCTTCATGCCGGCGAAAATGGTCGAACGTTTTGTCGAGGAGTCGATGCACCCGGACGCCTTCCCGCATATCGTCGGCGAGCGTCGCGACTGGAAGGCGATGCAGCCGGCGCTGCAGGAAGTCCGCGAGCGCGGGCTGGCACGTGCGGTCGGCCAGCCGATTCCCGGCGTCAGCGCCTTCGCGGCACCGGTGTTCGATCACAACGGCCATATTTCGCTCGTCGTCACACTGGTCGGCCCGACCGGCGGCTTCGACCCGGACTGGGATTGCGCCAACGCCCGGGCCCTGCGCGAGACGGCGGCCGACATTTCCCGCCAGCTCGGTTTCAGCGGCTGATCGCGGCTTACATCCCGAGGTAGGCGGCGCGGACCTGTTCATTGCTGATCAGCTCCTGGCCGGTGCCGGTCAGCGTCACGCTGCCGGTTTCCAGCACATAACCCCGGTCGGCAATCGCCAGCGCGGCAAAGGCATTCTGCTCGACGAGCAGGATGGTCATGCCCTGCGCCTTCAGCGCCTTGACGACGTTGAACACCTCCTGCACCAGCAGCGGCGCCAGACCCATCGACGGTTCGTCGAGCAGCAGCAGCTTCGGCCGGCCCATCAGCGCGCGGCCGATAGCCAGCATCTGTTGCTGGCCGCCGGACAGCGTACCGGCCGGCAGGGCGCGTTTTTCCTTGAGGATGGGGAACATCGAGAAGACCTTCTCCATGTCCTCCTCGACCTGCCCCTTGGGCTGGGTATAGGCGCCAAGGCGCAGGTTGTCCTCGATCGACAGCGGCCCGAAGACCTGACGGCCTTCCGGACTCTGGCAGATGCCGCGGCGGACGCGCTGGTCGGAACGCACGGCGGAGATATCCTCGCCGTCGAAGGTGATGCGGCCGGCACTCATCGGCTGCACGCCGGAGAGGGTACGCAGGAAGGTCGTCTTGCCGGCGCCGTTGGCGCCCACCAGCGCCACCGTTTCGCCCCGGCGCACTTCGAGATCCATGCCCTTCAGCGCCTTGATGCGGCCATAGCAGCTTTCCAGCCCTTCGACCTTGAGCAACACCTCGCCCGGCCCCTTGCGCACGCCGGGTTCCAGTTCGCCGGCGCTGTGCGCGCCAAGACCGATGGATTCCGGCGCCAGGCTGGCGACGCGATGAAAGAGCTGGCGGAATTCGGCCGCCGCCTGATCGCCGAACAGCGGATCATTGTTGTCGAGGAAGGCGCGGTCGATGCCGGCCCAGTCGTCGGCCGTCAGCACCTCGCGGGCCAGCGGCATGGCGTCCTTTTCCTCGGTGCGGATGTGCGCCTTGATGCTCTGGGTGTAGATGCGCAAGGCCTCGGTAAAGGCGGCGTTTCCTTCACTGCCGGCTGCGGTCGACGCCAGTTTTGCCCGTAAATCGGCAAGCACCTGCGGGCCATTGCGGTGTTCGGCCTGCAGGCGATCGAGCACTGCCGCCGCCTCGGCACTGCGCTGACGCAGCGCCGGGAAGAGGTAGCTGTCTTCCTTGGCGTGGTGGCAGCCGTCCATGAACTGCTCGATGTAATCGAAAATCGAACCGAAGAAGGCCGGATCGACCTTACCGCCGGCGTCGACCTCGTCGGCGACCTGATCAAGCGTGATCGCGATGCGCCAGAGGTTCTGGTGTTCTTCGGTGATGATGCGCAGGGCTTCCATGCTGTTCCCCTCTTCTTATGCGTGAGCGCCCAAGTAGGCGGCGATTACATCCGGATTCTTGCGAACCTCCTCGCCAGTGCCTTCGGCCAGCTTCTTGCCGTAGTCGAGCACCAGGATGCGATCAGAAAGGTTCATCACCATCTTCATGTCGTGCTCCACCAGCACGACGGTGACGCCGGAATCGGCGATCTTGCGCACCAGATGGTCGACCTCGATGGTTTCCTTGGGATTGAGACCGGCGGCGGGCTCGTCGAGGAAGATCAGGCGCGGCTTCATCGCCAGTGCGCGGGCGATTTCCAGGCGCTTCAGCGCGCCGTAGGACATGGCATCGGCACGGGTCTCGATGTACTTCTCCAGACCAACGAAACGCATCAGTTCGGCGGCTTCATCGCGCAGCTCGGCATCGCGCTTACGCAGCGTCGGGAAGCGCAGCGCCGCCTTCACCAGATTGCGATCCAGACGCAGGTGAGCGCCCACCATCACATTCTCGATGGCGCTCATGTTCATGCAGATCTGCAGGTTCTGGAAGGTCCGCGCCACGCCGCGGCGGGCGAGCTCGTTGGGCGACTTGCCGTGGATCGCCTCGCCGTCGAGTTTGATCTCGCCGGTGGTCGGCTTGTACACCCCGGTGATCAGGTTGAACAGCGTCGTCTTGCCGGCGCCGTTGGGGCCAATCACGGAATAGACGATGCCGGAATCGATATTGAAGGTGACGTTCTGAACCGCCTTGACGCCACCGAAGTGGATGGACAGGTCTTTGACTTCGAGCATCGACATGATCACTCTCCCTTCCCGAACTTGGCGGCCAGCGTCGGCACGATGCCCTTGGGCAGGAAGATCATGAAGCCCATCAGGATGGCGCCGAAGACCACGGTTTCCCAGCCCTCGAAGGTCGCCAGCGCCTGCGGCAGCGCGGTGAGCAGCACGGCACCGACCAACGAGCCGAAGACCGAGGCCATACCGCCGACGACAACCATGGTCACCAGTTCGATGGAGTGGAAGAAGTCGGCAAAATTGGGGCTGACGAAGCCGATGTAGTGCGCAGTGACACTCCCCATCAGCGAGGCGAACATTGCCGACATGACGAACACGATCACCTTGTAGCGGGCGACATCGACGCCAACCACCTGCGAGGCGACTTCGGAGCCATGCAGCGCGCGCAGGGCGCGGCCGAAAGGCGAGTCGATCAGGTTTAGCGAGGCCCAGACCGAGATCACCAGCAGCGCGGCAACAACCCAGTACCACTGCTTGTCGCTCGATAGTTCGAAGCCGAACAGGCCCATCGCCGGCACCGGCATGCCGTCCGGCCCGCCCGTCCATTGCGCTTCGTTGCGCAGCGCAATGTTGATGATGATGCCCAGACCCAGCGTCGCCATCGCCAGATAGTGACCCTTGAGCTTGAAGATCGGCCGGGCGACCAATGCTGCCAAAATGCCGGTGGCCAGCGCGCCGGCGCCCATCGCCAACAGCGGATGCCAGCCGAAATGCGTCGGCAGTACGGCCGAGGCATAGGCGCCGATGCCGAGGAAGCCGGCATGGCCGAGGCTGATCTGGCCGGCAAAGCCGATCAGCAGGTTGAGGCCGAGGACGATGACGGCGTTGATCGCCATGCGGATCGCCAGATCGGTGTAGTAACTGTTGGGCGAAACGAAGGGCACGATGGCCAGGATCAGCGCAACGATGAGGATGCCTTTGGTAGTCGTCTTCATGATTACACCCGGTCCGTCGATTTGCCGCCAAACAGGCCGCGCGGCATGAAGAAGAGGATGAAGAGGATGAGCACGAAGGGAATCGCATCCTTGTAGGCCGACGAGATGTAGCCGGCGCCCATCGCCTCAAGCACCCCGACGAGCAGGCCGCCAAGCACGGCACCGAGGCCGTTACCGAGGCCACCGACGACGGCAGCGACGAAGCCCTTGAGGCCGAGCATGATACCGACGTCGTAGGAAGTGAGCGTAATCGGTGTCACGAGAATGCCGCCCAGCGCGCCAAGCGCAGCCGACATGGCGAAGCTCATGAACAGCACCCAGCTGGTGTTGATGCCGACCAACTCCGCCGCGGTGCGATTGAAGGATGTGGCGAGCATCGCCTTGCCGGTGAGGGTGCGGTTGAAGAAGTACCAGAGTGCAACGACAACAATGGCGGTGACGCCGAGCACCCACAGGCTCTGCGGCAGCAGCGTCGCGCCGAGGATCTGGATCGGTTCGTCACCGGAGAAGGCGGGCAGGCTGAAAGTGCCCTTGCCCAGCCAGACCTGGATCAGGCCGCGAATGACCAGCGAGGCGCCGATGGTGATGATGATCAGCGTCACCGTTTCGGCGCCCTTGACCGGCTCGATAGCCAGTTTCTCGACCAGCACGCCGACGACTGCCGGCACGAGGATGGCCAGCGCCAGCGCCACCGGCAGGGGCAGACCGGCAGCGGTAAAGAACACCGCCAGCATGCCGCCGAGCATGATGAATTCGCCCTGCGCAAAGTTGATGACGTTGCTGGCGTTGTAGATCAGCGTGAAACCGAGGGCGGCCAGCGCGTAGGTAGCGCCGACGGTGACCCCGGAGAACAGGAATTGCAGGAACTGGGCAAGCATCAGACGCCCCCCTGCGCAAAAAGCGGCATCCGCAGCCGCAGTGCTGGCTCTCTCATAAGGTCTCCTCCGTTTGTTCTTTATCCGAACGGCACCGCTGCCGCTGATCGGTTAAACAAATTCTGAATTGTGTAATTTATTCTGTCAAGCAGAAATGATACAAAAAAACGGCGCAACCGGAATCGATGTATCGGTTGCGCCGCGTTACTTTTCGCCAGAATCAGCTGCCGGCGGGCGTCCCCGTGTAGCCAAGCCGCACCGACAATGCCGCTGCCGCTTCCTTGACGCCACTGACCACCGGACTCTCCGGCGAGGTATCGAACATCCCCTTGACCCCGACTGCGAGCATGACCATTGTGATCTCGTTGCGGAAATTGAAGACCGGCGCGGCAACGGCCTCGACACCGGTCACCAGATAGTAGTCGGAGATCGCCGAGTAGCCGTCGGCGCGAACCTGCGCCAGCAGCGCATCGACATCGGCGCGCGTCTTCAGGTCCGGCGGCGTCTTGCCGGCCTTGAGTTCCTTGGCGATCAGCTTGCCCACCGCCTCGTTGTTCAGCCAGGCGGCAAAGACGCGGCCGCTGGCCGAGGTGAGGATATCCAGCGCGGTACCGGTGACGACGTTGACTGTGATCGGCCGGCGGGGGCGTTCCCAGCGCACGATGACCGGGCCGTTGTCGCTCCACACCGCCAGCGCCGTCGTTTCGTTGATCTGGTCGCGCAATTGGGCGATGGCCGTCAGACCGAGGCGCACGCGGTCAAGGCGGTCGATGGCGACAAGGCCGATGTTCAGCGCAAACGGCCCGAGGTCATAGCGCGAGGTCAGCTGGTCCTGCTCGACCAGCCCGGCGCGGATCAGGCTGACCAGATAGCGGTGCGCCTTCGACGCCGGCATGTCCGCCGCCGCCGCGATGTCCTTGAGCATCATCGCGCGCTGGCCATTGACCATTGCGCGTAGAATACCCATGCCGATTTCCAGCGACTGTACGCCGTGTTTTCCATCCATGTCGTCGCTCATCATGCCCCCTTGGCATATTCCTGAATACGAAATCGATTTTATTCTATAGAATTTCGGGCTGATTTGTCACTGAGGTTCTCATGTCCAGCCTGCGCGTCTATGCCATCGACGGCATCGTCCCCGTCGTCGACCCAACTGCCTACGTCCATCCCAGCGCCGTACTCATCGGCGACGTCATCGTCGGTCCCGGCTGCTACGTCGGCCCCTGCGCCAGCCTGCGCGGCGATTTCGGCCGGCTGATTCTGGAGCGCGGCGCCAACCTGCAGGACACCTGTGTCATGCACGGCTTCCCCGGCACCGACACCGTGGTCGAAGAAGATGGCCACATCGGCCATGGCGCCGTGCTGCACGGCTGCCGCGTCGGCAAGAATGCGCTGATCGGCATGAACGCCGTGATCATGGACAACGCCGTCATCGGCGAATCTGCCATCGTCGCCGCCAGCGCCTTCGTCAAGGCCGGCGCCGAAATCCCGCCACGCTCGCTGGTCGCCGGCATGCCGGCCAAGGTCATCCGCGAACTGTCGGACGACGAGATCGCCTGGAAAGGCGAAGGCACGCGCACCTACCAGGACCTCACCCGCCGCTGCCTGGCGACGATGGTCGAATGCGAACCGCTTGCGGCAATGGAGGCCGACCGAAAACGCATTCACATGCCGGACGTCGTGCCGCTGGTTGAGTTGAAAAAGCGCGACGGACGCTGAGCGGGTTACGCATTGCTACAGACTGTCAGTAGCGGCAGTGCTATCTTTACTCCATATCCAGCTCCGTTCTGACCATGAACCGCCCACGTACCGCGATCCTCACCGCATTGCTCACCGCGCTCAGCCTGCCGGCGCTGGCTGACGAGCCGACGCCGATCGACCGCACGGTCGCCGCCGTCGAGCGCGGCGCCCAGGCAGCAGCGAATGGCATTGAACGCGGCGCGAAGGCGGCTGTCCGTGGCGTCGAAACCGGTCTCAGCGCCGCTGAGCGGGGCGTCCGCCGTGGCGCAGAAGCCACGGCCGGCGCCATTGAAAAAGTGGTCGACAAGCTGACCGGCGACGGGCGCAAGTAAGCACACCATTGCAAGTTCCCAAGGCGGCCGGCAATGGGCACTGTGCAGCGGTAGACGGACGCCATCCAGCACACTGGGCATCACCCCGGTTTTTCGGCTGTTTTTCGCGTTGACCGCAGACGGCCGCTCACCGACACTTCCTGGCATTCCTGCTTGCCGCTGTCCAGATGACGCTCGCCTTCCTTCTCAAAAACCTGCTCGGCACCCTGCTCCTGCCGCCGGCCAACGGCCTGGCGCTGCTGCTGCTCGCCTTTCTGCTCAGAAAGCGACGCGGCGCACTGGCGCTGGCCTTGCTGGGCGGTGCCTTGCTGTTCGCACAAAGCCTGCCCATCGTCGCCCGCGCCCTGATCGCGCCGCTTGAAGCACAGGCCGGCCCGGTATTCAGCAATGCGGAGGGTGCCGGTGCCGTGGTCATCCTCGGCAGCGGGGTCAATATTGATGCCGAGGAATATGGCGGCGACACGGCCAGCGAGCGCAGCCTTACCCGCTTGCGCTACGGTGTGCACGTCGCGCGGCAGACCGGGCTGCCCATCCTGGTCACCGGCGGCAAGCTGCCTAGAACAAGCCGAAGTGAGGCGGAAATCATGGCCGGTATCGCCGAGTCGGAATTTGGCATCGCCGTGCGCTGGCAGGAAGACAAATCGATGGACACCGCCGACAACGCCCGCCTGTCCGCGGCGATGCTCAAGGCAGAAGATATCGAGCGCATTGTCCTCGTCACCCACGCCTTCCACATGCCGCGCGCGCGCCAGCTGTTTGCCGCCGAGGGCCTGAGCGTCGTTGCCGCCCCCACCGATTTCAGGGGCCGGAATCGCCAGCCGCTGACTGTCTTCGACTTTCTGCCGCAGCCGCGCGCAATCCAGAACAGTTATTACGCCTTGCATGAATACATCGGGATCGCCTGGGCATCGCTGCCCCGCCCCTGAGTTTATTTACGGAGCCACCATGCCCAAGCAAGCCCTGATCGTCATCGACCTGCAGAACGATTACTTCCCGGAGGGGAAATTCCCGCTGTGGAACACCGAGGAAACGCTGACCAAAACCGAAACCGCCATTGCGCTGGCAAAGGCGAGGCAGGTGCCGGTGATCCTCGTCCAGCACATCGCTGACGCCAGCAAGGGCATTGCCCCCTTCTTCAATGCCGGCAGCGAGGGCGTCGAGCTACACCCGCGCCTGCGCGCCGCCGTGCCGGATGCGCCGGTCGTCGTCAAACGCTTTGCCGACAGCTTTCACCAGACGACACTGGACGCGGAACTGTCCCGACTCGGCGTCGAGGAAATCCTGCTCTGCGGCATGATGACGCAGAACTGCGTGACGCACACCGCACTGTCGAAGGCGGCCGAGAAGTATTCGGTGAAGGTACTGACCGACTGCTGCACCACGGTCAGCCAGATGATTCACCTGATCGCGCTGAATGCGCTGTCGATCCGTGTGGACTTGCTGGAAGCGAAGCTCGCTCTGTCCGACTGAAGCACCAAATAGTCGCCGGCTGCGGTCAACCCGAAAAACAGCCGAAAATCGGCAGATGCCTTACAGCGAGATCGCGGCCAGCGGATCGTCCTGCGGGAAGCGTTCGGCGTAAGCAGGGTCGAGCGCCGGCGTGCTGCCGTCGGCGAGCGTCAGCGTTGCTTCAAGATGCCGTTCGGCGGCCGGCAGCAGGCGACGGTAGAGATCCTTGCACAGCAGACGCGCCTTCTGGCCGGGCCAGTCGCCGGGCAGCAGCACATCCGGCAGTTCCGGGTCGCGCAGCAGCAAGCGGCGGTAATCGTGAATCAGCAACAGGCGGACGAGGAAGGCATCTTCCGCGTCGACCTCGACGGCACGGTCGCGGCGCAGTTCGGCGAGGATGGGCAGGTAGGTGCTGACGAAGCCGGCGTAAGCCTGCGCCAGTTCCTGCAGATCCCAGGCGCGGCGGACGAGGTCGGCGTCGTTGGCCGACAGGCCGGAGCGTGAGTCGGCAGCGAGCAGCGGCATCAGGTGGTCCAGCTGTTCGCCCAGGCCTTCGGCGACCAGCGCATCGAAGGCGGCGGTGAGGTCGGCGCTGGGGTGCACGAAACACTCGTTACCCAAGGCGCCGAAGCCCTGCCAGAACAGGGCACGCCGGATCGCATCACGCGCTTTCGGTTCCAGATCGCCAACAACGAGAATCAGCCGCCAGCGGCGATCCCAGATCGGTGCGTGCGAGGCGTAAATGTGGCGGGAGGCTTCGTCAAAACGGCGGCGGCCGGAATGGGTCAGCACGTAATCGGCACGACGGCCGACGGTTTCGGTACGCAGCCATTCTTCCTTGGCCAGCCGGAAGACCGAGGTGCGTACCAAGCGTTCGTTGAGTTCCAGCGGTTCGAGCAGGCGAATCAGGCTGCCCAGCCACACCCGACCGCCGCGCGGCAGGATGGCATCACCAAAGGCGGAAATGATCAGCGAGCCAGCCTGGACACGGCGTTGCTGACGAAAATCATCGAGGCGTTGCTTGATGGGCGCGATCACGAGGGGCAGCGGGGCAGGAAACCTGCGCATGTTAGCGATTCCTGCCCCGGCTGGATAGCGAAGCGCGCTCAGAACGGCAACTTGAACGGATCGTCTTCGCCGGCCTGCGCGATCTGTTGCGAGAAGAAGCCTTCGGTGTGGATCAGTTCCGGCTGGGCGCCGAGCTTCTTCACAGTCTCGACACAGGCATCAACAAAGGCGGTGCTGCCGGCGGCGAAAATACTGTGCTTGGAAAGATCGGGGAAGAGCTGCGGCAGCACAGTGTCGATGCGCCCGGACTGGTAGCCTTCGGCCTGCTCGCGAGTCAGGGTGATCTTGTAGTCAAAATTGCGGTGCTTGGTGCGCCACCAGGCCATCATGCCCTGGCTGTAGACGTCCTCGCGGCTGCGCGCCGAAAAGACGAGATTGACCGGACGCTTGTAGCCGCGGCGCAATGCCGCTTCGGCCAGCGCCAGAATCGGTGCCAGTCCGGTACCGGCAGCGAGACAGAGCACCGGCGTATCAACCGACGGGTCGCCAATGAAGGTGCCGTAAGCACCGGAAATCTTGACGTTGTCGCCAATGCCCAGCTTGTCATGCACCCAGGCGCTGGTCTGGCCGTCATCCTGACGGGCGATCTGCAGCACGATCTCGCCATCCGGGCGCGGCGCGTTTGCGATCGAATAGGCGCGCGGCGGAATGTTGTCGCGAGCGTTGCCCAGCGTCACATACTGACCGGGCCAGTAGCGGATCGGCTGGCCGACCGGGCGCAGGCGCAGTTCAACGACGCGGGCGGCAATCTGGCGCTTGTCGATGACCACGAACAGCGCATCTTCGCGCGGCGGGAAGAGCTTGGGCTTCGCATCCTCGGTGCCCCACTCGATAGTGAGTTCTTCCGAAATCGGCTTGGCCATGCACATCAGGCCGAAGCCCTGCTTGCGCTCATCCTGCGAGAGCGCCATGTCGAGCACCATGCCCTGATCGAACTGACCCTGCGTGACCTTGACCTTGCATTCGCCGCAGGCGCCGGCACGGCAGTTGTTGGGCAGCGCGTAGCCTGCCTTTTCGAGAGCCATCAGTACAGTGTCGCCGTAGGCGCAGTCCACTGATTTACCCGACGGTTGCATGATGATGCGAGCCATTTGTCTTCCCCTTGTTGGTTTTGGTTTCTCTGTTGCAGCAAGGCCGGCACCCCTTTCAGGGCACCGGCCAATTTGGAGCAAATTCCGGGTTGACCGTGATCAGAAGACCGGAATGATGTCGTCGAGATCGACGTCGCTGACTTCCTGACCGGTGATACCGACTTCGGGAATCGCCGGGAACGGGATGTTGTAGCGGTCGAGGACACCCTTCAGGTTGATCATCGCGTTACGCCAGTTTTCCTTCTTGGCCTCGTAGGTCGGGATGCCGAAGCCGGCACCGCGAGCAACCTCTTCGGCTTCGCGCTGATTGGCGATGAAGTCGGACGGGAGGTCCCAGAACTCCATCGGCGGCTCGAAGAGCACGGCGGACAGGAACAGGTAGCCAGCGCGGATCTGCTTGGTGACAACCGCCTTGGTTTCTTCCTTGAGGCCTGGATAGTCACGCTCCATCACCGCCATGCAGATGGCCATGTGACGGCCTTCGTCGCGACCGATGTTCTTGAAACCTTCCTTGAAGACGGCTTCGCGGGAATTGTCGAACATCTGCTTGAAGATGGTGGCGGCAGCGATTTCGCCCATCAGGAAGGACGAGAACAGCACGGCCAGGTCGTACTTCGGCACCGCCTGCTTGTAGCCGTTCCAGTAACGGGCACCGTTGAAGTACAGCCACTGCACGTTCTTCTGCAGGCGCTTGCCGAGTTCGGTCTTCGGCTGATAGGTGATCGGGTCCGGGTGGGCGAGCAGCTTGGTGATGGCCAGGCCGCACATGATTTCGTGGTTCTGCTCGTCGCGAGTGACGGAGAAGAAGCACTTGCGGACCGGATCTTCCTCGTGCACTTCATAGGTCTTGATCAGCGCTTCGGCAAACACCGGGGGTGCGGAAGCGTCGAACACCGACAGCAGGCTCCACCAGTAGGCGATGGATTCACGCTCTTCCCAGGTGTAGCTATCCACATCCAGCGTATCCCAGGGCAGCTTTTCCGGATCCCAGTCTTCGCGACGCGCGGCCTCCCAGACTTCCTGCAGCTTCTTGGTCTTGCTGTTCCACGACAGCGGATAGACGTTGGGCTGCTCGATTGCCGGCGGGAACTCCATCTTGTCGGCGAATTTTTCCTTGTTACTTGCCATGTCTCACTCCTCTTACGGTTTATTGGGCGATGGGCCAACCCGGATCGGGTCGCCATGGAATAATCATGTTACAACACCAAGCCGTGTGTCAACACTTTTTGTATCGCTTTAGAAAATCAGTGCGATTCTATCGAAGCAATTAGCGGCGTAATTCGTTCATTACTCAAACGAATCTCTCAGCACAAGCTATGTTTTTTATTGATATTTTTGTGCGACGCAGAATAAATTCCACTATACAAAACTCAATTCCTTGTGCTGTAATGTGATACACAGTCATCCACATTGACACTCAATCGCGTAGTTTTAAGGTCGCAAGGCGGCCACACAAAGACCCAAACAGAGGAGAAACCGATGTCCCATCCGCTGCTCGACAAGCACCGCGCCACGCTGGACGGCGCCCTGAATGCCATCGCCACCCGCGGCTACTGGTCTGCCTACAATGAAATGCCCAGCCCCAAGGTCTATGGCGAAACTGCCCCCGACGACGGCAAGAAGGCTTTCGAGGCCCATCTCGGTAAGCAGTTCGCGCTTGACCAGCCCGGCCAGAGCGGGTGGCACGGGGGCGAGCAGTCGCCCTACGGCATCGACCTCAACGTGCAATACCCGGTGTGCGACATCGAAACCCTGATCGCCGCAGGCGAAGCGGCCATGACCGGCTGGCAGAAGGTCGGCGCCGACGGCCGCACCGGCATCTGCCTCGAAATCCTCGACCGCCTGAACAAGCAGAGCTTCGAACTCGCCCACGCGGTGATGATGACCACCGGCCAGGGCTGGATGATGGCCTTCCAGGCCGGCTCACCGCACGCCCAGGACCGCGGCCTCGAAGCCGTGGCCTACGCCTACCGCGAGCAAAGCTTCGTGCCGGCCGAAACGGTCTGGGAAAAGCCGCAGGGCAAGAACCCGCCGCTGGTGATGAAGAAGCACTTCGAGGTTGTGGGGCGTGGCATCGGCGTCGTCGTCGGTTGCGGCACCTTCCCGACCTGGAACACCTACCCCGGCCTGTTCGCCGCGCTGTCGACCGGCAACGCCGTCATCGTCAAGCCGCACAGCAATGCCATCCTGCCGGCCGCGATCACCGTCCGCACCATCCGCGCCGTGCTCGCCGAAAACGGCATCGACCCCAACCTCGTCACGCTGGCCGTCGCCAACGACCGCGCCACGACGCAGAAGCTGGTCACCCACGCCAAGGTCAAGTCGGTCGACTTCACCGGCGGCAACGTCTTCGGCCAGTGGCTGATCGACAACTGCCGCCAGGCGCAGGTCTATGCCGAGCTGGCCGGCGTCAACAACATCGTTATCGACTCCACCGACAGCTACAAGCGCATGCTCGGCAACCTCGCCTTCACGCTGTCGCTCTACTCCGGCCAGATGTGCACCACCTCGCAGGCCATCCTCGTGCCGGCCGGCGGCATTGAAACCGAAGACGGCCACAAGTCCTACGACGAGGTCTGCGCCGATCTGGCCAAGGCTGTCACCGGCTTCCTCTCCAAGCCGGAAGTCGCCCACGCCGTGCTCGGCGCCATCCAGTCTGCCGACACCCTCAAGCGCATCAATGAGGCTGCCTCCGGCCAGTTCGGCACCGTCATCCTCGCGCCGAACAAGCTCGACAACCCAGACTTCCCGAAGGCTGAAGTCCGCACGCCGGTGCTGCTTGCCTGTGACGCCGGCGAAGAGGCCAAGTACATGGAAGAGCGCTTCGGACCGATCAGCTTCATCGTCAAGGTTGCCGACACCGCTGCGGCCATCGCCCTCTCCGAGCGCATCATCGCCACCCACGGCGCACTGACCGCCGGCGTGTACTCGACCAAGCCGGAAGTCATCGACGCCATGACCGAAGCCACCTGGCGTTCCAAGGTCGCGCTGTCGATCAACCTCACCGGCGGCGTGTTCGTAAACCAGTCGGCCGCCTACTCCGACTACCACGGCACCGGCGGCAACCCGGCCGCCAACGCCTCCTACGCCGACTCGGCCTTCGTCGCCAACCGTTTCCGCGTTGTCCAGCGCCGCTACCACGTCTGAGACCCGAACATGAACTTCGAGAACATCACCTTCACCATCGAGAGCGGGATTGCCCGCATCACCCTCAACCGTCCGGACAAGCTGAACAGCTTCACCGACGACATGCACGCCGAGCTGCGCGTGGCGCTGGATGCCATCCAGAACCGTGAAGGCATCGGTGCCGACGCCCGCGTGCTGGTGCTCACCGGCGCCGGCCGCGGCTTTTCCGCCGGGCAGGACCTCGGCGACCGCGCCATGCAGATCCAGGCCGGCAAGATGCCGGACATCGGCAACACCGTCGAACGCAACTACAAGCCACTGGTGCTGCGCCTGCAGAACCTGCGCGTGCCGACCATCGCCGCCGTCAACGGTATTGCTGCCGGCGCCGGCGCCTCGGTGGCGCTGGCCTGCGATCTGGTCGTCGCCACCAAGTCCGCCTCCTTCCTGCAGGCGTTCAGCAAGATCGGCCTGATTCCGGACACCGGCGGCACCTGGTTCCTGCCGCAACGCGTCGGCATGGCCCGCGCCATGGGTCTGGCCCTGCTCGCCGAAAAACTGCCGGCGGAAAAGGCGGCCGAATGGGGCCTTATCTGGGCCTGCGTCGAGGATGCCGAGTTCGCCGCCAGCGTCGAGCGCATCGCCGGCCAGTTGTCGACCGCACCGACCAAGGCGCTGGTCCGTACCCGCCAGGCCATGCACGCCGCCCCCGGCCACACGCTGGAGCAGCAGCTGTCCTTCGAAGGCGGCATGATGCGCGAACTAGGCTGGAGCCCGGACTACGCCGAGGGCGTCAAGGCCTTCATGGAAAAGCGCGCCCCCAACTTCACCGGTGAATAAGCCGTGAGCGCGCTCCCTTCTTCCGCCATCGTCGCCGTCGTCGGCACCGGCGCCATGGGCGCCGGCATCGCGCAGGTCGCGGCGCAGGCCGGCCATGTCGTGCGCCTGCTCGACAACCGCCCGGGCGCGGCGCAAAAGGCCATAGCCGGCATCCGCGCCCAGTTTGCCAAAATGGTCGAGAAATCCAGGTTGACCGCAGATGCCGCGCAGGCGGCCGGTGAACGCCTGGTCGCCGTCGAGTCGCTGGCCGAACTGGCCGGCAGCGCGCTGGTCGTCGAGGCCATCGTCGAAAATCTCGAGGCCAAGCAGAAGCTCTATGCCGACCTCGAAAGCATCGTCGGCGACGACTGCATTTTCGGCACCAACACCTCGTCGATTTCCGTCACCGCCATTGGCGCCGCGCTCAAGCGTCCGGAACGCCTCGCCGGCCTGCACTTCTTCAATCCGGCACCGCTGATGGCGCTGGTCGAAATCGTCTCCGGCCTCGCCACCGACAAGGGCGTCGCCGAAACCCTGTTCGCCACCGCCGCCGCCTGGGGCAAGACGCCGGTGCACGCCAAATCGACGCCGGGCTTCATCGTCAATCGCGTCGCCCGCCCCTACTACGCCGAGGCGCTGCGTCTGGCGCAGGAAGGCGCTGCCGACTACGCCACCATCGACGCCGTGATGCGCGAGGCCGGCGGTTTCCGCATGGGGCCGTTCGAGCTGATGGACATGATCGGCCACGACGTCAATTTCGCCGTCACCAATTCCGTCTGGCGCGCCTTCTACAACGACCAGCGCTTCCTGCCCTCGCTCATCCAGCAGGAACTGGTCGACGCCGGTTTCTACGGCAAGAAGACCGGGCGCGGCTTTTACGACTACCGCGACGGCGCGGAAAAGCCGGCCGCGCAGACCGAAGCTGCACAAACTCCGGCCGGCAAGATCACCGTTTTCGGCGAATCGGTGCTGGCCGAGTCGCTGGTCGAGCGCCTGCAGCACAGCAACCTGTCCTTCACCCGCGCCCCGGATACCGATGGCCGCGTTGCCGAAATCGGCCGCGCGGCGCTCTACCTCACCGACGGCCGCAGCGCGACGCAGCGGGCAGCGGAATCCGAGGTTGCCAACACCGTCCTAATCGACCTCGCCCTCGACTACGACAAGGCAACGCGTGTCGCCATCAGCGCCGCCGAACAGTGCGAACCGGCCGCGCTGGCCTCGGCGACCGGGCTGCTGCAGGCCGCCGGATTTGCCGTATCGCGCTTCATGGATGTGCCGGGGCTGGCGGTGATGCGCACCGTCGCCATGCTCGCCAACGAGGCGGCCGATGCGGTCAATCAGGGCGTCTGCTCCGAAACCGCCGCCGACTCGGCGATGCGCCTCGGCGTCAATTACCCGCTCGGGCCGCTGGCCTGGGCCGACCGCATCGGCGCTGAAAACGTCTGCAACGTCCTCGCTAATCTCGGCAACTGCTATGGCGAGGACCGCTACCGCATTTCGCCGCTGATCCAGCGCGCCGTCTTTGCCGGAAGGAATATCCATGACTGAACCGAAACTGAGTGGCGCCGAAGCACAGGCCCTGGCGGAAGCCACGGCCGAGGCGATGTGGTCGCGCGACCGCGCCGCGCAGGCGCTGGGCATGAAGATCATCCGTGTCCAGCCGGGCAAGTCCCTGCTGACCATGGCGGTCCGTAGCGACATGGTCAACGGCCACCACATCTGCCACGGCGGCATGATCTTCACGCTTGCCGACACCGCCTTTGCCTACGCCTGCAACAGCTACAACAAGAACACCGTCGCCTCGGCCTGCCACATCGACTTCCTCGCCCCGGCGAAGGAAGGCGACCTGCTTGAAGCCGAGGCCGTCGAGCAGTCGGCGTCCGGGCGCACCGGCGTCTACGACATCACCGTGCGCGTCGCCGGCGGCAAGACCGTGGCGCTGTTCCGCGGCAAGTCCTATCGCATCAATGGCGAAGTCATCGCCGGCCTGCAGGCCGCCGACTAGCCGATAAAGACCAGAGAGAGGAGACAACCATGACCGTCAAGAAACCCCTGCCCGGCGACCTGGAGCCGATCGAAACCGCCAGCCGCGACGAAATCGCCGCGCTGCAGCTCGAGCGCCTGAAGTGGTCGGTGCGCCACACCTACGACAACGTCGAGCCCTACCGCAAGAAGTGCCTGGACAAGGGCGTGCATCCCGATGACCTGAAGCAGCTGTCGGACCTCGCCAAGTTCCCGTTCATGACCAAGACGGATCTGCGCGACCACTACCCCTTCGGCCTCTTCGCCGTGCCGCGCAACAAGCTCGCCCGCCTGCACGCTTCCAGCGGCACCACCGGCAAGCCGGTCGTCGTCGGCTACACGAAGAATGACCTCGACAATTGGGCCAATGTCGTTGCCCGTTCGCTGCGTGCTGCCGGCGTGCGCCCCGGTGACATGGTACATAACGCTTACGGTTACGGCATGTTCACCGGCGGCCTCGGAGCCCACTACGGTATCGAGCGCGCCGGCTGCATCGCCGTGCCGATGTCTGGTGGCCAGACCGAGAAGCAGGTGCAGCAGATCCTCGACTTCAAGCCGGATGCGATCATGGTCACGCCCTCGTATTCGCTGGTGATCGCCGAGGAATTCGAGAAGCAGGGCATCGCCCCGGAAGATATTTCGCTCAAGGTCGGCATTTTCGGCGCCGAGCCGTGGGGCGAAGGCATGCGTTCCGAAATTGAGCGCAAGCTGGGCATCGACGCCATCGACATCTACGGCCTGACCGAAGTCATGGGCCCGGGCGTGGCCAACGAATGCATCGAGACCAAGGACGGCCCGGTGATCTGGGAAGACCACTTCTACCCGGAGATCATCAACCCGGAAACCGGCGAAGTGCTGCCCGACGGCGAAGAAGGCGAACTGGTGTTCACCTCGCTGACCAAGGAGGCCTTCCCGGTCATCCGCTACCGTACCCGCGACCTGACCCGCCTGCTGCCGCCGACAGCCCGTTCCTTCCGCCGCATCGGCAAGATCACCGGCCGTTCTGACGACATGCTGATCGTGCGCGGCGTCAATGTCTTCCCGACCCAGATCGAGGAACAGATCCTGCGCGACCCGCGCCTGACCGGCAACTACCAGATCATGCTCACCCGCGACGGCCACCTCGACAACGTCGAGATCCGCTGCGAAACCCAGCACGAACTCGCCGGCAAGCTCGCCGCCGCCGATGTGCAGCAGATCGCCAAGGAGCTGCAGCACCGGATCAAGACCATCGTCGGCATCTCGACCAAGATCACGGTCATGGAATTCGACTCCATCCCGCGTACCCAGGTCGGCAAGGCCCGCCGCGTCCTCGACGAACGTCCGAAGCAAATCTGATCCCGTCTGCGGTGAACCCGGATTTTTGCCCGATTACCGGGTTCACCGCAGCAGACCCTTTTCCGGAGTCCCAAGCATGACCCAAGCCTATATCTGCGACGCCATCCGCACTCCCATCGGCCGCTACGGCGGTGCGCTGGCCGGCGTGCGTGCCGACGACCTCGGCGCCATCCCGCTCAAGGCGCTGATGGAACGCAACCCGAATGTCGACTGGACCGCCGTCGACGACATCATCTACGGCTGCGCCAACCAGGCCGGCGAAGACAACCGCAACGTCGCCCGCATGTCCGGCCTGCTCGCCGGCCTGCCGATCGAGGTGCCGGGCACCACGGTCAACCGCCTGTGCGGTTCCGGCATGGATGCCGTCGGCCTCGCTGCCCGTTCGATCAAGGCCGGCGAAACCGCGCTGATGATCGCCGGTGGCGTCGAAAGCATGTCGCGCGCGCCCTTCGTCATGGGCAAGGCCGAATCGGCCTTCTCGCGGCAGGCCGCCATCTACGACACGACCATCGGCTGGCGCTTCGCCAACCCGCTGATGAAGAAGCTCTACGACACCCACTCGATGCCGCAGACAGCCGACAACGTGGCGGCCGACTTCAACATCGGCCGCGCCGATCAGGACGCCTTCGCCGTCCGCTCGCAGCAGCGCTGGGGTGCTGCCGATGCCGCCGGCCGCTTTGCCGACGAGCTGGTGCCGGTGATCATCCCGCAGAAGAAGGGCGACCCGAAGGTGGTCAATCGCGACGAGCACCCGCGCCCGCAAACCACGCTGGAAGACCTCGCCAAGCTCAAGGGCGTGAACGGTCCGGAACTCAGTGTTACCGCCGGCAACGCCTCGGGCGTCAATGACGGCGCCTGCGCGCTGCTGATTGCTTCCGATGCCGCTGTCGCCCAGTACGGCCTGACGCCGCGCGCCCGCATCGTCGGCATGGCCACCGCCGGCGTGCCGCCGCGCATCATGGGCTTCGGCCCGGCGCCGGCCGTCAAAAAGGTGCTGGCACAGACCGGCCTGACGCTGGCGCAGATGGACGTCATCGAACTCAACGAAGCCTTTGCCGCACAGGCGCTGGCCGTGCTGCGCGACCTCGGCCTGGCCGACGACGCCGCCCACGTGAACCCCAACGGCGGCGCCATCGCCCTGGGCCACCCGCTGGGCATGAGCGGCGCCCGGTTGGTGACGACGGCGATGTACGAACTGCACCGCCGTGGCGGCCGCTACGCCCTGTGCACCATGTGTATCGGCGTCGGCCAGGGGATTGCCATGGTCATCGAGCGCGTCTGATCGCCGGACGAAAGCGATACAACAGAAAAATTTTCCAACAATTTTTTGAATGACTTGTTTCTTTTTTCCATAATTGATTCCATAATCCGTAACACAACGATCCAAACGGAGGAGACAAACCCATGAAGCAAACGATGAAGAAACTGGTGGCCGGCGCCGCCCTGACCCTCGCCGCTTTCGGTGCCATCGCCGCGGATCCGATCAAGATCGGTTCCGTGCTGTCGGTAACCGGCCCCGCCGCCTTCCTCGGCGACCCGGAGCTGAAGACGCTGCAGATGTACGTCGAGGACATCAACAAGAAGGGCGGCGTGCTCGGCCGTCAGCTGCAACTCGTCCATTACGACGATGGCAGCGACGCCAACAAGGCCAACGGCTTCGCCAAGCGCCTGATCGACGACGACAAGGTCGACGTCATCGTCGGCGGCACCACCACCGGCGCCACCATGTCGATGGTGCCGCTGGTCGAAAAGGCCGGCGTGCCCTTCGTCTCGCTGGCTGGCGCCGTGGTCATCATCGAGCCGGTCAAGAAGTTCGTCTTCAAGACCCCGCACACCGACCGCATGGCTGCTGAAAAGGTCTTCGAGGACATGAAGAAGCGTGGCATCACCAAGGTCGCCCTGCTCTCCGAAACGTCCGGCTTTGGCCAGTCCGGCAAGAAGGAAACCGAAGGCGTCGCCGCCAAGTACGGCATCACGCTGGTTGCCAGCGAGACCTACGGTCCGAAAGACACCGACATGAGCCCGCAGC
The DNA here is from genome assembly GCA_041917165.1 of Azonexus sp. GTDB lineage: Bacteria > Pseudomonadota > Gammaproteobacteria > Burkholderiales > Rhodocyclaceae > Azonexus. The sequence continues at coordinate 34,530 of JAYRYB010000002.1, forward strand.
TGACCAAGATCAAGACCACCCCGGGCGTTCAGGGCGTGTTCATCTTCGGTCTCGGCCAGGGCCCGGCGATTGCCACCAAGAACTACAAGCAGCTGGGCATCACGCTGCCGCTGTACCATGCCCACGGCGTCGCCTCCGAAGAGTTCATCAAGCTCGCCGGCCCGGCTGCCGAAGGTGTCCGCCTGCCGGCCGCGGCGCTGCTCGTCGCTGACAAGCTGCCGGCCAATGACCCGCAGAAGAAGGTTGCCGTGGATTACACCAAGGCCTTCCAGGAGAAGTGGAAGACCGACGTTTCCTCCTTCGGCGGCCATGCCTATGACGGTCTGATGATCGCCGTCGAAGCCATCAAGCGGGCCAAGTCCACCGACAAGGCGGCCGTCCGCGATGCCATCGAAGCCACCAAGGGCTATGTCGGCACCGGCGGTGTCGTGAATATGTCACCCACCGACCATATGGGCCTCGACCTCTCGGCCTTCCGTATGCTCGAAATCAAGAACGGCGACTGGACCCTGACCCAGTAAGCAGTCAGCTCCGGGTGGCCGCCCATCGGCGCACCACCCGGATCAGGCCGGAACAGGCCACCGTCATTACCCCGACAGGAGCAGATCATGTACACACAGTCATTCAATGTTCCCGACGCGCCCGGCGGAAAGACCGTCCCGCTGACCCAACCGATCGAAGACCCAGCACGGCAGGCTGCCTTCGATGCGCGCATCGACGCCGACGGTCGGATCGAACCCCAGGACTGGATGCCCGACGCCTATCGCCGGACACTAGTCCGCCAGATCAGCCAGCACGCGCACAGCGAGATCGTCGGCATGTTGCCGGAGGGCAACTGGATTTCCCGCGCCCCCAGCCTGAAGCGCAAGGCCATCCTGATCGCCAAAGTGCAGGACGAGGGCGGCCACGGCCTCTACCTGTATTCCGCGGCCGAAACGCTGGGCACCAGCCGCGACCAGATGCTCGAAGGCCTGCACAGCGGCCGCGCCAAGTACAGCTCGATCTTCAATTACCCGACCCTGACCTGGGCGGACGTCGGCGTGATCGGCTGGCTGGTCGATGGCGCAGCCATCATGAACCAGGTGCCGCTCTGCCGATGCTCCTACGGCCCCTACGCCCGGGCGATGGTCCGTGTCTGCAAGGAGGAGTCCTTCCATCAGCGACAGGGTTATGAGGCGCTGCTGGTAATGATGGGGGGCACCGAGGAACAGAAAGCCATGGTCCAGGATGCCGTCAACCGCTGGTGGTGGAAGTGCCTGGCGATGTTCGGGCCGCCCGACGCCGACAGCCCAAACAGTGCGCAGGGCATGCGATGGGGGATCAAGCGCGTGAGCAACGACGAGCTGCGCCAAAAATTCGTCGACGCCACCGTGCCGCAAGCCAAAGTGCTCGGCGTCACGCTGCCGGACCCCGATCTCAAGTGGAACGAAGCGCGCCAACACTACGATTATGGCCAGATTGACTGGGCTGAGTTCTGGGAAACCGTCAACGGCAATGGTCCGTGCAACAAGGAACGTCTGGCAACCCGCGTCAAGGCACATAACGATGGCCAGTGGGTGCGCGATGCCGCCCTGGCTCACGCCCGCAAACAACAGGAACGCCGCATGAAGGAGGCCGCATGAGCACCGCACTGAAAGAATGGCCGCTTTGGGAAGTATTCGTTCGCAGCAAGCAAGGCCTGGAACACAAGCATTGCGGCAGCCTGCATGCTGCCGATGCCGCACAGGCGCTGGACATGGCCCGCGATGTTTACACGCGACGCCAGGAAGGCGTCAGTATCTGGGTCGTTGAATCGAAGGCCATCACCGCCAGCAATCCGGATGACAAAGGCGAACTCTTCGACCCCGCCGCCGACAAGATCTACCGCCACCCGACCTTCTACGAGATCCCCGAAGAAGTGGGGCACATGTGATGAGCGCAGCAACCGACTACCTGCTGCACCTCGCCGACAATGCCCTGGTCCTCGGCCAGCGCAATGCCGAGTGGTGCGGGCATGGCCCGATCCTGGAGGAAGACATTGCACTTTCCAACGTCAGCCTCGACCTCATCGGCCAGGCCCGACTGCTTTACCAGCTGGTCGCCACGCTGAAGGGCGGCGACTGCACCGAGGACAAGCTGGCCTATTTCCGCGAAACGCACGAGTTCCGCAACTACACGCTGCTCGAACTGCCGCACCGCGGCCCGCTTTCCGGCTATGCGCAGGGCGACCTCGATTACAGCACGACCATCGTCCGCAATTTCCTGTACAGCGCGCTGATGGCGCTGCTCTGGGAGGCGCTGGAAAAGTCGGCCAATGCCGATCTGGCAGCGATCGCCGCCAAGTCGCAGAAAGAGGTGCGCTACCACCTCCGCCATGCTCGTGACTGGCTGGTCCGCTTCGGCGACGGCACCGACGAGTCGCATACCCGGGCTCAGGCATCGCTCGACCATCTCTTCGCCTACACCCAGGAATTCTGGGCGCACAGTCCGGCGGAAGCCACTGCCATCGAGGCTGGCATCGGTGTCGACGTCAGGACATTGCAGGCTGACTGGGATGCCATCGTCGACGCGGCACTGGCCGAGGCGACGCTGGTGCGCCCCGCGGTCGGCGGCTATGTCACGCAAGGCAAGCAGGGCATCCATTCCGAGCATCTTGGCTTCTTGCTCGCCGAGATGCAAAGCCTCGCCCGCGCCCACCCGAACGGAGCTTGGTAAGGCCGTGACAACGACCATCGAGGCTGCCTGGTCCGCGCTCGAGCAGCTCACCGACCCGGAAATTCCTGTCATTTCCCTGCGCGAACTCGGCATCCTGCGCGACGTTCGCCAAGGGCCGGACGGCCTCGAGGTGGTCATCACCCCGACCTACAGTGGCTGCCCCGCGATGGGGCAGATTGAGGACGATGTGCGGTCAACGCTCGAAACAGCGGGGATTGCGGCGCGCATCATCACTCAGCTGGCGCCCGCCTGGACGACCGACTGGATGAGCGAAACCGGCAAGGAGAAACTGCGCGCATACGGAATCGCCCCGCCCCACGAGACCCCGGCCCGCCACAATGTGGTCCGCTTCATCGCCAAGCCCGCCCAAGCCGAAACCGTGCCCTGTCCGCACTGCGGTTCTGCCAACACGGTCGAGAGCTCGCATTTTGGCTCCACAGCCTGCAAGGCGCTTTACAAGTGCCAGGACTGCCAGGAGCCGTTCGACTATTTCAAGCCCTATTGAGCAACGGAGCCCCAACGTCATGTCCGCCCTCCGCTTTCACGAACTCTCCATCAAGCGCGTCGTCCCCGAAGCCGCCGGCTCGGTGGCCATCACCTTCGACATTCCTGCCTCGGAACGCAGCACCTTCGATTTCGAGCCCGGGCAGTTTCTGACCCTGCGCGCCAATGTCGATGGCCAGGAAGTCCGCCGCAACTATTCAATCAGCAGCCCGCGCAGCCGCCTGGCCCGCGCCGGCGAACTCGAGATCGGCATCCGTCCGGTGGAAGGCGGACTGTTCTCCAACTGGGCAGTGCAAAGCCTCAAGGCCGGCACCCGCCTCGCAGTGATGCCGCCAGAAGGCCGCTTTACCGTGAAAAAGCAGCGCGCCATCCACCGCGTCGGTTTTGCGGCCGGCTCAGGCATCACGCCCATCCTGTCGATTGCCGCAAGCACGCTGGAGGAACAGCCGGAATCCAAATTCACCCTGGTTTACGGCAACCGGCGCATGTCGAGCGTGATGTTCAACGAGGCCCTGCAGGATCTGAAGGATCGTTACCGTGACCGCCTGACCCTGATCCACATACTTTCGCGCCAGGCGCAGGAAGTCGATCTCCTGCAAGGGCGGATCGATGGCGACAAGGTCCGGGCAATCATCAAGGCGCTGCTGCCGGTCGCCAGCATGGACGAGGTCTTCATTTGTGGACCGGAAGCGATGATCGAGGCGACTGAAAAGGCGCTGATCGCTGCCGGCGTCCCCCAGAATCGCGTCTACACCGAGCGCTTCAGCTCGGGCAGCGCACAGGCGGCAAAGATTCAGGCGGACACCGACGCTGCCCCCAGCCGGCAGGCAGCGACCAAGGATATCGCGCTGACGATCGTCCTCGATGGCAAGGAGCATGAATTGCTGATCGGCACCAACGAACACGTGCTCGATGCCGCACTCGACGCCGGCCTCGACTTGCCCTTTTCTTGCAAGGCGGGGGTCTGTTGCACCTGCCGTGCCAAAGTGCTGTGTGGCGAGGTGGTGATGGACAAGAACTTCACACTCGAAGCTGATGAAATGGCCCAAGGCTATGTCCTCAGTTGCCAGGCACGAGCACTCAGCCGACAACTGACGGTGAGTTTCGACGAACGCTGACTGACCGGCTGCCGGCAGGGTACACTGCCGCTTCCCGTACAAGAAACAACAACGAAGCCCCAGGCTGCCGCAATGTCTTTGCGGTGGCCTGCTTTTATGGAGAACAAAGCAATGACCCAAGTTGTACTGACCGAAATCCACGGCAAAGTGGGCCTGATCCGCATCAACCGTCCGGAAGCGATGAACGCGCTGAACAACGACGTCGTCGACGGCATCGGCGCCGCCATCGACACTTTTGAAGCCGACGAGAACATCGGCTGCATCGTCATTACCGGCAACGAGAAAGCCTTCGCCGCCGGGGCCGACATCGGCTTCATGAAGGATTTCGACTACATGCACGCCTACAAGACGGACTTCATCACCCGCAACTGGGAACGCGTGAAGACCGCCCGCAAGCCGGTGATCGCTGCGGTCGCCGGCTTTGCCCTCGGCGGTGGCTGCGAGATGGCGATGATGTGCGACATGATCTTCGCCGCCGATACCGCCAAGTTCGGCCAGCCTGAAATCCGCCTCGGCACCATGCCCGGCGCCGGCGGCACCCAGCGCCTGCCGCGCGCTGTCGGCAAGGCCAAGGCGATGGACATGTGCCTGACCGCCCGCATAATGGACGCCGCCGAAGCCGAAAAATCCGGCCTCGTCGCCCGCGTCATCCCGGCCGACCAGTTGCTGGAAGAAACCCTGAAGGCCGCCACCACCATCGCCGGCTTCTCGCTGCCAGTGATCATGATGATCAAAGAATCGGTCAACCGCGCCTACGAAAGCTCGCTCAACGAGGGCCTGCTCTTCGAACGCCGCGTCTTCCACTCCGCCTTCGCACTGGAAGACCAGAAGGAAGGAATGGCCGCCTTCGTCGAGAAGCGCAAGGCGGTGTTCAAGAACCGCTAAGCCGGGGCGCATCTGCTACGGTCAACGCGGAAAAACGACGAAAATCCGCGTCGACCGTAGAATGCTGGCATGCAGCCCGGCAGCCATCTTTTCGTCGACATCTCCAGCCATGGCTTCGGCCATCTGGCGATTACCGCCCCGGTATTGAACCGGCTGACCGATCTTGTTCCCGATCTGCGCCTGACCATCCGCAGCGGCCTGCCACCCGCCAAGCTGGCGCAGCGCATTCACGTACACTATGCGCTGATTCCAGGCAGCACCGATTTCGGCTACGTGATGCATGACGCCACCCGTATCGACCTCGCCGCCAGTGCCGCCGCCTATCGCGCCGCCCATACTGACTGGGCATCGAGGGTAGCCGGCGAGGCCAACTTTCTCAAGTCGCTGGCACCGGACCGTGTGCTCACCAATGTCAGCTACCTGCCGCTGGCGGGCGCCGCACGGGCGGGGATTCCGGCATACAGCCTGTGCTCGCTGAATTGGGCGGACCTGTTTGCGCACTATTTCGGGCACGAGCCCTGGGCGGGCGAAATTCATGCCGAAATGCTTGCGGCCTACGGCGCAGCGAAGGCCTTTCTGCGTGTCACGCCGGGCATGCCCATGCCGTCATTCGCCCATTGCGTTGACGTCGGCGTCATCGCCGCCCTCGGACAACGAAGGCTGCTTCCCACATCAGCCCGCCGCTATGTGCTGATCGCCATGGGCGGCATTGCCCACCGCCTGCCGCTGGAAGACTGGCCTCGCCTGCCCGGGATACGCTGGCTGGTCCCGGCCGCCTGGCAATGTCGTCATCCGGATGCGATCGCCTTTGAAAGCCTCGGCCTCGGCTTTACCGATCTCCTGGCCTCGGTCGATGCCGTGATCACCAAACCGGGTTACGGTACCTTTACCGAAGCGGCCTGCAACGGGACGCCCGTGCTCTACCAGCGCCGGGAGGACTGGCCGGAGCAGGACTGCCTGATCGACTGGCTGGAAAACAACGGGTGCTGTGGCGAAGTCACCGAACTGGCACTGACTGTCGGTGATCTGGCGGCGGCCTTGGACACGCTCTGGTCCCACCCCGAGCTCAGTGTGCCCGCCTGCGATGGTGCGCTGACTGCCGCGCAGCGGATTGCGTTTGCTTAAAGCCGGAAACCGAAACGCTTGAGCAGTTCACCGGTTTCGCAGACTGGCAGGCCCATGATGCCGGTGTAGCTGCCGGCGATGTATTCGACGAACAGCCCGGCTTTGCCCTGAATGCCGTAGGCGCCCGCCTTGTCCATCGGCTCGCCGGACATCACATAGTGGCGAATTTCGTCGGCATCGAGTGTCCGGAAGCGGACCTGACTGCGCGACAGAATGTACTCGGTCTGCCCCTGATGACTGACGGCAACACCGGTCAGGACGTGATGGGTCTGGCCGGAGAGGCGCTGGAGGATGGCCGTCGCATCCGCCGCATCGACCGGTTTGCCGATGATCTCGCCATTGAATTCGAGCGTCGTGTCAGCGGACAGCACCGGCCGCATCGGCAGGTGGCGCTCCGCCAGCAGGGCGATGCCGAATTCGGCCTTGGCCCGCGTCACGCGCTCGACGTAGACGACCGGATCTTCTCCAGGGAACGGCGTTTCGTCCACCTCCGGGTCTTTGTGCATGCCGTCACCGAAAGCGATGGTGTCGAATTCGACGCCCATCTGGTGCAGCAATTCGCGGCGTCGCGGGCTGCGGGAGGCGAGATAGAGTCGCATGGCGGTCGCTTAGCCCTCGCGGTGATAGGGATGGTTCTTGAGAACGCTCACGGCTCGGTACAACTGCTCGCACAGCAGCAGCCGGGCCATGCCGTGCGGCAGGGTCAGGCTGGATAGCCGCAGGCGGTCGTCGGCCTGCTGCTTGAATTCCTCATCCAGCCCGTCGGCGCCACCAATCAGCAGCGCCACGTCGCGGCCGTCCTGCATCCAGGCCTCCAGCCGTTTGGCGAGCTTGAGGGTGGTCAGGTCGTCACCTTTCTCGTCGAGCACGACGATGCGGCAACTGCCGGGCAGGGCTTCGCGGATGCGGGTCTTTTCGGCCGCCAGCAACTGCTCGCGGGTTTTCGAGCCGCGCGGCTCGGGCTTGATTTCACTGACGCTGAGCGGCAGCTCGCGCGGCATGCGCTTGAGGTACTCGGCACAGCCGTCATTGACCCAGTCGGGCTGACGATGGCCAACGGCGAGTACCGCCAGCTTCATTCGCCGGCGGCCTGTTCTGCAGCCTTGCGCCGCTGGGCAGGGGTGGCCTGCCAGAGTTCTTCGAGGTTGTAATAGGCACGCACCGAGGGCTGCATAACATGGACGACGACGTCGCCGATATCGACCAGCACCCATTCGCCAGCATCCTCGCCTTCGGTAGAGACGATCTCGCCACCGGCTTCACGCACCTTGTCCTGCACGTTGCGCGCCAGGGATTTGACCTGACGGTTGGAGTCGCCGGTGGCGATGATCAGCCGGTCGAACATCGAGGTCAGCTTGGTGGTGTTGATGACTTCGATGTCCTTGCCCTTGATGTCTTCGAGGGCGGAAACGACGATTTTTTGCAGCTTGCGGATATCCATCAGGGTGTCTTGTAGAGTTGGTTGAGGTCAATATAGTCGAGAACGGCGTCGGGCAGCAAATAGCGGGCGGACAGGCCGTTGGCGAGCAGTTTGCGGATCTGTGTTGCCGAAATCGCAAGTTGGGTCATGGCGAAGGTGACAATGCTGCCGGCCGGGGCCAGCCCCAAGGCCGCCGGATCGGCAAGCCGCCGATCGGCGAATTCGGTCGCCAGCTCGTGCGGCAGACTGGCCGTTTCAACCGGGAAACCGGGACGGTGCGAGATGGCCATGTGCGCCAGTGCAAACAGATCGCGCCAGCGATGCCAGCTGGCCAGCCCGGCAAAGGCATCGGCGCCGACGAGCAGCACCAGCGGCTGCTGCTGACCCAGTTCGCTGCGCAGGCGTTCCAGGGTATGCACGGTATAGCTGGGCGCCGCTGCCTCGACCTCGGCCGGATCGACCGAAAATCGGGCATTTTTTCGGGTTGACCGCAGCACCATCTCCAGACGCTGCTGCGCCGTCACCTGCGGCGTGCCGCGATGCGGCGGCTGTCCGGCGGGAATCCAGCGCACCCCGGCGAGACCGAGGTGATCGATGGCCTCCTCGGCCAAACGCAGGTGCCCGAAATGGATGGGGTCGAAGGTGCCACCGAAGAGACCCAGCGGCGCCGGCAGTGAATCAGACAATTTCGGAAATGCCGAAGATGTCGCGATAGCTGGCGTAGAAGCTGGCAAAGATCGCCGGCGCGACAATCAGCGCCAGCGGCATCATCACCAGCCCGGTAATGAAGCCCTGCGCGCCCGGGAAGATCAGCAGCAGCACACCCAGCAAGACGCCCGGGATGATCGCGGAAACCAGCAGCAGGCCGAGACCGTAATTCAGGAAGGGGCGCCAGTTCATCCAGCAGGCGACGAAGCTGAAGAACAGCGACTTGCCCAGCGTCAGCTTGTGCCAGGCGGCGAGCACCGGCGCGAACCAGTAGGCCATCAGCACCGGCACCAGCAGGATCAGCACGACCAGTGCCGGCAGCGTGAAATCATTGTTTTCAAGGGCACTGCGTTCGGCACGGCCACCGAGCATGTAGCGCAACAGGTCACCGCCATCGATCAGCGCGGACACCCCGAGGATGCCGAGCGTGCAGCACAGGTAGAGCGCACCGAGGCCAAGCAGGGTTTTCGGGTTTTCCTTGAGGCTGCCGTAGAGCGTCTGTAACCCGACCGGCTTCCCGCGTTCGAGATTTTGTGCCGCCTGCATCAGGCCGACCGACAGACCGGGAATGGCCAGCGAGGCGAGCAAGGCACCGAGGATCGGCACGATGTTGAGAAAGAGGACGGTGAACCAGTAGGCGACGACAAGCATACCGAGCACCGGCGGATTGCGGCGGAAGATGGCAAAGCCACCAGCCAGCCAGCGCCAGCCAGCCGCGGGAGGAAGGGTCTGGGCGCGCATCTCAGGTGCCGACGAAAATGTCGCGATAAGAGGCGTACACCGCGCCGGAAAACACCGGCAGCAGCAGGATCAGGCCCAGCCCGAGCGGCAGCATCGCGAAGAAGAGGGAAACGACCAGGAATACGGCGAAGATGACCATCGGCAGCCAGTTCGTGGCGCCGGCATTGAAACTGGCCTTCATCGCCGGTATCGGCTTCATGTCGTGCAGAAAAACCAGCGCCGGCGCGTACCAGGTCGCCATGATTACCGGGATCGACAGCACCATGACCAGCAGGCCCGCGAGCATGACGCCGCCGAGCGCAACGCCGAAGCCAGCGACTTTGCCGGTGACCACGCCCCCGAGCACGCCGCCGCTGACCAGCAGGAAGGCGAAGAAGGCAATGCCGAAGATTCCGCCTGCAAAGATCACGCCGACCATCACCAGATCGCCGGCACGGTGACGAAAGCCGGCAAAGAGGTCGGCAATGCTCGGCTCTTCGCTCTGCGCCAGATGACGACAAATCTGGATCATGCCGGCGCCGAACAGCGGCACCAGCAGGTGGGCCGCGATCTGTCCGAAGAAGGGCACGATCGAGATGGCCAGCAGCATCACCAGCAACAGCACGGTGCTGCCGATCCAGATGCCGGGATTGGCGAGGAACATCGCCCAGCCCTGACGCAACCAGTCGAAACAGGCGCCGGGGTCGACTTCACGACAGTCGCCACTGAAGGCCTCGGGCAGCATCGGAAAATTCGGGGTATCGGTCATGCGCGGATGCTAACGGGGCAAGGGCTGCGGAGCAAGGCGGAAACGCAACAACATGTCGCGAAAATGCAACGGATCCTTCACCGTCACCACATCGCCCCGACGCGGACGATGCGCGGCCTCCAGGCGCAGCAACCAGAAGCGCAGCGCCGCCGCCCGCCGCATCGCCGGCCAGGCCTGCCTCTCCAAGTCCGCCAGCGGCCGGCGATCGGCATAGCCACCAATCAGTGCCGCCAAAGTCGCGGCATCAGCGCACCAGTCGTTGGCGACCACAGCCAGATCGAACAGCCAGGCATCGCGACCGGCAAAATAGAAATCAAGGAGGCCACCGAGGCTGCCGTCAGCCCCCCAGAGCACATTGTCGCGGAACAAATCGGCATGGATCACACCCGTCGGCAAGCTGGCGTAGTCCTGCGCCCGCTGGTAGGCGAGTTCATCTGCCAGCAGGGTGCGATCCGCGTCGTCAAGCAGGGGTAGAAGATCGGCACCGACCTTTTCCCGCCAGGCTGCCCCGCAGGGATTTTCCGGCGCATCCGCAAGATCGGCGGCAGCCAGATGCAGTCTGGCCAGCATGTCGCCCAGCGCATGGCAGTGACCGGCATCCGGCGCGTCCTCGATGCGGCCCGGCAAACAACTGAGCAGCGCGGCCGGCTTGCCGGCGAGCATGCGCCAGCGTTCTCCGGCGGCTGTCGCCAGTGGCTGCGGACAAGGCAGGCCACGCGCCGCGAGATGGGCCATCAGGCACAGATAGAAACCGAGGGCGCCCGGCTCGATGCGCTCGAAGAGCGTCAGCACGAAGCGCCCTTGGGCGGTGCTGACAAAATAATTGGAATTCTGCATGCCGGCGGCGATACCAGCCAGATCGGTCAGTTCACCGACGGCTAGCGGGGCCAGCCAGCCGACCAGTTCATCGCGGCCGACCGAGGTATAGACAGACAAGGCTTACCAGCTATGAATGACCCACATCGGCGGGCGGATCGGATTGGGTGCGATATCCGCCTCGACAAAGCTGCCATCGCCCTGTCGGTCCACGAGGTAGTAAGGCTTGCCGACCGAAGGCGTGACCTTGACCATGTAGAGCTTGCCCTTGATGCGGAATTCCTCGCGGGTTTCCTTTTCGGCCTTGACGATGGTGACCTGCGGCTCAAGGGCCGCATCAAAAGCCTCCATGCCCGGTGGCGGCGGTGGAACCGCCGGCAACGGCTGCAATTCGCCCGGTTGGGCGGCCTGCTGCGCCCAGACGGGGGCAGAAATCAGCAGCAGGACTGAAAGAATTCGGCGCATGAGCTTTTCCTTGTTTGTACTGATCCGATTTTATTACAGGTTCAGCATCATCTCTCGCTCACCGGGCAGCGGACCGAAGGGGCGCGATTCGTAATGCTTGAAGATGGCTTCGACGACGTCCTTCGGGTCATCGATCAGCTGGATCAGATTCAGGTCTTCCGGATCAATCATCTTTTCCGAGACCAAGGTCTGCTTGAACCAGTCAATCAATCCCTTCCAGAAATCCGAGCAAACCAGAATGAGCGGAATCTTGCGCGCCTTGCCGGTCTGGATCAGCGTCAGCGCCTCCATCAGCTCATCAAGCGTGCCAAAGCCGCCGGGCATGACGACGTAGGCGCTGGCAAAGCGGACGAACATGTACTTGCGGGCAAAGAAGTGGCGGAAGGTCTGCGAGATGTCCTGATAAGGATTCGATGCCTGCTCGTGCGGCAACTGAATGTTGAGGCCCACCGACGGTGACTTGCCGAAGAAGGCGCCCTTGTTGGCCGCCTCCATGATGCCGGGGCCACCGCCGGAGATCACGGAAAAGCCGGAATCGGACAGCAATCGTGCCGTCTGCTCGGTGAGCATGTAGTAGGGCGAGTCCGGCCTAACGCGGGCGCTGCCGAACATGGTGACCGCCGGCTTGATCGCGGCAAGGCGTTCGGTCGCCTCAACGAACTCTGACATAATGCCGAAAATCCGCCAGGATTCGCGTGCCGTCGCGTTTTTCAACAGCGTTTCGGTCTCCACACCTAGTATCAGTTTGTCGTTTTCCGTCACGTTATGCCTCTCTTGTTGTTGGTGGACGGTTCGTCCTATCTCTATCGCGCCTTCCATGCCCTGCCCGACCTGCGCAACAAGGCCGGCGAGCCGACCGGCGCACTGTATGGCGTGCTGAACATGCTACGTCGTCTGGAAAGCGACTACAAGGCCGATTACAAGGCCGTGGTCTTTGACGCCAAGGGCAAGACCTTCCGCGACGACTGGTATCCGGAATACAAGGCGCACCGGCCACCGATGCCGGATGACCTTCGCGCCCAGATCGAGCCGATCAATGCCGCCATCCGCGCCGCCGGCTGGCCGGTACTGACCATCGACGGTGTCGAGGCCGACGACGTCATCGGCACGCTGGCGACGAAGGCCGCCGTCGACGGCATCGACACCCTGATTTCCACCGGCGACAAGGATCTGACCCAACTGGTCGGCCAGCATGTCCGCTGGTTCAACACCATGAGCAACGAAATGCTCGACGAGGCGGGCGTCGAGGCCAAATTTGGCGTGCCACCATCGCGCATCGTCGATTATCTGGCGCTGGTCGGCGATACCGTCGATGGCGTACCTGGTGTCGCCAAATGCGGCCCGAAGACCGCCGTCAAATGGCTGACCCAGTACGGCTCGCTGGATGCCGTTATCGCCAACGCCGACAAGATCACCGGGGTGGTCGGCCAGAACCTGCGCGATCACCTTGCTTTCCTGCCGCTCGGCAAAAAGCTGGTGACTGTGGTCTGCGACCTGCCCGACTTGCCGACTCCCTCTGAACTTACCGCCACGCCCCCCGACCTCGACACCTTGCGCGAGCACTACCGCCGCTACCAGTTTCGTTCCTGGTTATCCGAAATCGACGGCCCGGACGCTGCTGCCGGCATGCCGGCACAAACCGTCGGCACACCCGATGTCGCTCCGCGCGAGAAAATAGCCGTCAACTACGAAACCGTCTTCACTTGGGCGCAATTCGATGCCTGGCTGGCGAAAATCGAAGCCGCCGAACTGACGGCACTGGATACGGAAACGACCAGCCTGGATTCTTTCGAAGCGCGCATCGTCGGTATCTCGCTTTCCGTGACACCCGGCGAGGCCTGCTACATCCCGCTCGCCCACACCGCCCCCGGCGTTGCCGATCAGTTGCCACGCGACGAGGTGCTGGCACGGCTGACCCCATGGCTGACTGCGGTGAACCGGAAAAAAGTGCTGCAAAACGCCAAGTACGACCAGCATGTCTTCGCCAACCACGGCATCGTGCTGGCCGGCATCGCCCACGACACGATGCTGCAGAGCTACGTCATCGAGTCTGACAAGGGCCACGACCTCGGCCAACTCTGCAGTCGCCACCTCGGCCTGGAGACCATCGCCTATGAAGACCTGTGCGGCAAGGGCGCCAAGCAGATCACCTTCGACCAGGTGGACATCGAACGCGCCGCCACCTATGCCGCAGAAGACGCCGATGTCACGCTGCGCGTGCATGAGGTGCTGCATCCGCAATTCGCTACTGCCGATGGCCTGCGTCGTATTTATGAAGAGATTGAACTGCCGGCGCGCCAGGTCATCTGGCAGATGGAACGCACCGGCATCCTGATCGACGGCGACCGGTTGGCCCGCCAGAGCCATGAAATCGGCCAGAAGATCATGGCACTCGAAACGCAGGCCCATGAACTCGCCGGCCAGCCCTTCAACCTCGCCTCGCCCAAGCAACTCGGCGAAATCCTCTTCGGCAAGCTCGGCCTGCCGGTAAAGAAAAAAACTGCCTCTGGCGGCCCGTCGACCGACGAGGAAGTGCTCTCCGAACTGGCGCTCGATTATCCGCTGCCCAAGCTGCTGCTCGAACACCGCAGCCTGGCCAAGCTCAAGGGCACCTATACCGACAAGCTGCCGCGCATGATCAATCCGGCCACCGGCCGGGTTCATACCCACTACTCGCAGGCATCGGTCGTCACCGGCCGCCTCGCCTCCAGCGAACCCAACCTGCAGAACATCCCGGTGCGTACCGAAGAGGGCCGGAAGATTCGTACCGCATTCGTCGCCCCCGCCGGTAGCAGCATCGTTTCCGCCGACTATTCACAGATCGAGCTACGCATCATGGCCCACCTCTCCGGCGACGACCGCCTGCTGGAGGCTTTCGCACAAGGCGAGGATGTGCACCGCGCGACCGCTGCCGAGATCTTCGGTGTCACGCCGCTGGAGGTTGGCCCGGACCAGCGCCGCGTTGCCAAGAGCATCAACTTCGGCCTGATCTACGGCATGAGCGCCTTCGGCCTCGCCCGCCAACTCGGGCTGGAAAGAAGTGCCGCCCAGACCTACATCGACCGCTACTTCGCACGCTACCCCGGCGTCGCCCGCCACATGGAAGAAGCCCGCGCCACCGTGCGCGAGCACGGCTACGTCGAAACCGTTTTCGGACGGCGCCTGTGGCTGCCGGAAATCCGCGCCAGCAACGCCAACCGCCGCCAGGCCGCCGAACGCTCCGCAATCAATGCCCCGATGCAGGGTACGGCCGCCGACCTGATCAAACTGGCGATGATTGCCGTACAGAGTTGGCTGGAAAAATCAGCAATGAAGTCGAAACTAGTCCTGCAGGTACACGACGAACTGGTGCTGGAAGTGCCTGATGATGAGCTTACCGAGGTGCGAAATCAACTGCCCCGCCTGATGACGCAGGTCGCGAAATTCAAGGTGCCGCTGGTAGTGGAAGTCGGGGTTGGTGAAAGCTGGGAGGCGGCGCACTAATCTCCATCATGGCTTTTTCACAAGGCAGATATAACCCAATGTGAAATTTTTCTCCGCATCATAGCGATCACACCAAAGAACGATCCGAGCCAATGAATAGGTTGTCACAAGGCGAATCAACGGCTTGAATATCTTCGTCCAGCCTTTCACACCTCTAAAAATCTCATCGGGGAAACGCGCCAGGAGATAGGCAAGCAAGGTAAAAAAAACCGCCTCGCGGACGAATTGAGACGATGTCGAAACCTGCTTTCTCAAGCTTCTTGGAAAGCATGAAGCGCGTGAAACGGAAAAAATCGTATGGCTTCATGTGCTCACCAAGACAAAATGGCGTTGAAAGCATCAAGTTTCCACCTGGCCGCATCACCCGAAAAATCTCCCGGAGGATTAAATCCGGATCGGTTACGTGCTCAAGAACCTCCAGGCAAATCGCAGCATCCATAGTTTCAGCAGCAAACGGGATTGCCGCGATATCGGCCACCACGCTCAACCCAGAAAGACTTTGCTGCTCGTAGCCTCGATCGATTGCCAAGTAGTCCTGAGCATGGAAAATCTGGCGGTAATGCCCACTGCCCGCACCAACATCCAGAATCCTTGCTGCAGGAGTCAAACTGACTGCGAAGTCTTTCACCGCAGCATCGATAATTGAGCGATTAAGGTTTTTTATTTTCACAAGCGATTTTGTCCATTCAATCGTTCGAGAAGGCAATCAAACGCGCTCGACACTACCTCAACCGACAGCCTGCTCACTTCTCGGCTAGAGTCCTGCAGTAGTTCGTAACTTACTCCCCACGGATACCAGCGCGTTGAAGGGGAGTTGCCGAAGAAGCAAACCATTGGTTTACCCAAACCTGCAGCAACATGCATCGCGCCACCATCGGACAACACGGCGGCATCACATAGCGACAAGCCGGCAATCAACTCGGACAAATGGTGGGTATTCACCGGCGCCACTGGCAAACCAGCCATTTCGGCAAGCAATTTTGCGGCCTTGCCATCATCCCCAGGGTGAAAGGGATTGTTTTCATCGCCAGGAGACCAGAAAACAAGAAAACGAGCACCTGTTCGCGCATGCAGGCTGTGCGCAAATTCGGCAAAGCGCTCGACAGGCCAGCGCTGCTTTTCCTTTCGGGCACTGATATGCAGAGCAATCAGTGGCCCCTTTCCATCCCGCACCGCATCCGGCAGTGCTTGCCTGATCTGGTCAGCAAGTGAGGCATCAGGGACCACGGTCAACTTCGGGATATCGCCAGAAATACCTAGCGGCTGCAAAAGCCGGAACATGTCTTCGGTTTCGTGGAGATTCACTCCGGGCGCATGTGAAACCGGACAGTCGATACTGGTCGAACTCGCTGTTTCGCTGACGAACCCGACGATATGCGCTGGCTTGATGGTCCTTGCCAGTTTGAGCGCACGCGCTGCAAAGCCGCTGGTTGCCAGAATAACGTAGTCGAATCGCATGCGCCGCAGTTGCCAGAGCAGTTTCGCCCGCCGCCAGTAAGCACCGAGCACGGTCTCGCCGTCAGCATGCTTGCCCTTGGTGTAAGCAAAGATCGCGTCGAGATGTGGATTGCCCTGAATCGCCGGCGCATTGTAACTATTCACCAGCGCAGCGATGTAAGCCTCTGGATACTGGCGACGGATTGCCTCGAACAAGGGTGTCGTGCAGATCAGGTCGCCGATGTTGTCGCGGCGGATGATGAGGACTTTCATGCTTTCACCGGTTTTTCTGGCAAGGAAACGAGGATGGCCAGCATCATGAAAAACACCATCAACATGTGATCCCGATTGATAGTATCCAGCAACATACGCCCCAGAAAACCACCGGCAACGAACGCTACGATCAAACCGGTGGGGTCCTGTCGATCGAAATAACGACGCAGACCGATCAAAATGATCGAGACGATCATCCCCAGCCACAAAACCAGTCCAGGCAGGCCCGTCCCAACCGACCAGTCGATGATCCCGCTATGCGCATGGCCGATGCGTGTTTCCTGAGTCTTGCGTAGCGCATGTCCGAAGGCATTCCTGCCGTAGCCCACGCCCATAGGGTAATCAGCAAGCAAATCGATCCCAGCCCGAATCCAGGAAATACGCAAATACGCCGACGCTTCAACCGGTTGCCCGGAAGCCATTGTCGGTAAAGGACGATGATCCGGGTCGAGCCAAGCATCATGCGATTTGATGTTCCAGGCGATCACCGCAGTTTCCTTGAAGCTTGCCCAGCGCGGATCCAGTTTCAGGCTACCCAAGGCCATGATACTCGCCAAGACTGAGGCAACCAGAAAAAGCCCTAAGGTCTTCGCAAGTCCAATTTTTCGGCGTTCCTTCCAGGCAACAAGCACGCCTAAAGAGACCAGCAGCATGATTGAGCCGATAATGCCATTGCGGGCGCCAAAAGCCAGGTTGGATAACAGCAACAAGAACGCCCCCGAAACTACGACCAACAAGGATAAATTCGTTACTTGCTGTCGATATCGCCAGCGACTGAGCAAATCCACGGCCAGAATGGCTAGGGCAATGTTGTTCCAGTAACTTATCTCGAGCTTCCCGGCGGTCCATCGGGTTTTTGACTGAGGAAACGCCCCCGTCGAAAGAAAATCTGGGAAGGTTGAAGCCAGACAAAATGCCGCCTGAGCCAAGAAAACCAGCACAACCGCGCCCAGGACTCGCTCATTAGACAAGCCCGAGGCTCGTGCGCAAATCACGGAAAACCACCCAATGAGCGCTGCAATCAGCGCCGGTACCCATTGATTGGTGATTTCCTTAAAGGCCCAGCGACTCTCCTCAGAGAACAATCCGGCCTGAAGAACGATCCAGAGAGTGATGACAGTGAGCCAAGCGGCCAAATTAAGCATATTGGCGCTGGAATCTGCACGAAGAGGGCGCATGGGACGCCACAGAACCAATATCAACCCCAGCGCCAGCAGCGTCACCCCGTGCCGCAAGGCGATCGTTCCGGGAATCGGCAAGACGAACAGCAAGAGCATCACCGCCAGACCGAATAAACGCAACATTAGAGGCATCTCAACAAACTTGCCGCCCATAGTTTTCCGGTAGCTGGATGTGACAAATGATGATCATCTGGTTCGGCCAGATAACACTGGGCAACAAGACGGGTTTCGGGATCCAACGTTTCCGCGGTCAGATCAAAGTAGCGCACGTCATGTGCATACGCAAACTCAGCCAAACAAGCGTTATAGGCCAACACTAGCTGCGTTCGCTGCATCTGCGTCGCAGCAATGCTGCGTCGAAGTTCATTTTCCTGAACTGCGGCGTACTGATCGGCAATCGTCGGCAAACTCGCGCCCGCAACAATCACTTTTCGGGCAGCCCCTCCCTCGGACCTCACTCGCTGGAGTAACCGTTCAAGCCCGGCGAAGCAACGATCGAAGAACGCTTCCGGGGGCAACCCGGTGCGTTCCGATTTTTGCCACAGTGCATAACTGCAATCCACTTCACCGAGCATGATCAGCACGACATCGAAGTCGCGATACCGCTTCAATGCGCGATCGAAGCGATGCCAGGCCATGGTTGCTGACTGGTCGTTATTCAAGCCGTAGGCGGTTGCACCCGCCACAATCTCGCAATTCAGGAGATGCGGCACCAGATATCCCTGGTCGAAACAATACT
Organism: Azonexus sp.; assembly: GCA_041917165.1. Classification (GTDB taxonomy): domain Bacteria; phylum Pseudomonadota; class Gammaproteobacteria; order Burkholderiales; family Rhodocyclaceae; genus Azonexus. Next base: position 52,867 of record JAYRYB010000002.1, read on the forward strand.
CATAGACGCCACAGTGCGAGTCACCAAGCACCAATATACGGCGCCCGCCATGAATGCGATTCTGGAGTCGTCGCCATGCCTTGTGCAGCGACTTTTTATAGCGTCCCGGCTTCATCGTCGAACAAGCGCCTTAACAGCCTCGGCCAGCGCAATTACTGGCACATTCACAATACAAGCCCGCGTCCCCAATCGACACCGGTAAGGTGCATCGAAAGCATGAGAACATGGCGCGCAAGGCTCGGCGCTGCGTATTACGGCTGCAGCCGGTCCAAGCGGCCGCTGGTCGTCGGCATCGGCCGGCCCCATGAAATCGACGACCGGAACGCCGACAGCATCGGCAAGGTAAGTTGCCCCCGAGTCAACGCCAACGAAACAATCTAGCCTCGTCAGCACGGCAGGCAGTTGCGACAGGGTGAACAGCCCCGTTGTGTCGAGAATGCGTGCCTGCGGTAACTGGCGCAGCAGTTCCTGCGCCGCCTCGCGATCAGCGGTTGTTCCAATCAAGATCAGCCTAACGCCAGGGATTGCCAGCAGGTCACGCGCCATAACCTGCCATTGCTCGGCCGAAAGGGCTTTCATCCGGTTGCCAGCACCCAGTCCGAGCCCCACGAGCGCTTCGCCGGCCGTCTTCTGCGGCAGAATCTGATGGAGATTTTGCGGAACATCGGCAACCGAGACTTCGCTGGCCGTCGCCAGAAGGTCATTGTCAACGGCCAGCCCCAACCCGCCCAGACTGCGCAAGGCCGTTTCGCGGAACAGGCGCCCGGCAAGATGAGGCTCGCCGTGACTGAGAAAGGGCCATGCCAGCCGTGTGCTGCCCTGGCGTCGATCCGGCAGGACCGATATGCGCGTCGGCACGCCCGCCCAGAATGGCACGAGATAGGTGCTCAGATTGGGGCTGAGTACGATGACCGCATCGAAGCCCCCGCGCAATAGACGATAGAGCCAGCGTTTGCCCGTCCAAGCCCGAAAGCCCCCCTCGGGCAGTGCCACGATGCGATTGATACTCTGCAAGCCGCGGGCAAGCTGCAAGTTAACCGGGTGTAACAGGGCGACAATTTCGGCGTCAGGACAACGCTGGCGCAAGGCGCGAAACACTGGCGTCGTAGCGACGAAATCGCCAATCTTCGCCGTCTGGATCACCAGTATGCGTCGAGGCGCCGGCCGCCCGCCCAAAGCCAGGCGCAACCAGAGGAGCGGCGCAGCCAGCCAGGTCAGCAGCAGGTAAATCACGCCAGCGCCTCGTCGAGCACGGCCGTCACGCCGGCAACATAGGCTTCAATGGAGAAGCCGTCCGCCACCCGCGCCCGCCCGGCGGCGCCCATGCGCGCCCGCAGCGGTGCGTCAGCGAGCAGACGACGCAAAGCTGCGGTCAACGCGGAAATGTCGCCAAAAGCGTAAAGCAGGCCGGTTTCTTCATGAACGATCAGCTCCCGCGTCCCGGTCACATCCGAGCCGACCACCGGCTTGCCCGCGAGCATGGCTTCGAGCACCACACGCGGCAGCCCTTCCTTGCTCGAACACAGGACGCACACATCCATCGCCCGCACCCAGGCGAGTGGCTGTGCCTGAAAGCCGACGAAATGCACCTGACCGTCCAAACCCAGCCGTTTGCTGATCGCTTCCAGTTCTTTCCTTTGCGGCCCTTCGCCGAGAATCACGCAATCGGCGACGATGCCGGACTGCCGCAGCCCGGCCAGCGCCTGCAACAGGTGCGGTATGCCCTTGCGGGCCGTCAATTGGCCAACGGTTCCGATCAGCGGACGACCCGACCTCGGAAAATCCACGATCGTCGGCAGCGCCGCCTGCACATCGATCGCGTTATGCACCACCCGCAAACGCCGCGGCTGCACCTTTGCAGCTGCGAGCACATCGGCCACGCCCTGCGACACGCAGATCACGCTCGCTGCGACGCGATTGATCAGCGCCACATCGTCCGCGTGCAGCGTCGGCTCGATCCGGCAATGTTGCACAACCGGCACCCCAGCCGCCTCCCCCGCCAGATAGCCCTCCATATTCGAGGCCGGCTGGTTGTTCATGTAGAGCAGGTCAAAACCGCCGTCGACCAGGAACTGCCGGAGCGCTTCGGCACGCGGCCGGACACGCCAGCGCATTTCAATCGCCCGCACCGCAGCCCGTTTGAGGCGCGATGACCATGCCAACACGCCCCGTGCCACTTCCTTGGCCAGTTTCGCCCACATCGGCTGGCCGGTCGTTGGCAGAATGTGCAGCGGAATGCCGATGGCGGCCAGTTCCTCGGAGAGCAGCCGGCCGTCCTGACCGCGCCGGTAGTCCTTGTAGAAGCAACAGGTCACGGCAAAGCGCTGGCGATCGAGACGCTTGAGCAACTCGATCATGCTGTTGGTGCCGCCGCCCCACTCGTTGCCGGTATCGAGCAGCAGGATTTTTTTCGCCGCACTCATGCCGGTTTTCGCCGTAAAACCGAGTCGACCGCAGCAACCACCTCATCGACCGCAATGTTGTCCATGCAGATCGGCTCGGCATATGGACAGTTCTTCGATTGGCAGGGATCACAAGTGCGCCACTTGCGGATGACGATGTGGCGTGCCGGATCGTAGCCGGGACCGGAACGTGCAGGATCGGAGACGGCAAACAGCGCCACGACCGGTGTTTCCACCGTCACGGCCAGATGCATTGGCCCGGTGTCGCCGCTGACCAGTACCACCGCACGACGCAGCAGGTCGGGGATCGCAATCAGAGGCAGATCGCCGGCCGATGCCCAGGCCCGGCTGCCCCCGGCGACCGGCACAGCCGCCTCGATAGCGGCGGCAACTTCGCGGCACAGCGCCTGCTCGGCCGGCGAGCCGGTAACGACGAAACGCAATTCCGGATGTTGCGCAACCAGCGCCGTGGCCGCCGCGACGAAACGCCCTCGCGGCCAGCGCCGGCTCATGGTCGAAGCCCCCGGCTGGAAAGCCACTAGCGGCGCCGACTGCCAGTCCCGCTGCGCCAGTGCGTCCTGCACCGCGCTTTCTCCCGCCGCATGCCGCGGCACCGTCATCCGCCGGGAAAATGGCTCGCGGGCGCCGGCCAGTCGGGCCACCGCCAGCCGCTGGTCGATGCCATGGCCGAGATCATCCCAGGTCACCACCGGCTCCCGGTTGCTCAGCAGGAAATTCCAGCGATTGTTATTGGGCAGCTTGAAGATATGCCGGGCGCCGGAGAAGTAGGCCAGCGGCGTTGCCTGCGGCTCGTTTCCATGCAGGATCACGGCCAGATCAAAGCCCTTGAGTTGCCGTGCCACCCGGCCGAACCCGCGCCATTTGCCATCGTAGGGAACCAGTTCATCGACACTGTCCAGGGCAGTGAACAGCGCCAGCAAGGACGGATGCACCAGCAGCGTGATGTGCGCCTGCGGATAAGTCTGGCGTAGCGCGGCCAGTGCCGGTGTCGACAACAAGGTATCACCGAGCGCCGTGCACGAAATGGCGAGAATGCGTCGGATCGCCGGGGTGCCGACTTCGCTGGCCGGACGCGGTCGCTTGTCGAGCGCCCGCTTCAGGCGCAGCCAGCGATAGAGGATCGGTTCGCGCAGACGCAGGCGCATCAGTGCCGCTTCCCCGACTTGAGGCCGAGATAGAGCGCCGACAGCCACGGACGGCCGTAGATCGACATCCGCCGACCGAACCAGCTGCCCCCCCGGTCCTTGGCCACCAGTCGCGGCAAGCGCGCCAGATCAACGCCGGCCCGAACGACGCCGTGCTCGGTGGTGTAGAGGTGACTAAACCCGGCGGCCCGCGCAATGCGCTGATACGCTGCATCGTAATACCCCTGCGGCCAGCACAGGTGCGGCGTCGCCTCGCCCAGCCGGGCGGCCAGTGTCGCTCGCGATGCCGACAGATCCTCGGCCAGCGCGGTATCGCGTCTTGCCTGATCGGCAATCTGGCGGTCCCAGCGGGTGTGGGTATGCGTATGCGAGTGAAAATCCGCCGTGCCTGCCGCACGCATCGCCTCGACTTCGGACCAGCGCATGAAGGCGTCGTCGAGTTTCCCTTCTGCCGCAGCCGCCATCGCCTGCTTGTGTGTCGGCACCTCCGGCGTGCCCGGGCGCGCCGGACCGTCGCCGATCCAGCCGGTAATCAGGAAAATGGTCGCCCGCTGGCCGAACTCGGCGAGTACCGGGTGGGCATGGACCCAGTTGTCGAGGTAACCGTCATCAAAGGTGACGAGCATGCTTTTTTTCGGCCACGACCCGGCGGCCAGGGCTGCCGAAAACTCGGCCGTCGACAGGGTTTTCCAGCCGTTTTCCGCCAGCCAGCGCATCTGGGCGCGGAAGTTTTCCGGTGAGCAGGTGACCAACCCCGGCTTGGGGCTGACGTGGTGATACATCAGCACCGGCAGCGGCTGGCCCGGCATCAACGCGCCTCCAGCAAACGCTGGTATAGGCGCTCCATGCCTTCCGCCATCACTTCGCGGGAAAACTTGCGGCGCACGAATTCGCTGGCGTTGGCACCCATGCCGCGGCGGTAGATCGGGTCTGCAAGCAGGCGGCAGATCGGCTCGATCAGTGCCTTGCCATCCTGTGCCGGCACCAGCAGTCCGGTCGTCCCATCCTGCACCACCTCGGGCACGCCATCGACGCGGGTCGCCACCGCCGGCAACCCCATCGCACCGGCCTCGATGAAGGCCGTACCAAGCGCTTCCTGATGCGTCGGCAATACAAAGACGTTGAGCGAGGCCAGCACATTGGTCACGTCGCGCCGCAGGCCGAGCAGATGCACCTTGCCGGTCAGCCCTTCGGCAGCGATGCGTGCCTTGAGGTTCTCCGTCTGCGGCCCGTCGCCAGCAAAGACGAAATGGGCATCGGGAAAACGGCGCAGCACCTCGGGTGCGGCATCGAGAATCTCGGCATGCCCCTTCTTGGCGCGCAGGATGGCGACCGTGCCGACGAGCAAGGCATCAGCCGGCAGCCCCAGTTCCTCGCGCAGGTTGCCGGCTACGGTAGACCGGGAATAGCGGCCAAAATCAATACCGGTCGGGATGGTCGTGATGCCCTCGCGCGGCACGCCGGCCTCGACAAGGTAATTCTCGACATGGCGGCTCACCGTCACCACATGATCGGGCAGCACGCTGTAGGTAAAGCGCGAGGTGATCGGCAGCGCCAGGTGGCGGGTGCGCACGATGCGCGGCCGTCCGGACAGCGTCCGCGCCGCCATGCCGGCCAGCTGCGTGTCACGGCCGCTGTGGGTATTGACGATGTCGGCGCGGAAATCGCGAATTGCCCGGCGCAGGCCGAGGATGCCCGGCACATCGATGGCACCGCGCATGTCGACGGTATAGGTCACGAACCCCTGTTCCTTCGCGCGATCAAGAATGCGCGCCCCGGGTCGGCCGACGACCGCCAGTTCATGCCCACGCTCGCGCATGGACAGCAACTCGTTCAGCGTCCGGTTTTCCTGACCGCCCCAGCCCTTGGACGACTCGGCATGGAGGATGCGCAAGCCGACCATCACGCGACCGCCTCTTCCGCTTTCTGCATCTTGTACAGACGGGCGTAGAGGCCATCGCGTTCGAGCAGCTCGGCGTGCGAACCTTCCTCGACCTTCTGGCCATGCGACAGCGCGACGATGCGGTCGGCACGTTCGATGGTGGACAGGCGGTGGGCGATGACCAGCGTGCTGCGGCCCTTCATCAGCTCGTCCAGCGCCGCCTGCACGTGGCGCTCGGATTCGGTATCGAGCGCCGAAGTCGCTTCGTCGAGAATCAGGATCGGGGCATTCTTCAAGAGTGCCCGGGCAATCGCCAGACGCTGGCGCTGGCCGCCGGAAAGCTTGACCCCGTTCTCGCCGATCATCGTCTCCATGCCGTCGGGCAGGGCATCGATGAACTCCAGCGCATGCGCCGCCTTGGCGGCCGCGCGGATTTCCTCCAGCGTCGCATCGGCCTTGCCGCCGTAGGCGATGTTGGCACCGATGGTGTCGTTGAACAGCACCACGTCCTGACTGACCAGTGCGATGTTGTCGCGCAGGCTGTTGAGGCGGATATCGGGCAGCGCGTGGCCATCAACGCGAATCTGGCCGCCATCGAGCGCGTAGAAGCGCGGCAACAGGTTGGCGGCGGTCGTCTTGCCGCTGCCGGACGGACCGACCAGCGCCACCGACTCACCGGGGCGGATGCAGAAGGAGAGTTCGTTCAGCGCAGGCCGCTCGGCACCGGGATAGGTGAAGCTGACCTTGTCGAACTCGACCACGCCCTGCGCCCGGCCCAACTCGACCGTGCCCTTGTCTTCCTCGGCGGCCTCGTCGATCAGCGAGAAAACGCTCTCCGACGCAGCCAGACCGCGCTGTATCGGCGCACTGACGTCGGTAATCCGGCGCAGCGGCGCGAGAATCATCAGCATCGCGGTAATGAAGGAAACAAAGCTGCCGACCGTCGCCTGATCGTTCGATGCCTGCTTCAACGCCATGCCCATGATGATGGCGACGCCGGAGGCGGCGAAAAACTGGACGATCGGACTTTGCGCGGCCGTGGCCATCGTCGCCCGCATCGCCAGACGGCGCTGTTCGCGCACCGACTTGAAGAAACGCGCCTCTTCGTAGGTCTGGCCGCCGAAGATCTTCACCACCTTGTGACCCTCGATGGTTTCCTGCAGCACCTGCGTGATCTTGCCCATCGACTCCTGCTGCCCTTTGGCCACCGCCCGCAGGCGCTTGCTGAAGGTACGCACGACATAGCCGATGAAGGGCACGACCGAGAGGGTCACCAAGGTCAATTGCCAGTTGAGGTAAAGCAGCCAGGCCAGCAAACCGATGATCGACAGCGAATCCTTGACCAGCGAGGTCAGCGCATTGGTCGCCGCGCCGGCGACGCCGCTCACGTCATAGGCGATGCGCGACATCAGCCGGCCGGAGAGGTTGTCGCTGTAATACTTGGTCGGCAGTCGCACCATGCGCGCGAACATCGCCTGCCGCAGTTCGGCGACGACATTGTTCGACACCCAGCTCATCGCGTATTCGCCGGTAAAACCGAGCACCGCACGCAACAGGAAGAGGCCCATGATCGCCAGCGGGTAGAACAGCCAGTCATACGACCCCGCCGCCGACGAAAAGCCATCGTCGAGCAGCTTCTTCATCATCGCCGGGAAGATCGGCTCGGCCAGCGACGCAAGGCCCATGCAGACCATGGCGACGAGAAAAACCTTCCAGTACGGACGGACATAGGTCAGCAGGCGGAGATAAAGCTCACGACTGGTCATGTCACTGACGCTGGCCATGCAAATTCCTGATTCGAAAGAAAACCCTGAATTATACCTTGCCCGCCGAAGCCTCACCGAGGCTTCGATACAACCCCAGCAGCCGTTCCGCCATCGCCGGCAGCGTCAGATGCGCGACGCTTTGCCGCGACGCCGTGCGCGCCCCGGCATCGCCAGCCAGTCCGGTAAGATCATCCAGCCGCTGCGCCAGTACCGGCACATCGACGGCATCGCAAACCCAGCCATTGACGCCCGCCTGCACCCACTCCTGCGCCCCGCAGGTGGTCGACGTGACGATCGGCAAGCCGCTGGCCAGCGCCTCCAGCGCCGCATTCGGACAGGGATCGTACAAGGTCGGCAACACAAAACCGTCGGCCGCGCCGTACCAGGGACGCACATCCTTCAGCGGCCCGGTGAACAGCACGCGCCCGGCCAACCCCAGCGTGGCGGCGAGGGCACGCATCGCCTTCAGCTTGCGGTCGGCACCGACAATGACGATCTGTGCATCCTGCCGTCGCATCGCCGCCGCGGCACGCAGCAACTGGGGCACGCCCTTGCGCTCGAAACCGCTGCCGACAAACAGCAACACCGGCACTTCCGCGGGAATACCGGCCGCTGCCCGCGTCGCCTGCCGGTATTCATCGGCCAGACCAGGATGAAACACCTCGGGATCGACGCCGTTGTAGATGACGTGCAGGCAGCTGCGGTGAACCCGGAAAAAGCGCGAAATTTCATCGGCCACCATCTGCGAATTGCAGATCACCGCCCGCAGCGCCGGATGCTCGAACATCGCCCGCTCCGCCCCCAGCAGGTAGCGATGGAAGGGTGAGAGTGATTGCCCAAGGCGCGCCAGTGGCCCGAGCACCCGCGCCCGATGTTCCAGCCAGGCAGCATGCACACCGTCGCCGGCGCGGAAAATCATGCAACCGGGAATCCGCTCGTGCGACTGGGTAATGTCGTAGTCGCCACGCGCCAGTTCCGCCTGCACGGCGGCGGCAAAGCTCTTGTCGCGCGCTGCCCGGCCACCGGTCAGCCGCGAATACGGCGGGTCGCAGGTCACCTGCCGGAAACCCGCACGCGGCGCGCCATCCCAGTTGCGGGTAATCAGCGTCACCTCCGCCCCCTCGGCGGCCAGCGCACCGAGCGCGCGCTCGACGAAGCGCTCCGCCCCACCAAAGGGGTTGTAACGCTGACGAACGATGGCGATCTTCACGCCGGCAGCAATTCCTGGGCAGCCTGGAGCACCGCCTCGACCTCGATGGCCGTCAGGCAGTCGCTGACTTTGCCGCCACCGCAACCGTCATGGCCGCAGGGCCGGCAGGGGTGCGCACCGCTGGTGATCACCCGGCTCGGCACGCCCCACGGCCCCCATTGCTTGTCGCCGGACGGCCCAAACAGCGCCACTGTCGGCGTACCAACCGCCGCCGCGATATGCATCGGCGCCGAATCGACGCCGATGAACAACTTTGCCGCCTGCGTCAGCGCCGCCAGCTCCTTCAGCGACAACTGGCCGGACAGGCTGAACGCCGGCCGCTGCAAGCGCGCCTGAATGGCGTCGAGCATGGCCCTCTCGTCCGAACTCGGCGCCGCTGTCAGTACCACCGCGTGGCCCTGCGCCTGCAAGCGGTCCACCAGTGCCGCCGTGCGCGCCACCGGCCAGCACTTGAAGAACCAGCGCGAGGCCGGGTGCACATGAATGAAATCCTTGCCAGCCAGCCCGAACCCCGCGAGATGCCCCGCCACCACAGCCTCAGCCGTCGCACCCGGCACCAGCGTCAGCCGCCGCTCGTCCGCCCGCGGCTGAATGCCCAGCCGGCGCAGGGCATCGAGATTGGTCTCGGCCATGTGCCGCTGCGCGTTGTGCATCGTCTGCAGGTGGGTGAAGCTGGTCTTCCAACGCTTGGGGCGCCCCTTGACCACCGGCCCGACCGCCCAACGCGGCTTGAGCAGCTTGCACAACCAGGCTCCCCGCCAGTGTTCGGTGAGATGGATGATCAGGTCGTAACCGCGCGCCCTCAGCGCCGAGTACAGCGCCAACTCCGCCCGCGCCTGCCCGAGCACGCCCAACTGCTTCCATTTGCGGTCAATGGCGTGCACCTGCGCCACCGCCGGGTGCAAGGTCACCATCTCGGCGGTATCGGCATAGACCAGCGCATCAATCTCGGCCTGTGGCGCATGCGCCTTGAGCACCGAAAACACCGGCGAACTGACCAGCACGTCGCCATGATGGCGCAGCTTGATCACCAGCGCCCGGCGGATCTCGCCCACCGGGATCGCATCGCGCAAAGGATTGAAATTGTCCATGGCCGGCATTCTACCGTGGCTGCGCCCAGCGGCCAGTCACAGCGCGCTATCGCGGCACATCGACGACGGTGCACGACCCATAGGCGAAATTCAGCTCCGTCCATCGTTCTGGCGGCAGCCCCTGCCACTGCGCCAGCAAGGTGCGGATCACCCCGGCATGGGTCACCATCACCGCCTCCGGCACCGCCAGTGACGCAACGAAATCCAGCGCCCGCCGCTGCAGATCACGCGGCGACTCCCCACCCGGCGGCGAATACCCCGCCACGTCCGCCGCCCAGGCATCCAGCTCGGCACGCGGAATATCCTCCCAGCGCCGCCCCTCCCAATCACCGAAATGCATCTCGGCCAGCCGGTCGTCGATCACGGGATGGGCGTGCAGTTGCTCGGCCAGCGCCCGACAACGCATCAAGGGACTGCTCCACAGCGGCAAGGCGGCAGGCAAAACCGCCCGCAAGGCCAGCGCCGCCTCCGCTACACCTTCTGCCAGACAGTCATGGCGACCGTAACAGACACCGGGCTCGATGACGGGTTTGGGATGGCGAATCAGGTGAAGGCGCAAAATTTGGTATTGCGGTCGGAGCATTGCCATTGGCATGCGCTCACTTTAAGCTAAGAGACTTTTCAACCATAGCTGATTAGCGCCATTTGGCCTATTCGAGCCTTTTCCATGAAGACAATAAGCACCTCTGCGCTATGTACGTTTTTCCTGTTCCAAATACCCACCGTAATGGCTAACACATACCGCTGCAAAGCCCCAAATGGTTCGGTTACGATTTCCTCCCAACCATGCGCAGGAAATTACGTAACCACTGGTGTAGTCTCAGCGGAATCACCGAGTGCCAGTAGCTTGCAAAGGGCCTATTCAGATCTCGAACGACAGAAAAAATTTATCGAGACGAGAGAAAGCGAAAATCGTACGCAATACCGAAACAGCTATTCGGCAACCGAGAGCCCACGCGACAAGCTCAACTCATGCCTGATGCAGGTAGCCGCAAAGCGACACTACTCCTCTTATTCCGAAGCCCAAAGCAAAATTGGCTGTTACCGAGGCTTGGAATTTCGGGACGAATGCGAAATGAGCGTAACTGCAACATCTGGCCTCACGACAGGCCAAGAGCAATCGTTACGCCAAATGTGCCGCTGAATTACGGCCACTTGAGATAGCCATCAGAGAACCGCCCCCACCCCCAACAAAAATCCCAGCTCCGCCATCTGCTGCACCGCCCCCAGACAATCACCGGTGTAGCCGCCGAGCCAGCGCCAGCACTTCCTCGCCAGCCAGAACGTCGCCAGCAACGCAAGCAGCACGCCGGCCACGGCCTGCGCCGGCGGCAGCCATATCAACGGTACAGCGGCGAAGACGAGGGCGAAAAGCAGTGTGCCGAAGGACAGGCGCGCAGCCACCGGCTTCGCCTTGCTCTGGCTGTCGTCGCGGGCGTAGTCCATCGTCGCCATCAGGATCAAGGCGCAAAAGCGGGAGAAGGCATGAGCGGCAAGCAATGCGATCGGCACCCAGGCCACGTCGAGCGTGGTGAGCAGCGCGAACTTGCCGAGCAGCGCGAGCACCAGCGCGACGACGCCGTAGCTGCCGACGCGCGAGTCTTTCATGATCTCAAGGATGCGCTGTTTATCCCAGCCGCCGCCGAGGCCGTCGGCGGTGTCGGACAGGCCATCTTCATGGAAGGCGCCGGTGACGGCGATGCTGGCGGCCATCGCGAGCAGAACGGCGACCGGGACCGGCCAGACCCTGGCCGCCCCCCAGAAAACGGCGGCGGAAACGCCGCCGACCAGCAGGCCGATGGCGGGCAGGTAGCGCGCCGCCTGCTGCAGCGACTCGGCAGAAAAACCCACCCAGGCCGGCACCGGCACCCGGGTGAAGTAGCCGAGCGCGGCGAGGAAGTAGGACAGCTCGCGTTTCAGCACTGCTCGGCGACGCCCGCCGATGCGAAGCTGGCCATTTCGTTTAGGAAATTAACGGCCGCCTGCAGCAACGGGTAAGCGAGCGCAGCGCCGGTGCCTTCGCCCAGACGCAGGCCGAGGTCGAGCAGCGACTCGGCCTTCATCGCCGCCAGCTGTGCCTGCGCCCCCGGCTCGGCGGAACGGGTGCAGAAGACGCAGTAGTCGAGCACTGCCGGCTGCAGACGCGCAGCAACCAAGGCCGCTGAACTGACGATGAAGCCGTCGATCAGCAGCACCATTTTCGCTTCGGCCGCCGCCAGCATGGCACCGACCATGGTCGCGATCTCGAAGCCGCCAAATTCGGCAAGCACGTGCAGCGGCGCGTCGTCGCCGCCGGCCTGGCGGTAGCGCTTGAGCGCGGTTTCCAGTAGCGCCCGTTTGCGGTTGAGGCCGTCATCATTCAGCCCGGTACCACGGCCGACGCAATCGGCCAGCGAAACGCCTGTCAGGCAGTGGGTGATCAGCGACGCCGAGGCCGTGTTGCCAATGCCCATTTCGCCGAAGCCGACCACATTGCAGCCGGCCGCCGCCAGCCCGAGGATGACGCCCGCCCCCTGCTCGATGGCCTGCTGGCATTGCTCGGCACTCATCGCCGCTTGCTCGATGTAGTTCGCCGTTCCAGGCGCCACCTTCAGGTCGATCAAACCTTCACGCGGGCCGCCGAAATCGTGCGCCACGCCGGCATCGACAACGCGCAGGGCCAGGCCGTTCTGGCGGGCAAAGACGTTGATCGCGGCGCCACCGGCGAGGAAATTCTCGACCATCTGCCAGGTAACATCCTGCGGAAAGGCCGACACCCCGCCCTTGGCCGCACCATGATCGCCGGCGAAGACCAGCATTTGCGGGTTGCTCAGGCTCGGCGTCAGCGACTGCTGGATCAGGCCAACCATTTTGGCCAGTTTTTCGAGTTGACCGAGGGCGCCGAGCGGCTTGGTCTTCTGGTCGATTTTTGCCTGCAGCGCGGCGGCAAGTTGCTGATCGACGGGCTGGATATTGAAGTTTGAATGCATCCGATTCTTTCGTAAAAATGAAAAAAGGCCTCGCGACGGCATTCAAAAAATGTCGTCGCGAAGCCCTGTCCACAGGCTTCGACCCGATTCAAACCAACGCGTCTTCTGGCTTCCGGATCGTCCTTGTGCCGCACCTTCCCGCCGGGTCTGTCTCCCCGTTGGCAGTGGTGTGTTGCAGCATTCGTCCCCGGTTACAGCGGCGGGCCCGCCACGGAATTGCCTTGCGGCGCACCGTGTTCCGTTCATTGGTTCGGCGGGGATTATCCGGCTTGCCGGCGAGGCGTGCAATCACCTAAAGTGCGTGGGATGAAAGAACTGATCCTCGGCGGTGCCCGTTCCGGCAAAAGTCTGCTCGCAGAACAGCGGGCGGCGCAATCCGGCCTGCGCGTCACCTATCTGGCGACGGCCGAAGCCCGCGACGGCGAAATGCGCCGGCGCATAGCCCACCACCGCGCCCGCCGGCCGGCCGACTGGGGCTGCGTCGAGGAGACACAGGATCTGGCCGCCCGGCTGCTGTCACTCGCCGCGCCCGACACCTGCATCCTCGTCGATTGCCTGACGCTGTGGCTCTCCAACCTGCTCTTCGCCGGCCGAGCGGCAGCGCAGGCCGAGGCGGGTGAAGCCATCGAATGCCCGCTGTTCAGCGACCAAACCCGGGCGCTGATCGACACCCTGCCGACGCTGCCCGGTCAGGTGATCCTTGTTTCCAACGAAGTCGGCTGGGGCATCGTGCCGATGCATCCGGTCTCACGCCTGTTTGCCGACGAACAGGGCCGCCTCAACCAGCGCGTTGCCGCCGTCTGCGATCGCGTGACGCTGGTCGCCGCCGGTCTGCCGCTGACCTTGAAATGAGTGCCCGATGAAAGCCCTCGACCTGCTCGCCTCCGGCATCCACGATGCCAAGAATCAGCTCTTTTCTGCCGAGTCACTGATTGCCGCTGCCGAGACGGCGCACGGTATCGATCTTGGCGAAGCCCGTTTCGCCATCCAGGCAGCCGCCGGGCGGCTGAACCAGACGCTGGCCTGCTACCGGCAACTGCGGCACGAAACCCGGATCGCGCTGATCCCGACGGTCATCGACGAGTTGTGTGAGGAAGTGGCCCTTGACCAGCGCCATCACCTTACCGCCCACAACATCACACTCGATCTCGACTGCCACGCCCCGGACGCCTGGCCCCTCGACCGAGAACTGGTCACCGACATGCTCAACAACGCCGTGCAGAATGCCGCCCGCCATGCCCGCAGCCGCGTCCACCTCAGCACTGGCGAGGATGCCGATGGCTTGTGGCTGTGCGTCGAGGACGATGGCCCGGGCTATCCGCAGATCCCGCCGAGCAGCGGTACCGGTCTGCTGCTTGCAGCCTCACTGGCCGAAATGCATGTCCGCCAGGGACGGCACGGCAGCCTGACGCTGACCAACGACAGCGCGCTGGGCGGCGCCCGCTTCACCCTCCGCCTGCCATGAACAACCGTTTCACCAGCAAGCGCTTCCTGGTCATCGACGACCAGCCGACGGCCCGCGACGCCCTGCGCACCATCGCCCAGACCGTCGGCGCCTTTGCCGTCGAATTCGCCGCCAACTATCAGGACGCGCTCTACCGCATCCGCAACAACACCCCGGACATCATTCTCTGCGACTATATGCTCGGCGACGGCCGCTCCGGCCAGCAGCTGCTGGAGGAGCTCCGCCGCTTCGGCCTGCTGGCAGACGAAACCGTGTTCATGATGGTGACCGGCGAGCAGTCCTACGAACAGGTCGTTTCCGCCGTCGAACTGGTGCCGGACGACTACATCATCAAGCCCTTCTCGCCGGACAAGCTGCTGCTGCGGCTGGAGCGCATCCTCGCCAAGAAGGAATTCTTCGCCGAGTACTACCGCGAGAAGCGCCGCAAGGAATTCGCGCGGGCGCTCGCCATCCTCGAAGCCAAACGAGACAGCGAGGCGGCCCGCCCCTACCGTTTTGAGATCCTGCGCCAGCGCGCCGAGGTGATGCTCGCCAAGGGCGATGCCAAGGCCGCCGAAACCGCCTACCGCGCCATTCTTGATGCCGGAGAGTTCCCCTGGGCGCGGGCCGGCGTCGCCCGCTCGCTGGAGCATCAGGACCGCCTGACTGAGGCGCGGGCGGAAATCGACCGCGTCGTCGCCAGCACGCCGCATTACTTCGACGCCGCCGACGTCAAGGCGCGCATCTGCATGGCGCAGGGCGAGCCGGAAGAGGCGCAGAAGGTACTCGACGAAGTGGCGAAGAAGACGCCGCGCAACTACCTGCGCAAGCGCCTGCTCGCGGAAGCGGCGACGCTCAATGGCGACACGGCCACGGCGCAGGCGGCGATGGCCGATGTGCTCGCCAACGACACCATGCCCGGCGCCATCCAGCCCGAGGACAAGCTGTCACTGGCGCGCAGCCAGGTCAACAGCGGTGACAAGATTTCCGCCGAGCGGACGCTGGTCGGCATGCGCGAATCCGAGGTCCAGAACCTGACCCTCGACGGCCAGGCCAGCTTCGCCGCACTGATGACCATCGCCGCGCCGGACCGCGGCAAGGCCAAGTTCGCCGGCCTGCGCCCGGCATTGATTTCGGCTGCGCTCGACAACACGACCCGGCTTGATGTCGCCTACGCTGCGCTTAGCCTGGGCGACCACGAACTCGCCGACCACCAGGCGCATTACATGATGGCCAGCGACGAGGCCAAGAAAATTTTCGGTAGCGCCCGCAAGCTCTACGCGTTACACGGCCGCGAGAAAGATTTCCGCGAAATCCAGAAACAGGTGGCGCTGCGGCGGATTCACCACGAATGACGTAGCTACGGTCAACCTGAAAAACCGGCCAATTTCGGGCAGCGCCCTCGGGCTGCCCTGCCCGCAGTCAGATACCCGGCAGCCAGTCCCGCAGCTTGTCCCAGCGCAATGCCGCCTCGACCGAATCGGCCAGGCGGTCGAGATCTGCTTCGCGACGCGCGGCGAAGTCCACGCTTTCGACCTCGCCAGCTCCCGCCCAACCCAACAGGGCGCTCAAGGCCTGCGGGTGGTCGAAGAGGCCGTGGCAATAGGTGCCGAGTATCTGACCGTCGACTGAAATCGCCCCGTCGTTATGCCCGTCGGCCAGCTGCACGGCGGGTCGCAACAAACCGTCACCGCGCGTGACGCCCAGGTGGATTTCGTAGCCGGTCATGGCCGGCTGGCCATTTAGCACTAAGTGACCACTCACATTCCGCAGCTGCTTTTCGCTTTCCAGCGTCGTTTCGACATCAAGAAAGCCTAGGCCCGGCGTTGAGCCGCCCAGGCCTTCGAGACCGAGCGGATCGTGAATCGTCCGCCCCAGCATCTGGTAGCCGCCGCACAGGCCGATGAGTTTGCCGCCGTAGCGCAGATGGCGGGCGATGGCCTGATCCCAGCCTTGTCCGCGCAGCCAGTCAAGGTCGGCACGCACCGCCTTGGAACCGGGCAGGACGATCAGATCGGCGGCCGGCAAGGCTTCGCCGGGGCCGATCCAGCGGAAATCGACTTCCGGATGCAGACGCAGCGGGTCGAGGTCGTTGTGATTCGAAGTCCGCGGGTAGGCCGGCGCGATGACTTTCAATTTTGGCGCCTTTTTGCCGTCGACCGCAGCGCTCGCAATCGCATCTTCGGCGTCAAGCATCAGGCCATGCAGATAGGGCAGCACGCCCAGCACCGGCTTGCCGGTGCGCTCCTCCAGCCAGGTCAGGCCGGATTCGAGCAGCGAAATGTCGCCGCGGAAGCGGTTGATGACGAAACCGACAACGCGGTTCTGTTCTGAGGGCGACAGCAGTTCCAGCGTACCGACGAGGTGGGCGAAGACGCCGCCGCGGTCGATGTCGGCGACGATGATCACAGGGCAGTCAGCGGCTTCGGCAAAGCCCATGTTGGCGATGTCGCGGTCACGCAGGTTGATCTCGGCCGGAGAACCGGCGCCCTCGACAACCACGCAGTCGTAAGCCGCGGTCAGCCGCTGCCAGGATTCGAGCACCGCACCCATCGCCCGCGGTTTGTAGGCGTGGTAAGCCTTGGCATCGAGATCAGTCGCCACCTTGCCGTGAATGATCACCTGCGCCCGCTTGTCCGTCGTTGGCTTCAGCAGCACCGGGTTGAAGTCGGTATGCGGCTCAAGGCCACAGGCCAGTGCCTGCAAAGCCTGGGCACGGCCGATCTCGCCGCCGTCGACCGTCACCGCCGAATTGAGCGCCATGTTCTGCGGCTTGAATGGCGCCACACGCACGCCACGGCGCTGCAGAATCCGGCACAGCGCCGCCACCAGCGTCGATTTACCGGCATCGGAGGTGGTCCCCTGGACCATCAGTGCATTGCGTTTCATCGGCCGCCCGCGTGAAAAAAGGCCGTAATTATGGCACCATCGGCCCCGCCCAAAACGAATTGGGCAAGTGTCTCCGGGTGCCATGCTGGCTTCGCCAGATGGAGAATCGGGAAGGCGGTGCAACTCCGCCACGTGCCCAGCGCTGTGAGGAGGACGGGCAATGCTCAGGCCACTGCCACGGCGGGAAGGCGCATTGCTCGAGTGAATCCAAGTCAGAAGACCGGCCGGGAGACGTGATCCGGCCCCGTGGACGGGGGTCGTTGTTTTTCCAGAAGGGGAAACCATGGAAAACCTCTCGCCGCAGGCGGCCGCTTCGCCCTCCGACGCCGAACGGGCGGCGGTTTACCGCAACATTTTCAGCCGCCGCGACGTGCGCGGCCAGTTCCTGCCCGACGCCATTCCCGACGAGGCGCTCGCCCGCATCCTGATGGCGGCGCACCATGCGCCCTCGGTCGGTTTCATGCAGCCGTGGAATTTCCTGCTCGTCCGTTCGCCCGAGGTGAAGCAACGTGTCCATGCCGTTTTTGCCGAGGCCAACGCCGAAGCCGCGCGAATGTTTCCGGACGAAAAACGGGCGCTGTATTCGCAGTTGAAGCTGCAGGGCATCCTCGAATCGCCGCTCAATCTTTGCATCACCTGCGACCGTTCGCGCAGCGGGCCGGTGGTGCTCGGGCGCACGCACATGCCAAGCATGGATCTCTACAGCAGCGTCTGCGCCGTGCAGAACCTGTGGCTCGCGGCCCGCGCCGAAGGTCTGGGCGTCGGCTGGGTGAGCATCTTTCACGAAAGCGCGCTGCAGGACGCGCTCGGCATCCCGCGCGAGATCGTGCCCATCGCCTACCTGTGCATCGGCTATGTCAGCGAATTCAAGGACCGGCCGGAGCTAGAAAAAGCCGGCTGGCTGCCGCGCCTGGCGATCAACGACCTGCTCTATGTCGACCAGTGGGGAACCGGCGATTTGGGGCACTTTTCCGGGTTGACCGCAGCACTCGCCGAAATGCAGGACGCGGTGCAGACGCGAGGCGTTTTCCCGGCATGAACGTGAGCATCGCCATCACCGGCTCGCTGGCGATGCCGCTGGCCGCGCTGGCAGCGGTCATGCTCGACCGCCTGCTCGGCGAGCCGCGCCGTTTTCATCCGCTGGTCGGCTTCGGCAATCTCGCCACCGCCATCGAAAAACGCCTGAACCGGCGCAGCATCGCCAACGGCCTGATCGGCTGGGCGCTGGCCGTCCTGCCCTGGGTGGTACTGGCTTTCGCGCTGCGGCCGCTCGCCCCCTTTGCCGTCGATGTCGCACTGCTCTATTTCGCGCTTGGCGCGCAAAGCCTGGGCGAACACGCCGAAGCCGTCGCCCGGCCGCTGGCCGCCGGCAGGCTCGACGAAGCGCGGCAGCGCGTTGGCTGGATGGTCTCGCGCGACACGACGCAACTCGACGAATCCGGCGTCGCCAAGGCCGGCATGGAGTCGGTGCTGGAGAATGGCAACGACGCCATCTTTGGCGCGCTGTTCTGGTTCGCGCTGCTCGGCGGGCCCGGTGCGCTGCTGTTCCGGCTAGCCAACACGCTGGATGCGATGTGGGGTTATCGCACCGAGCGCTACAACCTCTACGGCCGCTTTGCCGCCCGTTTCGACGACCTGCTCAACTGGCTGCCAGCGCGCCTCACCGCGCTTTCGTATGCGTTGCTCGGGCGTACTGGCAATGCGCTGGCCTGCTGGCGGGCGCAGGCGCCGGGCTGGGATAGCCCGAATGCCGGCCCGGTGATGGCGGCAGGGGCCGGCAGCCTCGGCGTGCAACTCGGCGGCGCGGCGATCTACCACGGTCAACTCGAACAGCGCCCGCTGCTCGGCAACGGCCCGGCACCGGTCGCCGGCGATCTCGCCCGCGCTATTGTCCTCATCCGGCGCAGCCTGTGGCTGTGGCTGGCCGCATTTTTTGTCCTCGCCCTGCTGGGCACCTAGCTGAACGGATTCATCCATGCTTGAACACGGCGGACGCCTGCGCGCTGCGGCAGCCCATTTCAACATCCCGCTGGCCGACTGGCTCGACCTGTCCACCGGCATCAACCCGCAGCCCTGGCCGGTGCCGCCGCTGCCGGTGGAAGTCTGGCAGCGCCTGCCCGAGCCGGACGACGGCCTCGAAGCCGCCGCCGCGGCCTACTATGGCAACGCCAACCTGCTGCCGGTCGCCGGCTCGCAGGCGGCGATCCAGTGGCTGCCGGCGCTGCTGCCGCGCGCCGCGGTCGCCTGCATCGCGCCGCTCTACGCCGAACACCCGCAGGCCTGGCAGCACGCCGGCCACAAGGTGCGATTCCTGCAGAACGCAACCCTGCCGCGGGCGCTGGCCGTCGCCACGCCCTACGTGCTGTGCTGCAACCCGAACAACCCGACGGCGACGCGACACCCGCGGGATTTTGTGCTCGAAGCCGCCGACAGCCTGAAAAAGCGCGGCGGCTGGCTGATTGTCGACGAAGCCTTCATCGACGCGACGCCGGAGGAGAGCGTGACTGCACTGGCCGGCACGGCGGAGGCGCCGAACCTGATCGTGCTGCGCTCGCTCGGCAAGTTCTTCGGCCTCGCCGGCGCGCGCGTCGGCTTTGTTTTCGCGGCCGCCGACCTGTTACAGCGGATGGCCGAGGCGATGGGCCCGTGGCCCGTCAGCGGCCCGGCCCGCGCTGTCGCCCGCATGGCGCTGGCCGACCGCGACTGGCAGGAGGCAACCCGCAGTGAATTGCTGGCTGGCGGAGCGCGATTGGGCGATTTGCTGGCGGCGTATGGCGAGGTACGCAGCACGCCGCTGTTCGCCACCCTGACCCATGCCGAAGCTGCGGCACTGCACGCCCACCTCGCCCGCCGTGGCATCCTCACCCGCCTGTTCGAACAACAACCGCTGCTGCGCTTCGGCCTGCCGGCCAGCGAAAGCGAATGGCAACGTCTGGCCGACGCCCTCGGCGACTGGAGCAAGCCATGAAGATTTACAATTTTCGCCGCTTTTTCGGGTTCACCGTAGCAGTCACCTTTTGCCTCTTCACTGCCCACGTCCACGCCGAAATCGTTCTCAAGGACGACACCGGCCGCGAGATTCGCCTAAAGGCGCCAGCCAAACGCATCGTCGCACTGGCCCCGCACATCGCCGAGAACCTCTACGCCGCCGGTGCCGGCGACCGGCTGGTGGGCACCGTCGATTACAGCGACTACCCGCCGGCCGCCAAGGCCGTGCCTCGCGTCGGCGGCTATTCACGCGTCGATCTCGAAGCCGTCGCCGCCCTCAAGCCCGACCTCGTACTGGCCTGGGAAAGCGGTAACAACATGCCGCAGGTCGACAAGCTGCGCGCTCTTGGCCTGACCGTGCATGTCTCGCAGCCGAACACGATGGATAGCGTTGCCGACGATCTGGAGCGCCTCGGTAAGTTGGCCGGGACGGAAGCATCCGCCATCCGTGCCGCCGACAGCTTTCGCTTCCGTCTGGCGGAATTGCGCAAAGCCAACGCCGGCAAGCCGCCGGTTCGTACCTTCTACCAGATCTGGAAAGCGCCGCTGATGACCGTCGGCGGGCCGCAGATCATCAGTGATGCGATCAAGCTCTGCGGCGGCGAAAACGTCTTCGGCCACCTCAAACAGATGGCGCCGAATGTCACCGTCGAGGCGGTACTCGAAGCCAACCCGGAAGCCATCATCGCCACCGGCATGGGCGACGCCAAGCCCGAGTGGCTGCACGACTGGGACAAATGGACGCGGATGACGGCCGTCGCCCGCGGCAACCTGTTTCACATCAACCCCGACATCATGCAGCGGCACACGCCGCGCATTCTCGACGGCACGACGAAACTCTGCGCCCATCTCGATGTCGCACGCAGCCGTCGTCCCGCAAAGTAAGCCATGGTCCGCCTCCCCAAACGCATCGTCTGCCTGACCACAGAAACGGTCGAGATTCTCTACGCCCTCAGCGAACAGGATCGCATCGCCGGCATCACCGGCTATACGGTCTATCCGCCGCAGGCGCGCAAGGAAAAACCCAAGGTCTATGCCTTCACCAGCGGCGACCTGAACAAGATCATGGCCGTGCAGCCGGATCTGGTACTCACTTTCTCCGATCTGCAGGCCGACATCGCCCGCGACCTGATCAAGGCCGGCGTGCCGGTCTATGCCTTCAACCAACGCAGCCTCGATGACACGCTGGCGATGATCGAAACCATCGGCCGCCTGGTTGGTGCCGAAGACCGCGCGCTGGCGCTGGTCGCCGGGCTGGAGGCGCAGATTGTCGAACACCGCGCACATGCCGAGGCGCGCGTCGCCCGAACCGGCCACCGCCCCCGCGTCTATTTCGAGGAATGGGACGAACCCAACATCACGGCCGTGCAATGGGTGTCAGAACTGATCGAGATCGCCGGCGGCAGCAACATCTTCGCCGACCGCGCCGCCTCGCCGCTGGCCCGCGACCGCATCCTCGCCGAGCCACTGGACGTGGTCGCCCGCGATCCGGAAATCATCATCGGCTCGTGGTGCGGCAAGCATTTCCGGCCCGAGCGCGTCGCCAGCCGACCCGGCTGGGAGAACGTCAGTGCCGTGAGATCGGGACGGATGCACGAAATCAAGTCGGCGATCATTCTCACCCCGGGCATGGTAGCCATCCGCGACGGCCTGCCGCTGCTGCGCGAAATTTTTGATCTGTGAGAAGGCCGGCGGCAGCGGACTGACCAATAATCGGGCGGCAAACCAAGGAGATCCGCCCCGATGAAGTCCCTGCTCCCGCTCTGTCTGGCCGCCTTCGCCAGCCTCACCCTGCCGGTGTCGGCCGGCACCACCAGCAATACGCCCATTGAAAGCGCCGTCGCCGAACTCGGCCGCATCCACGGCGCTGCGCTCGCCTGCAAGCAGCCGGCGCTGGTCAGCCGCGCCCGTAATGCCGTGCAGACCACCGCCCCGAAGACCCGCGCCTATGGCGAAATCTTTGAAAACGCGACCAGCGAGGCCTTTCTCGCACAAGGGCAGGCTGTCTGCCCGGATGCCCAACGCCTTGCCAGCCAGTTGACCGAGGCTGAAAGCAAGCTCGGCGACAGTGTCAGGAACGCCCGGTGAAACTGCTTGCCGGCCTGCTCGCACTGACACTGGCGCTGCCGGCAGTCGCCAGCGATGCCACGCCAGCGGCGGCAAGCCATACAGCGATCAGCGACGAAGAGCCGCCCGGCAGCATCATCCCCCGCTACCTGCTGCAGGACCCTTACGGCCGCCCGGTGAGCAACGAGGATTTCCGCGGCCGATTCCAACTGATTGCCTTCGGCTACACCTACTGCCCCGACGTCTGCCCGACAACGCTGGTCGAGATGGCCGAAATTCTCAAGACGCTGGGCAGCAAGGCCAGCCGCCTGCAGGCCATTTTCATCACCGTCGACCCCGAACGCGATACCGGCAAGGTACTGAAAACCTACACCGAGTTTTTTGACCCGCGCATCCTCGGCCTCACCGGCAGCCCGCTGCTGGTTCGCCGCGCGGCCGACAACTTCCGTATCCGCTATGCCAAGGTCCAGGAGCCCGGCGCCAGTGCTGGCCCCTACGCCGTCGATCACTCGGCAGGGATGATCCTGCTCGGCCCGGACGGCCAGGTCATCCGCAAATTTGCCTTTGCCACCCCCGTGGCCGAACTCAGCGAGCGTATCGGAGCCTACATCAGCGAACGCTGATCGGGTTTACACGTATTGCGATGGCATAGGCAGCGCAGGTATAGTCCGTGCATGCTCGCCAAATTGTCGGCAAGGTTCCTGTTGTGCCTGACTTTACTGCTCGCCCCCGTGGCCTGGGCAGGCAATGTCACGCTGCTGCTGTCTGACAGCGCCGGGCCCTACGCCGAGTTTTCGAGCACGTTCAGCGAAGCGCTCAACAGCCGGCGCTGGAGCATCCATCTGGTTCCCAAAGCCGATGCCTACACCCCGGGAGCGCCCGCTGCCGACCTGATCGTCACGGCCGGCAGCGAAGCCCTGCGCCAGGCGCTGCAACGTGCCCCGCCGGGTACACCGATTCTTGCCACGCTCTTGCCTCGGCAGACCTTTGAGCGCCTGCTCAACGAGGCGCCCCGCGCCAGGCGTCAACTGACCGCCCTGGTCCTCGACCAGCCCCCGGCGCGCCTAAGTGCCTTCATCCGCCACCTGCTCCCCGGCCAGACCCGCATCGGCATTCTCAGCAGCCCGGAAACCCGCCTGCTGCTCCCCGCATTGCGCCAATCTAGCGGCAACCTGCAGTTTGACAGCGAGGATGTCGACAGCGATGGTGCCCTGCTGCCCGCGCTCAATAACCTCCTGCCCCGCGTCGGCGCCTTGCTGGCCTTGCCCGACGCCGGCATCTACCGCCGCGACAATATCAAGAGCATCCTCATCACCACCTATCGTCAGCAGCGCCCCGTGATTGCCTATTCGTCGGCGTTTGTCACCGCCGGCGCCCTCGCCGCGCTGTATTCGACGCCGGCGCAGATCGGCCGTCAGGCAGCAGAACTGATTGAGCAGGCCGGCACACTGCCTGTCATCGTCTATCCGGCGCAATTTGCCATCGCGATCAACGCCAACGTCGCCCAGGTCCTCGGCCTGAATGTTGCCGACGAGGCCAGTCTGCGGCAGCGCCTGCTGACGGAGGGCGGACGATGAATCACCTGACCCTGCGCCACCGACTGCTGATCCTGACACTGCTGCCCAGCCTGTTCATCGGTATTGCGCTGGTTGTTTACTTTACGGTCAGCGGCATCCGCAGCCTGGAGACCGAGCTACATGCCAAGGGCTTATCCACGGCGCGCTACCTGGCACCTGTCAGCGAATACGGCATCATCACCGGCCAGCTCGACAATCTGCACACCCTGGCGCTGGCGACCAACCAGGAAGCAAGCGTCAAGGCCACGGTCATCGTCAACCAGCGCGGCCGCGCGCTGGCTGTCAGCGGCCGGGTGTCGATGGCCAGTGAGACCCTGCGCCAGAAGCTCGACAAACCCGGCCTGGTGGCCGAAACCGAATCCTGGCTGGCCTACGGCGCACCGGTATTCCGCTCGGTGAGCGAAGGCGACGCCCTGTTCGACCAGCCCCTGCCCGCGGACAAACCGGTCGCTCAGGAAGTCATTGGCCACGTTTTCGTCGAGCTCGACAAGAGCATCCTGATCACCCGCCAGCACGACCTGCTGATCCGCGGCTTGATGATCGTCCTCGTCGGTATGATCGTTCTCGCCACACTGGCCATTGCCGTCGCCGACAATCTCTCGCGACCGGTGATGCGCCTGGTCAACGCGGTGCGGGCAATGTCCGAGGGCAAGCTGTCGACCCGCGTGCCGCCGGTCTCGACCGGGGAGCTGGGCATCCTCGAACAAGGTTTCAACGAGATGGCCAGCAACCTCGATGACATCCACCAGTCGCTGCAGGCCCGCATCGAGGAGGCTACGGCCCAGCTGGCTTTCCAGGCCCGTCACGACGCGCTGACCGGCCTACTCAATCGTCGTGAGTTCGAGATCCAGCTGGAAAAAGTACTTGCCGCGGTCCAGGCGGGCGGCGAACAGTGCAGCGTGCTGTTTATCGACCTCGACCGCTTCAAGCCCGTTAACGACATTTGCGGCCACCTCGCCGGCGATGAGGTGTTGCGTCAGATCTCGCAGCTCTTCCAGGGGCGCCTGCGCGACGAAGATACGCTGGCGCGCCTCGGTGGTGACGAATTTGGCGTGCTGCTCCATAACTGCACCGGCGCCCGCGCCCGCCAGGTAGCCGAGGACATTTGCGGCCTCGCCGGGGCCTACCGCTTCATCTGGCAGGACAAGGTGTTCGCCATCGGCGCCAGCATCGGCCTGACGCGCGTCACGCGGGATGTCCGCAACATCAACGAATTGCTGGCCGCGGGCGATGCCGCCTGCTATCGCGCCAAGGAAAGCGGCCGCAACCAGGTGTGCGAGCAGGAAGCCCACGCCCCGGCCGAACGGCGTCGTGAGACCAGCGAATGGGTGACGCGGATCAGCACTGCGCTTGCCGAAAACCGCCTGGTGGTTGAAGCCATTCCGGTTCGCTCCCGGCAGGACAGTCTGCTCGACGGCCCATTGGTCGAACTGACCGCCCACTTGTTCGAACCGGGCCAACCAACCGTTTCTCTGAGTGCGCTGCTCGATGCAGCCGAGCGCTACGAGCTTGGCCCAAGCATCGACCTGCGCTTCATCGATGTTGCCATTACCGCCCTCGCCCGCGCCCGCTCAGCCGGCAAGCAGATTCATTGCCTGATCCCGCTCACCGGCGGTGCCGTCGGCCGCAGCGGGCTGATCGAGCATATCGCCCACCGCCTCGCCGCCGAAAACATCTCCGGTCAGGGGCTGTACATGATGCTGGCCGAGGAAACGACGACCCACAACAGCAGCCAGGCGATCGAATTCGGCCGCCAGTTGCGCACGCTCGGTTGCCAGCTCGCGCTCGCAGATTTCGGCAGCGGTCTATCGTCCTTCAGCCACCTGCGCAGCCTGACCCCGCGTATCGTCAAACTCAGCCGCAGCCTGACGCGTGACGTCGGAAGCAGTCGCAGTTCGACCTCATTGCTGCACGCGATTCAGGAAATCACGACCGACCTTGATATCCTCACGGTCGCCGAAGGCATCGATGACCCCACGCTGCTCGGACAACTCGATCAACTCGGCATCGACTTCAACGAAGGCCGCGCCATCGGCCCGCGTGAGCCGTTTGATGCGTGGCTGGAGGGGGTTGCGTTGAGGGCGATCAGCTAGCCACGCGTAGTGAGAAGTCAATGCGCCAAGCAAGGCGAAGCCGTATCAAGCTTCCCTCAGAGATCGAGGCGCAGGCTGAACCAGTAACGACGTTCAACCAGCCGAGCGGTGTCTGCCCGATCATTCCGGAACTCACCGTGCGTCCCGTTCAAGGATTGAACGGTGTAGGCGAGTTCGCCACCGTACCCGCCCCATTTAAATGGGTAGGCGATACGCCCGTCGACGCGTGTGTATTTATCCACCGATGAGTTTTGTGTCCATTGCATCTTGTCCAGCCAGTAGCCAGCGACTGATGCATTTAATCCTAGCGGCAGTTTTTGCATCACCATGATGGAGGTCGAGTAGCGCGGCGCGGAGTTTTCTGCCAGAGCATCGACTCTGCGAATTCGATTCGTTTGAGTCGAATTAAAGGAACTGATCGGATCAGCCAGAACGCCATCCAAGTATTCGCTCTGTATCTGAACAAAAGCCTGCCCAACTGTCAGGCGCGTACTGTCAAAAGGCTGCCATTTCCACTGGTATTCAAATCCCCGAATCTGAATATCCTGAATCGCACCAACAAGATCAGGGACGCTATCCGAGGCTGTGCTGCGCAAATCACGATCGTATTGGAAAAGCCGCCCCTTCACTTTCTCATAGAACCACCGTGTATCGAGACTCATTCGCCAGCTTTTCCAATCGCCAAGATAGCCCAACTCCCAGCTATCGAGTTGCTCAGCAGGCGTATCGGGATCACCCCTGAATTGGTACTTCGTGCCACCGTACCAATCTCCTCGGTAGTCAATCGTGCTTGCCGTACGATATGCACGACTGTAGCCAACTCGAATGGTATTTTGCGGTGTGACGTGGAAATTCAGACTAGCCCGAGGCGAGGTATGCACGCCGGCCAAAGAATCCCATTCAGTACTCAAACCGGTGTTTGCGGTCAACCACAAAAATGGCCGAAATTCCATGTTACCGAAACCACGGATGACATCGCGTTCGACCCAGCCCTTACCCGGAAGCATAGTGGTCGAGCGAACCTCATCATGGCGCCAGCCACCACCCCAAACGAGCCTGACATCCTTGAAGGGCGAGAAATTGTGCTGCGCCTCGATCTCGTGACGCCTGCCGACATCGCCAAAAGTATCGTAGCGATAGGGCACTGAAGAATTCTCTCTCGTTGTGTATTCGTCCGACCCGCCATCCTGCGTATATGCGTAACGCAGCTGAACATCAGCACCAGGGGCATAAGCCCGCCGCCAGATCGCCTGAAAATGACTGGTCGATTGATTAAAATCATGTATCGGCCAGTTAGCATTACCGACCCGCCCACGTGTGGTGATTGCCTCTGTATGTCCAAGGCTCAATTGCAACTCGTCACGATTGGACAGCGCAAAATCAGCGCGCATATCAAACAGGCGTGAGCGAAAGGCGTCCATCCAGTCGCCCCGATTCGTTAAACCTTCGTCGTCGCGCTGCTGATACGTAAACCGAAGATTTCCTTGCTCACCCAACCGGCTTCCAGCTCGCACTGTGTAATCGCGCACGCCCTGATTGCCATGGTTGACACTGAACGACGCACCCTTCGCCAAAGCCGGGTCCAACGTAATGATGTTAATGACGCCAAGAAATGCGTTGCTACCGTAAGAAACCGCATTGGTGCCCCGCACGACCTCGATGCGCTCGATGTCGTCGAGTGCCACCGGGATGAGCGCCCAATTTACCCCATTGCGGAACAACGGCGAATAAAGCGAGCGCCCGTCAACGAGCACCTGTACCCGCGGCGAGAACTCCTCGTCGGTGAGGCCATGATAGGTCACGCGTGCCGAGTCCGTATTGTTCGGATGGGTCTGAAATCCGGGCACCAGCCGGAAGACGTCACTCAGTTCTCGTGCGCCAGACGCCTTGATCATTTCCCGGTCGATCACGGTCACCGATGTCGGCGCATCGGCCAATCGCTGCGGCAAACGGCTCACCGACGCAACCACCGGGAGATCACTGAAGAATGCGTCTTCGGTGGTCAGTTCGCTTGCCGAGGACATACCCACCGCCCCCAGCGCCACTGCGATACCGCTCAATACCCGCTTCACGACACACCTGCACTTTCCTGTGAATTGGCTCCCGGCATCGCCTGCACCAGCGCCCAGGCGCCGCCGAAGACTTCAGACTGGGCGCCAATCGCTGCTCCATGGCGATTGACCGCCACCAGGCAAAGCGCCAGCCCGGCCTGCTCGACCGCGGTCACGCCGCCGAGGTCGATTTCGTCGACACCGACGCGCGTCAGCGAATGCATGAAGTCATTGCGCAAGGCGCCGACCAGCCCGCCGACAATCCGCATCACCCTCCTCCCGCCCAGTTCATGCACCGAGAGGATGGACGCCTTGCCGCTGGCCAAGGCACTGTCAATGGCATCTTCAATGAGAATCTGGTTGATCGGGCCGGTCTGGAAGCGGGCGCCATAAAGATTACCAACGCGGCTGACGACCGTCGCCGGCACATCAATGATCGGTGCGCCGAAGACTGAAAACTCACAACCGGCGGTCTGACCGATCGTCAGGGGCAGATCGGTACGCATCATCAGGCCCGAGAGCGAGAGGTTTTCAATCTCGCCGGAACCTACGGCGCCGCCATGGCCGATGGTGACCACGGGTGGCGTGCTGAAACGAATGCGCTGATGACGTCTTTGATCGAGCATGGCGCGAACCGAACCCTTCTCGGGACCCCTCGTTGATTTTTGGTTCAGTTTAACAAAACTTAACAAAGCCTGCCGGCTCGATACATCAAAACGCATAGGTGATTCTGTTCATTGACTTTTACCCTGCTGCTAGGTATCGTCCGCAACAATCCGGCCGTCGCCGGATGGCGCCGATTTGAGCTCTGATTGCGGGCGCCGATAAATGCCGCTAAAACGGGAACCACCCAGTTCGCCCGACGAGTTCTCGATGCCGGCAAACTGGGTTTTTTGTTTTCAGGAACAGCATGCCAGGACAATCCGTTGGCGCCGTCAGTTCACAACGCGCCCACTTCAATGAACCGCTGACACTGCGTAGCGGCGGCATCCTGCCGGCTTATGAGCTGGTCTACGAAACCTACGGCACGCTCAACGCCGCGAAATCGAATGCCATCCTCGTCTGCCACGCGCTCTCCGGCCATCACCACGTCGCCGGGCACTATGCCGATGCGCCGAACAACATCGGCTGGTGGGACAACATCATCGGCCCGGGCCGGCCACTGGATACCGACCGCTATTTCATTGTCGGCCTGAACAATCTGGGCGGCTGCCACGGCTCGACCGGACCGTCGTCGCTCAACCCGGCGACCGGCAAACCCTGGGGGGCTGACTTCCCCATCGTCGCAGTCAGCGACTGGGTTGAAGCTCAGGCAAGGCTGGCCGATCGCCTGGGCATCGACCAATGGGCGGCGGTCATCGGCGGCAGCCTCGGCGGCATGCAGGCATTGCGGTGGACGATCAGCCAGCCGGAACGGGTGCGCAACGCCATCATCATCGCCTCGGCGCCCAAGCTTTCGGCTCAGAACATTGCGTTCAACGATGTTGCCCGTCAGGCCATCCTCACCGACCCGGATTTCCACGGCGGCAACTATTACGAGCACAACACCCGACCGGTCCGCGGCCTGCGCCTGGCCCGCATGCTCGGTCACATCACCTATCTGTCGGATGACCAGATGGGCGAGAAATTCGGTCGCGAGCTGCGCAATGGCTCCTTCGGTTTTGACTTCGACGTCGAATTCGAGGTTGAGTCCTATCTGCGGTACCAGGGGGACAAGTTCGCCGGCTATTTTGATGCGAACACCTACCTGCTGATGACCAAGGCGCTCGACTATTTCGACCCGGCCCGCCTCGATGATGGCGACCTGGTGCGGGCAATGGGACGTAGCCACCCGGACACCGGCTTCCTGATCGCCTCCTTCACCACCGACTGGCGGTTCACGCCGGCGCGCTCGAAGGAGATCGTCGCCGCGCTGCTGGCCAACAACCGCAACGTCTCCTACGCCGAAATCGACCTCAATTTCGGCCACGACTCCTTCCTCATGGAAGATGCGCACTACCACGGCGTCGTCGACGCTTACCTGCGGAACATCAAGCTATGACCCACCTGCTTGGACGCCCCGATTTCGAACTCATTGCTGGCTGGATCGAGCCGGGCCACCGCGTACTCGACCTGGGTTGCGGCGATGGCACGCTGCTCAAGCACCTGATCGAGACGCGCGGCGCCAAAGGCGTCGGTGTCGAGATCGACGATGCCAACATCCTCGCCGCCATCCGCCAGGGCATCAACGTCATTCAAGGCAACCTGGAGAAGGGTCTCGACGAGTTTGCCGACCAGGCCTTCGACCACGTCGTTCTATCGCGTACGCTGCAGACGGTGCGCCACACCGAAGGCATCCTGCGCGAAATGCTGCGCGTCGGCCGCGAGGCGGTCGTCTCCTTCCCGAATTTTGCCTACTGGAAAAACCTGCGTTCGGTCCTCGACGGCCGCATGCCGGTCTCAGAAGATCTGCCCTATCAGTGGTACGACTCGCCGAACGTCCGCTTCTTCACACTGCTCGATTTTGAGGCATTGTGCGCACAAATGGGCCTGATCATCCGCGAGCGCCGCGTGCTCGATGAACAGGGCAACACGGTTGAGGCCGGCGACGACAAGGAACTCAACTTCCTCGGCAGCCTGGCCGTCTATCGCCTGACGCAGAACCGCTGATGCCCGCCTGGCTCGCGGCACTGCTTACCCGGAAGATGCTGATCTGCATCTTCACCGGGTTTTCGTCCGGACTGCCGCTCTACCTCTTGCTCAACCTGCTGCCGGCCTGGCTGCGCTCCGAAGGCGTCGACCTCAAGACGATCGGCTTTTTCGCGCTGATCCAGTTTCCCTACACCTGGAAATTTCTCTGGTCGCCGCTGCTCGACCGTTACAGCCTGCCTGGTTTCGGGCGGCGTCGCGGCTGGATGCTGCTGACGCAGGTCGGGCTGCTGTTTGCCATTGGCGCCCTGGGCGGTCTCGACCCGAAGACCAACATCTGGCCCATCCTCTGGCTGGCGGCCTTGCTGGCCCTGCTGTCGGCGACACAGGACATCGCCGTCGACGCCTTTCGCCGTGAAATCCTCAAGGACGAGGAGCTCGGTCTGGGCAACGCCGTACACGTCAACGCCTACCGCATTGCTGGCCTGATTCCGGGCTCGCTGTCACTGATCCTCGCCGACCGCCTGCCTTGGGATCAGGTGTTCTGGATTACCGGTGCCTTCATGATCCCCGGCATGGTAATGGCTTGGCTGGTCAGCGAACCTGCGGTACGCGGCGCACCGAAGACCCTGCGCCAGGCAGTCACCGAACCCTTCCAGGAATTCATGGGCCGCCAGGGCTGGCAAGGCGCCGCCATGGTGCTCGGCTTCATTTTCCTCTACAAGCTCGGTGACAGCCTGTGCACCGCACTGGCCACCCCGTTCTACCTCGACATGGGCTTCACCAAGACCGATATCGGCCTCATCGCCAAGCATGCCGGTCTGTGGCCGGCCGTCATCGGCGCCTTGCTCGGCGGCTTGTGGATGGTCAAACTGGGCATCAACCGGGCGCTCTGGCTGTTCGGTGTCGTGCAACTGGTCTCGATTTTCGGTTTCGCCTGGCTGGCAGCGCAGGGGCATTACGACAGCATCGGCGCCGGCGAGCGCATCGCCCTGGCCTTCGTGATCAGCCTTGAAGCGCTGGGTGTCGGGCTGGGCACTGCCGCCTTTGTCGCCTTTATCGCACGCGCGACGCACCCCGCCTATACGGCAACGCAGATGGCGCTGTTTACCAGTCTGGCAGCCGTTCCGCGCACTTTCGTCAACGCCTCGGCTGGCTGGCTGGTGGAAATGCTGGGCTGGTACGGCTTCTTCTGGTTATGCGCTGCACTGGCCGTGCCCGGCATGCTGCTGCTGTTCAAGGTCGCGCCGTGGTCTGGCGATGCAGTGACGGCTGACTCGGCAGCGACACCGAAATAGTACCCGGCCGTCGGCGCAGGCTAGTCCTGGCGTTTCAAGCGCCGGCGATCCAGCCACCAGGCGTAGGCCGGCAGCAGCAATACTGATCCCGGCAACAGCAGGACAACCAGATAGGGAGAAAGACGCGCCAGGCGACGCAATTGGCCAAGGAGAAGCTCCTTTTCGCCCGGCGTCCATTGGCCACCGTTTCGTGCCTTCATCAGCAAGGGCATCATCTCCCGCGTCACCATCAGTTCGGCGATGACGCGCCGGGTTTCCCGGCGCTGAGCCGCAAAAATCTGCTGCCAGAATCCGGGTAGCGCAGGCGGCTCCGGCAAGTGCTCAGCCATCCCCCAAGGGGATTTTTTATCGGTTGCGGTCAACCTGAAATTTGCAGCTTTTTACGGATTGCCTGCCAGCCCTGCCAGGCCAGGAAACCTCGCCGCCCCCAACGCCAGACGCGCTTTGGCCGCAGGATGGCGGCAACGGCCACAACCGCACCGACAACCCCCGGATGCTGTCTCAACCAGTCGACGCCATCGACCACGGCATCGCCCTTGGCAAACGCCGCTTGCAGCGGCTGGGAGTGCCGGGCCAGTGTGCGCCGCTGTTCGTCGATGCGCGCCTGCAAGGCGCCATGACGCGTCGCCAGTTCAAGCAGCTTGGGATTCATTCGGATTCGGCGCGACGTGCATGCCGGCGCAGTGCCGCCATGTCGGCTTCCAGCTCCGCCAGACTGGCGCGAAAGAGCTTGGGCGGCTGCGCGGCCTGTCGTTTCAGCGAACCCACGAGCACGACAGCCAGCACGATGAAGAGCGCGGAAAACAGCCCGAAGACCAGCACCCGCTGCTCCCAGAAGGCCATGGCCAGCGCAAAGACGCCGAGCAAAACCCCCATGCCAAGGAGAAAGGCAGCAGCGATCGCCTTCGACCACATCGACATGAGGCGGTATTTCTCCTCCTCAAGCTCGGTGACCAGAAGCTCGACACGGGTCTTGACGATCGCGACCAGCGTCGCGACCGTGTTTTTCAAGGCGGAGAACAGCCCCTCGCGGACACCGTCACCGCCATTGTCCTGCGACATCGTTTAGCGGCGACCGATCAGCACGCCAAGTGCCAGACCCAGGGCGGCAGCAACGCCGACAGCCTTCCACGGCTGTTCATGGACAAAATCATCGGTCGCGCGGGCAGCAGCCTTGGTTTTGTCGACCAGGGCGGCTTCGGCGTCCTGCAGGCGCTCCTTGGCATCACGCAGACGGTTTGCGATGCGCTCACGCAGCTCACCCGCCTTTTCGCCGGCAGCACCGGCCGTGGCACGCAGCAATTCTTCGGCGTCAGAAACGACGATCTTCAGGTCGGAAACCAGTTTTTCCTTGTTGGCTTGGGCGAGTTGTTCAGACATGGTGTACCTCGTTGATGACAGTTGAGCAGACCCACAGGTTAGCGTGCCCGCACGGTGAAATCAATGCATTCAGGCATTGATGGCAAATTCGTAGTCGACGCGCAGCGGTGCGTGATCAGAAAAGCGCGCTTCCTTGTAGATTTCACTGGCGCGTGCCGTGCCGGCAATCCTCGGAGTCGCGATCTGGTAATCGATCCGCCACCCGACATTTTTCGCCCAGGCCTGACCGCGGTTGCTCCACCACGTATAGCAGGCATCGGTGGCTTCCGGATGCAGGCGGCGGTAAACGTCGACCCAGCCCTGACCATCGAAAACCTGCGTCAGCCAGGCGCGCTCCTCAGGCAGGAAGCCCGAGTTTTTCTGGTTGGACTTCCAGTTCTTGAGGTCGATTTCCCGATGAGCGATGTTCCAGTCACCACAGAGCACGATCTCGCGCCCTTCGGCACGCAAGACCTGCAAATGCGGCAGGAAAACATCAAGAAAGCGGAACTTGGCTTCCTGGCGCTCTGGCGACGACGAACCGGACGGCAGATAGAGCGAAATCACCGACAAGCGACCGAAATCGGCGCGCAGATAGCGCCCCTCGGCATCGAACTCGCCGCCGTCAAAACCGGCGATGACCCGATCCGGCGCCTGTCGGCTCCAGATGCCGACACCGCTGTAACCCTTCTTCTCGGCGCAGTGATAGTGGGCGTGCATGCCGTCCGGCGCCAGCATTTCCGGACTGAGGTCCGGCATCTGCGCTTTCAGTTCCTGCAGACAGACGATGTCCGGCTGCTCGGAAACCACCCAGGGAAGGACATTTTTGTTCCATGCGGAACGGATACCATTGAGGTTGAGCGAGATGATGCGTAACATTGTCCGCGGACCGGCCAGACGTGGCCGGTCGATTGATTGTGGAGAGTTATGAGTTTTCGTGAAGATTTCATCGAATTCGCCCTGAACTGCCAGGTGCTGCGCTTCGGCGAATTCAAAACCAAGGCTGGCCGGCTTTCGCCCTACTTCTTTAATGCCGGCCTGTTCAATGACGGCAATTCACTGGGCCGACTCGCCGAATTCTACGCCAAAGCCGTCGAAGCCAGCGACATCCGCTTTGATATGCTCTTTGGGCCGGCCTATAAGGGCATTCCGCTGGTCGCCGCTATCAGTATCGCGCTCGCGCAGCGCGGCAACAACTTCCCCTTCGCCTTCAACCGCAAAGAGGCCAAGGACCACGGCGAAGGCGGCAATATTGTAGGCGCCCCGCTGCAGGGCCGGGTATTGATTGTCGATGATGTGATTTCCGCCGGCACCTCGGTACGCGAATCGGTCGAACTGATCCGCGCCGCCGGCGCGATACCGGCCGGCGTGCTGATCGCCCTCGACCGCCAGGAACGCGGCCAGGGCGAGCTGTCGGCAGTTCAGGAAGTTCAGCGCGATTACGGTATCCCCGTCATCGCCGTCGCCGGCCTCGCCGACCTGATGAGCTTTCTCGCCCACCACCCTGAATTTGCCGCGCATCAGGTGGCCGTGGCGGCCTACCGCGAACGCTATGGCGTTGATGCCTGAGACAATCCGGCGGCTCCTGCTGCCACTTCTCCTTTTGTCCGCGCTACCGGCGCAGGCGGCAGGGGAGTTCTATTGCTGCCAGGATCCGGCGAGCGGACGACGGGTATGCGGCGACACCTTGCCCGGCGCCTGCCGCGGTCAGTCCTATCGGCTGATCGACAACGCCGGGAACGTCATCAAGGAAGTCGGCAAGCCACTGACGCCGGAGCAGAAGGCGGAGCAGCTTGCGCTTGAAAAGCAGCGCAAACATCAGGAAGAACTGGCCCGCGAGCAGCGGCGCAAGGATCAGGCCCTGCTCGACACCTATTCGCTGCCGGAGGACATCGATCTGGCACAGGGCAAGGCCGAAGCCGATGTCAATTTTTCGATCAAGGCAGCGCAAGCCAAAATCGCCGACGTCCAGAAAAAGCGCGCCAAGCTGCTCAACGAAGCCGAGTTTTACAAGAAAAAGGCGCTACCGGCCGAACTCGATCGCGACCTGAAAGCGACCGAGCATGAAATCAAGGTTCAACAGGAACTGATCGACGTAAAGCAGCACGATCTGGCGACGATCAAGACCAAGTACGATGCCGACCGCAAACGCTACTTCGAGCTGACCGGCCGCAGTTCATCGCCTGCCCGCCCGGCACCGTCAGCCGGCGCCCAGACGGCACCGGCGCGGCCGCGCTGATCAGCCGGCCAGCTTCTTCTTCAGCAGTTCGTTGACCTGCTGCGGGTTGGCCTTGCCCTTGGCCGCCTTCATCACCTGACCGACCAGCGCGTTAAAGGCCTTTTCCTTGCCGGCCTTGAATTCGGCGACATTGGCGGCATTGGCCGCAAGCACCTCGTCAACGATGGCTTCGATGGCGCCGGTATCGGTAATCTGCTTCAGGCCCTGCTTGTCGATGACCTCATCCGCCGTTGCGCCTTCGCCATTCCACAAGGCTTCGAACACCTTCTTGGCGATGTTGTTGGAAATGGTGTTGTCGGCAATGCGCAGGATCAAACCGCCAAGTTGCTGTGCCGAAACGGGCGACTGGGCAATATCCTTGCCATCCTTGTTGAGGCGAGCTGCCAGATCGACCATCACCCAGTTGGCGCAGGGCTTGGCGCTGGCCTTGCCGGCGACGCCTACGGTGGACTCGAAAAAGTCGGCAATTTCCTGACTCGCGGTCAGCGTCGATGCGTCGTAAGCCGAAAGACCCAGTTCGCTCTGGAAGCGCTCGCGCTTCTGCGCCGGCAGTTCCGGCAGTTCGCCGCGGACGCGTTCGATCCAGTCGGCGCCGATGACCAGCGGCAACAGGTCGGGATCGGGGAAGTAGCGGTAATCATGCGCGTCTTCCTTGGTGCGCATGGTCCGCGTCTCGCCGGTATCCGGATCGAACAGCACGGTCGCCTGCTGGATCTTGCGACCCTCCTCGATCTCGTTGATCTGCCATTGCACTTCGAAATCGATGGCTTCCTTGAGGAAGCGGAAGGAGTTCAGGTTCTTGATTTCGCGGCGGGTACCGAAAGGCTGACCGGGGCGGCGCACCGAGACGTTGGCATCGCAGCGGAAAGAGCCTTCCTGCATGTTGCCGTCGCAGATGCCGATCCACTGAACCAGCGCATGCAGGGCACGGGCGTAGGCCACGGCCTCATCCGACGAGCGCATGTCCGGCTCGGTGACGATTTCCAGCAGCGGCGTGCCAGCGCGGTTGAGGTCGATACCCGACTTGCCGTGGAAGTCCTCGTGCAGCGACTTGCCGGCGTCTTCTTCAAGATGGGCGCGGGTCAGGTTGATGGTCTTTTCGTAGGCCTTGTCGCCACTGCCGACTTGTACCGTGACCGCACCGCCAACCACCACCGGCAGCTCGAACTGGCTGATCTGGTAGCCCTTGGGCAGATCCGGGTAGAAGTAGTTCTTGCGCGCGAAGATCGACTTTTCAGCCACCTTGGCGCCAATCGCCAGACCGAAGCGGATCGCACATTCAACGGCTTTCTTGTTCAGAACCGGCAGGACGCCGGGCAGGGCCAGATCCACGGCACAGGCCTGGGTATTGGCTTCCGCGCCAAAGGCGGTCGAAGCGCCGGAAAAAATCTTGGACACGGTCGCCAGTTGCGCGTGCGTTTCGATGCCGATTACGACTTCCCACTGATTCATCATTTCATCCGTTCAAAAACAACGCCCGCTCTTGCCTTCGACCATGATCGGCCAAAGGTAGTTGAAAGCCTCGCCTTCGCAGGACTTCGGGCAACTGTTGAAAGCAATCGTTACTTTGGGACCCTGCTCCCACATGCGCACCGAGCAATCGCGCTCGCGCTTGTGGCGCAACAGGGCCTGTGGCAGCTTTTCCGCCTGTTCAAAATCCGCCAGGTCGAAGCGGCAACTGCCGTAGCCTTTCATGCTGACCTGCGCCGAAAACGTCTTGACCTCGGCTTCCTTGACCAGCAGGTCCAGCTTCGTCGTCGTGCCGATGGCATCGCGATGCGAGCAGCGCGACTTGACATTGAGCGGCCGCGTCGGTTGCGGCTGAATCTTGCGCTTGGCCAGATACTTCAGCGTGTCCGACTTCATTTTCGGCTCACCGGTCGTGACCGGGGTCTTGCTGCTCGGCGGCGGGGCCTCGACGGGCGCTGGCGGCGCCTCGCGCGGCATGTCGGCGCAGCCGGCGGCCAGAACCGCCAGCAGCAGCGCAGCCCGCCCGCGCATGGTCAGTCGATGCCACCGGGCAGACGGCGATGCCAATCGGTCGCCATCTGGTAGCGATGCGCCACGCCCAGCAAACGCGCCTCATCAAAATAATTGCCGATCAACTGCAAACCCACCGGCAAACCGTCGGCAAAGCCACACGGCACCGACATGCCGGGCAGGCCGGCCAGGTTGACCGCGATGGTGTAGATGTCGGACAGGTACATCTGCACCGGGTCAGCCGACTTTTCACCGAGGCGGAAGGCTGTCGTCGGCGAGGTCGGCCCCATGATCACATCGCAGGACTTGAAAGCCTCGACGAAGTCATTGGCGATCAGCCGGCGGATACGCTGCGCCTGCAGGTAGTAGGCGTCGTAATAGCCGTGCGACAGCACATAGGCGCCGATCAGGATCCGCCGCTTGACCTCGGCACCGAAGCCCTGGGCGCGGGTCTTCATGTACATGTCGTCGAGGTTGCCGTATTCCGGCGCCCGGTAGCCATAACGCACGCCGTCGTAACGCGACAGATTGGAACTCGCCTCGGCTGGCGCAATCACGTAGTAGGCCGGCACCGACAGATGGGAATTCGGCAGCGAGACATCGACCACCGTGGCGCCGAGTTTTTCGTATTCCTTGATCGCGGCTTGCACGGCTGCCATCACCCCGGCATCGCAACCGGCAGCAAAGAATTCCTTGGGCAGGCCGATACGCAGGCCGGCCAGCGGCTTGTCGAGATCCCGGGCGTAGTCCTCGGCCGGACGCTCCAGCGAGGTCGAGTCGCGCGGATCGAAGCCGGCCATGGCATTCAGCAGCAGCGCACAGTCTTCCGCCGATTGCGCCATTGGCCCGCCCTGATCGAGCGACGACGCGTAGGCAATCATGCCGTAGCGCGACACGACGCCGTAGGTTGGCTTGAGACCCGTCAGGTTGCACAGGCCCGCCGGCTGGCGGATCGAGCCACCGGTATCAGTGCCGGTGGCGATCGGCGCCAGACGGGCAGCAACGGCCGCCGCCGAACCACCGGAAGAGCCGCCGGGCACCCGGCTGCGATCCCAGGGATTCTTCACCGCACCGAAATACGAGGTTTCGTTGGACGAGCCCATCGCGAACTCGTCCATATTGGTCTTGCCCAGCGAGACCATGCCGGCCTGCGCGTGCAGTTTCTCAATCACCGTCGCATCGTAGGGCGCGACGAAATTGGCCAGCATCTTCGAGCCGCAGGTGGTCGTCCAGCCTTCAGCGCAGAAAATGTCCTTCTGGGCGACCGGAATCCCGGTCAGCGCGCCGGCCGTGCCGGCGGCGATGCGGGCATCGGCGTCGGCAGCCATTTTCAGCGACTTTTCACGGTCGACCGTAACAAAGGCATTGAGATCGGGATTAAGGC
Organism: Azonexus sp.; assembly: GCA_041917165.1. Taxonomy (GTDB): domain Bacteria; phylum Pseudomonadota; class Gammaproteobacteria; order Burkholderiales; family Rhodocyclaceae; genus Azonexus. Next base: position 91,350 of record JAYRYB010000002.1, read on the forward strand.
GCTCGATGCGGTCGAGAAACAGCGACGACAGTTCGACGCTGGAGATTTTTTTCGCAGCCAGTGCCTGCGACAGCTCCTTGAGGCCGGCGTTGATCATTCGATCACCTTCGGCACAAGGAAGAGCCCGGCTTCGGTCTCCGGCGCCACCGCCTGATACGCCGCACGGCGATCGGACTCACTGACGGCATCTTCACGCAGACGCTGACTGAGATCCTGCGCGTGCGCCATCGGCTCGACACCTGTCGTGTCGACAGCCTGCATTTGTTCGATCAACTGGAAGATTCCGTTGAGGTGGCCCTGCGTGGTGAGGGCTTCGGCTTCGCTGACCTCGATGCGTGCGAGATGGGCGATGCGCTGGACCTGATCTAATGTAAGCGACATGATCACGAAAGACTTTTATTGCGGTGCACAAAGTCTTAAAATGGAAAGCGTTATAAGGTATCATAAAAGTTTTCCCTACCGCACCCCCAACGCGGAGCGCCAGATGCTCGGATTCCTCAGTAAATACTTCTCCAACGACCTCGCCATTGACCTTGGCACCGCTAACACATTGATTTATGTACGCGGCCGCTCAATCGTTCTCGACGAACCTTCCGTCGTCGCCATTCGCCTCGAAGGCGGCCCCAACGCCAAGAAGACCATCCAGGCCGTCGGCAAGGAAGCCAAGGAAATGCTCGGCAAGGCGCCGGGTAGCATCACCGTCATCCGCCCGATGAAGGACGGCGTGATCGCCGACTTCACGGTCACCGAGCAGATGCTCAAGCAGTTCATCAAGAAGGTGCATGACTCCAAGCTGTTCAGCCCGAGCCCGCGCATCATCATCTGCGTCCCGTCCGGATCGACCCAGGTTGAACGCCGCGCCATTCGCGAATCCGCCATTGGTGCCGGTGCCAGCCAGGTTTACCTGATCGAAGAGCCGATGGCCGCCGCAATCGGTGCCGGCCTGCCGGTCTCCGACGCCACCGGCTCGATGGTCGTCGACATCGGCGGCGGCACGACCGAAGTCGGCGTCATCTCGCTCGGCGGCATGGTCTATGCCGGCTCGGTGCGTGTTGGCGGCGACAAGCTCGACGAAGCGATCATCAATTACATCAGCCGCAACTACGGTATGATGATCGGCGAGAACACCGCCGAGAACATCAAGAAGAACATCGGCTCCGCCTTCCCGGGTGCCGAGGTCAAGGAAATGGAAGTTTCCGGCATCAACAAGGCCGAAGGCATCCCGCGCAAGTTCACGATTTCCTCCAATGAAATCCTCGAAGCGCTGACCGACCCGCTCAACCAGATCGTCTCCGCCGTCAAGTCGGCGCTGGAAAAGACCCCGCCCGAACTCGGTGCTGACATCGCCGAACGCGGCATGGTGCTGACCGGTGGCGGCGCGCTGCTGCGTGATCTCGACCGTCTGCTGATGGAAGAAACCGGCCTGCCGGTCGTTGTCGCCGACGAACCGCTGACCTGCGTCGCCCGCGGCTGCGGCATGGCGCTGGAAAAGATGGACAAGCTGGGCAGCATTTTCGCCTCGGATTAAGCGTTGACCGCAGCAAGCAGGAGTTGAGCGATGGCCGGCATGGACCACGCGCCACCACCGTTCTTCAAGCGAGGGCCAGCACCGCTGGCCCTTCTGACTTTCTACATCGCCGTCTCGCTGGCGATTTTTGTCGTCGACCTGCGCGTCAAGAGCCTCGACCTGTTTCGCCAGAGCATCGCTCTCGTGGTTGATCCGGTACAACGTGTCGCGCAGACGCCGGGCAGCCTGGTGGATTACGCCGCGAGCTACCTGCGTGGCTTGAAAGAGTTGCAGCAGGAAAACAGCGACCTCAAGCATGCCCAGCTGAGCACCGCCCCCAACCTGCAGCGTCTCGCCCAGCTTGAGTCGGAGAACGAGCGCCTGCGCAAATTGCTGGCGGTCAAGGAGCGCGAAAAGGCCTCGGGGCAGGTCGCCCAGATCCTCTATACCGCCCGCGACCCCTTCTCGCGCAAGGTCATCGTCGACAAGGGACAGCAGGCCGGGATCACCGCCGGTCAGCCGGCGATCGACGAGGCCGGCGTCGTCGGCCAGGTCACCCGAGTTTTCCCGTTCTCCGCCGAAGTTACGCTGATCACTGACAAGAGCCAGGCGATTCCGGTCCAGGTCGTGCGCAGCGGCCAGCGTTCGGTGGTTTTCGGCCTGGGCAACGGTCAGCTGGAGTTGCGTTACATGCCGGCCAACGCCGACGTGCAGGTGGGCGATGTACTCGTCACCTCCGGCTTGGACGGCATCTTCCTCCCCGGATTCCCGGTCGCCAAAGTGGTGAACATCGAGCGCGACAGCGCCTATTCGTTTGCCCGGATTTTCTGCACGCCACTGGCCGGCGTTGAAAACTTTGGCGAACTGATGGTCCTCGATCCCCGCCAGCCGCTGCCAGAGCGTCCGCCGGAAGCCGCCGGCCGTGGCGAGCTGAAGGAAGGCCAGCGGGTCAAGAAGAAACGTGCTGCGAAGGCGAATTGATGCAACCGACCTTTACCTCCTCCCGTATTCTTCTGCCGGTCCGGCCCTGGTTCATTTTTTTCAGCCTGATCGTCGCCACCGCCCTCAATTTCCTGCCAACGGCGCACTGGCCCGGCATGCCCGACTGGGTTGCCCTCGTCCTCTGCTTCTGGAGCATTCGCGAATTCCGCCGCGTTGGCATGGGCTGGGCTTTCATTCTCGGTTTGTTGATGGATGTCGCCGATGGCGCGGTCCTGGGCCAGCATTGCTTCGCCTACGTCCTGCTCGCCTATGTCGCTTCGTCGCTGTCGCGCCGACTGCTCTGGTTCCCGCTCGCCCAGCAGGCGCTACAGGTCCTGCCGCTGCTACTGGGCGCACAGATCTTGCAGGCCCTGATGCGGCTCGCTGTGGGCGCCGACTTCCCGGGCTGGGGTTATTTCGTCGGTCCGCTGGTGGCCACCCTGCTCTGGATTCCGCTCACCTTCGTCCTGTTGCTGCCGCAGTATCAGCCGGTTGAGCAGGATCCGAACCGTCCGATCTGACGAGACCGTAGCCGGTGGGCGCCTTTCACAATCCCGAAGCCGATCTTGATCGCTTCCGATTCCGCATCGGCTTCGCCGCCGTCGCAGTGCTGCTTGCCTTTGGCATCCTGCTCGGTCGCTTCATCTGGCTGCAGGTCATTCAGCACGATTTCTACCAGACACGCGCCGAAGACAACCGGATCGCGCTGATCCCCATCGTGCCCAACCGGGGCGTCATCACCGACCGCAACGGCGTCGTACTCGCCCGTAATTACTCGGCGTTCACGCTGGAGATTACCCCCTCGCAAGCAGGCAATCTCGAGGAAACAATCAATGCCCTGGCTGAGATCATTGATGTCCAGCCCAAGGATCGCAAGCGTTTCAAGCGCCTGCTCGATGAAGCCAAGAATTTCGAGTCGATTCCCATCCGAACCCGCCTCAGCGACGAGGAAGTCGCCAAGTTTGCCGCGCACCGCTACCGCTTTCCGGGGGTCGAGGTCAAAGCCCGCCTCTTCCGCCAATATCCACTGGGTCAGGTCGCTTCTCATGCCATCGGTTACATTGGCCGCATCACCGAGCGCGATCTCAAATGGATTGAAGAATCTGAACGTCAAGCCAATTACAAAGGCACGGATCATGTTGGGAAGACCGGCCTGGAACAGCATTACGAATTCGAGCTGCATGGCGAAACCGGTTACGAACAGGTCGAAATCGACGCCGGCGGGCGCGCACTGCGCAGCCTGAAACGCATTCCGCCGGTTTCCGGCAACAACCTGCACCTGACCCTTGACTCCAAGTTGCAGGAAATCACCGAAAAAGCCTTCGGCGATCGCAAGGGCGCGCTGGTCGCCATCGAGCCCTCGACTGGTGGCATTCTGGCGCTGGTCTCGACGCCCACCTACGACCCCAATCTCTTCGTCGATGGCATTTCGCCGGAAAACTGGAAGGAACTGAACGAACATCCGGACAAACCGATGATCAACCGGACGATCAACGGCGCCTATCCGCCCGGCTCGACCTTCAAGCCTTTCATGGCACTGGCCGCACTGGAAATGGGCAAACGCACCCCGAATCAGGCGATCAGCGACCCCGGCTACTTCAATTTCGGCAACCACCAGTTCCGCGACGACAAGAAGGGCGGGCATGGCAGCGTGGACATGTACAAGTCCATCGTGCACTCCTGCGACACCTATTACTACATCCTCGCCAACGACATGGGGATCGACAACATCGCCAAGTTCATGGGCTCCATCGGCCTCGGCCAGCGGACGGGCGTCGATCTCGGCAAGGATGACTCCGGCGAGTCGAAAGGCGTGCTCCCATCGCAGGAATGGAAAAAACAACGCTTCAAGAAACCGGAACAGCAGAAGTGGTATGCCGGCGAAACAATCTCCATCGGCATCGGCCAGGGCTATAACGCCTACACGCCGATCCAGCTGGCGCAGGCCGTCGCCACACTGGCCAATAACGGCGTCATGTTCCGCCCGCACCTGGTCCGTTACATCGTCGACACCAAAACCGGCGAGCAACGCCCGATCGAGCCGAAACCCCTGCGTGACCTGGGCTGGAAAGAAAAGAACCTGGAAGTCATCCACCGCGCGATGGTCGGCGTGAACAAGGAAGGCACGGGCGCCCGCGCCTTCGCCGGCGCCCAATATACCGTTGGCGGCAAGACCGGTACGGCACAGGTTTTCTCGCTCAAGGGCGCCCAGTACAAGGAATCGGCGGTTAAGAAAAACCTCCGCGACCACGCCCTGTTCATCGCCTATGCGCCCATGGAGAAGCCGACCATCGCCCTCGCTGTGCTCGTCGAAAACGGCGGTTTCGGCGCGCAGTCGGCGGCGCCGATCGCCCGCATGGTGCTCGACTACTACCTGCTCGGCAAACTGCCGGCTGGCGCAGCCAAGGAAGACAGCGCTGCCAACGAGGATGACAACGAAGAATGATTGACGTCGTCGGCACCCTGAAACGCGGCTGGCAGCAACTGATTGCCCATATCGACTTTCCGCTGCTCTTCATTGTCATGGCAATCATGGCGATCGGGCTGGCCACGGTCCATTCGGCGACCTACGATGCCAACGAGCGGATGTTCGCCCAGGCAGGCAACATGGGCGTCGCGATGGTCATCATGTGGTTCGTGTCGCGACTGCCACCACAAAAGCTGATGAATTTCGCGATCCCCCTCTACGTCGTCGGCGTCATCCTGCTCATCGCCGTCTTCCTGTTCGGGATCAAGGTGAACGGCGCCAAGCGCTGGCTCTCGCTCGGTTTTACCCGCATCCAGCCTTCCGAGATCCTGAAGATCGCGACACCGCTGATGATCGCCTGGTACTTCCAACGCTATGAAGCGACACTGCGTTTCAAGCACTACATCGTTGCCGGCATCCTGCTGCTGATCCCCTTCCTGCTCATCGCCAAACAGCCCGACCTCGGCACTGCGCTGCTCGTCGGTGGCGCGGGTTTCTACGTCATTTTCTTCGCCGGCCTGCCGTGGAAGGTCATCGCCGCCCTTGTCGCTGCAGGCGCCGCTGCCGCCCCCATCCTCTGGTCGATGCTGCACGATTACCAGCGCAAGCGCATCCTGACCCTGATCGACCCGACCACCGACCCCCTCGGGTCCGGCTATCACATCATCCAGTCCACCATCGCCATCGGCTCCGGCGGGCCGGTGGGCAAGGGCTACCTCAACGGCACGCAGACGCACCTCGAATTCATCCCGGAACGGCACACCGATTTCATTTTCGCTGTCTATTCCGAAGAATGGGGGCTGCTCGGCAACATCACCCTGCTCATCCTCTACACCCTGCTCATCGGTCGTGGCCTGATGATTGCCTCGGCCGCGCCAACGCTGTTCTCGCGCCTGCTCGCCGGCGCCATCACGCTCGGCTTCTTCACCTACGCCTTCATTAACATGGGCATGGTCAGCGGTATCCTGCCCGTCGTCGGTGTGCCGCTCCCCTTCATGAGCTATGGCGGGACGGCGCTGGTCACGCTTTTCCTCGGTATCGGCATGCTGATGTCGATCCACACCCATCGCATGCTGGTGAAAAAATGATCCTTCGCCTCATACCGCTCGCCTTGCTGCTGACGCTCGCTGCCTGCGGCACCACGCAGGCGCCGGTCCGCGAAGCTACGGTCAACCCGGAAAAAGCCCCAATTTCGGCCAAGCCCGGCCCGACGCCAACCCGCAAGCCCACTGCCGTGCTCAAGAAGGGCGGCGGCTTCTACAAGGACGACGGCCCCGCCGACGAGATTCCCGACGGCCTGGACGACATCCCCGATGCCGAACCGAAGTGGGAACCGCTGCACAAGCCGGCGACCCGGCCGTACGTTGTCCTGGGCAAGGAATACACGCCCAACACCACGCTCAAGCCTTACAAGGCCCGCGGCATCGCCAGCTGGTATGGCAAGAAGTTCCACGGCCAGAAGACGTCGATCGGCGAACCCTACGACATGTTCGCGATGACGGCTGCCCACACCACGCTGGCGCTGCCGTCCTACGCCCGCGTCACCAACGTCCAGACCGGCAAGTCGGTTGTCGTCCGCGTCACCGACCGCGGCCCCTTCCACGCCGACCGCGTCATCGACCTCTCCTACACCGCCGCCTACAAGCTGGGGCTGATCAACGGCGGCAGTGGCCAGGTCGAGGTCGAGGCGATCATTCCGGGCGAGGCCGGCAGCACCACCTACGCCCAGGTCACGCCCCCTGTCGCGGCTGAACGCGAGGAATACCTGCGTCTCACCCAACGCATGGCTCAGGAAGAAAAACCGGTACAGACCGCCGCCGTCGCGCCTGCTAACGGCAATAGCCCGCTGCCTGCCGGGGTTTATCTGCAACTCGGTGCCTTCGCCAATGCCGACAATGCCGACAACCTGAAAAATCACCTCGGTCGCGAACTCGACTGGCTCGCCGAACCGATGCGCGTCGTCCCCGGCAATGGCATCCACCGCATCCAGGTCGGCCCCTACACCAGCCGCGCCGACGCCGACCGCGTTGCCGAACGTATCCGCAGTTCGCACGGTTTCAAGCCCACCGTCGTCATCCGCTGATCCGTCCATGAGTCTGGAATCCGTTCGCGCCGAATTCGCCGCCCGCGGCCTCGACATTGCGATCATCGAGCTTGAAGTCAGCACCGCGACCGTTGCGCTGGCCGCCGATGCGCATGGCGTCGAACCCGGCCGCATAGCAAAGACACTGGCCTTCCGCCTCGGCGACGGCCGCGCCATCCTCCTCGTCGCCCGCGGCGATGCACGCATCGACAACCGGCTGTTCAAGGCACAATTCGGGCGGGGGCGCATGCTCGGTGCCGATGATGTGCTTGCCCTCACTGGCCACCCGGTCGGCGGCGTCTGCCCCTTTGGCCTCGCCCAGCCACTGCCGATCTACCTTGACCGCAGCCTGCGTGACTTTGACGAAATCCTTCCAGCCGCCGGTGCCATCCACAGCGCCGTCCGCCTCAGCCCGCAACAGTTGGCGGAGATCACGGGCGGCGAATGGGTTGACGTGTGCCAGGCAGCAAACACTGACACGCCCTGAGATCAGGCAGCCCCGGGAAGTTCGATCGCTTGGGGCGCTGCGCCGGTAAGCAGTCGTCCGAACATTGGCAGAATCAGCCAGTGCCAAACGCCGACGGCACTGGTTAGCAAAAAGGCTGCTTGCTGGAGTGCCAGCGCATAGTTTCCGGTATTCAGGCCATGAATGGTCCAACTGGCATTGGAGATAAACCACAATACCCAAGCCCAATGCGCATGCGGTGACTTCACCGCAACAAGAACTGCCCCAAGGATGCCCAGCAGGCACGCCGACCACTCAAGAATCACTAACACGATGCACGACCCAAAAAAACCAGCGGCGGCACGATAGCCGTTCGCGATGCGGATTTTATTGGGGCCGTGACTCAAGCATGTTGACCTGTCGCAAGCTTCGAGGTTTTTCTCGCCTGTGTTGATCAACAAGGCGATGGTGTCGCTTAGAAACCGGCGGCTTCGGCCTCCAGATAGGCGAGGCTGACGTATTTTCCGATATTCAGTTCGAAGCCCTTGGTGTCCTTGGCCCGGCTGGCGACGCGCGCATCTTTCAATACCAGCGCCTTGGCTTCCTCAAGCGGCAGTCCATCCTTGATCGCCTGCTCGCAGGGACGGTAGATGCCCTCGAAGAGTTCGCGGTTCCACTGCAGCACACCGGCGCCGGGCTGGCCGTGGCCGGGCAGCCAGATTGCCGAGGCAGCGTTTTTCTCCAGCGCATCGTAGGTGGCCAGCGTGCCGACGTAGGAGCCGTCATCCATGTTGGCGATGCGCCGGTCCATGGCGACGTCGCCGACGCAGGTCAGCTTGTCCTCGACGACCTCGACGCAAAGGTCGGACGGGGTGTGCGCCTTGCCGTAGTGGTGCATGCGCAGGGTGACATCACCAAATTTCAGTTCTTTGCCATGATCCAGCGCCAGCGTCGGCGCGACGACGCGGGTGCCCATGGTCGCCTGGTTGGTCCATTGTTCCATCAACGTCCGCCACAGGTTGCCCTGCATGCCGCTGATTTCCTTGATCGTGCCGGCATGGGCGTAGATCGGGATGCCGGGGTAGGCCGTCGCGAACGCGTCGTTACCAAGGAAATGATCGCCGTGGTAATGGGTGTTGATGATCGCCACCACCGGCTTCCTGAACTGCTTTTTCAGCTGCCGGATGGCCATTTCGCCGATCTGCACCGAGGCGCCGGTATCGACGACGACCAGGCCCTTGGGCGTATCGACGAAGGTGATGTTGCACATCATCCCCTGGTTTTCCGGGCTGGGGAAACCGTCCGGGGAATAGATCATCCAGACGTGCTTCGACACCTGACGCAGCGGATGATCCTTGACCGCCGGCCCCCGCACGAAATCGTCGACTTCCTTGGCGAAGGCACTGACCGCCTGCCAAGGGGCAAATTCGACGGCCGTAAACGCCGACAGCGTAGCGGCAGCGCGCAGAAAACGACGACGATTCATCAGTGTCTCCTGAATTAGTAAAATGTTATGAATCATCGCGCCGAATCGCGCGCTCGTCTACACTTTCGCCATGCGCCGCTATCCCTTTTCCTTTATCGCCCTCACCGCCCTCGGGGTGCTTTGTGCCATTCCCGGCGCCCTCAGCCTCGCCGGCTTCGGCGCTGCCCTGCATCCGGTGCTCGACGACCCGATGGCCGGTCTGGCCTTCATCGTCTCCGCCATCGCCCTGATCGGTTCCGGCGCCTTCCCGCTGGTCATCGAAAAGCTGAAGGAAAACGAGGGCGGCTGACCGCCCTCGCTTCGTCGCCCGTTCAGAAAGCCGGAATCCCCGTCTGGGCGCGGCCGAGGATCAGCGCATGGATGTCGTGCGTGCCTTCGTAGGTATTCACCACTTCGAGATTGACGACGTGGCGGATGACGCCGAATTCGTCCGAAATGCCGTTGCCGCCGAGCATGTCGCGGGCAACGCGGGCAATATCCAGCGCCTTGCCGCAGGAATTGCGCTTCATGATCGAGGTGATCTCGACCGAAGCCGTTCCTTCGTCCTTCATCCGCCCCAGTCGCAGGCAGCCCTGCAGGCCGAGGGTGATTTCCGTCTGCATGTCGGCCAGCTTTTTTTGCACCAGTTGATTGGCCGCCAGCGGCCGGCCGAACTGCTGGCGGTCGAGGGTGTATTGCCGGGCGCGGTGCCAGCAGAACTCGGCTGCACCGAGCGCGCCCCAGGCAATGCCGTAGCGGGCTGAATCAAGGCAGGTGAACGGCCCCTTGAGGCCGCGCACCTCCGGAAACTCGTTCTCGGCCGGCACGAACACATCCTGCATGACGATCTCGCCGGTGACCGACGCGCGCAGGCCGACCTTGCCGCGTATCGTCGGTGCTGAGAGGCCGGGCATGCCCTTCTCCAGCACGAAGCCGCGGATCATGCCGGCATCGTTCTTCGCCCAGACGACGAAAACGTCAGCAATCGGTGCGTTGGTGATCCACATCTTGCTGCCATTGAGCAGGTAACCGCCATCGACCTTGCGGGCGCGGGTTTCCATGCTGCCGGGGTCGGAACCGTGGTTCGGCTCGGTCAGGCCGAAGCAGCCAATCCACTCGCCGCTCGCCAGTTTGGGCAGGTATTTGCGCCTTTGCGCCTCGCTGCCGAAGGTCTCGATCGGCACCATGACCAGTGAGGACTGCACGCTCATCATCGAGCGATAGCCAGAATCGACGCGCTCGACCTCGCGGGCGATCAGGCCATAAGCAACATAGTTGAGGCCGGCGCCGCCGTATTCGGGCGAAACTGTCGGCCCGAGCAGGCCCATGGCCCCCATTTCGCGGAAGATTTCCGGGTCGGTGCGTTCATGGCGGAAGGCCTCGGTGACCCGCGGCATCAGCTTGCCCTGGCAGTAGTCGCGGGCGGCATCGCGGATCTGGCGTTCCTCGCTGCTCAGCTGGGCATCGAGCAGCAGCGGGTCTTCCCAGCAGAATTGGGCTTTCGGCATGTTCTCCTCCGTGTGTTGTTGTGCGGAGGATTCTAACTGGCACGAAGCTGAGGAAGCACTGATTTATTCGCAAAGGTCATTCCCGCGAAAGCGGGAATCCATAAAAATCAACGAACTGGATCCCCGCCTGCGCGGGGATGACGATTTATTCAGCCACTGCCTATGCCTCGCGCATCAGCCGCCAGTATTGGAACTTCAGCGTCGCCGTGGCTGCGCCGACAATGGCAAGGAAGGTGACGATGGAGCCGAGCGCCAGCGTCGAAAAGCCGGTGATGCCCTGACCTACGGTACAGCCCATGGCAACAACGCCGCCAAAGCCCATCAGCGCCGCACCGATCAGGTGGTTGGCGGTGTCTTCAACACTGGCAAAGCCTTCCCAGCGGAAGCTCCTGGTCACCAGCGACCAGGCGCAGGAACCGGCGATGACGCCGAGCACGGTGGCAATCGCAAAGGTCAGCTTGCGGCTGGTGTCGGACCACAGCATGAGCAGTTCCAGCGTATAGGCCTGCGGCGCAACGAAAGTCAGCGATTCCATGCGCCCACTGTTGGTAGCGAGGAAGGCTTCTTCCAGGGTTTCCGGATGTTCGGCCAGGTAACCGACATGACCGCTGACGTACCACGCAGCAACCACCAGCAGGCCGGTACCCAACCCGCCAAGCAGGTTGTCGAAGGTCCAGAAATCGCGCTTGAACAGGCAGAAAGCCGTCAGCCCGCCGCCGATGCCAAGCGTCGCGACAAGGAAGGCGGTTTTCGGATCGAGGCCGGCGGCAGTCAGCAGCGCCGGAATGTCCTGTCCGCCGGGGAAGGTGATGACGGCCTTTTCCAGCACATTGATGCGGAAGACACCGAAAACGCCGCGCATGGTCATGTAGGCGACGACGCCGAGCATCAGGAAAACGACCACCGACTTGAGATTGCCGCCGCCGATGCGGATCAATGTCTTCGAGCCGCAACCGGAGGCGAGGACCATGCCGACGCCGAAACAGCCACCACCGACCAGATACGACAGCCAGGTGAAGGCCGGGGTACGGTAGAAACTCTTGCCGAGGTCGATCAGCCCGGCCGCGTGCAAGGCACCGGCACCGAGGATGGCGACGCCGATGGCCAACAGCCACATCCGCATGCGGCTCCAGTCTTCCATGTTCACGATGTCGGACACCGCCCCCATGGTGCAGAAATGGGTTTTCTGGCCGATGGCGCCAAAGGCGAAGGCAACGGCAAAGGCCAGCCAGAGAACAGGAGCGGTGGAGATACTGGCTTCCATGGTCAGATTCGGATCAGGGTATTAATGACGGTAGGAGGTGGGATCGGCAACGCCGGCTGCGGCAAAGCCTTCGGCGCGCAGGCGGCAGGAATCACAGACACCGCAGGCGCGGCCCAATTCATCGGCTTGATAGCAGGAAACCGTCAGGCCGTAATCAACGCCGAGCGCGGCGCCGGTGCGGATGATTTCTGCCTTGGACAGGGCAATCAGCGGCGCGTGGATATGCAGCTTGTGGCCTTCGACACCGGACTTGGTGGCGAGATTGGCCATTTTTTCGAAAGCAGCGATGTATTCCGGCCGGCAATCCGGGTAGCCGGAATAATCGACGGCATTGACGCCGACGAAGATGTCCTCGCTGCCCAGCACTTCGGCCCAGGCCAATGCCAGCGAAAGCATGATGGTGTTGCGCGCCGGCACGTAGGTGACGGGAATGCCCGGATGGACGCCGTCGGTTGGCACCGCGATCGAGGTATCGGTCAGGGCCGAGCCGCCGAACTGGGCGAGGCCGAGGTTGAGGACGCGATGCTCCTTCGCCCCCAGCGCCTTGACGACGCGTTCGGCTGCCTTCAGTTCGGCGTTGTGACGCTGACCATAGTCGAAGGACAGGCAGTAGCAGTCAAAGCCCTGCGAACGGGCGATGGCGAGACAGGTGGCGGAATCGAGACCACCGGAAAGGAGAACGACAGCAGGCTTCATCATGGGGCGCGAATATACCCGAAATTGGCCGCTTTTCCGCGTTCACCGCAGCGGTATCTGCTTGTTCCTGCGCTACAATTTGCGGCCTTGGCCCACCCGCAGGCCGTTCCAGACACCCCGCCGGAGAATCCCATGACGCTTCGCCTGACCGCCCTTGCCGCCGCCCTGCTGTTACCCCCCGTGCTGATGGCTTCCGCCCACGCCGCCGACAAGATCAAGGTCGGTTTTGTCTCCACCCTCTCCGGCCCCGGTGCCGGCCTCGGTGTCGATATCCGTGACGGCTTCAACCTGGCGATGAAGCAGCTGGGTGGCAAGCTCGGCAATCTGCCGGCCGAAGTCATCATCGCCGACGACCAGCAGAATCCGGACGTCGCCAAGCAGACCGCCGACAAATTCCTGAAGAAGGACAAGGTCGATTTCATGACCGGCATCGTCTTCTCCAACATCATGCTCGCCGTCGGCCCCACCGTCTTCGAGAACAAGACCTTCTACATCTCGGCCAACGCCGGCCCGTCGCAGTATGCCGGCGAGCAGTGCAACCCCTTCTTCTTCAACGTCGCCTGGCAGAATGACAACCTGCACGAAGCCGTCGGCAAGGTCGTTCAGGACAAGGGCTTCAAGAACGTCCTGATCGTCACCCCCAACTATCCGGGCGGCAAGGATGCCGTCTCCGGCTTCAAGCGCTTCTACCAGGGCAAGACCGAAGAGATCTATACCAAGCTCGGCCAGCTTGATTACGCCGCCGAACTCGCCCAGATCCGCGCCGCCAAGCCGGATGCTTTGTTCTTTTTCCTGCCGGGCGGCATGGGCATCAACTTCGTCAAGCAGTTCGTGTCCGCCGGCCTGTCGCGCGACACCCAGCTCTTCGCTCCCGGCTTCTCGGCCGACGAAGACGTGATCAAGGCCGTCGGCGCGCCGATGATGGGCATGTTCAACTCCTCGCACTGGGCGCACGACATGGACAACGCCGAAAACAAGCGTTTCGTCGCCGAGTTCCAGAAGGAATACAACCGCCTGCCGTCGCTCTACGCCTCGCAGGGCTACGACGCGGCGCTGATGATGGACGCCGCCGTGCGCGACGTGAAGGGCAAGGTCGAGGACAAGGCCGCGCTGCAGAAGGCACTCGAAGCCAAGCGCTTCAAGTCCGTGCGCGGCGACTTCAAGTTCAACAGCAACCACTATCCGGTGCAGAACTACTACCTGCGCGCCATCGGTAAGGACGCCCAGGGCCGCGTCACCAACAAGACCATGGGCACCATCTTCACCAATCATGCCGATGCTTATGTTTCGCAGTGCAAGATGAAGTAACAAGGGATCGTCTCCGGGCAGACCCACTCTGCCCGAGCCGCCCCCCGCTGCTAGCGTTCAGCCATGTTTTTCTGGACTTGCCTGGCGAGGCGCAACAAGCGTGATTCAGGGATCAGATTCGCGCGACGGCAGGCTTCAAGATTCACGTCAAAGATCAGCCTCGTACCCTCCAGACTCAACTGGAATCCGGCCAAGTTACTCAACGCATCGGTAACCGTCATCACAGGCGCTTCACGCAGTTCGGCATGTACCTGAGGAAGCACTGACGCCTCCCGCTCCCCGACAAAAAGTACATCGCAACGCTCGATACCCGCCGTTCCCGTCAGGCGTGCGACCCTGACCTGAAGCCCCCGCAGGCTACGTCCATCAAATCGCCGCATGGCCTGCGCCACGCTATCATCACCCAAGGTGCAGAACAGGAAGGACTCCCGTGCCGTAACAGGCCACGCCGTGAATTGGGCGAAGTTATACACATAGAGCGCCTTCATTTCCGCCTCCGCCACAGGCGCAGCCGATAGCTGCCCCCCAAGACCAAGTGCGAAGAGGAAGAAGAGAAGACGCATTTCCCTGTCTCAGAAATCGCAGCTCAACTGCAACCAGTAGGTACGACCATCCATGCGCAGGGAATCTTGCGGGATGTCGCTATCCGGCCGCCAGTCAAAGGGGGAAACGACGTCGTAACGCCGGTCAAACAGATTCCGGACACTGAGAAGCGCCGAAAAACCGTACCATTTTCGCTCGCTACTCAAGGTCATATTCGCTAGGCTGACACCCCCAAGGCGCCGCTGCTCGGGGATTTCGCCGCTGCCCCAAGCTTCCTGGATCAACGCCAGTCGGCGCCCGATGTATTGCCCTTCAAAGCCGACACGCATACTGTCGGCCAGTACCGGGAAGGTCAGATTGACCTTGCCAAGCACACGCGGTGAATTCGGCAACGGAGCGCCATCCGCATCTTGGGCTCGCTGCCATGCCACGCTGGCACGCGTACGGACACCTCGCTCCCAGTTGCGCTCCAATTCGAACTCCACGCCCCGGCTCACGCTCGACCCGTTGGCAACAAAATCACCCAGATCGGCGTTGTAGACCAACTGCTTGCTGCGGCGATACTGATAGATCGATCCGGTGAATCGTGTTTTCGGCGTCAGATCATGCTGCAAGGCCAGCTCAGTCGCTGCCACATACTCCGGCGCCACAACACTACCGTAGGTCGATTTGTCATTCGCATTCGGCATCCGGAAAGCCTCGCTGTACGAGGCTTTCAGCTGTGTCTGAAGGTCCGGCCGGTAGATTGCGGCAAGCCGGGGGCTCCAGTTGCCGGCAAGATCACTGGCCTTGTCATAACGGACACCCACATTGAAGGACCACCGCTCGTTCAGCCGGTACTCATCCGCAAGGTGAAAACTGGTGGTATGACGACCGTAATCGTCCTCCGCAGTACGGACAAGCGCACGCCCCGAGGAGAAATACCGCCACTGGAAGTGCTGGCGAAAATCATGGCGATACTCCAAGCCAAATACGATCGAGTGATCGCGGAACCAGTTGCCAACGAACTTCTGATCAATCCCCCACCACTGCCCGGTGAAGCGCCTTTGGCCATATTTTTCGCCATCACTGTCATCAGTGAACTCGCGCCAGCTGTCGTACTGGTAGTGACCAAAATAGATGCGCGACAACGAATGGAAGTTCAGCCCCAGATCCGTTTCATAACGAGCATTCAGGAAAGCGTTTTGATCACCGATCGTGAAAGGCCGGTTGAAAGTCGTCCAGTAGTTTGGATTGCTCGGAAGCGCCTTGTCGCGGTCGACATAGGCTCCCTCCACCATCCAGCCGTTGAAGGAGACTTTGCCGAAGAGGCGCTTGTTGCGCTCCCAATCCTGGCCAACCGCCACGCCATTGTTGGTGGCCGGCGTGTCGTAGGCCGGGAAATAACGATTGGTGCCGTTCACATCGAGGGCCGACGCCGATAGCAGGACGTCAACACCGTTCTCAAAGTGCTTGCCAAACGTGACACGCTGCCGAGAACTGCCATGACTGGCGAAATCGACGGCAACCCGGGTGGCGTTGATATCCCCCCCGCGACGCGTAACGACATTGATAATGCCCAGCATCGCATTGCTTCCGTAAGTGACCGAACCAGTTCCCGGCACGTACTCGACACGCTCCACCAAATCGAGGTCAAGCAAGCCCGACTCATCAATGTAGGCCTGGTTGAAAAGGCTATCCTGAGTAGCATAGCCATCGATCATCAACATGATGCGCCCCGCGTAATCGCCGGGAACGCCAAAGCTGCGCCCACCCATGTACTGATAACGGTAATCGTAGGTGGTGAACAAACCCCGCATGCTGTTGATCACTTCCGCCAGCGTACGATAACCATAGGCACGAATATCGGCGGCAGTGACGATGGCCACCGCCGACGGCGAGTCACTGACTTGCCGTGCCAACCGCGACGCTGGAATCACCTCGCGAGCCACCAGTTGTTCCAATGGGAGATCCGCAAGCTCCTCGCTGCCGAAAGCAGGAGCGACGGCGGAGCCAAGCACCGCACAGGCAAACAGATAAGGAAGGACTGGCCTGCAATTAGGCATTTTTTACTGACAGAAACTGAACATTAAGCACATCAAATCACAAGGTCTAACAGCTGTCAATTTTGACATTTAAGCACATTATCCCAAAGCCATAACCTCCTGAATCAGCGGCAGCACTATGCCGAAAGTGAACATTGCGAGCCAGCGGGGTTCTACAATATCGCCCCGATTCATCCCGTCATGCTTGCTCAAGTTTTGCTGCGTTCATGCCCCAACTGATCCTCGAACAGGCCCTCAACGGCCTGCAATTCGGCTTGATGCTCTTCCTGCTTGCTGCCGGGCTGACGCTCGTTTTCGGCATCATGGACTGCATCAACCTCGCGCATGGATCGCTTTACATGGTGGGCGCTTACTTTGTCGCTGCCGCCGCGCAGGCCGCCGATTCGTTCTGGATCGGCCTTGGCGCCGGTGTTGCCGGTGCAGCGGTTCTCGGGCTGCTGCTCGAACTCTCACTGTTCCGCCGTCTCTACCAGCGCGACCACCTGTCGCAGGTGCTGGCGACCTTTGCGCTGATCCTCATCGCCAACGAGGCGGTGCGGATGATCTGGGGACCGGCACCGCTGATGCTCAACCCGCCGGAAGCCCTGTCCGGTCCGGTCGAACTGCCGCTGTTCGGCGACACCTTCTTCTACCCCGCCTACCGGCTGGTGATCATCGCCTTCGGCCTTGCCGTTGGCGGCCTGCTCTACCTGCTCGTCGCCAAGAGCCGCGTCGGCATGTGGGTGCGCGCCGGCGCTGCCAACCGGGAAATGACCGAGGCGCTAGGCATCAATGTCCGCGCCCTGTTCACCGCCGTCTTCGTTTTCGGTGCCGCGCTCTGCGCACTGGCCGGCGGCCTGCTCGGGCCGCTGCTGGCGGTGCAGGTCGGCATGGGAGAGAGCATCCTTATCCTCGCCTTTGTCGTGATAATCATCGGCGGCATCGGCTCGATCCGTGGCGCGCTGGTCGGCGCGCTGATCGTCGGCACCGTCGACACCCTCGGCCGGGCACTGTTGCCAACACTGCTGCGTGCCGCACTTCCGGCCGATGCGGCATCGACTCTCGGACCGGCGCTGGCCTCGATCCTGATCTACCTGCTGATGGCCGCCATCCTCTTCTTCAAGCCGCAAGGCCTCTTCCCGGCGAGGGCGTAAGTGGCGTTTTACCAAGCCGCCTCCTGGCAAAAACCCGCGCTGATCACCTTCGGCATCGCACTGCTGGCGCTGCCCACCGTGCTGACGGCCTTCGGCCAAGAGTTCTACATCGGCTTCGCCACCCGCGTGCTGATCTTTGCGCTCGCCGCATCCAGCCTCAACCTCGTGCTCGGCTTCGGCGGCATGGTCTCGCTTGGCCACGCTGCCTTTCTCGGGGCCGGTGCCTATGCGGCGGCAATCTGCCAGCAGGCGGGCATCAACGAAGCACTGATCGCCTTTCCGGCGGCCATGGCGGCGGCCGGTTTGCTGGCGCTGGTGGTCGGCGCCATCAGCCTGCGTACGCGCGGCGTCTATTTCATCATGATCACGCTGGCCTTCGCGCAGATGGCCTATTACCTCTTCGTCTCGGCGCGTTCCTGGGGCGGTGACGACGGCCTGCCGCTGAACGGCCGGATGCAGTTTGCCGGCATCCCGATGAGCGACGACCAGACACTCTATTTTGTGGCATTTTCCGCGTTCACCGCAGCCATGCTCCTTTTCGGGCGCCTCGCCGACGCCCGCTTCGGGCGCACGCTGCAGGCCATCCGCGAGAACGAAACGCGCATGGCGGCGCTTGGCTATCCGGTCTTCCGCTACCGCCTTCTGGCCTTCGTGCTCGGTGGCGCCTTTGCCGGGCTGGCCGGGGCGCTGCTCGCCAACCTCACCGGACTGGCCAGCCCCAACCTGCTGCAATGGACGCAATCCGGCACCTTGCTGGTGATGGTCATCATTGGCGGCGTCGGCTACCTCTACGGCGGCGTTGTGGGCGCGGTCGTGCTGCTGTTGCTGGAAGAAAGTCTGGTCGGCGTCACCGAACACTGGCACATCATCCTCGGTCTGCTCCTGCTGGCCATCGTCCTCTTTGCCCCCAAGGGGGTCGCCGCCCTGTTCCGGAAGCGCCATGGCTGACCCGCTGCTCGATGTCCGTCAGCTTTCCCGCCGCTTTGCCGCCGTCGACGCGCTGAAGGCGGTCAATTTCAGCGTCAATGCCGGCGAGGTGCACGCGCTGATCGGCCCCAACGGCGCCGGCAAGACCACCTTCATCCACCATGTGTCCGGCGCATTGCAGCCGGATTCCGGCAGCGTCCATTTCGCCGGCCGCGACGTTACCCGCCTGCCCATGCACGCCCGCGTCCGCGCCGGCATGGCCCGCTCCTACCAGATCACCAACGTCTTTCCCGGCCTGTCAGCGCTCGACAACGTCGCGCTGGCCGTGCAGGGCCGCGCCGATGCCGGCAGCAGCTTCCGTTTCTGGCGGCCGGTTCGCAGTGAAACCTCACTTTTCGACGAGGCCGCCGGCCATCTTGAACAGGTCGGACTGAGCACCCAGAAAGCCAGCCTTGCCGGCAATCTCTCGCACGGCGAACAGCGGGCACTCGAACTGGCGATGGCGCTGGCGACCAAGCCGCAGCTCTTGCTGCTCGACGAACCGATGGCCGGCACCGGCCCGGAGGAATCGGCGCGCATGGTCGAGCTGATCGAACACCTCGCCCGCCACGTCACCATCCTGCTCGTCGAACACGACATGGCCGCCGTCTTCCGGCTGGCCGACCGCATCTCCGTGCTGGTCAATGGCGAACTGGTCTGTACCGGCACGCCGGAAGAAGTGAAGAATGACGCGGGCGTCCGCCGTGCCTATCTCGGAGACCACCTGTGAGCGCGCCGCTGCTCGAAATTTCCGGCCTCGAAGTCGCCTATGGCCCTAGCCAGGTGCTGTTCGGCATCAACCTGATCATGCAGGAAGGCGAGGCGGCAACGCTGCTCGGCCGCAACGGCATGGGCAAGACAACCACGCTGCGCGCGCTGTGCGGTCTGGAGCCGGCGAAGGCCGGCCACATCCGTTTCCTCGGCGAGGACATCGCCGGCTGGCGCCCGGATCGTATCGGCCGCGTGGGCATTGCGCTGGTACCGGAAGGCCGGCAGTGCTTTCCCAACCTGACGGTGGATGAGCATCTGGTCGCCTTTTACGCCAACCGCCGCGGCGTTGCCGCGCCGTGGACACCCGCCCGCGTTTATCAGCTTTTCCCGCGCCTGCTGGAGCGCAAGAAGAATCTCGGCAACCAGCTTTCCGGCGGCGAACAGCAGATGCTGGCCATCGGCCGGGCACTGGTGACCAACCCGCGCCTGCTCATTCTCGACGAAGCCACCGAAGGTCTGGCGCCGCTGATCCGCGACGAAATCTGGGCCTGCCTCGCGCAGTTGCGCAGTGCCGGGCAGAGCGTGCTGGTGGTGGATAAATACGTCGAAAAACTGATCGCGCTGGCCGATCGGCACACGATCATTGAGCGCGGCACCGTGGTCTGGCAGGGAAGCTCAAGTGCTCTAGATGCCGATCACGGCATCTGGCACCGCTATCTCGGTATCTGAACGATCGCGCTGCCGGTCAATGACCGGCCAGCAACATCACTTCACGCTCGGCAAGCGCATCGTCGCCCAGGTTGAGCGCGACCAGACGACGTAGATGGGTGACGCTATCGAGGTCGATTTCGGTACAGGCCAGGCCGTAAAGCGCACCCTGATGGTGGACTACGGTCACGGCCATATCGATTCGTGCATCTTCGTCATCAAGGCGGATAGCCAGGTGGCCATGACTGCCGACCTGAATGTACGGATCAGCGACGGGACGCACCAGCGCGCCCTTGAGCGAGAGATCAGCCACTTCGACCGGGATGATTTCGCCACCGGCCAGACTCAGGGCGGCGGATGCCTGAAAACGAATGCGTGAGTAGTGGCGGCGATTCTCGGTCATGGCGGTGTCTCCCCCGGCGCTATTTTCCTTTCATGTTACCCCAAAGCAGCTTGTGCAACTGCATCTGGAAGCGGACATTAAGGCCGTCGGCGAGGATGCGTTCGGCGAGGTCGCGGGCCTCGAACTGACCCTGTGCCGGCGAGAGCAGTACCGGGCACAGCGTATCGAGGCGATGGCTGCGGATCTGCTCGCAGGCCCAGCGGTAATCAGCGTCGGAAGCGATGATGATCTTGATTTCGTCGCGCGGCGTCAGGTGGGCCAGGTTTTCCCAGCGGTTCTTCGCGCACTCGCCGGAATCCGGCGCCTTGAGATCCATGATCCGCGAGACACGCGGATCGACGTCAGCGATATCCAGCGCACCGGAGGTTTCCAGCGACACGTCGTAGCCGGCATCGCAGAGCGCAACCAGCAGCGGCAGGCATTCCTTCTGCGCCAGCGGCTCGCCGCCGGTAACGCAGACCTGCCGGGCCGGATATTTCGCCACCTCGGCAAGTATCGACTCGACGGTCGCCGGCTCGCCGCCGGTAAAGCTGTAAGTGGTGTCACACCAGGTGCAGCGCAGAGGGCAGCCGGTGAGGCGCACGAACACCGTTGGCAGGCCGACCCGTGAGGCTTCTCCCTGCAGGGAGAAGAAGATTTCGGTGAGACGCAGCGCCAATTACTTCTTCTTCAGCCGTTGCTGTGCGGTTTCGGCGGCGGGGGCCGTCGGGTACTTGGCAATGATGGTTTCCAGCGAGCGTTTGGCGCCCAGCGGGTTGTTCATTTCCTGCTGGCAAGTGGCAATCGCCAGCCAGGCATCGGCCGCCTTCGGGCTGTCGACATATTTGGTGGTGACAATGCTTTGCGCCTCGATCGCCTTCTTGCAATCGCGCTGGGCGTACCAGGCATTGCCCAGCCAGTACTGGGCATTCGGCGCCAGCTGGCTGTCCGGGTATTTCTGGACAAACGCGCCAAAGGCGACGGCTGCTTCCTTGTACTTCGCGGCCTTGAACTGGTTGAGCGCGGCCTCGTAATCCTGGCTCTCCCGCGCCGGGTCAACGGTCGATGCCGGTTTTTGGCCATTTTCCGGGTTCACCGCAGCCGTCGGGGCGGGCGAAATCGCACCGCTCTCGACCTTGCGCAGTCGGGTGTCGAGGTCGAGATAGAAGTCCTGCTGGCGCTTCTTGGCGGTTTCCAGCTCGTAATTGAGCGTTTCGATCTGGCCGCGCAGGCGGGCAATTTCCTCGCTCTGGCGCTGGATCTGGCTGGCCAGATCCAGCTGTGCCTTGGCCTGCTGGTCGAATCGTGCCTCCGTCTTGATCCGGTGGTCGGCAATCTGCCGACGGGCCTCGTCGTCGTCGAACATCCCAGCGCGGGCTGCCGCAGCAGCCAGACCGGCCATCAGGAAAGCAGCAATTCGCAGCAGGCGCATGGCTTAGAACTCGCCGCGGCCGTCAGCAGCCTTGTAGAGCATGTCGGCACGACGGTTTTCCGCCCAGGCGGTCTCGTCATGGCCGTCATTCTTCGGCTTTTCTTCGCCGAGGCTGACGGACTCCAGCTGCTCTTCCTTGGCGCCGAGCAGCACCAGCGAACGCTTCACGGATTCCGCACGCTTCTGGCCGAGCGACAGGTTGTATTCACGGCTGCCGCGCTCGTCGGTGTTGCCCTGGATCAGCATCTTGTAGCTGCGGTTGGCGACGAGGAACTTGGCGTGTGCAGCAACCAGATCCTTGTATTCGTCCTTGACGTCGTACTTGTCGAGATCGAAATAGATGCTGCGCTTGGACAACACGCTCTTCGGATCGGTCAATTCACGCGGCAGGCCGCTGGCATCGATGCCGCCGGCGACAACCGGCGCCACGCCACTACCGCCGCCCGTGGATCCGGAACGGGATTCGACCGGCGCGCCGTTGGCATCATCAGGCAGCGGGGTGGTGGAACAGCCGACGATCAGCGCCGACAGCAGGGCAGGGATAAGCAGTTTTTTCACAAAGTTCTCCGGATGGAATTATTGAGCGTAAGGACCCCAGGCCGGCTCGCGGACATCGCCGGCGGCCACGGTGAGGCGTTGCTTGATCCTGCCATCGCTGGAAACAGCGGAAAGGACGCCGCGACCGCCGACTTCGGTGGCGATCAGGATCATGCGGCTATTCGGGGCGAAACTCGGGGATTCGTCCTTGTTCGAATCGGTCAGCACCTGTACCTGGCGGCTGGCAATGTCCATCACCGCCAGCTGAAAACGCCCTTCACGGCGGCTGATAAAGGCCAGGCTCTTGCCGTCCGGCGACGGCCGCGGCGAGACGTTGTAGCTGCCTTCAAAGGTGACGCGACGGGCGTCGCCACCTGACGCGCTGACCTGATAGATCTGCGGGCTGCCGCCGCGGTCGGAGGTGAAATAGATGCTGCTGCCGTCCGCTGAATAGCGCGGTTCGGTGTCGATGCCGCCGGACTGGCTGAGGCGCTGCAGGCCATTGCCATTGGCATCAACTGAGTAAATTTGCGAATTGCCGTCCTTGGAGAGCACGATGGCCAGGCGACGGCCGTCCGGCGACCAAGCCGGCGCCGAGTTCGAACCCTTGAAGTTGGCAACGATGTGGCGCTGGCCGGTGGCGATGGAATGCACGTAGATCACCGGCTTCTTTTTCTCGAAGGACACGTAGGCGAGCTTGCTGCCGTCGGGCGACCAAGCCGGTGAAATGATCGGCTCGACCGAAGTCAGTGCCGTCGCCGCGCCCTGACCATCGGCATCGGCGATCTGCAGCAGGTACTGGCCACGCGACTTGACGACATAGGCGATGCGCGTCGAGAAGACGCCCTTTTCACCGGTCAGTTTTTCGTAGATGTAGTCGGCAATGCGATGCCCGGCCGCACGCAACTGGTCATTGCCGGTAATGTAGGCAGCGCCCCCCAAGGAAACCGCCTTTTGCGTGTCGTAGACGCGGAAACGCGCCTCCATCCGCCCATCCGGTGCCCGGCCGACGCTGCCGGCTGCCAGCGCATCGGCACCGCGGCCTTTCCAGTCGGCATGATTGACCGGCGAGTTTTCATCGAGCACGGCGCCGGCCGGATCGACCAGGCGGAACAGGCCGCTGCGCTCCAAGTCGGCGCGCACGGTGCCGCTGACGATACGCGCTGCCGTGGCATCACCGGAAAAATCGGCAATCGCCACCGGAATCCGGTTGGCGCCGGCGCCGGTAATCTCGATCGACAGCTGCGCCTGGGCCAGACCCACGGTCAACATGGAAAAAGCCAGAAAAAGGCGACGGGAAATTCGGGACATTGCGTTCATTTTCAGAAGGTTCGCGCGATTTTACTCTTCAAACGGCTTGTACTTGATGGTCAACTCGCGCTGGAACAGCGAGGGATCGTCCGGCTTGGGCAAGGGCGAAGATTTGAGGATGGCCCGCTCGATGGCCGTATCCAGCGCCGGGTTGCCGCTGGAGCGTTCCAGCTTGACGGACAGCACTTCACCGCTCGGTAGCTGGCTGACCTTGAAGACCGCCTCGGGATTGCCCTGGATACTCGGCGGCAGAACGATATTGCCGCGCACCTTGCCGCGGATCTTGCCCGCGTAGTCGGCCATGCCCCGCTTGTTCGATGCGGCCCGCTGCTCGGCTTCGGCCGCCGCGGCGTTGGCCATCTGCTGGGCACTGGCGGCGTTGCGCGCCGAGGTTTTGAGCTGCGAGGTTTCGCTGGCGAGTTCCTTGCTGAAATCGAACTTCGGCGGCTCCGGCTTTTTGGGCTCGGGCTTGGGTTCAGGTTTCTTCGGTTCCGGTTTGGGTTCGGGTTTTTTAGGTTCAGGTTTCGGCTCGGGCTTCGGTGGCTCGGGCTTCTTCTTTTCTTCCTTGACCACGATCTCCGGCTTTTTCAGCGGCGGCTCGACCTTGATTTCCGGTTTCGGCTCGACCTTGGGCAGCGGCTTCACCTCCGGTTCCGGCGGCGGAGGAGGTGGCGGCGTTGGCACGTACTGCGCCGGCTGCGGGATCGGCGCCCACAACTCGACATCGTACACCTCCGGCTTGCTGCGCTTCCACTGCACACCAAAGAACAGGAAGGAAACCAGCATGAGGTGCACCAGCACGGTCAGTGCCAGTGCGTACTTCTTGCCGGGTTCTTCGGGGCGTTCGAGGATCATGCCTACTTGCTGCTGGTTTCCAGCGCCACGCGCTCGAAGCGCATTTTCTTCACCTCATCGAGCACCTCGATGACGTTCTTGTACTGCGTTTCCTTGTCGCCGGCGACCAGCACCGGCATCTTGTCGTTATCGCCCTTGAGCGGCAGCAGCGTATCCTTGAGGCTCTTCAGCCCCTTGACTTTGGTTTCCTTGCCGTTGGTGTCAAAGACCGACAGCGTGCCGTCCTTCTCGACCTGCACCTTCAGGTACTTGTCCGGCTTTTGCGGGGCCGTGCCCGACGACGGGAGATCGACCGAGCCGGTGGTCATCATCGGCGTTGCCACCATGAAAATGACGAGCAGGACCAGCATCACGTCGATGTAGGGCACGACGTTGATTTCGTTTTTCAGTTTGCGCTGACGCATGGCCGGACCGCTTCCTTAGCGCATCTGCCGCTGAATGATGTTCGAGAATTCTTCCATGAAGCTCTCGTAACGCACGGCAAGGCGGTCGATATCGTGCGAGAAGCGGTTGTAGGCGAGCACGGCCGGAATCGCCGCGAAGAGGCCGATGGCCGTGGCGACCAATGCTTCGGCAATGCCAGGCGCCACTGAGGCCAGCGTTGCCTGACCAACATTGGAGAGGCCGCGGAAGGCATGCATGATGCCCCAGACGGTGCCGAACAGACCGATGTACGGGGAAACCGAACCGACCGAGGCAAGGAAGGCGAGATGCGACTCGAGGGCATCCATTTCGCGCTGATAGGTGGCGCGCATGGCGCGGCGGGCACCGTCGACGATGTCCTTCGGATCGAGATTGGCCTGCCCCTTGAGCTTGGTGAACTCGCGGAAGCCGGCTTCGAAAATGCGCTCCATCGAACCGGCATGATGGCGGTCATTCACAGCGCTGTTGTAGAGATTGTTGAGATTGCCGCCGGACCAGAAATCGCGCTCGAAGGTCTCGGTCTTCTGCCGCGCCTGCTTCACCGCGAACAGCTTCATGAAGATGTAGTACCAGGACATCAGCGAAACACCGACCAGAATGGCCATGACGACCTGGACGACCGCACTGGCCTGCAGGATGAGGTGAAGGATGGAGAGATCCTGGGTGACGTTCATTTCAGCGCTTCCAGCTTGGCATACAGAAAATCGGGGATGGGGGCAGGTTTCATCGTCGCCATGTCGACGCAGGCGATCTCGACGGTACCGGTGACCAGTTCGTCATCGCCGCGGCGCACGTGCTGGCGAAAGATCACGCGGACACGGGTGAGCTTTTCGACTTCAAGGCCGACGGTCAGTTGATCATCGAGCCGCGCCGGCCGGAGATACTCGCAACTGGCCTTGCGCGCAACGAAGCCGATACCGGCCTCGCTGGCCAGCGCCGACTGGTCGTGGCCGGCAAAGCGCATCCACTCGGTCCGGCAACGTTCGAAAAATCTCAGGTAATTGGCGTAGTAAACCACTCCACCGGCATCGGTGTCCTCGTAGTAAACGCGGACCGGAATGGTGAAGGCATTGGGCTTCGGCTCATATTTCATCCGGCAATTTTACCTTGCATCGCAACATTATTCTGTAACGGTCTGTTTCCATGCCAGTTGTGGCGTTTTCCCGGCCAGATCGCATCCCACAGCGGCACCAGGGGTGCCAGCAGCAGCAATGCCCAGAGGGCGCCAATAGGGCGATAGAGGACGAACTGCCAGATGAAGGCGGCCAGCGCCACGAGAACAACGTGCATCCGCCGCGCAGCCGGGCGATCCGGCAGGGTCATCGGATCGGAAATCATGAAAAAGGCAAAGAGGAGCAGGGCGCCGTTCAAGGCCTGATGTGACCAGATTTCCCAGGCGCGCTCCAACGGGTAGCCGAGCAGAAACAGACGTGCTGCGGTCAACCCGAGAAAGACGCCCAAAAAGAGCCAGGCGGCATCATCGCGATGGGCACGGGTTGCGACCGTCGCCCCCAGCGCCACAAGCCAGACGGCAATCCCCAGATCATTCCCCCACTGGCCCGGAGAAACCCAGGCGCCGGGGAGAAGGATCAGCGCCAAGCCGACCCCGAAATTGGCGGGATTGAAGAGATGCTTGCCACGAATCCGAAGCAGGAATTTGCCGCTGATCGCCAGCATCGCCACCAAGGGATGCAACCACAGGCTATCGGCACGCAGTAGCAGCGACAGCCCGAAGCCGGTAATCAGCGGGCTGAGATAACCAACGCCGTGCAGGTTGAGACGCCGAATCCAGAAGGCTTGCGTCAAGCTGGCCGCCACCAGGCACAGCGCCATCTGTGCCGGCAGCAGACTGAAGTCACGCAGCAGAACGCCAAGCGTCAGCAATGCCGCCTGAAAAGCGATTTGGAAAAATCGGGCATCCATCCGCGTTGACCGCAGCTGAAGCTCTTACTTGCCGTTACCCCACAGTCCATCCCACCATGGCTTTTGCGGCGGTGCCGGCGGCAGGACCATCTTCTTGCGAATGGCGTTGATGTCGCCGCCGGTCAGCGTCGCCAGCTGTTGCGCCTCCTGCTCCTGTCTTTTGCGCACCCCTTCCAGATACGGCTTAGCCTCGGCGCAGGCCTCGGGTTCAACCTTGGCCGGATGCCGCAAGACATAGCGGGTCTGGAAATTCTGGCGGTCTTTGGTTTCCTGGAACATCAGGTCTTCAGGAAAGGTCTCCGGCGTGTAGCGGACATGCAGGCGGGTGAGCATCACCGGCTGGGCGCCGCCGCCCATGGGCGGCATCGGCCGCGGCAGGATGCCGGGGCGGCCGGGCAGGGGTACCGGTTGCGGCGCATCGGCGTCGCTGCGATTGACCCAGAAAACGCCCGCTTTGCGCAGTTCATCTGGCGACAGCGGATCGGCGGCGCAGGGGTCACACCAACTCATGTCCCAGAAATACTCGGTGAACACCGCCCGAAGACCTTCCTTTTTCGCCTGTTCGCCGAACATCGCCTTGTAGAAATTGCGGAATTCGTCTCCCTGCTTGAGGAAGACTGGCAGATCCATGTTCGCCGGCAGCTTGATCGTGCGGTAGTTGCTGGTTTCGACACGGCCGTTGCGTGTCAGCATGTAGGCGATTAGATCCTGCGGCCCTTTGGCGTTGGCCATGCCGAGGCGGATCGGCAGCATGAATTTTTCGGATTCGTAGGCGAACTGCAGCGGGCGCAGCATCTGGAAGCCGGTCTTGGCCTGCTCGGCGAGATTGACCCTGGCGACAAAGAACTTCATGTTCTGCCGGATGTAGGGCGTCAGCGCCCGCGCCGAATTGGCAGGAATCCGGTAGCCGCTCTGCTTGAGCCAGGTTTCGAGACCATCGGACTGCGTTGCCGATAGAATCACGATGTCGTATTCGCCGACGGTATAGCTGGCCTCGACCGTCACCCCCAGCGCCTTCGAGGATTGCGGCGCAGCGGCGGCCGGCATCGGGGCTGACATGGCGACGGCGTCCTTGCGCATTTCGTAGGTGCGTCGCTCGCAGGGGTTGGGATCGTAATACTCGGCCAGACGCGGCGCCGAATAGGCATCGAGGCGATCGAAAATCTTCTTGTCGCCGACATTGATCTGGCCCTTCTGCAGCACGCTTGGCACTGGCACGACGACGGCGAATTCCTTCAATTCGCCCTGATAGTCGTTGAGCATGCTGACCACGGTCTTGTCGCCGTCGCGGACAACAATCACCTGCGAGGCTTCGTTGAAAAGCTGGGCATCGGCCTTGCCGACATAGAAACCGCAAAAGGCTTGGGCTGCCGCCGTGCTCAGGGCCAGTGCGGCAGCAATCAGGGGGCGTTTCATGGGCAGGACTCCGTAGGGTTTCCGTATCAACGCATCATGCCCGATGGCGGCTGACGGCGAACGGAAAAATCCGCCCACCCGACAGCTCAGTTGTCGAGCAGATCGCGGACGGCGGCGCTGGCCGGCTCGGCCAATCCCAGATGGCGATAGATCGCCGGCGTGGCAATGCGGCCGCGCAGGGTGCGCTGGAGGTAGCCCTGCTGGATCAGATAGGGTTCCAGCACATCCTCGATGGTGTCACGGGCCTCGCCAATGGCGGCAGCGAGATTGTCGACACCGACCGGGCCGCCGCCGAACTTGTCGATGACGGCGCTCAGCAGCTTGCGATCCATCAGATCGAGACCGGCCGGATCGACATCGAGCATGTGAAGCGCCTTGTCGGCGACCGTTCGCGTGATGTCGCCGTTGGCCTTGACTTCGGCATAGTCGCGGACACGCCGCAGCAGGCGGTTGGCAATCCGCGGTGTGCCGCGAGAACGTCTGGCGATTTCGAGCGCGCCATCCGCGTCGATGGGCGCGTTGAGCAGGCTGGCCGAGCGGCTGACGATGCTCTGCAATTCCTGCGCGTTGTAAAACTCCAGCCGGGCGACGATGCCGAAGCGGTCGCGCAGCGGATTGGTCAGCATGCCGGCACGGGTCGTTGCGCCGACCAGCGTGAACGGCGGCAGATCGAGCTTGACTGAGCGCGCTGCCGGCCCCTCGCCGATCATGATGTCAATCTGGAAATCCTCCAGCGCCGGATAGAGGATCTCCTCAACTACCGGGCTGAGGCGGTGGATTTCGTCGATGAACAGCACGTCGTGCGGCTCGAGGTTGGTCAGGATCGCGGCCAGGTCGCCAGCGCGCTCCAGCACCGGGCCGGAAGTCTGGCGCAGGTTGACGCCCATTTCGGCGGCGACGATGTGCGCCAGCGTCGTTTTGCCCAGACCCGGCGGGCCGAAGAGCAGGACGTGGTCGAGTGATTCGCCGCGTTTTTTGGCAGCCTGGATGAAAATCTCCAGCTGCTCGCGAATCTTCACCTGGCCGGTGTAATCGGCAAGCCGTTTGGGGCGTAGCGCCCGCTCAAGTGCCTCTTCCTGCGCCGATTTCGAATTTGGCGCAATTATCCGGTCGACCGCAGCTGATGGCGCGGCGCCGAGTTTGTCGGTTTCGATCATGAGGCAACCTCCTCCCGCGCCCAGCGCGCAAACAACATGTGCCCCAGGGCAAGCAGCACCGGCCCCAAAAAGATGCCGATAAAGCCGAAGACCAGCACGCCGCCAAGCACGCCGAGGGCGATCAGCAGGATGGAAACACCCGCCCCGCGCGCCATCAGCACCGGCTTCAGGAAATTGTCGATGCTGCTGATGACGAACAGGCCGTAGAGGACGATGAAAATCGCCCAAGCGGTCTGCCCCTCGCCATAAAGCCAGGCAGCGGCGCCGCCCCAGATCAGCGGCGGCCCGATCGGGATCATCGACAGGAAAAATGTCGCAAAGCCAAGCAGAACGGCGGCCGGCACCCCGGCAATCAGGAAGCCAAGCATCGCCACCGTTCCCTGCGCAGCCGCCGTGCCGACGATGCCGAGCATGACGCCGAGCACGGTGCCACGGGCCTTGTCGAGCATGTGCTCACCCAGCTCACCACCCAGCTTGCGGGCGCCGATGTACAGCGCATTGGCCAGTTTTTCACCGTCGCGATAGAGAAAGAACATCACGAACAGCGCCAGCACCAGTTGCAGCAGGCCGTTGGCAGCGATGCCGCCGAGCGCCAGCAGGAATTGCCGGGCCGGGATGATCATCTGCCGGAGCAGGGCATTCAACTCCTCGCGGTTGCTGGCGATACGGTGCCAGAAAGCTTCGATTTCGCTACCGAACAATGGCATGCCACTCAGCCAGGCGGGCGGATGTTGCGGCAGCCCCTGCTCGATGTAGGGGCGGGCCAGATCGAATAGTTTGTCGGCATTGTTGGCGAGTGAGGCTGCGAGGAAGATGGTCGGCACCAGCAGGACGAGAACGAAGAGCGTGGTCATCAGTGTCGCGCCAAGGATGTTGCGGCCACCAAGACGCGGCAGCAGCTGTTCGGCGTAGAGTTTCCAGGTACAGACCCAGACGACGAAGGCGAAGAGCACGGCGCCGATGAAGGGCAGCAGCACCGCGATGCAGCCGATGATCAGCAGCACCACGAGGGCGATCTGCGCCAGCCGCTTGGGATCGCTTTCGCTGAACATCAATCGCTGCCCCGGATACGCATGCCCGCCCCGTCAAACCTTGGAAAGCAGCTTGAGCGCCTGCCGGATGCCATCCGACGTCCCGACATCGGCCGGCAACTGCTTGAGCGCCGCGGTCGCTTCCTTGTCGTTGTAGCCCAGCGCCAGCAAGGCGTTGAGGATGTCCTGGCGGGCATCATCGACGGCGGCCGCCAGCGACACGCCGGTGGTGTGGGCCAGCTTGCCCTTGAGTTCGAGCAACAGCCGTTCGGCCGTCTTCTTGCCGATGCCCGGCACCTTGATCAGACGCCCGACCTCCTGCTGCGCAACGGCTGCGGCGAGGTCACCGACCGACAGTCCGGACAGCACCGACAGCGCGGTGCGGGCGCCGATGCCGGAGATCTTCAGCAGCTGACGGAAGGCGAAACGCTCGGCCTCGCTCAGGAAGCCGTACAGGTAGTGGCCGTCCTCGCGGACGGCAAAATGCGTCAGCAGCGTCACCCGTTCGCCCGCGGACGGCAGGTTGTAGAAGGTGCTCATCGGCACATCGAGCTCATAGCCGACACCACCGACATCGAGGACGATCTGCGGCGGGTTTTTCTCGGCCAGCGAGCCGGTGAGTCTTCCGATCATGAGGGTTCCGAATACTGTATGTTCAAACAGGTCGTCATCGTATCAGGCGGCCGCCACGAACGCGATACCCTGCCGTCGCCATCGCCCCCAGCCCCTGCCCGCCATGGGCATGGCAAATGGCGCAGGCCAGTGCATCAGCCGCATCGGACGAAGGCGCGCCTTCGAGCTTGAGCAGACGAACCACCATGTCCTGAACCTGCTGCTTGGCGGCCTTGCCATGCCCGACAACAGCCTGTTTGACCTGCAAGGCGGTGTATTCGGCGACACTCAAACCGCCGTGCACCAGCGCCGTCATCGCCGCCCCGCGCGCCTGCCCGAGCAGCAGCGTCGATTGCGGATTGACGTTGACGAAGACGATCTCGACCGCCGCCTGATCGGGGCGATAGGTGGCGATCACCTCACTGATCCCGGCAAACAGGGTACCGAGGCGGGTCGGCAACGCTTCCCGATCATTCGACTTGATGCAGCCGCTGGCGACGTAATGCAACTGGTTGCCGTGTTTTTCGATGACGCCAAAGCCCGTCACCCGCAGACCCGGATCGATGCCGAGGATACGGACCGCACTCATCGGGCCGGCCTTGCCACGAGGTAGACGCCGGCCACAGCGACGACCATGCCGACTGCTGCGGTGAACGCCAATTTCTCGCCAAAAACGGCAAAGGCAATCAGCGCTGTGGTCGGTGGCGTCAGGTAAAAGAGGCTGGCGACATTCACCGCGCTGCCGCTGCGGATCAACAGGTTGAGCAGGCTGATGGCACCGATCGACAACACCAGCACCAGCCAGCCGAGGGCAAAGATGAAGTTTCCGGTCCATTCAATTCGATAGTCCTCAAACAGCGCCACGGCCACTGCCGTCACCAGCGCGGTGGGCACAAACTGGATCACCGAACCGGTGCGCAAATCAAAGCTGGCACAGAAGCGTTTCTGATACAGGGTGCCACCGGTAATGCCGAGCAGCGCAACGAGCGCCGGGATCAGCATCGGCCCGAGCGCCATGTCGCCCATCTTGCCGGCCATCACCAAGCCGACACCGACGAAGCCCAGCCCCAGTCCCAGCCATTGCCGCCGGCTGACCGGCTCACCCAGCAGCATGCCTGAACCGACGCCGGTCAACAGCGGTTGCATGCCAACGATCAACGCCGTGATGCCCGCCGACAAGCCATGTTTGATGGCAACGAACACACCGCCGAGGTAGAAGGCGTGAACGAGAATTCCGGATACTGCGATGTGCAGCCACTGCCGCGGCGATGCCGGCCACGGCGCCCGGGTGATGAAAGCGATCACCAGCATCAACGCAATCACCAGGCCATAGCGGGTGAGCAGGAAGGACAGTGGCTCGGCGTACGGCAAGCCATATTTGGCGCCGATGAAGCCGGTGCTCCACAGAAAGACGAACAGCAGGGGGTAAAAACGCTGCATGCCTAGCCGTCGCAGTCGTCGCAGCAACGGTTACGGGCAGCACCCAGTGTCTCGAAAAGCGTTCGCGCATCGCCGCTGGCCCGATGACGCTGTAACTGCAGCCGTTGCTCGACGAGAGCACGCGTTTGATGCCAGTGGCGCTGTTCGCATTCGCCAAGCAGTTCGCGCAAATCCTTCAACCTGAAGGTCATCGGTAGACTGGCTGCGTCATAAAGACGGCTGAGCCAGACGTAGTCATACGCCCAGGCATCGCAATAGACCGACTGGCCGCGCAGTTCGGAATTGAGCGCAACACAGATCTCCGCCGGCGACCGGCCGTGCTTGAACAGCAAGTCGCGCGCGATGCCATGCACCGCTTCTGCAGCGGGATCCCAATGCGTCCAGTCATCCTCGGGATGCACCAGCGTGCACCACGAACGGCCGTCCGGCATGTGGTAGCCGATCTCGATCGGATAGCTGCCGCGCCCGAATCCCGACGCTTCGATATCGATGATGACCGGCAGCACCCGTGAAATGACGACTACTCCTCGATAACCGCCGTGGTGTAGATTTCCTGGACATCGTCCAGGCCTTCCAGCGCGTCGAGCAACTTCTGCATCTTCGTGGCATCGTCACCGCTAAAGACGTTTTCGCCCTCGGGCTTCATCGTCACTTCCGAAAACTCGGGCGCAAAGCCGGCGGCCTCGAGCGCATCCTTGACGGTGATGAAGTCGGCCGGACCGGTGATGACTTCGATCGAGCCATCATCGTTGGTCGCAACATCTTCGGCACCGGCCTCGATCGCCGCATCCATCAATGCCGCCTCGTCGGTACCCGGCGCGAAGATCATCTGGCCGCAATGCTTGAACTGGAAGGCCACGCAACCATCGGTCCCCATGTTGCCGCCATGCTTCGAGAAGGCATGGCGCACTTCGGCAACGGTACGGGTCTTGTTGTCGGTCAGACAGTCGACCATGATCGCCGCACCACCGATGCCGTAGCCTTCGTAACGCACCTCAACGTAATCGACGCCCTCAAGCTCACCGGTACCCTTCTTGATCGCGGTGTCGATCTTGTCCTTCGGCATGTTGACGGCCTTGGCCTTGTCGACGGCAACCCGCAGGCGGGGGTTAAAACCTGGATCACCGCCGCCCATCTTGGCAGCAACGGTGATTTCCTTGGCAATCTTGGAGAATGCCGCACCGCGCTTTTCGTCCTGACGACCCTTGCGATGCTGAATATTGGCCCATTTGGAGTGTCCGGCCATAGCGTGTAACCTTTCCGAAGATAAGCGGGATATCAAAACGCGCAATTTTACTCGACCCGACCACGGACTGAGCAAGGATGGAGAAGACTTCGCACATGCCCCACAGACCGGCCGGCGCCCCCCGCCGTCTGCTGCGCGCCCTGCTGATTGCACTGATCGCGCTGCTGATCAGCGAAACCCTGTGGCAAAAAGGCCTGCTCGACGGTGCCGAACGCTTCTATAGTGACCTTTGGCTGCGCAATGCCGGCCAGCGCCACCCGGTCGAGCATGTCGTGCTGGTCAAGGTGGATGAGGCGACGCTCAGCGCCTATCCGAACGAGCCGCTGCTCTTCTGGGGCCCGCGCTACGCACAGGCAACGCGCACGCTACGCGAGGCCGGCGCCACGGTCATCGGACTCGACTTCCTCTTCAGCGCCAGCCCGGAAGAATGGTTCGCCCGCCTCGGCGGCGCCAGCAGTGCCGCGGCCCGCAGCTTTGACCTCAACTTCCGCCAGGAACTCGCCACCGGCAAGCTGGTACTCGCCGGCATGCAAACCGCCGAAGAGACCCTGCTGCCGGCGCAAAGTTACCTGATGTCGCTCCCTGACTTCGACACCCAGCGCTTCATTGGCGCCGCCGATGTCATCCCCGACAACGACGGCACGCTGCGTAGCATCTACCCGAATCCGCCGCTGCAACTAAAGGCTGACGATACGCGCCTGCTGTCGCTCCCCTTCCTGCTCGCTGTCCATGCCAGCGGCCAATCGCCGGCCGCCAATCAATGGCAGTTCGGCGGCCGGACCATCCGTGCTGGCCAGCGCCTGACCCTGGCCTTTGCCGGCCCGCCCGGCACGGTGCCATCGCTGTCGATGCGCGATGCACTTGCGCCGGATGCACTGAGCAACCCAGCTGTTCAGTCCGTCAAAGGCAAGGTAGTCGTTCTCGGCGCCAGCTACAGCGGCATGAACGACGCCCACCTCACCCCCTACGGCCGTGGATTTTTCCAGACACCGCTGATGATCGGTGCCGAGATCCAGGCGCAAACTGTCGAAGCCCTGCTGGGCGGCCATTTTGTTGACGATTTCCCGGCGGCGGGTCGACTTGGACTCGCTGCCGCGCTGGCACTCGCCGCCAGCCTGCTCTGGTGGCGGCTGCGGCCACTGGCCGGCCTGCTGCCGCTGCTCGCCGTCATCATCACAGCCGCCATGTTCGGCTATCTGTCGGCGCTCAAGGGGCTGCAGATGCCAACCGCTCACCTGCAACTGACCGCGCTGCTGGCCTTCACCGGCATTTACGGCTGGCGATTCAGCCACGGCGAACGCGAACGTGACCGACTGCGCAATATGTTCTCCCGCTATGTCGAACCGCAGGTCGTCGATGCCCTGATCGGCTCCGGCGAGTTGCCACGCCTCGGCGGTGAGTCGCGCGAAATGACGGTGCTGTTCACCGACATCCGCAATTTCACGACGATCAGCGAACAACTCAGTCCCGAGGAGGTCGTTGAAATGCTCAACAACTATTTCGGACGCGCCTGCGCCGTGCTGGCGGAAGAGGGAGCCTGCATCGACAAGTTCATCGGTGATGCGATCATGGCGGAATTCGGCGTGCCGCTGAAAACGGACGACCACGCCCGACGCGCCCTGCGGGCGGCGATCCGTCTGCGTGACGTTGCCAACGACTTCCGGCACTGGATGCACGATCGCTTCGCCGACCGCCGGCTGCCGGAGTTCGGCATCGGCATCGGGGTACATACCGGGCTTGCTGTTGCCGGCAACATCGGCACGGCACAGCGCATGGAGTACACGGCTATCGGCGACAGCGTTAACCTCGCGTCACGGCTTGAAGGCATGACGAAAACAGTCGGATGTGTCATCCTCGCCAGTCAGGATACGTTGAATTCTGCAGGACCCGGTTTCATCCTCGGTCGCGCCTCGACCATCAGCGTCAAGGGCCGCGCCCAGCCGGTGGATGTCCGGGAAGTTGTCAGCATTGGGGATCAGTCATGAAAGTCGAGAACATTTTCCGTTTCCTCCTCACCGCACTCCTCGCCGGCCTGAGCATTTTCGCCTATGCGCAAGCGCCCTCAGCCATGGTGCTCTCGGTGGAAGGCGATGTTTCGGTCAAAGTCCAGGGTAAGCCCACCAAACTGGAAGCCTTCACCCGCCTGCTCGAAGGTGACCGGGTCGAGCTGGGCAAGACGGCAAAGTTGAACATGATTTACACCCGTAGCAGCCGTCAGGAGACCTGGACTGGCCCCGGTGCGATTCTCGCCGGTAACACTGAAAGCACGGCCGTCAATGGCAAACCCCAACTGGAAGCCAAGCAACTTCCCGCCAAAGTAGCCCAAATGATGGCCCATACCCCTGCGTCTGACAGCACCGGCAAGGCCGGGATGGTTCGTTTGAGGGCAGTCACGCAACCCGACGAACTGAGCTCGCTGGAGAAGTCGTATCAGGAACTGCGGGCAACAGCGGATGCAAATGACCGCAACCCCGAAGTGTATTTTTTGGCCGGCTTGTACAAACTGGGGGAATACGAGCGGGTTACCCAGCAAATCAGCGTATTCGAGCAGCAGTACCCGGGGGATGCGGCGATCAAGGTGCTGGCAAAACTCTATACGCGGTCGATCAACAATGTGCGTCAGAGCAGCC
The DNA here is from genome assembly GCA_041917165.1 of Azonexus sp. Lineage (GTDB taxonomy): Bacteria > Pseudomonadota > Gammaproteobacteria > Burkholderiales > Rhodocyclaceae > Azonexus. The sequence goes on from JAYRYB010000002.1 coordinate 127,575, forward strand.
GATAAATGGCTGCCCTGGTCAGGTGTGCTCTGACCCACTGAATACTCTGATTATGCACACAAGGAATTCAACACAGAGTGCAGACACCAGAGAAGATTGTTTCCTAAGCCTGACGTGGTACTTAACTGTAGTAGCACTCGGCGACAAACTGCGGTGAACCCGAAAAAGACGCCCATTTAGAAGGCAAGGGCGTTTTTTGGAGCAAGCGCATAACTATCGTCTTTCCACCGAGGAAAACAATTGCCTTTTCTCTCGCGGCTACATAATCTAGTAAGCATACGAAGCGGGTTCGCAACTCTCTCGAACGTAATCATCAAATACAAGGGCTGACCATGTCCAAACTCACTCGTCTCGCCGCGCTCCCGCTGGCAGTGTTCTGCAGCGTTGCTGCCGCTCAAAGCGAATTCGGCCGCTGGAATGACCCAGCGGCCACGGTGTCCACGTCTTCTGCCCCCAAAACGCCGGCGATCAAGACCATCACCAACTTCAATCAGGCACTGCGATGCATGGATGAGCTGTTCCTTGCGTACGGAAAAAATGGCATCGTGATCACGTCTACGGGGATACCGGACGAGACCGGCAAGGTGCGTACCGGCACCAAGGAAATGCTGATCACGGCCATCGCGAAAATGACGGTCAAGAGCAATGCCTTCGAGTTCATCGACTTTCACGGCGGCGGCGATGACCTCGCCAGACTGTTCGACACCAAAGGCATGAATATGCTGAAGATTCCCGATTACTACATCCGGGGATCCATTACACAGATGGACGACAACGCCATCCGGAAAAACAGCGGCTTCGGCTTGGCAGCATCGTTTTTCGACTTCGGTCTGTCGGCCGATATGTCCTACGACCTGATCAGCATGGACATGAGCATTGGCGATGCAGCCACCCGCAAGATCCTGCCTCAGACCAGCACGGCCAACACTATGGTCATCATGAAGCAGGGAAAATCTGCGGAAGCAGGCGGCAAGCTCGGAAAAATCGGCTTCTCGTTCAACCTCGACTTCAGTCGCTCCGAAGGTCTCGGTGCAACAACCAGAACCCTGCTTGAACTCGGCATGATTGAAACGCTGGGTAAGTTCACCCAGGTTCCCTATTGGCGCTGCCTTGACGCGGATATCACCAACCCCGTCATTCGCGAGCAGGCACTTGAGACATTCGATACGCTCAAGGAAAGCGAGCGCATCACATTCATTCAGCGAAAACTCGGCGGCAGCATGCAGCGTTACAAGGGCCCTATTGATGGCCGGATGAACGACACGCTCAAAGATGCCATTCTCGAATACCAGGCTCAGAACAATTTGGTTGCCGACGGTCGCATCAATTTCGACTTGTACGCGAGTCTCCTCGACGACGTCCAGAATCAACTGGCCTACGTTCCCAGTACGCCTCCCGCCAAGAGTTCAGCACCAAGCATGAGCGCACCCCCAGCGCCGGCGCCTCAAGCGATCTCAGCCGCACCAGCGCAGTCGGTATTCCGCGTCAATTTGTCCAGCGACAAGGGTGACCGCCCCAGCTACAAAGTTGGGGACTTCCTGAACATGTCGCTTTCATTGAGCGGCGACGGTACGGTGTACTGTTACTACGAGGACATCACACGACAGGTGGCACGGATTTTCCCCAACCAGTTCTTTGGAAATCCCACATTGCGCTCGGGCAGTACGATCCGCCTACCCAGCGGCGGTTTCAAAATCCGCTTCGATCAGGCCGGCAAGGAACGCGTTGCCTGCATCGGTGCCGACCGTGAGTTGTTGATACCCAATGCGCTTCGAGGTGCCCGTGACCTGACGCCGCTGCCCGTCCGTTCGCTGGATGAAATTGTTAACCAGTATCGGCAACTGAATCCGGCAGCGATCGCTAGCTACATTGACGTTACGGTCACCCGGTAATTTCCTCAGAAGGAGCTGACCAAACGTGGTTAAGCCCTTATTTGTTGCTATCGTGTTCACAGCCCCCCTGCTGGTGACCGTTGGACAAACGGCCAATGCGGGGGAGTTTAAGCCAATCCAATTGGCAGAACTCATTGTCGGCCCGGACAAAGCCCCTGCACAGTCTGGCTCAGGTGCACGTAGCCAGCGTGACCGCGCAGCAGGCTACCGCGACGAAGCACCCGCAATCATCGACGACGGGCCGGGAATTCTGTCCCCCCGAGGCGGAGCACCGGCGGAAGAACGTGCCTACGATAGCCGCTCACGCGCCCGTAGCTACCAGCAACAAACTGATCCTGCTTATGGCGCAATAGTTCAGGGCGCTCAAGACGCGTACGGGAGTGGCGACAATCGTGCCCGGGCCCGAGCATTTGCAACTACGGGCAATAACGATGAACTCGATCTCAGTAACGTTGGCCGGGATGGCATTCCATTGGTGCCTTGTCGACCGGTCGACAATGTTTCAGGGCGCATTGGCGACGACAGTATTCGCGGCGCGATCGTTCTCATTGTCAGAAACGGCCAGAAAATCAAGGTGCGCTGCAACTAACATGCCCATGTCAACCATCCGCCTCTCTGCGCGTTATTTTTGCTATCAGCGAGACGCTCTCCCTCAAAGGATTCCCCTCATGGCATTTCGAAAATGCTTGGTTGCTGCTGCCGGGCTCTTGATCATGCAGGCCCATGCGCAGGTATCCGTTGACCTTCCCGGTCTGGGCATCAAGGTCCAAACCGGCGACAAAGGCGCGTCAGTCGTGACCAACAACGGCGCCACAAACTCCTCGGTGGTTACGAAAAGCGGAGGCAGTTCATCCGTCGTCACCAACAGCGCCGGCACCATCGGCCCCAATGTTCAGCTTGAAGGGATTACGATTCTGAACAATGAGGTCTATATTGACGGTGAGAAGATTCCTCGCGGGAAGTCCCCTGTGAAATCGAAGAAGACGGGGAAAACATATGTCATCAAGTGGGGCAAGGACGGCAGTGTCGCAGTCCAGGAACAATAGGCGCTTGGCGTTCGGCCTACTCCTTAGCGTGGGACTAAGCCCTATGGTCGAGGCTGGAATCGTGCTCGATGGAAGTGCTTCATATGGCGCGTTGCGACCCCCGCCGCCGGCCTTTGCCAACAGTCGGGCGATGCCAGGTATTGTCTTTGCACCCGGTGCTCAAACCGAAACCGGCTACCTCATTCAAAGAAGCCAGGCGTGGCGAGGTAACAGTCGTTACGATTCTCGAACGGGCGCCCTGTTGGTATACCCGCAGCGCTACAGCGCGATTGGTGCCCCAAGCTCTGAAAGACAGGTAGAACTTCGCAACAATATTGCACGCGCCAACGCTTACCGCCTAGACTACTACAAACGTTAAAAACAAACGGAGACCACACGTGGCCAACCCTACCTGTTCGCCAATTGCCCGAACTGCCCGATCGCTTATCGCGGCTGTCGCCTTGATGGCGGCCGGTCACGCTTGGGCGCAACAGTTCGTTTCCGGAGATTTTCAAACGGTCTTGAATACGCGCTCGGAGTCGCTGACGATCTGGCAAATGGCTGAGAATCCGAACGTCTATGTCTTCGACTTTCCCGGCCTTTCGTACCAGGGACGGAGTTTCAACCGCATCACGCAATTCACCGAACAGCAAACGACAGAGCCCTATCCCAAGGTTCTGAGCAACGCCGAGCTTAGCCGCTTCATCGAAGCAGCGCGCCGGACGCAAGCCGATTTCGCCTTCGGACACGATGTGTTGGTCTCAGAGCTTGTCCAGTTTTTCAACTACGCGACCCGAGACAAAGTAGAGCTGAATCAGGAAGAAATCTTCATCCGTGATTTTCTGATTGAACAGGGACTGATTCGCTTCTGGAGGGGCTTTTACCAGGCAATGCGTCCTGATGTCGTCCTCTTGTCGATTCCGCAACCGCAGCCGCGGCAAGCTTCTGAACCCGTTGTAACCGTAGGCGCTCGTCACGCCATACTGTTACACGAGCTGGCACATGGGGAGTACTACACGAACAGCCATTATCAAAAGTTCTGTCAGCGATTTTGGTACGAAACACTGACTGAAGGGCAGAGAGAAGCGTTCAAGCGCTTTCTGTCCAACTTCAATTACGCTGTCACTAACGATGAGTTGTTGATCAACGAGATGCAGGCCTACCTGATGTTCACTCCGGACCCCAAGTCTTTCAGTGCCAGCAAATTGGGTGTTTCCGAAGGAGAACTGCAGCAGATGCGCAGCACGTTCAAACGCGGCAGCCCCCCCATCCGCCTGCCAATGATGTAAGGCCATGCCATGAAATACTTCGCCTACGCCATTTCACTCCTTGCTATTGTTTGCCAACCGGTCGCGGCACAGCAGAGCCAGAAAAACGCGCCAACCCGCATTCAGGGCAACACCAATATCACCGCCGTCACCAACAACATGACTGCCGTCGCCATTGGCGAGGGGAATGTTGCCAAAAACCGTGTCGGCGTGGTCCAGGGGGATAAGAAGGGCAACACCAACATCGCTGTTGCAGCCGGTAATGTTTCTACAGTAGTTGTCGGACGCAACAAAAAAGCATGTACAAATATCGGAGGGATTGTCAACGATGAATGCAAGTAAAGCGTTACTCATTATGTCAGTGGGTATTTCGATTGGTCTGGCGCCGGCCGTGACCTTTGCGGTGCAAGGCTTGGATGCCCGGGGGAACCAGAAGGTCAACAATGCGTTAGCCAAGCGCTGGTCAGAACAGGCCAAAGGTGAGGCCGCTGGCAATCAGGATCGTTCATCGGTCGTGAATATCGGTAGCAAAAAACAGGGGACTTGCAGCGTGAATGTCGGCACTAGCCAGCAATCGAACGATCGGGGTGCACGGAATTCACGTCAGCCCAAGGATATCGTCGTCGCAACCAAAGAAGTCATCAACGTTTGCAAGTGAGGCAGTAATGAAATCGCAATTTGGATTGGCAATCATCCTGGCATTAATGACCAGCGCGGGCATTGCCCAAGCCAGTGACGAAGACAAATTGAAGGAACTGGAACGCGCCATGAATGCGCCTTCAGAGGCACCTCGCCCGAAAATGCGCACCCGCGCCATCGTTTTTGACAATCAGCCGGGTGCCTCTGCCGAAGCACCCGCTCCGGTTGCATCTTCCGGTCCGCGTGACTGCGCTGCTTTACCCCCGGACGTGCGCGCCGTCGGTGTGGATTTCGCTATTCAATTTAATGTGGGTAGCGCCACGGTTTCCCCTGCATCCGAAGGCACCTTGAGTCAAATTGCAAAAGTTTTGGCGTTATCTCCAGATCGTTGCGTAATTGTTGAAGGACATACCGATTCGACTGGAAATTATGACAAGAACATGGCACTATCCCGTGATCGTGCCAACTCGGTGGTGAACTTCATCACTGTTCGAAATGGAATTGATCGCCGCCGCCTGGTACCTGTGGGCAAGGGCTCCAGCGATCCGATGCCGAACCTCGACTCACGCGATTCCAAGAATCGTCGCGTGGTTTTTAAAGTGGTAACTGGTTGATTCTTGTTTTTTTACAACAAAGGAGATTCACATGCGTCTGATTTCTTTCATGATTGCCGCTGCCGTTGCCGCTTCCCCGGTTTTCGCCCAGCAAGCTCAACGTTCTTCCAACCCGCAAGGCGTGAAGATCGAAGGCAACACCAACGTCATCGGTGTTAACCAAAACACCGCCGCCGTCGCCATCGGCGAAGGCAACACCGCCAAGAACACCGCCGGCGCCATCAAGGGCGGCACCGAAATCAAGGGCAACACCAACGTGATCGGCGTTAACAAGAACACCGCCGCCGTCGCCATCGGCAAGAACAATACTGCTGCCAACGAAGCTGGCGTCATCGGCGGCAAGTAATCTCAGCTTCTTGTCCGTTGGCCACCTGGTTCCTCTTATTCGATTGAGGTGATGTTCATGCGTGTGATTTCTTTCATGATTGCTGCCGCCGTACTTGCTACTCCGGCTTTGGCCCAGCAAGCACAACGCTCTTCAGGCCCCGCCGCGAAGGTCGAAGGCAACTCCAACGTTATTGGTGTCAACGTCAATACCGCTGCCGTTGCCATTGGTGATGGCAATACTGCAAAGAACACCGCTGGCGCCATCAAGGGGGGTTCCCAGATCAAGGGCAATACCAACGTGATCGGTGTCAACGCGAACACCGCGGTCGTGGCCATCGGCAAGAACAATTCCACTGGCAACGAATCCGGTGTGATCGGGGGTAAGTAAATCGCATGCCCCCTTGGCCGTATCGGTCAAGTGGATGAGAATAGCGGCTGATCGGGGACTTCCCCGGTCAGCCGATTTTTTTGGAGCGCGAAAAGAGCATGAGTGAGCCCCTGTATCTAGCCAAATCCGATGACGGCTACCCGGCCCTGCTGCCGCAGATGGCCAACCGCCACGGCCTGATTACCGGTGCCACCGGTACCGGCAAGACCGTCACCCTGCAATCGATTGCCGAGCGACTGTCCTACGCCGGTGTTCCCGTATTCATGGCAGATGTCAAAGGCGACCTTTCGGGCATGGGTGCGCCGGGCACGGTTACAGCGAAACTTGAAGGTCGCTTGAAAGACCTCGGCCTAGAAGGCTTCGCCCCTTATGCCAACTCGGTCGCTTTCTGGGACGTCTTTGGCGAGAACGGCGTGCCGGTTCGCGCAACGATCTCCGATATGGGCCCGCTGCTACTGGCGCGATTGCTCAATCTGAATGACACGCAAGCTGGTGTCCTGCAACTGGTTTTCAAGATTGCCGACGATCAGGGGCTGCTGCTGCTTGACCTCAAAGATCTGCGTGCGATGGTCCAGAACGTCGGTGACAACGCCAAGGACTACACCACCGAATACGGAAACATCGCGGCTGCCTCGATTGGCGCCATCCAGCGCGGCTTGTTGACGCTGGAAGAGCAGGGCGGTGATGTCTTCTTCGGCGAACCGATGCTCAACATCGCCGATCTGATGCAGGTCGATGCCAACGGTCGCGGAATCATCAATGTCCTCGCCGCAGAGAAGCTGATTCACTCCCCGGCGCTGTACTCGACCTTCCTGCTCTGGCTGCTCTCGGAGCTTTTTGAGCAACTCCCGGAAGCGGGTGATCTCGAAAAACCCAAACTGGTCTTCTTTTTTGACGAAGCCCACCTGCTGTTCAGCGATGCCCCGACTGCTTTGGTCGACAAGGTCGAGCAGGTCGTCCGACTGATCCGCTCCAAGGGCGTCGGCGTCTACTTCGTCACGCAGAACCCGCTCGATGTACCGGAAAAGATTCTTGGCCAGCTTGGCAATCGCGTCCAGCACGCCCTTCGCGCATTTACACCACGCGACCAGAAAGCGGTGCAGGCCGCCGCCCAGACCATGCGCGCCAACCCGAAATTCGACGCCGCCACCGTCATTACCGAACTCGGCGTTGGCGAAGCGCTGGTGTCCTTCCTTGACGAGAAAGGTCGCCCCAATGTCGTCGAGCGAAGCTTCATCTTTCCGCCAGCATCCCGTCTCGGCCCCCTTACCCCGGAAGAGCGCGTAGCCGTCATTCAGGCCAGCCCGATGCTTGCGGCCTACGGCCAGGCCGTCGATCGCGAATCCGCCTACGAGATTCTCAAAGGCAAGCCAGCCGCGGCAGCCAAGGCGCCTCCCGGTGCGATTCCGGCACCGCCGGCTGGCAACATGAGTGCCAACGACTGGGGCAACCACAGCGGTCGCGTTCAGCCGCAACCGCGTTACGAGGAAGCACCGCCCCGCCCGCGCCAGGCCGAAGAGGCTGCCGATTCGGGTGGCGGCTTGCTCGGCGGGTTGGGCAGCATCCTGATGGGTAGCACCGGGCCGCGCGGTGGCAAACGTGAAGGCGTGCTTGAGTCAGCTGCCAAGAGCGCGGCGCGCGGCGTCGCCGGCACCGTTGGCCGCGAACTAGGCAAGCAGATTCTGCGTGGCGTTCTCGGCTCGATCATGGGTGGCCGCCGCTGACCTGTAGCGCCATTGACTGACCGGGGGACAAACAAGCACCCCGGTCAATCAATCGCCCAAATCACAGCAACCAGATTTTCGCCCGATTTTCAGGTTGACCGCAGACGGCCTCACACTTCCTGTGACCGCCCCTTTCCGGCCAGATGTGCGAACAGGGCGGCCGCCGCCGGAGGCAAGGTGGCACTGCTGCGAACGCACAGTTGCAAATCCCGCGGGGCCCAGTCATCGCTGATTTCGACGGTGCGTACCTCGGCAGTAACCGCCGAACGCGGCACCATGCCGATGCCTACGCCGGCCGCGACCATGCGGCAAACCGCGTTGAAGCCGCGCACCTGGATGCGCACATCGAGCCGGCCGCCGAGTCGGGCGGCGTGGTTCATCATGAAGGTATGGATGGCGCTGCCGGCGTGCAGGCAGACAAACGGTTCGGCTAATACTTCGGCAAAGGCGAGTTGCTGCCGCACCGCCAGGGGGTGGCCAGGGGCGACGATGATGACCAGCCGGTCCTGCCGGTAGGGTCGCGTCTCCAGCCCGGCCGTGCCGCTTTCGGCAGCAACAACACCGATCTCCACCTGCCCGGCCGCAACGGCACCGATGATTGCCGGACTGGGCTGCTCCTCAAGGCTGATGCGCACCTGCGGGTGTTCGCGCAGGAAGTCGCCGAGGTCTTCCGGCAGGAAACAGTTGATGGCGTTGGTGTTGGCGAACAGCGTCACCTGGCTGGCGAGGCCGCTAGCATAGGGGGCCAGATCGGCGTGCATCTGTTCGAGTTGGGCGAAAACCTGGCGGGCATGACGGAGCAGCGATTCGCCGGCCGCCGTCGGCGTCAGGCCCCGGGCATGGCGGGCGAAGAGCGGCACGCCGAGTGCCGCTTCGAGCTGGGTCAGGCGGTGGCTGGCTGAGGAGGGCGCCAGATGCACCGCCTCGGCGGCACGGGTCAGACTACCGCTGTCGGCAATGGCGGCGACGAGGCGCAGGTCAGGCAGGTCATAGCGCAAGGTTTCGTCTCTATCGAATGCTCGCTTTGAATAATACCAATTGTGGCGGCACCTTTGCCCGTTTCTAATGGCATCCAGATTAACGCACCGGGAAGACCTTTGGAAAAATCGAATGCTTACGGCATCAGCCTCGCCCTGATCGGGGCGCTCGGCTTTTCGTTGAAGGCCATCTTCGTCAAGCTGGCCTACCCCTACGGCGTCGACGCGATCACGCTACTGGCCTTGCGCATGGGGTTCTCGCTACCCTTTTTCCTCTGGGTCGGGTTGGCCGGACGCAAAGCGGCCAGTCACCAGACGCGCGACGACTGGATCAAGCTCGGCGTCCTCGGCTGCCTCGGCTATTACGGCGCCAGCATTCTCGACTTCATGGGGCTGCAGTACATCTCGGCTGGCCTTGAGCGCCTGATCCTATTCACCTACCCGACGCTGACCATACTCATCGGCGTGTTCTTTCAAGGCAAGCCCTTCACCCGGCGCGAGATCATCGCCGTTGCACTCTGCTATGCCGGCATCGGCTTCGCCTTCATCCACGATCTCGGCCTGGGTGACATGCGCAGCGTGCTGATCGGCGGCGCGCTGGTCTTCGGCTCCAGCATTTCCTACGCGCTGTACATTTCCGGCAGCGCGCCGATGATCGGCCGCCTCGGCGCCATGCGCTTCTCGGCGCTGGCGACGCTGGTCTCGTCGGCCGTCACACTGCTGCATTTCACGATCAGCCATCCCCTGTCCGCCTTCATCCAGCCGCTGCCGGTCTACGGCTGGGGGCTGGCGATGGCGATCTTCGCCACCGTCATCCCGGTGTTCGCACAGTCATCGGCGATCCGCCATCTCGGTGCCGGCCGGGCCTCGCTGGTCGGCATGGTCGGGCCGATCCTGACCATCGGTTTCGGTTGGTGGTTGCTGGACGAAGCCATCTCGCTCGAACAGATGTTGGGTGCCGGCCTGGTGGTCATCGGCATTCTGATCGTCAGCCGTCGTTAAAGCGTGACTAAAGGGCGTTAGAATCCAATGCATGATCGGCATCCTGCTCATTACCCACGGCAGCTACGGTGAGGCGCTCGTCCAGAACGCCTGCCATGTGCTGAACAAGCGTCCGGCCCAGCTTAACCAGCTGGGGCTGTCGGCGCAGGATGATCCGCTCGACCTTCTGCCGCTCGCCCGTGATCTTCTGAAGCTTGTAGACCGAGGCGAAGGCGTACTGGTCTTGACTGATGTTTTTGGCGCCAGCCCCGCCAATCTTGCGCTCAAGCTCCTAGAGCCGGGACGCACCGAGGGCTTGGCCGGCGTCAATCTCCCCATGCTGCTGCGCGCCCTGACTTACCGCGACAAGGGCATGGAAACCCTGCTCACCCGCGCCCGCGACGGTGGTCGCGATGGCGTGCTCAATCTGCTGGATCACTGACCATGCTGACCAAGGAAACCGAAATCATCAACAAACTGGGCCTGCACGCCCGGGCATCCGCCAAGCTGACCCAACTTGCCGGCAAGTACAAATGCGAGGTGTGGATGAGTAAGGGCACGCGCCGTATCAACGCCAAAAGCATCATGGGCGTGATGATGCTGGCGGCCGGCAAGGGTTCGAAAGTGACCATCGAGACCGATGGTGCCGACGAAGCGGAAGCCATGGACGCCCTGCTGGCGCTGATCGCGGACTACTTCGGCGAAGGCGAGTAAGCCATGAGCTTTACCCTGCACGGTCTCGGTGTCTCCAGCGGCATCGCCATCGGGCGGGCCATGCTCATGTCGCACGCGACACTGGAGGTGTCGCACCTGACCATCACCCCGCGGATGGTCGACAAGGAAATCGCCCGCTTCGACGCCGCTGTCAGCGCCGTCAAGAGCGAGCTGATCCTGATGAAGGAAAACACCGAGCACGCACCGGCCGAGCTCGCCGCCTTCATCGACATCCACACCATGTTCCTCGAAGACCCGGAACTGGCAGAAAAACCGCGCGAGATCATTCGCGAACGGCGTTGCAATGCCGAGTGGGCCCTGGTGCAGCAGATGGAGCACCTCGTCGAGCAGTTCGAGCAGTTCGACGACCCCTATCTGCGAGAACGCAAGTTCGACGTCGTCCAGGTGGTCGAGCGCGTCGTCAAGGAACTGCTCGGGCATCCGGGCCGGGCGGCACTGCGTGCCGCGAAGAACAGCAAGGAAGATGCGCTGATCGTCGTCGCTCACGATCTTTCGCCGGCCGACACCATCTCCTTCAAGGAACACCGCTTCGCCTCCTTCATTTGCGACGTTGGCGGCGCCACCTCGCACACCGCCATTCTCGCCCGCAGCATGGCGATTCCCGCCGTCCTCGGTCTGGAAAACGCCCGGGCGGCGATCCGCGATGGCGAGCAGCTGATCGTCGATGGTCTGCGCGGCGTTGTCATCGTCAATCCAGACCCGCGCGTCCTTGAGGAATACCAGCTGCGCAAGAATCAGCTGGAGCTTGAAAAGACCAAACTCAAGCGCCTCAAGACGGCAAAATCCGAAACCATCGACGGCGTCGAAATCCAGCTGCAGGCCAACATCGAGCTGCCAGGCGATGTGCCCACGGCACTCGATGCAGGTGCCGAAGGCATCGGGCTGTTCCGGACAGAATTCCTCTTCCTCAATCGCGGCGACATGCCCGACGAGCAGGAGCAGTACGAAGCCTACAAGAAGGTGGTCAAGGGCATGGGCGGCCGGCCGGTGACGATCCGCACCTTCGACCTCGGAGCAGACAAGGACCTGCACCCGGAAGCCAACGCCAGTGACCGTGTCAAGACCAACCCGGCGCTGGGGCGGCGCGCCATCCGCCTGTCGCTGGCCGAACCGAAGATGTTCCACACCCAGCTGCGCGCCATCCTGCGCGCCAGCAAGCACGGGCCGATCAAGCTGCTGATCCCGATGCTGGCGCATGCCCATGAAATCGACCAGACGCTGGCCGCACTCGAGCGGGCCAAATCCAGCCTGCGCGGTGAAAAGGTCAGCTTCGACGAGAACATCGAAGTCGGCGGCATGATCGAAATCCCCGCCGCTGCACTGGCGGTGGGCCTTTTCCTGCGCCGCCTGAATTTCCTGTCGATCGGCACCAACGACCTGATTCAATACACGCTGGCCATCGACCGCGCCGACGAGCAGGTCGCCGCGCTCTACGATCCGCTGCACCCGGCGGTGCTGATGCTGATCGCCCACACCCTCGCCAGCGCCGAAAAAGTCGGCATTCCGGTCTCGGTCTGCGGCGAAATGGCCGGCGATCCTGACTTGACCCGCCTCTTCCTCGGCATGGGCCTGCGCACCTTCTCGATGCACCCGTCGCAAATCCTCAAGGTCAAGAACCGCGTCCTCAAGGCCGAAGTCGGCGCCATCGCCGCCAACGTCCGCAAGATGCTGCGCCTGGACGAGCCCGGCAAACTCCGGGAAGCACTCGAGAAGCTCAACGCCAGCTAGCGCCTCCCGGGGGAATTCCTTCGGGGTGCGGTCAACCTGAAAAAGCAGCGAAAATCAGCTCCCTCACCCGTCGCCAGCCCCCCGCTCAACCCTACCCACAAGGGATTAAGCCATCCGGGCTGCGACAATTTGCCACATTCCCAAGCTCAGCCTGCACGCCGAAAATAAGCGCCCGTTGATAAACAGAAATCTCTGGGGAGTGCAGCATGGGGTATCGAATCCGTCCGCTCAGCGCGGCCGTAGCCATTATTTTTTCCGGTGCCCTGCCGGGTGCAGCCGTCGCACAAAGCCGGCCGGCGCCGGTCCTTGACGAGATCATCGTCAAAGCCCAGCGCGAAGCGCCAGTCGCCACCAGCGTCGGCAACAACAGCCTGCAGCAACTGCGCCCGGCCACCAGCGACACCGCCAGCCTGCTTCGCGACGTGCCCGGCGTGGCGCTGCAAGGCGCCGGCGGCACCAGCAGCCTGCCGATCATCCACGGCCTGGCCGATGACCGTCTGCGCATCCAGGTCGACGGCATGGACTTCATCGCCTCCTGCCCCAACCACATGAACCCGCCGCTGAGCTATGTCGATCCGACCAATGTCGGCAAGCTCAAGGTCTGGGCTGGCATCACGCCGGTCAGCGTCGGCGGCGACAGCATCGGCGGCACCATCGTTGCCGAAACCCGCCCGGCCGAGTTCGCTGCCGCCGGGCAGGGCAGTCTGCTGAAGGGTGAAATCGGCAGTTTCTACCGCAGTAACGGCAACGCCTTCGGCGCCAGCCTCAACGCCACTGCCGCCACCGAAAGCCTCAGCCTGAGCTATAACGGCGCCTTCGCCAAGACCGACAACTACAAGGCGGGCGGCGACTTCAAGACGACCAATGTCACCGGCCGCGCCGGCCACCAGATCGCCCGCGACGAAGTCGGCTCCAGCGCCTACGAAACCCGCACCCACACCCTCGGCTTCGCGATGAAGGGCGGCGACCACCTGATCGAAGCCAAGGTCGGGTACCAGGAGGTCCCGGAACAACTCTTCCCGAACCAGCGCATGGACATGCTCGACAACGAGCAGAAGCGTTTCAACCTGCGCTACCTCGGCCAGTTCGGCTGGGGCGCGCTGGAAGCGCGGGCCTACCATGAGCGCGTCGAGCACATGATGGACTTCGGCGCCGACAAGCGCTTCTGGTATGGCACGGCCTCCGGCGGGCCCGGCGCCGCCAACGGCACGCCCTGCTCCCCGATCAGCGCCACCTGCGCCGCCGGTATGCCGATGTACACCAAGAGCAAGACCACTGGCGTCAATCTCAAGGCCGATGTCGACCTGAACGCCCACAATCTGCTACGCATCGGCTCGCTCTACCAGACCTATCGCCTCGACGACTGGTGGCCGCCTTCCGGCTCCGGCATGTGGCCAGGTACCTTCGACAACATCAAGGACGGCCAGCGCGACCGTATCGCCGCTTTTGGCGAGTGGGAATCCCGCTTCGCCCCACAATGGCTGTCGCTGCTGGGCGTCCGCTACGAAAATGTACGTACCGATGCCGGCAACGTTCGCGGCTACGCTGATACCAACGGTATGGCGCCGATGTTGAATAACCAACGCGCCGATTCCAACGCCTTCAATGCCCGCAACCGCGAACGCACCGACAACAACTGGGACCTGACCGCGCTGGTTCGCCATACCCCGAGCGAAACTGCCGACCTCGAAGTCGGCTTCGCCCGCAAGGTGCGCTCACCCAACCTGTATGAGCGCTACACGTGGTCGACTTGGTCGATGGCCGCCGTGATGAACAACTACGTCGGAGACGGCAACGGCTACATCGGCAACATGGATCTGAAGGCAGAAAAGGCCCACACTCTCTCCGCCACGCTGGATCTGCACTCCGCCGACCGCCGCTATGAACTCAAGGCGACGCCGTACTACACGCATGTCGACGACTACATCGACGCCGTTCGTTGCCCCGCCGGCTCGGCCTGCACCGCAGCCAACCGGACGACCAGCAACCAGTTCGTCACCCTGCAGTACGCCAACCAGACCGCCCGCCTCTTCGGTCTCGACCTGTCCGGCCGCATGCCGCTGGCCAGCACCGGCGCCGGCGACTTCGCGCTGCGCGGCCTGCTCAACTACACAAACGGCAAGAACACCGACACCGGCGACGAGCTTTACAACATCATGCCGCTCAACGGCAAACTGGTACTGAACCACCGCCTTGGTCGCTGGGACAATACCTTTGAAGTCGTTGGCGTGACCGGCAAGAGCAAGGTCTCGGACGTCCGCAACGAGATCAAGACCTCCGGCTACAGCCTGCTCAACCTGCGCGCCAGTTACAGCTGGCAGCGTGTCCGTCTTGATGTCGGCGTCGAGAACCTGCTCGACAAGTTCTACTACCAGCCGACCGGCGGCGCCTACACCGGCCAGGGCACGACCATGAGTATCAATGGCATTCCCTGGGGTATCGGCGTTCCCGGCATGGGCCGCTCGATCTACGCGGGGGTGAACGTCAAGTTCTGACGCCACCGAGCCCACACCACCATGATGCCCCGGCAGCGCCCGGGGCATTTGGCGTTTCAAAGGAATCGCACATGAACTCCCGATTTCAGGCATTTTTTCCGGTTGACCGCACCCCGAAGGAAGCGCTCTCGGGTGGCAGCACACCAGCTTCGGGTACGCGGACACCCCGAAATCTTGATGCCGGCCAGCCGCTTTATGCCGGCGGCAGCACCGGCCTAGCCTGGCGGGTCACCGACGGGGTCATCCGCCTCGATCACGCCGGACAGGCAGGCGAGCACCGTTTCGCCAGCCTCGCCATCGCCAGCGACATCGTCGGCTGCGAAACCCTGCTCCTCGGCAGCTACACCTTCAACGCCACGGCACTGACCCCTTGCCGGCTCCAGCCCTGGCCAGAAGGCGATAGCGCCACCAGCGGTACCGGACTGCTCGAATCGCTGGCGCAGGCGCAGCAGCGCGCTGCCGACCTCCTCGCCTTGCGCGGCGGGCAGGCGAGCGCCCGCGTCCTCGGCCTGATCCGCCTCCTGGCAGACCGCAGCGGACGAGTCATTCTACCCACACGGCAGGACATCGCCGACATCACCGACCTGCGCTTCGAAACCATCTCCCGCATCATCTCCAATCTGCAACGGGAACACCTGCTCTCGCCACTGCGGATCGCCGGCATTCACGCCACCCGCAGCTACCGTCTTGCCCCCGGCGCCTTTGCCTGAGTCGCAGCCCCCTGCGCCCCTTGTCTCGCGATCACGATAAAATTCAGGGATGAACACCGCAGTCATCGACCACGACTTCCCGCCGCCCGCCGCCGAATGGCGCCGCAGCGGGCCGTTCCTGGCCATTGCCGCCTTTCTGCACGCGGCCATTTTGTTTTATCCGCTCAAAATCGCCATCGGCAAGCTCGACCTCCCGCCGCCGGCCACGGTCATCGTCAAGCTCGTCGATGCCGTGACGCCGCCGAAACCGGTTCCCGTTCAGCCCACGGCCGCCCCCACCCCACAACCAGCCACCCCGCAGAAAAACCGGGAACGTCCGCAGCCCACCCCCCGCCCCATTCTGGCAATGCCAGCCGAGGCTGCGGCAAGCACACCGACTTTCTCGGTTCCGGCACCGGTCGTCGCTCCGCCCGCTCCTGTCGCGGCCGTCGCCAGTGCGCCAGTCGCTGCGGCAGCCAGCGTCACGGCCGCCCGCTTCGATGCCGCCTACCTGCACAACCCGCGGCCAAATTACCCGCCAATGTCGCGCCGCCTGGGTGAGGAGGGCAAGGTACTGCTCAAGGTGCGCGTCAGTAAGGATGGCCAACCACTTGCGGTCGACCTGGAAAAATCGAGTAATTTCACCCGCCTTGACGATGCCGCGCTCGACGTCGTCAAACGCTGGCGCTTTGTTCCCGCCAAGCGTGGCGACGAAGCCATCGAAGCCTCGGTCATCGTGCCGCTGGTCTTCCGTCTCGAAGAGTGATTTCCGGAACCCGGACGTGACGACGGGGACCGAAGTCCCCGCCGGCTGTCTTGGGTAATAAGGCTTCAGCGGCCCCAGCTATGCTGTTTAGGCAGCAATAGCGAATTGCTCATCGTTGGCAATTATGGATTTGCGCGGATTACGTCCGTCGCCTCTCGGGTTGCCTGCGCCCCTTTGTCGCCCTGTCGAAACCAGTACACCCCCAGACAAGGACACTCAAACAAATGTCCTTGGGTGGAGATGGGGGGAATCGAACCCCCGTCCAGAACGCCTCCAGCTTGCTGGAATTACAACCATGTCTTGGATTATGGGGGCGGGGGAGGGCTTTTTCAAGCCGGCCGAAAAATATGTTCAGCGCGAGCAGCGCATGCGCATCCGGCCAAAGCCGAGATCCGGCCGCTGGCTTTCGGTGAGGCTCAGTGTCGAACGGACCCGGCGCGACGTCCCGTCAAAGAGCACATTGAAGCGGGCCGGCTCACCCCAGTCGTCGCAATATCGCCACTCCCAGACCAGCTCGTCACGCGCTTCGAAATACACTGTCCAGTGCGGCACCGGCGGCCCGAGCAGACGCCGGACGTCTTCTTCCGTCATCCCGGCCTGAATCAGTGCAAAGCTGCGCGGTTCGAGTGCATTCTCGCGGGCCAGCAGCCGACCCTCGGCATCGACCGTGATCATGAAGGTGTGAAAGCCCATCGGCCCGCGCGGGTACACCAGAGTCTCCCCGCCGCCCCGGGTCGGCCAGACCTCCGCCGGCCGGCCCATCGTCTGCAGAACTTCAGCCTTGCTGCTGAGGCCCGCATGCAACGGATAGCCGTCGTAGGCGGCACACCCCGCCAGGCCGCAGGCGACACTCAGCCAGGCGGCGAGGCGCATCGGGATCAGCCTTCGCGTTCGGCGCTGAGCAGGCGCTCGCAGTAACGGGCGATCAGATCGACTTCCAGATTCACCTTCGCCCCCGGGGCCAGCAATTGCAGCGTGGTGTTTTCCAGCGTGTGCGGAATCAGGTTGATGGTGAAGTCGGTGCCATTGACGTCATTGGTGGTCAGGCTGGTGCCATTGACGACGATCGAGCCCTTGCGGGCGATGAACTTCGCAATTTCCTTCGGCGCGCGGATCTCGAGCAGGCGGTTATCGCCCACTGCATCGAAGCGCAAGACCTCGCCGACGCCGTCGACATGGCCGGACACCAGATGGCCGCCGATGACGTCATTCAGGCGCAATGCCTTTTCCAGATTGACCGGCCCCGGGGCATCGAGGCCAACCGTGCAGGAGAGCGTCTCCGGCGAGACGTCGACCATGAAGCTGTTGCCCTCCTTGGCAACCACCGTCAGGCAGACCCCGTTATGGGCGATCGAGTCGCCGAGCGCGACATCCGCGATGGCCAGCTTGCCGGCATCGACATGCAGCCGGTAGCCGACTTCGCGCGGAGTGAGTTGGGTGATGCGGCCGACTGCCGCGACGATTCCTGAAAACATGGCGAAAAAACCCGTTAAGCGACAAAAAGTGACTTTATCACGCCCGGTTGACCAACGGACTTGCGTGTATTGCCGACTGGGCTTAGGGTCTTGCACTTTATGCAATCAATTAAATCAGGGGGAGAAAAAATGAGAAAAAACATGCTCGCCGCGGCGCTGGCATCGCTTGCGACGCTGGCCCAGGCCGACATCAACGTCGGCGTCACACTGTCCGCCACCGGCCCGGCGGCGTCGCTGGGCATTCCGGAAAAAAACACCATTGCCTTGCTGCCGACGAGCATCGGCGGCCAGAAGGTGAACTACATCGTCCTCGATGACGCATCCGACACCACCACCGCCGTCAAGAACGCCCGGAAGCTGATTTCGGAGAACAAGGTCGACCTGATCATCGGCTCCACGACCACCCCGAACTCGCTGGCGATGATCGACGTCGCCGCCGAAAACGAAACCCCGATGATTGCCATGGCCGCCTCGGCCCGCATTGTCGAGCCCATGGACGACAAGCGGCGCTGGGTCTTCAAGACGGCGCAAAACGATGCTCACATGGCGACGGCCATCGTCGAGCACATGACCAACAATGCGGTGAAGACTGTCGCCTACATCGGCTTTTCCGACGCTTATGGCGAAGGCTGGTGGAACGAATTCTCGAAACTGGCCGAAGTCCGCAAGATCCAGCTCGTCGGCAACGAACGTTTCAACCGCACCGACACCACGGTGACCGGCCAGATCCTCAAGATTCTCGCTGCCAAACCGGATGCCGTGCTCATTGGCGGCGCCGGCACCCCGGCCGCCCTGCCGCAGAAATCCCTCAAGGAAAAGGGCTACAAGGGCACCATCTATCAGACGCATGGCGTGGCCAACAACGACTTCCTGCGCGTCTGCGGCAAGGATTGCGAGGGGACCGTCCTGCCCACCGGCCCGGTGCTGGTCGCCGCCCAGTTGCCTGCCGACAACCCGGTCAAGAAATCGGCCTCCGAGTATGTCGCGAAGTACGAAGCGGCGCACGGCAAGGGCAGCGTCAACGCCTTCGGCGGTTACGCCTGGGATGCCGGTATGCTGCTCGGCCAGGCAGCGCCGGTGGCGCTCAAGAAGGCTCAGCCGGGCAGCCGCGAATTCCGTGCTGCATTGCGCGACGCGCTGGAAGCGACCAAAAACCTCGCCGCCGCACATGGCGTCTTCAACATGAGTGCCAGCGACCACCTCGGCCTCGACCAGCGCGCCCGCGTTATGGTGCGGATCGATAACGGCAGCTGGAAACTGGCACGTTAATCCCCGGCACTGCAGCCCCGAAGCCCGTCGGGCGGGGCTGCGTGCTAAAATTTTCAGCTTTCCAACCCTTTTCGGGAGCGATAAATGTCCAAGAAACTGGCTTTTGCTGTTCTGGCTGCCTTCTCTGCTGTTGCATTTGCCGACATCAATGTCGGTGTCTCCGTATCGGCAACCGGGCCGGCCGCTTCGCTGGGCATTCCCGAAAAGAACACTTTCTCCCTGCTGCCGACGACCATCGCCGGCCAGAAAGTCAATTACATCGTGCTCGATGATGCGACCGACCCGACGCAGGCGACCAAGAACATCAAGAAGCTGATCACCGAAAACAAGGTCGATGTCGTCGTTGGTTCGACGACGACGCCGAATTCGCTGGCGATGATGGACGTCGCCGTCGAAAACGAAACGCCGCTGATCTCGATGGCTGGCTCGGCCATTGTCGTCGAACCGATGGACGCCAAGCGCCAGTGGGTCTTCAAGACCGCCCAGAACGATGCGCACATGGCCACCGCCATCGTCCAGCACATGACCGACAAGAACGTCCAGACCGTCGCCTTCATCGGTTTTGCCGATGCCTACGGCGAAGGCTGGTACAAGGAATTCGCCAAGATCGCCGAAGCTCGCAAGCTGAAGATCGTCGCCAGCGAACGCTTCCAGCGTAACGACACCTCGGTCACCGGGCAGATCCTGAAGATCATGGCGGCCAAGCCAGATGCCGTCCTCGTCGGCGGTGCCGGCACTCCGGCCGCGCTGCCGCAGAAGACCCTCAAGGAAAAGGGTTTCAAGGGCCTGATCTACCAGACCCACGGCGTCGCCAACAACGATTTCCTGCGCGTCGGCGGCAAGGATGTCGAAGGCGCCTTCCTGCCGGTCGGCCCGATGGTCGTTGCCGCCCAGCTGCCGGCCGATCACCCGGTCAAGAAATCAGCCTCCGAGTATGTTGCCAAGTATGAAGCCGCTCACGGCAAGGGCAGCGTCAGCTCCTTCGGCGGTCATGCCTGGGATGCCGGCCTGCTGCTGCAGAATGCCATTCCGGTCGCGCTCAAGAAGGGTCAGCCGGGCACCAAGGAATTCCGCAAGGCGCTGCGCGATGCGCTTGAGGCCACCAAGAACCTGCCGGCCGCTCATGGCGTCTTCAACCTGTCGCCGAACGATCACCAGGGTTTCGACCAGCGCGCCCGCGTCATAGTGACTATCGAAAACGGCACCTGGAAGCTGCTCAAGTAAGCCACCGCATCCGTCATGCCCGCCCCCGGCGGGCAGCCAGCCCGTGTTTCTGGACTCCCGCACCCGCGGGAGTGACTTTTTAAACCTCCGGCATTTCAGGGTCGCATGGACCTCCAGATTCTTCTTCTCCTTGGCCAGGATGGCGTCACCAACGGCGCGATCTACGCGTTGCTCGCCCTCGCGCTGGTTCTCGTCTTCGCCGTGACGCGCGTCATCTTCATCCCGCAGGGGGAATTCGTCGCCTACGGCGCACTGACGCTGGCCAGCCTGCAGGCCGGCAAACTGCCGGGCACGGTCTGGCTGCTGCTGGCGCTGGGCACCGCCGTGGCGGTCATCGATGGCTGGCGCCTGCTGCGCGACGGCCAGTACGGCAAACTGCCGCCATTGCTGATTTTCAACGTCGGCCTGCCGCTGCTCGCCGCCGGCGCACTGACCGTGGTCACCCCGGCGAACTGGCCGCTGTCGCTGCAGGTGCTGCTGACCATGCTGCTGGTGATCCCGATGGGGCCGATGATCTATCGCCTGGCTTACCAGCCGCTGGCCAATGCCTCGGTACTGATCCTGCTCATCGTCTCGGTCGCCGTGCATGTGACGATGATCGGCCTCGGCCTGCTCTTCTTCGGTGCCGAAGGCGTGCGCACACCGGCCTTCACCGAATTCAGCTTCGAACTGGCCGGCGCGCCGCTGCAGGGGCAGACCATCCTCGTCGTCGTCGCTTCGGCGCTGCTCATCATCGGCCTCTATTTCTTCTTCGAGCGCACGCTCTACGGCAAGGCGCTGCGCGCGACGGCAATGAACCGTACCGGCGCCCGCCTGATGGGCATTCCGCCGACGCTGGCCGGCAAGCTGTGCCTGACGCTGGCGGCCGCCATCGGCGTCTTTTCCGGCATCCTGATCGCGCCGATCACCACCATTTACTACGACTCCGGCTTCCTGATCGGTCTCAAGGGCTTCGTCGGCGCCATCATCGGCGGTCTGGCCTCGTATCCGGTCGCGGCGCTGGGCGCCATCCTCGTCGGCCTGCTCGAAGCCTACTCGTCCTTCTGGGCCAGTGCCTACAAGGAAGTCATCGTATTCACGCTGATCATCCCGGTGCTGCTCTGGCGCTCGCTGACCACCCGTCACGTCGAGGAGGAGGAATGATGCGCCGTCTGCCCCTGATCCTCTTCATCGCCACGCTGGCGGTCGGGCCGCAGTTGCTGCCGGAATTCACCGTCACCCTGCTCAATTACATCGGCCTCTATGCCATCGTCGCCCTCGGCCTCGTGCTGCTGACCGGTGTCGGCGGCCTGACCTCCTTCGGGCAGGCCGCCTTCGTCGGCCTCGGCGCCTATACCACCGCCTGGCTGACCACCGTCCATGGCGTCTCGCCCTGGCTGACGCTGTTCATCGGTCTCGCCCTGACCGCCGCCGTGGCGCTGACGCTCGGCTTCATCACGCTGCGCATGGGCGGCCACTACCTGCCGCTGGGCACCATCGCCTGGGGCATCAGCCTCTACTTCCTGTTCGGCAACGTCGAGTTCCTCGGCGGCCATACCGGCATCACCGGCATTCCTGCCGTCAGCCTGCTCGGCTGGGAGCTGAAATCCGGCCGCGAGTTTTACTACCTGATCTGGCTGACCGTCCTGCTCGCCATGCTCGCGCTGCACAACCTGCTCGATTCGCGTCAGGGCCGCGCCATCCGCGCGCTCAAGGGCGGCGTCATCATGGCCGAGGCGATGGGTGTCAATACCGCCCGCGCCAAGATTGTCATTTTCCTCATCGCGGCGCTGCTGGCCAGCATTTCCGGCTGGCTCTACGCCCACCTGCAGCGTTTCGTGAACCCGACACCCTTCGGCATCAACCAGGGCATCGAATACCTGTTCATGGCCGTGATGGGCGGCATCGGGCACGTTTGGGGCGCCGTGCTCGGCGCCGGACTGGTCACCGTCCTCAAACAGTGGTTGCAGGACTGGCTGCCGACACTGCTCGGTCAGAGCGGCAATTTCGAGATCATCGTCTTCGGCATGATCATGATCCTCGTCTTGCAACGTGCCCGCGACGGCCTTTGGCCGATGCTCGCCCGCTGGGCGCCGGCGGCTACCGGGCAGCGACACGTACCGCAGGCCGACGCCCTGCCGCGCCGCCCAGCGCAGACGGCCGGCACACTGCTGCTCGACGCCCGCGACGTGACCAAGCGTTTCGGCGGACTGGTCGCCAACAACAAGCTGTCGCTGACCGTCCAGGCCGGCGAAGTGATGGCGCTGATCGGCCCCAACGGCGCCGGCAAGAGCACGATGTTCAACTGCATCTCGGCCGTCGATCCGGCGACCGAAGGCGAAATTGCCTTCCTTTCCGCGTCGACCGCAGACGCCGCGTCACGTGATCTCGCCAGCCGCGGCATGAGCCGGACGTTCCAGCACGTGCGCCTGCTCGGCCAGATGTCGGTGCTGGAGAACGTCGCCATCGGCGCCCACCTGCGCGGCAACAAGGGTGTGGTCAGCGCCGCGCTGCGGCTGGATCGCGCCGAGGAAGCCCGCCTGCTCGCCGAAGCCGCCCGCCAGATCGAGCGCGTCGGCCTGGCCGAACACATGTTCGATGCCGCCGGCAGCCTCGCCCTCGGCCAGCAGCGCATCGTCGAAATCGCCCGCGCCCTGGCCTCCGACCCGGCGCTGTTGCTCCTCGACGAGCCGGCCGCCGGCCTGCGCTACCGCGAAAAACAGGCGCTCGCCGACCTGCTGCGCAAGCTGCGCGACGAAGGCATGGGCATCCTGCTGGTCGAACACGACATGGATTTCGTCATGGGACTCGCCGACCGCATCGTGGTCATGGAATTCGGCGAGAAGATCGCCGAAGGCAAACCCGAGGAAGTGCAAAGCAATCCGCGCGTGCTCGAAGCCTATCTCGGGGGTGTGGAATGAACTCGATGAACATCAACCACCTGCACGACCACGAAGTCATCCTCGAAGCCCGCGACCTGCGCGTCGCCTACGGCAAGGTCGAAGCCCTGCACGGTGTTTCGGTCACCATCCGCCGCGGCGAGATCGTCACCGTCATCGGCCCCAACGGCGCCGGAAAGACGACCCTGCTCGGCGCCCTGATGGGCTTGCTGCCGGCCAGCGGCGACTTCATCTATCTCGGCAAGCCGCAGACCGGTGAGCGTGAGGTCGAACGCCTCGTTCGCCTCGGGATGACGCTGGTGCCGGAAAAGCGCGAACTGTTCGCCGAAATGAGCGTCGAGGACAATCTCCTGCTCGGCGCCTTCGACCGCTACCGCAGCGGCCATCGCGACCACCTCGAAACGCTGGACGAGGTCTTCGAACTCTTCCCACGGCTCGCCGAACGCCGGGGTCAGGTGGCCGGCACCCTCTCCGGCGGCGAGCGGCAAATGCTGGCCATGGGCCGCGCGCTGATGGCCAAGCCCAAGCTGCTGATGCTCGACGAACCCAGCCTCGGGCTGGCGCCGCTGATCATCAAGGAAATCTTCCGCATCATCGGCGAGCTGAAGAAAACCGGCGTCGCGATCCTGCTCGTCGAGCAGAATGCCCGCGCCGCGCTGCAGATTTCCGATTACGGCTACGTGCTCGAAACCGGCGAAGTCACACTCGAAGGGCCTAGCCAAGAACTGGCCAATGACCCGCGGGTGATCGAGGCCTATCTTGGCCTCGGGCACAAGCACTAAAACGGCAGACAATCCTGCGCTTGCACTAACGCGGCCCGCGCTCGTCGCGGCCCCCCGGACGCCCTTCGCCGCGTTCCTCGCGTCGCTCGTGGCGACGGCCGGCGTCTGGCGCGCCCATTGCCGGCGGCGGCTCCGGCCGGTTGAGTTGTGGCGCTGGCATCGGCGGTGGCGCAACCCGGGATAGCGGCGCGGGGGGCGCCTGGATCTGGGGTGCTGGTGCCGGCGGCGGGGCCGTCTGTGGTGGCGGGGTGAATGGGCGTTCGGCCGCCGGTTTTGGCCGGTTTTCCGGGTTTACCGCAGGCGTTGCTTGCGGGATGGCAGGGGCCGGCAGCGACGGGCGGACCACCGGCTGTTCACGAACTTCCGGTGCCGTGCGGGATGGCGGCGGCGTTTCGCGCCAGATCTCCCGACGTTCGCGGCGTTCGTCTCGCTGTTCCTCGCGACGCGCTTCCCGTCGCATTTCGCGATCCATCTCCGGCACAGAACGCGGCGTGTTTGGCGCATCGGCACCTGGCGGCGGGCCTGCTGGACGGACGACGGGTGCGACATTGGGCACACCGCTACCCGGGTCGGCAGGCGGCATCGCACGGCTAACTGGCCGGCGCCCCTCTCCACCCTCCTGACGCTGTTCCGGTTTAACTTCCGGCCGACCCTCGGGCCAGCGCACAGAACCGTTCCCCCGTGGCCCCTCTGTACGCGGCGGGACGGGCGGCGCCATCGACGGCACAGGCTCTGGCGGGTTGGGCGACATCGGGCGTGCTGCCGATTTTTGGCTGTTTTCCGGGTTCACCGCAGACGGCGTCGACGGTTGACTGATTGCTGGCGGTGACACGGGCGAAGGGGTTTGCGGCGGACGACCGGCAACTTCGCGGGGGAAATCACGGCGTGCCGGCCCGGAAACCTCCGGACGCATATCGCTGCGGGGCATCTCCTGACGCCCCTGCTCATGGCGTGGCCGCATCCAATCCGCTGCCTCCGGGCGCACCACCTCCGGCCCGCCGGACCGGGGCACATCGGCGTACGGCCGGCCGGGCTGCGCCGGTGGCGGCAGGGCACCCTGAGCAACTGAATGCCCGATCAGGGGCGTCGACGGCACCGGTTCGCCGCCCGGTCGTCGAGCTTCATGACCGGGGCGCAGCCAGTCGGCCGGCGAGCGGGCGCCCGGCGCCGGCATGCTGCGGTTCGGCAGCGGCCCCTGATGGCGCTCGAGCACCGGCCGCCCTTCGCTGAACTGACGTGTCGGGACGATGGTCAGCGCCTGCGGGCGTTCGCGGTAACGATAGAACGGCGGCGCTTTCAGGCTGCGGTCGATCACCGTGACATTGTTCACCGTGGTGACGTTGATCTGCTGCAAATGGCGATGACTGTGGCGATAAGCCGGCACATACACTTCGCGCGGCGCCAGCGGGAACCAGCCGACTGCCGGCGCGCTGCCGAAGCTGAAGCTGACTTGCCAGCCGGGTTGGCCGACCCAGCCAACGAGCGCCGGCGCGTACACCGGCCGACCGCGCAACTGCCCCGGCACCCAGGCCCAGCGCTCGCCAAGCATCACCCAGCGACCGTAGTGGAAGGGCGCGAAGCCCCAGGGCGCGGCGTCGATCCAGGTCCAGCCCCAGGGGGCGATCCACGCCCAGCGGCCATGCCGGTAGGGCGCCCAGTCGGCAGCGACGGTGCGCGGCAACCAGACGGCGCCGTATTCGGCGTCGTTTTGCCAGTCGCCGTGGCGATCAAGATCGTCAATACCCGGAATTTCCGGCGAGACATGGCGGCGACTCTCGCCGCCGACTGCCAGTGCCTCGCGGCGGGCGACCCAGTCATCAAAGCGATCGGCACGATACGCACGCTCGGCGCGCAGGTAGCCACCGCCGTCGAGCACGGCACGCTGGCCCGGACGCAGCGAAATCAGACGCTCGCCATCCTCGATCAGTGCCTGGCCGGCGTAAGTGGTCACTTCGCTGCGACCATCGAGGATATCGATCCGATAACGTCCCGCCGCCCCGAAGCGCACGGCGCCTTCCGGCGTGCCAATACGCAGGTCAGCCGCCTGTTCCGGATCGAGCACGGTAACGGCCAGCGTCCCTTCATTGAGCCGCAGGTCGATCTTGTCGTCGTCGAGCGCCAGTATCTCCAACTCGCTGATGCCGGCGAGGCGCAGCGCCGTGCTACCGATCCGGATTTCGGCCAGCGCATCGCGATCGGTATTGAACAGCGCGCCCTGACTCACCGGCCAGTTGATCGTCGCAGGCATGGCAGCATCGCTGCGGTCAACCCGAAAAAAGACCTGATTTTCGGTCCACGCCAGCCGCCCGACACGACCCGGGGGATCGCTGTCGGCCAGCGCCGGCAGGACAAAAACAAGCGCCAGCAGCGCGCCCAGCAGGCGCTTGAGCCAGAAAACCATCGGAATACTCCTCAGAACCGGCCGCGCGCTGGCAGCCACTACGTGCTTAACGCGGCAACGGGCGATCTGACCGACGGTCGACAACGAGGCAATCGTTACCGGATGTTGCTGCGCGGTTCAGCCGAGTTCCGGCGTGACGCCGTATTTCTTGGCCACAGTGACGTACAGCGCCCGCGCCGAGGCGACCTTGGCGCTCTTGCGATCCTTGCGCTGGGCACGCTGCAGGTAGGTCAGCGCCCGTGCTGCGAGGTCGTTGTCCCAGCCTTTCTTGTCCATCAGCGTATAGATGGCCTTGGCAGCGTTGACCAGAAACTGCAGATTGGGCACCTGCTCGACGGCCTGAATCAACAGCTTGACCGCCGCTTCCAGATCGCCGCTGCGTGCGGCTAGCACGCCGCGGTTGTTGAGTTCGATGATTTCGCGACCGACCTGATCGAGCATCGCCTTGCCGGCATCCGGCTGGCCGGTCTTCTCGAAAACGCCGGTGATGTGCTTGATCAGGTGCGGGTCTTCGTGGTTTTCGGCGGCCACCTGCTTCATCAGCCGGTCTGCGGCCTCCTTGTTGCCGCCGGCGTAGCAGGCGTGCGCCAGATCGACTTCGAGGCGCTGCGACACATGCCGCCCCTTGGCTGCCGCTTCGGCGCGCACCTCGGCCTGCAGCACCAGTGCCCGCTCGATCAGCTCACGCGCCCGCTCCGGCGTCCCTTCGGCATCCAGACAGAGGCTTTCGGCGACCAGCGCCGCCAGTTCCGCCTGCTTGTCGCCACGCCATTCACGCTTCATTTCGCCGGCCACGCGCCGCGCTGCGGTGACGTCACCGCGCTCGACCAGCACCCGCGACAGGTTGGCAAAATCATCGACGCTGCGCAGGCTGGAGCCGCGGCTGCGTTCGATGACCCGGCCATAGGCCTTTTCGGCAGCGAGGAAATCCTTGTTCTGCGCCGCGGTGTCGCCGACCAGACGCTGGCGCACGGTATTGTGTGGCGAGACATCGGCGGCCCGCTGCAGCGCTGCTTGCGCCTGGGCGTAATCCTCGCGGGCTTCATGCACCGAGGCGAGAAAATCGTAGGCACCGAGGTAGTCGGGTGCCTCGTCGATGACCTGCTCTGCCAGCCCCTGCGCCTCATCCAGCGCCCCGCGGTCCCGTAGCGCCACCGCCAGCCCCATTTTTGCCCAGGGCACGACCCGGCCTTCGAGCACCCGGCGGAAAACCGCCTCGGCCTCCTGCGTCCGGCCCAGCTGGTGGAGGATTTCACCCTTGAAACGCAGGGCGTCGTACATGTAGACCGGCTGCTGTTGAATGACTCGGTCGCAGGCGTCAATCGCCTCTTCCAGGGCGCCGCGCTCAAGGTGCTCATAGATTCTGCGCAGCACGTACTTCTTGTAAATTGCCTTGATCAGCCGCGCCTGCAATTGCTCGGCGGTGAAGGGCTTGATCAGGTAATCGTCCGGCGCCAGCTCGGCCAGCGCGACGACATTGGTCTTGCTGCGCTCGCTGGTGATAATCAGGTACACCGTCGATAACTGGATCAGGTGCGCATGGCGCAGTTCTTCCAGCAACTGCTGGCCATCGCGACCGTCGTCGAGGACGAAGTCGGACAGCACGAGGTCGAAGCGGTTGGCCTTGACCTGACGCAGCACCTCGGCGGAATTGCCCGCACCATGGACCGCGGTCACGCCCAGCGCCCCCAGCATCAGGCGCAGCGCATCCCGCGCCTGCGTGTGGCGGTCGATGATCAGCACCCGTTTTTTGGTCAGAGTCTGCTGCAGAACCAGCAGCATTTCATCGTTGTCGAGCGGACCCGGCGTCTTCGTATTGCTCGTGCTCATGCCAGTGACGTTACTTGAGTTCGGCATGCAGGGCAAGGCGAGGTCAAAAACTTCGATTTTTCAGCGACCTGACGTAAAATCGCCGGTCCGCTACTGCGCTGCAACATACGATTTCCATGCTCTATCCCACCCGTTTCGATGTCATCGTCGTCGGCGGCGGTCACGCCGGCACCGAAGCTGCGCTTGCCGCGGCGCGGGCGGGGGCGAACACGCTGTTGCTGACGCACAACCTCGATACGCTCGGGGCGATGAGCTGCAATCCGTCGATCGGCGGCATCGGTAAGGGCCATCTGGTGCGCGAGGTCGATGCCTTGGGCGGCGCGATGGCAGCGGCGACCGACGAGGCCGGCATCCAGTTCCGTATCCTCAATGCCTCGAAGGGCCCGGCGGTGCGCGCCACCCGCGCCCAGGCCGACCGCGTGCTGTACAAACAGGCCATCCGCGGTCGACTCGAAAATCAGCCCAATCTGACCATCTTCGCTCAGGCCTGCGACGATCTCATCGTCGAAGGCGACAAGGTCTGTGGCGCCGTGACGCAGCTCGGCATCCGCTTCATGGCCGAGGCCGTGGTGCTCACCGCCGGCACCTTCCTCAACGGCAAGATCCACGTCGGTCTCGAGAACTACACCGGCGGGCGCATGGGCGATCCGCCGTCTGTGTCGCTGGCCGCCCGCCTCAAGGAACTGAACCTGCCGCAGGGCCGCCTGAAAACCGGCACGCCGCCGCGCCTCGACGGCAAAACCATCGATTTCTCGGTGATGGAAGAGCAGCATTCGGACGACCCGATGCCGGTATTTTCCTTTCTCGGCAACGCGGCCCAGCACCCCAAGCAGTTGCCGTGCTGGATCACCGAAACCAACGAGCGCACGCACGACATCATCCGCAGCGGGCTGGACCGTTCGCCGATGTACACCGGTGTCATCGAAGGTGTCGGGCCGCGTTACTGCCCGTCGATCGAGGACAAGATCCATCGCTTCGCTGACAAGAACCAGCACAACGTCTTCCTCGAACCGGAGGGGCTAACGACGCACGAGATTTACCCGAACGGCGTCTCCACCAGCCTGCCCTTCGATATCCAGCTGGCGCTGGTGCGCTCGATCCGCGGCATGGAAAACGTGCACATCCTGCGCCCCGGCTACGCCATCGAATACGACTTCTACGACCCGCGCGGGCTGAAGGACACGCTGGAAACCAAGGCGATCAACGGTCTGTTCTTCGCCGGCCAGATCAACGGTACCACCGGCTACGAAGAAGCGGCGGCCCAGGGCCTGCTCGCCGGCATCAACGCCGTGCGCTACGTGCGCGGCGAAGCCGGCTGGTGCCCGAAGCGCAACGAAGCCTACCTTGGCGTGCTGGTCGACGACCTGATCACGCGCGGCGTTTCCGACCCATACCGGATGTTCACGAGCCGCGCCGAGTACCGTCTCAGCCTGCGTGAAGACAATGCCGACCTGCGCCTGACCGAGCAGGGCCGTGCCCTTGGCCTGGTCGATGATGTGCGCTGGGATGCCTTCTGCCGCAAGCGCGATGCCATCGCCGCCGAGCAGGAGCGGCTGAAATCGACCTGGGTCAATCCGAAGATCACGCCGGCAGCAGACTGCATCCGCGTGCTCGGCAAGGCGATCGAACACGAGTACAACCTGTTCGAGCTGCTGCGCCGGCCGGAGGTGGCCTACGAGGCGCTGCTGTCGCTGCCCGGCTGCGGTTATCCCGAAAATTCGCCCGAAATCGACGCCGCCGTCATCGAGCAGCTTGAGATATCCGCCAAATACCAGGGCTATATTGACCGCCAGGCTGACGAAGTCGCCAAGGCGGCGACGCTGGAGAACACGGTGTTGCCGGTCGGTCTCGATTACGACACCGTCGCCGGCCTCTCCAACGAGGTCAAGCAGAAGCTCAAGCAACATCAGCCGCAGACCATCGGCCAGGCCTCGCGCATTCAGGGCATCACGCCGGCGGCGATCTCGCTGCTGCTAATCCATCTCAAGCGTTTCAAGCTGGCGGAGAAGGTGTGAGCACCACCCTTGCCCAAGGCCTAGCCGAACTCGGCATTGATCTGCCCGCCGCTACGCAGGACAAGCTGCTCGCCTTCCGCGATCTGCTGCTCAAGTGGAACAAGACCTACAACCTGACCGCGCTGCGCGATCCGGAACAGGCCATCTCGCATCACTTGCTCGATTCGCTGGCCATCCTGCCCCACGTCGGCCCCGCGGCACTGCTCGACGTCGGCAGCGGTGGCGGTCTGCCCGGCATCCCGCTGGCTATCGCCCGGCCCGGACTGTCAGTGCGCATGGTTGATACCGTGCAGAAAAAGACTACTTTCCTGCAACAGGCGGCCATCCAGCTTGGCCTGAAAAACGTTACTGTTGACCATGCCCGCGTCGAAACACTGGTCGGTGAGTACGCCCAGATCAGTTCACGCGCCTTCGCCGAACTCAAGCTCTTCGTCGAGCTGACCCGTCATCTGCTGGCCCCCGGTGGCCGCTGGCTGGCGATGAAGGGCATCCGCCCCGATGACGAAATCGCTGCGCTGCCTGCCGATGTCGTCGTCGAAAAGATCATTCCGCTGCACGTTCCCGGCGTCGACGCCGAACGCCATCTCATCCTCCTGAAAGCGGGCTCATGAAAGTACTCGCCATCACCAACCAGAAGGGCGGCGTCGGCAAGACGACGACGGCCGTCAATCTCGCCGCCTCGCTCGGTGCCGAAGGCCAGCGCGTGCTGCTGATCGACATGGACCCGCAGGGCAACGCGACCACCGGCGCCGGCATCACCAAGAAGGAAGCCCTGCCGACGGTGTATCAGTTGCTGATCGGCGCGGCGACATTGCGCGAGGTCTGCATCAAGACCGAATTTGCCTTTGACGTGCTGCCCGCCAACCGCGAACTGGCCGGCGCCGAGGTCGAGCTGATCGAACTCGAACAGCGAGAGTACCGCCTCAAGCATGCGCTGCAGCAGAACCATGACGAATACGACTTCGTCCTCATCGACTGCCCGCCAGCACTGAACATGCTCACCGTCAATGCGCTGGTTGCCGCCGACTCGGTGCTGATTCCGATGCAGTGCGAGTACTACGCGCTGGAAGGCTTGTCCGATCTGGTCGAGACGCTGCGCAAGGTGCGCCACCACCTCAACTCCCGCCTGGAGATCGAGGGCCTGTTGCGCACCATGTACAACGGTCAGAGCACACTGACGCAACAGGTGTCCGGCGAGCTCGAAAGCCATTTCGGCAACAAGGTCTACAAGACCATCGTGCCCCGCAATGTCCGCCTTGCCGAAGCGCCTTCTTACGGCAAGCCGGTGATCGCCTTTGACAAGAACTCGAAGGGCGCGCAGGCCTACTGTGCCCTCGCTCAGGAAATCCTCGAAAGGGTTGCCAAATGATCAAGATGAAAGGCCTCGGCCGCGGGCTCGACGCCCTGCTCGCCGGCAGCGACAAGCCTCAGGGCGACGAGCAACGCAATCTTCCCGTCGATCGCCTGAAGCCGGGCAAATATCAACCGCGCACCCACATGGCGGAGGATGCCCTCGCCGAGCTCGCCGCCTCGATCCGCAGCCAGGGCGTGATGCAGCCCATCCTCGTCCGGGCCATCGACAGCACGCCGGGCGCCGAACGCTATGAAATCGTTGCTGGCGAGCGTCGCTGGCGTGCCGCCCAACTGGCCGGCCTGAGCGAAGTGCCGGTGCTGGTACGCGCCATTCCCGACGAGCAGGCGTTGGCGATGGCGCTGATCGAGAACATCCAGCGCGAAAACCTCAATCCACTCGAGGAAGCCCAAGGCCTGCAGCGTCTCATCGACGAATTCGGCCTGACCCACCAGCAGGCCGCCGATGCCGTCGGACGCTCGCGTCCGGCCGCTTCCAATTTATTGCGTTTATTGCAGTTGACCGCAGCCGTTCAAGAGTTGCTGATGACCGGCAAGCTCGACATGGGCCACGCCCGCGCGCTGTTGCCGCTGACCGACGCCCAGCAGATCGCCGTCGCCCAGCGCATTGTCCAGAAAGCGCTGTCAGTGCGCGAGGCCGAGCACCTCGTCCAGCAGATCATGAATCCGCCCAAGGCGGCAACGCCGACTCCGATCGACCGCGATTTGCTGCGTCTGCAGGAAGAACTGTCCGACAGCGTCGGCGCCAACGTCTCCATTCGCAGTAACCGTAAGGGATCCGGCAAAATCACCATCGAATTCGGCAGCCTCGATCAGCTCGACGGAATCTTAGGAAAGCTGCGTTAAGCCTTGACCGTCAACGAAAAGACTACGGGAAAACCCCTAAATTTCATTGACGTAGGTCAGAGGACTCCGGTATCATTTAATTCTGTGTGGCACGCCCGGTCAATGATTGCATAGCACCATGTTGAGAGCGATTTTCCTTCAGTTTGGTGCAGCAGTGATAACAGCAATCGGGGCTGGCGTGATCGTAGGAACGCGGGGGCTTGTTTCGGTGGGATTGGCGGCGTTTGCCTGCATACTTCCCAACCTTCTCTTTGCCATCCGTCTGGTGATGGTGAACAATCGCCCTGGCGCATCGTACGCGGCGAACTTCTTCATCGGCGAGTTCCTCAAGATCGGCGCCACCATCGGATTACTGGCAATCGCCGTCAAGGGGTATCCCGAGATGCACTGGCCCAGCTTGCTGATAGGGTTTGCGATTGTTTTGCATGCAGGTTTTTTAGCGTTCTGGAAGAAGCCCTGATTATGTCTACAGCAGGCCACGAAGCAGCAGCAAACGCGCCGACCGCCGGCGAATACATCGTCCACCATTTGACGCACTGGAACTCCACCGGTCACGCTCAAAAGGATGTGATCGATTTCAGCGTCATCAACGTCGACACCATGATCTTCTCCGTCCTCATGGGCGTGATTGGTCTGTTCGTCATGTGGCGCGTCGCCAAGAGCGTCACCTCCGGTGTTCCGGGTCGCATGCAGGCCGCCATCGAGATCGTTCTCGAAATGGTCAATGACCAGGCCAAGGGCATCGTCCATAGCGCCGAATCCCGCAAGTTCGTCGGCCCGCTGGCGCTGACCGTGTTCATCTGGATCTTCCTGATGAACTCCATGGACTTCCTGCCGCTGGATCTGCTGCCGACCATCTGGCAAGCGATCACCGGCGACCACCACGCTTACCTGCGCGTCGTTCCGACCGCTGACCTGAATGGCACGCTGGGCATGTCCCTGGGCGTCCTGCTGGTCTGCCTCTACTACAACGTCAAGATCAAGGGCTTCGGTGGCTGGGTTCATGAACTCTTCACCGCCCCGTTCGGCAGCCACCCGCTGCTCTACCCGGTCAACTTCGCCATGCAGATGATCGAATTCCTCGCCAAGACCGTTTCCCACGGTATGCGACTGTTCGGCAACATGTATGCAGGCGAACTCGTGTTCATGCTGATCGCCCTCATGGGTGCAGCCTGGACGGCAAGCGCCACCGGCGTTTCCCTGTTCATCGGTCATATCCTGGCCGGTTCGATCTGGGCGATCTTCCACATCCTGATCGTTGCCCTGCAAGCTTTCATCTTCATGATGCTGACGCTGGTGTATATCGGCCAGGCTCACGAAGCACACTAAGCAGTACCCCGGTTTCTTTGTAGTTTCTTTTCGTTTTACCTACTTTAACCTTAGCAAGGAGTTGTCATGGAACACGTTCTCGGTTTTGTTGCTCTGGCTGCCGGCCTGATCATTGGTCTGGGCGCTATCGGTGCCTGTATCGGTATCGGCCTGATGGGCGGCAAGTACATTGAAGCTTCGGCTCGTCAGCCGGAACTGATGAACGCCCTGCAGACCAAGATGTTCCTGCTGGCCGGTCTGATCGACGCCGCCTTCCTGATCGGTGTTGGTATCGCCATGATGTTCGCCTTCGCCAACCCGTTCAAGCTGGTTTAATTTTTCCTCTTACCGAACAACCTTTTAAGAGGAATTAAACCGTGAATCTGAACGCAACGTTGTTTGCACAGCTCGTTGTGTTCTTCATTCTGGCGTGGTTCACGATGCAATTCGTGTGGCCCCCCATTGTGAAGGCGCTCGACGAGCGTGCGAAGAAGATCGCGGATGGACTGGCTGCTGCTGAACGCGGCAAGCATGATCTTGAACTGGCCACCAAGCGCTCCACGGAAGCCCTCCGTGAAGGCAAGGAAAAGGCCGCCGAACTGATCGCCAACGCTGAAAAGCGCGGTGCTCAGCTGATCGAAGAAGCCAAGCTGACCGCCAAGGTGGAAGCTGACCGCATCGTTGCCGGTGCCAAGGCTGAAATCGAACAGGAAGCCGTTCGCGCCAAGGAAGCTCTGCGCGAACAGGTGGCGACTCTGGTCGTTTCCGGTGCAGAAAAGATTCTGCGTCGCGAGATCAATGCCCAGGCCCATGCCGACATTCTGGCTACGATCAAACAGGATCTGTAAAGCTTATGGCTGAATCCGTCACCATCGCTCGCCCCTACGCCGAAGCCGTGTACCGCACGGCCAAGGAGTCCGGGGCTCAGGGCACCTGGTCCCAGCGCCTGCAACGCCTCGCGCTGATCGCCCAGGACGGGGACATGGCTGCGGTCATGGGCAATCCCCAGCTCTCCGCTGAGCAGGTTGCAAACCTCGTTATCTCGCTGTGCGACGATAACGACGCCGTTCTCGCCAACCTCGTTCGTACCCTCGCAGAAAACCGGCGTCTCGCACTCCTGCCGGAGATTTCCCGGCTTTTCGATCTGGCCAAGAGCCAGGAAGAAGGGATCAAGGAGGCGGTGGTGCATTCCGCATTTCCCATTGACGACACCCAGGTCAAGGCGCTCGTGCAAGAGCTCGAAGCCCGCTTTGGTACCAAGCTGACGGCCCGCGTCGAAATCGACGCCAGCCTGATTGGTGGTGTGCGCGTCACCGTGGGTGACCAGGTGCTGGATGCTTCAGTCCGCGGCAAACTCGACGCGATGGCCGTGGCACTGAACAACTAGGAGAATTTCATGCAGTTGAATCCTTCCGAAATTTCTGAACTGATCAAGAGCAAGATCCAGAACCTGCAAGGCGCATCGGAAGTGCGTACGCAGGGCACCGTGGTTTCCGTCACCGACGGTATCTGCCGCGTGCATGGCTTGCAGGACGTCGTGCAAGGTGAAATGCTGGAATTCCCCGGCAACACCTTCGGCATGGCGCTGAACCTCGAACGTGACTCCGTCGGTGCTGTTGTTCTCGGTGAATACGAGCACATCTCCGAAGGCGACATCGTCAAGACCACTGGCCGCATTCTCGAAGTGCCGGTCGGCAAGGAACTCCTTGGCCGCGTCGTCAACACGCTGGGCCAGCCGATCGACGGCAAGGGTCCGATCAATGCCAAGGAAACCGACAAGCTGGAAAAGGTTGCTCCGGGCGTTATTTGGCGTAAGTCCGTTTCCCAGCCGGTGCAAACCGGTCTGAAGTGTGTGGACTCCATGGTTCCGGTCGGTCGTGGCCAGCGCGAGCTGATCATTGGCGACCGCCAGACCGGCAAGACCGCCGTCGCCGTTGACGCCATCATCAACCAGAAGGGCAAGAACCTCTTCTGCGTATATGTCGCCGTCGGCCAGAAGGCTTCCACTATTGCCAACGTTGTTCGCAAACTCGAAGAAAACAACGCGATGGAATACACCATCGTGGTTGCCGCCTCCGCTTCCGAATCCGCTGCACTCCAGTATCTGGCACCGTACGCCGGCTGCACCATGGGTGAGTACTTCCGCGACCGCGGTATGGACGCCCTGATCATTTATGACGATCTGACCAAGCAGGCTTGGGGCTATCGTCAGGTTTCGCTGCTCCTGCGTCGTCCGCCGGGCCGTGAAGCTTACCCGGGTGACGTGTTCTATCTCCACTCCCGTCTGCTGGAGCGCGCTGCTCGCGTTTCCGAAGAGTGGGTCGAGAAGTTCACCAATGGCGAAGTCAAGGGCAAGACCGGTTCGCTGACCGCTCTGCCGGTCATTGAAACCCAGGCTGGTGACGTTTCCGCTTTCGTTCCGACCAACGTGATCTCCATCACCGACGGTCAGATCTTCCTGGAAACCGACCTCTTCAACGCCGGTATCCGTCCCGCGATCAACGCCGGTATCTCGGTGTCCCGCGTCGGTGGCGCTGCCCAGACCAAGCTGATCAAGAAGCTCGGTGGCGGTGTCCGTCTGGCACTGGCCCAGTACCGCGAACTCGCCGCGTTTGCCCAGTTCGCCTCCGATCTCGACGAAGCCACCCGCAAGCAGCTGGAGCGTGGCCGTCTGGTGACCGAGCTGATGAAGCAGCCGCAGTACGCTCCGATGAGCATCTCCGAAATGGCCGTCACGCTGTACGCAGCTGACAAGGGCTACTTTGACGATGTCGAAGTCAAGCGTGCGCTTGAGTGCGAAAAGTCCCTGATCAGCTTCCTGAAGACCAACCACGCCGAAGTCATGAACACCATGGAATCGACCGCTGACCTCAGCGCCGATACCGAAAAGGCGCTGGCTGCCGGTATCCAGGCTTTCAAGAGCACCTGGGCCTGATCTTAGGAGAACGCCATGCCTAGCGGCAAGGAAATTCGCAACAAGATCAAGAGCGTCGAAAACACGCGCAAGATCACCAAGGCCATGGAAATGGTGGCCGCATCCAAAATGCGCAAGGCGCAGGACCGGATGCGTGCTTCCCGTCCCTATGGCGAAAAGATCCGGCGCGTGGCAGCGAACCTGTCCAATGCTCTGACCGAGTACAAGCACCCCTTCCTCGAGAAGCGTGAGCAAAAGGCCATCGGCCTCGTACTCGTCACTTCGGACAAGGGCCTGTGCGGTGGCTTGAACTCGAACGTCCTGCGTCTTGTGTTGAGCAAGATGAAGGAGTTCGATGCTCAGGGCAAGAAGCTCAAGGCAACCTGCATCGGCAACAAGGGTTTCGGCTTCATGCAGCGGGCTGGTGCGAACATCGTTTCGCACGTTGTCGGCCTCGGTGATACGCCGCATCTCGAAAAGCTGATCGGCGCAGTCAAGCTGCAGCTCGACGCCTATATGAATGGCGAAATCGACGCGCTGTACGTGGGCTATACCCGCTTCATCAACACGATGAAGCAGGAGCCGGTATTCGAACAACTGCTCCCGCTGTCTGAAGAGACAGTCAAGGCTGACCACCAGCCGGGTTGGGACTATGTGTACGAACCGGATGCCCAGGCCGTTATCGACGATCTGCTGATCCGTTACATTGAAGCGCTGATCTATCAGGCAGTTGCTGAAAACATGGCATCCGAGCAGTCCGCTCGTATGGTGGCCATGAAGTCTGCCTCCGACAACGCCAAGAACGTCATCGGTGAATTGAAGCTGGTCTATAACAAGGCCCGTCAGGCTGCGATTACGAAGGAACTTTCGGAAATCGTGAGCGGCGCCGCCGCTGTCTGACACTAGCGCGAAGATTTTAAATTTTGGGGATTTGAATATGAGTCAAGGTTCAATCGTTCAGTGCATCGGCGCCGTTGTGGACATCCAGTTCCCGCGCGACGCGATGCCGAAGGTTTACGACGCACTCAAGCTGGATGCCGCTGAAGCGAACGGTATGGCCGAAGATGGCCTGACCTTCGAAGTTCAGCAACAGCTGGGTGACGGCGTCGTCCGTACCATCGCCATGGGTTCTTCCGATGGCCTGCGTCGCGGGATGAAGGTTAACAACACCGGCGCCGGCATCTCCGTCCCGGTCGGCATGGGCACCCTGGGTCGCATCATGGACGTTCTCGGTCGCCCGATCGACGAAGCCGGCCCGATCGACACCAACGAACTGCGCGTCATTCACGCTGCAGCGCCGAAGTTCGACGAACTGTCGTCCTCCGTCGATCTGCTGGAAACCGGCATCAAGGTTATCGACCTGATCTGCCCGTTCGCCAAGGGCGGCAAGGTCGGTCTGTTCGGTGGTGCAGGTGTGGGCAAGACCGTCAACATGATGGAGCTCATCAACAACATCGCGAAGCAGCACTCCGGTCTGTCCGTGTTTGCTGGCGTGGGCGAGCGTACCCGTGAAGGTAACGACTTCTACCACGAAATGAAGGACTCCAACGTTCTCGACAAGGTCGCGATGGTGTTCGGTCAGATGAACGAGCCTCCGGGCAACCGTCTGCGCGTCGCGCTGACCGGTCTGACCATGGCCGAGCGTTTCCGTGACGACGGTCGTGACATTCTGTTCTTCGTCGACAACATCTACCGTTATACCCTGGCCGGTACCGAAGTGTCCGCGCTGCTGGGCCGTATGCCTTCCGCCGTGGGCTATCAGCCGACGCTGGCTGAAGAAATGGGCCGTCTGCAGGAGCGTATTACCTCGACCAAGGTGGGCTCGATTACTTCCATCCAGGCCGTTTATGTTCCCGCGGATGACTTGACCGACCCGTCCCCGGCAACCACCTTCCTCCACCTCGACTCCACCGTCGTTCTGTCGCGTGACATCGCCTCCCTGGGTATCTACCCGGCGGTTGATCCGCTCGACTCGACCTCGCGTCAGCTGGACCCGCAGATCGTTGGCGAAGAGCACTACGCTGTTGCCCGTGCTGTTCAGATGAACCTTCAGCGCTACAAGGAACTGCGCGACATCATCGCGATTCTGGGTATGGACGAACTGTCTCCGGAAGACAAGCTCGCCGTGTCCCGTGCGCGTAAGATCCAGCGTTTCCTGTCGCAGCCCTTCCACGTTGCTGAAGTCTTTACCGGCTCCCCGGGCAAGTTCGTTCCGCTCAAGGAAACCATCAAGGGCTTCAAGGGCATCTGTGCTGGTGAGTACGATCACCTGCCGGAACAGGCCTTCTACATGGTCGGCGGTATCGAGGAAGTCATCGAAAAGGCGAAGACGCTGCAATAAGCGGCGTCGTCAAAGGAGCCAGCAATGGTTATGACTGTTCATTGTGATGTCGTCAGCGCCGAAGAGTCCATCTTCTCCGGTCTGGTCGAGATCGCGGTGTTCCCCGGCGAAGCCGGTGAACTCGGCATTCTGCCGAAACATACCCCGCTGCTCACTCGCATCAAACCCGGCACCATTCGTCTGAAGGTGCCGGACCAGAGCGAGTTTGAGCTGGTCTATGTTTCCGGTGGCATGCTCGAAATCCAGCCCGACATGATCACCGTGTTGGCGGATACAGCGATTCGTGCCCATGATCTGGACGAAGCAAAGGCCCTGGAAGCGAAGAAGCGTGCCGAAGAAGCCCTTGCCAACCGGCAGGCTGAAATGGATTACGCTACTGCCGAGTCCGAACTGGCGCAAGCCATCGCCCAACTGCAAGCCATCCAGCGTCTGCGCAAGCACACGCACTGATTCCAAACGAATCAACAAAAAAGGCAGCCTCGGCTGCCTTTTTTATTGCCTGAAACTACCGCAAGCTCATAAGCGCTCGATTCGCTTCTCCAGGCGTGAAAGATCATCTCGCAACACATCTACGGCCTTCGCAAAGGCGACGAGCTCCTCATCGGCGGCCACCACTTGCTGCTCATCCACAAAATACTCCCGTAAATTCTCCAGACCACGCTCGGCGCAGCTGCGCAAGCCAGCGGCCAGCCCTTGTCCGGCAAGTGCCATGCGGCGGGCCGGAATATCACCGACCAGCCCGGCAAGATCCGCTTCCGCATCCCATTCGAGGTTCCGGAAGACAAAGCCCAGCGTTTCGGCAAGATCGGCTGCCCCGGATATCTTGATCGACGAGAACAGGCTGCTGCGATCTGCCAATAAACGGGCCAATGCGTCAGCTGGAAGGACGATCACTACCGCCGCCAGCTCATCCGGCTCAGCGACTGAAAAATAACCGGCGTCCTGGATTTTGAGTCGTAGAGGAAAGGGTGTGCCTTCAATCGCGACCACAGACCCGGAAAACCCGAAGAGACGCGCCAGCGCCCATGGCGAGGTTTTCAGGAGATGATTGATTGAACCGCAGATCGCCGAATTGAGCACACCGCCCCCGTCAGAATTTGAATCCGCGGTGCAGGGCGACAACGCCCAAGGCCAGATTGAAGTATTCCACGCGTTCAAGTCCGACCGACTCCATCATTGCCTTCAGCGTTTCCTGATCGGGATGGACACGGATCGACTCGGAGAGATAACGGTAGCTGTCAGCGTCATTGGTCACCAGTTTTCCAACACGGGGAATCACCTGGAAGGAATAAAAGTCGTAGATCGGTGCCAGCGGCTTCCAGACTTGTGAAAATTCGAGAACCAGCAGACGGCCACCCGGTCGCAGCACACGGCGCATTTCGGCGATGGCAGCATCCTTGTGCGTCATGTTGCGCAAGCCGAATGCTACGGTAACGCAATCAAACCAGTCATCCGGGAAAGGCAGTTTCTCGGCATCGCACTGGGCAACGGGCAACATGTAGCCCTTGTCGAGCAAGCGATCCCGGCCGCGGGCAAGCATCGCGTTGTTGATATCGGTCAGCCAGACCTGACCACTTGGGCCAACCTTCTTGGCGAATGCCAACGACAGGTCGCCGGTCCCGCCAGCAACGTCCAGAACACGCGACCCTTCACGTACCCCGCTGCGCTGGATCGTGAACGCCTTCCACAAGCGATGCATGCCGCCGGACATCAGATCGTTCATCAGATCGTAGCGGCTGGCGACCGAATCAAATACGTCTGCAACGCGACGGGCCTTCTCCTGCTCGGCTACGGTTTCGAAACCAAAATGTGTCGTCTGTTTATCCATGGCTCAGTGTTTGTGAGAACTGCAAGCACCGCCAGCCGGGCGGGAGGTTGTGTCGACATCGCGGGAGAGACCGTTGCGCTCGATCTGGTTGAGGTACTCTGCCCAGAGTTCGGCCTGATGCCGGCCGAGATTGTGCAGCATGTCCCAGGAATACAAACCACTGTCGTGTCCGTCCGAAAATACAAGACGCAAGGCGTAGGTACCGACCGGCTCGATCCGTTCGATGGTCACATTACGCTTGCCGGTTTGCAGCACCTCCTGCCCGGGCCCGTGGCCACGGGCCTCGGCAGAGGGCGTATAGACGCGGAGAAATTCGAAGTCGAGTGCGTAGCTTTCGTCTTCGTAAATCAGTTCAAGGCGTCGTGATTTCTGGTGCAGCTTGATCTCGTTCGGGATCGGGGTATCGCGTTCCATGCCGGCCATGGTGTCCTCCTGGGCAAGGACGGTAGTTTACCGTACTCCCAAGCGCTCACGCGCGACCTCGATCAAACCGGATGCGTATTCACCATCTGGAAGCTGACCCTATCGAAATCCGTACCCCGCTGCAGGATGTGCATCAAGCGTATTTGCCAGTGCGACTCTTCGTGAAAAACATCCAGCACCTTGCCCGCCATGTAGATCCCTGCGGGCAGGACGACTGAACCTTCCTCATGGATCGCCGGCATGGCTGGCAGCATGAAAGCACGCACATAGCGTTCACCGGAAGCTGCCCCCTGAACATGCTGGCGCACGCCAATCGCCTGCGGCATGCCCGGCAGCGTCGCCAGACCCACTAGCAAGCCTCCGCTATGGTCCTCCATCAACCAGGTTGCCTGCGCCAGCAGAAAGCGATCCCCATCATGCGGGCACACCACCAGCAACTGGCCATGTGCCAGCTTCTGGCCAACCTTGCTGCGCCCAAGGCGGAAACCGTTGGCCGAGTGGTTGATCACCGACCACTCATCCACCGGATAACTGATCCGCGGTCGAATACTCAACGCCGCGCCGGGGTCGGCGCGATCACGGAAGGTAAAGAGCTGGTCGAAGTCCTTGCGCGAATAGACATTGGCGATGTCCGGTTGCTCGAAAGGCTTCTCGCTGACGCAAAAATGCATGGCTTCAAAACTGACAGCCACCTTGGCGACCCCCTGCGTCGCATAGCGACGAAATCGCCGGGGTGAAGCCGCCTGCGTCCATGGTCTGGAGAGATGCTCGAGCAACTGCATGACGTGGCCACTGGTTTCTTCACCCAGCCCCAACTGGGCAGGCGTGATTCGCTGCCGCAACTGGCTGAGCATGTGATTCACCTGCAGGCCGAGACGCGTCATGTCCAGACGACGGGCATCCTTTCCGGGATCCTCGGACGTCGAACTGGGATGCAATGGCGCATCCTTCATCAGTTCAACGATGTAGGGTGGCAGTTCCAGGTCGTCATCGAGCGGATGGATCGAAATCAGCGGCGACCACATGCCCGCCCAGCGGCGGATCAGATTGAGGTTACGGACATTGTTGCTGTACGGGCTGGCGACATCAATCAGCAGCAGCGTCGCGTAAGCCGCCGCGCAATGACTCGCCTGCAGATTGTTCTCCAGCGTATCCTCGACCGGAGTGTAGGCGACCTGCCATTCCTCGGCTGTCTCGTAAAAGCCGTGGAGTTCCAGCCAGATGCCGGCCGGCAGTTCTCGCCGCGCACGGTAATGTTCGAGGA
The DNA here is from genome assembly GCA_041917165.1 of Azonexus sp. Classification (GTDB taxonomy): domain Bacteria; phylum Pseudomonadota; class Gammaproteobacteria; order Burkholderiales; family Rhodocyclaceae; genus Azonexus. Next base: position 169,993 of record JAYRYB010000002.1, read on the forward strand.
TCACCATGCCTGTGTAGTACAGACAACGATGCAGGATGGTCGCCATCAGTGCCGAGAACTGTGCGTTGGCGGCCGCCGGCTCCTCCATTTGCGCGCACATTGCATAAGCCCGCGCCATTTTCCGCCAGGCGGCCACGACCTGCTGGAAGCAGCTCTCCTCGTCATCGGAGAGCGGCAAGGGCCGGTTGTAGTAACGGCGCGCCATCTCCTCCTCGACAAAGCAGAGGGGAACACGAGCCTGCTCCAGCAGGCTGAACAGGATACCGGGATCGGGTGGCGCCGCCAGCAGCGCATCGAGGAAGGCGGTCAGCTTTTCTTCAGCGGCCACAGGGTTAGCGAGTGGCAGTCCGGACAGATAATCACCACCGGATTGGATGTCGGTGAATACCAGAGTGGGCGTGTCGACAATGGCGTTCATGGTCTCACTCCTTTTCATCAGGCCTCAGCGCATCTTCGATGGCGGCGGCCAGTTGTTCATCACTGACGATGATCCGCTGCAGCGGGGCGTCTTCGCGATGCACCGCGCCCCAGACGGGCTCCGGGAAGTGCCGATCATCCTGCCAGCGAGGAATGATGTGCCAGTGGACATGCGGCACCATGTTGCCGAAGCTGGCAAGATTGATCTTGTCGGGCTGAAAGAGGCGACGGACCACCCCTTCGACAGCAAACACCGTGGCCATCAATTCCATCTGCTCGGCGGGCGGCAGATCCGTCATTTCGCGCTCGTGGCGATTGAGAATGACGCGGCAAAAACCGGGATAGTGCGGATCATCAACCCGGACGATGCGCCAGGCAGCGGTACGGTAAAGCACCGTGCCGCCATCCTGATGGCAAAGCTCGCAGCGAGGTTGGGTTGTAGCGGTCACGAACGACTCCCGTATATACATTTATTACTTACGGGATATTTTACAGCCAGCCCACCCCCTCCCGGTCACCAACTATTTCACGGTCGACCGGGAAAACACTCGAAAATCAGAGCAATACGCGCTCGATTCCGCCGGTGTTTGCCTTGCCGACGTAATCCGCCATCCAGTTGTCTCCAAGCAGGTGCTTGGCCATCTCGACGACGATGTAATCGGCCTGAGTGCCCGCATCCTCGTCATAACGGCTGAGACCCTGCAAACAGGCGGGGCAAGAGGTCAGAATCTTGACCTCGCCCTTGAAGCCATCGGCGCGCAATTTGTCGGCGCGCTGCTCGATGTCCTGCTGCTTGCGGAACTTGACCTGCGTCGCCACATCCGGCCGGGCATAGGCAAACGACCCCGAGTCACCGCAGCAGCGATCGGTCAGCGGTACATCCTGACCCATCAGCGACTTGGTGACGGCGAGCGGCGCATAGGCCTTCATCGGCGTGTGGCAGGGATCGTGGTACATGTAGCGCGTACCCTCGACACCCTCCAGCTTGACGCCCTTCTCCATCAGGTACTCGTGGATGTCGAGCAGGCGGCAGCCGGGGAAAATCTTCTCGAACTGGTATTTCTGCAGTTGGTCCATGCAGGTACCACAGGAAACGATCACCGTCTTGATATCGAGATAATTCAGGGTATTGGCCACGCGGTGGAAGAGCACGCGGTTGTCCGTCGTGATCTTCTGGCCCTTGTCCTCGTCGCCGGAAGAGGTCTGCGGATAGCCGCAGCACAAATAGCCCGGCGGCAGAACTGTGGTTGCACCGACCTCGTAGAGCATCGCCTGCGTCGCCAGACCGACCTGCGAGAACAGGCGCTCGGAGCCGCAACCGGGGAAGTAGAAGACGGCGTCGGAATCCTCGGTCGTCTTCTTCGGATTGCGGATCACCGGGATGACCTTGTCGTCCTCGATATCGAGCAGGGCGCGTGAGGTGCGCTTGGGCAGGTTGCCCGGCATCGGCCGGTTGAGGAAGTGGATGACCTGTGTCTTGACAGTCGGCGCCCCCAGCGAAGCCGGAGGATGCTTGCGCGTATCCTGCACCAGACCAATCGCCTTGGCGGCCTTGTGCGCCAGACGCTGCGCCTTGAAGCCGAACTCCATCATGCCGGCACGCATGAACTTGATCGTCGCCGGGTCCTTGGCGGTCAGGAAGGCCATCGCCGCGGCCGTCCCCGGGCTGAAGCGCTTTTTGTCCTGCTTGCGCAAGAAATTGCGCATCGCCACCGAGACATCGCCAAAGTCGATATCCACCGGACAGGGCTTGAAGCAACGGTGGCAGACCGTGCAATGGTCGGCAACGTCGTTGAACTCGTCGAAATGCTTCAGCGAAATGCCGCGGCGGGTCTGTTCCTCATACAGGAAAGCCTCGACCAGCAGCGACGTCGCCAGAATCTTGTTGCGCGGGCTGTAAAGCAGGTTGGCGCGCGGCACATGCGTCGAACACACCGGCTTGCACTTGCCACAACGCAGGCAGTCCTTGACCATCTCGGAAATCTTGCCGATCTCGGATTGCTCCATGATCAGCGATTCGGTGCCGAGCAGGCTGAACGACGGCGTGTAGGCATTGGTCAGGTCGCCGCCATGCATCAGCTTGCCCTTGTTGAAGCGACCTTCCGGATCGACCTTCTGCTTGTAGGCGCGGAAGGGACCGATCTCCTCCTCGGTCAGGAACTCCAGCTTGGTGATGCCGATGCCGTGTTCGCCGGAAATCACGCCATCCAGCCCGCGGGCCAGGTGCATGATGCGCTCGACTGCCTTGTTGGCGGTCTGCAGCATCGCGTAATTATCCGAGTTGACCGGGATGTTGGTGTGCACGTTGCCGTCGCCGGCGTGCATGTGCAGGGCGACGAAAACACGGCCGCGCAGCACTTCCTTATGGATAGCCTCAATACGCTCGATGATCGGGCGATACAGCGTGCCGTCGAAAATCTTGGTCAGGCGTCCCTTCAGCTCCTGCTTCCACGAGGTCCGCACGGAGTAATCCTGCAGGCGGTGGAAAAGCGTGGGGTTGGCAGCCTTGTTGCTCAGCTCGCCAGCGACCACGCCATATGAGGCAAAACGCGATTCCGCTTCGGCCAGCGGCAGATCGAGGTTTTCGAGCAGCCACTCCCAGCGCAGGCGGACAGCCTCGACATAATCAAGCGCGGCCTGCCGGCGGTCGCCGATCAGCACCTCCTTGTCGAGGTTGGCATCGCCCGAGTGCAGCGGCAGCTCGCCCTTGAGGAAGTCAGCCAGCGCGTCGCACAGCGCCAGCTTGTTCTGCGTCGACAGTTCGATATTGATGCGCTCGATGCCGTCGCAGTATTCGCCCATGCGCGGCAGCGGGATGACCACGTCTTCATTGACCTTGAAGGCGTTGGTATGACGCGAGATGGCGGCGGTGCGCGAACGGTCGAGCCAGAATTTCTTGCGGGTTTCCGCGTCGACCGCAATAAAGCCTTCGGCTGCGCGCAGGTTGCACATGCGCACCACTTCCGACGCGGCGGCCATGACCGCCTTCTCGTCGTGACCGACGATATCGCCGATCAGCACCATCTTCGGCCGGCCGTGGCGCTTGGCCTTGGTCGCGTAGCCAACCGCTTTCACATAGCGCTCGTCAAGGTGTTCGAGGCCGGCCAGTTGCACGCCGGCCGCGTGGCCGGCACCACCCGGCTTGAAGTAGTCGGTGATCTCGACGATGGCCGGCACGGCCTCACGCACCTGGCCGAAAAACTCAAGGCAAACGGTGCGCGCCACCGGCGGCATCTTGTGCAGAACCCAGCGGGCGGCGACGATAATGCCGTCGGTGCCTTCCTTCTGCACGCCAGGGATGCCGCCGAGGAACTTGTCAGTGACGTCCTTGCCCAGACCGATCTTTCGGCAGGCGGCGCCGGGCATGGCCAGGATTTCCTCGCCCAGCAGCTTCTTGCCGCTGGGGTCGAAACGCTTGACGCGGAATTCGACGTTTTCCTGCTCGTGGATCTTGCCGTAGTTGTGATTGATGCGTTCGACTTCCAGCCAGTTGCCGTCCGGATCGACCATCTTCCACCAAGCCAGATTGTCGAGGGCCGTACCCCACAGCACGGCCTTCTTGCCGCCAGCATTCATGGCGATGTTGCCACCGATGCACGAGGCTGACGCTGACGTCGGGTCGACGGCGAAAACGCGGCCGGCCGCGCTGGCGGCTTCCGACACACGCTCGGTGACGACGCCGGCGCCGGTGCGAATGGTGGCGTAAGGGGTTTCGTGGCCGGCCAGCACCAGTTCTTCGACCGGGCTCATGTCGATCAGCTTTTCGGTGTTGATCACCGCCGAATACGGCGTCAACGGCACGGCACCGCCGGTATAGCCGGTACCACCCCCACGCGGGATGATGGTCAGGCCGGCTTCGATACAGCCGCGCACCAGGTGGCCGATTTCTTCTTCTGTATCCGGGTAGAGGACAACAAAGGGATATTCGACGCGCCAGTCGGTGGCGTCGGTGACATGCGACACCCGCGCCAGACCATCGAAAGCGATGTTGTCGCGGCGGGTGTGCTTGCCGAGATACTTCAATACCTTGCGGCGCAGATCGATGGTTTCGCCAAAGCGGGCTTCAAAGCGATTGACGGCCTCATGCGCCGCCTCGACCAGGCGCCGGACCTTGGCTGCACGCTCCGGATCCTCCGTCTCGCTCTCGGCGCGACGCTTCTCGACTTCCTTCAGGCGATGGCGCAGAGCATTGACCAGCGCATCGCGGCGCTCGCGGTTGTCGAGCAGATCGTCTTCCAGATAAGGATTACGCTGGACCACCCAGATATCGCCCAGCACCTCGTAGAGCATCCGCGCCGAGCGACCGGTGACGCGTTCGCTGCGCAGTTCATCGAGCACCGCCCAGTTATCGGCGCCGAGCAGGCGAATGACGATCTCGCGATCGGAAAACGAGGTGTAGTTGTAGGGGATTTCGCGCAGGCGGGCGGTCATGGAAGCAGCCGGGATCTGTCAAAAGATGGATTTTAGCGTATTGCGGCGCAACACGCGGGCCAAGTAGACCGGCGGACGATGGCAAAGGTTCAGCCGCTAATTAACCTGCCAGCGACCATTCTTTGCATTGCTTTACAGAGCGGTCGTTAAGATTTGCCGCAGTTTCGCTGTTCACCACCCCAGATATCCGGAGACAACGTGCCTCTCAATCGCATCGTCCGCCAGGGCCAGCTGATGCTGGTCGCCGCATTCATCGCCCTCACCTCGGCCTGCGCCAGCCGCCCGGAACCGGCGCCGAAAGTAACGCTCGCCGTCGCCCAGATTGACCGCGGCGTAATGATCTGGCTGCCCGACAACGTGCTCTTCGAGTTCGGCAAGGCCGACATCAATGCCACGGCGGCCGCCCCCTATCTCGACCGCGTCTCGACCTTGCTGCGTAACAAGACGGCACGGGCGGTCTCGCTGGAGGGCCACTCCGACAGCGTTGGCCGAGACGAGGCGAATCTCGCACTGTCCGAAAAGCGCGCCCTGTCGGTGCGCAACGAACTCCTGCTCCGCGGCATCCCCGCCGACCGGCTGAACACGGTCGGCTATGGCGAAACCCGTCCGCTGGCCCCCAATGACAGCGACACCGGCCGCAAGCTCAACCGCCGCGTCGAACTGATCATTCTCGGCGAGACCGTCGAGCAACTGACCCAGGGCGAACCGGCCAACGCCTTCGAGGCGGCCTTCGACAAGCTGCGCCGTCAGCTTGACCAACCACTCGCTGCGTCACGCTGATGAACACGCTCCTCAACGCCGATCGTCGCCAACTACTCAAGCTGGCACTGGCCGCCCCGGTGCTTGCCGCCAGCGGCACCCCCGCGCTGGCCGCGCCCGAGCGCAGCGGCAACCGGCTGGCCGTCGTGCTCGGCGGCGGCTCGGCGCGTGGCTTTGCCCACATCGGCGTCATCAAGGCACTCGACGCGGCTGGCATCAAGCCCGACCTGATTGTCGGCTGCAGCGCCGGCAGCCTGATCGGCGCCTTCTGGGCGGCCGGCATCAGCGGGACGCTGATGGAAGAACTGGCGCTGCGCGTTCGCGACGACGAAGTGATCGACCTGATTACCGGCAATACCCAGCGCGGCATGGTTGGCGGCCGGCATCTGCAGGAATTCGTCAATCGCCATCTGCAGAATCGCGCCATCGAAACGCTGCCGACCCGCTTCATCGCCGTCGCCACCGCCTTTCCCTCCGGCGAACTGGTGAGCTTCAACCGCGGCGACACCGGCTTTGCCGTCCGCGCCTCCTGCGCCATTCCCGGCGTGTTCATCCCGGCCAGCGAGAACGGGCGGGAATACCTGGACGGCGGCCTGGTCAGCCCGGTGCCGGTGCAGACAGCGCGAAAGGCCGGTGGCGATGTCGTCGTTGCCGTGGACATCGGTGCGCCGGATGCGAATCCGAATGCCGGTGCCGGCCTGTATGGTCTGCTACTGCGCTCATTCGAAATCATGAGCCAGTCGCTGCGCAATCATGAAACCGCGCAGGCCGATCTGGTGATCCGGCCGCCAGTCGCGCAGATCCCGAGCACCGATTTCAGCGCCCGCAAGACGCTGATTGGGGCCGGTTTTCAGGCGGGTAGCCGGCTTGCCCCGTTGATCCGCGAACGTCTCAACCGCCCGGAAGCCCCGCGCAAACGTTGATTCAGGCCACACCCGCGACCACAAGGTAGCGGGCGAATTTACCGAGCGCCATGAAGAGTGTGCAGGGCAGCCAGTGCAGGCGCAGCCAGCCGGCGGCGACACACAAGGCATCGCCGATCAGCGGCACCCACGACAACAGCAGGACCGGACTGCCCCAACGGACGAGGGTTTCCCGTTGAGGCAAGTCCTCCAGACGCTGCCAGTGCGGCAGGTAGCGGCCGCACAGCCACGACGTCAATCCGCCCAGGGTATTGCCCAAAGTCGCCAGCCCCAGTGCCGGCCACAGCGCATCCGGATGGAGTTGCAGAAAACCCCACAACGCGGCCTCGGAGCCGCCCGGCAGTACGGTCGACGCCAGAAAGCTGGCAAAAAAGAGGCCGGCAAGCCCTTGTTCTGCCGTGACGTTTAGCCAGTCCACCCGTAGAATTCCCTTTTTGCCTTCAAGAAGTTGCGCACCATGCACCCGGATTATCTCGAAAAAGTCCTCAATGCCCAGGTTTATGACGTCGCCGTCGAAACGCCGCTCGACCTGGCCAGCAACCTGTCTGCCCGGGTTGGCAACCGCATTTTGCTGAAACGCGAGGACCTGCAGCCGGTGTTTTCCTTCAAGCTGCGCGGCGCCTACAACAAGATCGCCAGCCTGTCGCCGGAGAAGCTGAAGCGTGGCGTCATCTGCGCCTCGGCCGGCAACCACGCGCAGGGCGTCGCGCTGTCAGCGAGCAAACTCGGCTGCCGGGCGGTGATCGTGATGCCGGAAAGCACGCCGGGGATCAAGGTCGAGGCGGTCAAGCGCCGGGGCGGTGAAGTGGTGCTGGCGGGATCGTCCTACGACGACGCCTACGCCAAGGCACTCGAACTGGAGAAATCCGAGAAGCTGACCTTCGTCCATCCCTTCGACGACCCCGAGGTCATCGCCGGCCAGGGCACCATCGGCATGGAGATTCTGCGTCAGCATTCACGCCACAACGGACCGATTCACGCCGTTTTCTGCGCCATCGGCGGCGGCGGTCTGGCGGCTGGCGTCGCTGCCTACATCAAGCGCCTGCGCCCCGAGATCAAGATCATCGGTGTCGAAACCTTCGATGCCGACGCGATGAAGCAGTCGCTGGCGGCTGGCAAGCGCGTCCGGCTGAACCAGGTCGGGCTGTTTGCCGATGGTACGGCCGTGAAAATGGTCGGCGAAGAGACCTTCCGCCTGTGCAAGGAGTATCTCGACGAGGTCATCCTGGTCGATACCGACGCCATCTGTGCAGCGATCAAGGACGTCTTCGAGGACACCCGCTCTATTCTCGAGCCCTCTGGGGCGATGGCCGTTGCCGGCGCCAAGGAATACGCGCGACAGCACAAGCTGAAGGACAAAAATCTGGTCGCCGTCGCCTGTGGCGCGAACATGAATTTCGACCGCCTGCGTTTCGTTTCCGAGCGCGCCGAGTTCGGCGAGCGCCGAGAAGCGGTGTTTGCGGTCACGCTGCCGGAGAAACCGGGCGCCTACAAGAAATTCCTGTCGCTGATCGGTAATCGCAATGTCACCGAATTCAATTACCGCTATCACACCGACAGGGAAGCTCACGTCTATGTCGGTGTTCAGGTCGCCGACCGCAAGGAGTCGCTCAAGCTGATCGAGAGCCTTCAGAAGCACGGCTACCCGACGCTCGACCTGACCGAGGACGAGATGGCGAAGAACCATGTCCGCCACATGGTCGGCGGGCATGCGCCGGCTGTCTGCGAAAAAGGCATGAAAGAACTGGTCTACCGCTTCGAATTCCCGGAGCGGCCGGGCGCGCTGATGAATTTCCTGACCCAAATGAGCGCCGGCTGGAACATCAGCCTCTTCCACTACCGCAACCACGGTGCCGACTACGGCCGCGTGCTGGTCGGCATGCAGGTGCCACCGGACGACATGGGCGCTTTCAAGAGTTTCCTCAAGAATCTCGGCTACGCCCACTGGGACGAGAGCGCCAACCCGGTGTACAAGCTCTTCCTCGGCTGAACGGCGAGGGCGGGAGCCGCCCCCGAATTGGCCGCTTTTTCGGGTTGACCGCAGACGGCGTCAGCGGTCGATCAATTCCAGGTTGCGGGCGCCCCAGTCGAGCACCGCCGTGCGCGTGGTCATCATTTTTGCCAGCGCCGGTTGCTCCTGAGCGATAACCTCGGCGGCAAACTGCGACAGGAAACGCGACTTCATTTCCGCCCGCGCGCGGTCCACGCCGATTTCATCATAGGGTACCGAGGCCAGCAGCAGGAAGCCGTCGTCGGGAATCCGCCCCGCCTGCATGTTGCTGTGGATGATGCCAGCCGCCTTGCGTACCGGATCGGCAAGATCCGGACTGTAAGGGCCGATGATCAGCGCCAGATTCGGCGTGTGCAGGAAATCGAAGCCCCGCCCGACGCAGATCACCCATTCGCGGTGCTCGATGTCGAGCAATCGCTCGCCCCGGGCAATCTGCGTGCGAATCCGTGCCATGTGCTCCAGATTACCGCGCAGCAGCGGCAGCAGATCGGCCCGCATCTGCACCGGCATGTCCGGGAGGAGGGCGGCAAGCCGCGGCTCCAGCGTCTCCGCATCAGCCGCCGACAATTGCGAGAGATCGAGCACCTCGCCGTCCGGTCCATGCAGTGCGAGGGATTCCTCGTCGGTTTCAAAGCCGCAGACCAGCGGATAAACGCTGTCGTGGCCGCTACCGAACAACTGGGCCATCTGTTTCCGGATCGCCTGCGTATGCGCAATGGCGGCGGCGGTGTCGTAGCGGAACCCGGCACAACCGCGCTTCGGGTCGCCGCGCGACCAGTGATAGGTGATCAACACCAGCACCCGTCGGCCGGCACCGGTCATCTTCAGCACATGGTGGATCAGCACCTCGCCGAGGTGTGGCCAGCCGAGATCGAACATGCCGCCCAGATTGCGGAAGGGCATCAGGATGCCCGCCGGCGTCTGCGTCGCGACCGGAATATTGATCCGGCCATCCATGCATTTGAGCACGGCAATGGCGGTCGGATGTTCGGCCAGGTAGCGCTGCCGCGCCAGCCAGGCCTCGGGGCTGCGGAAATTCTCGCCATGCCGGCGGGCGAGGTCGAACAACCAGTCGATACGCGCACCGATCGCTTGCTTGTGAATGTCCATCACGCGTCTCCTCCCGCGGCTCGGTGGGACCGGCGTTGGCATGCCGGCAGCTGAAGTGGCCGCGTTTTTCGTCATGCTGCCCCATTCGCGAACCGGCAACAAGCGAAGCCTAATTACCTTTGGTTATTGATACGTAACGAATTGATCTTTTCTATTATATAACCCGCCATTTATGCTCCAGCCATCCTGATTCAACTATGACTGGAGTTCATCATGTTCCGTCCGCTTCGCCATTTTGGCCTGATTTCGGCGCTGACCGCAGCACTTGGCATCAGCGCCGCGTTCGCCCAGACCACGCTGCTCAACGTCTCCTACGATCCCACCCGCGAGTTGTACAAGGAGTTCAACGCCGCCTTCAACAAGCACTGGCAGGGGAAGACCGGCCAGAACGTCCAAGTCCGCCAGTCACACGGTGGCTCGGGCAAACAAGCCCGTTCGGTGGCCGACGGCCTCGAAGCCGATGTCGTGACGCTGGCGCTGGGCTACGACATCGACGCGCTGGCCGAACGCAAACTGATCCCGGCCGACTGGCAGAAGCGCTTCCCGAACAATTCCTCGCCCTACACCTCGACGGTCGTTTTCCTTGTCCGCAAGGGGAACCCGAAGGCAATCAAGGACTGGGGTGACCTGGCCAGGCCAGGTATCGGCGTCATCACGCCCAACCCCAAGACCTCCGGCGGCGCCCGCTGGAACTATCTGGCAGCCTGGGCCTGGGCGCTGAAGCAGCCGGGCGGCAATGAGCAGAAGGCGAAGGAGCTGGTCACCGCCATCTTCAAGAACGTGCCGGTGCTCGATTCCGGCGCCCGCGGTTCGACGACGACCTTTGTCGAACGCGGCCTGGGCGACGTGCTGGTGACCTGGGAAAACGAGGGCATCCTGGCCGTCAATGAACTGGGCAAGGACAAGTTCGAGATCGTCTATCCCAACCTCTCCATCCTCGCCGAACCGCCGGTAGCGGTGGTCGACAAGGTGGTCGAGAAGCGCGGCACGCGCCTCACTGCCCAGGCCTACCTCGATTATCTCTACTCGGAAGAAGGCCAGCAGATTGCGGCAAAACATTACTACCGCCCGACCCACGCCAAGGTGGCCACGCAATACGCGAAGCAGTTCCCCAAGCTCAAGCTGGTGACCATCGACGATACCTTCGGCGGCTGGCAGAAGGCCCAGAAGACGCACTTTGCCGATGGCGGAACCTTCGACCAGATTTATTTGAAGAAATAGGTGCCAACATGCCCGTCGAGGACCTGATCCGCTACTTCAATCTCGCCGACACCGCCGGCGAAGCGACACTCTACGCCGTCGGTGAGCAGGTGGCTGCCTGGCATGCCGGCCGGACACTGGCATCGCGCTTCGCCCCGGTGGTCGAACTGCGCCGTGAAGGCATCGTCGGTCATCGCGCCGTGCTCGACATCCGCGATGCGCAAGGCAATCCGGTGACCGGCGACCCGGCCGCAGTCTGTGAGAGCGAAGCGGCGATGGTTCATTTCGACCGTCTGTGCCGGACACTGCACGCCTTGAATTTCCTCGCCCAGCAACGCAGTACCGGCGGTTTCCTGCAGGTTCCGGTCCATCCCCGGCACATCCGGGCGGTGCCCAACCAGCACGGGCTGGTCTATGAAGCCATTCTCAAACGCTGCGGTCTGGCGCCGGAAGACATCGTTCTCGAACTCGATGCCGATGCGCTCGACACGCTGCCAGAAACGGCACTGGCCAGTTACCGCCAACGCGGCTATCGCCTCGCCCTGCGCCTGGGTGACTCGCCACTGGCGCTTCCTGCCGCGCTTGCCTTCAAGCCTGACATGCTCATCCTCGCGCTGGCCGACCGCGGCATGGTTGCTGCCGCCCACGCCGCCGGCACGGCGGTCGTCCTGGCCGATGTGGCGCACGGCGCGGACTATCGCAATGCACTTCAGGATGAGGTCGATCTTGCCTATGGTCCGCTGCTCGGCGAACCCGCACCGTTCTGCCGCCCCACCCACAAGGTGGTGCGAAACCCCTACAATTCCGCAACTTCGCCATTCGAGAGGCCATGATGAAAATCTCCAACAACGTCACCGAACTGGTCGGCAACACGCCACTGGTCCAGATCAACCGTCTCACCGCCGGAGCCGGCGCCCGTGTCGTCGCCAAGCTGGAGTTTTTCAACCCCGGCCACAGCGTCAAGGACCGCATTGCCGTCGCCATGCTCGACGCCGCCATTGCGGCCGGCAAGATCGGGCCGGACACCGTCGTCCTCGAGCCGACCTCGGGCAATACCGGCATCGGGCTGGCCATGGTTTGCGCCGCACGCGGCATCAAGTGTGCCTTCACCATGCCGGAAACGATGAGCCGCGAACGCAAGCTGCTGCTCAAGGCCTACGGCGCCGAGCTGATCCTGACGCCGGGGCCGGAAGGCATGGGCGGCGCCATCGCCAGGGCCAAGGCGCTGGCGGAAGCCGATCCAAAGTATTTCATCCCGCAGCAATTCGAAAATCCGGCCAATCCCGAGGTTCACCGCAACACGACGGCCGAGGAAATCTGGCGTGACACCGACGGCCAGGTCGACATCTTCGTTTCGGGCGTCGGCACCGGCGGCACGGTCACCGGCGTCGGCGAGGTGCTCAAGGCGAAGAAGCCGGGCGTCCGGGTCGTCGCCGTCGAACCCGATGCCTCGCCGGTGCTCTCCGGCGGCCAGAAGGGTCCGCACCCAATCCAGGGTATTGGCGCCGGTTTTGTGCCGGGCGTGCTCAACACCGGGGTGTACGATGAGGTCATCCGCGTCAAAAACGACGATGCCTTCGCTACCGCCCGCCGGATGGCGACGGAGGAGGGGCTGCTGGTCGGGATTTCATCCGGCGCCGCCACCTGGGCCGCCCTCGAACTGGCCAAGCGTCCGGAAAATGCCGGCAAACTGATTGTCGTCATCATCCCGTCGTTTGGCGAACGCTACCTGTCGACCGCGTTGTACGAACATCTCGCCGTTTGAGCAGCGCTGGCTTGAACCCCTTCGACCGCCCCATCGACCGACGCGGGTCGGATTCGATCAAATGGGGCAAATACGCCGGCCGTGACATCCTGCCGCTGTGGGTGGCGGACATGGATTTCGCCGCGCCGCCGGCAGTGATCGACGCCATCACGCAGCGGCTGGCGCATCCGGTGCTCGGCTACGGCCAGGCGCCGGCCAGCGTCGCCGATGCGGTGATCGACCATCTTGAGCGCCACTACGACTGGCGCATCGAAGCGGAATGGATCGTCTGGCTGCCCGGGCTGGTCACCGGCCTCAACGTCGCCTGTCGTGCCGTGGATGGTGCAGTGCAAACGGCGACCCCCGTCTATCCACCCTTTCTCTCGGCACCGCGCTTTTCCGGGCGGGAACTGCAGCGTATCGAACTCGACTTCGACGGCCGACACTGGTCGCTCGACCCGGCCAAGCTGGCGGCGGCAACAACGCCGGACAGCGGCCTCTACCTGCTCTGCCATCCGCACAACCCGGTCGGCCGCTGCTGGTCGCGGCGTGAACTGGCGGCCATTGCCGAGCACGCTGAAACAAACGACCTGATCGTCTGCGCCGACGAAATTCACTGCGGCCTGATTCTCGACGAAGACAAGCGCCACATCCCGTTTGCCACCCTGTCGCCGGCGATTGCCCGGCGCACCATAACGCTGATGGCGCCGTCGAAGACCTTCAATATTCCCGGTCTCGGCTGCGCGTTCGCGGTCATTTCGGAGCCGGCGCTGCGCCGTCGTTTCCTGCGCGCGATGGATGGCATCGTCCCGCATGTGAATGTGCTCGGCTTTGCCGCCTGCGAGGCGGCCTATCGCCATTGTGACGACTGGCACGCCGGATTGCTGGCGACCCTGCGCCGCAACCGCGCCGCCGTGGCTGCTGCGGTGAACGCGGAAAAACGCCTGAAAATGTCAGCGGTCGAAGCCACCTATCTGGCCTGGATCGACGTGCGCGAACTCGGCCTCGCCGATCCGGCGGCGCATTTCGAAAGCCATGGGCTGGGTTTGTCGGACGGCCGTGATTTTGGCGCACCGGGCTGGCTGCGACTCAACTTCGGCTGCCCGCAAGCGACTCTGGACGAAGCCTTGCAGCGCCTGCATCGCGCCTGCGCCGCCGCATGAACGCCTACACCCTTGCCCTGGCCTGCGGTGTCACCGGCCTGATCGCCCAGGCTTACGCCGCCGGACTGGCCACCGAACTTTTTCTGCGCCGCGAATCCAGCCGCGAGACACGCCTGCTGTGGATTTCGCTAGCCATCGGCGCCTTGCTGCTGGCGCTGCAACACGGCTACGCGCTGGAACTGGCCTTGCGCACCGGCCTCTACGATCTTCGCCAGAGCATGCTCGGTAGCCTGGCTGCGCTGCTCTTCGCGTTGGCCGTCTTTCTGCTCAGGCGCCGGGCCCGGGCCTGAAGGCCCCGGCTTCCGTCACCAGCCAGTCAAGACGCTGATCGTGCGGCTGCGGCCGGATGCTCGGCAGGCGATTGCATTCAAAACCGACACCGACGGCCAGCGGCCGTGGCGTCAGCGCCGCCAGCGTCCGGTCAAAAAATCCGCCGCCATAGCCCAGGCGATACCCGTCGGCATCGAAGCCATTGAGCGGCATCAACAGCAGATCGGGCTGCACAAACGGACCGGCGGCCGGGGTCGGGATGCCATAACGATCCTCGACCAGCGGTGTCTCTGCCTGCCACAGCCGGAAGGCGAGCGGGGCCTCGGGCTCGACGACCACGGGCAGCGCTGCCTGTGCGCCCGCCGCCTGCCAGTGGGGAATCAGCGCCCGGACATCCGGCTCGTGCTTGATCGGCCAGCAAAAGGCAAAAATGGCGGGCACCGGCAGGGAAGCTCGCAAGTGGGAGACGATGCGGGATGACAGCTCAAAATGCGCGACATCGTCCAGCGAGCCCCGCCTGGCCACCATTTCGCGCCGCAACGCCCGTCGCCACGCCGTGTTATCCTCGTCCGCCTGATTGATTGTCTGAGCCATCGTCTTAATCTAGCATGAAGTTTCACGCCCTCGTCATCGGACTCCTCCTTGCCCTGCCAGCCGCTGCGCAGGACAGCCGCGACACCGCTTTCCTCACCGCCCGCGATGCCTTCCGCGCCGGCGACCGCAACAAACTCGAACGCGCCAGCAGCCAGATCGGCAACCACGAACTGGCTGTTTATGCCGAAAACTACCGCCTGCGCATGAATTTCGACCAAGGCGATAGCGCGGCGATCCGCAGCTTCCTGGAACGCAACGAGCGCAGTTACGTCGCCGAAAAACTGCGTGCCGACTGGATCCGCTGGCTAGGCAAGCGCGCCGCCTGGAGCGAGATCGACAGCGAGTACCCGGCATTGATCGCCCCCGAACCCGACGTCACCTGCTGGCAGCAGCAGGGCCGCCTCGCCCGCGGCGACCGCAGCGTGCTCGACGAAGCAGAAAAACTCTGGCTGACCATGCTTGAACCGCCGGAGCCCTGCCGGGCAGTCTTCGATGCCGTCGTCGCCGGCCAACGGGTGGATGCCGAGGCCGTCTGGACGCGTGCGCGCCGACAGGTTGAAGCCAACCGTCCGGGCTGGGCAAAAGCCACGCTCAACTACCTGCCGGACAGCCAGACGCCCGACGGCAAGGCGCTCGACCAGGCGCTGAACAGCGCCATGGGCTATCTCGCCCGCCTGCCGGCCAACTGGAGCAACAGCCGCAGTGGGCGCGAGCTGGCGGTCTTCGCCATCCAGCGCATTGCCACCAACGATCCACGGGTCGCCGCCGACGAGCTGGAGAAGCTGAAATCGCGTCTGCAGGACAACGAAAAGCAGTGGGCCTGGGGGCAAATCGGCCTGCAAGCGGCCAAGCGCCATCTGCAGGAAGCGGTCGAGTGGTTCGGTCGCGCCGGCCCCACCCGGTTGTCCGACGACGCCTACCAGTGGAAAGTCCGCGCCGCGCTACGCGCCCAGGAGTGGGGTGTGGTCCGCGACACCATTCAAGCGATGCCGCCAGCACTGGCCAGCCTGCCGGAGTGGACCTACTGGCTCGGCCGCGCCTACCGCGCCGGCGGACGCAGTACCGACGCCAATGCCCTATTCGAGAAGATCGCCGGCCAAGCCAATTTTTACGGCAATCTGGCCGACGAGGAACTTGGTCGCGCCATCGTTGCGCCGCCCAAGGCGGCCCCGCCGAGTAGTGAAGAACAGAAGTCCGCCCGCGAAAATCCCGGCCTGCGCCGCTCACTGGCGTTTTTCAGGCTGGAGATGCGTACCGAGGCGGTCAAGGAGTGGAACTGGTCGCTGCGCGGCATGAGCGACCGCGAGTTGCTCGCCGCCGCCGACTTGGCCAAACGCAACCAGATCTGGGACCGGGCGATCAACACCGCCGACCGGACCAAGAACGAGCACGATTACAGCCTGCGTTTCCTCGCCCCCTACGGCGATCAGGTGCGCCCGGCCGCCCGCAACCAGTCGCTCGACGACGCCTGGGTCTATGGTCTGATGCGCCAGGAAAGCCGCTTCATCACCAGCGCCAAGTCCAACGTCGGCGCCTCGGGCCTGATGCAATTGATGCCAGCCACCGCCAAATGGGTCGCCAAGAAGATCGGCTTGCGCGACTTCCATCAAGGCAAGGTCAACGACACCGAAATCAACGTCCTGCTCGGCACCAGCTACATGCGTCTGGTCATGGAAAACCTCGACAATCACCCGGTGCTGGCCTCCGCGGCCTACAACGCCGGGCCGGGTCGCGCCAAGAAGTGGCGTGCCGACCGACCGCTCGAGGGCGCGATCTACGCCGAAAGCATCCCGTTTAGCGAAACTCGTGACTATGTCAAGAAAGTGTTAAGCAATGCGGTTTATTATTCGGTCTTGTTCAACGGCCAGCCGGATTCGCTGAAAGCCCGCCTGGGCACCATCAACCCGCGCTCGACCGAACCGATGAAAGACCAGGATCTGCCCTGACCCGCCATGTCGACGCCGTCTGACGCCTTTGAAACCCTCCGTGATTGCCGCAATCTCTACCTGAAACACCTCGGCGCGCTGCTGCAGGACAATGGCAGCCTGGGTGCCGGTGCGATACAGGTCATACAGGAAGCCGCCGGCGCCTATTTCGATGAAATGGTCGCCAGCAGCCGGCGCGGCAGTTTTCAGGATGAAGCGGGCGGCCTGACCGCCTCGCGCATCACACTGGTCGGCGAAGAGGATCTTGAACTCGGTATCCGCCTCGACAACCTGACGGCCCGCCTCTTCGGCAGCGCCGGAGAAACCCTCTGGAAGCTGCACCTGCGCTTCGTCACGCTGCTCAATCGTCCGGACCTGTCGAAAAACGACAATCCGCTTGGGCCGCGCGGGGTCGTGCAGGGCATCGAGCGCATGCTCGAGCGGGCAGGCGCGGTCTCGCTCGACAAGAAGCTCGATCTGCTCGACGCCCTCGCCGATTACCTGAACGACAGTCTGCCGGCGCTCTACGCCGAGCTTGAGTCTTTTCTCAGCGGCGCCGGCGTCACGGCCGCTCAGGCCGGCATCATCACCAGCCCGGAAGCCCCCAAAAAAAGCCAGAATTCCGCGTCGACCGCAGATGCCGGCAACAACGGCAGTCTGCTCGCCCTGCAGCAGGCATTGCTCGCCCGCCTGCCAGCCATGCCCGCCGGCAACGGGATGGGTATGGGAGGCGGGGCCGGCTTCGCTGGCGCCCCCGGCCTCACGACACCGCATCCCGGCCTGGCGGCAAACAACGCCGCGGGCGGCGCAGCGGCTGCCCTGCTCAGCCAGGGCGCACTCGAGCGCCTGATTTTTCGCCTCAACGAGCTTGACCAGCAACGCCCGGTCACGGCCGCAGCCCCCATCAGCGGCGCCCCGAGCCTCGAGAACCTGATTCCCGGCCTGTTCGAAGCCGCCCCGCAGACCGCAGCAGCGCGTCCGTCGATCAATTCCTCGGCCCTCGGCATCCCCGCAGCCGCCCCCGAAGGACTGGCAATCGACACGCTGGCGACGATTTTCGAAGCCATGTTTGCCAATCCGGAACTGCCGGATGCCCTCAAGGCCATCATTTCCAGCCTGCAAATCACCTTGTTGAAGGTGGCGATGCAGGATGCAACGCTCTTTACCGACACCAGCCATCCAGCACGCCAGCTGATCGACCGCATGGGTATTGCCATGCTCGGCCTGCCTCGCGATGTGCCGGCACGCCACCCGATCTGCGTCCGCCTCGGCGAAATCGCTGGCCACCTGCGCACGGCTTATCACGGCGACAACGCCACCCTGCGCACCGCGCTTGATGAAGTAAATGCAGTGATCGAGGCCCGCGCGCTGGAAATCATTCAGGCTGCCGATGTCTATCTGCCGATGCTGCTTCAACTCGACCGCCGAGACGAGTCCTCGGTGCAGGTCGGCCAGGTCATCGACCAGCTGCTCGCCCGACCACTACCCAAAGAAATCCGCAACTTCATCGACCAGACCTGGCGCAGGGTGATGCTGCGCAATGCGCTGCAAGGCGGCGCCGAGAGCCCGGAGTGGCTGGCGGACAAGGCGGCAATCGACGGCCTGCTGTGGAGTTTCGAACCCAAACCGGCGCTCGACGATCGCAAGCAGCTTGCCAGCAAACTGCCGGCGATACTCAAGCGGCTGAAAGCCGGCATGGAAGCAGTCGGCCTGGCGCCGGCAGCGCAAACCGCCTTTCTCGACACCTGTTTCACACTGCAAACCGCAGCCCTGCGCGGACAGAACCCGCTGCCGGCAGCGGGCAACGAACCCGCCCCGGTCCGCCCCCCGAGTGGCCCACTGACCGCAACCCCCGTTGCCGGCGAGATCGAGGCCGGCGGCCGCATCCTGCGCACGCTTGATTTTGCGGCGGGCCAGGCACCGGCCGGTCACAGTGTCGCCGGCCAG
The DNA here is from genome assembly GCA_041917165.1 of Azonexus sp. Classification (GTDB taxonomy): domain Bacteria; phylum Pseudomonadota; class Gammaproteobacteria; order Burkholderiales; family Rhodocyclaceae; genus Azonexus. The sequence continues at coordinate 188,487 of JAYRYB010000002.1, forward strand.
CCCGGCGACTGGATGATCATCAGCGATGAACTGGAAGCCAGCCAGGTGGCCATGCTCTGCCACCGCAGCCCGCTCGGCCAGCGCACACTGTTTTTCAACCCGGATAGCGGGCTGGCGCTGGCGATCCATCCGGCAATCCTCGAGAAGCAGCTGCGCGATGGCAGCGCCCGCGCCTGTGGCACGGATTCGCTGTTTGAAACCGCTGCCCGCCAGGCCCTCGGCCAGCAGTCGCCACGCTGAGGCCTTCCGGGATCTGCCAGCGCCCTGTCCAGAACGGGCCAAATTGCCGTAAAATCCGCGTTTTACGAATCATGTTTCCGGGGTCGTCATGGATATCAAGAAAGTCTTGCTGCTGGGGGGTAGCGGTTTCATCGGTACCTACATCGTCAATCGCCTGTCGCAACGCGGCATCGAAGTGACCGTACCGACCCGCCGTCGCGAGCGGACCAAGGCCCTGATCATGCAACCCGGCGTCAGCATGGTCGAAGCCAACATCCACTGCGAGCAGACCTTGACCGAACTGATGCGCGGCCACGATGCCGTGATCAATCTCGTCGGCATCCTGCACAGCCGTGACGTCAAGCTGCCGTACAGCGATGACTTCGCCCAGGCCCATGTCGAACTGCCAAAGAAGATCATCGCTGCCTGCAAGGCCACCGGTGTTCGCCGCTTGGTGCACATGAGCGCCCTCAAGGCCGACCCGAAAGGCCCGTCGGAGTACCTCGCCTCGAAGGGCGACGGCGAAGCAATCGTTCTTGCTGCCCGCGACGCGCTCGACATCACCGTTTTCCGCCCCTCCGTCATTTTTGGCCTGGGCGACTCCTTCCTCTCGATGTTCGCCAGCGTCCTGCGCAAGGCACCGATCTTCCCGCTCGGCTTCGGCCACGCCCGCTTCCAGCCGGTGTGGGCAGCCGATGTCGCTGACGCCTTCGTCGATGCGCTGGGCTGTGAAGCCAGCTTCGGCCAGGTCTACGATCTGGTTGGCCCGAAGGTCTACACCCTGCGCGAACTGGTCGATTACACCGCCGAACTCTGCGGCAGCAACGCCCGCATCATCGCCCTCTCCGAAGGCTGGGCCTACCTGCAGGCCGGTTTGATGTGGCTGGCACCGAACCCGATGATGTCGCCGGACAACCTGCGCTCGATGCAGGTCGACAGCGTTGCCGAAGGGGGTCCGGCCCAGGCGCCGGCCGGCTGGTCGCCGACGGCACTGGAAGCCATCGCCCCGACCTACATCGCGCTCAACACCCCCAAGGGCAAGCTCGACAGCTTCCGCTATCGCGCCGGCCGCTGATGCGCTGACCGGCCCGGCTGTGCAGATTTTCGTCGTTGGCGGCGCTGTCCGCGATGAACTGCTCGGCCGCCCCAGCGACGACCGCGATTACGTGGTCGTCGGTGCCTCGCCCGAGGCAATGCTTGCCCGCGGCTTCCGGCCGGTTGGGCGGGATTTCCCGGTCTTCCTGCATCCGCAGACGCACGAGGAGTACGCGCTGGCGCGTACCGAGCGCAAGTCTGGCCACGGCTACCACGGCTTCACTTTCCATGCGTCACCCGACGTCACGCTTGAAGACGACCTCGCCCGCCGCGATCTGACCATCAACGCCATCGCCCGAGCTGACGACGGCACGTTGATCGACCCCTTCCACGGTCAACGCGATATTTCGGCCAAAATCCTGCGTCATGTCGGCCCCGCCTTTGCCGAAGACCCGGTACGTATCCTCCGCCTCGCCCGCTTCGCCGCCCGCTTTACTGATTTCAGCATCGCCCCGGAAACCCTGGCGCTGATGCAGCAGATGGTCGCTAGCGGCGAAGTCGATCATCTGGTGCCGGAGCGCGTCTGGCAGGAAGTTGCCAAAGGCCTGATGGAGACGCAGCCGTCACGGATGATCCAGGTGCTTCGCGACTGCGGGGCGCTCGCCCACCTTCTGCCGGAGGTCGATGCGCTCTTCGGCGTACCGCAACGGGCGGACTACCACCCGGAAATCGATACCGGCATCCACACCCTGATGGTCATCGACCAAGCCGCTGCCAACCGGCTGGCGCTGCCCGGCCGCTTTGCCGCGCTCACCCACGATCTCGGCAAGGCGCTGACCCCAGCTGACATCCTGCCGCGCCACCTCGGCCACGAACTGCGCAGCGTCGAGCAGGTGGAGATCCTCAGCGCGCGCCTGCGGGTACCGGCCGAATGTCGCGACCTGGCGCTGCTGATGGCGCGTTATCACGGCAATATCCACCGCGCTGCGGACCTGCGCGCCGGTACCATCGTCGAACTGTTCGAGAAAACCGACGCCCTGCGCCGTCCGGAGCGTTTCCAGATGCTGCTCGACACCTGCCGCTGCGATTACAACGGCCGCCTCGGCTGGACCGAGCGCGACTACTTCCCGCCGACACTCCTGAATGCCGCGCTGGCTGCGGTCAATGCGGTCGATGCCGGCGCCATCGCCCGCAACTGCACGGCGCGTGGCGACATTCCGGCACGCGTGCATGCCGCGCGCGTCGCGGCGGTGCGGGCTGCACTAAATCAGCCGGGAGACGAGCCAGAGAATCAATGAAAGAAGCAGGGTGGTGGCAAACGGGAAGACATAATTCCGACCGCGAAAGCGGAAAGCGACATCACCCGGCAACTGGCCGAAACGGATGAAGCGCGCCAGATGCGGCGCGACGATGCCGAGCACGAAAATCGCCACGACCAGCGTCAGTATCCATTTCAACATGTGCGATGCCCAGACAGACAGGAAGCGCATTTAATCACGCTTTGCCCCCGAGCCCGACAACCACCATGACCCAGATCACCACCCAGCAACGCGACGGCATCGAAATTTTCAGCTGCCTGCCCAGCGGCCGTGCCAAGCGCCGCAGCCAGCGCCCGCCCGTCCTCTTCATTCACGGCGCTTTTGCCGGCGGCTGGATGTGGACCGACACCTTCATGCCCGCCCTCGCTGAAGCGGGTCATGCCTGCCATGCGCTCTCCTTGCGCGGACACGGTGGCAGCGCCGGGCGCGAACACATCGACTGGCATTCGATTAACGACTATGTCGATGACGTCTGCGCTGTCGTCGACTGGCTGGGCGAAACCCCGGTCCTCGCCGGCCACTCGATGGGTGGCTTTGTCGTCCAGAAGTATCTCGAAAAACACGACGCCGCCGGCGCCGCGCTGCTCTGCTCGGTGCCGCCGCAAGGCCTGATCGCCGCCCAGTTTCACCTGCTGTTCCAGAAGCCGCAGTTGTTCCTTGAGATCAACCGGATCATGGGCGGCGAATACACCGATACGACGACCTTGCAGGAAGCCCTGTTTGCCGGCGAAGTCGACCAGCGCATGCTCGCCGCCTGGCTGACGCGGATGCAGGCCGAATCGCACCGGGCGATCTGGGACATGTCGATGTTCAACCTGCCCAACCTCCACCAAATGAACCGGCCACCGATGCTCATCGTCGGTGCCGAGCACGATGTTCTGGTGCCCGCCTTCCTGGTGCAGACGACCGCCTTGAGTTACGGACTCGAGGCCCACATCCTGCGTGGCATGGGTCACGCCATCACCCATGAAAAAGAATGGCCGCACGCGGCGGCCATTCTGGTCAACTGGCTGAACAGTCTCGAAGGCTAAACGCGGACATCCACCGAGTTGCCCAGATTCGGTGGATTATTCGACACCTGCGGCAAGGCCTGCAGCAATTGCAGGGCGTTCTGTTCCTGAATCTGCATCGCCTTTTTCAGGACCAGCGTGGAGACGGCATCGCCCGTCTGGGCCTGCGACAATGCCGCACTTAAACTGCCTATGCTCGACACATCCATGTGGACTTGCTCCCGACGGATAACAGTATTACTTTAGCCAGTGTAGCTGTTGATCCGGATTATGCAATGCCCACCACACCGACCGGCGAAACCGCCTCCGCCATTCAGGAAGCGATTCGCGCCAAACGAGAACGCAAGAGCACGGTAAGCGCCGACATCGAAGCGCTGGAAGCGTCATTGCTTGCCGACATCGAGGCCTTTGACCTCGACGCCGCCGAACGTCTGGCGCGACGGGAACAAAACGCCCAGTCCGGCGCCGGCATGGTCGACAGCAGCCTGGTCTTTCCGGAGATCGCCAGCCAGGCGGCACCCCGGGTCAGCAAACCAGATGCCCCGGCACCGCAGCCGGAAGCGAAAGCACCGGTAGCATCGGCTGGCGGCAGCCTGCTCGATGAATTGCGCAAGCAGGCAGAAATCCGCCAGCGCGAACTGCACAGCGCCCAAACCGCGCGCACCGTCTCCGCCGAAGCGATTGATTCGGCTTTGAAGCACCTGTTTTTCTATCTGCACGACTTCGTCCAGCAACTCAACATCGTCAAACCCGGCATACCGCGAGACTACACGCTGGTCGACCAGCTGCAGTTGCGTCAGCTGGGCTGGCAAGAGGGTTTTGCCGACTACCGTACGCAGTCGCAGGCCGCTGGCGCGCTGGTTGAACTGGTCAGCCTGTCTTACCGCCTGAGCAGCGAGCGGACGCTGATCGTCGAACGGGACGGGCCGCTGGTCGATCGCTTCCGCGCCCAGCTGTTCGATTTCGGTCTGCCCTTCAACTGCAAGGAATTCAAGAACGCCCGCCGCTATGTCGAGCGGGCCGAATTCGAGATCCGCTCCGAAGTCAGCGGCAGCGCCCGCTGGCGGGCGGATTTCGACAAGGGCGTGCTGATGCTCGAGATGCGCAATGTCGAGCGTCTGGGCAGCTTCGTCATGCCGGTGGCCCCGAAGCTGATTGATCAGGCGCTGCTCGACGATTTCGGCCGTCTGATCCTCGGCCAGCCCAACCGTTTCCGCGAACTCGCCCGACGCCCGGCCTGAGGCCGCCAGCACCCCTTACAGACGGCGGCTTTGGTCGCCCTGACGAAAGCCGAGCAAGGGTGATGTCAGTTCGCGGCCGATGGCGATCACCTTGAACAACTCGCCCATTTCGTGCGGCATCAGCAATTTGCCGACAGCGCCCGACGCCTTGAAATACTCCGGCGTGCCCTGTGGCAGCATCGCCAGCGCATCGAGGATGCCGCAGTTGATCAGGAACTGGCCCTGATTGGTATAACCCAGCAGATCCAGCCCGGCTGCATCGGCCGCGGCAATGACGGCAGTGAAATCGACATGTACCGTCAGATCCTGCAATCCCGGCCAGAAAAAAGGATCGGGATGGGCTCGATGGCGGTAGTGGCACATAAATGTGCCACGCGCCCGCTGTTGATGGTAGAACTCGCGACGCGGAAAGCCATAGTCGATCAGCAATAGGGCACCGCGCACCAGGCGATGCCCCCATTCCCCAGCCCAGGCGCGTGCCGCCAGACTGATTTCGCTCTCGTAACCGGGAGGCAACGCACACTGGCGGCCGATTTCCTCTGCGGCATCGCGCAGTGCGCCTTGCGCCGGCTGCTCCTGCCAGATGAACTGACCGGCGACATCGACGGCGACGCCCCGCTCGAATATGCCGGCTTCGCGCCAGGCAACGATGTGGGCCGGCATGGCATCGAGCAGTTCATTGCCGACGACGACGCCGGAAAACGCATCCGGCAGGCGATCCAGCCATTCAACGCGATCCAGCCATTGCGGCACCGCGGCTGCCAGCGTCGCTTGCTGCCGCTCGCGCAGGTCGGCGGACAGATCAAGGATGTAATAGCGTTCCGGCAAGGCGCCAGCCTCGGCCAGCGCCGCCAGCAGGTCGGCGGCCAGTCGGCCCGAGCCGGCGCCGACTTCCAGCACATACGGTGCGGAAAGGGGAAGGATCTCGGCGATCTGCCGGGCCAGCGCGGCACCAAAGAGACCGCTCATTTCGGGCGCGGTGACGAAATCGCCCGCCGAACCAAATTTGCGGGCACCTGCGGCGTAATAGCCGAGACCGGGAGCGTAGAGCGTCAGCGCCATGAAATCGGCAAAGGACAGCCAGCCACCGGCATCGGCAATCCGCTGGCGGAGCAGGGCGCTCAAGCGATGGCTATGCGCTGCCGCTTCCGGCGCGGGAACAGGGAGTTGATCCGGGGTCGTCATCGGGGCGGTTTGACTTGAAAACTTGATTCAGCAACAGGTGGCGGATTTTAGCCGGCCGTGCCGATGTTCACCCCGGGATTGTGCTATTTTCATGAAAATTATCAGGGGGGATTCGTCATGCACGTCAAACAATGCCTTATCCGCAGCACCGATACGCTGGCCGCCGCATTGGCCGAACTGTCCGGCACCCAGCCGGATCTGCTGCTGGTCTTCGGGGATGTCCGGTTTTTTGCCGACGGCGGTCTGGCTGCGAGTCTGCAAACGGCTTTTCCGGATACGGCGCTGCTGGGCTGTTCCACGGCCGGCGAAATTACCGCTGACGGCGTCGATGATGGCACGTGCACGCTGACTGCGGTGCGCTTTGGCCAAACGACCATGACTCGCGGCAGCACTCGCCTGCAGGGCATGGACGACTCCTTTGCCGCCGGCGAACGCCTTGGCCGGCAGATTGCTGCGGTGAACCTGAAATCTGTGCTGATTTTCGGACCCGGGGTGCAGATCAACGGCAGTGCGCTGGTCGATGGCATGAGCAGCGTCATCGGCACGGACGTTCCGATCACCGGCGGCCTGGCCGGCGACGGCGGCGCCTTCCGTCAGACCTTTACCCTGGGCAGCGAGGGCGTGACCGACAATGCCGTCGTCGCGGTCGGCCTCTGCGGTGACGCCTTGCGCTTTGGCCATGGTTCCTTTGGTGGTTGGGAAGCCTTCGGCCCGGCCCGCAAGGTCACGCGCTGTGCCGGCAATATTCTCTACGAACTCGACGGCGAACCGGCGCTGGCCGTCTACAAACGCTATCTCGGCGACCACGCCCGCGACCTGCCGGCCTCCGGCCTGCTATTCCCCTTCGCCATGCTCGGCGAGGACCATAACGCACTGGGGCTGATCCGCACCATTCTCGCTGTCGATGAAGCGAGCGGCAGCCTGACGCTGGCCGGCGAAATCAATGCCGACGGCTACCTGAAGCTGATGCATGCCAGCACCGACAAGCTGGTGAATGGCGCTGAAGCGGCGGCCGAGGCGGCAGTGGCGATGCAGGAGATTCCCGGTGACACGCTGGCCATCCTCGTTAGCTGCGTTGGCCGCAAGTTGGTGATGGGTAACCGCGTCGACGAGGAGGTTGAGGCGGTCGGTGACGTGTTCGGCAGCAAGGCCGTGCTCACCGGTTTTTACTCCTATGGCGAGATCAGCCCATTCACGCCCGGCGCCTCCTGCAAACTACACAATCAAACGATGACGGTGACGCTGCTCGGCGAGGCCTGATCACACATCATGCAAAAAGCACTGCTGCGCCAGCTCAAGCGGACCATCGGCGTCGCCGATGAGACTGCTCTGGCCGCGCTGCTTGATGCTGCTGCCCGGAGCGCGGAAACTACTGACCCGGCCTTGCGGCAGTTGCTGACTGGACTAGGCAGCTTGCTTGAGCGCGTGGGCGAGAGTTATGCGCAGTACGAGCGTGACCTCGAGCTGCGCACCCGCAGTCTGGAATTATCTTCAGAGGAACTGAGCACTTCCAACAACCGCCTGCGTGAAGAACTGACCCACCGCGACCAGGCGCTGCACTCGCTGCGCGAAGCCCTTGCCGGCCTGCTGCCGAATGCCCCTGCCAGCGATACCTTCCTGGGCCAGGGGAGCGATGATCTGGCAGCTCTGTCCGAACGCATCGCGGCGCTAGTTGCTTCTGGCGAGGAAAACCGCCGGGCGCTGGCCAATCAGAAATTCGCCCTCGACCAGCACGCCATCGTCAGCATCACCGACACGCAGGGCACGATCATCTACGCCAACGACCGCTTCTGTCAGATCAGTGGCTACGCGCGGGAAGAATTGCTGGGACGCAACCATCGCATCATCAAGTCAGGAGAACACCCGCCCGAGGTGTTCACCGAGATGTGGCAAACCATTTCCGCCGGGCGCGTGTGGCGTGGCGAGATCTGCAACCGCGCACGCGATGGTCATCACTACTGGGTGAGCGCGACCATCGTACCGCTGCTCGACGCCAACGGCTTGCCCGAGCAGTATGTGGGCATCCGCACCGACATTTCCGATCGCAAGCGGATGGAGCGTCAGCTGTCAGAACAACTGCGTCTCGTCGAGGATCTGATCGAGGCCATCCCCCTGCCGGTTTACATCAAGAACCTGGAAGGACGCTATCTTCGACTCAATCGTGCATTCGAGATATTCGTCGCTGCCGAACGTGAGAAGTACATCGGGAAAACCATACACGACCTGCTGCGCCCGGAAGAAGCAGCCATTCACGCAGCACAGGATACCGAACTCCTGAGCGTTGGCGGAATGCAAACCTACGAAACCCTGGTGCACGGGCGCGATGGCGTAGGCCACCAGGCGATTTACCGCAAAGTAGCCTTACGCGATAGTGACGGGAAGATTTACGGGTTGCTCGGGACGATCATCGACATTACCGAGCGCAAGGCTGCCGAAGCCGCGATGCAGCAGGCCAAGGAGGCTGCCGAAGCGGCCAGCCGGGCGAAGAGCGACTTTCTCGCCAACATGAGCCACGAAATCCGCACACCGATGAATGGCATCATCGGCATGACCGATCTCGCGCTCGACACGGCATTGACCGAGGAACAGCGGGAGTTCATGAGCATCGTCAAATCGTCCGCTGAATCGCTGCTGACGATCATCAACGACATTCTTGATTTCTCGAAGATCGAAGCCGGCAAGTTGCTGGTCGAAAGCATTGCCTTCGATCTCCATCGAGTCGTTGCCGAAACACTGAAGACCCTGGCGCTGCGCGCGCACGAAAAACAGCTGGAGCTCATCTTTTCGATCGAGCCTGAGGTGCCACGCAACGTGATTGGCGACCCCGGCCGCCTGCGGCAAGTGCTGGTGAATCTTGTCGGCAACGCCATCAAGTTCACGCCCGACGGCGAAATTGCCGTGTTTTTGCGGTCCACTGCAGCCGACGGGCGCAAGGTGACGCTGGAGATCGCCGTGCGCGATACCGGCATCGGCATCGCCGCCGACAAGCAAGCAGCGATTTTTGAAGCCTTTGCCCAGGAGGACAGCTCGACCACGCGCCGCTTTGGCGGTACCGGCCTCGGCCTGTCGATCTCCAGCCGCCTCGTCGAACTGATGGGCGGCAGCATCCGTGTCGAGAGTACGCCAGGCAGGGGCAGCACCTTCACCGTCTCGCTGACGCTCGAAGTCGATGACCATCCGCCGGAAGCCGTGACGACGCATGTCGACCTCGCCGGCAAACACATTCTGATCGTCGACGACAACGCCACCAATCGGCGTGTTCTCGCCGGGATGCTCGCGCACTGGGCGGTCGTTACCCGCTGTGTCGACGGCCCGACTGCGGCGCTCTCACTCGTCGTCGATCAGGGCCAGCAGTTCGACTGCATCCTCCTCGATGCCCATATGCCCGACATGGACGGCTATGAGCTGGCGGCTCGCCTGCGCGAGACGCATCATCTGACGACACCGATGGTGATGCTGTCATCCGGCGCCATGCGCGGCGATGCCAAACGCTGCCAGGAAATCGGTATCAGCGGCTTTTTCGCCAAGCCGATCTCCCAGGAAGAACTGCTGGCAGCACTTTGCCGCGTTTTCGACATCAGCCGCAATGGCCGCGAAGTGGTGGCTAAGGAACTGGTTACCCGGCATGCGTTGCGCGAATTGCAGCAGACGCTGGATGTCTTGCTCGTTGAGGATCACCCGGTCAACCAGAAACTGGCCTTGGGCCTGCTCGAGAAATGGGGCCATCGCGCCCGGCTGGCCAACAATGGCCTGGAAGCCATCGCCCTGATCGAGGCCCATGACTTCGATCTGGTGCTGATGGACATGCACATGCCGGAGATGGGCGGGATCGAGGCCACATGCAAGATTCGCGAACGGGAAGCGGCGCTTGGCCTGAAACACTTGCCGATCATCGCCATGACCGCCGCCGCCATGCAGGGTGACCGCGAAGCCTGCCTTGCAGCCGGGATGGATGACTATCTCTCCAAACCGGTAAAGGCCAGCGATCTCCTCGAGAAACTCCTGACCCACGGCGAAGCACGGGCGGAACCGGTCGGTTTTGATTACGGAGCCGCGCTGGCCGGTGCCGACCGCGAGACCGTGGAAATCATTGCCGAGATTTTCCTCGACACCTGGCCTCGCGACATCGGGCGTATTCAGCAGGCGCTGGCCACCGGCGACGCGGCGGCGGTCGAGCGGGTTGCCCACAGCCTCAAGGGCAGCCTCGGCACTTTTGCCGCCGATCCGGCGATACGCGTCGCTGCCGCCATCGAACAGTCCGCCCGCCAGCAGATGCTGGATGATCTGGATGATGCACTGGCGTCGCTGACGCGGGAGCTGGAATCCCTGAGCGGTCATTTGAAAAAGATTGTCGCGGGTATCTCGGGGTAAACTCGCGGTTTTTTCAGGTTCACCGCGGACGCTCCGTCATGACGCCCTCCAATTCGCTGCTCAAACTCAAGAAAATCCTCGAAAGCCGCACTGGCAAGGCCATCGGCGACTACAACATGATCGAGGACGGCGACACCGTGCTCGTCTGCGTTTCCGGCGGCAAGGATTCCTACACGCTGCTTCACATCCTGCTTGAACTGCAGAAACGGGCGCCGATCCGCTTCCGTGTCATCGCGATGAACCTCGACCAGAAGCAGCCCGGTTTCCCCGTCGATGTGCTGCCTTCGTATTTTGCGTCAATCGGCGTCGAGCACCGGATTGTCGAGGCCGACACCTATTCGATCGTCAAGGACAAGATTCCCGAAGGCAAGACGACCTGTTCACTGTGTTCCCGCCTGCGTCGCGGCATCATTTATCGCACCGCCAAGGAACTGGGCGCCAACAAGATTGCCCTCGGCCATCACCGCGACGACATGGTGCATACGCTCTTCCTCAACATGCTCTTCGGGGGCAAGCTCAAGGCCATGCCGCCGAAGCTGGTCACCGATGATCATGCCCACGTCGTCATCCGGCCGCTGGCCTATTGTTCGGAGGCCGATATCGCCCGCTTTGCCCGGGGCATGGAGTTCCCGATCATCCCCTGCAATCTCTGCGGCTCGCAGGAGAATTTGCAGCGCCAGAAGATCAAGGAAATGATGCACGACTGGGACAAGCGCTATCCGGGCCGCACCGAAGCAGTATTTACGGCGATGCAGAATATCGTGCCTTCGCACCTTGCTGATAACACGCAGTTCGATTTTCGCAACCTGACGCTGGAGACGCCGGTCGAAGAAGGCGACATCGCCTTTGATGCACCGGAATTGCCGCTGACCGGCAGTATTCCGGTCAGACTAACGTCATAATGCATAATTGCGGCGCTTCCATTTATAATCGCAACTTCAATAAATTAAGTCCGAATCGACGCCCATGAGCGCCAGCCCCCGAAACCAGGTCGTGATGTACGCCGATGTCGCCGGCAGCGCCACGCTTTTCGAGCGGCTGGGGGATACCGAAGCGATTCATGCCGTCGAGCGCTGCCTGAAACGCATGAAGCGCTCGATCGACGGCTACCGCGGCCGGACCATGCAAACGGCCGGCGACGAGTTGCTTGCCGCCTTCGAGACGGCCGAGGATGCCTGCCAAGCCGCCATCGACATGCAGCAGCGGATTGCCGATCTGCCGCCCGTTTCCGGACTGAAGCTGACCATCCGCATCGGCCTGCACGCCGGAGCGATTTCCGAAGCCGATGGCAAGCTGTCCGGTGAGGCTTTAGCCAGTGCCGCGCGGATTGCCGGGATCGCCCGGCGCGACCAGATTCTGGGGAGTTCGACGCTGGTCGAACAGCTGCCGAAAAATGGCGTCATCACCGTGCGGCCGATGCCCGAACTCGGTACGGTGAATGAGAATGGCTGGGCGCTCAACCTGTTCCAGATTCATTGGCCGACGCACCAGACCGGACACACGGCTTCGTCGGTCTTTCCAGTAACCACACCGCCCCCGGCGGCGGAACGCCTGTGCGTGCGCTACCACGGGCGCGCCTTCCTGCTCGACGAGAAAACACCCGTCCTGACCCTTGGCCGTGACCTCGGCAACAAGCTGGTCATCGAAGACCGCAAGGCCTCACGGCAACACGCCCGCATCGAACGGCGTGCCGACGGCTACTATCTGGTGGATACCAGCACCAACGGGTGCTTTGTCGCGCTCTCCGGCCGCCAGGAACACCTTGTGCGGCGCCATGAGATGCTGCTCGAAGGCAGTGGCCGCGTTTGCTTCGGCAGTTCCGGCAACGATCCGACATCGGATCACGCCGACTTCGAGCACCTGTAAAACAAAACGGCCACCCGCAAGTGGCCGTCGATGATTCCCTGAGCCGGACTACTTGGCGGCACCCTGCGCGTCAGCCACACACTTCTTGACGAAGCTGTTCTTGGCGGCGCCTGCCAGTTTCTTTTCCTTGGCCTTGCCCTCGCAGGATGCGGCTTCCGGGCCGGCAGCAGCGCCGGCGTCTGCCTGACACTTCTTCATGAAACTGGTCTTGGCGGCGCCCGCCAGCTTCTTCTCGGCAGCGCGGGCGGCGCAGTCGTCGGCGGCGTAGGCGGTGGAGGCAGCGAATGCAACGAGTACCAGGCTGATCAGCTTCTTCATTGAATGTCCCCTTGGGTAGGTTGTGGTGTCAGGACTATCGGACTTTCAAGCGTCATCGTCAAGCATCATCCGCTGCTGACGGTCCATGAAGTCCTGCATGCTGTCGATACCCCGCAATTGCAGGATGGTGTTGCGCACGGCGGCCTCCAGCAAAACCGCCAGGTTGCGGCCGGCCGCAACCGGAATGACCACCTTGCGCACCGGCACGCCGAGGACATCCTGGCTCTGGGCATCAAGCGGCAGGCGCGGTGCATCGCTGGCGGCGACGGTTTTCTGCAGATGCACGATCAGCTTCAGCTTCATCTTTCGGCGCGATGCCGTTTCGCCGAAAATGGTGCGGATATTGAGCAGGCCAAGACCACGCACTTCGAGGAAATCGCGCAGCATGCCCGGGCAACGACCCTCAACCGTCGCCGGCGCTATGCGCGCCACCTCGACGACATCATCGGCCACCAACCCATGCCCGCGAGAAATCAGTTCCAGCGCCAGTTCGGACTTGCCGACGCCGGAATCGCCGGTAATGAGTACGCCCATGCCCAGCACGTCCATGAAGACGCCGTGCAGGCTCATGGTGTCAGCGAGACGGGCCGAGAGATAGATGCGCAGCAGGTCGATGACGGCCGAGCAGGGTTTGGGTGACAGGATCAGCGGTGTCTCGCTGTTAATACAGGCATCTACCAGCAAGGGCGGCGGCGTCAGGCCGTCGGCGACGATCACCGCCGGTGGCTGCGCCGCCAGCAGGTCGCTGAACATCTGGCCGAAACGGCGCTCGCCGATGCGCGTGGCCCACTCGTACTCGGCCAGGCCCATCACCTGAAGCCGCTCGGGGTGGATGATATTGATGTGCCCGACGACATCGGCGCCGTAGTTATTGGAGCCCTTGATTTCGATTGAGCGGTCGGCGTGATGCGCCGACATCCAGTTCAGCAGCAGCTTTTCCCGGTTATCTTCGTAAAGCTGGGTCAGGCTGAGCTGCCGCACCGGAGGTCAGGCCTGGAAGAGGGTGACCACGGCAGCCGCATCGCCGGCTGACTGCAGTTTTTCGCGGAAAGCGCGATCGGAAAAACGCTGCGCGAGTTCGGAAAGGATTTGCAGGTGCTGCTCGGTCGCCTGTTCCGGCACTAGCAGTACGAACAGCAGGTTGACCGGCCGGCCATCAGGCGAATCGAAGGGCACCGGGTTGGCGAGACGAAGAAAAGCCCCCGCCGCGTGTTTCAGTCCCTTGATTCGGCCATGGGGGATGGCGATCCCCTGACCGAGCCCGGTCGAGCCGAGCTTTTCACGCGCAAAGAGACTGTCAAAAATGGTGGAGCGGGCAACACCGAGTTGCGCTTCGAACAGCATGCCGGCCTGTTCGAATACCCGCTTCTTGCTGCTGGCATCGAGGTCAAGAAGTACCTGCGACGCAGACAGGAGATTGGCTAAGGGGTTCATAGGGGAAACCGCAAAGAACAAAGGCCGCAGCTTGCGCTGCGGCCCTGGTGAGATGCTTACTCGCTGACCTGCAGGGCGGCCTTGTCGCCGCGATGATGATCCTGAAGCTTCTGCTTGTGCTTGAGTACCTGACGGTCGAGCTTGTCGAACATGGCATCGATGGCGGCGTAAAGGTCTTCGCCGGCCTCTTCGACGTGCATGTCCTTACCCGGCACATGAACGGTCACTTCAGCCTTCTGCTTCAGTTTTTCGACGGAAAGAACGACGTTGACACCAGTCACCTTGTCAAAGTGGCGGACAACCGGATCCAGCTTGTTCTCGACGTATTCGCGCAATGCCGGCGTAACTTCGATGTGATGACCACTGATCTGCAGATTCATTCTTTTCTCCTCTCTCTACAGGGTCTTGCGTAAATTGACCGGGGGGATGTTGAGTGACTCACGGTATTTGGCGACCGTGCGTCGGGCAACAACAATTCCCTGTTGGCCTAGTATTTCGGATAATTGGCTATCCGACAAGGGCTTCTTGCCATCTTCGGCGCCGATCAGTTGTTTGATCAACGCCCGAATGGCCGTTGCAGAGCAGGCACCACCGGTATCGGTGGCGACATGACTGCCGAAGAAGTATTTGAGCTCGAAAATCCCACGCGGGGTCGCCATGTATTTCTGGCTGGTGACGCGGGATACGGTCGACTCATGCAAGCCGAGAATATCGGCAATTTCGCGCAGCACCAGCGGCCGCATCGCGACCTCGCCGTGCTCGAAAAACTGACGCTGACGCTCGACGATGGCCTGCGTCACGCGATGGATGGTGTCGAAGCGCTGCTGGACGTTCTTGATCAGCCAACGCGCTTCCTGCAGCTGGCCGCTGAGGTTGCCATTTCCCCGGCGCTGCTTGGCAAGGATTTCCGCGTACAGGCGGTTGATGCGCAGGCGCGGGTAAGCATCCGGATTGATATAAGCCGTCCACTTGCCTTTGATCTTTTTGACGATCACGTCCGGCGTGATGTAGCGCGCTTCAACCTGAGCGTAGCCGGCCGCTGGCCGCGGGTTGAGGCTGGTAATCAGCTCATGCGCGCCCTTGAGCAGTTCGTCGTCACAGCCGGTCAGCTTGCGCAGTTTGACGAAATCGCGCGCCGCCAGCAGTTCCAGATATTTGTCGACAATCTGCATCGCCAGCGTGCGGTCGGCGCAATCGTCGGTCGCACGCAACTGAAGCAGCAGGCATTCCTGCAGATTACGAGCACCAATGCCGACCGGATCGAAATTCTGGATGTGGCGCAGAGCAATTTCCAGTTCCTCGATCTCGATTTCGTACTCCGGCGGCAGCGTCTCCCAGAGTTCAGGCAGGGGTGCGGAGAGGTAGCCGTCGTCGTCCAGCGCCTCGATCAGGAAACGGACCAGGCTGCGGTCACGCTCACTCAACTGTGTCATGCCCAGCTGCCAGCCGAGATGCTCACGCAGACTGACATTGGCGGCATGAACATCGTGACCGTCGCTGTCGTCATCCTCGTCACGCCCGGCGCCGGTGAAGGTACCGGCATCCGACGTCCAGCGATCGTCATCGATTTCCGACGGTGATGCCGGTGGCTCGCTGTCGCGGTCCTCGCGTGAATCCCGGTCTTCGCTGGCCGAGGACTCCTGACGGG
Organism: Azonexus sp.; assembly: GCA_041917165.1. GTDB lineage: Bacteria > Pseudomonadota > Gammaproteobacteria > Burkholderiales > Rhodocyclaceae > Azonexus. The sequence goes on from JAYRYB010000002.1 coordinate 204,133, forward strand.
TTTCGCTGTTGGCTGGCGAGTCGAACTGCTGGGCGCCGGAGAAAGATTCCGGGTGATCATCGTCGCGCTCGAGCATCGGGTTTTCGAGCAGGTAGCGTTCGATTTCCTGCTGCATTTCGATGGTCGAAAGCTGCAGCAGTTTGATCGACTGCTGCAGTTGCGGCGTTAGCGCCAGATGCTGGGAGAGTTTTAGTTGGAGTGCCGGCTTCATTAATGATACTGGGTGGTACTGTTCCGATCAGAGCCGGAAATGCTCGCCGAGGTAAACCTTGCGGACGCTTTCATTATTCACGATTTCCGCGGGCCGTCCAGCGGCAAGCACACGACCGGCGTTGATAATGTAGGCGTGATCGCAGATGCCGAGGGTTTCGCGCACGTTGTGGTCGGTGATCAGGACGCCGATGCCGCGCTCCTTGAGGAAGCGGATGATCTTCTGGATTTCCAGCACGGCGATCGGGTCGACGCCGGCAAAGGGCTCGTCGAGCAGGATGAAACGCGGATTGGTGGCCAGTGCCCGGGCAATTTCGACCCGACGACGCTCGCCGCCCGACAGTGCGGCCGCATTGACATGCCGGACATGGCCGATATGCAGTTCCGCCAACAGACCTTCAAGGCGGTCATTGACCTCGGCCGGTGGCAGTTTCAGCAATTCGAGCACCGCCCGGATGTTTTCCTCGACGTTCAGTTTGCGAAATACCGAGGCTTCCTGCGGCAGGTAGGAAAGCCCCTGCCGGGCGCGGCTGTGCATGGGCAGGTGGGTGAGCCGGGCATCGTCGATATAGACCTCGCCGCCATCGGCCGCGACCAATCCGACGATCATGTAGAAACAGGTGGTCTTGCCGGCGCCGTTGGGGCCAAGCAGGCCGACCACTTCGCCGGAACGCACCTCGAAGGAGACGTCCTCGACGACGGTACGCGCCTTGTAGCGTTTTTTCAGATTATTCGCCGACAGGGTGGCGGCGTTGTCCGGGATGCTCATTCCTCAGCTCCGCTCATGACCCGGCGAATCGCGTCGCCGGAAAAGCCGCGATACTGAAGGAAACGCATCTGTTTTGCACGCTCCTCGGCCGACTGCGGCGGTCGACCGAATTTTTTGCCCCAAATGGCACGACAGCGCTCGGTCTCGTCGCCGGCCTCGGGAAGCGCCTCGGCGATGTCGTCATCGCTGATGCCGCGCTGGCGCAACTCCTGACGCAGCCGGCCATTGCCGTAGCGACCGGCGCGGGCAACCACGCGTTGCGTTGCGTAACGCTGGTCGGAAAGGAGTTTTTCGGTCTGCAGGCGGTCGAGGACAGCATCCAGTTCTTCTTCAGTTTCGGCCTGCGCCGCGAGTTTGGCCTTCAACTCCGCCCGGCTGTATTCGCGCCGGGTCAGGAGCTGCAGGGCACGCACCCGGAGATCAGGCACTCGCCGGTGCCGACTTGGTCGGCTTGATGACGGTGGTGGCCGCCGCTTCGCGGATCTTGGCCTCGATTTCCTGCGCGATTTCCGGATGCGATCTCAGGAATTCGCGCGCGTTGTCCTTGCCCTGACCGATCTTTTCGCCCTGATAGGCGTACCAGGCACCGGACTTGTCGATCAGCTTGTGGGCGACCCCCATTTCGACGATCTCGCCTTCGCGGGAAATACCCTCGCCGTAGAGGATGTCGAAAATCGCTTCGCGGAAGGGGGGCGACACCTTGTTCTTGACGACCTTGACCTTGGTTTCGTTGCCGATGACTTCGTCGCCCTTCTTGATGCCACCGATACGACGGATATCCATGCGCACGGAGGCGTAGAACTTGAGCGCGTTGCCGCCGGTCGTGGTTTCCGGCGAACCGAACATGACGCCGATCTTCATCCGGATCTGGTTGATGAAGATCACCAGCGTGTTGGTTTTCTTGATGTTGGCGGTCAGCTTGCGCAGCGCCTGCGACATCAGGCGGGCGTGCAGGCCGACCATCTGGTCGCCCATCTCGCCTTCGATTTCGGCGCGTGGCGTGAGAGCGGCGACCGAGTCGACCACAATGATGTCCACCGACCCGGAACGCACCAGCATGTCGGCAATTTCCAGCGCCTGTTCACCGGTGTCCGGCTGCGAAATCAGCAGATCGCCGACATTGACGCCGAGCTTCTGGGCGTATTGCGGGTCGAGTGCGTGTTCGGCGTCGATGAAGGCGGCAACACCGCCGAGCTTCTGCATTTCGGCAACGACCTGCAGACAGAGCGTGGTCTTGCCGGAAGATTCCGGGCCGTAGATTTCGACAACGCGGCCACGCGGCAGGCCGCCGACACCAAGCGCGAGGTCCAGCCCGAGCGAACCGGTGGACACCACCTGGATGCCTTCGTCGATCTCGGCGTCGCCCATCTTCATGATGGAGCCTTTGCCGAACTGCTTTTCAATCTGTTGCAGCGCTGCAGCCAGCGCCTTTGCCTTGTTGTCGTCCATGGATTACCTCGAAACGTTGAGCGGATTATGGCACAGGGGCCGAAGATGGAATAGAAATTGCTGCGAAGCAGTTAACCGTCCGACCCCGTTGCAGGTATATTTGCCGCCGTGCCGGTCCGCGCAGAAATTACTGTATGAACTTACAGTATATTAGCACTGCGAAATTGGCAAGCCTTTGACCGTTTTCATCTCATGCGCCGACTCGTTCTTCTCTCGCTCGTCCTTGCCTGCAGTTTGCCCGCATTCAGCCGCCCCGCCCCGTGGTACGAATGGATCAGCCGGCTCGATGGCAAGGTGGTGTGCGCGCAGACATCGCCGGGCTACGGCTGGCGACAGGGGCGCGGGCCCTTTCCAGACGCCCGCTGTATCGACCCCAAGGCCGAGCAACGCTGATGTATAGCCCGCCGCCGGATACCGGCCTCAACATCGTCTATCAGGATGACAGCCTGCTGGTGATCGACAAGCCTGCCGGCCTGCTCTCGGTGCCGGGGCGCGGCCCGGAGAAAGCGGACTGTCTTGCGGCGCGCGTGCAGGCAAGATTTGCCGACGCGCTGGTCGTACACCGCCTCGACATGTCGACCTCCGGTCTGCTGCTCTTTGCCCGCGGCGCGCAGATGCAGAGCGAGCTGTCCCGCCTGTTCCGCGAACGGCAGGTCGACAAATCCTACACCGCCGTCGTCCATGGCCTGCTCGCAAACGACGCCGGCGAGGTGGATCTGCCGCTGATTGTCGATTGGCCGAACCGCCCACTGCAGAAGGTTGACCACGAGATAGGCAAGCACTCACTGACGCGCTATCGCCTGTTGCTACTTGATGAAGCAGCCAACCTCAGCCGTGTCGAACTGGAGCCGGTCACCGGCCGTTCGCACCAGCTGCGGGTGCACATGGCCCAACTCGGCCATCCCATCCTCGGCGACGATCTCTACGGCGGCCCGGCCTTTGAACGCGCCGACCGCCTGCTGCTGCACGCCACCGATTTACGCCTGATTCATCCGTTGACCGCAGCTGCCCTCGAATTTCACGCGCCGCCACCGTTCTAAGCCGCCCTGCTGCGCCGCAATAACCGTATAATCTCCCGCAATTTCAACCTCTTGGCTCCGGTCGACCGCGCACTATGCTGATCTGGTTCGTCGTCCTCTATCTGATTGTTTCCATCGGCATCGGCCTGCTCGCCGCCACCCGCGTCCATAGCGCCAAGGACTTCGCCATTGCCGGCCGCCACCTGCCGCTGCCGGTCGTCACCGCCACTGTTTTCGCGACCTGGTTCGGTGCCGAAGCCATCTTCGGCGTCTCCGCCACCTTCGTGAAGGAGGGCCTGCACGGCGTCGTCGCCGACCCCTTCGGCGCCTCGCTGTGCCTGATCATCGCCGGCATCTTCTTCTCCCGTAAGCTGTACAAGCTCAACGTGCTGACACTGGGCGACTACTTCCGCCTGCGCTACAACCGCACGGTCGAAATCCTCACCACGCTGTGCATCGTGATCGCCTACCTCGGCTGGGTGTCGGCCCAGATCAAGGCGCTCGGCCTGCTGTTCAACGTCGTCACCGACGGTGCCATCAGCCAGACAGCCGGCATGATCCTCGGCGCCGCCATCGTCCTTACCTACACCACGCTCGGCGGCATGCTCTCCGTCGCGATCCTCGATTTCGTCCAGATGGGCGTCATCATGGGCGGCATGCTGTTCATTGCCTGGCTGATTTCCGGGCAGACCGGCGGCGTCATGCCGGTGATCGAACACGCCTCGGCCGCCGGCAAACTCGATTTCTTCCCCGAACCCGATCCGTGGAAGTGGATCGCCTTCATCGGCGCCGGACTGACCATGATGCTCGGCTCCATCCCGCAGCAGGACGTCTTCCAGCGCATCACCTCCGCCCGCACGGCACAGATCGCACTGTGGGGCTCGATCCTCGGCGGCAGCATCTATTTCTGCTTTACCTTCGTGCCGATGTTCATCGCCTACTCGGCAACACTGATCAACCCCGAGCAATACACCGCCTTGATGGCCACCGACTCGCAACTGGTGCTGCCGACGCTGGTGCTGGAGCAGACGCCGGTCTTCGCCCAGGCCATCTTCTTCGGCGCCGTTCTCTCGGCGATCATGTCCTGCTCGTCGGCGACACTTCTCGCCCCCTCCGTCGCCTTTGCCGAAAACATCCTGCGCGGCTTCCTGCCGCCCATGGGCGACCACCAGTTCCTGCGCCTGATGCGCATCACCATCGTCTGCTTCGCCGGTGCCGTGCTCGCCTTCGCGCTCAACTCCGACGCCAGCATCTTCAAGATGGTCGAGAACGCCTACAAGGTGACGCTGGCCGGCGCCTTCGTCCCGCTTTTCTTCGGCGCCTTCTGGTCGCGTGCCAATACTCAGGGCGCGCTGTTCGCCATCTTCGGCGGCGTCGGCAGCTGGCTACTGATCGAACTGCTGGTCGGCGAGGCAAGTCTGGTACCGCCGCAACTGATCGGCCTGCTCGTCAGCATGGCCGCCATGGTCATCGGCTCGCTGCTGCCGCACTGGGTGGGCAAGCCGACGCCGCAGGAAGACATCCACGACGCGCTGCATCACCGGGCTGCTGCCGAAACCCACCACATCGCCGAGCCGCACAAGCACTGATCGGCAAAGCTGACGACCCAACGCGGAAGCCCTAAAATCCGGCCATGACCTCGCACGGCCGCGGCCCCATCCTGCTCTCCCGGTACCTGGCACTGGCCTGGCTGGCCCTGCTCGTCTATGGCAGCCTGCACCCCTTCACCGGCTGGCGCGATACCGGACTGACGCCGCTGGCCTTCCTTGAAGGCGGCTGGCCGCGTTACTGGACGGCTTTCGACCTCTTGATCAACGTCGCCCTCTATCTGCCGCTCGGGTTTTTCACGACGCTGGCCATGTGCCGCCTGCCCGGCCGCTACACGGGTGCAATCCTGGCGGTGCTGATCGCCGCCGGCGTCAGTTTCGGCCTCGAAACCGTCCAGACCTGGCTACCCGCCCGCGTGCCATCGAATCTCGATCTCGCCTGCAACAGCCTCGGCGGACTGCTCGGGGCGGTCGCCGGACAACTCACCGGACCGCGGCTGATCAATCGCCTGATCGCCCTCGAACACCGCCTGATCGCTCCGGTACCGCATGCCGAGCTCGGCCTGACCTTGCTCGGCCTCTGGCTGCTCATCCAGTTTTCGCCGGAAACCCTGCTCTTCGGCAGCGGGGATTTGCGCTACCTGCTCGGTTTCAGCGGCGCCGTACCCTTTGCCGCCGAAAGCTTCGTCATGATCGAAGCCAGCATCGTCGCCTTCAACGCCGTCGCCGTCGGCCTCATTGTCCGCCATCTCTGCGCACGGCTGAGCGTCGCCTACCTCGTCGTACCGGTATTCCTCTTGCTCTGCCTGGCGATCAACACCCTGGCCGCGGCCATACTCGTCGGCCCAGGGGAGGCATTCGCCTGGCTGACACCGGGCGCCCGGCTCGGCCTGCCCGTCGGCGGGCTGGTGCTGCTGGTCGCCCTCGCACTCCCCGCCACGCCGCGGCTGATGCTCATCGCGCTGGCGCTGATGGCCACCACCGTCCTCGTCAATCTCGCCCCGCCCAACCCGTACTCGGCCGCGGCGCTGGCTGCCTGGCGACAGGGCCATTTCCTAAATTTCAACGGCCTGACCCGCCTCGCCGGCACGCTCTGGCCCTTCCTGACACTGCCGTATCTGCTGGTATCAACGCGCCGGCACTGAGCGGGCGGCGGCGCGCTTGTGCTGCCAGCGAATCCAGCCGGTCACGAAAGCCAGCAAGGGCGCAAAACCCAGTAGAAAGATGGCAATGCGACCGGCCAAGCCCAAGGCCTCGCCGTTATGCAAAGGATGCAGCCAGTCGAAAATGCTGTCGCCCGCAGAGTTGCGACGGGGATCGCGAACCGCGATCAGGTCGCCGCTGACCGCATCGATCCACACCTGACTGCGGGGAAAGCGACGATTCGGCTCGCCCTCCTGGCGCATCTGTACACGCCAGTAAGGCTGATCACCCCCCGGCGTTTCAATCCAGCGGACATGTGCCGTCGGGAAGTGGGCGCCGGCCGTCGCCATCGCTACCTCCGCCGTAAGCACCGGCGCCCCGGACATCGGTGGCCGCTGACCGGGCCCGCCGACTGCGGTGAACAGTGAAAACCAGCCAATTCCCGGTTTGAACCAATCCGGCACGGCCATCATTGTGCCGGTCAGAACCACGACCAGCGATAGCGCCACCACGTAGACACCGGGCTTGACGTGCAGATCGTAGACCCGCCGTTTCCACACCGCACTGCGCTTGATGGCCAGCGCCCCGGGCCACTGTCCGGCAGCAGGCCACCACAGGATTAGACCGGTACCAAGCAATAGCAGCGTCAGCAGGCCGGCGATCCCGAGTACGATGCTGCCCGCCGGCCCCAGCAGCAGCGTGTAATGCAGCTTGTAGATCCAGGTCCAGACGTTCTCGCCCCAGAAATAGCGCTCGCGCACGGCGAGCGACTCCGGGTCCAGACGCAGGATCAACGGCGCAAAACCGCGGCCGGCAGTTTCCGTCGGATTGAGGTAGCGGGCTGTGATCGGCGCCTTCGCCCGGTCCGGAAGCTCTATCCGCCAGGGGCCACCGCGTTCCGGTTCGGCTACGCGCAGGGCGGCGACGATCCGGTCGGGCGAAACAGCCAGCACCGGTGCCGACCCGCTGTCACGGAAGCCGTCATCCAGCTCCTGATAAAACACCAGCAGACTGCCGGTCAGTCCGAGCAGGACAAACAATGCGCCAAGACTGAGACCAGCCCACTTATGGCCGGCATGCAGCCAGGTGCGCCAACGCCGTCTGCCTTTTTGCATTTGCGGATCAGGCGGCTGAAGGGGACGACGACGCCCCGTTCAGCCGCTGCTTCCTACATCTTCAGGTTGATCGAGGCGTAGAAGGCACGCCCCGGTCCCGGCGAGAACATCGGCTGGTAGGAACCGGCCGGCCAGAAGAAGTTGTCGTACCACACGTACTCGTATTTGCGATCGAAGATATTCTTGACCTGCAGATCGATTCCGAAATTTTTGGTAATCGCGTAGTGTGCGCCGCCGTCGAACAGCACATAGCCGCCGTACTTGCCCTGGGTATTCAGGTCGTCGATGTAATAGCTGCTCTGGGCCCGGCCTTGCAGATCGACCCGCAGATCAGCCGTGGCCTGATAATCCATACCGACATTGGTGATGTAGCGGGGCGTCGAGAAGACCTCCTTGCCAACCAGTGAATTGCCGCCGCTGGCGTAGCCGCCAACGATTTTCGCCTCCTGAATCGAATGCGATGCCCAGATCTTGAGCTTGTCTGTCAGATTGGTCGTCAGCTGGAAATCAACCCCCTTGCGCCGGGTCTCCCCGAGATTCTGCGTCGCGCCGGCACTCGGCAGGTTGGCGACTTCGTCGGTAGCATCCTGCTGCCAGATGGCGACCCGCGCCTCGACCCGTTCCGCCAGACGAACCTTGGTCCCCAGCTCAACTCCCGTATTCATCGACGGCTTCAGGGTGGCCGTGCCCGGCGTCAGATAAGCCGGCCCCCGTGACCCGGTCACGACCTGGAAGGTGCGCCCCCAGTTGCCGTAGATGCTGAATGCCGGCATCGGGCTGAAGACGACGCTCAGTTTCGGCTGGTTGATCCAGCCATAGTCCTGCAAGGCGTAGGTTTGCCCGGTCGTGTTGAGGGTGGTGTGCCCCGAGAAGCGGTCGGTGCGGATGGCAGGGACAATTTTCAGCGAGTCGATCGGCTTGATGACGGCCTGGAGATAGGCGCCAAAATTATTCAGCGTGTAGCTATCGTCGTTCGAGGTGGTCACCGGCGTCGAGAAATTGGTCGGCGTGGCGAAGGCATAACGATAGCGGCGATAGCGGTTTTCCTGGCGTTCGAAGTTGAAGCCGCCGTCGACGGCGAGGAATGAGCTGGCGCGCCAGGTCAGGGTGTTCGTCCAGCCGGTATGTTCCTCGTTCCAGAAACGGCGCTGACGGGCGGCATTGATCGTGGACACGCCGGTGTACGTGACGTAGCGGTCGTCGTCGATCGAATTGAAGTAGAGCTTGCCGGCATAGGCGAGGTTCGACGCGATCTGGTAATCGACGTGGGCGCTGATCTGCTGCATGTCGCGGCTGTCGTGGTCGTTGCCGTTGCGTGCCGGCGACTGATTGCGGTCGGCAGCCAACTCGGCCTTGGTCAGATAACCTGCCTCCTGAGCCTCGTGGTTATACATCCGCGCCATCAGCCCGGCCTTCAGCGCGCCCGTGTCCGAGGTATAAAACCACTTGCCGCCAAGGCTGTATTTTTCTGATTTGGAATGGTCACGGTAGCCGTCGCTGTCCTGGCGGGCGACGAAATAGTTCTGCGCAAAGCCACCCGACTCGCGGCCCAGCGTCGCCTGCAGCTCCCGGGTATTGAAGCTGCCGTAGGTCAGCCGGCCATCGATGTAGTTCCCGCCCTGACGCGTCCCGACATTGATGTTGCCGCCGATATTGTGCAGGCCGTAACGCGGATCGTTGGTCCCGCGGACAATCTCGACGTAGTCGATATCCAGCGGAAAGACCATGTCCAGGTGGCGCATGTTGCCGCTGTTGACGTTGGACGGGACACCGTCGATCAACAGCTTGATACCGTTGATGTAGCCCTCGCCGTTGAAAGCCCGGAAGGAGGGCTTGCCGGATTCAGCGCCGAGCCGGAATTCGGTCAGCTGGATTCCCGGCATCTGGCCGATCAACTCCCAGCTGTTGGCGACGTTCTTGTCGCGGACCCGTTCGGCCCCCATGACGTCGACTGAAGTAAGGATACTGCGCGTCGGCAACGTGCCGGTCGGCGCTGCCGAAACCGCGACTTCACCCAGCACGACCGCCGACTCCTGGGCAAAGGCGCCGCCGGCCAGCAATACCGCAATCAGCCAGGCGAGCCTGGCCGGCCGGAGTTGAGCGTCACCCCTGACGCCCGAACGGATGAATCTGGTCTGCATGTCCTGCCCCCGCTGGCACTAGAAAGTGCGCATCCTAGCCAAAGTTCGGGCGCCGCCCCTGCGACATATCGTCGCGCGACATCATGTCGCAGGACAGGGTGGCGCGAACTTGCGCGGGATCAATTGCGATACCGGAAAGCCGGTATAGGCAGACGCCTTTCTCCGCCATGTTTCGCGCATCGTGCTGCGGTCAACCCGAAAAACCTGCAAAAATCGGGAACGTCGCCAACGCATCGCCGATCCAAGCCGCTCACCTATAATGCCGGTCTGCACAGGAGAACCCGCATGAGCTACTTCCAGAAACACGTCTTCATCTGCACCAACCAGCGCGACGCCGGCGAGCAGTGCTGCCACGCCACCGGCGGTTCCGACGCCTTTGCCTACGCCAAGGACCGCATCGGCGCCCTGAAGAAGAACGGCCCCGGCGCCATCCGCATCAACAAGGCCGGCTGCCTCGGCCGCTGCGATCAGGGGCCGGTGATGGTGGTGTACCCGGAAGAAACCTGGTATTCCTTCATCGACAACGAGGATCTGGACGAAATCATCCAGGAACACCTGCTCAATGACCGCGTCGTGGAGCGCCTGAAGCTATGAAAGTGCCTGAGGAAAAATTCCTGATCGACGGCCCGGTCGGCAAGATCGACGTCATCATGGAGCGCCCGGATGCCCCCAAGGGCATCGCCCTGATCGCCCACCCGCACCCGATGGGTGGCGGCGCCAACACCAACAAGGTCGCCTACACGCTGGCGCGCACCTTCGTCAGCCTCGGTTATGCAGCCTTCCGCCCGAACTTCCGCGGCGTCGGCGGCACCGAAGGCGTGCATGACGAAGGCCGTGGCGAGACTGACGACCTGCTCGCCGTGCTCGAAGACGCCAAGTGCCGCTGCGGCAACATCCCGGTCGCGCTGGCCGGCTTCTCCTTCGGCGCCTATTGCCAGACCCGCGTCGCCAAGCGCCTCGTCGAGGCCGGCCATCCGGCGCAGCGGCTGGTGCTGGTCGGCACTGCGGCCGGTTTCGTCGAAGGCAGCCGCCAGTACGACACCGAAGTCGTGCCGCACGACACCATCGTCATCCACGGCTCGGCGGATGAAACCGTGCCGCTCAACAACGTCATCGCCTGGGCTGAACCGCTGGACCTGCCGGTCGTCGTCGTGCCCGGTGCCGATCACTTCTTCCACCGTCGCCTGCACAACCTGCGCGACATCATCACCCGCGCGTGGCGTCACTGAGCCCGACAAACATACCAGCGGCACTCGCCGTCGCGGCGCTGCGCAAAAGCTACGCCGGCAGCGAAGTCGTTGCCGGCCTGTCGTTTTCTGTCGCCCCCGGCACCTGTTTCGGGCTGCTCGGCCCCAACGGTGCCGGCAAGACGACCACGCTGCGTCTCTGCCTCGGCCTGACCACACCGGACGACGGCGAAATCAGCCTCGGCGGCCACGCCATTCCCGCCGACGCCCAGCCAGCCCGCGCCCGCGTCGGCGTCGTGCCGCAGTTCGACAACCTCGACCCCGACTTCACCTGCGCTGAAAACCTGCTCGTTTTCGGCCGCTACTTCGGCATGAAAGACGCCGAAATCAAGGCCCGCATCCCGCAACTGCTCGAATTCGCCGGCCTCACCGGCAAGGCCGACGCCCGCATCAGCACCCTCTCCGGCGGCATGAAACGCCGCCTGACCCTGGCCCGTGCGCTGGTCAACGACCCGGACATCGTCTTTCTCGACGAACCGACCACCGGCCTCGACCCGCAAGCCCGGCACCTCATCTGGGAGCGCCTCAAGCAACTGAAATCCACCGGCAAGACGCTGATCCTGACGACGCATTTCATGGACGAAGCCGAACGGCTGGCCGACGCGCTGATCGTCATCGACAAAGGCCGCAAGATCGCCGAAGGCAGCCCGCGGCAACTGATCGCCGAACACATCGAACCGCAGGTCATCGAAGTCTTTGCAGACAGCAGCGAAGCCGGCAGCTGCGGTGAACCCGGAAACTTCGCGAAAATCCATGGCCACCTCGCGGCGCGGGTGGAAGTGAGCGGTGAGACTGTGTTCTTCTACTGCCACGATGCCCACCCGCTGCTCGCCCAACTGGCCGATACGCGCGGTCTGCGTTATGTGCATCGGGCGTCGAATCTTGAGGATGTGTTTATCAAGCTGACGGGGCGGGAGTTACGGGACTAGCCCTTTCGCGTCATTCCCGCGAAGGCGGGAATCCAGTGTTTTGTTGTTCTTTCGGCTTGCAAACGTTGGGTTCCGCCTTGCCGGCGGGCGTACTTTTTCTTGCTTCGCCAAGAAAAAGTAGCCAAAAAGAAGGCGACCCCAAGGTCGGTGCCGGCTTCGCCGGTTCCCTGCGCTACTCGCCGTTGGCGGGGTGCTGCGGAACTCGGGGCTACGCCCCTCAGACAGTCCTCGCCCCTTTTTCCGCCAACGGCTGCGTTGCTCGGCACCTCTCAGGGGGAGAGGAAAGCGTTCTCCGAACCAACGTCTCCGGTGAACCCGAAAAACAGTCGAAAACCGGGTGGTGTTGAATGCCGCCTTGGAGACGCCGAGCAACGCAGGCTGGCCGGGGGCAGTCGGCTGGCGTCTGTTCGAGCCGCAGGCGAGTTTAGCCAGCCGCCCGGCCAGTCGAGTAGCGCAGGGAACCCCGCGCAGCGGGGCGTCGACTCGGCGGTCGCCTTTTCTTTGGCTACTTTCTTTTGGCGAAGCAAAAGAAAGTACGCCCGCCGGCAAGGCGGAACACCACGCATGCAAGCCGAAAGAACAACAAAAAGCTGGATTCCCGCCTCCGCGGGAATAACGAGCTAAACGCCCTCTCAAACATACTCCCCAAACTGCAACCGCCTCGCCACCCCCTGTTTCGACGCCCGCTCCATCTTCTCCACAAACCTCGGAAAATCCAGCCCGTAGCGGGCCTTGAGTTCCTTCGCCTGATTCGCCAGCGACTTCCAGCGCGGGTCGAAGTTGCGGTCCTTGAAGGCATAGAGCACGTGGTTGCCGTCTTCCGGCACCGAGATGACGATCACCCGGTCGTCGAAAGCGGCCATCACCCGCCCGACCAGGCCGCCGTAGCTGGAATGCTCGCCGGCCAGATTGACCACCAGCACGCCCGCCCCCGACAGCTTGTCGAAAATCAGCTCGAAGAATTCCTGCCGCGCCAGTTCCGGCACGTAGCCTTCCTTGTCGAAGGCATCGAGCAGGATCACGTCGATGCCGCGCTCGGCCGCGGCCAGGTATTCCGCGCCGTCGGCGCAGACGATCTGCAGGCGGTCGTCGTCATCCGGCAGCTTGAACAGCGAACGGAAGGCGATCACCGCCGGGTTCAGCTCGACCGCCGTCACCTGTGTGCCGGGCAGGCGGCGGTAGCAGAATTTGACGATGGAACCGCCGCCCAGCCCGATCAGCAGCAGGCGCTTCGGCTTGGGCTTGAACAGCAGGCAGGCCATCATCTTCTGCGTGTAGCGGATCTCCAGCAGGTCTGGCGACTTGAGGCGCATCGCGCTCTGCATCAGGCGGACGTTGAAATACAGATAGCGACATTCCCCGTCATCAAGGACGAAAGGTTTGTCGTAGCTTTCGTCGAGCAGACGGGCGCGCAGGGCGCCGGCGCGGCTGTCCGGCGGCTCCTGCAGGTAGAGCGTGCCGGCATGGCTGTCGAAGGGGCTGGGCAGGGTGAAGAATTCAGTGTCGGTCATGGTGTCTGTAACGGAGTGTACCCAAACACGGCAGGGCAGGGCGCCGGCAGTAAAATGGCGACTTTCATCCAACAAATTCCGCACCGACGCCGATGTCCGTTGCCGCCTCCCGATCCGCGTGGTCGCCCCGTCAGTGGCTGGGCTTTCTGCCCGTCTGGCAAAGGAATTTCCTCGTCTGGCGCAAGCTGGCGTTGCCGTCCATCCTCGGCAACCTCGCCGATCCGCTGATCTACATGCTCGGCCTCGGTTACGGTCTGGGCGCCATGCTGCCGAGCATCGACGGCCGCCCCTATGTCGCCTTCCTCGCCGCCGGCACCGTCTGCGCCTCGGTGATGAACGCCGCCACCTTCGAGGCCTTGTACTCCGCCTTCTCGCGCATGCACGTGCAAAAGACCTGGGACGCCATCCTCAACACACCGCTCGGCTTGGCCGATGTCGTCGCCGGCGAACTGGTGTGGGCGGCGACCAAGTCGCTGTTTTCCGGCACCGCCATCCTCATCGTCATCACCGCCATGGGCCTGACGCACGGGCCGCTGCTCTTCTGGGCGCTGCCGGCGCTGGTCCTCACCGGCCTCGCCTTCGCCGCCCTCGGCCTGATCTGGAATGCGCTGGCGCCGAGCTACGATTTCTTCATGTACTACTTCACGCTGTTCATCACCCCGATGACGCTGATCTCCGGCGTGTTCTTCCCCACCGACCAGTTGCCGGGCTGGCTGGCGACCATCGGTGCCTGGCTGCCGCTGGCACAGGGTGTTTCGCTCGTCCGCCCGCTGCTCGCCGGCGAGGTGCCGGCCAATGCCCTGCTGCACATCGGCGTGCTGCTCGTCACCACCGTCGTCGCCTTCGCCATTGCCCTGCGCCTGACCCGGCGGCGCCTGCTCAAGTAGAATCGTTTGATGGAATCGCCCACCCAAGCCCTGCTCGTCATCGCCAACTGCCCCGACGAGGCCTACGCCAACCAAATCGCCCTCGCCGTCGTCGAAGCCGGCCTCGCCGCCTGCGTCAATCTGCTGCCGCGCGTGCAATCCGTCTATCGCTGGCAGGGGGCCATCGAGTCGGCGAGCGAAGTGCCGCTGCTGATCAAGACCACCGCCGGGCGCTACGGCGAACTCGAAGCAGCCATCCGCGCGCTGCACCCCTACGACGTTCCAGAAATCATCGCCCTGCCCATCGCGCAGGGCCTGCCCGCCTACCTTGACTGGCTGGCCGCCGAAACCCGGGCCTGAGACACCATGATCCTCCGCTTCCTCCTGCTCCTTTCCCTCTGCTTCGGCACACTCGCCCACGCCCAGGAATTCCTCGATCCCGCCGTCGCCTTCAAGCCCTCGGCGCGGGCGCTGGATGGCCAGACCATCGAGGTCAGCTACGACATCGCCAAGGGTTACTACCTTTACCGCGACAAGTTCCGCGTCGTCATCGACAGCGATGCGGCCACCGCCGGCACCCCGGCCATGCCCAAGGGCAAGGAGAAGGACGACGAGAACTTCGGCAAGGTCGAGGTTTACTACAAGGCCGTCACCTTCCGCGTGCCGGTTGAGCGCAATGCCTCCGGCACCCTGCCGCTGACGCTCAAACTCACCTCGCAGGGCTGCGCCGATGCCGGCGTCTGCTACCCGCCGCAAACGCAGAACGTGATTCTGACGCTGCCTGATCCGGCCACCACGCCGTCCGTCGCCGCCAGTGCCGCCGCGTCCGGCGCGCAAAGTGGCGACGAAAGCGGCCTCATCGCCGCCACCCTCAAGGATGCCGGCTTCTGGGCCATCCTCGCCTTCTTCTTCCTTGCCGGCCTCGGCCTGTCGCTGACCCCCTGCGTGCTGCCGATGATTCCCATCCTCTCCGGCATCATCGCCGGTCAGGGGCACCAGGCGTCGCATGCCCGCGGCTTTGCGCTGTCGCTCACCTACGTGCTGGGCATGGCGCTGACCTACGCCGCCGCCGGTGTCGCCGCCGGCCTGACCGGTACGCTGCTTTCGGCCGCACTCCAGAACGTCTGGGTGCTCGGCGGCTTCGCGCTGGTCTTCGTCATCCTGTCGTTCTCGATGTTCGGCTTCTACGAACTGCAACTGCCGACTGCGCTGCAAAGCAAGCTGTCGGAAGAATCCGGCCACCTGCAGGGCGGGCGCGGCCTCGGTGTATTCCTCATGGGCGCGCTGTCGGCGCTGATCGTCGGCCCCTGTGTCGCCGCACCGCTGGCAGGGGCGCTGCTCTACATCGGCCAGACCGGCGACGCCGTGCTCGGCGGCACCGCGCTCTTCGTCATGGCGCTGGGCATGGGCGCACCGCTGATCGCCGTCGGCGTCGCCGGCGGCTCGCTGCTGCCCAAGGCCGGGCCGTGGATGGAAGGAGTCAAGAAGGGCTTCGGCGTGCTACTGCTCGCCACCGCCGTCTGGCTCGTCTCACCGGTACTGCCTTCGGTGGTGCCCATGCTCGCCTGGGCCGCACTGCTGATCATCCCCGCCATCTTCCTCCACGCCATCGACCCGCTGCCGCCGCACGCCAAGGGCTGGCAACGCTTCTGGAAGGGGATCGGCATCGTCATGCTACTCACCGGCGCCGCGCTGCTGGTTGGCGCACTCGCCGGCAACCGCGATCCGCTGCAACCGCTCGCCGGCCTGCGCGGCGGTGCCATGGCGGCCGAAACGAAAAAGCTGCCCTTCGAGCGCGTCACTTCGCTGGCTGAACTGGAACAGAAAGTCATGGCCGCCGGCCGCCCGGTGATGCTCGACTTCTATGCCGACTGGTGCGTCTCGTGCAAGGAAATGGAGAAATTCACCTTCGCCGACGCGCAGGTGCAGGCCAAACTGGCTGGCTTCACGCTGCTCAAGGCCGACGTCACCGCCAACAGCGACGACGACAAGGCCCTGCTTGCCCGCTTCGGCCTCTTCGGCCCGCCGGGCATCCTCTTCTTCGACGCCAGCGGCCGCGAAATCAAGAGCATCCGCGTCGTTGGCTACCAGGATGCCGGGCGCTTCCTGCAGACGCTGGCACAGGTGCCGAGCGGGGTTTAAGGCCGGCGGCTAGGTTGCCGATTTTTGGCGAATTTTCGGGTTGACCGCAGGAGAGTAACCAGACGGGAATCAACCCAAAGCGGTAGGAGCTCGAACGGAAAAGCTGCCGCTTAACGTGCTAGCTCAGGGGTACCGAGACAGCAAGCGAAGCTTGCTGGCGAAGCGTCCCACTGGAGCGGTGGGCTAGAACTCATCTTCGCTTCCGCCCCGACCGTGCTCTATGCAACCAGACCACTCGAATTGCCCGATGGTTTCTAGTGCTACGGCCCGAATCTCATTTGCCAGGGGCGAATATTCTTCTACGCACTCTGCAAGCGTGAACTGACAACAACAAGAATTGCTGTCGTAGAACGCTGACAAGACAAACGGATGCAAGTTGTTGCGTTGAATGGCTTGAGCGAATTCTTCTAACTCTTGTTCCTCGTACGCGGCACCATGGCGACTTACCAGTTCAATCTTATGATTTGAAGCGACCTTTAGCCCGGTTTTCAAAGGGTTCTGCCATTCGTGTTCTGGCGCCTCAATTGCCTGGATTGCACGAATTGCAGCGCCGACACCGATAGCGAAAAACTCTCTGTTTGCTTTGTACCTATAACGATTGAGGAGCTGGTGCAGTGCCTTTTCCGATTTCTTTGAGTCTTGAACCAAGGCGTAGTACGCAACTTCAAAGGGTTCGGGAACCCCGGTAGTAAACAACTCGTCAAGGCGCGCAGTCGGGACTTTCTCTGTGTGCCCGATCTTTAATAGACCGGCCATGGATGAATTGTCCGCTACGTATAGAAAACCCTTAGCCATTCAACTCCCTACCTCCATTGCTAAAAACGGGATCATGAGTTCTAACGTGAAGTAGGCGACAAAACTGTCCAATACTCCGAAGCCTGTCCACTAAACCAGAACACAGGACAGGCCAGATTGGTTGCTGGACAAGGCATAGCGCGGATTTCACTGATATTCAATTTTCTGGACCACCGTCAAACCGGACAAGCTCAAACTTACCCCGATGGCATCGACACCGCAACTCGTCAACCGCTAACCGCCAATTCATCACGCCGCACAGTCCGCTTCGAGGGTCTGCTGCGGATGGCCGGTCTTGGCCGATAACCGACCGAGAAACACAACCGAATTTCGCCATTTTTCCGCGTTCACCGCAGCAAAGCCAGCGTATTGGGCGCGCCGACTCTCAAATACCCGCCGGCGACAGTCGCCGGGCATGCCGCAACGACAGCCGGGCAAAAACCACACCGACAACGATCCCGGCCAGCACATCCAGCGCGACATGCTGGCGGGTGGCGAGCGTGGACCAAAGGATTGCGACACAGTGCAGGGCGCTAGCCCATTGCAGCCAGCGCGGCGCCGAGACGGCCGTGAAAATGGCCCGCAGCCAGAGGGCGGCAAAGACTGCGGAAGCGACATGCAGCGACGGGCAGGCGTTGCCGCTGGCGTCGAGGCTCTTGATCAGGGCCATTTCCGGGTGCAGCGTCCAGTCGATGTCGGCGACGGGGACGGCGGTCGGCAGCAGCCAGAAAATGGCGAGGCAGAACAGGCAGAGGGCGGCGATCCAGACGCCGAACCAGGCCAGCACGCGAAAACTGGACTGCAATGCGGGGGGCAGCGAGACATAGACCCACAACGACACATAGACCGGGTAGGCCAGCGGCGAGAAGGGAACCCAGCTGTCGACGACCGTCAGCGGCATCAGGAAAGGCGTGCCGAGCGGCGCCTTGAGGACGGCGAAATAACCCCAGAAGAACAGCGCCATGAAGATGCTCGTACCGACGGCTTTCAGCGGCCAGAGGATGGCGATCCTGCGGGCAATCTGAAGATACCAGGGCGGCGGCGGCGTGAGGTTCATCGGGCGGGGCGAGGGGCGATAGCGGCGACATGGTAACAAATTGGCCAAACCGTGTCGGGTGATGACGGCGGAACGCACACAACCAAGGGCAAGCCTTTGGAAAACATGGGGTTTCGGCTAAAATCGCGCCCCATGGATTCTCTTGGCCTGATTCGTGAATTTCTCAAGGACCGCCTGGGCGTGGAACCCGATCGGGTGACGCTGGAAGCCCCATTGGCGGAGCTGGGTGTCGACTCCCTGATGATGCTCGAACTGATGTTCGAGTTCGAGGACCGCTTCGGCATCAAGCTTGCCACCGACCTCCAGACACCGAAGACCGTCGGCGAAATGATCGCGCTGATGGACGGGCTGATCGCCAGCCAGAAGCCCTGAGCCATGAGCCAGCGGCGGGTAGCGATCACGGGCCTCGGCCTGATCAGCCCTTACGGCGGCGATCTGGCGGACTATTTCTCCCGCTTGCTGGCCGGCGAGTCGGCGGTCCGCTACCTGCTCACCGACGACCTGCCGCGCCCGCTGTCGATTCCTTTCGTCAGCTGTCCCGGTTTCGACCCCGACGCCGTACTCGGCAAGCCGCTGGCGTCGATGATGGACCGTTTTGCCCAGCTCGGCATGGCGGCCGCCTTCGCCGCCTGGGATGATGCCGGCCTGACACGCCCCGCCGGCGACGAATCCCGCGACAGCTGGGGCTGCGCCTGGGGGACGGCGCTGGGCGGCACACTGGCCTATGAAAAGGGCTACCGCGAGCTGTGGCAGAAAGGCCGCGAACGCCTGTCGCCGCTGGCAGTCATACTCGGCATGAACAACGCCGCCAACGCGCACATCTCCATCCAGCTCGGACTGGGGGGCGTCAGCATGAGCCACACCGTCGCCTGCGCCTCGTCGGCGGTAGCGATCGGCGAGGCCTTCCGCCGCGTGCGCTCGGGTGAGGCGACGATCATGGTCACCGGTGGTTCGGACGTACCGCAGGCCTATGGCGTGGCCCGCGCCTGGGAAGCCCTGCGCGTCATGGCACCCGGCGATGCCAGCAGTTCGCCGTCCGCCTGCCGCCCCTTTGCCGCCGACCGGCGCGGTCTGGTGCTGGGTGAGGGCGGAGCGGCGCTGATCCTCGAAGACTGGGAACACGCCATCGCCCGCGGGGCGCGCATCCACGGCGAACTGATCGGTTACGGCACCAGCTGCGACCATACCCACCTTGTCCGTCCGGAAGTTGCCGGCCAGGTGCGGGCGCTGAACGCGACACTGGCCGATGCCGGCCTCGCCGCCGACGATATCGACTACATCAACGCCCACGGTACCGCCACCGCCGAAGGCGACCCGGTTGAAGTCCGTGCCTTGTGCGAGGTTTTCGGCCAGCGTGCCGCACAGCTGCCGGTCAGCGCGACCAAATCGATGCACGGCCACCTGCTCGGGGCCGCCGGTGCCATCGAGGCGATCAGCACGGTACTCGCCCTGCGCGAGCAGGCCATTCCGCCGACCGCCCATCTCGAAGGCAATCTCGATCCGGCCTGCACCGGCGTCGACCATGTCTTTGAAGGTCGTCCAGGCCAAACTTTGCGCGCCGCGCTCTCCAATTCCTTTGCCTTTGGCGGCAGCAATGCGGTACTCGCCTTCCGCGCTGCCCCCGCTGCTGCCTGATTTCCCGAAAGACCGCCATGTCTGAAGCCAACGCCCCGCAAACCGTCGACGCCCTGCTGCCCGACGTCGCCGAACTGATCGTCGCGGCTCTCAATCTCGACATGGACCCGGCCGAAATCGCCGCCGATGCCCCCCTGTTCGGCGATGCCAATGATGGTTTGGGTCTCGATTCGATCGACGTCCTCGAAATCGCCCTCGTCGTGTCCAAACGCTACGGCTTCCAGCTCAAGTCGGACAACGAGGACAACGTTCGCATCTTCTCGTCGCTGCGCGCCCTGGCGGCGCATATCGCCAGCCAGCGGACCAAATGACCGGACGCATTGCCCCGGTCCTGCGCGGCGCGGCGGTCTTTGCGCTGCTCGTAGCCTGGGCCGTGCTCGCCCACCTCGGCAGCGCCGGCGAGAGCGATGCTGATCTCGGCGCCGCGCTCGGCGTCGCCCCGCTGATCGTTATCGTTGCCCTGCTGCTGTGGCGTGTCCGCAACCCGTTGTGGCTGCTCGCCGGCGGCCTGAGCATGCTGGCGGCCCTCGTCGCCGCCTGGCCGACACTGCGCGCCAACGTGCCGCTGCTCTACCTCGTCCAGCACGTCGGCACCAACCTGGCGCTGGCCACGCTGTTCGGGCGCACACTGTTCGGCGGCGGCGATGCGCTGGTGACGCAATTCGCCCGCGCCGTGCATGGCGAGATTTCCGAGCGCAAGATCCGCTACACCCGCGGCGTGACGGTGGCGTGGACGGCCTTCTTCATCAGCATTTCGCTGACCTCCGTCCTGCTGTTCAACCTCGCCAGCGCCCACGTCTGGTCGGTGTTCGCCAACCTGCTCAGCACGCCGCTGCTGGCCGTGATGTTCACCGGCGAGTTGCTCTGCCGCTACACGCTGCTGCCACCTGAAGAGCGCACCGGCGTCGTCGACAGCATCCGCGCCTACCGGCTGAACATGCGCCGGCAGCAGACCACGACGCTGGCCGATCCGTCATGAGCGGCCTGCCGCTGCTCGGGCACACCGGGCTGGACGCAACCTTTGCCTGGTTGCCCGATGGCCCGCGCAGCGCCGGCCAATACCTTGCGGACGTCGCCGCGCTGCAGGCATTGCTCGAAGCCCTGGCCCCTACTGGCGGCTGGCTGCTCAACCTGTGCCAGGACCGCTACCGCTTCGCCGTCGGCTTCGCCGCTGGATTGCTAAGCGGCAAGACGAGCCTGCAACCCGCCTCGCAATCGCCGGAAACCCTGCGCCGGCTGCAGGCCGACTACCCCGGCCTGCTCTGCCTGTGCGACAGCGACTTCGACAGCCTCGACCTGCCGCGGCTCGATTTTCCGGTGCAGCTTGCGGTACAGGGAGACGACCAGCAGGCCGCGGTGAACCCGAAAAACCCGCCAAAAATGCCACGCATTCCCGCCGAACGGGTGGCCGCCATCCTGTTCACCTCGGGGTCCACCGGCCAGCCGCAGGCCCACGCTAAGACCTGGGGCAAGCTGCTCGCCAACGGTCGTGCCGAAGCCGAACGGCTGGGCCTGCTGCAACAGGCGCACGCCATCGTCGGCACGGTGCCGGTGCAACACAGCTACGGGTTTGAATCGACCTTCCTGATGGCTCTGGCCGGCGGTGGCAGTTTCTGGGCCGGCAAGCCCTTTTTCCCGCAGGACATCGCCGCCGCCCTCGCCGCGGTGCCGCAACCGCGACTGCTGGTCACCACGCCCTTTCACCTTTCGGCGCTGCTTTCCGCCGAAGTTGAACTGCCGCCGGTGGATCTGCTGCTCTCCGCAACCGCGCCCTTGTCCGGCGACCTCGCCCGGCGTGCCGAGGCCGTCTGCCAGGCACCGCTATTCGAGATCTACGGCTCGACCGAGAGCGGCCAGCTCGCCTCCCGCCGCACCACCGAAGGTGATGCCTGGCAACTGCTGCCCGGCGTCCGGCTGACGCAAACCGGCGACGTGACGTCCGCCAGTGGCGGCCATGTCGAAGGCGAGGTGCCGCTCGGCGACCTCATCGAACTCGCCGGCGATGGCGGTTTCACCCTCGTCGGTCGCCATGCCGACCTGATCAACATTGCCGGCAAGCGGACCTCGCTCGCCTACCTCAACCACCAGATCACGGCCATCGCCGGCGTCGCCGATGCCGCTTTCTTCCTGCCCGACGAAGCGGGACCGGACGGCATCACCCGGCTGGCGGCCTTTGTCGTCGCGCCCGGCATGGATCGCCGGCAACTGCTCGCCGCCCTGCGCCAGCGCATAGACGCCATCTTCCTGCCGCGCCCGCTGGTCTTTGTCGACGCCCTGCCGCGCAACAGCACCGGCAAGCTGCCGCGCAGTGCGCTGCAGGCCCTGTTCGAGGAGCGCCTGGCGCATGGCAGTCACTGAGTTCGTCTGGCCGGTCCCGGCTGACCACCCGGCCTTTGCCGGCCATTTTCCGGGTCGGCCCATCGTGCCCGGTGTCGTCATCCTCGACCGCGCCCAGTTGTTCGCCCAGACACTGACGTCCGCGCCCGCAAACCACTGGCAGGTCGGCAATGCCAAGTTCCTCAGTCCGGTCGGCCCCGGTGAAACGCTGGTTTTCGCGCTGGAAACCAAAGCCAGCGGCGCCATCACCTTCAGCGTTCGCGCCGGTGAGCGCAGTGTCGCTTCAGGCAGCCTGACCCCGGTGCCGGCATGAACGGAGAGAGCGACCCGCGCAGCCCAAAAGGGCAGGGCGCCGACTGGACCCGTCAGCAGGAGCGCAGCAACCTCGCCATCCTGCGGCTGATGGTCTGGATCTCACTGACCTTCGGCCGCGCCATCGGCCGCCTCGTACTGCATGGCATCGCTGCCTACTACGTCGTCTTCGCCCCGCGGGCGCGCCGGGCCAGCCGCGATTACCTGCACCGGGCGCTCGACCGCTGGGCCGAATGGTCGGACGGCTACCGTCACGTCTTCAGCTTCGCCAGCACCATCCATGACCGCATCTATCTGCTCAACGATCGCTTCGATCTCTTCGACATCGAGGTCAGCGGCGAAGAGACCATCCACGCCGCACTCGCCCGTCAGCCCGGCGCACTGCTAGTCGGCGGCCATCTCGGCAGCTTCGAAGTGCTGCGCGCCGTCGGCCGCGGCCGCGCCGGATTGAACATCGCGATGATGATGTACGCCGAGAATGCGCAGAAGATCAATGCCACGCTCGAAGCCATCAACCCGGCAGCGACGCAGAACCTGATCCCGCTCGGCCAGATGGATTCGATGCTGCAGGCCCGCGACCGGCTCGACGCCGGCTGGCTGGTCGGCATGCTCGCCGACCGCAGCCTCGCCGACGATCCCACGGTAGACGCGGAATTCCTCGGCAAACCGGCCCCCTTTCCGCTCGGCCCGTGGCGCATGGCCGCGATGCTGCGCCGGCCGGTTTTTTTCATGACCGGGCTTTACCTCGGCGGCAATCGCTACCGCATCCATTTCGAGCCGCTGGCCGACTTTTCGCAGGTGGAGCGGGCCGATCGGGATGTGGCAATCCGCGCCGCGATCAACCGCTATGCGTCCCGACTTGAGTACTATTGCCGGCTGGCTCCCTACAACTGGTTCAATTTCTTCGACTTCTGGCAGAAAAAATGACCCGCCTACGTTTTCTCCAGCCTCTTTTCGCCGCCCTGCTGCTGGCGTGCAGCCTGCCAGCGCTGGCCGCCTACGACATCGGTCAGCTGATGAACGACCTGGCACGCAACAAGGGCGGACGCGCCAAATTCGTCGAGAAGAAATTTCTCGCTGTACTCGATAAGCCGCTGGTCGCCACCGGCGAAATGACCTACACCGCCCCCGACCGGCTGGAAAAGCGGACGCTGACACCGAAGCCCGAGACCATGCTACTCGAGAAGGACAGCCTGACACTGGAGCGCGAGAAGCAGAAGCTAACCATCAACCTCGCCAGCCAGCCGGAAGCACTGGCCTTCATCGACAGCATCCGTGGTACGCTTTCCGGCAACCGGGCGGCACTGGAGCGCAACTACGGCCTGCACCTCAGCGGCAGCGCCGAAAAATGGACGCTGACGCTGCTGCCCAGCGACCAGAAGATCGCCAGCCTCGTGCAGCGCATCACCGTCAGCGGCAACCGCGGCCAGGTGCGGCAGATCGAGTACCTGCAGGCCGACGGCGACCGTTCGCAGCTCACCATCGAGCCAGTGGCCAGCCCCTGAGCGACGGATGACGACGAACCGCCCGGCCCTGCGCGCTTTCGCGATCTGGCTGCTGGCCATGCTGGCCGGCCTAGCCATCGTCGTTAACAGCCGCTTCGCCGCCGACATGTCCTTCTTCCTGCCGGCAAAACCGACGGCGGAACAACAGGTGCTGGTCGACCAGATCAAGGAAGGCGTCGTCTCGCGGCTGCTGATGGTCGGCATCGCCGGCGGCGACAGCAGCCAGCGCGCCCGTGTCTCGCGCGCCCTGCGCCAGCAGCTGGCGGCCGACCGGCAATTCGTCTCGGTGCAGAACGGCGAAACCGCCAGCATCGCCGCCGAACGCGACGTGCTGCTCAAATACCGCTACCTGCTCAGCCCGGCGGTCGAACCGGCGCGGTTCAGCGTCGACGGGCTGCGAACGGCGATTGCCGATAGCGTGGACCGTCTGACCTCGCCAGCCGCGATGCTGCTCAAGCCTTATCTGACCAGCGACCCGACCGGCGAACTCTATGCGCTGCTCAGCCGCCTCGACGCCAGTGCCCAGCCGGAAAGCCGCGATGGCGTCTGGTCCTCGCGCGACGGCGCGCGGGCGATGCTGCTGATCCAGACGCAGGCGCTCGGCTCCGACACCGACGGTCAGCTGGCAGCCATCCAGACCATCGAACGCGCCTTCGCCGAAGCCGCCCGCGGCGAGAACGCCGACGGCCTCAGCCTGCAGCTCTCCGGTCCCGGCCGCTTCGCCGTGCAGGCACGGGCCACCATTCAGGGCGATGTCACCCGGCTGTCGCTGATCAGCACACTGGCCATCGTCGCCGTGCTCTTCGCCGTTTACCGCTCGCTGCGGCTGATGACGCTGGGCCTGTTGCCCGTCCTCAGCGGGGCGCTGGCCGGCGTTGTTGCCGTCAGCCTGGTGCATGGCACGGTCTTTGGTATCACCGTCGGTTTCGGCTCGGCGCTGATCGGCGAGGCCGTCGATTACTCCATCTACTATTTCGTCCAGTCCGGGCGCCTGGGTGCGGCCAGCTGGCGCGAGCGCTTCTGGCCGACGGTGCGACTCGGCGTGCTGACCTCGATTTTCGGCTTCGGGGCGCTGCTCTTCTCGGGCTTCCCCGGCCTGTCGCAACTCGGGCTCTATTCGCTGGCCGGCGTGTTCACCGCGGCACTGGTCACGCGCTACCTGCTGCCGCCGCTGGCCGGTGACACGCACCGCCTGCCTGACCTCAGCCCCTTCGGCCGCCGTCTCGAGCAGTCCATCGCCGGACTAGTCGCGTTGCGCCTGCCGGCCTTGCTCCTGACGGCAGTCAGCCTCGGCTATCTCGCCAGCGAACGGACCGAACTCTGGCACCCCAATATTTCACTGTTGAGCACGGTCACCGCCGCCGAGGCCGAGATTGACGCTAGCCTGCGCGCCGATCTGGCAGCACCGGATTCGCGCTATCTCGTCGTCGTCCATGGACGCGACCGCGAGGCCGCGTTGCAGGCGGCTGAGCAGGCTGGCGCCGCGCTCGATGCGCTGGTTGCCGAAGGTGTCATCGGCGGCTACGACAGCCCCGCCCGCTTCCTGCCCAGTATCGTGACCCAGGCCGCCCGCCAGGCCAGCCTGCCCGATGCCGCCACGCTGCGCCAGCGACTGGCCGCAGCCCAGGCCGATTCGCCGCTCGCCGCCGGCAAGCTGACACCCTTCATCGAGGCCGTACAGGCGGCTCGGGACGGCCCGCTGCTGACCCGCGCCGGACTGGAAGGCAGCGCGCTGGCGCTGGTCGTCGACTCGCTGCTGATCGAACGCCCGCAGGGCTGGAGTGTCCTGCTGCCGCTGCGCCCGGCCGGCGCCGGCGCCGCACTTGAGATTCCCAGCAGCCGGGTACGCGAGGCACTGGCCGGCCGCGACGCGCTGTTCATCGACATGAAGGGCGAGTTCGACACCCTCTACGCCAGCTACATGCAGGAGGCGATTCAACTCTCCCTGGCCGGCCTGCTCGCCATTGTGCTGCTGCTCGGCGCAACGCTGCGCTCGCCCTGGCGACTGGCCGCCGTCATGCTGCCGCTGGTGGCCGCCGTCGTCATCGTCATCGCCGGTCTGCATGCGCTGGGGCAGTCGCTGCATCTGCTGCATCTGGTCGGCATGCTGCTGATCGTCGCCGTCGGTTCCAATTACGCGCTGTTCTTCGACCGACTCGCTCACGCCGACCAGCCGGAGCCGTCGACACTGGCCTCGATGGCCGTCGCCAACCTGACCACCGCCATCGGCTTCGGCACGCTGGCGCTGTCCAAGGTACCGGTCCTGAACGCCATCGGCGTCACCGTCGGCCCGGGGGCCATCCTCGCACTGCTGCTGTCGGCGATTTTCGTCCGCGGCCGGGGTCCCGGGCGATGAATGGGCCGTTGCACTGCCTGCGCCATGAACGCGGCGCCGATACGCTGCTGGTCTTGCTGCCCGGCGCCTACATGACGCCGGTGGACTTTGCAGATAACGGCTTCTTCGCCGCCGTCGACGCCCGTGGCCTGACCCTGGATCTGGCTGCGGTGGACCTGGATTTGGCGGCAATTTCGGCAGGTGATGCCTTGCCGGCACTCAACCGCGACGTGATCGTCCCCGCCCGTACCGCCTACCGGCAGGTGTGGCTGGGCGGCATTTCGCTCGGCGGCCTGCTGACGCTGGGCCATGCCGCCGACTACCCCGGTGCGGTCGACGGTCTCTGCCTGATCGCCCCGTACCCGGGCAGCCGGCTGACCACCAACGCCATTGCCCGCGCCGGCGGACTTGATGCCTGGCAGGCAACGGCGGAGCAACTGGACGATCCGGAATTCCGCATCTGGCACTGGCTGAAGCAGCCACCCGCGACCTTGCCGGCGTTTATCGGCTACGGCAGCGAAGACCGCTTTGCCGACGGCATGGCGCAGATCGCCAGCCGTTTCCCGCCGGTGGCCCGCAGCGTTCGTCCGGGCGATCACGACTGGCCGGTGTGGCGGACGCTGTGGGCGGATTTTCTCGATCAAGGGCACCTTCCGGTGCAATCCGGCGGCGACACCGGCCATCGTTCAGCCTGCAAGGACAAACGCTGACCCATGACCCGCTACCGCCCCACACCCACCGTCGTCATCTGCCTGCTGCTGCATGTTGTGGCCGTGCTCGGCGTCGTGCTCATGCCAGCGCACTGGGCCGGCTGGCTGACACTGCTGGCGCTGGCGCAGGGGGTGATGACCGGTTGCGGCCTGCTACCACGCTGCACCCTGCTCGGGCCGAACCTCAACCGCCTGCCCGCCGCCGCCGTAAAGCGCCGTGAGATCGCGCTGACCATCGACGACGGGCCCGACCCTGAGGTGACGCCACAGGTGCTGGCGCAACTGGCAGCAGCCAACGTGAAAGCAACGTTTTTCTGTATCGGCTGGCGCGCTCGGCAGCACCCGGCGCTGCTGCGCGCCATCGTCGCCGCCGGCCATCAGGTGGAAAACCATGGTGACGGCCACTCCAACGTCTTTGCCCTTTATGGCCCGCGGCGCATCGAAGCCGACCTGCAGGCCGGCAATGCCACCTTCAGCGAACTGACTGGCCGCCACCCCCGGTTTTTCCGCCCCACCGCCGGCCTGCGCAACCCGTTCCTCGACCCGGTCCTGCACCGTCTCGACATGCGCTTGGCCAGCTGGACACGGCGCGCCTACGACACCCGTTGCGGCAATCCCGACACGGTTTATCATCGCCTCACCGACGGACTGGATGCCGGCGACATCCTGCTGCTGCACGACGGTCATGCTGCGCGCACGACCGACGGCCAGCCGGTGATTCTCGCCATGCTGCCCCGCCTGTTGGCCACCCTGAACGAACGCCAGCTGAAACCCGTCACCCTCGACGCTGCCCTGAAATGACCCAGCCCAGCCAGCACACCTTCCTGCGCACCCTGCTCGACGAAGCCAGCCGTCCCTTCCGCGGCGGCGGGCATTTCGCCTACCACTACTCCCGCGGCAAGCTGTCGTCCGACAGCATCTTCCGCGAGATCCTCAAGCGCGGCCTGCTGCCCGCCGAGGCCCGCTACCTCGATCTCGGCTGTGGCCAGGGCAGCCTCTTCAGCTGGCTGCTGGCGGCGCGCAAACTTTACGAATCCGGCGTCTGGCCCAAGGACTGGCCGGCCGCGCCGAAGCCGCTGAGCCTGCGCGGCGTCGAGTTGATGCAGAAGGACGTCGAACGCGCCGCCCGCGCCTTCGGCAAGGATCACCCCGTCGTCCGCATCGAGCAGGGCGACATGAACAAGGTCGATTTCGGCCAGGTGGATGTCGTGACCATCCTCGACGCGCTGCATTACTTCGACCACGCCCACCAGAAGGACGTGCTGCGCCGCATCCGCGCCGCGCTGCCGCCCGGCGGGCTGTTCCTCACCCGCGTCGGCGATGCCTCGGCCGGCCTGCCGTACCACATCTGCAACTGGGTCGATCACACCGTCACCTTCGTCCGCGGCCACCGCCTGCCGCGGCTCTACTGCCGGACACTGGCCGAATGGGTCGATCTGATCAAAAGCTTCGGTTTCAACGTTGAAACCGACCCGATGAACGAAGGCAAACCCTTCGCCAACGTCATGCTCGTCTGCCGGGTGCCGGCCTGAAGCGCATTTACCCAACCGCGCTGCTCGCCGCGCTGACGCTGGCCGGCTGCGCCAGCATCGATACCGGCGGCAGCCCGGGGGGCCTGCCCGGCCTTCCGGGTTCCCCCGGCGCAGTCACCGACAGCACCCCGCCGCGGCTGCCGACCTGGCCTGAACTCGACGAAGCCACCCGGCGGCAGCGCCTCGCCCGACTGCTGCCGGCAACGCTGCGCGAACGGCAGGCCTGGGCCAACGATCTGCATGCCGCCTTCGTCCATCTGCAGATTCCGCATGAACCGGGCATCTACTGCTCGGTGCTGGCGATCATCGAGCAGGAATCCGGCTACCAGGCCAACCCGGCGGTGCCCGGCCTGGGCAAGATTGCCTGGAAGGAACTGCAGGAGCGTGCCGGCCGCTACGGCATCCCCAGTCTGCTGCTCGACGCGGCGATGCTGAAATCATCCGCCGACGGTCGCAGCTACCGCCAGCGCATCGACGCCCTGAAGACCGAAAAGGAAATGAGCGACCTCTACGAGGAAATGATCGCCCTGATCCCCTTCGGCAGGCAGCTGTTCGCCGATTTCAACCCGGTCCGCACCGGCGGCCCGATGCAGGTCAGCATCGACTTCGCCGAAAAACAGGCGCGCGAACGCGGCTACCCCTACCCGGTGGGCAAAAGCATCCGCGATGAAGTGTTCACCCGCCGTGGCGGGCTGTATTTCGGCGTCGCCATCCTGCTCGACTATCCGGCGCCCTACGACGATGTCGTCTATCGTTTCGCCGATTTCAACGCCGGCCGTTACAGCAGCCGCAATGCTGCCTTTCAGGCCGCCGTGGCGCTGCTCAGCAACCGGCCGCTGGCCCGTGACGGCGACCTGCTGCGCTACCGCAAGGGGCAGCCGCTGCCCGAAGCGAGCAG
The DNA here is from genome assembly GCA_041917165.1 of Azonexus sp. Classification (GTDB taxonomy): domain Bacteria; phylum Pseudomonadota; class Gammaproteobacteria; order Burkholderiales; family Rhodocyclaceae; genus Azonexus. The sequence continues at coordinate 233,337 of JAYRYB010000002.1, forward strand.
CGTCGAAATCGCACTGCACACCCTCAACGGCCGGCTTCGTCTGAACGAAAGCGACATCCGCCGCGACCTGCTGCTCGAAAAATCCGCGGAGTTCGGCGACAGCGTCCTGTTCAAGCGGGTTTTCGCCCTTGCCGATCAGGCCACGGGCAAGCGCCTGCCGCGCCAGACGATGCCGGAAATCGACCTGAAAAGCCCGAAAATCACCCGCAAACTGACCACCGAATGGTTCGCCCGGCGGGTGGAAGGCCGCTTCAAGAGTTGCCTCGGCCGCGTCGACGCCACGGCGGGCTGAGTCAGCGGCAGGTCGGCCGCGTCTGCGGTCAACCTGAAAAACCGGCCAAAATCGGGATCAGGCGGCGGGGCCGGCACCCAAACCGTCGTCATGAGATGCAGCTACTTGGTTACGCTGGAGATATCGGCTTCGGTGGCAAGCGCTGGCATCGGTCAGTGGGGCCTTCTGCTAAAATTCGACACCCCTTATTCGAGCCAGATCGTGACTCCGCTGCGCCTTTCCGCCTACACCGCCACCACCTGCCTCGGCCGCGGCCTTGAGGCGACGCGGTCGGCTCTGCGCGCCGGCCGCTCCGGGCTGGCACCCTGTGCTTTCGAGACGGTGAGTCTCGACACCTGGATCGGCGAGGTGGCCGCGGTCGATGCGGAAGTGCTGCCAGAATCACTGGCGGCCTACGACTGCCGCAACAACCGCCTGACGCAAATGGGGCTGGAGACCGATGGCTTCGCCGACCGCGTGCGCGAGGCGATTGCCCGCTACGGCAAGACACGTGTCGGCGTCTTCCTCGGCACCAGTACGGCCGGCATCCTGCAGACGGAGCTGGCCTACCGCCGCCGCGATGCGGCGACCGGCGCGCTGCCTGACGATTTCATTTACCGCACGACGCACAATTCGTTTTCGCTGGCGGAATTCACCCGCGATTATTTCGGCCTCGAAGGCATGGCGATGGCGATTTCCACCGCCTGCTCGTCGAGCGCCAAGGTCTTTGCCGCCGCTGCCCGCCAGCTGGAACTGGACAGCATCGACGCGGCCATCGTCGGCGGCGTCGATACGCTGTGCCTTACGACGCTGTACGGCTTCGCCTCGCTGCAGCTGACCTCCAGCCAGCCCTGCCGCCCCTACGATGCCGCACGCAACGGCATCTCGATCGGCGAGGGCGCGGCCTTTGCGCTGCTTGAACGCGCCGACTCAGTTGCCAACACGCCGCCGGCCGGCTCGGTGCTGCTACTCGGCACCGGCGAATCGAGCGACGCCTACCACATGTCCTCGCCGCACCCGGAAGGCCTCGGAGCCAAACTGGCGATGGAAGCCTCGCTGCGCTCAGCCGGCCTGGCCACTGCCGACATCGACTACATCAACCTGCACGGCACCTCGACGCCAGCCAACGACGCCGCCGAAGGCAAGGCCGTCGCCGCACTGTTTGGTGACAGCACGCCCTGCAGCTCGACCAAGGGTGCCACCGGCCACACGCTGGGTGCCGCCGGCGCCGTCGAAGCGGTGATCTGCGCGCTGGCCCTCACCGACGGCTTCCTGCCCGGCAGCCCCGGGACGCAGACACTCGATCCGGCCATCCCCGTCGATTACCTGCTGCAGGGCCGCGCCCGGCGCGTGCGGCACGCGCTGACCAATTCCTTCGGCTTTGGCGGCAGCAATTGCAGCCTGATCCTGGGAGTCGCCGAATGAACAAACCCCTGACTGCCTGGATCGACGGCATCGGCTTCCTCGCCCCCGGCCTGCCGGACTGGGCTGCGGCGGCGGCTGTTTTGCGTGGCGAATCCGCGTACACCGCAACTGCCTCGGTGTTGCCCGCCCCGGCCATCCTGCCGCCTGCCGAGCGCCGACGCGCCAGCCGCGTCGTCAAGCTGACGTTGGGCGTAGGGCTGGAAGCCGCCGCCCATGCCGGTGCCGACGTCGCGCAGCTGGCCACCGTCTTTTCCGCCTCCGGTGCCGACGGCCACAACTGCCATGCGCTGTGCGAGCAACTGGCCGGCGACGATCGCCAGATTTCGCCGACCCGCTTCCACAATTCCGTACATAACGCCGCCGCCGGCTACTGGGGCATCGCCACCGGGGCCATGGCGCCCTGTCAGGTCATCTGCGCCTTCGATGCCAGTTTCGGCGCCGGCCTGCTCGATGCACTGGGCCAGGTGGTGCTCGACCAGCAGACGACGCTGCTCATCGCCTACGACAGCGAATACCCGGAACCGCTATTCGCCAAGCGGCCGGTGCCGGATGTCGCGGGTATCGGCCTCGTCCTGTCGCCGACGCGCAGCGATCGCTCGTTGGCCGCGATCACCGTGACACCCGATACCGCCGCTGCCGCCACGCTGGCGGACCCGGCACTGGAAGACCTGCGCACCACCATTCCGGCCATGCGCGCGTTGCCGATGCTGAAGATGCTCGCCAATGGCGCGTGGGGATCGGTGGTGGTCGATTACCTGCCGCCGATGCAGTTGCGCATCGACCTCATCCCGGCATGAGCACGACGGCCGGCATGCCGCTGCTCGACTGCGCCGCCATCGCCGCCCGCATTCCGCATCAGGGCAGCATGTGCCTGCTCGACGCGGTAACGGCCTGGGACGACAGCCGGATTGAATGTCTTGCCATCAGCCACACCGACCCGGCCAATCCGCTGCGTGCCGAGGGCCGCCTGGGCGCTGCCAACGGGATCGAATACGCGGCGCAGGCGATGGCCATCCACGGGGCGCTGCTCGCCGGCACGGACGGAGCACCGCGCCAGGGTTATCTGGCCAGCGTCCGCGGCGTGACCCTGCATGTCGACCGCCTCGACACGCTGCCGCAGGCGCTGACGGTGCGTGCCGAACGCCTCTCCGGCGACGCCAACAACATCCTCTACCAGTTTTCGCTGAGCCACGGCGCAGACTGCCTGCTCGAAGGCCGGGCGGCGGTGATTCTCGATGCGGCAGCCCCCCAGGGGGATTTCCGTCGCGCTGCGGTGAACCCGGAAAACAGCCCAAAATGACCTCTTCCCACTGGAGCCCGGCATGAAGCGCGCCCTTGTCACCGGTGGCAGCGGTGGCATCGGTGCCGCCATCTGCCGCCGCCTCGCGGCCGACGGCCATCACGTCATCGTCCACGCCAATCGCGGCCTCGACAAGGCACTGGCGCTGGTCGCCGAAATCACCGCCGCCGGCGGCAGCGCGGAAGCCATCGCCTTCGACGTTACCAACCGCACCGCCACCGCTGCCGCGCTGGAGACGATCACCGAATCCGGCACCGTGCAGATCCTGGTCAACAACGCCGGCATCCACGACGATGCCGTCTTCCCCGGCATGTCGGGCGAACAATGGGACCGCGTGCTGGACGTATCGCTCAACGGCTTCTACAACGTCACCCAGCCGCTGACGATGCCGATGATCCGCAAGCGCTGGGGCCGCATCATCACCGTGTCGTCGGTCGCCGGCATCACTGGCAACCGCGGCCAGGTCAATTACTCGGCCGCCAAGGGTGCGCTGCACGCTGCGAGCAAGTCGCTGGCCCTCGAACTCGCCAGCCGCGGCATCACGGTCAACGCCGTCGCCCCCGGCATCATCGCCACCGACATGATCGAAGGCAGTTTCGACGCCGATACGATCAAGAAGCTGGTGCCGATGCAACGCGCCGGCAAGCCGGAAGAAGTCGCCAGCCTCGTCGCCTTCCTCGCCTCGGAACAATCGGCCTACATTTCCGGGCAGGTGATTTCGATCAACGGGGCGATGGTTTAAGGCGCCTGCCGAACAGCGACCTCAACCATCCACGCCGCGGGGTGTAAGAATTCCGCGGCTGCGCCGTCTACTCCTTACCCACCTCACAGGAGTTTGACGATGAAAGCACGTTCGCTTGCCGTGGCATTCGCCTTGCCGCTGTTGTTGCTGTCCGGTCTGGCCCAGGCCCTCGACATCCAGCCCTACACCCCAGAACGCCTGACGCAGGCGCAGGCCGGCGGCAAGCCGGTGGCGCTCCACTTTCATGCCGACTGGTGCCCGACCTGCCGCGCCCAGGAAAAATCCTTCGAGTCACTGAAAGCCGATCCGCAACTGCAAACCAGCACCCTGCTGGTGGTCAATTACGACAAGGAACGCGAACTGAAAAAATCACTGGGCGTGCGCTCGCAGTCGGTCGTCGTGGTCTACAAGGGCGGCAAGGAAACAGCCCGGCTGGGCGGTGAAACCGATCCTGCCAAGCTCAAGGCTGCCGTCGCCAGCGCGCTCTGACCCATGGAAGCAGCCTCTTTCGGGCATCTGCTGCTGGCCTTGGCGGCCGGCGGATTGACGACACTGTCGCCCTGTGTTTTTCCGCTGTTGCCCCTGATCGTCGGCGGCAGCCTGCAAGGGCACCGCGCCGGGCCGCTGGCGATGGGTCTTGGCATGACGCTTTCCTTTGCCCTGATCGGTCTGCTGGTCGGTCTCGCCGGACCGGCTCTGGGCATCGACGGCGACTCGGTCCGCCATGCCGGCGGCTGGCTGTTGCTCATTCTTGGCGGCGTGATGCTGATCCCCGCGCTCGGCGAACGCTTTTCCTCACTGGTGATGCCGCTGGCCAGCGGCGCCGACCAACTCTCCGGCAAGCTGAATGCCGGCTCGCTGGGCGGTGCGCTACTGCTGGGCGCGCTGCTCGGCCTGATCTGGAGCCCGTGCTCCGGCCCGCTGCTGGCGGCCGCGCTGACGCTGGTCGCGACGGAAGGCGGCGCCCTGCGCGGCACGCTGATCCTTGGTGCCTTCGGCGCCGGTGCCGCGACCCCGCTGGTCCTGGCTGCCTATGCCTCGCGCGCCGGCTTCTCCAGGGCGCGCAACTGGGTACTGGGTCACGCGAAAACAATGAAGAACGCTTTCGGGGCGCTGCTGGTCTTATTGGGCATCGCCATCCTCATGGGCTGGGACAAGCGGCTTGAGGCCCTGATCCTGCCGCTGCTGCCCGATGCCTGGGTTAATTTGACCGTCGCCATCTGAAAGGTTCGCCAATGACTTCCCTCAACGTCCTGATCCCCCGCCAGCCAGTTCCCGCCCTGCGCGTTCCCGTGCTGGACGGCAGCGAGTTCGATCTGGCGACTTCGCCGGCCCCGGTGTTCAACATGCTGGTCTTTTACCGCGGCCTGCACTGCCCGCTCTGTGCCAAGTACCTGCTCGAACTCGGCCGCCTGCACGATGAGTTCGTCGCCCGTGGCATACAGCCGCTGGCCATCAGCTCGGACACCGCCGAGCGGGCGCAAGCGATGGCCGACAAGATCAAGGCGCCCGGCCTGCGCTTTGCCTATGACCTGCCGCTGACCGTGGCACGCCAATGGGGACTGACGCTGTCCACCTCTCGTGGCAAGACCTCGATCGGCATTGAAGAACCGGCACTGTTTTCGGAACCCGGCCTCTTCCTCGTCAAACCAGATCGGACGCTGTACTGGGGATCGACTCAGACCATGCCCTTTGCCCGGCCGCACTTCGACGAAATCCTCGGTGCCATCGATTTCGTCGTCAAGAACGAATACCCGGCACGGGGCGAGTACCTCGGCCCCCTGTAAGCACGGACTGCCGGTCGTCGCACGACTGCCCGGAGTCGGGTTGATCCACCTCAATACCGCTCCGGGCAGAGCAACGTATAAACTCCTGCATGAACAATCAGGGAATCAATCATGCAGTGGCAGCCTTCCTACGCCTTGGGTATCGATGAAATTGACCAGCAGCATCAAAAACTGCTGACGCATGCGGCAGAGATCATCGGCGCCATCCAGCAGGAAAAATCCTGGTCGGATATCTACTACCTGATTGAAGCCCTACGTAAATTCGCCTCCTTTCACTTCCAGTTCGAAGAAGCGCTGATGCGGATGTTCGGCTATCCCGAGCATGACGGCCATGCCCGGTCGCACGAATCCTTTTTCACCCGGCTGGCAGCACTGGAGCGTCAGGCCATCCACGACCAGCTGGAAAACAATGTCGTACAGATGCTCACCGACTGGGTGATGAACCACATCCTCTGCTCTGACCGCGATTACGTGGACTATCTCAAGCAGATACCCGGCATTTCGCTGGGAACGGGCCGGGCGTAAGGCGGCCGACAGCAGGGCACTGACAATCCCGGCCAAGCCTGCTAGATTGGTCGGCTACCCGCCACGAGAGCCCATGATGACCCACCCCGACACCCTGACCCTGCACGCCGCCGCAAAGTCACTGGCGATCAGCCCGGCCGAAGTGCACGACATCGAAGTTGCCATCGCCCATGCCATCGAACATGGCGAACTGCACGCCAACGTCAAACGCTGGGCGACCGAGCAGTGGGAGGGCAAGCAACTGCCGGGCAACATCAACCGGCTGGAAACCTTCATCGAGCGCGAAGAACTGATGCGCTGGCGGCAGGTTTGTCATTCCAGATCGGGCAGCTGACAGCGCGAAAAACTGTTGCTATAATCTTGGCCCTCTCATGCGTCCTTAGCTCAGTTGGTAGAGCGCTAGCCTTACAAGCTGGATGTCGGCGGTTCGACCCCGTCAGGACGCACCAAGGCTCTGGTGGTGAAATTGGTAGACACGCTATCTTGAGGGGGTAGTGCCGCAAGGTGTGCGAGTTCGAGTCTCGCCCAGAGCACCAAACAGTAGTTTCAAGCAGTCCAAGCAAGTCCAGAAACCCGCCTAAGTGCGGGTTTTTTATTGCCTTTTTGTCCGATACTGTCCAGAATGATTCCAAGACAGCCGGAATTTAGTGGGGGTAACCATGGGGGTAAGCCCACATACCACCACGGGTGTTACCCCCAAAACGTTACCCCCGCCACTTGCCCGGCCCCTCTGTAATACACTACGGAGTAGCTGCCATGCCTCTCACAGATACAGCAATTCGCACCGCCAAGGCGAAGGAAAAGCCGTACAAGCTCGCCGACGAGAAAGGCCTTTTTCTCCTGGTGAACCCCAACGGGTCGAAATGGTGGCGACTGAAGTTCAGGATTGCCGGCAAAGAAAAGATGCTTTCCCTTGGCACTTATCCAGATACGGGCCTTAAAGATGCACGTCTAAAGCGTGACGAGGCCCGGAGAATGATGGCTGAAGGTATCGATCCTGGCCAGCAGCGCAAAGCGGCAAAGGCGACCCGCGATGAACTGTCCGCCAACAGCTTTGCGGTCGTTTGCAGGGAATGGCTTGCAAAGTGGGGTAGCACAGTGGTCCCGGCTCAAAAACAGAAGGCAACCGCCCGACTTGAGAAGGACGTTTTTCCCTGGATGGGTAGCCGGCCAATTGCTGAAATCACTGCCCCCGAGGTGTTAGCAGTGCTACGCCGCATTGACGAACGCGGTGCCCGCTACACTGCACACAAGGTCAAGAGCGAAATCAGCCAGTGTTTCCGCTACGCCATTGCCACCGGGCGCGCAGAGCGCGACCCGTGCCCTGATCTGCGCGGCGCTATACCGCCCGTCAAAACGGAACATATGGCCTCCATCACGGAACCTCGGGCCGTAGCCGAACTTCTCAGAGCTATCGACGGCTTCCGTGGAACGTTTGTGGTCAAGTCTGCGCTACTACTCGCCCCGTTATTGTTTGTGCGCCCCGGCGAACTGAGAAAGGCTGAATGGAGCGGCTTCGATCTGGATAAAGGCGAGTGGCGGTACTTTGTCACCAAAACCAAGACAGAGCACCTTGTTCCGCTCGCGACGCAGGCCGTCGCCATTCTTCGAGATTTACACGCGCTCACCGGGCACGGAAGGCATGTATTCCCTGGCAGAGACCCCCATAAATGCATGAGTGATGCGGCCATTAATGCGGCGCTACGTCGCATGGGGTACGACACCAAGACCGAAATAACCGGTCATGGATTCCGTGCCATGGCAAGAACAATCCTGCACGAAGAACTGCATCAAAAGCCGGAAGTTATCGAGCACCAACTCGCGCACAAGGTTCCAGATGCGCTTGGCACCGCATACAACCGCACCAAGTTCCTAAAGGAACGCACGGCGATGATGCAGCTTTGGGCGGACTATTTGGACAAACTTAAAGCAGGGGCTGAAGTGTTGCCACTGAAAAAGCAGAGTGCTTGATTGTCCAAAGAAGAAAAATAAGTAGCTGTATTAGCTTTTTAAAGGTGATAACTTTTTATCACCCGGAGCAGGAGGCCGTTACTTAAGGTCAACGCAATTCACGGAAGTCAGCCGTGATACGAGCTTCATTCGGGAAATGGCCGGATGGCACTCTCGCCAAGTGCAAGAAGCAGCCATCGCTGCATTCGCCCCCTATTTCAGAATGAGGTTACAAATGATTTCATCCATATTGCCGGGTGAAGGGTTTGTTCGTCTGCACCAGATCCTGGGCAACCCTAAAGCAAACCCTCCGATTCTACCGATTGTTCCTGTCAGCAAGTCCACGTGGTGGGCTGGCGTAGCATCTGGCAGATTTCCCCAGCCAATCAAACTTGGCCCTCGCACAACCGTCTGGAAGGTCGAGGATATCCGCGCCCTCATAGAAACAGCCGGGACGGGGGCTATATGAAAAAAGAAAAAGGCCACCCGCAGGCAGCCTGAAAAGTAATCAATTTCGATTATAGCTGGCTTCATACCGCCGCATGTACATGCCGAAACAGCCAACCGTGCAAAGTTTGCCAGGCTTGGCGAAAACTTGCCTTTGGAATTTGGACCCGGAGGGCGTTCGCATGACTGCCGAGAGACTTCTCCAAAGCCTTGAGAAAGTCAGACAAACTGCACCCGGCCGCTGGGTTGCACGCTGCCCTGCACATACCGACAAAGGCCCCAGCTTGAGCGTTCGTGAAACCGACGACGGCAAAGTTCTGGTTCATTGCTTTGCCGGATGTTCGACACACGAAATTGTCTCCGCTGTTGGCATGACTGTTGATCAGTTGTTTCCGCCACGCGAGGTTCAAGACCAGCATTTCAAGCCCATGCGCCAGCCGTTCAGCGCTGCCGACTCCTTGCGCTGTGTCTTTCACGAGGGATTACTGATCGCTTCCGTTGGCCGCAAGATGCTATCCGGCGAATGGGATGAGAAATCACAAGAACGGCTGACGCTTGCCGTCGGTCGAGTCGGCGCAGCCATGACGATTTCGGGGGTGTCACCGTGAACACGCTAGAAATCAGCCTTCAGAAAATCGATCGCGCTGCACGAGTGAACCTGGTGGGCATCCATGAGCGCGCATCGGACAAACAAAACTGCGAATTGACAATACCTGACGTTGCAGACGTATCAGCCGTGCAAAGCCCTAAACACGTAGCCTCTAGCTGCAACGGCATAGAACCGGCAGACGTATCAGCCGTTTCATCGTCAATTCCATCTGACAGCGAACGCCCGGCATTTCGGGTATTTGACGAGCACCAGGCAGCAGGCGGTGCTAGATACCGGGCAGGCGTCTGGTTCTTCGACTCGGACAAGGATGGGAGTCCTGTTGAAACTTGGGTGTGCTCTCCACTTCATGTTGAGGCAGTTACATTTGACGGCCAGGCAACCAACTTCGGGCGGCTGCTCCGCTTCAAAAATACCCTTGGACAGTGGCGCGAATGGGCGCTGCCAATGGAAATGCTCCGAGGCGCAGGGGATGACATGCGCGGCGAATTGCTGAGCATGGGGGTTGAAATTGCCCCGTCGGGAAAAGCGCGTAATCTGTTGGCAAGCTATCTACAAGCCAAGCCGCCCACGCGCCGCATGCGCTGTGCTTTGCAAGTCGGTTGGTGTGATGACTCGTTCGTTTTGCCTGATGCGGTCATTGGCCCGAAATCGTCTGGCGTGATTTTCCAGAGTGGCGAGCGCGGGCACGATGAACACACCACAGGCGGCAGCCTGCAAGCATGGCAAGCCGACATTTCAGCGCGCGCTGTCGGCAATCCACTTCTGGTTCTGGCGTTATCCGCTGCATTCGCCGGGCCAATGCTGGCGCGATGCAATGCCGAAGGGGGCGGGGTGCATTTTGTCGGCGACTCATCCACCGGCAAGACCACCTTGCTGGAAGCCGGCTGCTCAGTGTGGGGCGGGTCGAATTATCGGCGTAGCTGGCGTGCCACTGCCAACGGCATGGAGGGCGCAGCGGCTATGTTCAATGATTGCCTGCTGGCACTGGACGAGATCAGCGAGTGCGACCCACGGGAGGTGGGTGCTATCGTCTAAAGCCTAGGCAACGGACGAGGCAAGCAACGCGCCGGACGGTCAGGCAATGCGCGAGGGGTAACGCGCTGGCGCTGTTTCGTGCTCAGCAGCGGCGAACGCAGTATTGCAACAACGATGGCAGAAGGCGGTCACCGGGTTAAAGCCGGGCAAGCGGTGCGTCTGTTGGATATCCATGCGACGCGGACGTTCGGCGCTTGGGATAACTTGCACGATCTGCCCAGTGGAACCGCCTTCTCTGATGCGATCAAGCGAGCATCCGCTATCCATCACGGCCACGCCGGGAGGGCATTCCTTGAAAAGTTGACGCGTGACAATCGTGATTTTTGCGCGCTACTCGAACGCATCAAGGGATTGGCTGAACTCTCAGCAGACGGCGGCGAAGGCCAGGACAAGCGGGCAGCCGCCCGGTTTGCCTTGCTAGCATTGGCCGGCGAAGTCGCAACCGAGTTCGGAATTACCGGATGGTCAGAAGGCGAAGCGATCAAGGCTGCCGCAGAAGGCTTCCGGGTGTGGCGGGCGATGCGGGGCAAAGGTAATGACGAGAAACGCCAAATCATTGAGCGCGTTTCAGGCTTTATCGAACGCCACGGCAGCGGGCGATTCTCCGACGCCGATGCCACCAGTGAAGCGCCGATTCGGGACCGTGCGGGCTGGTGGAAAGATGCCAGCGGAAACCGGGAATACTTGATCACCGCAGACGGCATGCGCGAAGCCCTGAAAGGCTTCGACTTCAAACGTGCGCTTGATGTGTTGCAGGAGGCGGGGGCTTTGCCTGCACCGGGTGCCAATGGCGAACGGGCCAAGTTCTACCGCATCGCCGGAATGGGGCGAAAACTCTATCCGATCCAGGCCGACAAATTGGGGGGCGATCATGGCGCTTGCTGATCTGCTATCCAAGTTGGAAGCGGGTAACGAAACGCCTGCTACGGCTGGAAACGTAGCGGGCGTTTCAATCAAACCCTTCCCGGGCAAGGCTTGCACGCCTGAAACGGCTGCAACGTGTCAGAACGTAACGCAGGAAGGTTGGGCGCGTTTTAACTGCTGGCTCATCCATTTCTTTGATCGCGATTGCATGCCCGTTCTCTTTGCGCCCGCTGTCGATCACGCCGGGGCACTGGCGCATTATCCCAATGCGATAGCCGCCGAGCCGATGCCTGACACCCAAAAACGGCGAGCAACGAAAGCGGAAGCCGAGGAACTCAAAGCTCTGGTTCAGCAGATTTACTGCAACGATTCCGAGCAGGACCAGGCGGAGGCACTGGCAAACGCACTCGCCGATCCGGAGGGGGCGCTTCTCTGTTATCGGAGCATGACAAACGACAAACGCCAGAGGTAAGTTTGATTTGGCGACGCTGTTCTGTACATGGCGCTTGTCAATGCAGAATTTACTAAGCCACTGATTGTTAATAATAACTTTTTTCACGACCCCGATTTTTATGGCATGATTAGACCACTCGTTAATTCTGACGGGTATCTTTTAATGAATTGTTATGGAAACAAACAACATCGTTTCACGGGTACAGGCCCGCAAACTTAACGCCCTCATCGGTGAGAGCTTCCGCACAACGACGTCGAACGTCTCGGAAACGCTCGATGACTTGGACAGCTTGCTTTGCGGATTTGGCGAAACGATTAAGGCAGAAGGCCTTGGACTTGATCTCGTTCGCCAATGCCGTGCCGCTCTAATGTTCGAGGCTTCGGCAGCGGATTGATCCAAGCAAATGAAAGGGCTACGGGAATAAAGGCAGCGCAGATTGCCGCTCCTTAGCGTGCTTATGGATGCCAAGCTTTACATCAGATGAAACGATCAAACTTTGAACGTGAAGTGATGACATGCAGAAACGAAACGGGGGCCGAAGCCCCCATTGTTACGATCAAGCCGTTATCACCTCAACACTTGCGGCGACGACCCGCTGCCAGACCGGCAAGGCCAAGACCTAGCAATGCGAGAGAGCCGGGCTCCGGGACGTTATTCGACGTACATCCGGGCGCAGTCGGGTTAATGGAACAGAAGCTGCTTGCCGTTTCCTGCACGCCCACCGTAAAGCCATTCCAGAATTCATTCGAGCTGCTACGCCAACTGACCGAATCAAACGTTCCTATAAACCGGAGCGCTCCATGAGGTTCTGTACCGCCGATGTTGTTGCTGTTGAGTTGGTACTCGTAGTTTCCGCCACCTAGGTCAACAACGACCTTGCTGGCACCGCCGCAAGTCCAATAGCCACAATCGTTGCCATCAACACCACCGAGACTGAGGAGATCGAAATCTCGGTTGAAAGCATAACCATTGCCGTTGAGGCTAACAAATGCGAAAACCGGGTTTGCGATTGCCTGGGAGAAATTCAGTGTCTGCATCCCAGCTCTACTTAGGGCGATGATGTCGGTACCTGTCGGAATATTGTCCACCGCTGCACTAGTATATGGCGACGTCGCGGGATTCCGGGTTGAGCTAAAGGCTCCATTTGTCCAGTAGTCGGTGCCGCCACCTGTCTGATAAAAGCCTATGCCTTGGGCATTCGTGTAGGTTACGGTAACAGACGAAGTGCCTGTCGTGATTGTCCCTTGTGCCTGAAAGCCAGAGCCAGGATCAAGATCGCCACCTGTCCAGTCGGTCCAGAAGATGGGAGCCGCAGAAGCGGCACCGGAAAACAGGGCGATAGCCAATGCGCTAACAGCATGATTAAACATCTTCATCAGAGCCGCTCCAGAAACGGTGAAAAACTGTAGCGGAATAAAGCAGGAAAGATGCCTGAACACCATCGGCATGAGCACTTTCTAACTGCGACAAACAATTAGCGCATAACAACCAATGTCTGGCCGACTTCGCCAAGAAGGCCCTTGTAAAAAAAACCGACAGATTCTGGCCACAAGCGCCGCGTACCTGTCGTAATTGCTGGACTGTGCCGCTTCTGATTTGGGTGGAAATGCGACTTTTTTGAAAGCCATTCAACTATGTGGCGCGTCAATCACATCACCGGACAAGCCTTGCTCCAGCACTTCAACCGCCTTCCGCTGGGTATCAAGCATCGCCCGCAAATCATCGGCGGTCATTTCGTGTAGCGGTTTATTGGCCGCGCCAGATTCGCCGCCCTCGCCAGGATTCGCACGACCAAGCGAGAGAATATCCAAGGCACAGAGCCGCCGAGTTTGCGACGGTGCCTCGTCATCAAGCATGATGCTTTCAAGAGTCTGAATCGCTTTCGGCACCAGAGCGAGCGCCCGGCGCTGAACCATAAGCCGCGCATTGCGACTCTGCTCGCCGACAAGACGCAATCGTTCACCGATTTGCACCTGGCTGTCGGCAATCATCCGATCAACCTTGGCCGAGTTGTCAGTACCGCGTTGTACAAGTGCCATTGTCGCCACCTATCAATAATTCAATATCAATAGGATACGTCATTGATGCCCTTGACGCTGCCAGCGATTTTGATAAGAGCGGCCGCTATCTATCAATATTGGCTACGCAATAAATTCATGAATTTTTCAACTGCAATTGATTCGCAACCGGTGCCGCCAATTGTGAAGACCTCAGCGCCTGATTTGTTATCAACGAAAGACACATCGAAGTAAATGGCTGGAGATTGCGTAAGAAGACAAAGATCGAACTGCTGTGAAGATACGATAAGTCTGTACCTCGAATTGAATGTGTCGTAGCGCTCGATTCTAGTTTTTTCACCGACGGTCCCCTCAGTGACCATAGGCCCTCTGTCGTTGGTTAACTTCCAGCCGTTGTTGGCTAGCGCCTGTTTCAATTTGCCCTTTAGTCCCCCGGACCCAAACGGCACAGTTACCGATTTATCCGACAAATCAACAGGCCCATAAGTTTGAATGTTGTATGTGTTGGCACAACCAGCCAACAACGCGACAAGCGCCACAGATACGAAATTTTTTAGCATTTGAACCTTTCGGATGACTGTGCAAAACGGCCCCTTACTATGCCATCATTCTAATGGCAATGTACTTGAGAATGGCGAAGGCATCCCCCTACATTCGGCTCATATTCCAGACCTTCTGAAAATTTTGTAATGGGGCCGGGAATGGCTTTGCATGCGAGCAAACCACCACCCTGGGCGGGGGTGCCTGGGTCTACGCCCTTCGCTGCTAGCTGCCCTCTAAAGCATCACTAGATGAGTGATAAAGCGCGTGTCTTTGGCTTCCACCATTGCAGCAATCTGTTGATATCCATGGCTGTGGCGTTCCGCTAGCATCGTTTGAACGGGGGTAACTTTGGGGGTAACTATGATTTACGATAAACGAAGATCATTGTTAAACAATCGTTTCCGAAGTTTGTTCGATTGTCGCCCAGGCACCAAATTCAAAAGGCCGGACGACGTCAGTCGTGCCGGCCTTTTTCACGTCTTCGCAGCCACCTCACCGAGTACGTTTGATCTCGTAGCGCTTCATGCTCTCGCCCTGCAAGCGATATCCGAAAACGCCGAAGCCGCTTTCGCCACGTGCTGTTTTCAGGGTGCCGTTGATCCAGAAGGTGTCCATCGTCTGCAGGCCCGCCACGGGTTTGTTGAGGATGACATGCACCGTCTGGTTGGCGGGCGGTGGCGGGGAGTGGATGCAGGCACCGAAGGAGGGCACCAGCAGGAGTTCGGAGACCAGATCGCCCTTGCGCTCGAGCGGCACGATAAAGCCGGCAAGGCGGATGCGCTTGTTCTCCAGCGTGCTGACCACCGGCGCTGCGTCCCAGGCGGCACGCAGTTTGTCGAGCGCCTCCTGCGCCTTGGGGTCGCCGTCGCGCAGGCGGGCGACGTTGATGCCCTTGAGGGCGGCCATTGCATCCCAGTCCTTGGGGATCAGGTCGTCCCAGGTGATTTCCTGATAGGCAGTGCGGGCTGGAGTGGCGGAAGGTTTGAGACGATCGCCGATACGGTAGTCCTGGCTGCTGGCGGGGAACGCGAACATCAGCAGGGCAAGAGCGAGGACGGGGGTGGTCAATCGCATGGTTTTCCTTAAAGACGCGGGGTCAGGCCGTCGGCCAGGGCGAGGCGGCTGGCCCGCCAGGCCGGCAGCAGCCCGGCGAGCAGGCAGGTGACGACAATCGCCCCGAGCAGCAGCCATTCGCCGCTGCCCGGCAGCACGGACTGCAGCACAATACCCCAGTTCTCCGCCAGCCAGGGACCGGCGATGGCACTCGCCAGCATCAGCAGGAGCAGGCCGCCGAACGCGCCGAGCACGCCCAGCAGCAGGCTTTCAAGCAGGAGCAGCGCGGCGATGTGCGGCAGACCAGCGCCGAGGGCGCGCAGGATGGCCAGTTCGCGCCGGCGCTCGCCCAGCCCGGCCAGCATGACCGCCAGCAGGCCAGCGAGACCAAGGCTGAGAATCAGCCAGGACAGGCCGCGCAGCAGCTTTTCGCCGAAGGCGAGGCTTTGCCAGAGCTGGTCGAGGACGACGCCGGGAAGCACGGCCTGCAGCGGCTCGTCCTTGAAGCCGGCGATCTTGCGCTGGACGCCGAAGACGGTAGTGCGCTGGTGCAGGCCGACGAGGAAGGCGGTGATATCGCGCGGCGTCAGGTCGTAGTCGGCGACCTGATCGGCGGCAACCGCCAGATCGGGCAGCGGCAGGCCGCCTTGCCAGTCGAGGTGAATCGCCTCGATTGCGGCAAGACTGACATGGACCGTGCGGTCCACCGGCGTGCCGGTCGGCGCCAGGATGCCAACAACGGTAAAGGGCTTGTCGGCATGGTCATGGCCGGTGACGGCGCCGCTGCCGTGACTGAGGACGATGCGCTCGCCATTGCGGTAGCCGAGCTTCCTGACCACATCGGCGCCGAGCACGGCCTCGAAAACACCCTCGCGGCCGTCGGCGAAGGGGCGCCCCTCGGTGAACGCCAGCGGCGTCTTGAAGCCGTAACGGAAGTGGCGGAAGTAGTCGCTGCTCGTGCCGAGCACCGGGTAGCCGCGGTGCGAATCGCCCAGCGAGAGTGGAATGGTCCAGGCGATGGCGGGGTTGTCAGCGATCTGGCGGTAGCTGCCCCAACTAATGTTGTTGCTCGCCTCGCCGAGGCGGAATACGGAATAAAGCACCAGTTGCAGCGGACTGCTGCGGGCGCCAACGATGAGGTCGGCGCCGGACACCGACTGCGCGAAGCTTTCTCGGGCATCGTGGCGCAGACGCTCGACGACCAGCAGCAGGGTGCTGGCGAGGATGATGGCGATCAGCGTCAGGCCCAGCGTCGCCCGCCGGTTCCAGGCACTGGCGGCCGCCAGCGGCAGCAGGAAGCGCCAGCGCCTCATGCGGACAGCTCCAGCACGCCATCGAAATGCGTCGCAAGGCGCAGATCGTGGCTGACGAAAATCAGTGCGCTGCGGTTGGCGCGGGCCTCGGCGAGCAGCAGGTCGACAAAGGCGGCCTGGCGCGGCGCATCGAGGGCCGAGGTCGGCTCGTCGGCGATGAGGATTTCCGGCTTGCCGATCAGCGCACGGGCGGCGGCGACGCGCTGCTGCTGCCCGACGGAGAGTGCGTGTGCCGGCCGCGTATGCAACTCCGGCGCGATATCGAGGCGATCAAGCAGGGTCGTTGCCGCAACCACCGCATCGCCCGCCTGCGCCACCCGCCGCGCCGAGAAACGGCAGGGGAGCAACACGTTGTCGATGACCGACAGGTAGGGGATGAGGTTGAACTGCTGGAAGATGAAGCCGATGTGATCGGCGCGGAAGGCGTCACGCTGCGCCGCCGGCAAGGCCGAGAAGGGCTGCCCCAGCAGGTCGATGCGCCCGGACTGCGGCTTCAGCACGCCACCGATGAGATTGAGCAGCGTACTTTTGCCGCTGCCGCTCGGGCCTTGCAAAAACAGGCTGTTTTCCGGGTTCACCGCAAGCGAGGGCAACTTGAGGCAGAAGCTGCCCGCCGGCCAGCGATACTCGAGGCCGTCGATGGCGATAGCAGGTGGCTTCGCCATCATGAATGCTTACCAGCCAAAACGGGGCTGGGGCGGTGTCAGGCGCCCCTTCTTCTGCCCGCCGGGGCCGACGAATTCGACGGTAATCCGCTTCAGCCGTGGAAACTCGACAAACAGGCGGGTCTCGATGGCGCGCAGCGCGGCCGGTTGGGCGCACATCCAGCGGTAGTCGGCATCGAGATCGAGATGGCCGCTGGCGGTCTTGTCAGCAAACACCGGCGACGCGACGGTCGGCGGCAATGCCTTGCAAGCGGCTTCAGGCGGCAAGGGGAAGAGGCGAACAGCGTCCTCGAGGGTGGCTTTCATGGTCTGTACCGCCTGTTTCTCGGCGGCCGTGCGGGGCGCGCGCTCAAAGCCGAGCAGGCCGTCGAGCGGCGATTCGAAGCGGATGGCGAGTTCGCCGCCATCGATGACGATCTCCAGCCTGGCCTCGCCATGAACGTGCGCCGGTCCGGCTAAAGCGGCCTGGGCGAATGCCAGCGCAAAAACACAGACGACGCTGTTTCGGTGAGCGAGTCGCCGTGGGTTCATTAATGACTCCCGAAAGGTGGCGATGCAGATGGTGACTCGGGTGAATTCGGAGGAAAACTTGCTGAACCTTCCGGCTGCGAAAGATCAGGGTATTTTCGGCTGTTAGCCGCTTTTGACTCAAGAAGTCGTGAAAGTTTCACCGACATCGCGCACCCCGCAGAACATTTCGAAGGCCTTTTCGATCATCGACTGCGGCACGTCGCGGACGATGAAGACGAGGCGGCTCTTCTGGTCGTTGTAGGGCGGTTGGGCCGGCCAGTCGTCGATGCGGGCATAGGGGTACATGACGTGCTGGACACACTGGATGACCCGCGGCTTGTGGTCACCGACGACATTGAGCAGGCCCTTGATGCGCAGGATGCGGTCGCCCATGGTTTCGAGCAGGGTCGAGACCGCATCGGCGAACATCACCCATTGCAGGGGCTGGTCGAAGGTGAGGGCGAAGCTGTAGACATGGGCGTCGTGGCGGTCGACATCGTGGTGGTGATGGTGGCCGTGGGCCTTGCGGCGTTCTTCGCGCACTTTTTCCCCGGCCAGCCAGGCGGCCACGTCCGGGGCCTTGCTGGCGGGGTCGTAGAGGCCGCAGTGGGTGAGCGAGGCGACAGCGACTTCGCCACGTTGCACACGAATCTGCATCGCCGCCGGATTGAGGCGGGTGAGCGTGCGGCTGACTTCTTCCAGTTGTGCGGCGTCGGCGAGGTCGCACTTGCTGAGCAGCAGGCGGTCAGCCATGGCCACCTGCTTGACCGGTTCCGGGTGGCTCCCAAACTGCATCAGGATGTGGGTGCTGTCGACCACCGTCACCACGCCGTCGGTACGGAAGCGCTCGGCGATGAAGAAGTCTTCCATCAGCGTATAGATCACCGGTGCCGGATCGGCCAGGCCGGTGGTTTCGATGATCACCCGCTGGATGGGGACGATTTCGCGGCGCAGGCTGCGCATGAAGAGCTCACTCAGGCTGCGCGTCAGGTCGCCGCGCACCGTGCAGCAGATGCAGCCAGAATCGAGCAGCATCAGGTCTTCGTCGATCTTGGTCACCAGATGGTGATCGACGGCGACGCTACCGAATTCGTTGATCAGCACCGCCGTGTTGGCCATCTCCGGCTGGGTCAGCAGGTGGTTGAGCAGCGTCGTCTTGCCGGCACCGAGAAAGCCGGTGAGCAGGGTGACGGGAATGCGGCGGTCGGCGTTGCTTGCGGTCATGGTGGTCAGTCAGGGGCTTGAAACAGGGTGCGAATGTCATCGACTGTCGCCGGGCGCACGGTACGGCCGATTTCCTGCCCGTCGCGCAGCAGGATCAGCGTCGGCCACAACTTGACGCGGAAGCTTCGCCCGAGACGGCGGCCGGGGCCGTCTTCGATCTTGCGATGGTCAAGGCCGGGGTGGTCGGCGAGCGCTTCGCGGATCGCCGGCTGCGCGGCCTGGCAGTGGCCACACCAGTTGGCGCCAAATTCGAGCAGAAGCAGGCCGGGCGTAGCGTCGACCTCGCTGCGCTCGGGGGCTTCGGGGCGATAGGTGGACTGGTAGGGCATGGCTTGCTCCGGGTCAGGCGGATCGGGAAATCAGCGACTTCAGTCTGGCCAGCCGCGGGGCGACAACGGGTACGGTGAGCATGGTGCTGGCGACTGCCATCAGCAGCAGGGCGGTGAAGGTTTCGCTGGTGATGACCTGTTTGTCGAGCAAGATGTTGGCGAAGATGATCATGATCAGCGCCTTGGTCTGCAGCAGCCAGCCGATGATGCCGGCTTCGCCCGGCGCCCAGTTGAGGATGCGGCCAGCGAGGCGGACGCCGAGCAGCTTGCCGCTGATCGAGGCAGCGAGGAGTAGCGCGGCAGCGACAAAGACGGCGGCGCCACCGACATTCCAGTTGGTGCGCAGGCCGGTGGAGAGGAAGAAGACGGGCATGATCACCAGCAGGACGTGGTGGCGCAGCTGGTCCATTTTTTCCTGATCAAACCAGTCGGCTTCCATGGTCGCGCCGGCGAGGAAGGCACCGACCATGAAGTGCAGGCCGGCCCAGTCGGCGGCGAAGGAGACGGCGGCCAGCCAGATCAGCGCCACGTACCAGCGGTCGCGTTCCTGCAGGCGGACCATCAGGTGGTGGAAGACCCTGGCGGCGAGGGCGAAGCCGGCGAGGAAGGTGCCCTGGCGACCGATACGCTCCCAGTCCATGAGGATCAGCGCCAGCACGCCCCAGATGGCGATGTCGTCGAGGCTGGCGTAGCGCAGGATGCGCTGGCCGATGGGCTGGCGCAGGATGGCCAGCTTTTCCATGAGCAGGATGAGGATGGGCAGGGCGGTGACGGCACAGGCCATGCCGACGCCGACGATGAATTGCCAGGTTTGCGCCTTGGGGCCGATCCAGCCATCAAAACCGAGCATGGCCACGGCGGCGATGCTGCCGAAGAGCAGCGGCACGCCGAGGGCGAGGCCGGCGGTGATGCCGCTTTCACGCCGGTGCGCCCAGGCTTTCTTCAGATCAAGTTCGACACCGGCGATGCAGACGAAGAGCATCACCGCCCACCAGGCGATGCCGTTTAGCGACTGGATCACCGCCGGATTGAAGACGAACTGGTAATACTCGGGGAAGAATTTGCCGAGGATGCCGGGACCGAGCAGGATGCCGGTGATGATCTGCACCACCACCAGCGGCGCGTAGTAGTCGGTGCGCCCCAGCCGCCAGATGAGGTATGGCACGGTGAAGATGATGGTCATCGCGATCAGGAAGATCTCGGTGGTGTTCATCGTGGTCGATACTCGATTTTTAACGGTTTTCCCGGTTCACCGCAGTCAGGACTTGCGCGCCAGATACTCGCGGAAGATGCCGAAGGTGACGGGGCAGCGGACATCGCTGAAGCCGGCCTTGCGCAGGGCGGTCATGATCGGTTCCGGCTCCAGGGCGGCGTCGATGGTGTCGCCGTAGTATTCCCACAGGCGGCCAACATCGGCGCGGCTGCCGGCGATCCGCGAGAGGAGGGGAACGACGCCGCGGATGTAGCCGGAGAGGAGCACGCGGCCGATACGGCTGGCCGGCCGGCTGATTTCCATCAGGCAGACCTGGCCACCCGGCCGCAGCACGCGAAAGTACTCGGCAAAGGCGCGATCGAGGTCGCCAACGTGGCGCAGTGCGTAGCCCATGGAGATGAAATCGACCGAGGCATCGGGCAGCGGGATGTCCTCGGCGTAGCCTTCGAGCGTTTCGACAGACAGCTTCTTCTTCAACTCGCCGAGCATGCCCGGCGAGGGGTCGAGGGCGATGACACGCCCTTCCGGGCCGACCAGCCCTTGCGCGGCAACGGTCACCAGCCCGGTACCGGCGGCAACGTCGAGGATGTGCATGCCAGGGCGCAGGCCGTTACGGCGCAGTACCTCGCGGCGATACCACGGGCCGGTACCGAGCCCGGTCCAGCGCTCGGCTTCATCGTAGCCGGCAGCCGCTTCGTCGAACATCTCGCGGGTGACGCGGCGGCGCTCCACCTCATCGGAAAAATAGGCATCAAGCCGGGGATCGGCCTTGAGCGCAGCTTGGCGGGCTTCAGGGGTCGGCATGGTCAGGCAAAGAGGCGACGAAGGATCAACAGCGGCAAGCGGAGCAGGAAACCGAGGAAGAGTCGGGTGTGCATCCAGGTCAGCAGCGTGTTGTCGCGGAGGTAATTGAAATGGGAAACACCGCCCTCGGCCGCGCTCAGATAGCGCACCGGGGCATCGCGGTTGATCGGCCAGACGCCCGCCCAGCAGAGACGGACAACGGCTTCGGGGTCAAAATCGAAGCGGCGCATGAAACGGTTGCCGCGCATGATCTTCATCAGCGGCGCGATGGGATAGACGCGAAATCCGTACAGCGAATCGCCGATGCCCATCCACAGGGTCTCCAGATTGGCCCAGCCGTTCGAGACCTTGCGGCCATTGACGCGCAGCGCCGGCGCTTCCGGCCCGAACACCGGTTTGCCGAGAATCATCGCTGCCGGCGCGGCCTGCGAATCAGCCATGAACTCAGGGATCAGCGCCGCCGGGTGCTGGCCGTCGGAATCCATGGTCAGCGCGTGGGTGAAACCAAGCGCAGCAGCTTGGGTGATGCCTTCGAGCACCGCAGCACCCTTGCCGCGGTTTTCCGGCAGGATGATGACGCGCAGACCATCGTCGCTATCGGCCATCGCCCGCAACTGCTCGCCGGTACCGTCAGTACTGCCGTCAACCACCACCCACACCGGATTCCATTGGGCGCGGGCTGCGCGTACCGTCTCCAGCACCTGGGCGCCGGGGTTGTAGCTGGGGATGAGGACGAGATGCGTCGTTGAAGCTGGGGAGGTCATGGTGAGGCCGTTGCTGCGGTCAACCCGGATTTTTGGCCAAAATCGGCGCCGACAGTTCGCCCTTGAAATAGGCTTCGAGCTCGGCAGCGAAGGCATCGGGGGAGACTGTCGGCGGCGGGAAGCGCTTGCCCAGGCGGATGCGGCAGGTCAGAGGCAAGGCCGGACGTCGGAAGAGCGGCCAGTCCTTGCCTAGATACGGGGTCGAAAACTCGATGAGCAGGGTTTGCACCGGGACGCCAGCCCGGCGTGCCAGCAGGCCGAGGCTGGGGACGCAGGGATCAATCGGCCAGCGCGTGGTGCGCGTGCCTTCCGGGAAGATCAGTACCGGTGCGCCGGCCCGCAGTTCCTCGCGGGCGCCGAGAATCACCTCCAGTGGCGTCGTGTTGCGGATGTAGCGGGCCAGCCGGGCCGCGGCACCGAAGAGGATGTTGTCCATCAGCGAGGCCTTCATGACGCAGACGGCCGTCGGCATGCGGGAGAGGATGAGCACCGCGTCGAGTAGCGACGGGTGGTTGGGCGCCAGAATCATCGCCCCCTGACCATTCAGCTGGTCGAGTTCGCTGAGGTCGAAACGACAGCGGCAGAAGCGCTCGAGGAAGTTGGTATAGGTGCGAAAGCCGTCCATGATCATGTAGCGGCCCCAGCGCTGACCCCGCGCCTTCGAAAGCAGGGGGTTGAACAGCAGCGCAAACGGCAGCCAGCCGAGGCAGATCACCGCCAGGGCCGACAGGCCGATGATGCCGGTGACAGTCTCGTAAATGGCCCAAAGCGGATTGCTCCGCATCAGGTCGTCGGCAGGGGTTGCCGAAGAATCAGTCATCCACCCTCACGCGGGTTGAGGATTCGCCGAGTACCCAGGCCACCGCGACGCCGGCTGCGACGTAGCCCTGCTGACGGACAAGCGGGCTGTCGGCGAAGGTCGCGCCGCCAAGATTATCGTAACGGGCAAAGGCGCCGACCCAGAATTTCGGGAAGCGCTTGGAGAACGATGCGAGATACTGCATGCCACCGTAACCGGCCTCGGCCTGATAGGCCGGGCGACCAGCGGTGGCGTAGCGGGGATCGACCGAGTAGTAGTAGTCGTGCTGCCGCTTGTCACCAAACAAGGGGCCGGCCAGCATACCGAGGCGCCAGCCATTGAGGCCGGGAAGGTCGGTGATGTCCATGTTCAGCTTGGGATGAAAGACCCAGCCGATGTCCTTGGGCGAGCCGTCGAGGGTGAACGCGGCACGCATCGGCAGCAGCAGCTTGACGAAGCGGGCACGGTCATCGGAACGCCACAGGGTGAGGTTAACCTGCGGGCCGATCTCGAAACTGGCTTCGAGGTCGGGCATGCCGTTGCGGATGCGGATGTCCTTGCTGCTCGACGGCGGCGACAGGGCGGCGGAAATAGTCAGATCGACGCGGTCGCTGTCGAACAGGCTGGCGCGTACACCCTGACGGTCGGCTTTCAGTACCTTGCCGTGATAGGTGAAATAGGGAAACGGCAGTACGAAATTGTTGGTCTGGTCCGAGCCCCGGTAGGCAGGGAAGGTCAGCGCGGTGACGCCGGCTCCGATTTCCCACAGCGGCTTTTCTTCTGCGCCGCTGGCTGGTAGGGCCGTGCCTAGGGCGGCGGCCAGCAGTGCGGTGGCGACCCAGCGGGTTTTAGACCATGCTGCGGTGAACCCGGAAAACCGGCCAAAATGGCGTGGTGCGTGGCGTAGTACGTCAGCAGAGGCGAGGTTCATGTGCGTTCCTCCAGCGGGTGCGAAGCCATGGCTTCGATTTCAAGCAACAGGTCGGCACGGCAAATGTCGGCCTCGATATAGATCACCGGCGCCTCGCCGATCAGCGGCAACAGGCTTTGGCGGATGGCATCGAGATCCCTGGCCTGACGGACATAGACCCGATAGTGCAGGTCCGGCACGGCGAACGGCGTCGAACGGCACAAGCGGTTGGCCTCGCGGATCACGGCCGCGATGTTTTCCATGGTCTCGCGGCACTGCCTTTGCGGGTCAGCCGGGTGCACCGTCTGGTGGCCGACGATGCTCGCGGTGCCGGAAATGAAGAGGATTTCCTGCCCGGCCGGATACACCAGTGCGCCACGGGAGAAGGTCGGGCTGCGCGGACCGTAGGTAGCCGGGTAATGATAGGCACTGACCTGGCGCGGATTCTCGACCGGCACCGGCGCCGTGGCGCCGGCCAGAAAGGCGATCGACAACGGCCCAGAGCGCAAACCGATGGCGCAGGCGGCCGGCACATTGCCGGTAGCACAGCGCTGGCTGGCGAGAAAGGCGTCCTGACGGCCGATGTTGAACTGGCGGTAACGCTCCAGCCCGT
The DNA here is from genome assembly GCA_041917165.1 of Azonexus sp. GTDB lineage: Bacteria > Pseudomonadota > Gammaproteobacteria > Burkholderiales > Rhodocyclaceae > Azonexus. The sequence goes on from JAYRYB010000002.1 coordinate 257,505, forward strand.
CCGCTTCGCCCGCTTCCTGATTGATGTCCGCGAGGTAATTCCAGATGCGCCAGAGTTTGGGCAGCCCTTCGCGGTCGATCAGATCGAAGATGCGGGTGTAGGCGGCCTCGCTCGCCAGTTGCAGCGCCGTTTTGCCGGCAGCCTTGGCGGCTTCGGCAAAATCGGCTTCATTGAGCGTGATGACGCCGAACAGCATTTCATCATTGCGCTGCCAGCGCAGCCCGACGGCTTCACCGCTGCGCAGCTGGCCCGTTGCCAGCCAGTATTCGTCGATCGTCCCGGCTGTGGACGCCAGCAATGGCGCCGCAATGGCCTGCATCGGCCAGGCCCAGGCGTTGTCCAGCCGGCCACTGCCCAACCGGGCGCCGCCGAGGATGCCGGGGGTTTCACGTGAAACGTCGGCAGCAGCAGAGACGAAACGCAGGCTCACTAGGCGTTATAAACGACGGACTCGTCGACCTTGCGGATGTTGAATCGCCGCTGTTTCCAGCCCATGAAAGCGCGTCGGGGCTGGATAACGTTGGCAATGTAGTAGAGCAGCTTGAACATCTTGATCGAACGCCAGATCGGCGTCTTGCCGAAGATGTCGCCAGCCAGCACCGACAGCAGGGCCTCCTTCACGCGGAAGATGTTCTTCGGGTACATGAAGAAATCGCGCATGATTGGGTTGGTGACGCGATAGATGAACCAGGAAAACTCCCGCGGCCCGTGCTGCATGAGTGCGTCGAAACGCTTGAGTGCCTCGGTCGCCCGCGCCGGGGTTTTCAGGCAGGTGTCGATGGCCTCGGCAGCAATGACGCCGCTGTTCATTGCCAGCAGCACGCCGGACGAAAACACCGGGTCGATGAAGGCGTAGGCGTCGCCGAGCATGACGTAGTTGCGGCCGTGATTGCGCTCGGAAACGTAAGAGAAATTGCCGGTTGCCTCGACCTCATTCACCAGCGTCGCATCCTTGAGCCGCTCGGCCAGCGCCGGACACATCGCGATGCCATCCATCAGGAACTGCTGCAGACTGCGTTCGCCCTTGGTCTTCATGTAGTACGGCCAGGTGACCATGCCGACACTGGTGGTGTCGTTGATCATCGGAATGAACCAGAACCAGCCGTGTTCAAACCAGAAAATGGTGATGTTGCCTTCGGCGGCGCCATCATGGCGGCGGGCGTTGGCAAAGTGACCGTACACCGCCGAGCTGTTGTGCTTGGGGTTGCGGTGCTTGATCTGGAAGCGGTTGGCAAGAAAGGTATCGCGGCCGGAAGCGTCGACCAGAAACCGTGCCTGCCACTCGAGCGACTCACCGGCATCGGTCTCGGCGCGGATGACCACAGCATCGTCAGCGAGAAACTCCACCGACTTGGCCTTGCAGCCTTCATGCACCTCGACGCCTTTGGCGGCGGCGTTACGGATCAGGATTTCGTCGAATTCCGCCCGCTTGACCTGGTAGGCATAGGGCATGGATTTGTCCCAGGCATCGCCGAACTGGAAAGTCTGTGACATGTCGTGATGCGGCGAGACAAATTCGGCCCCCGGCTTGACCATGCCGATAGCCTTGACCTCTTCGGCAATACCCATGCGCTCAAACAGCGGCAGATTGGCCGGCAGCAACGACTCACCGATGTGAAAGCGCGGATGGTGGGCTTTTTCGAGGACAACGACTTTGTAACCCTTTTCGGTCAGGAAGGGCGCCACCGTGGTTCCTGCTGGACCGCCGCCGATGACCAGCACGTCACATAACTGACGCTGCACCGGTGCCGCTTGCGGGGCGGCTTGCTTATTTGGCTGGCTGCTTGGCTGATTTTCCACGCTTGTCTCCTTCCTGCTTGGCAGCCGGTGGCTGCGGGGCGCCTGCTGCCAGAATGTTGGCGAGCAGGTCCGGCGCCGCTTCGATGCGGCTGACTTTGCCACCGGACCAGTGGATCAGGTATTGCGTCCGGTTCCAGTACATTTTCCACGGTGTCGCATCGAGCTTCGGTGTGTCGTAGGTGGACGGGTAGCCCACGGCCATCAGCACCTGCTCGCGTGTCATGCCTGTCAGCAGGCGCCCGGCTTCGATCGCTGTCCGAACGTTGGCCGGATACTTGGCAAGGCGCTCGCTGGGATCTTGCAGGACAACCAGCTTGTCCACCCACTCGGCGGTCTTTTCCAGCTTGCGGCCGTAATCCAGACCCATCACATAGGGCTTTTCACCCGCTTCGATTTCGGCTCTGTAGCCCTCGACATTCCGGACGAGAACGCGGGTTCCCAATGGAATGAAGGCCTGCTCACCGCTGCCTTGGTCGCTAATCCACTCCCCGGTATGTCGAAGATTGCAACAAGCATAGCCAAGGCGCAGCCCCGCAGCAGACGAAACGCGGCCACCGGTGGCTTCCAGTTCCGCGGCTTCCTTTTCCTCGGCAGCCTTGATCGCCGCCCGTCCGCTGCCACAACCCGACAACGACAGACTGATGACTGCTGCGGTCAACAGTGAAATTGGCCAAAAAACGGACGGTCCCGACATAGCAAGCCCATGACGAAAAAAGGGAATTATACCGTCGCCTGTAATGCCGGCGGCGTGCAGCAGGCGCTGTTTTCGCTCTCGTTATTGATCGAAATCACGGCTTTCATCACTTCCCGGCGTGAAAGCTTCACTTTCGACATCGAAACGATGTTGTCGACCTGCAATTCCGGACTGAGCTGCGGCTTGAGCCCGACCGGCTGTCGCGGGTGGCGGGCAAATTCGCGCTTCGCCTTTTCGATCTGTTCCTTGTTTGAACTGAAGTAGCGGGCAGCGGCAATGGTTTCAGGCAAATGCTTGAGGACGTGCCATAAACTCCAGCGATGTGCCCACAGCCGCTTGGCAAAACGGCGGCGATAACCCTTGCTGTCGTAGAATCGTTTGACGTGCCAGTTGTAGAGCGCGTCCATCTCTTCGCGGGATTTGAAACCCTCTGGTAAATAAACGAAGTTGAGGCAGTTCATCAGCCGCCAGTCCTCGATCATTTCTCCACCAATGTTGGCCGCGCATTCTTCCCAGATAGGCGCGCCGTGCAGCGGGCTGAACTTGGTCATGTTCATCTCGTCGAGATCGAGCGACAGGATGAAATCACTGGTGGTTTTCACCGTTTCCGGCGTTTCACCGGGCATGCCGAAAATGAACAGGCCCTTGGCGCGCAGGCCCGCACCATGAATCTGACGCACGGTATCGCGCACAGCCTCCAGCGTCACCCCGGCCTTGTGCCGTTCCATCATCCCCGGATCGGCCGACTCGATACCCATCGACACCATCAGGACACCGGCTTTTTTGAGCTGGGCAAGCATCTCGTCCGAAGTGTGGCCGGTACGGATGGCGCAATTCCACTGCACGCCGAGTGGCTTCTCGATCAACAGCTTGCACAGATCGAAGACCCGCTGCTTTTTCGCGGTAAACAGATCGTCATACATGTTGATGTGATACACCCCGAACTTGTCCCGCAAGTACTTCATGTGGTCGTAGGTGTATTGCGCCGAATTGGTCTTGTACAGCCGCTCGAACACGGTCCGATCGCAGAAGGAGCAGGTGTAGGGGCAGCCGCGCGAGGTGATCATCGTTGCCCCATAGCGCTTTTCGTAGGCAAATAGCGGCAGATGGTAGGCATGCGGAAAGCCGGCAAGCTTTTCGTAGGCAGGGAAGGGCAATTCGTCGAGATCGAGAATGCGGTCACGGCGCGGGTTGATTCGGATCTTGCCACTGTCGTCGCGATAGATCAGGTTGCCGATACTGGCCAACGGCTGTCCGTCGGCCAAATCGAGCATCGCCCCTTCACCTTCACCGATGATCAGATAATCGAACTCGGCAAAATGCTCGAGGATCGGGGCGCCAAGCGAGGAAACATGGACATTGCCAACAGCGATCTTGATATCCGGGCGCTTCTGCTTGATGTACAGCGCCATATCCGCCGCGTCCATGAACCCGGAAGTCGTCGCCGAAAATCCGACCATCTCGGGATTGGTCGCGAGAATGATCTCGGCGTTGGCTTCAATTCCCGGCGGCGCATAGGGCCCCAGGCAATCGTGCAATTGCACCTCATGGCCGAATTTCTCCAGCCAGCTGGCCAGTTGCATGATGCCGATCGGTGGCATGCGGTTGGCCAGCACTGAAAAGTCCGGCTGCCCCGGCACAAAATTGAAGCCGGCAGGATGAACGAGCGTAATGCGCATGACTGCCCCTGTTTGGAAGTGACTGAATTTTATTTGAAAACAGCCCGCCTTGGCGGTTCCGCCAACATCATGCAATCACAACCAGCCGTGCAGGGTATCCCAGGCAAATTTCACGATCAGGACAGAAACAACTGCAAGAAACACCCGCCGGATGAAGACACTGCCATGGCGCAGCGCCAGCCAGGTTCCGGCAAGCGAGCCGGTGACATTGGCCAGCGCCATGGCCACTGCCAATAACGGAAGCACATGACCGTTCGGCACAAAATAAAGCAATGCGGCGAGATTGGTGGCGACATTGACTACCTTGGCACTGGCGGAAGCGTGCAGAAAATCAAAGCCGAAAAAGCGGACGAACAGAAAAATCAGGAAACTGCCGGTGCCCGGGCCGAAAAAGCCATCGTAAAAGCCGATCACGGCCCCGAGCAGACTGGCGAAAACCAGCTCACGTCGCCCGGCATGTGCCGGTTGGTGGAGACTGCCAAAATCCTTGCGCATCAGCGTGTAGCCGGCGGCAAAAATCAATAGCACCAGTATTAACGGCCTTATCGATTCCTTGGGCAGCCAGGCCACGGCAGCAGCGCCGGCATAAGAAAAGAGAAAGGCACAGACTGCAGCAGGCAGGATGGTTCGCCAGGGCATCTCGACCTGACGCGCGTAGCGCCAGCAGGCATTGGCCGTACCGACCACACTGGCGCATTTGTTGGTGCCAAACAGGCGTGCCGCGCTTTCTGCCGGGTAAACCGCAAACAAGGCTGGAATCTGGATCAGCCCGCCACCACCGACAACGGCATCGACGGCACCGGCAAGAAATGCTGCGAAAAATAGCGCCACAAGCTCGGGCGGCAGGATGTCCATGGGTTTACCAAGAATTACTGTATATAAAACAACTACGTTAACTATCTTGAAAACAAGTCTGTGGATAAGTTCTGTTTATTTAATTGATACAGTTACTTATATTCAATTTTTTGCTCTTGGCAAGGGACTGGTTTGCTTGTGGATGAATTCTGGACAAAAAATCGGGTTCACCGCAGATGAGGGTTTGCCCACAATTGCCTGACACCTTGTGCACAGGCTTGTCGACAGGCTCCGATGCAGAAGCTAGCGAACCGGCGCGTTGCCGCGCCGTTGCGTCAGTCTTGAAATTTGAATTGCCATCATGGGAACAAATATGGGAACACTTTTTGAAGTCACCCTCCATTGTGCCCGATCACATTCAGCCCAGCACTGCCCGTCTGGGAGTTGCACAAACCGCCGCAATCGCCCCACTGCTGACGTTCGGCTGCCGTTTGGCTACGACAGCAATCGCCTCAAAGCTGCCATACGCCACCACGCCGCGCAGTATTCGTATGTCTTATTCCACATAGACAGCATGGCTATTGTGGAGTATCGTTTTCGGGCTTAGCAGTGACTGCACATTGGGTGCCAGTTAGGTGGTGTGAAGGGGAAGAAAATGGGTTTTGTTAGGATTTTTGCCAGTGTCGTGCTGTTTGCTACTTTGAGTTCAGCGCAAGCGTCTCTGATTGACTCGGATTTGTATGGCAACGGGGATCGATTAATTACACTCGACTCAGCCACAAACCTTGAGTGGCTTGATGTTACATATACCGTAGGCCTAACCAGACAATCTGTCTTGGCAGAAATGACTGCAGGCGGTAGGTTCGACGGATTTCGGTGGGCAACTCGACGTGAAGTGGAAGCATTATTACTAAATGCTGGCATACCACTATCTTTTGGAGATCCAAACAATAACTACTTTGGGGGCGCAGTGGCCCATGTTGCACCATTTAATACACTTTTTGGTCATCTTGGGTCGTTCATTTGTGGATATTCATACGGCGTACCTGATCCAGAATCATGTAGCAGAATTCATGGCTATACATCCACGTATGAACTGGATGGCTATTTCAGCCCAGTGGTTGGGATTTCTCGAAATTTGAATAACGAGAGAGTTGGTTACATCATGGCAACCCGACTTTGGGAAAACCAATGGGGTGATGATGTTGGGCATTACCTAGTTCGAGAGTCCGTTAGTCCAGTCCCCGCTCCTCCCACATTCATCCTGATGCTAACTGGTCTTGGCCTGTTAGGACTCACCAAGCGTTTCGGCAAAGAGGCCTAATTAGCTCTTTGGGATGGACACCCCAGCTTCGGCGGGGCTTGTCGTTTCGGGCCACTGGCAGCTAAAGGGTCATTGCTGACGTAGCAGTTCAGTGAGGCAACTACCGCTTCTGGCCGATTGTTGCCTGTCCGCCCGCGCCGACTTTTGCGAAACAGATTCATAAGCCCCCGCCCAGGTCATCGAGATCAAGGGCCAGGCCCGACAATTGGCTATCCACCAACCCAAGCCGTCGCGCCATCCCCGCTAGGGATATGTCTACGAAAGCATCATGCTCGCCTTTCAATCGTTCGAAGGTTCGCCAGTGCATCCCCTTGGGCTTGCTGCCGTCGCCGTTCAGAATGCCCGGCTCCCATCCAAGCCGCCGCCGGATGGTGTCAGCCCGCCGCATTGCTCGATCATCATCCGTTTCCCGCTGGCACTGATAGGCCAGCTTGTGACAGTGCCGACAGGCGAAGATTGAACCGCCGAAGAGAATTGCCACGCGTCGCCCGCATCCTCTCGCCGGGCAAAGAAACCACGCCCGTCGTCCGCCAAGGTGGCAGGGTGTCCATTCCAGATTGACGGGGTATTCCATCGGTTGCCACTCGCCGCCATTGCTTCGGCTTCGATAGTTGAGGATCACGCGGTCAACTTCCGTTCGTATCTGGATTGATGCCACCTCTTCGCCGTTGCGCGTCCAATGCCAGCCGAAGGCCCGGCCCGGTGTCAGCAGTCCATCGCGTTGCAGCTTGCGAATATCCAGCGGTCGCATGTCGCTGGTTGTGTCCCGTCCGCGTTGCCCGCGTCCGCTACCAAAGCCGCCCATGATTTTTTCCTTCCGAGATTTGCTTAAATCATTTGGCAAGTTTGCGGTATCGTTTCCACCGATTCTTGCCGAATCCCACGCCGTTGCTGGCATTGCGCCGGTTTTGAGGGTGTCTGGTTTCATGCGCCCCGCAGGTCTTTCAGCTTCAAAAGCATTGCCAATGTCCGCTCAAATTTGCGGTCAAGGTGCGTTTCGTAGCGGTTCAGCTTCTCCAACAGGTGCGCCCGTAGCCCCTCGCCCAACGTTTGCGCCTTGATTGCCGGGGTGTATTCAGCCTCCTTCACCATGCGATAGCAGATCGGCTCTAGTGAATCGCGGATGAATTCGGCCAGCCCTTCGGCAGTGGCCGGGTGTTCCTCTTCCTCGACTTGCTCATCCCACCAGTCGCGTGATTCCTGAATCAGCGCCCGCCGGGCTTTGGCGTAGGCATTCGGCCCACCCTTGCGAAGAATCGCCGCCGCCTTTTGGGTTGCCGCCAGGTCAAGCGCCGCATCCCGCTGGCGTTCGGCTATCTCTTCTGGGGTGCCTTCCATGAATTCCCGCAGGTCGGCATTCTCGCCGCCGATGCCACGCTGGAAAGGTGCCGCCGACTTGATTACCGATGCCGCGCTACTCACCGCGCTTTTCAATCCCTCGTTGATCTTCGCGCCTTCGGCCAGCAACACCCGCCGCTTGCGCCAAATGATTGTGGCAAGCTCTTCGATCAGGTGCCGTTCCGTTATGCCCGCCGGTCGGTGTTCCTCGATCAGCGCGGCCAGTAGATCGGCAAACTCGGCATGATCTTCATGCGCCAATACCGCCAGCCGGGAAAGAATGCCGTGCTTCATGGCATTGAACCGCACGGGCTCATAGTTGCCCGCCCGCGCTATGGGTGCAGCATCATCGCGGGGGATCACGGTCGCCGGGTTGATTGTTTCCGCTTCAATGGTCGCCATCATTCGTTTCCTTTCTGGATCAGTCCCGGCCAGCGTTCGCCGCCGGGTTGTTGATTGGTGTCGGTTGCGTTCGGCAGGTAGCCCGCGCATCGGTGCAGGGTGTCAGGTGCAGGCCGATAGCCCACATTGGCCGATACCAGCCCGCCGGGTGTCGCCACGCTGCAAACCCGCCCCCGCAGGTTCAAGCATTGCGAACAGGTGCGCCGGTCATCGGGGAAGGGGGCAGACTTCGGCAGTTCCGCCAACGCCCGCTCGGTGAAGTAGTCCCGCGCATCCGCATCCCGCTGGCACTGGCCTACGACGTCGGTAATCGTCGCCGGGTCGGTTTCCTCAATCAGTGCCAGCCATGCCCGGATCGCCGCTTCTTCGCTGGCTGTCAGGGGTGCCGATGGTTGCCGGATGGTTGGGGTAAAGGGTTCCGCAGCTACCGCGACCGAGTACAGTTCCAGAATCTCGGCATGGGTCGACTTTGGGCAGCAAACAACTTCCACTGGATCGCGGTCGGGGTAGTGAATTAGCCACAAGCGGAAAGCGGTCGCGGTGTCTCCAGCGCCGACCTTTGCCGGGGATGCGGTTTTTTCTTTCTTGGGGTTTGCTACTGCTACAGTTGCTACTCTTGCTACGGTTCCCGCTTCGCCCTTGGGTTGAGTAGCAGAAATAGCAGTAGCAAGACTCCCGGCTTCACGTTTTCGGATCAGGGCGGATAAGGTCATGCTGGCACCCCCACCAGCGCCGGATTCAGGTGAATCCTCCGTCGCTTCCCATCCTTTTCCAGGCGCAGACGGTCAAGCTCGGCAAGCTCGCGGATCGCCGCATCAAGCCGCCCCCCGTCCCGCAATGGCCCATGCTGGCGAACGTGATTCTTTCCAACCACGTGCGTCCGCTCCCGGCTGCAATGCTCGATCAGCCAGCTATCCAGCCGCGCCGCGTCCGCCAGTTCCGACGGTAGCGCAAGCTCACCAAAGAAGCGCCGCGCTTCGGATAGGTGCCATGCCGTGATTCGGCTTGCCCGCTCGAAACTATCCAGCCCGACAGCGCTGCCCATTCCTTGCTCGAAATGCTGGAACAGTGCCGCCAGTCGTGCCGCGTTGTCGGCGGATTTGCTCGCCACGTCCCGCACGTCGTAAAGCTCGCCGCCGCTCGCCAGTTCGCTTTCAATGGCATCGTGATAACCCACCCATGCCGTTTTCGCGTCCGGTGCCAGCGACAGCATGGCGGGGGTCAGTGCGCCATCTTCATCTATGGAGGCTGGTTGATTCAGGATCGCGGCAACGCGCCGATGGAATGCGGCCAGGTGCGGCCAGTTCGACGGGGCTTCGGTAAAGTGTCGCGTCCCTTGCGTCGACTCCGGCCATGCCACCAGAAACCGTGCAAGGAATCCAGTCCCCCGCGCCAGCCCGCCCGACTTGCTGAAATACTCTCGTAGCGTTGTTTCCTGAACCATCAGGCCCATCGTCAGCCGCGCTCCTCGCACGGTGAAGGATTCCGACGTGCGCCGCCCAATCGAATGCACCCCGCCATCCCATAGGACATTGAGCAAGGCCAGATTCCGCATGGCGCTATCCTTGCCCATGCCGTGAGAACCGAACACCACGCCAGCCTCGCTCGATAGGATGCCCGCCGAAGGCCATTGCTTTGCAAGCCCCCATGCAAGATTCTCCGGTGTTTCGTCCCCGAGTATCAGTTTCGGCACTCGCGGGGGTTCCGGTTTGTCCTGTTGCAGTTGCACCAGATCGCCGCGCAGCTTGTCGGTCGGCTTGCCTTTCTTCCCGGCCTCCTTCACTGCCGACAGCATGCCGTCGCGTTCCGCTTCCCATGCGGCTATCGCCGCCTGATATTCCTTGATCGCCGGTTTCATGGCTTCGGCTTGCTCTTCCTGATACTGGCGAATGGCCGAAGTAAAGAAGCCGTCGCAGGTGGATTTCCGCTCGCCAGAATCGGCAATGGTCAGCAGGAACAGCCCGACAGGCCCCTGCAGTTTTTCCGCCCGCTTGGCGTCAATGTGCGCTTGGCAGGCCAGCGACAGCGCCGCCAGTGCCGACGAGGCCACCAGCGCCACAGGTGCCTTGACGAAGCCCGCTACCTCTTCCACTGCCGCTCGGATTGTGTCGGCTAGTGCATCCAGCGGATAGGGTTCCGGCTCGATCTTCGCGGCCAGCGGGTGCGGATCAGGCCAGCCGTTGCCCTCAGAAGCGCCCGCTGGCGCGTCATCGTCGCCAGGTGGATGCTTACCCCTTGCCGGAGCACTTGCGTTCGCTATGGCTTGCGCTACGACATCCGCGCCGCTAAGAATGAACACGTCATTCATGTCCGTCATGTCGGGATCGCGGTCGCCGCCGAAGTCAGGGATTGCCAGCTTGCCGCCGACGGATCGTGCCGCCTCGATGGCATGGGCATCTGGTTCGCCGGTCGCCTTCACCAGATCAGCCAGAATCATCAGCGCCGCCGCCGGGTAGCGTTCGCGCATCGCCTTCGCCACTGCGGGCAGGTTGCCCGACGATAGCGCCGCAATGGCAGGGTGACCGGTTGCTTCCTTGGCAGATAACACGGTCGCCACGCCTTCACCTATCAGCAGGGTCAGGCCCGCGCCGTCGCCATCGGGCAGGCGTTCGGTTGCCCAATATCCGCCCACCTTGCTACCGCGCCCGGCCAGTGCTGCCTTGCGCTTGTCGCCGTCGATCAGTTCCAGCGTTGATATGCCGTCGCCTTGCTTGACTGGTACCACCAGCAAGCGCCCGGCCAGTTGATCGCCGCCCGACTTCGGGGAATAGCCCAGGATTTCCGCCGCCGTTCTCGCGTCAATCTCTCGCAGGGTTGCCACTGGTGAAACACGCTTGCGTTCAAGATAGGGATGATCGGCCTTCGCCTCGGTCGCTGCCTTCAGGATCGCCGCCGCCTTCTTCGCGGTGTCGGCGCGTTCGCGGGCTATTTCGGCTTCTTCTTGCGCGGCCCGTTCCGCCGCGATGCGCTTGCGGTCGGCAAGCTCTTCGGGTGTTGGCTTCTGGTGCATTCCATCATCTCGCCAGCCGTTCGCCTTGGCTTCATAGAACAGCGTCCCGATAGTCACCTTGCCGCCCGCCCGGATGCTCTTCCACACGTCCCGCGCATCCTTGCCGTTGAATGAATTGGCTTGCAGGCTCCATGCTTCCCACAGGTCATAGCCGGTATCGGCAAGTTCGGACTTGATCGCCATGCCCATGCGTAGCCATGTCTCGCGGTCGCTTGGGTCAATGAATTGCAGGGCTTCGCGGATGCGGTCAATGTCGGTCATCATCGCCGCCCCCTTTGCCATCCGCGCTTTTGCTGGCGATTGCGTGAAGGTTTGGCGAGATTGAACCAGCCTATCAACGGGTCGGTTCCGGTATTATTGCGGCTATCGAATGTGGTTTTTGAAGCCGTGCCGGTGCTTGCCGTGTGCGGCTTTTTCTTGTCGCTCATGGTCGCCCCTTATGCCTTGCGGCTCTTGTTGATTTGGGCAACCAGCCACGCCTCTAGCTCTGACTCGATCCAGCCAACAGCCTTTGCACCAACAGGTATCGGCGTCGGGAAGGTCGGGTCGTAATCGTTCGGGCGCTTGGGATTGGGCCGTAACTTGGCGTAGATGGTGGATCGCGAAAGCCCAGTACGGGCTTCTACCTGCTTGCGTCGCAGGATGGTAAGGGCAGTTTGCAGTTGTGCGGCCATGATTTGCTTTCCTCGGTGGAAGGTGAAGCGCCCCGGCACTCACCGGAACACATGGCACGAATTAGATTGCTCAGAAAACCTGACAGGCAAAGCGTGTTAGCCGACAGGTAACGGGTTGGCAGGGTGTCAGGTAACCCCGCCAAACCTTGCCGTTATTGGCTTTTCAGGGTGCCGGGTGAAAGTTTGAAATGCTCCCGAATGATTGCGCCGAAAACACGCCGCTCCGCATCATTTTCAACCAGCCCCGATTCTTTCAACCAAAGGCGAACATCATCATCCAGTTTCGGAGGCTTAGATTTATATTCTGGATAACGGGTAGGGAACGCTGCTATAACTCGCTGCAGACGGTCAAACGTTTGCCCATCAATAGCTGGGGGAGAGATCGCACATTCCTGGGAAGGATCAGTGCTTAGCGTCGCATGAATGACATCTGGTACTGGATTTGCCTTTAGCCCCAAGGCAGCATCCGTATCTATGCCGCTGTTAGGAAAGAAAAACCACCACAAACGCCGAGCAATAATCGCGGCCTCATCTCTCAAGACTAGGTAGTCGCTGGCATCTATCTTCCCGTCATACCCCTTGAAAACACAATCTTGGCGCTCCCAATATTTACTATTGAATAAATCAGTGATGATGTCCTGGCGTTTATTGAATCCTGAATATTCATCATGAGGGAACCCATCGATTGCAGGACAAAGCCCTTTCCATGAGCCGTCATAAATCATGACGTCACCGTCCATTACTCTGTTTAGAGCATCGGTAATTTCATGCATCGTGAGCTGGCCTTTGGAAAGCTTCTCTATCCCTTTCAAGATGCCGTCAATTGAAACTAGCCTAGATTTCGGCATCGGGTCTGGCGCTTCTCTGTAATACCTTTCCGGAAATTCCTCTTCCGTTCCTGCTGACTCCTTAATTCGCTGAGTCCAAGACTCCGGCAACGCATCAGCAGAAACCACCACAGCCTCCGGGTTCGGCGATGGGCCAAGCCCACCAGTTTTGACGAAAACCACCTGTGACCCATCAGAATTGCGTCTTTCAGGCTGGATGCGTTCCCACCGGGAAATGTCCGCGGGCTTCCCCTCGTAAATCAGTGGCACACCACATGCCACAAGAGCATCAGCCAATCGGGCGTAATCATCACTAAGCAATCTCGCCAGTTCGGCAATTGAGAAATACGGTTTCATTAAGCGCCCCTTTCACGCTCTGCCCTTAATCAGAAGCCACGCCAGCCGGGTAAGGGTGCCCGGTTTTCGCCCTCGGGGATCAACCTCGGGCTAGGCGCGGCAAACTCGTTATGCCGCTGACTCGTAAGCCTTCCCGAAAGGCCCGATGATTACCTTGCCGCGCCCGTCCCGAATCTGGCTATCCACGAAGTCGGCCCACCATTGCAGCATTTCCCGCCGTTGGTCGGCATATTGCGCCCGGTTATAAACGCCCCGGATGCCCTTGGTTTCGTGGGCTAGGCATTTCTCGATCCAGTCCGAATTGAAGCCCGCTTCATGCAGGTGCGTTGATGCCGTCCGCCGGAAGTCGTGAATCACGAAGTCGCGCACGTCGATTTCTAGCGAGCGCACGGCTTGATTCAAGGTGCTATGGGCAATCGGTTGATGCAGGTCGCCACGGCTCGGGAACACCCATTCGGAACCGCTCGCCAGTCCCTTTAATTCCTCGAACATCGCCACGGCCTGCTGGGACAAATGGACAAGGTGCGGCTTGTCCTTCTTCATGCGTTCACCGGGGATCGCCCATTCGCCTTTCTCAAGGTCTAGCTCGTCCCATTTCGCGCCGATAAGCTCCCCCTTCCTCACCATGCACAGAATCAGCAGGTGCAGCGCCAGCTTGTGCGCCCGCTTGATGCTAGATTGGTAGATTGCCCGTAGCAGCTTGCCAACTTCTTCTGGTGATAGGGCCACATCCCGGCTTCTGGCACTGGCAATGAATTTGGCCTCAATTGCCGCTGCCGGGTTGAAGGTGGTTTTCTCCCGTGCAATGGCATAGGCGAACAGCCGTTTCAACACATTACGGGTTTGCAGCGCCATTTGGTCAGCACCGCGATTCTTGATCTTGTCGGTAATCGCCAGAATGTCGGTCACGGTCACATCGGCAATTTGCTTGCTGCCAATGGTCGGGATCACATCCTTATCCAGTACCCGCTTGATGTTGCGGGGGCTACTGTTGGCAGGCTCCACAATCTCGGCATACCAGCGCCGGGCGAAGGCTTCCACGGTTTCAGATGCTTTCGTTTCGGCTTCCTTGGCCTTTGCCTTCTCAACGGCTTTCAAGCACCAATTTCGGATGAAGAATTGGGCAAGTTCCTTGGCAGCGGGGGCGGCATCATCGGGAATTGGATCGCCACGTTTCAAGGCCATCGGGGAGAGGCCGCGCCCAGCCAGTGCCTTGCAGTCGTCCCGCCAAGTGCGGGCCTCGGCCAGCGAATAGGTAGGGTAATCGCCCAGCGTTATTTTTTCCTGCTTACTGCCGCGCCCACCTACCCGGTAGCGAAGTCGCCACACCTTCGTGCCGCCCGGCATGACCTCAAGATGCAAACCGCCCTCGTCGGTTTCGATGTACGGTTTATCGCCCGGCTTGAGATTCCGCAGCTTCGTATCCGATAGCGCCATGATCTATTCTCCCGCCCCGTGTTCCCATGGAAACAGTCTCGATCATGGGAACACCAACAACACGTGGGAACACATGCCAGAAAGCTAGTATCTAAGCAGCTTTCAGTCACATTGCACCCGCCTTGTGTTCCCATGAAAACCCGAAATCACCGCTATCTAAAACGGCCATTTGGGAACACCGAAGCGCCACCATGGGAACACGCAAAACAGCCATGGGAACAATCTTGGGAACACATTTTGGCGGATTGCCGCGGAACATACAAGCCTTCCGCATAACAAAAAACCTGAATTTACGCGGGTTTCAAGGAGTTTCGTGGAACGCTTCGGATTATGTCGGAATGCTCGCTATTTTCCGATGCAGAAACGGCTGAAAATGACACCCAGCAGGTCATCGGCGGTGAATTCACCGGTGATTTCGCCGAGTGCGTGCTGTGCCAGGCGCAATTCCTCGGCAAATAGCTCCAGGGCGGGGTAGGGGGATTCGACGACGCGCAGGGAAGTGGCGATGTGTTCCTGGGCCAGAGCCAGGGCCCGGAGATGGCGCTCGCGGGCAATGAAAACGTCTTCGGCATGATGCCAGCCGGCGATGCGCAGCAGTTCGGTGCGCAGCAGTTCGATGCCCAGCCCGGCTTTGGCAGAAAGCGAAATGGCGATGGCGTCGCCGTGCGTATCGTGTTCGTCGTGGCGCTCCGCTTCGCGCCCAGCAAGATCAATCTTGTTGTACACGGTGATTCTTTGCAGTCGCGAAGGCAGCTTGCCGAGAATCTCGCGGTCGGCATCACCGATGCCCTGTCTGGCATCCACCAGCAAAAGCACCACATCAGCCCGCTCGATTTCCTGCCAGCTGCGCTCGATGCCGATTTTCTCGACGACATCGTCGGTGTCGCGCAGGCCGGCGGTGTCGATGATGTGCAGCGGAATACCCTCGATCTGGATGGTCGAGCGCAGGGCATCGCGGGTGGTACCGGCAATGGGCGTGACGATGGCCAGATCGTCGCCGGCAAGACGATTGAGCAGCGATGATTTGCCGACATTGGGCTGGCCGGCAAGAACAACGTGCAAGCCGCTTTGCAGCAGTTTGCCCTGGCCGGCGCGGTCGAAAATCTCCGCCAACTTGGCTTGCAGTCGGGTGAGGCGACCGAAGGCATCGGCCGCCTTGAGAAAGTCGATGTCCTCTTCCGGAAAATCGAGGGTCGCTTCAACCAGCATGCGCAGGTTGATCAGTTCCTCGTTCAGTTCGCCAATTGCCCGCGAAAACTCGCCCTGTAGCGAACGCACTGCCGAACGCGCGGCACTGGCAGTTGCGGCGTCGATCAGGTCAGCGACCGCTTCGGCTTGTGCCAGATCCATCTTGCCGTTGAGGAAGGCGCGGCGGCTGAACTCGCCGGGTTCGGCAAGGCGCGCACCGAGATCGAGGCAGCGGGAAAGGAGCAGCTGGATGACCACCGGGCCACCGTGGCCCTGCAGTTCGAGCACATCCTCGCCGGTAAAGGAGGCGGGGTTCGGGAAATAGAGCAGGATGCCGGTATCGATGACAGTGCCATCCGCCGCCCTGAAGTCAGCCAGCGTGGCGTAGCGGGCTTTGGGTGTCTTGCCGGTCAGCGCAAAAGCAAAGGGCAGCAAATTGCTGCCCGAGATGCGGATGACGCCCACCCCGCCACGGCCGGGAGCCGTGGCGATGGCGGCGATGGTGTCGCTGGTCACACTTTAGGCCTTGGCGTCGTTGGCCGCCTTGCCGCCCGCTTCCATCATGCGGGTGATCTGCCATTGCTGGGCGATGGACAGGACGTTGTTGACCACCCAGTAGAGCACCAGACCGGCGGGGAACCAGAGGAACATGACACCGAAGATCAGCGGCATGGCCATCATCACCTTGGCCTGGATCGGATCCGGCGGCGTCGGGTTGAGCTTGGTCTGGATGAACATGGAGATGATCATGATCACCGGCAGGATGTAGAAGGGATCCGGCGAAGCCAGATCGCTAATCCAGCCGATCCACGGCGCGTCACGCATTTCGACGGCACCGAGGAGCACCCAGTAAAGGGCGATGAAGACCGGGATCTGAACCAGAATCGGCAGGCAGCCACCGAGCGGATTGACCTTCTCGGTCTGGTACAGCTTCATCATTTCCTGGTTCAGGCGCTGCTTGTCGTCAGCGAAGCGTTCCTTCAACTGCATCAGGCGCGGGGTCAGCACCCGCATCTTGGCCATCGACTTGTAGGAAGCCGCGGACAGCGGGAAAAACACCAGCTTGATCAGGATCGTCAGGACAACAATCGCCCAGCCCCAGTTGCCGACCAGCTTGTAGATGGCTTCCAATGCCCAGAAGATCGGTGCAGCAACGACCGTCAGCCAGCCGTAGTCGACCACCAGATCGAGGCCCGGCGCGATCTGTTTCAGTGCTGCCTGTTCCTGCGGTCCGGCGAAGAGCGTTGCCGAGGTCAGCGACTTGCTGCCCGGTGCGATTTCGGCGATCGGCACGATGGCGCCTGCCTGGAAGAGGTTACCCTCAACCTTGCGCATATAGTATTCGCGCTGGGTTTTCTCCTGCGGCACCCAGGCGGTAACGAAGTAATGCTGAACCATCGCCAGCCAGCCGTTGTCAGCGGTCTTTGCAAACTTCGCCTTGTCCTTGGCGATGTCGGCAAAGTCGATCTTCTGGTACTTTTCGCCTTCGGTGTAGATCGCCGGGCCGGTGAAGGTGGAGACCATCTTGGTCTCTCCTGCCGGCGCCACATCGTCACGCTGGATCTGGAAGTAAGCATGCGGAGCGATTGCCTTCTCCCCGCCGTTGGCAATTTCCCAGGCAACGTCCACCACATAGCTGCCGCGCTTGAAGGTCAGGATCTTGGCCACCTTGGCGCCATTGGCAGCATCGGTTTCCAGTCGGATCTTCAGTTCATTACTGCCTTCGGCCAACTCGTCAGGTCCGGCAACGCGGCGGAACTGGCTGCGATGCGACGGCAGACCATCACCGATCAGGCCGGACTGAACCACGTACTGATGCTTGGCATCCAGCAACAGGAAGTTCTTGTCCTTGTGGTCGTGTTCCTTGTACTTCAGCAACTCGAGACCAACCAGGTCGCCGCCCTGCAGGGAGATGGTGGCCTTGACGCGATCCGTGGTGACGGTGAAGGTCTCGGCAGCGTTGGTGGTCGTGACCGCCGGGGTAACCCCCGCGGAGGCGGTGACTGCGCCCGCCTGCAGCGAGGCTGAAGGCGTCGGCGCGCCGGCCGCCGATTTGGCGGCAGCGGCTTCGGTGGGAGCCGGTTTGGGTTGATTATGTTTCTGCCAATTCTCCCAGAGCATGAAGCTGGAGAAGGTGAAGATCATAACCAGGATCAGGCGACGAGTATCCATGGATGGCCTACAAAAAGTGTCTTGGGTCAGGGTACGGGATCATACCCGCCTGGATGCCACGGGTGACAGCGGCAGATGCGTTTTGCACCCAGCCAGCCGCCCCGCAGGGCACCATGTTTCTCGATGGCTTCGACCGTATATTCGGAACAGGACGGAAAATAACGGCAGCGTCTTCCAAAGAAGGGACTGATCGCGTACTGATAAACGCGAACGAGGCCAATCAATAGAATCTTCATGCCGTTGCCGGTTTTGGCTTCTGGCGACAGAGTCGGTCGAACAACTGCTGCAGATCGCCCGCCAGGGCGCCGGACTGAAGTTCCGCCGGGCGGTTTGCCAAGCGGATGATCAGATCACAGGCCGGGAGCCGGTGCCGCTCGCGACGGAAGTGGTCACGGACGATTCGTTTCAGCCGGTTGCGGTCAACTGCCTTTTTGAGCAACTTCTTGCCAACGACCAAACCCAGACGGGCGGTATCGCCAGCGGCTGGCAGGTAGTGCAACATCAGCCATTGCCCGCGAATCGCTCTCCTGAAACCAAAAACGGATGAGAACTCATCCGTTTTGGTCAGTCGATAGCGTCTGGCGAAGCTTTGATCCACTCCGCCGGATCCGCTTGCAGCCTTTGGCTTAAACGGCCAGGCGCTTGCGGCCCTTGGCGCGGCGAGCAGCGAGAACTGCGCGGCCACCCTTGGTGCGCGAACGAACCAGGAAGCCATGGGTGCGCTTGCGACGCACGACCGACGGTTGATAGGTGCGCTTCATTTTGGTAATCCCTTGATGTGCTTAGAAAAACACGCGATTAGACCTTGTAAACAGTCTTTGTGTCAAGGGTAATTATTTCTGAATGCTGTGGATAACTTCCGCCATGAGGCGTAGAATTGGCCCTTCGCTGGCGGCCGATGGGCCGCCGGTTTTGTTTCAGAATTACTTTCAAATCAATTAGAAGAACCGTTTAGCTGCCCAGCGGACGGGGAGGAGTAGTGTCGTCGATGGCCGGTTTCTGGGAATCCTGTCTGCAGCGCTTCGAGCAGGAGTTGCCCGCGCAGCAATTCAACACCTGGATCAAGCCGCTGCGACTTGAAGGTGAAGAGAGTGCGCTTGATGACGGCCTGCGCCTGATTGCTCCCAACAGCTTCATCCTGAAGTGGGTCCGTGATCGCTATCTTTCCCGGATTGAAGACTATAGCCGCAGTTTTTTCACCGGTCCGGTCAGTATTGCGCTGGTCATCGGTAATGCCAAGGCAGGTCCGATCCGGGCCGAGGCGCCAAGCAATGGGGCGACTACGGAGGAACCACCCACTGCCAGCGCCAAGCCGGTCAAGGCTGTACCGGCTGCTGAGAAACGTGTGAAGGGCGGCAACTACGAGAAGTCGCGACTTTTTTCATCCTTCACCTTTGACAATCTCGTCGTCGGCAAGGCCAACGATCTGGCGCGGGCCGCAGCGGTTCAGGTTGGCGGTAATCCCGGTGGTGCCTACAACCCACTGTTCATCTATGGTGGTGCCGGTCTGGGCAAGACCCACCTGATCCACGCCATCGGCAATCGCATCATTGCCGATAATCCGGACAAGATCGTCCGCTACGTCCACGCCGAGGACTATTACTCCGACGTCGTCCGCGCCTATCAGCAGAAGTCATTTGACAGCTTCAAGCGCATGTATCGCTCGCTGGATGTTCTGTTGCTTGACGATGTGCAGTTTTTTAACGGCAAGAACCGTTCTCAGGAGGAGTTTTTCTTCCTCTTCAATGCGCTGATCGAAGCCCGCAAGCAGATCATTATCACTTGCGACACCTACCCCAAGGATATCAACGGGCTCGATGACCGACTGGTGACCCGTTTCGACTGGGGTTTGACGGTACAGATCGAACCGCCGGAACTTGAAATGCGTGTCGCCATTCTCAAGAAGAAAGCGGAAGTCGAAGGAATGCAGCTCGACGACGAAGTGGCTTTCTTCATTGCCAAGCATTTGCGCTCCAACGTCCGTGAACTCGAAGGCGCATTGAAGAAGGTATTGGCATACTCGTCCTTCCACGGCCGGGTGATCGCCCTGGATCTGGCCAAGGAAGCCTTGAAGGACGTCATTGGCGCTGTCCGCAATGTCGGCATGGACAATATCCAGAAGACGGTTGCCGACTATTACAAGATCAAAGTCGCCGATCTCTTCTCGAAGAAGCGTACGCGGGCGATTGCCCGGCCGCGTCAGGTCGCGATGTGGCTCAGCCGCGAAGTGACCTCCCATAGTTTCCCAGAAATCGGTGATGCCTTCGGCGGGCGGGATCACACCACGGTGATTCATGCGGTCAAGACCATCGATTCGCTGCGGGCCAAGGAAAGCGAACTCAACCATGACCTGCATGTGTTGCTGCAGGTCCTGAAGGGGTGATTGTTAACAAGCCTGGGGAAAAGCTGTCTGCCGTTTGGGGATGAACCTGTGTTTTGCGGTTTGTGGGAAAATTATCCGGATTTCATCCACAGGTTTGGCAGCGGGTTTTCAGACCTGATTTTTTGAATGCAACTAGTTGTACTTAAAGACGATTTTTGATTTATCCACAGAATTGTTCCCGATATAATCAGTTTAGGAATTTTATATATGGTTCTTATCAAAACCCATAGAGACACGCTTCTGGCCCCGTTGCAGTCTGTGTCGGGAATCGTCGAACGTCGTCATACCCTGCCCATCCTGTCGAACGTGCTGCTGGAAAAGAAGGGCGACCGGCTGACGCTGTTGGCTACCGATATCGAAATCCAGATCACGACCACGACCGAAGGTGCCTTCGGCGATGGTGACGGCGCCGTGACCGTGGGTGCCCGCAAGTTGCAGGAAATCCTCCGCTCGCTGCCGGACAGCACCGAAATCACACTCAGCCTCGAAGACAAGCGCCTGCAGGTGAAAGGCGGCAAGAGCCGTTTCAACCTGCAGACCCTGCCGGCCGATGATTTCCCGCGGATGACGATGAACGAGGGCGAGACCCGCCAGTTCAGCATTTCGCAAAAGGCTTTTCGTCAATTGATCGGCAAGACCCAGTATTCGATGGCAGCACAGGACGTGCGCTACTACCTGAATGGACTGCTGCTGCTCGTGGAAGGCAAGGAACTGCGTGCCGTGGCGACCGATGGTCACCGTCTGGCGTACGCCAGTGTCGAGATCGAGGCCGAACTGCCGCGCCAGGAAATGATCCTGCCGCGCAAGACGGTGCTGGAACTGAACCGTCTCCTGGTCGATACCGACGATGTACTGAACATCACGCTGACCGCCAACCAGGTGCGTTTTGCTTTCGGTTCGGTGGTGCTGGTTTCCAAGCTGATTGACGGCAAGTTCCCGGATTACGAGCGCGTCATTCCAGCCACCCTGAAAAATCACATGACCGTTGGCCGCCAGACGCTGATGCAGGCGATGCAGCGGGCAGCGATTCTGACCAACGAAAAATTCCGTGGTGTGCGCGTTGTACTCGGCGAAAACAGCCTGAAGCTGATCGCCGCCAACGCCGAGCAGGAAGAAGCGCAGGAAGAAATTGAAGTCAATTACACCGGCGATGCCATCGACGTCGGCTTCAATGTCAGCTACCTGCTGGATGTGCTGAACAACGTTCATTCTGAAGAAATCCAGTGGAGTTTCAACGACGCCAACTCCAGCGCGCTGGTCACCGTGCCGGGGAATGAGCGCTTCAAGTATGTCGTGATGCCGATGCGCATCTGATCTAACGCAGCACAGCAGTCACGAGGCCCGTCCGCCGGACGGGCCTTCATCGTTTCACGTGGAACCAGAAAAATGAGTGAAGAAAACGTCCCGCAGGGAGGGACTCCCGCCTACGGCGAGTCAAGCATCCAGATTCTTGAAGGCCTGGAGGCAGTCCGCAAGCGGCCGGGTATGTACATCGGCGACACCTCCGACGGTACGGGTCTGCACCACCTCGTCTTTGAAGTGGTCGACAACTCGATCGACGAAGCGCTGGCCGGGCACTGCGACGACATCATCGTCACCATTCACACCGACAACTCGATTTCCGTCATCGACAACGGCCGCGGTATTCCGACCGGCGTCAAGATGGACGACAAGCATGAGCCGAAGCGTTCGGCCGCGGAAATCGCGCTCACCGAACTGCACGCAGGCGGCAAATTCAACCAGAATTCCTACAAGGTTTCCGGTGGCCTGCACGGCGTCGGTGTTTCCTGCGTCAATGCGCTCTCCAAGTTCCTGCGCCTGACCATCCGCCGCGATGGAAAGAAGCATTTTATGGAGTTTTGCCGTGGCGTGCCGGTCGATCGCGTGATCGAAACCCGCGATGGCGTCGAGACTTCACCGCTGAAAGTAATCGGCGATACTGAGAAGCGTGGAACGGAAGTCCACTTCCTCGCTGACGAGGAAATTTTTGGTCACGTCGAATTCCACTACGAAATCCTTGCCAAACGTCTGCGCGAACTGTCTTTCCTCAACAACGGCGTCAGCATCAAGCTGGTCGACCAGCGTTCGGGCAAGGAAGAGCTATTTGCTTTCGCCGGGGGCGTACAGAGCTTTGTCGAATACGTTAACCGCACCAAGTCAGTCCTTCACCCCAAGATTTTCTACTCTGCTGGCGAGGCCAAGGTCGGTGATACTGGCGTCACCATTGGTGTTGAAGTGGCGATGCAGTGGAACGACTCGTATCAGGAACAGGTGCTCTGCTTCACCAACAACATCCCGCAATCGGATGGTGGTACCCACCTGACTGGTCTGCGTGCCGCGATGACTCGGGTCATGAACAAGTACATCGACGAAAACGAGATTGCCAAGAAAGCCAAGGTCGACATCAGCGGTGACGACATGCGCGAAGGACTGGCCTGCGTGCTGTCGGTGAAGATGCCGGATCCCAAGTTTGCGTCGCAGACCAAGATGAAGCTGGTCTCGTCCGAAGCCCGGCCGGCGGTTGAAGAAGTCGTCGCCCAGAAATTGGCGGATTTCCTGCTCGAAAACCCGATCGACGCTAAAACCATTTGCGGCAAGATCGTCGAGGCCTCACGCGCCCGTGAAGCCGCCCGACGTGCCCGCGAAATGACGCGCCGCAAGGGCGTCCTCGATGGCGTTGGCTTGCCCGGCAAACTGGCAGACTGCCAGGAAAAAGATCCTGCACTCTGCGAAATCTACATCGTCGAGGGTGATTCCGCCGGTGGCTCCGCCAAGCAGGGTCGCGACCGGAAGTTCCAGGCCATTCTGCCGCTGCGCGGCAAGGTGCTGAACGTCGAGAAGGCCCGTTTCGACAAGCTGATCTCGTCCGAGCAGATCGTCACGCTGATCACTGCGCTGGGTACCGGCATCGGCAAGGATGATTTCAACGTCGAGAAGCTGCGCTATCACCGCATCATTATCATGACCGACGCGGACGTCGACGGCGCCCACATCCGGACGCTGCTGCTGACGCTGCTCTACCGCCAGATGCCGGAGCTGATCGACCGCGGTTACATCTATATCGCCCAGCCGCCGCTGTACAAGGTCAAGCACGGCAAGACCGAGCGTTATCTCAAGGACGATCAGGAATACCACCAGTTCCTGCTCAACATGGCGCTCGACGAAGCCGTGCTGACCCCCCGCGCCGATGCCGAAGGCATCCGCGGGCCGGCGCTCGAAAATCTCGCCCGCTCCTGGCTGGCGACGGAGGCCGTCATCGACCGCCTGTCGCACCTGATCAATCCGGAAGTCCTGCAGTCCATCGTCCGCCATAACCTGACGCTCGATCTGTCCAGCGAGGACAAGGCCCGCGCCAGCGCCGAGCTGATTGCCGCCCAGATTCCTGCGGGTACACGTATCGTGCCCAAGTTCGACGACATTCAGGAACGCTGGATTCTGCGCGTCGAGCGCATGCACCACGGCAACCTCAAGGTCGGTCTGATCGACGAAGATCTGCTGCTTTCAGGCGACTTCCTGCAGATTAAGCGCATGGCTGAAACACTGGCCGACCTCTTTGGCGCCGGCGCCGTGATGGCCCGCGGCGAGAAAAAGCAGTCTGTTACCAATTTCGGCGATGCCATGAAGTGGCTGCTCAATGAAGTCGAACGCGGCATTGCCAAGCAGCGCTACAAAGGTCTGGGCGAAATGAACCCCGAGCAGTTGTGGGAAACGACCATGGACCCGACCGTGCGCCGCCTGCTGCGCGTGCAGATCGACGATGCCATCGCGGCCGACGAGATTTTCACGACGCTGATGGGCGAGCTCGTCGAACCGCGGCGCGCCTTCATTGAAACCAACGCGCTCAATGCGCGGATCGATATCTGATCCGGTTTTTCCGGATCACAATGCTAAGGGCTCCCTGCGGAGCCCTTAGCTTTTGTGGGAGTCTGCGGTATGCGGGTGGTCGTTCAACGAGTGCAATCGGCGTCGGTTACGGTCAACGCTGATATCGTCGCAAAAACGGGTGCCGGCCTGCTGGTGCTGGCGGGTTTCGAGGGCGACGACAGCGATGCCGACCTCGACTGGATGGCCGGCAAGCTGGTGCGCTTGCGCTTGTTTGCTGATGCCGATGGCGTGATGAACCTCAGCGTCGTTGATGTTGGCGGCGAGATTCTTGCGGTGTCGCAATTCACGCTCTATGCGTCGGTCAAAAAGGGAAACCGGCCCTCGTGGAGCCGGGCGGCGCGCGGTGATGTCTCCGGGCCGCTGTTTTCACGGTTTGTCGAGAAGCTGAGCCGAGAATTGGGCAAGCCGGTGCCCACGGGTGTGTTTGGTGCCGACATGCAGGTGGCGCTAGTCAATGACGGGCCGGTGACCTTGACGATCGACTCGCGCCAGCCGGAGTAAGGATCAGCGGCTTGTCTTGTCGAGCAGGGCGTCAAGGCCTGCCAGGGCGCCCATGGCCAGGCCGAGGCCGCACTCTGGATCGGGCACCTGCGGCGCCCCGGGGTTGATACGAATCAGCCGCCACGCATGTCGTTCGGAGAAATTGCGCACCGTCGGAATCTCCTCTCCGGCACCCAATTCGATGCAGAGCAGGCGGTCGACATTCTTAAGCCAATACTGAAGCGCCTGAAACTGCGCGGCGGTCCGTCTTTCCTCCCATCCCCAGTCGCCGAACATCAGGATATTCGGCCGTGCCAGAGCGCCACAGTCCGGACAACGGGGCAGATCATTAAGCAGGCGGCAGGCGTCGGCATCAACCGTGGGCTGGAAGCCATCGGCCGGCCAGATGCGGCCTTTGCAGTTATTGAGGCATTGCAGATGGTGGATGGAGCCATGAACCTCGCAGACGCTCGCAGCTGGGAAGCCGGCTTTCTGGAACTGGCCGTCGACATTGCTGGTGAAGACCCGCAGGCCGTGGGGCAATTGCTGGCCCAGCGCAAGCAGCCAGGCAAATCCGGCGTGTGGCGTGGTATTGCGATAGAGCTGCAGGCGGTGGCCATAGAACCCCCAGGCGAGTTCGGGGTCGCTGGCGAATGCCGCGGGGTTGGCGATGCGGGTGAAATCCATCCGCGCCTTGGCAAGGGCCGGATAGACAGCCCAGAAACCACCGGGCCCGCGAAAATCCGGCAGGCCGGAGTCGATGCCCATGCCGGCGCCGGCAGTAATCAGCAGACCGCCGGCACGGGACAGCCAATCGCGGGCGCGGACGAATGGATCAGTCAATGGCGCAAGGCGAGGGCGATGATGATGACGACCCCGAGCAGGACGATGAAGCCACGGATCAGGTTGCGGGCAGCGATGGCTTCCCGCTCGGCGATTTCGCGATCGCGATCTGCAAGCTCGTTGAGCTTGCGCAGGAGCTGGTGGTGGTGATGACGAACCGGATCCGGTTGGGCGTGTTGGTCGGGCGACATACCAAAAGCATAGCCCGATGGCATGGTTTGATCAAGGAACGATCTCTATTTTCGGCGGCTTGCCAATGAACTCCAGACGTTGATGCAGGGCGGCTGTGACCTGGATGCTGCCATCGGCGTCGACGCGCAGCACCTGCGCGGTGTCGAGCTTTCGGGCCAGTTCGCGCCAGTGTTCGGGGCCGGCAATGAAAATGGGTTTGGACAGCGCATCGGACAGCGTGCCGCTCTGCGTACTTGCGGGGATGAGAACGGTCACCGCCTGGGTATGCGTGGCGGGTCGGGCGCTGCGCGGGTCGAGCAGGTGCGGATAGCGCTGACCGTCGAGCTCGAAATAGCGCTGGTAATCGCCGGAGGTGCCGATCGCCTCGCCATCGGCCAGCTTGACGGTTGCCAGCGGCCCGGGCTGGCGGGGGTGCTGGATGCCGATGCGCCAGGGCTGGCCGCCCTTGCTGCCCAGCGCCATGACGTTGCCGCCGATATTGATCAGCGCATTTTGCACGCCCTGATCACGCAGCAGGCGGGTGGCGCGGTCGAGGGCGACACCCTTGAGGTAGCCACCGAAATCGAGCGCGACCTGTCGGTTGCGACTGGTGACGGTGTTGCCGTTGATCTGCAGGTCGGCGATCGATGGCGCGGCTTTGCGCCAGGCCGCAAGATCATCAGCGGCCGGTAGGCGGGCGGCGAATTCATCCGATTGAAAGCCCCAGAGGCCGATCAGGCGGCCGATGCCGGGATCGAACAGGTGGTCGCCGCGGGTGGAGAGCTGCTGGGCTTCGCGGATGAACGCGGCAAGCTCGTCGCTGACCGTCTGCGGTCGACCTGAAAAAATGGCCGAATTCAGGACTGTCAGTTCGGATTCCTGCCAGGCGTGAAAATGCCGATGCAGGCGGTCGAACTCACGCAGTACGGCCGCAATGGCCTGCCGCCCCTGTTCGGCATCGCCGCCGGCGACCAGCACTTCGACACGGGTGCCGAAGACGAAGGCCTGTTGCTCCTGCAACGGCGCGCGGCCACAAGCGCCGAGCAGCAGGGCGCCGAGCAGCGCCGTCAGCGTCAGGAGAGCCCGCATGCGTGTTCGATGGCGGTGATGGTGGCGCCGGCGGCGTCAAAGCCGGTCTGCTGGCGGATTTCAACCATGCAGGTCGGGCTGGTGACGTTTATTTCGGTTAGGTGGTCGCCAATGACGTCGATGCCGACCAGCATCAGGCCGCGCTTGATGAGGACGGGGCCGAGCGCCTCGGCGATTTCCCGGTCGCGTGGGGAGAGTTCCTGTGCGACGCCGGTGCCGCCGGCGGCGAGGTTGCCGCGCGTCTCGCCGGCCTTGGGGATGCGGGCCAGACACCAGGGCACGGGCTTACCGCCGATGAGCAGGATGCGCTTGTCGCCCTGGCTGATCGCCGGCAGGTAGCGCTGGGCCATGATGGTCCGCTGCCCTTCGTTGGTCAGCGTTTCGAGAATGACGTTGCGGTTGGGGTCGTTGCGATGGACGCGGAAAATCTGGCTGCCGCCCATGCCGTCGAGCGGCTTGAGGATGACGTCGCGTTCTTCGTCGATGAAGTGCTGCAACTGGCCGAGATCGCGGCTGACTACGGTCGACGGTGAAAAGTGGGCAAATTCGGTGATCGCCAGCTTTTCGGAATGTTCGCGCAAAGCACGCGGCCGGTTGAAGACGCGAACGCCATCAGCCTCGGCGCGTTCCAGCAGCCAGGTGGCGGTGAGGTATTCGAAATCGAAGGGCGGGTCCTTGCGCATCAGCACCGCATCGAAGGCCTTGAGCGGCAGCCAGCTGCGCCCGGTTTCGCGGTACCAGTCATGGTCGTCGGGCCGCATGTGCAGATGCAGCGCCTCGCCAAAAACACCGCCGGCGTGTCCTTCACCAGGCTTGCGCCAGCCCAGCGTCGCGCAGTCGATGGCATAGACTTCGTGGCCATGCTTTTCGGCGGCGCGCATCATCGCCACCGACGAATCCTTCCAGGCCTTCAGGCTGGCCAGCGGGTCGAGGATGAAGGCAAAGCGTAGCGAGCGCTCGCTGCCGCCGAGCAGGTGTTTTTCGAAGTGAAGTTGCTGGGCCACCGTCAGGCGATCTCGGGCGCGGTGCGCTCGAGCTCAAGGGCAGCCGCCAGGCAGGCGAGGCGCCCGACGACGCCGTAGGCGTAGAAGCGGTTGGGTGGCGAATCGGGGTTACCGCTGCGGTAGTCGGGCAGGTTGCAGCCGGTTTCGAAGGCCAGCGGCTCGAAATGCATGCCCGGCGCGTTGAGGTTCTCGTCCTTGCCGCGGCCGGTATGCACGCGGTAGAAGCCGCCGACGACGTAGCGGTCGATCATGTAGATGACGGGTTCGGCCACCGCTTCGTTCAGCGTCTCGAAGGAATGCACGCCTTCCTGTATGAGCACTTCGGAGACCTCGAGGCCTTCCTTGACCACGCTCATCTTGTTGCGCTGCTTGCGATTCAGCGCGATGACCTCGTCGACATTGCGCACGGTCATCACGCCCATGCCATAGGTGCCGGCGTCCGCCTTGACGACGACGTAAGGCGTTTCGTCGATGCCGTATTCCTTGTATTTCTCGCGGACGATGTCGAGAACGGCGGCGACGTTGGCGGCGAGACATTCCTCGCCCTGGCGTTCATGAAAGTTGATGCTGCGGCAGACAGAAAATGCCGGGTTGATTCGCCAGGGGTCGATGCCGATGGCCTTGGCAAAGTCGTTGGCGACTTCGTCATAGGCAGCAAAGTGGTTGGATTTTCGGCGGACGGCCCAGCCGGCGTGCACTGGCGGCAGGACCACCTGATCCTCGAGATCCTGCAGGATGGCGGGGATGCCGGCCGAGAGGTCGTTGTTGAGCAGGATGGCGCAGGGTTCAAAGCCGGCAACGCCAAGCCGGCGGCCGTTGCGTACCAGTGGTTCGAGCAGCAGTTGCTGGCCGTTGGGCAGATCGACCGGCGTCGGTGCAACGATGTCCGGCAGCAGGCTGCCGATGCGGACGTTGAGACCGGTCTGCTTGAGAATGGCGGCAATCTGCGCGACGTTCTGCAGGTAGAAGGTGTTGCGCGTGTGGTTCTCCGGGATCAACAACAGGCTGCGCGCTTCGGGGCAGAACTTCTCGATGGCGCTCATCGCCGCCTGCACGCAGAGCGGCAGGAAGGCGGGGTTGAGATTGTTGAAACCGCCGGGGAAGAGGTTGGTATCCACCGGCGCCAGCTTGAAGCCGGAGTTGCGCAGGTCACACGAAGAATAGAACGGCGGCGTGTGCTCGCCCCATTGGCCGCGTAGCCAGTGCTCGATCTGCGGGCTGGCATCGAGGAATCGGCGCTCGAGCTCGAGCAGGGGGCCGGTGAGGGCGGTGGTCAGGTGTGGAACCATGTGCTGTCTCGGAATGCGGATTTCTTTAAATGGGAGCAAATCTTACACCGCAGTGCACAATGATAGGGCAGGGCGGGGGGTAAAAAGGGGTAAAATTCGCCGCTTGTTGAAATACTTACCGGGTTGAAACCACCGTGCTTGTCGCAGCCAACATCACCATGCAATTCGGGGCCAAGCCCCTGTTCGAAAACGTCAACGTCAAGTTCGGCGAAGGCTATCGCTACGGCCTGATCGGTGCCAACGGTGCCGGCAAGTCGACCTTCATGAAGATCCTCTGCGGGGCGCTGGAGCCCTCTGCCGGCAACGTCTCCAAGGACGTGCACGAGCGCATGGCCTACCTGCGCCAGGATCAGTTTGCCTACGAAGACATGCGCGTGCTCGACGTGGTGATGATGGGCCACGAGGAACTGTGGGCCGCCATCCAGGAACGCGACGCGATCTACGCCAATCCGGAAGCGACCGAAGACGATTACATGCGTGCCGCTGAACTGGAAGGCAAGGTCGGCGAGTACGACGGCTATACCGCCGAGTCGCGTGCCGGCGAGTTGCTGCTCGGTGTTGGCATCCCGACCGAACAGCACGACGGCCCGATGCGTGAGGTCGCCCCAGGCTGGAAGCTGCGCGTGCTGCTCTGCCAGGCGCTGTTCGCCAACCCGGACATCCTGCTGCTCGACGAACCGACCAACAACCTCGACATCAATACCATCCGCTGGCTGGAAGACGTGCTCAATGCGCGTGAGTCGACGATGATCATCATCTCCCACGACCGTCACTTCCTGAATCAGGTCTGCACCCACATGGCCGACCTCGATTACGGCAAGATCACTACCTATGCCGGCAACTACGACGACTTCATGGAAGCTTCGGCGCAGGCGCGTGCCCGCCAGCAGGCGGCGAACAGCAAGGCCAAGGAACGCATCACCGAGTTGCAGGAATTCGTCCGCCGCTTCTCGGCCAACAAGTCCAAGGCCAAGCAGGCGACCAGCCGTCTGAAGCTGATCGACAAGCTGAAGCCGGAAGACGTCAAACCGTCGTCGCGCCAGTATCCGTGGATTCGCTTCGACTACGACGAGAAGCAGAAGCTGCACCGTCAGGCGGTCGAGATCGAAAACCTCTCCTTTGCCTACGAAGGCAGCGAGCGCAAGATTTTCAACAACCTCACCATCACCATCAATGCCGGCGAGAAGATCGCCATCATCGGTGAGAACGGCGTCGGCAAGACCACCTTCCTCAAGCTGCTGATGGGCGAACTGCAGCCGCAGTTCGGCTCGCTGAAGTGGGCGGAAAAGGCCAACCCCGGCTACTACGCACAGGATCACTCCGCCGAGTTCGCCGGCACGCAGAGCCTGACCGAGTGGATCGTCGGTTATGCGCGCGCATCGGTAGAGGAGGGCGGCGATCTGGAAACGCTGGTGCGCGGCACCCTCGGTCGTCTGCTGTTCTCAGGAGACGAGGTGAAGAAGTCGGTCAATGTCATCTCCGGCGGCGAGCAGGGTCGCATGCTCTTCGGCAAGTTGATGCTAAGCCGCCCGAACGTGCTGGTGATGGACGAGCCGACCAACCACCTCGATATGGAATCCATCGAAGCCCTCAACACCGGCCTCGAGAAATTCCCGGGCACGCTGATCTTCGTCTCGCACGACCGCGAGTTCGTATCCTCTCTGGCGACGCGTGTTTTCGAGGTCAAGGGTGACGGCAGCATCGTCGACTACCTTGGCGGCTACGAGGATTATCTGGCGTCGCTCGGCGTCGAGTAATTGCCGGTTTTGGCCCGTTTTTCGGGTTGACCGCAGCCCGAAGGAATTCCCCATAGGAGCAGCAGGCCGGTTCGCGATCGCGACCGGCCTTTGTTTTGCCTACTGGGCGGTACCGTCGGCGGCCAGCGTCCGGATGATGCGCACGCAGTCGAGGTCGGACTGGTGATAGGCGGACTTGATGTAGTCGATGTAGGCCCGTTCTTCCGAATTCGGGTTCGCGGCGAAGCTGGTGGTGTAGGCGAAGCGCAGGAAGAGGGCGCCGGGTTCGGGTTCTTCGATGGTGATGGTCAGGCTGCCGCCCGCATGTTGCTCGCCGGGCAGGATGTCGAAGCGGACCCAGTGATTTTCGGCCTGGGTGACCTTGTCTTCGATGACGGCTGCGCCGAAATTGAGCTGGCGGCGCAGGTGTGTCTCCGTGCGCTCGACGATGGTGCAGGAGACCATGCCGGGCAGGAAGGGCACAGGGTTGTCGACACGGTGGCACAGGCCGGCCCAGACCTGATCGCGTGAGAGGGCAGTGACCAGCGGATTCTGCGGGTCGTTGATAGCGATGAGATGTTCGAATTGCATGGGCGAATGTTAACATCGCCGCCATGGAACTAGAACGCATCCTGCACAAACATGGTTTCGGCACGCGCAAGGCCTGCCGGGGGTTGGTCCGTCACGAACGGGTCATGGTTAACGGGGTGCTCTGCGACGATCCGTTTGCCGATTTTCCCACTGATGGCCTGGCATTCACCGTCGATGGCGTCGATTGGCCGTATCAGGAGCAGGCTGTGTTGATGCTGAACAAGCCTGCCGGTTACGAGTGTTCGCGCAAGCCGCAACACCATCTCGGTGTGCTGGAGTTGCTGCCGGTGCAACTGCGCGAGCGCGGCGTGCAGCCGATTGGCCGGCTCGACGAGGACACGACCGGCCTGCTGATCATCACCGACGACGGGCAGTTGAATCATGTGCTGTCGTCGGGCAAACGCAAGGTGCCCAAGGTCTATCTGGCAACAACGAAGCACGAACTAGATGCCGCGCAGATCGCCCAATTGCTTGACGGGGTGCTGCTGCACGACGAGCCGGTGCCGGTTGCGGCGGCGGCCGCGGAGATCGCCGGTCCGAACCTGTTGCGCTTGACCTTGACCGAAGGAAAGTACCATCAGGTGAAGCGGATGGTGGCTGCAGTCGGCAATCGCGTCGAGGCGCTGCATCGCGAGGCGGTGGGTGGTTTGACGCTGCCGGATGATCTGCCGCCTGGCCAGTGGCGTTGGCTGTCTGCGGTGGACCTGGAAAAACTGGTGAAATCGATATGACCCTGACCGAAATGCGTTACATCGTGGCGCTCGCTCGCGAGCGCCATTTTGGAAAGGCGGCGGAAGCCTGCCACGTCAGCCAGCCGACCTTGTCGGTGGCGTTGAAGAAGGTCGAAGGCCAACTGGGCGCAGCCTTGTTCGAGCGGACGGCTTCGGATGTGCGGATTACCGCACTGGGCGAGCGCATCGTCGCGCAAGCGCGGCGGGTGCTCGATGAGGCGGTGAAACTGGAAGAAATCGCCCAGTCCACCGGCGACCCGATGAGCGGCCAGCTGCGAGTCGGCATCATCTACACCATCGCGCCCTATCTGCTGCCGCAGATGATTCCCGCCCTGAACCGCGAGGCGCCGCGGATGCCGCTTTTCCTCAAGGAGGATTTCACCGGCAACCTGATTCCGGCGTTGAAGGCCGGCGAGCTTGACGTCATCGTCATCGCGCTGCCCTTCGCCGAACCGGGGCTGGTGGCGCAGCCGGTGTACGAGGAACCCTTCCGTGTCGTCGTTCCGGCCGATCACCCTTGGGCGATGCGGGAGGCGGTCATCGGTGATGAACTGGACGGCCAGAACCTGCTGCTATTGGGGCAGGGCAACTGTTTCCGCGATCAGGTGCTGGAGTCCTGTCCGCGCCTGACTGAGCCGGATGCACTTGAGCATTCGCTGGAAGGCAGCTCGCTGGAGACGATCCGCTACATGGTCGCCAGCGGTGCCGGGGTGGCGGTGATGCCCAGCACGGCGGCCGATCCCTTGATCGACAGGGAGCGCATGGTTCGGGTGCTGCCTTTTGCCGGCCGGCAGCCGAAACGAACGGTGGGTCTGGTCTGGCGGGTGACTTTCCCGCGGCCGCAGGCGATTGATGCCGTGCGCGCGGCCCTGCTTTCCTGCCAGTTGCCGGGGGCGACGCCCGTCCGCTGAGTATCGCCGGTGACCGGCGTTTCACGTGAAACGTCCGGCGTCAGAAGAAATATTGCACGCCAGCGGCGATCCCGGTGGCGTTGTCGCCCGGATTGATCGTGTAGTAGCCGTAGGCGGCGGTGCCCGAAGCGGCAATCGCTGAACCCGGATAGTTGATATGCCGCGACAGCGCCAGATAGGCCTTGAACTGCTGGTTGATGGTTTCGATCCAGGTCGCCGAGAACACCCGGCCCCGGTTATTGATCACGGCCTGTGGCGAGTAGCCCTCGCCATAGACCAGACGCAACTGACCGCTGCCCGTTGCCTCAATACGGGTACCGGCAAACCAGCTACGCCAGTCGCTGTCTGGCCCGATATCAGGGCGGTAGTCGTTATCCGACAGGCCACCCATGAGTTGGACGCGACCGAGTTTGTAACTGGCGCCGGCAAATAGGTAGCGCGCGCTACGGTCAAGTGCCGTGGTGTGATCGTCGTACAGGTAGCCAACGCCGATCGCCAGCGGGCCGCGGCTGAAGTCCATAGAGAGGCTGTAGGCATTGTGCGTGGTGGCACCGGTCTGGCCGCCAAGGGCTGTCAGAACGCTGGCCTTCAGGCCACCGAGATCGGGCGTGGCATAGATCAGCGCATTGTCGTAGCGCGTTGGCCCCGGCGGCACGTTGCCATCGTTGGTCGGCGAGCCATAGCCGTTTTCCAGCGCGTCGTAGCCAATCAACTGCATGAAGTAAGGTGAATACTGCCGGCCGACAGTCAGCCGGCCGAGACGGCCTTCGATGCCAACATAAGCCTGGCGACCGAAAAGGCGTGTATTGCCGCCACTGCTCTGGCCGAGACGGCCGTTGTTGACGAAATAACCAGCTTCCAGTTGGTAGATGGCTTGGACGCCTGGTGTCAGTTCGCGACTACCTTTGACGCCAACGCGGCTGCCGGTATAGCCGCCGGACTCAAGCGACAGCCGCGATCCGCTCGAACCGCCGGTGCCGTAATCCAGGAAGACATCGACCCGGCCGTAGAAACTGGCGAGCTTCGGATCAATGCCGGGGATTGTTCCACTGCTGGCCTGAGGGCTTGCCGATGGCGCACTCTGGGTGCCGTCGGGGACGGCAGCGACCGTCGATGCCAGCGGGGTTGCCGGCGCAGGTGCGGCGGGCGGTAACGCCTGTTGCCGCTCAAGTTGTTCGATGCGTGCTTGCTGTTGCTGCAGGCGTTGCTGCATTTCCAGCAACATCGCCCGCATTTCTTCCAGTTCGCCGGCGTGGCCAGGATTGGCCTGGAAAGCCATCAACACACCAATGGTAGCGGTAGTGAGTACCAACCTCGGCATCGTCCCCTCCCGTGGGCCAGCCGACACGCCAGCAGATTATCCGGCGGCGTCGGCGGTGGATTTTTTTGTCGCCGCTTTCTTCTTCGCCGGCGCCTTTTTCTCGAATTCGAAGCCGACCTTGCCGTCCTGTGCGACCAGATAGGCCGAGAACTTGCGTCGGGTACGGTTCGATACGAATTCCTTGAGCAGGTCGGTCTTGCCGTCAGCGAGCAGCTTCTTCATCTGCACGCTGTCGATGGGCTGTTGCAGGATGATTTTGCCCGAGCGGAAGTCACAGCTCTTGTCGGCACCCACGGACTTTTCGCAGACGTAGGAGGTGCCGTGCTCATAGACATTGCTGGCGCACTTCGGGCATTTGCCAAGGCTTTCCTGTCCGGAGAAATCGACCGGTTCGGCGTTGGCCTCGTCAGCGCGGTCCTGACCGAAATCGAATTCTGGCTGCAAGTCGTCATTGAGACGGATGCTGGCGGCGAAGCTACGGCCCATCTTGTTGCGGAAGCCGGTCAGCGGCCCGACCTGTCGTTCGGTGAGCAGGGTCTCGATTTCGGCGGGCTCATACTGGCGGCCGGCGACGATTTTCCACAGTGCGTAGTCACAGGCCCCGCACTGGAATTTCTTGTAGGTCTCGCGGATCTGACCGCCACACTTCGGGCAGGGGGCTGCCAGCACGCCAAAATCGCCGGGGATGGTGTCGGCTTCGTATTGCTTGGCACGCTCGACCATGTGGCGTGTCATCTCGGCGATTTCGCGCATGAATTCGGCACGGGTGAATTCGCCCTTCTCGATCCGGCCGAGTTTCCATTCCCAGTCACCGGTCAGTTCAGGCTGTGTCAGTTCAGTCACACCGAGGCCATTGAGCAGGGTCATCAACGTGAACGCCTTCGCGGTCGGGATCAACTCGCGGCCTTCGCGGTGCATGTACTGCTCGCCAATCAGGTTTTCGATGATTTGCGCCCGTGTTGCCGGTGTGCCGAGACCGCGGCCAGCCATCGCCGCCTTGAGTTCCTCGTCATCGACCATCTTGCCGGCGCCTTCCATGGCGGAAAGCAGGGTGGCTTCCGAGTAGCGCGGTGGCGGCTTGGTTTCGTTTGCTTTGACCGTGACTTCTTCGGCCAGCACCTTTTCATCCTTGGCGACGGCGACCAGATTGCCTTCATCGCCGGCCTGGCCTTCCTTGCCATGCACGGCCATCCAGCCCGGATTGACCAGCACCTTGCCCTCGGTCTTGAAGGGATGGCCTTCGACGCGGGTGATGCGGGTGGTGACCAGGAACTCGGCGGCCGGGAAGAAAACGGAGAGGAAGCGGCGGACGACGAAGTCATACAGCTTCTGTTCCATTTCGTTCAGGTTTTTGGGCGCCTGCGGCGTCGGGATGATCGCGAAGTGGTCGCTGATCTTGGCATTGTTGAAGATGCGCTTGTTCGGCAGCACCCAGTTGCGCGCCAGAATCTGGTGGGCAAAGGGTGAATAGCGGGCCAGCAGCACTTCGTCGTGGCCTTTGCCGGCACCTTCGCCGGTCAGCACCGTCAGCGTTTCCTTGACCGTGGCAACGTAATCTTCCGGCAGGCAGCGGGAGTCGGTACGCGGATAGGTCAGGACCTTGTGCTTTTCGTACAAGGCTTGTGCCAGGGATAGTGTGGTCTTGGCAGAGAATCCGAAGCGAGCGTTCGCTTCGCGCTGAAGGCTTGTCAAATCGAAGAGCAGGGGTGACAGGCGGGTTTCCGGCTTGGCCTCTTCGGTCACGCTGCCGAGTTTGCCGAGCGTCGCGGCGCGCAGGGCATCGGCCTTTTGCTGTTCCCAGATGCGGTCGGCACGCGCGTGTTCGTCGCGGGTCTGATCGTCACCTTCCTTGCCTTTGAAACCTTCGTCGAACCATTTGCCGGTGTAGGTGCCGGCGCGGGTCTTGAATTCGGCTTCGACCTCCCAGTACGAACGCGCCTTGAATTCGCGGATCTTGCGCTCGCGCTCGACGACGATAGCCAGCGTCGGTGTCTGGACACGACCGACAGTGGTCAGGTGGAAGCCGCCGGTCTTGGAATTGAAGGCAGTCATCGCCCGCGTGCCGTTGATGCCGACCAGCCAGTCTGATTCGGAACGGCAGGTGGCGGCATCGGCCAGCCCCTGCATTTCATGGCCCTGGCGCAAGTGCGCAAAGCCGTCACGGATGGCGCCGGGAGTCATCGACTGCAGCCACAGACGCTGCACCGGCTTGCCGGACTTGGCTGCCTGGGCGATGTAATTGAAGATCAATTCCCCTTCGCGCCCCGCGTCACAGGCATTGACCAGACCGACGATGTCCTTGCGCTTGATCAGCTTGTTGAGCAGCTTGAGCCGGGATTCGGTCTTCTCGATCGGCTTCAGCGCAAAATGCGGCGGAATGACCGGCAGATGGGCGAAGGACCACTTGCCGCGTTTGACTTCGAATTCTTCCGGACAGGCCAGTTCGAGCAGATGGCCGACGGCCGACGACAACACGTAGTGTTCGCTCTCGAAGTAGTCGTCGTGCTTGGTGAACCCACCGAGCGCCTTGGCGATGTCGCTGGCGACGGAGGGTTTTTCGGCGATGATCAGCTTTTTTGTCATGGGGTTTGCCTGTGGGGGTGCCGGGGCATGATAAGTGCGCCCTGCGCGGCTTGGCAAGTTGTCTACTTAATATGGGGGCTTAAACAAGCCGCTGATAGCGGTTGCCGGCGAGGCTGGCAATCTGCCCCGAGAGTTCGAGGGCGAGCAGTTCCGGGAGCAGTTGGTCGGCGCCCAGTCCGGTGCGATTGGCGAGATCGTCCAGTGTGCAGGGATCGTGACCCAGCGCTTCGAGAATCGGGTTGTTTTCCGGGTTCACCGCAGCTCGAAGGAAATCTCCTTGGGGGGAAACTTCCGGTGCGGAGGCGGGCAGGGGCGGGCTGCCCAGTTCCTCGAGAATGTCGCTGGCGGTTTCAACCAGCTTGGCGCCCTGTTTGATCAGCTGGTGACAACCGCGGGCGACCGGCGAGTGAATCGAGCCGGGGATGGCGAAGACTTCACGTCCCTGCTCGCCGGCGAGGCGGGCGGTGATCAGCGAGCCGCTCTCCGGAGCGGCTTCGACGACCAGTACGCCCTGCGCCAGCCCGGAAATGATGCGGTTGCGGCGCGGAAAGTTGGACGCGAGCACCGGTGTGCCGAGTGGAAATTCGGAAACGATGGCGCCGCGCTCGGCAATGGCCAGCGCCAGTTCGCGGTTGCGGGCCGGATAGATGCGGTCGGCACCGGTGCCGATGATGGCCACGGTGGCGCCGTTGGCGGCCAGCGCACCGCGGTGGGCCGCGGCATCGATCCCCAGTGCCAGACCGCTGACAATGCACAGGCCTTGCGCAGCCAATGCCTTGGCAAAGGCTTCTGCGGTCTGTATTCCCTGCGGCGTCGCATTGCGGCTGCCGACAACGGCCAGCGCTCGGCGCTGTAGCAGGTGCGGGTCGCCTTTCACGTAGAGCAGGTTAGGCGGGTCGGCGATCTGCAACAAATCCGGAGGGTAGTCCAGGTGATCGAGCGGCAGGATGTGATTGCCGGGCTGCTCGGCCCAGGCGAGGGCGTTGTCGATTGCTTCCTGATTGTCGGTCTCGAAGAGCAGGTCGGCGCGGCTGGCGGCGACCGCGCGCGTCGCGACCGGACCGGCATCGAAGACGCCCGCCGGTGAACCAAAAGCGGCGAGAAGCTTGCGCTGAGTCTCGCCGCCGATCCCGGGGATCAGGGTCAGCCGCAGCCAGGCGGCCAGACCATCACGTTCGTTCATGGATTGCGGGCGACGTCTCCGACGATGACCGACTTCGATGCATCAACGACCAGCGCGTAGGCGACGCGGTCGAAAACACGGAAGACAAAGGCGAGGGCATAGCGCTCGTCGGGAATTGGCGTCTGCGTGCGACGGCCGTCGCTGTCGATGGCCTGCGACACTCGTTTGCGATAGAGGGCGACGACGTGGCCGACTTCCAGACCGGCGGCACTGCCGCGGTTCAGCGACACGACAGAATTGGTGCCGCCTTCATTGACGCCGCCGTAGATCGACATGATGCGCGCCGTCACCGGCTGCTCCGGGCGGTGTGGTGCGTAGGCAATGATGTTGGGCGGCGGGGCCGGCAGCAGGCGGTCGCCGCGGGCGATTTCTTCCTTGGCCAGCGTGATGCGGATGGCGGCCGGCTCACCCGGCTTGACCAGGCGGGCATTGCCGAGGAAGAAGGCTTCGTGGGCGATGATTTCGCCAGTCTCCGGATCCTTCAGCGGCTTGCCGGGGCGGAAGACATTCCATTTTTCGACACTGGCGTCGGGAATGCCGGTGACAAAGGCTTCGTCGCCGGTGCCGACCATCATCCGGTCTTCCTGGGTGGCGACAATGCGGGCGAGGCCGTCGTGAGCGCCCGGTTCGATGACCAGCGGCTGCGAGATGAAGGGCTCGATGACATTGGGCGGAATGCTCGGAATGACCTGCTGCACCGGTTGGCTGTAAACCTTCGGCTGCAGTTTGTCATTGACCGGCTTGGCGATGCGCAGGCGCGGGTCGCCACCGGAGGTGTCGAGCAGGATGATGTCGCCGGGGTAGATGCGGTGCGGGTTCTTGATCTCGGCCTTGTTCATCCGCCAGATCTCGGGCCAGCGCCAGGGTTCCTTGAGAAACTTGCCGGAAATGCCCCATAAGGTATCGCCGGGAACGACAATGTGGCGATCGGGCGGGTTGTCGACCAGTTTCAGCGGCTCGGCGGAGACGCAGGCGGCCGTCACGGCCAGGATGAGCGCGGATATAATGCGAACCATAGTCGTAACCTCACGTGCCGGTGGAACGCGCTGGTCGGGTCGCTGTCTCAGCAGCGTTCGAAATATGCGTCCATTTCTCGGAAATTGCTTTAGATTCTGCACGTAATAACCTAAGCGAGCAAGCTTTTATTCGGTTTTTGATATGTCACTTCTACCCATTTTGCGTTTCCCCGATCCCCGTCTGAAAAAGATCGCCGTGCCGGTGCTCAAGATTGATGACAGCATCCGCAAACTGGTCGCCGACATGGCGGAAACCATGTACGAGGCGCCGGGTATCGGTCTGGCGGCGACGCAGGTCGATGTTCACAAGCAGGTGGTGGTGATCGATACCTCCGAAGAAAAGAACGATCTGCGCGTTTTCATCAATCCGGTCATCGAGCAATGTGCCGGACAGCAGACCGGCGAGGAGGGCTGCCTGTCGGTGCCCGGCATCTACGACAAGGTCGAGCGTGCCGAGCGGGTCAATGTCCGCTACATGGATCTCGACGGCAAGACGCAGACGCTGCAGGCCGATGGGCTGCTCGCCGTCTGTATCCAGCACGAAATGGATCACCTCAACGGCAAGGTCTTTGTCGATCACCTGTCGCAACTCAAACAGACACGCATCCGTAACAAGCTGGCCAAACAGGCACGCGTGACGGCATGAGGCTGATTTTTGCCGGAACGCCGGCTTTCGCTGCCGAGGCGCTGGCCGCGATCATCGCTGCCGGTCACGAGGTAGCCCTGGTGTTGACCCAGCCGGACCGCCCTGCCGGCCGCGGCATGGCCTTGCAGCCTTCGGCCGTCAAGCAGGTGGCGATGGCCCACGGGATCGAGGTATTCCAGCCGCAGGCCCTGAAGGACGCCGACGCGCAGTCAAAGCTTGCGGAGGTCGGTTCGGCGGTGATGGTCGTTGCGGCCTATGGCCTGATCCTGCCGCAAGCCGTGCTCGACATGCCGCGCTTTGGTTGCCTCAATATTCATGCCTCACTGTTGCCGCGCTGGCGCGGTGCGGCGCCGATCCAGCGGGCGCTGCTCGCCGGTGATGCCGAGACCGGCGTTTGCATCATGCAGATGGAAGCCGGGCTCGATACCGGGCCGGTATTGTTGCGTGAGGCCTTCCCGATTGCCACTGATGACACGACCAGCAGCCTGCACGACCGACTGGCGACGCTGGGTGCCCGGCTGATCGTCGAGGTGCTCGCTGCCTTGCCGCTGCCCGCTGAAACGCAGCCGGCCGAGGGCGTAACTTACGCCCACAAGATCGAGAAAGCGGAAGCGCTGATTGATTGGCGACGCAGTGCCGGCGAGCTCGACCGACACATTCGCGCCTTCAATCCCTTCCCTGGCGCGCAGGCGCGTTTCGCCGGACAGACGGTCAAACTCTGGCAGGCAAGCCCGCTTGCGGTGAACGGTGAATTTGGGCGAATTTTGGCCGTCGACCGCAAGCAGGTGGTCGTTGCCTGCGGCGAAGGCGCGCTGGCGATTACCGAAATGCAGAAGGCGGGCGGCAAGCGCTTGCCGGTACAGCAGTTTCTGGCCGGACACCCGTTGCAGGTGGGTGACCGCTTCGATATCGAACCCGCCTGATCCGGCGGCGAAGAATCAGTCGCCGGGCCGGCCGCGCGTGACGGCCTGTGTGGTTTTTGTTGCCGGATCAAACGCGGCAATCACTTCGTCGAACAGGCCGTGGGCGCGCGCGCTGTTGTCACCGCTGTAATTGCAGACATAGACATCGAGGGTGACGCCGCCCAGTTCCGGCCAGGTGTGGATCGCCAGATGCGATTCGGCCAGAACCACGGTGCCGGTGACGCCAGCCGGCTGTCCCTGATCGGTACTGAAGCTATGGAACAACTGCCCGACCACGGTGACACCGTGCCGGCGGCAGGCGCCGACGCAGAATTCGGCCAGCCAGACGGCGTCGAGCAGCTGCCGGGGTGGGCAGCGGCAGTTCTTGAGATCGGCAATCAGGTGGAGACCGTTCATGCGTTCATTTTATTGCGTTTCACGTGAAACGCGTGGCGCGAGGCTGCGCTCCAGCAACCAGCCCAGTCGGTAGCCGGCGTCGACCAGTCGCCGCCCGGACACCTTCTGCGCCCGCTGGTGAAAGGGCTCGCTGATGATTGGCAGCAGCGTGCCGGCCGTTTCGGGATAGACGACGGTGGCGAGCAGGCGGTGGCTCTCGTCACGCCATTGCCGGACATTGCCCAAGGCCGGCGCGGAGTGCTCGGCAAGCAGTCGGGCGATGGCTTCGTCGAGGCGTTTGCCACGCAGCCAGGGCGGGCCGGGCAGGTCATCCCAATAGCGATGCAGGCTGGAAAAGGGTAGTCGCGGATTGAACGGGTTTTCGATGGCAAACTCGGTGCCGCCATCATCGTCGGCGTGGCCGACATGCAGCGGCTGGTGGATGTCGGCGACCAGGTGGCTGATCCACGGCAAGGCCCAGGCAAGGTGGGGCGTCTCGGTATTGGCAACCAGCAGCAGGCTGAGTTCGTTGAGGCGCCGCTCCAGCTGGCCGCTGACCACCTTACCGCTACGGTCAACGTCCATATAATGCCAATTCAGGTGCCGCGCATGGTCGGGCAGGCCCGGTACCGGCGGGGTCGGGGCTTCCCGCGCCTCGTCATAGAAGCGCGGGTCGTTGCGGATTTCGTCGGGCCAGATGGCGGCTTCGGCAAAAATGGCGGCGGGCGCAGCGGTCTTGGCCCGTGCCTGCCAGCGCTCGTGATCGGGATGCTGGCGGAGCGTGTTGGCGATCAGCGCTTGCACGGGGGGTGAGAGTTGTTGCCACGCGATGCCGGCAACCAGTCGAT
This sequence comes from Azonexus sp., assembly GCA_041917165.1. Classification (GTDB taxonomy): domain Bacteria; phylum Pseudomonadota; class Gammaproteobacteria; order Burkholderiales; family Rhodocyclaceae; genus Azonexus. The sequence continues at coordinate 299,210 of JAYRYB010000002.1, forward strand.
GGCCGGCAGCATTCCAGGCATGGGCCAGGCAGGGCAGGAGCAGCAAGAAGAGGTTCAGACAGTGACGCATCGCCGCATTATGCCGCGTGCGATAATCTCCACCTATGCCCAGAACGACCGACCATCTGCCCTCGACTTCCCTGGCCTATGCCTTGCAGCAGGCCGCCCGTATCGACGCTGCCGTCTTCGCCGGCCAGAGTCTTGCCGACGGGCTGCTGGGCCGGGTGGATGCACAGGCGCGACCGGCAGTACAGGATCTGGTCTATGGCAGCCTGCGGGCTTATGGTCGGGGCGATTGCTTTTTGCAGCATCTGCTCAACAAGCCGCTTGCCGAAGCCGAAGTGCATGCGCTGTTGCTGGTCGCGCTCTATCGTCTGGAAACACGGCCGGAGGCCGTGCATACCGTGGTCGATCAGGCCGTGCTCGCGGCCGGCGAGATCGCCAATGGGCGCTTCAAGGCTTTGGTCAATGGCGTCCTGCGCAGTTTCCTGCGTCAGCAGTCTGAGCTGACCGCGGCGCTGGCGGCGGATGCGGTGGCGACGAATCAGTTACCGGACTGGTGGCTAACACGTTTGCAGACTGCCTATCCGCAGGACTGGCAGCGCGTCGTCGCGGCTGGCAATCAGCCGCCGCCGATGGCGCTGCGGGTCAATTGCCGGCGAATCGATCGTGATGCCTATCAACTTCGCCTGCAGGATGCCGGGATCGCCGCACAACCGGTCGGCGACCGGGGACTGGCGCTGGCCCGACCAGTGCCGGTGGAGCGTTTGCCCGGTTTTGCCGATGGCTGGGTGTCGGTGCAGGATCCTGGTGCCCAACGCGCGGCTGAACTTCTGGCACCAGCAGCCGGGTCTCGCGTGCTGGATGCCTGCGCGGCACCGGGCGGCAAGACGGCACATTTGCTGGAGCAGGCAGCACTGGACTTGCTGGCGCTGGATCTCAAGCCTTCGCGTTGCCGCCGGGTGACTGAAAATCTCGAACGGCTGGGGCTGACTGCCGAAGTCAAGGCGGCAGATTGTGCGCGTCTCGACACCTGGTGGGATGGCCGGCCATTCGACGCCATTCTCGCCGATGTGCCCTGCACCGCCAGCGGGGTGGTGCGACGCAATCCGGATGCCAAGTGGCTGCGCCGGGAGGCGGATATCGCCAGCTTCGCCAAGGCGCAGGCGCGTATCCTCGATGCCTTGTGGCAGACGCTCGTGCCCGGCGGTAAACTGCTTTACGCCACATGCTCGGTGTTTCCGGAAGAAAACAGCGAGCAGATAGCGTGTTTTCTGTCTCGACAGCCCGATGCCCAGTCCTGCCACGAGGAGCAGATTCTGCCCGATGCCGATCACGATGGCTTTTTCTACTGCCTGCTCGAAAAGCATGGCTGAGCACCTGCGCCGCTGGCTGGTGCTGCTGGTTTTTGTGCCTTTTTTGGCGTGGACCGCAGAAATCGAAGTCAGCAACCCGCAGTTGCTTGCCGTCGACGATGGTCTGGCGGTGTCGGCAGATTTCCGCTTCGAGCTCAATCCGCGTCTGGAAGAGGCCGTCACCAAGGGCGTCGTGCTCTATTTTGTCGCCGAATTCGAAATCAACCGGCCGCGCTGGTACTGGCTAGACGAGAAGCTGGCCAGCCGCAGCCAGACCTTCAGCCTCTCCTATCACGCGCTCACGCGGCAATACCGATTGTCGACCGGTGGCCTGCACCAGAGTTTTTCGACCCTGAGTGGCGCGCTGGCGGTGCTTTCGCGCCTGCGCAATTGGCTGGTCGTCGAGCGCAGCGATAAATCCCTGCGCGCTGGCGACACCGTGCCGGCCGCCCTGCGCTTGCGGCTGGACCTGACCCAGTTGCCACGGCCCTTTCAAATCACCGCGCTCGGTAACAAGGACTGGACCCTCGCCTCCGACTGGAAAACCTGGATAGCGACGATCCCGCCACCCGTGCCGCCCAGCCCGCCAGCGGCGCCGGCTAATGTCGTGGCGCCCGCGGTGGAGGCCAAGTGAAGCGCTTTGTCGCAGCCGGCGGTGCCTTTGTCGCCGCAATCGGGGGCATCCTGTGGTTCCTGCTGCTTATGTCCACGGCGGCGGATACTGTCATCTTCTCGCGCAACTACCCGCTGCTGATTGCCCTCAACGTGGTCCTCGCGCTGGGCATGGTGGCGCTGGTCGGCTGGCAGTTGCGCTCTTTGTGGCGTGACTACCAGGCCCAGGTCTTCGGTGCCCGACTCAAGCTGCGCCTGATGCTGATGTTCGGCGTGGTGGCTGTGCTGCCGGGAGCGCTGGTCTATGGCGTGTCGGTGCAGTTTGTGACCCGTTCCATCGAAAGCTGGTTCGACGTGCGGGTTGAAAAGGCGCTGGAATCCGGTCTTCATCTGGGGCGTTCGGCGCTGGATTCCCTACTTGCCGACCTCACCGACAAGGCGCGGGGCATGGCGGTGGAACTCTCGGACATCAAGGAAGGCTCGCGGCGTTCGGCGCTGCTACGCTTGCGTGAAGAAAAGGGCGTGCAGACGGCGGTCCTGTTCTCGGTCGGCGGCCAGTTGCTGTCCAGTGCCACCGGGGAGCTGGCCAACCTGTTGCCGGAAATGCCAGGGCAGGCGCAACTCAAGCAGGCGCGTAGCGCCCGCGCCGTGACTTCAGTCGATGGCAGTGGCGGCGATCTGCACTTGCGGGTGCTGGTCCCCGTGGCTGCGCGCGAGGTTTTCGAGGAGCCGCGTATCTTGCAGGTAACGCAGGCAGTGCCGGAGGTGCTGGCGCGGGATGCCGAGGCGGTGCAGACGGTCTATCGTGACTATCAGGAATTGCAGCTGGCCCGCGAGGGACTGACGCGCATCTATGCGCTGACGCTGACCCTGACTGTGCTCGTCGCGCTCTTCGGCGCTTTCGCGCTGGCCTACCTGATGGCCCGCCGACTGGCGGCGCCGCTGCACATTCTGGCGGAAGGGACGCAGGCAGTTGCCCAGGGCGACTTCTCGCCACGGCAGGCGGTGTATAGCGGCGACGAACTGGGGGTGCTGACGCAGTCCTTCAACCGGATGACCCGGCAACTCGACGATGCCCGACGCGAAACCGAGCGCCATCGCGCCGAACTGGAATCCGCGCGCGGCTACCTTGAATCCATCCTCGCCAATCTGTCTGCCGGCGTGCTGGTTTTCGACCGCCGCTTTGTACTGCGTACTGTAAATGAAGGGGCATTGACCATACTCAATGACGACTTCGAGGCACTGATCGGCGTTGCCGTCGAGGAATGGCCGCGTCAGGCGGCCCTTGGCGCGTTCATTCGAGAAAGTTTTGCTGCGGCCGAGGAGCCGGAGTGGCAGGGGCAACTGGAGATGGAGCGGCCCAACGGCATGCCGCAGGTGTTGCTGCTGCGTGGCTCACGGCTGCCGGAGGCCAGCGGTGGCGGCGACGTCGTGGTCTTTGACGATGTGACCCGGCTGATCGCAGCGCAGCGTAGCGCAGCCTGGGGTGAGGTCGCCCGCCGTCTGGCCCACGAAATCAAGAATCCGCTGACGCCGATCCAGCTGTCGGCCGAGCGCCTGCAGTTCAAGTTGGCCGACAAGCTGGCCAATGGCGATGCCGAAATGCTGGCTCGCGGTACGCAGACGATCATCAATCAGGTGCAGGCGATGAAGCGGATGGTCGATGATTTCCGTGACTATGCCCGCTTGCCCGCACCGGAAGTGGCACCGCTGGCGCTCAATGAGCTGATCGGTGAGGTGTTGGGCCTGTATGAAAGCTCGTCGGCGACCATAGAGATTCGCCTGACCAGCGCATTGCCGCCGGTGCTCGGCGATGCCACCCAATTACGCCAGATCATCCATAATCTGCTGCGGAATGCCGAAGACGCGCTGGAAGGGCGCGAAGATGGCCGGATCCTGATCGAGACCAGCCTGAGTGGCCGCTTTGCCCGATTGCAGATCAGCGATAACGGTCCGGGATTTCCGGCCGAGCTGTTGCCAAGAATTTTCGAACCCTATGTCACGACCAAATCGCGGGGGACGGGCCTGGGCCTGCCCATCGTCAAGAAGATCGTCGAGGAACATCAGGGCAGTGTGGAAATCAGTAATGCACCGGAAGGTGGCGCCCGGATCGATATCCGGCTGCCTTTGGTGAAAGCGGAGGAAGCCAAAAATGGCAATCATTCTGGTCGTTGATGACGAAGTCGGCATCCGCGAGTTGTTGTCGGAAATCCTGATCGACGAAGGCTACGACGTCCGTCTGGCGGAGAACGCGACGGCGGCGCGCAAGTTGCGCAACGAGTTGCGGCCCGACCTGGTGCTGCTCGACATCTGGATGCCGGATACGGACGGCATTTCCCTGCTCAAGGAGTGGCATGCCGGAGGCCAACTGAACATGCCGGTGGTGATGATGTCCGGCCATGGCACCATCGATACGGCGGTCGAGGCCACCCGTTTTGGTGCTTTTGACTTCCTGGAAAAGCCGATTGCGTTGCAGAAACTGCTGTCGTCCGTGCAGAAGGCGCTCAAGCATGATACGCCACCACCGCGTGCACCACTGACGCTGGAGGCTTTTACCCGATCGGCCTTCGTCAAGGAGTTTAAGCGCCGGCTCGAGCAGGCGGCAGCCAAGGCGCCGGTCGTTCTGCTCAAGGGGGCGACGGGCGGCATGGCTGAAATCTGTGCCCGCACGCTGCAACCGCCGCGCGCGCCCTGGCTCGACCTGTCGGCAGTCAGCAGCGCCTTGAGCCAGGAAATGCTGGAAAAAATAAGCGGTGGCGTGCTTTTTGTGCCGGATCTGTCGGCGCTGGGCAAGATGCAGCAGATGAATCTTGCGTTCGCGGTCGACCGTCTGGAAAAGCTCAATCTGCAACTGATCGCCGCCAGCGTTGCTGCCTTCCCGGTGCTGGCCGAGGCCGGCTGGGATCACAAGCTGCTGGCCCGGCTGGGTGAGGTCTGGGTGGCCTTGCCACCGCTGGCTGGCCACGCGGACGAGTTGCCGGAGATCGCCGGTTTGTTGCTGTCCAATTTTGTCGAGCGCGGCGAAGTGCCGCCACGGCGTTTTTCGACCAGTGCCCTGAATGCGCTACGGACGCTGCCCTGGAAAAACCATGCCGAGGCGAGCTGGACGACCTTGTACACTCTGGTCCGTAATCTGGCACTGACCTCGCTTGATGAGGAAATATCGGCCGATGACGTCAGCCGGGTGATGCCGCAGGAGAGCGAGGCATCGCCGCAAGTGGCGTCGTTGCTGCCGCTGCTCGATCAGCCTTTGCGCGAGGCGCGTGATGCATTCGAAAAGCTCTATTTCGAGCATCACCTGCGGCTCGAGGGGGGTAATATGACCCGATTGGCCGAACGCTCGGGCCTTGAGCGTACGCATCTTTACCGCAAGCTGAAACAACTCGACATCAAGCTCGGCAAGCGGCACGAAGAACCGTAATCAACGCATCGAACAACACATAGCAATCCGGGGGGAGGGTTATGAAAGTCATCATTCTGGGGGCCGGACAGGTTGGCGCAAGTGTCGCCGAAGGCCTGGTTTCGGAAGAGAACGACATTACCGTGGTGGACTACGATGCCGCCCGGCTGGCACAGTTGCAGGACCGGCTCGATCTCCGCACCGTTGTCGGCAATGCGGCGACACCCTCGGCGTTGCGTGATGCCGGCGCCGAAGATGCCGACATGATCATCGCCGTGACGCAGAGCGACCAGTCCAATCTTGTTGCCTGCAAATTGGCACAAAGCGTTTTCAATGTGCCAACGCGGATCGCCCGGCTACGTTCCCGCGATTTTCTCGAAGATGCCAGCCTGCTGACACCGGAGAATTTCGCGGTTGATTTCGCGCTCTGTCCCGAGCAGGTGATTACCGAATATATCCGCCGCCTGATCGAGTTTCCCGAGGCACTGCAGGTACTCAACTTTGCCCGGGGGCGGGTCAGTCTGGTGGCGGTACGGGCCTACGAGGGTGGTCTGCTGGTCGGCAAGCCGATCAAATCCATGCGCGATCATCTGGCCCCTGGAACCGATGCGCGCATCGCGGCGATTTTCCGGCGTGATCAGCCGGTGTTTCCGGAGGGTGATACGGTTATCGAGGCCGGCGACGAAGTCTTTCTGCTGGCAGCGGCGGAGCACATCCGCCAAGTGTTACGCCAGTTGCGTCGGATGATGAAACCCGTCGAGCGCATCATGATCGCCGGGGGCGGGAATATCGGTTTGCGCCTGGCGAAGTCGCTCGAGAAGCGCTATGAGGTCAAGGTCATCGAGGGCCGCAAGGAGCGCGCCGAGATGCTGGCCAATGAACTGGGACGGACGCTGGTGCTGCTCGGTGATGCGACTGACGAAGAGTTGCTGGAGCAGGAAAACATCGCCGAGATGGATCTCTTCCTTGCCGTGACCAACGATGACGAAGACAACATCATGTCCGGCAGTCTCGCCAAGCGCCTGGGCGCCAAGCGTGTTGTGGCCTTGATCAACCGCCGTGCCTATGCCGACATGATCGAAGGCGGGCCAATCGATATCGGTATTTCGCCGGCCCACGTTTCCATCGGTACGCTGCTGGCGCACGTCCGTCAGGGCGATGTCGCCGAGGTGCATTCGCTGCGGCGCGGTGCCGCCGAGGCGCTGGAGTTGGTGGCGCATGGCGACGCCAAGACTTCCAAGGTGGTCGGCAAACGCATTGATCAGATCGACTGGCCCCACGGCGTGACCGTTGCGGCGCTGGTCCGCAATTTCGAGCACGCAGTGGTCGTCGGGCAGACTGACGAATGGACGTCGATTACCCGCCATGGCGAGGTGGTGATTGCCCACCACGATACGGTGATCGAGGCGGAGGATCACGTCATCGTCTTCTGTACCCGCAAGAAGCTGGTGAAGAAGGTCGAAAAGCTGTTTCAGGTCGGCTTCCACTTCTTCTGAGGAGGCGACGATGACCCGCTTTGCTCCCGTTTACCGGGCTCTGGGCATGATCATCATGCTCTTCGGCCTGACCATGCTGGCGCCGCTGATACTTTCCTACGCCGTGAACGATGGCGCCCAGACCGCCTACGACGAGGCATTCGCGCTGACCATGCTGTGTGGTACCGCGCTCTGGTACCGCTATCGCAACTGCAAACGCGAATTGGCAATCCGCGACGGCTTCCTGATGGTGGTGCTGGTGTGGACGGTGCTGCCCGCCTTCGCAGCGATACCGCTAATGCTGCAACTCGGCATCAGTCATACCGATGCCTATTTCGAGACGGTTTCCGGGTTGACCACAACCGGCTCGACCGTTTTGGCCAATATCGACAAGCTGCCGATGTCGATCAACCTCTGGCGGCATCAGCTGGTCTGGATCGGCGGCATGGGTTTGATCGTGCTGGCGATTGCCATTCTCCCGCTGCTCGGGATTGGTGGCCGGCAGATGTTCAAGGCCGAAACGCCGGGCCCGATGAAGGACGCCAAGATGACGCCACGCATCGCCGAAACGGCGAAGGGGCTGTGGCTGGTGTATCTGGGGGTGACGCTGGCCTGTGCCGTGTCCTATCGGCTGGCCGGAATGGACTGGTTTGATGCGGTCTGCCACACATTTTCGACCATGGGTCTCGGCGGTTTTTCCACCCATGATGCGAGTTTCGGTCATTTCGACTCCCCGGCGATCGAGTTGGTGGCCATTGTCTTCATGCTGATTGCTGGCATGAATTTCGGCACACTCTTTCTGGCAGTCAGTGGGCGCTCGCTGCGGCCTTATCTCCATGACCCCGAGGCCGGCTGGTTCATTGGCGTGATTTTGTTGAGCATTCTGGTGGTTGCCATCTATATCTGGAAAGAGGGCACCTACCCCGAGGTCGAAACCGCACTCCGCCATGTTGCCTTCAATCTGGTGTCGATCGCGACAACCACCGGTTTTGCCAGCCAGGATTACGCGCTGTGGCCGATGTTTGCCTCGCTGTGGATGCTGTTCCTGTCCAGCTTCGCCACCAGTGCTGGCTCGACCGGCGGCGGCATCAAGATGATGCGGGCACTGTTGCTCTACAAGCAGGTGTATCGCGAGTTGCTGCGGGCGATGCATCCGAATGCGGTGTATAACGTCCGCATCGGCGGGCAGGTGGCGCCGCAGCCCATCCTGTTTGCTGTACTGGCTTTCGGATTCATGTACATGGTCAGCATCGTCTCGCTGACGCTGGTCCTGTCATTTACCGGTTTGGACATCATTTCCGCGTTCACCGCAATCGTCGCCAGCGTCAACAACACCGGCCCGGGATTGGGCGTGGTCGGGCCATCGACCACCTACGAAGTGCTGGAGGATTTCCAGACCTGGGTCTGTATCTTCGCGATGCTCCTCGGTCGTCTCGAAATCTTTACGCTGCTGGTGGTGCTGACGCCGGACTTCTGGCGCAAGTGACGGTTTGATCATTTCCTGATCCAGCGCAAGTGACCCGCGGCACGGAAAGGCGGATAATCCCGCCTTTCGATTATTTTGGCGGAGCCTACCGTGAGCCGACCCCGCAACGACACTTTCCTGCGCGCCCTTCTCAAGGAGCCAACCGATTACACGCCGCTCTGGCTGATGCGTCAGGCTGGCCGCTACCTGCCGGAGTATTGCGAAACCCGTAAGCGGGCCGGCAATTTCCTCAATTTGTGCAAATCGCCGGCCATGGCCTGCGAAGTGACGTTGCAGCCGCTGGCCCGCTACGATCTCGATGCTGCCATCCTCTTTTCGGACATCCTGACCGTGCCCGACGCGATGGGGCTCGGCCTGTACTTTGCCGAAGGCGAGGGCCCGAAGTTCGAGCGTCCGCTGCGCGAGGAGTGGGCGATCAACAACCTGACGGCACCGGATCCCTACGAGCACCTTGGCTACGTCATGGATGCCGTCTCCGAGATCCGCCGCGCGCTCGACAACTCCGTGCCGCTGATCGGTTTCTCCGGCAGCCCCTACACACTCGCCTGCTACATGGTCGAAGGACAGGGCTCCAGTGACTTCCGTCACATCAAGGGCATGATGTACAGCCGTCCCGATCTGCTGCACAAGATCCTGTCGGTGACCGCTGATTCCGTGACCAGCTACCTGAATGCCCAGATCGACTCCGGCGCCCAGGCGGTGATGATTTTCGATACCTGGGGTGGCTCGCTGTCGGCGGCGGCCTATCAGGAATTCTCGCTGGCCTACATGCAACGTATCGTTGCCGGCCTGAAGAAGGAAAAGGACGGTCAGCGCATCCCGTGCATCGTATTCACCAAGAACGGTGGCTTGTGGCTGGAAAAGATCGCCGCCATTGGTTGCGATGCGGTCGGTCTGGACTGGACCATCGATATCGGCGAGGCCCGTCGCCGCGTCGGCGACAAGGTTGCCTTGCAGGGCAACATTGACCCGAACGTGCTTTTCGGCAGTCCGGAGGTCATCGCGGCTGAAGCCCGAAAGGTCCTCGACAGCTATGGTTCCGGCAACACCGGCCACGTTTTCAACCTCGGCCACGGCATTTCCCAATATACCCCGCCGGAAAACGTGACGACACTGGTCGAGACTGTTCACGCCCATAGCCGGAAGCTGCGTCAGCAGGCTTGATAAGGCGGGCCGAAAGCCCGACTTATGCACAGTATTTTGCTGCCCTGCGCAATAAATTCCGGCGAAGGGCTTGACAGCCGGGATTGATTTCAAGTCATTGAATATAAAGCAGTTGCCATCTTGCTCAATGTTTCGGCAAGATGGCATTAGCCTTACGAAACGGTGACTTAGCGCGGATTGCGCATTTTCATCCACACAGTTATCCACAGATTCTGTGGACAAGCTACCCGGAGCCCCATGCCTGTCATCCGCGTTGCGCTCGATTTACCGCTGCACCGCCTCTTCGATTACCGGTGCGAGGCGGCAGATTCGGGTGACATCGGCTATCGGGTGCGCGTGCCTTTTGGTCGTTTCGAGCGTATCGGCGTGATCGTCGAGGTTTCCGAAACCAGTGAATGGCCCGATGAGCAGCTGAAGCCGGCCGGGGAAATCCTGCGTGATCTGCCGCCGCTGCCGGAAACCTTCTTCGCCCTTTGCCGCTTTGCCGCCCACTACTATCAGGCCCCGCTGGGCGAGGTGATCCTGCAGGCCCTGCCATCCGGGCTGAAACGTATCGACCCGCCGCAACGCCGCCAGGGGCGCACGCCGCGCAGTTTGCCGGCCACCGCCCGACCTAAGCTGACTGACGAACAGGCGGCGGTACTGTCCGCCCTCGATACCGCCTCAGGGTTTGCCACCCACCTGCTGTTCGGCGTGACCGGCAGCGGCAAGACGGAGGTGTATCTGCGCCTGATCGAGCAGGTACTCGAGCGCGGGCAGCAGGTGTTGTTACTGGTACCGGAAATCAACCTGACACCGCAGCTCGAAGAACGGGTACGCGGGCGTTTTCCCGAGGCCGGCGTCGTTGCCCTGCACAGCGAACTGGCCGATGCTGCCCGTGAGCGCAACTGGCGTGCTGCTTTCGGCGGCGAGGCCGCGATCATTCTCGGTACGCGACTGTCGACTTTCACGCCGCTACCGCGTCTGGGGATGATCATTGTCGATGAAGAGCATGACGCGTCCTTCAAGCAGCAGGACGGCATGCGCTATTCAGCGCGTGACATCGCGGTGTTTCGCGCCTCGCAACTCAATATCCCGATTCTGCTCGGCTCGGCGACGCCGTCGCTGGAGTCCTGGAGCAATGCCCGCCATGGCCGTTACCGTCTGTTGACGATGGCCGGCCGGGCCAATCCGCAGGCCACGTTGCCGACCGTCAAGGTGCTCGATACGCGGCGCATGGCGCTGCGCGAAGGCGTCAGCCCGCTGCTGGTGGAGGGAATCAAGGCGCGCCTGGCGCGTGGCGAGCAGAGCCTGGTTTTCCTCAACCGGCGCGGCTATGCGCCGGTGCTGTGTTGCCCGGCCTGTGGCTGGGTGTCGAGTTGCCGCCGCTGTGCCGCCAATCTCGTACTGCACATGGCTGACAAGCGTCTGCGCTGTCACCATTGCGGCTACGAAAACCGGGTGCCGCGCGCCTGCCCGACCTGCGGCAACCAGGACATCCATCCTTTTGGCCGCGGCACGCAGCGCGTTGAAAGCTGGTTGCAGGAGGAATTCCCGGATGCGCGCATTATTCGGGTTGACCGTGACTCGGTGAAATCCCGCCGCCAGTGGGAGGCGGTACTGGCGCAGATCCATGGTGGCGAGGCCGATATCCTGGTCGGTACGCAGATGCTCGCCAAGGGGCATGATTTTCCAAGGCTGACGCTGGTCGGCGTGCTGGGTGCGGACGCAGCCCTGTTTGCTGCCGACTGGCGGGCGCCGGAACGCCTTTTCGCCCAGTTGATGCAGGTCGCGGGCCGTGCCGGGCGGGCCGAACTGCGGGGTGAGGTGCTGATTCAGACCCAGTACCCGGACCATCCCCTGTTTGCCGCTGTCGCCAGCCACGACTATCCCGGATTTGCGGCAATGCAGTTGGCCGAACGTGAGCAGGCCGGCTTCCCACCCTATTCCTTCCAGGCCGTATTGCGTGCGGAAGCGCCGGCGATGGCCGATGCCATGGCTTTTTTGACCTCGGCCGCGGCAGCGCCTTGTGTCTGCGCGCAGGATCAGGTGATGGCCTACGACCCGGTGCCGATGAAAATGGCCCGCCTGGCGAATCTGGAGCGCGGTCAGTTGCTGGTCGAGTCGATGTCGCGACCGGCCTTGCAGAAGTTTCTACCGCTCTGGCGCGAGGCGATCGAGGCCATCAAGGCGCCGTCGCGGCTGCGCTGGCATATCGAGGTCGATCCGCTCGAATTCTGACCGGCACGCGGCTTGCAGTGATCTCTGCCCAATCACCGCAAGGAGTGCATCATGAAGATTCAGGAATCGTCGTTGCAACTCACCTCCAGCCGCGAGGCGAGCCGGCATCAAAGCCTTGAAATCGAGACAACACAAGAGTTTCGCCAGGTTATGCGTGATCTCGGTGAGCACCGCGACGCCCGTGCCGAGACGCTGGCCGCCCGTGTCCAGCGTCTGTTGCAGTCACTGATCGAGGCCATTCTTGCCGCACTCGACGGCAAGAAGTGCAGCAATGAACTCGCCACCTGCGAGACGCCAGTTGCCGGCGACGATGCGGCCCCGACGGGGAAATCGATAGAGGTCGGCTGGCAGCGAAAAGTGGTTGAGACGGTCCGTGAGTCCGAAACCACCCGCGTCTGCGGCAAGGGGGAGGTGAGCACGGCGGATGGCCGTTGCATCCGCTTCGATCTGGCCGTGGACATGGCGCGCAGCCATGTGTCGCGAAGCGAAAAGGAGGAATCCGGCGTCGTCCGCCTGCAGGATCCGCTGGTGCTCAGTTATCCGGGACAGTCCTGTGAATTGCTGGCGCAGTGCATTTCGTTTGATCTCGATGCCGACGGGCGGGCTGAGCAGATTCCCAAATTGGGAGAGGGTTCGGGATTTCTCGTCTTTGACCGCAACGCCAATGGCCGGGCCGATGATGGCAAGGAACTGTTCGGTGTCGCCAGCGGTGATGGCTTCGCCGATCTGGCAAAGCTGGACGGTGACGGAAATGGCTGGATCGACGAGGCGGATGCAGCCTGGTCGCGGCTGGGGCTTTGGTCTGGAGAACGCTTCGAGTCGCTGACCGCCGCTGGAATCGGCGCCCTGAATACGGCTGCGGTGAACTCGGAATTTTCGCTGAAATCGGCAGATAACGTGCTGCTTGGTCAGATCCGTGCGGCGGGGGTTTATCTCACCGAGGCCGGGGCAGCCGGCCTCGTCCAGCATGTCGATCTAGCGGTCTCAGCGCCGCCGCCCGGAAACCAGCAACCAGCCGAGCGCCAGCACTTGCCCACCTAGCAGGGTGAAGAAGGCGGCGCGGTAGGCGGTATCCACCGTCCAGCCCGCCGCTTGCAGCGCATCCACCAGAACGCCGATGCCCCATTGCAGGCCGAAGGCGCCGGCGAAAACCAGCAGGTTGAGCGCGGTATTGGCGCGGCCGGAAAGTGCCGGCGGGAAGGCGGTGGCGACCAGCGAGTAGGAGATGTTGGATAGCGAAAAACAGGCACCCAGTATCGGCCACAGCCAATTGCCGGCGAATGTCGGTTGCAGGCTGATCACGGCAAAACAGGCCAGAGCGACCACCATAGCCCAGAAATAGAGGCGATCGAGCCGAATGCCCCGACGCTGCAGCCCGGTGGCAAAGAAGCCCATGAACAGGAAGCCGGCGAGCATGGCGCCGCTGATCAGGGTCAGCCGGGCGGCGATGCCGGCACCGTCGATGCCTTCTAGCACCGACATCCAGCGCGATGCCCACAGGCCTTGCACCGCCATGAAACCACCGGTGAAGACTAGGCCCATCGGCCCGTAGCGCCAGAAATGCGCGCTGCCGAAAATGCTTCGGACGCCGGCCATTTGCTCGCGGAAACCACCGGCAGAACTCGCCTCCTGCTTGTCCGGAACGAAGAAGAACAATGCAGCGGCGACGAGGAGGGTGATGACGGCGAGGGCAACGACGATTTCCCGCCAGCCGGCGATGGCCAGCGTCATTTCCAGGGGCTTCGAGGCGGCAAGGGCGCCGAGGCCGCCGGATGCCATCACCCAGCCGGTCAGCGACGCCTGCCGCTCGGGCGGGAACCACTGGACGAAGGCCTTGAACGAGGCCATCAGGCAAGCCGAGACACCCAGACCGATCAGCGCACGGCCGATGGCCAGTCCGCCCAGCGCATCCGAAAGCGCAAAGACGCAGGCGCCGGCAGCGGCGATCAGCAGCAGGCCGGCTTCGACACGCCGCGGGCCATAACGGTCGAGCAGCATCCCCAGCGGCAGCTGCGCCGCGCCAAAAGCCAGAAAATAGGTACTGGTCAGCAGGCCCAAGGCGTTGTCGGCCAACTGCAATTCGCGCGCGATGACCGGGCCGAGGACGGCATTGACGGTCCGGAACAGGTAGGAGAGGAAGTAGCCGGCGGCGAAGGGAAGGAAAAGCCTGACCCACAGGCCGCGGGTGTCTTGGTGTGTCACGGTGACTCCGGTTTCACGTGGAACCATCGTTGGCATGGGTCTTTAGCCACGCCAGACGGTTGATGATCTTGGTCCGCCACTGGCTGGCAAGACCGGGCAGGTCGGCCAGCGCCTGGAGCGCAGCCAGCGGGGGGCGGTGTGCTGCCGCGAGGGCCATCGCCTCGGCGAGTGTCGGGGCGTCGGCTGCGGTATCGAGTTCGAGTTCGTCGCCGGGGGCAGCTACACCGGGTGTCAGGATGCGCCAGTACCAGCCGGTCAGGCGATGTTCGGCAATGTAGGCCGCCATGCCATCGCAGCCGAACTTGTCGTCGATCTTCCAGCAGGGATTGCGCGGCTGGCAAACCTGCAGGCGGGCGGAGCCAAGGCGCCAGACGTCGCCAATACGGACCTGGTGCTCATCGAGTGCCGGCGTCGAGATGTTCTCGCCCATGCTGCCGGCGACCAGCGCCGCAGCGCATTCCGGAAAGGCATCGGCGAGTTTGGCATAGTGACCCGCCGGGTAGAGATGGACCGCTTTTTCTGGGCCACCATGGACTCGCAGGTCGGCCTGTTCGTCGCCCACGAAGCCATTAAAATTTACCGAAATCGACGAAGTGAGTGCCCGCTTGTAGATGCCACTCGGGCGTCCGGACGCGGGCAGGGGGCGAATACGACCGCTGAATAGGGATACGGGTAGGGAGAGGGAGACCTTCATCGACCGGATGATGCCATCAATTCCACAGCCACGCAGCGCCGCGGACCCCCGAGGAATCCCCATGGACAGGCGGCCGGATCGGTGTCCTGAAATCGTCGGAAAAAACGTGTTCACCGCAGATTGCCGGCAGCTCGCGGTAGAGCCGGGTCAGCCCGGAAAGGCCGCCGCCGAGGACAATCACATCGGGGTCAAGAAGGTTGACGACACCGGCGAGCGCCCGCCCAAGGCGGTTCAGGTAGCGGGCCAGCGTTGCTTCCGCCGCCGGGTCGCCTGCATCCGTCATCGCAGCAATGGCGATTGCGTCAATGTGAGCGCTTGCTCCGGAAGTGGGGTTGTTGTGTCGGGCATGGTCGGCGGCGAGTCCGGGGCCGGAGAGGTAGGTCTCGATGCAGCCCTTACGACCGCAGTAGCAGTCCGGCAGCGGCAGTCCGTCATCACCGGCGCCGGGCAATGGATTGTGACCCCATTCGCCGGCAATCGCATTGGCGCCGGTCAGTACGCGGCCATCGACGACGATGCCGCCCCCGACCCCGGTGCCGAGAATGACGCCGAACACCACGCCGGCATCACGGCCGGCGCCGTCGACGGCTTCCGACAAGGCAAAACAGTTGGCGTCGTTAGCCAGGCGAATTTCCCGCTGGAGGAGCGCCTGCAGGTCGCGGCGCAGGGGTTTGCCGATCAGGCAGGTCGAGTTGGCATTCTTGATCAGGCCGCTGCGCAGTGATTCGGCGCCGGGGATGCCGATGCCGACGGTGCAGCGCTCATGCAGTTCCAACTCGACGGCTTCGACCAGTCCGGCGATTGCCATCACCGTTCCAAGATAATCCCCCTGCGGTGTGGGGATGCGTCGCCTGAGCAGTACGGTGCCGTCATCCGCCAGCGCGATGACCTCGATTTTTGTGCCGCCAAGGTCAATACCGATGTGCAAATCAGACCCGGACGGCGATGCCCTTGACGTTGCCGTAGGTGGTGGTCAGGGTACGCAGGACGCTGGCACCGGCTTGAAGCAGGAGCATGAACAGGTCGCGTTCCGAGTACAGGCAAACCTCGCCCTGGATACGGTATTTCTTGACCAGCGATGGAGACAGCGGGGCGAAACGTTTGTCGATGGGCGTGTCCGCAGCCTGATAGCCCTCACCGAGTTCCGAGTGCAAACCAAGGATCGACAGGTAGAGCTTGCCGCCAATGCGCAGGCGCAGCAGCAATTGCCGGGTGACCTGGCGGGCGGCGTCGTAGGGCAGGCCGCAAAGGCCACGCCGGACGATGATGATGTCAAAGGGCTGGCCGGCCAGATCATCCGGCAGCTGGCCTAGCGTCGCCGCCTGAAAGCGGATCTGCTCACCGAGGCCGCTGGCGAGAATGCGGCCCTGAACTTCCTGTTGTCTTGCCGAGTCGTCAGCCACCGTGACAGTGGCACCGAGCCGGGCGAACTTGATCGCCATCTCGCAGCGACCCGCCGGCAGGATCAACACCGAGACACGGTGTTCCAGACGCTGGCGCTTGACGCACTCCTCCATTGCATAACGCTCCAGTTCATCGGAGCCCACCTCGAGGGGATTGGCGTTAATATTGGTTTCCATGGCTTTGTCTCCCGTCAGATCATTGTGCACGATGCACCCGTCGTCTGACAACCAAGCCAACCCCAACGGAGCGCCAGATGTTAGTTCGATTCGATTCCAGTGAAACGGCCGAAGTCCTGATGTATGCCGACACTGCAAAGATGTTGTTGACGGCCTTGGGCAAGGAAACGACCGCCCGCGGCACCTTCACCCAGCCGGAAATGCTGCCAGCCGCCGAAGCCTTGCGCGAGGCGGCCCGACAGGCCGCCCAGCCACCGGAGGAAGAAGACGAAGAGGGCAAGGACGGCAAGAAAAAGCCGCCGGTCAGCTTTGGCCAGCGGGCCTGGCCGCTGATCGACATGTTCGAACGCACCGCTCGCGCCGGCAGTGATGCCTGGGTGGTCTGGGAAGCGTCGGCGGATTTCTGAGCGGATCAGTCTTTCAGCCGGCCGGTGGCGTCAGGCCAAAATTGCTGCCGATGCCGTCGATGACGATTTTCAGCGCTTGGGCGAATTCGTCCAAAATCTCTTTTTCGTAGCGGGTCTCGCCGCGCAAGGCCATTTCCAGCGCCAGTGCCGATGACTGCAGGCGGGCGGCCCCGATTGAACCGGCCAAGCCCTTGGCGCTGTGGGCGCGGCGCATTGCCGCTTCGGTGTCGCCGGCGTCGAGCGCGCTCTGGATGGCCGCGACTTCGTCGATAAAGCGGGCGTGGAAATCGCGCAGCACCTTTTTGTAGAGTCGCGGCTTGTTCATCATCCGACGCAGGCCGTCTACCGTGTCGATACCGGGCAGGGTCGGGAAGCTCACCTCAGGAGTCGTCGCTGGAGCAACGGGAGAGGGTGCGGGGGTGATTTCCGGCGCTGCCGTTTTTGCCGGTCGCCAGCTGACCAGGGTTCGTAGCAGCAGCGGCGGGTCGATCGGCTTGGTGATGAAATCGTTCATCCCTGCTGCCAGACAGCGTTGCCGCTCCTCCTCGAAGGCATGGGCGGTCATCGCAATGATCGGCAGCTTTTGCCAGCGCGGGTCGGCGCGCAGGCGTCGCGTCGCTTCCAGACCATCCATTTCGGGCATCTGGATGTCCATCAACACCACGTCAAACGCTGCGCTGGCCACGCGCTCCAGCGCGATGCGGCCATTCTCTGCGGTACTGACGCTGGCGCCGTAGGATTCGAGCATTTCGGTGGCAATCAGGCGGTTGGTCGGCACATCCTCGACCAGCAGCACCTGCATGCCTTTGAGCGGCATATCGGCCGTCTGCGCGGCATCGCAGACCGCATGTCCGGACAGCAGCTGGCCGATCTGGGCAGCGGTCACCGGCTTGTGCAGCACCGCGTGCAGGCTGTTAAAACGCGGATCGGCATCGAGCAGGCTGGTGTCAGCGGCCGTCACCATTACCAGTTGGGGCGAATTCGGCGCCCGGCTGCGGATGGCATCGGCCAGCTCCAGCCCGTTCATGCCGGGCATGTTGAGGTCGATGGTGATGCAGTCAAACGGCGTGCCGGCGTCGGCGATGGCCTGCAGCGCCTGTTCGCCGGACTCGGCCATGCTGGCCTTGCAGCCGTACTTTTCAAGCAGGCGGGCAAGTACCTTGCGCGCCAGCGGGTTGTCATCGACCACCAGCGCGTTCTGAAAGCGAGTCCGTGTCGCCGGAAGCACAGCGTTGCCTCGCCCCAGCGTGACCGAAAAGCTGAAGGTGCTGCCTACACCGGGCTGGCTGGTGACCCAGATATCGCCCTGCATCAGGCCGGTCAGGCGCTTGCAGATGGTCAGCCCAAGGCCGGTGCCGCCAAACTTGCGGGTAATCGAGGAGTCCGCCTGGCTGAAGGCCTGGAAGAGCTTGCCCTGTTGTTCGGGGGTCATGCCGATGCCGGTATCCTGGACATCGACCTCCAGCCGGATGCGATCATCGACCGTCAACTGGCGACGGAAAAAGACGGTGACCGAGCCCTGCGTGGTGAATTTGATGGCGTTGCCGATCAGGTTGATCAGCAGTTGCGCCAGACGCAGCGAATCGCCGATCAGGTGCGGTGGCACATCCGGTTCAACGACGTAGTGGAGCTCCAGTCCCTTTTCCTGCGCCCGGTTGAGGACGACGGTGGTGACCTTGTCGAGAACGTCATCGAGCCGGAATTCGCTGTTCTCCAGCTGCATCTGGCCTGCCTCGATTTTGGAAAAATCGAGGATGTCGTTGATCAGGCCAAGAAGGATCTGCCCGGCCCCCTGAATGCGCGAGACGTAGTCGCGCTGCTTGCCGCCGAGTTCGGTCTTGAGCAGCAGATGGGCCAGGCCGATGACGGCATTCATCGGCGTACGGATTTCGTGGCTCATGTTGGCCAGGAACTCGGCCTTGGCCGCGGCAGCCGCTTCGGCAGCGCGCTTGGCCTCGGAAAGCGCCATCTCTGCCTGCTTGCGGCTGGTGATGTCCTGCAGGGTCTCGATCGCGCCAAGCACCTGACCATCCTTGCCGCGCAAGGGGCAGGCGGTGAAAAACAGCCAGCGCCCGATCGACGGGAAGTAGTCCTCGGCCTCGTAAGCGCCCTCGACCACCTCCGAGCGGCGGAACTTGCTGCCATAGAGCAGTTCCAGCGCTTCCGGATTTTCGCTGATGACCAGGTCGGCCATCACCGGACGCCGGGTGGCGTAGAAGCCACGCCAGTGGTCGCTGGTGCCGATGATGTCTTCCGCCGGGATGCCGACGATGCTGGCGCAGGCATCGTTCCAGTGCGTGACGTGGTGCGAGCCATCGATGACGAAGGTCGGCACCGGACTGCCGTCGATGATCTGTGCCAGCGCATCCCGGGCGATTTCGAGATCGAGTGTGCGTGCCTGTACCAGTGACTCAAGGTTCTGACGGTGGGCATCGAGTTCGCGATCGAGGCGCAGTTTCTCGGTGATGTCGCGCACGAAGAGCACGATGCCGCTGGGCTGGCCGCGGGAGTCGGAGATGGTGGTGAAGGCGGTTGCAGCATCAAACTGGCTGCCGTCACGCCGGATCATCGGCAGGTCGCGGTTGATGATGAAGCCCGTGAACTCCTCGGGGTCATCGAGAAATTCTGCGTGCTGACCGGGCGGAATCAGTGAGCGCAAGGAGATCGCCGCGAGGTCGTCCATCTCGTCGATGCCGAAGAGATGATGCGCCTGCTGGTTGGCCATCTTGAAATGGCCCTTCATGTCGAGCAGCAGGATGCCGTCGGGCGAGGTCTCGACCAGCGTGCGGTATACCTTTTCGCTCTTCTCCAGCCGCTCGCGGGCGAGGTGATCCGCCGTAACATCGAGCACCAGCGACAGCACGCCGAGCAGGCTGCCGTTTGGCGCTCGCAAGGCGACGCTGTACCAGTTGCATTCCAGACGCAGGCCATCCTTGGCGTTGGCCGGGCCGGAAAACTCGCCATTGCCCGTTCCATGGATCAGTGCCCGGATGCTTTCGCTGAAACGGGTATGGATGTCTTCTGGCAACAGCAGTCGATGCACGCGCTTGCCGATGACTTCGCTTGCTTGCCAGCCGAACAGGGCCTCGGCGCGATTGTTCCACTCCGAGATGTGGCCCTGACGGTCCCAGAAAATGAACGCCAGCGGTGAGGCCGTGTAGAGGGCGCGGTAGCGCAACTGGTTGTCGCGCAGTGCAGCTTCGGACTGCTTCTGCCGGGTGATGTCGGTGAAGGTGAGCAGACGCTGATTGCTGTCTGCAGTCAGGTCAGCTGCCCGCACTTCGAACCAGTGCCAGAGACCGTTGCCGTGGCGCAGACGAAGGGCGAGCGGATGGTCCTTGCCCGGGGGCGAATCAGAGTCCAGAAAACGGCTCAGGGCATCGCGGTCTTCGGGGTGGGTGCGCGCCAGCCAGCCGGCGACGTCTTCCGGCAGGTCCGCATCGTCCAGTCCGAGCAGGGTGCCGAGTTGCCCGGTGGCACGGCCGGCGCCGCTTCGGCGATCAACCGTCCAGCAACCGACGCCGGCAAGCGCCAGCGCCTGAATCAGTGCGTCGGCATTGACCTGGCCGTGGGCTGGCATCGCTGGGCTAAACGCGTGTGGTGTTGCTGTCCGGGCTTAGAAGAGCTCGATGTCGTCGCTCTTTTCCTTCATTTCAGCCATGAACTTGTCCACGGCCTCCTGCACCGGCATCCCCTGCATGACGGCATCGAACATCGCGATTTCCTCGCGGGTCGAGTACTTGGCCTTGATCCGCCCCTGCAACTCGACCCACTCGCTGGGGTTGAACAGTCGGCGGCCATCGGCGACGAGATCGCTCAGATCACCCAGGCTGAGACCGACGTGGGCCAGTCGCTGCACCAGCTTGTCATAGAACTGGAAGGCGATGATCGCCTGATGAACCATGCCGGAAACGTGCTCGGTTACACCGAGGAGGTTCTGCTTGGCGACCCCGGTTTCACCCTGATCGGGCAGGCTCTGGACGGTGTCGGAAATCATCCGCATGTAGCCGGCCATGGTGGTGAAGGAGTCAGTGAGGACCTCAACCGAGGCACCGCTGTCCTTCATCGCCGATTCAATTTGCACGGCTGCCAGTTCCAGCATCAGCACCGTCTCGCGCACCTGACTCCAGTTCAGGTCTGGACTGTGGGCGCTGGTGCCGCGTGGATGATTGTTATCGTCACTCATGTCTTGTCTCCCTAGGACAGTCGGGAACTATAGCGCAACCGGCGAATTTCTATCCACCACCACGAAATACTTGCGAACCGGCGCCAGCACTTCAAAGCAGCCGGTGAACCCGGCCGGGATGACACCGGCCTCGCCTGGTCCGAACTCACCGCCCCGGCCTTGATGATCGAGAATGCGAACGCGGCCGCTGATGATGCAGAAGAATTCGTCCTTGCCGTCGGCAAAGGCGATGTTCCAGGCCCCGGGTTCGCAGGACCAGATGCCGGCGCTGAGATCGCCCTGTTCGCTGGCAAAGTGCTCCCAGGTCTGGCGCTGCGGGTTGCCGCGTACCAGCCGGTCGGGCCGCGGGTAGTCGGTTACGGCATTGGGAGTCTGGCGGGAAAAAACAGTCAGTTCGGGCATGGTTTATTTCTTGACGCGTCGATCGGCTTTCTGCCGCCAGCGGGCAAGGTCATCGGCGCTCGGCTCGGCGAACTTGCCGCCGCCGGCATTGGCCATATAAATGACGGCCGCCGCGACTTCGCTGTCGCTGAGTTCCGGCTTGCCGCCCTTGGCCGGCATTTTGCGGATGCCGGCCAGCGCGGCGGGGACCAGATCATTCAAACCCTCGCGCACCAGCTTTCCCCAACGCTTTTTGTCGCCAAACACCGGCGCGTTGTCGGTACCCTGGGCGTGGCATTGCGAACATACCGATTGATAGACAGCTTCGCCACTCTGTGTGGCATGGGCCGGGATGGTGAGCAGGAACGCGGGCAGGATGAGGCTGGCGGCGGCTAAGGGAGGGCGCATTGGCGTGACTCGGCGATGGGCGAAGCAACATCATAAATTCGACGCATAATTCGCGCATGAAATTGTTTGCCGTTTTTGGCCTGTTTTTCGGGTTCACCGCAACTGCCACCGCGGCGCCGGAAGTTGCCCTCGATGTCGGGCATGATCTGAGAAATCCGGGAGCGGTGAGTGCCCGTGGCCGCAATGAATACGATTTCAACCGCGAATTTGCCGGGGTGTTGGCCCCGCTGCTTCGTGAGCGCGGGCTGGCGGTGCGCGAGATCAATTTCGATGGCCGTATCGCCAACCTCATTGCCCGTCCGCGGGCTGCCGAGGGAAGCAATTTCTTTCTCTCCATCCATCACGACTCGATCAGCGAATCCTGGCTGCTGCCCTGGGTCTGGGAGGGTAGCGAGCGGACGCATACCGAGGTCAAGCGTGGTTTCGGCATCTTCGTGTCGAGCCATAATCCCGACCTCGCCGGCAGTCTGCGCTGCGCATCGACGCTGGGTGCGGTGCTGCGCCGGGCGGGATTTACACCGACCCCGTGGCATGGCCGCAAACATGTCGCCGCCGATGCCGAAAACGGCATCTGGTATTACGACAATCTGGTGGTCCTCAAAAACGCCCGTCAGCCGGCAGTGCTGTTCGAGGCCGGCGTGATCAAGCACAAAGAGGAAGAGCTGGAACTGCGCGATCCGGAACGTCAGGCGCGAATGGCGGATGCGCTGGCCACCGGTCTGGCTGCCTGCCTGTCGGTTACAGAAATATCGGTTCCGGAGTAAGGTCGACGGCGAAGCGATCACGTACTGCCGCCTGCACGGCAGCCATGGTTCGCTGCACGTCTTCGCCGCGGGCACCGCCGTTATTGACCAGCACCAGGGCCTGCTTTTCATACATGCCTACCGGGCCGAGGGTTTTGCCTTTCCACCCCGCCTGCTCGATCAGCCAGCCGGCCGCGAGCTTGATCCGGCCATCCGGCTGGGGATAGCAGGGCAGGGTGGGAAACTCCGACTTCAGGCGCGCCGCGAATTCAGCTGAAACGACGGGGTTGTGGAAGAAGCTGCCGGCGTTCGGGAGTTGCGCGGGGTCGGGCAACTTGCGCTGGCGGATGGCGATCACCGCGTCCGCGAGATCTTGCGCCGTTGGCTGGGCGATCTGCCGCGCAGCCAGTTCCTGGCTGATGTCGGCGTAGCGCAGGTTGGGCTGCCACTGCCGTGGCAGACGAAAAGCGACCCGGGTGATGGCGATGCTGCCATCGAGATGCCAGCCTTCCTGCTTGAACAGGCTGTCGCGGTAGCCGAATCGGCATTGGCTACGGTCAACCTGAAAAAAGGCCCGTTTTTTGAAATCCCACGCGGTGACCGAATGCAGCAGGTCGCCGGCCTCCAGACCATAAGCACCGATGTTCTGGATCGGCGCCGCGCCGACCGTACCGGGGATCAGCGAAAGGTTCTCCAGGCCCGGCCAGCCTTGCGCCAAGGTCCATTGCACGAAATCGTGCCAGTTCTCGCCAGCACCGGCTTCGACGTAGAACGCATCGTCATCGTCCGCCAGCAGATGCTTGCCGGGGATGGCCATCTGCAGCACCAGGCGGTCGATATCGCCGGTGACCACCAGATTGCTGCCGCCGCCGAGAATGAAGCGTGCTCGATTGGCGAATTCGGGGCTGGCCAGCTGGCGGGGATCCTCAATAACGCAAAATTCAGCCGCCCGTCCGCTCAGGGCAAGCGTGTTATGGCGTGAAAGATCAAATTGTCGAATCAGGTTCATAGGCCGAATTCTGACCGAATTTCAGCTTGGCGCGGGAATGCCGGTTACCTCGGTGAGTCCCGGAGGCTCAGACTTGGTTTGCTCAGCGGTCAGTAAATAGAACGACCGGGCGAGTTCCGAGGCCTGCGGGCGCCAGAAATTGGGGCGTTTGCGACCCGGTATTCCGGTCGTGCAGTTTCTCAACCAGCTTTTGGGCCGAATCGAAAAGTTCTTCCAGGCTGAGGGCGCCGTCACGGTTGGCATCGGCCGATGGATTCAATGACTGAAGCAGTGAGTAGGTGAACAACCCCTGCTTGGCAGGCTGATATTCCTGCGCTTCCTCATCGCTACGGGCCGAGACGAGGATCGGAAACAGGGATGCCGCCGAGCGCTTGAGCAGCGAGTGCGATTCGAAACGGCCTTCGATGGCCTGGGAGTGGCAGGTATCGACGACCAGAATCCGCTTCCCGGAGGCGTTGCGCAATGCATCGAAAAAAACCTGCCAGCCGATGAGTGATTTGGGCGGCTCTGCCTTGCCGAGTTGTTTCAATTCGCTGGCCAGGCTGTCGCGGGGGACGAAATAATAATTGCCCGCTGGGTCGGAGACACCATGCGACGCCAGAAAAATGAGGATGGTGTCGTTTGGGCCGGCTTGGCCAACGAAATCGAGCGCTTTGACGATCGCCGCGCGCTCTGGTTTCTCACCGGAAAAGTCGTTCAGTAGCTGAACATGGACCTGCTTGAATAGAGGGCGAGCGCGTTCGGTTAGTGCCTGGCTGATGGCCTTGGCGTCCTGCGCGGCAAATTCGAGATGCATGCTCTCTGGCAGGCCTGTGAAGGTGTTCACGCCGACCGAAAGCAGATACAGGTTACCGGCACGTCTTGGCTGCGGCAATGATTTCGGCAAACCGACCCAGGCTTCCGCCAGTCCCAGTGCATTGCCGTGGCCCGTTTCGACGCGGATGAAATTGTCGTCTCCATAGAGATCGAGCTCCAGCTGGCGGACGAAGCCCTCCCGCTCCTTGCCGGAAAGCTGCCGGTCGCGATAAGGCGTCACCGGAATGCCATTCACGAACACCGTGTAGTCATTCATCGGCAAACCGCCTTTTTCAACCTCCAGTCGCAGGCTGGCCCGGGCCTTGTCGTCCGTGGTCTGCAGGCGTTCAAGGTGCAGCCCGACGCGTGCCGGCGTGAACGCGAGAAGCTGGGCGATCCGGAAATCGGTGTTCGCAGGCGGGGCCGTCAAACGAAAATTCTTGTTCGGCGAGATTGCATTGAAGGTGCTGGTGACGACGTCCGGTCGATAGAGGAGGCGTTCGAACTGTACCGCGCGAAAGAAGTCCGCGGCTTTGTCCTTGCCGCGATTCAGGTGCCAGCCGACGAAGTTGTCGCCATAGACGGATGACTGGTAGTAGCCCTCAGGTGTCCATGCAATCCAGTCCTTGCCATTGGCATGAGGGAAGTAGGCGAGTACCTCGCGCCCTTGCGCCATCTCGAACCAGCGCAATGTGCCATCGGAAAGCGCAGCCAGCGCAAATTTACCGTTTTCACTGGCGCTGACGCTCCAGGCGACCGCAGGCAGTGGCACCTGCCAGAGCAGGCGGGCTGAAGCATCATATCGGCGCAGGCCCCATTCTGTGCCGAGCAAAACCGAGCGACCATCGGCCGCCAGGGCATAGCTGCGGACCATTTCGTAGTCATCAAGAGCGGGCAGTTTGCCATTGATGGTTGCCTTGTAGCTGTTTTGCCAATCCGCAACCTGAACCTGTGGCGAACTTAGCCGGGGTTTGCGCAGGGGGAGGGCCTGGAGCTTTTCGAGGGCTTGGTCCCCGGGGCCGAAAATGGAAAACGTGTGCTGCCTTCCATTCGCAACGGGGTAGCGGACCACGCTGCCATCGTCGGAGAGCTCGATTCGGCCTTGCGATCGACTGAAATCGAGTACATCGGGACCACGGAAGCCATGGATGCGCTGGTCAGGGCCGATCTGGCCAAGGCCAGGGTCTTCGGTGGCGTAGGCGATCAGGTTCCCCGGAAGTTGTTGCAGTTCGTTGATCCGGGCGCGCGCCAATGGAATGTCCTGCCGCTGGCCAGTCCCACGGCTGGGCCACAGGTAGAGCGGGTTTTGGCCATCGCCCCGGTAATCACCGCCGGCGTAAAGACGTTCGCCATCTGACGACCAGGCCAGGCTGGTGAAGCCGGCAAGATTGCGCAGATCCTGGGTGGCGGGCTGCTGATCGGCCAGGCTCAGGTTCCGGGCATCGAACAGGGTGATTGCTGGCTGGTCGACCACGGACACTGCGATCAGGTTGCTGTCCGGTGAAAAGCGGACTGCCGACGGGTGTTTGCCACCGGGAACCGTCTTGCGACCGATCAGGCGGAATGCGGGATCATAAATGCGGAGCATGCCGTCCAGGGCGACAACCGCCAGCCGGCCATTCGCGGCAAGGTCAAGATCCATGATCTTGTCCTTGTACTGAAGATCTTCGGCCACGGGACTGCCGTCGCTGGTACGAAGCACCCGCAGGCCGGCATTGCCTTGCAAGCCGACGATCAGGTGTTGCCCATCCGGGTGCCAGATCAGTCCGCTGACCGCGTTGGGAAACCCGCCAAACCGCTTGAGCATCTTGCCAGTCAGGGTCTCGAACAAGTAGATCGACGCCTTGCCGTCCCAATCCCAGCCCGTCCAGCCAGCCGCCGCGACCGTTTTCCCATCCGGTGACACGGCCAGACCGAAAATACGCCCCTCGTGCCCGGCATCGATGGGCGGGCGAATGATCGAAAGCAGCCGGGCCTGCGGCATCTGCCAGACCCGGATAGTCTTGTCATCCGCGGCCGTGAGCAGGCGATTACGCTCGCGGTCCACCACCAGGCGGCGGATGATGGTCGTGTGCATGCCGGTCTCGATGCGCAATATCGGCAGTTCACTCGGTTCCCGGGCAGCGACGGGGGGGCTCAGCGCAAGCCACCCGAACAAAGCCGCGGCCAGTAAGCGAAGGCCGCAGGCGAGAGCGCCTCCGATCATGGCCATTGGCTGTCGTTTAGCGACGGGTGGGTGGCGGGACCAGTACGAAGGAGCCGTCACGTCCAAAATCCATGCTTTGGGCAATGCTCTGGATGTCGAGAACAATCTCCTGGTCACGCGCCTCGTCTTCCTGAGCAAACCGCTGGGCGATTGAGCGTAACGGTGAGGCACGGGTTGCGGTCTCCGAGACCAAGGGGATTTCCTCGAGATCACCGGAGAAGCCGGGGGCAGCTGTATTGGAGACGGCGATGGCGCCGGCGGCACCGGGCGCACTGGCCGAGACGCTGCCCGGATTGGCGAAAGGCAGCGCCGAAACGGCGGCGGGCGGGGGCGGCGGATTGACCATCGGGCCGGGAATGATCGCCGGCGCAACTGCTCCCGGTGGTTTCAATTGCGCTACGGTGTCGATACCTGTAGTGGTATAGGTAACCGGTGTGCCACCCTGAAGGATTGTGCGGGTTCCAGATGTCGAGACGATTTCCTTGGTGCCGCTGAATGAAGTCCCTGCGCTGATGTAAATGTTGTTCACTGCGCGGGCGCCGGTCATTGAAACCGCATTGTCGGCCTGAATGTAAAGGGAATTTACGCCCTTGTCGGCGGTAAAGTAATATTTCAGTGGATCTGCAGTGGTGGTAAACGTGGGACCAATATAGTTGCGCAAACTGATATTGCCGTTGGCCGAAAGGCTGACATCACCATAAGTCTGGAGGTGACCAAGGTCGATGTTCCCACCGGCATCGAGAATCATGCTGGGTTGGGCTCCAGTTAATGCGCTGTTATTGGTCCCCATGATGCTGACCGCAGCATAGTTTTGGAAATTGATGTTTCCACCGGCAGCAATATTCAGCGCATTGCCGTTATAGCCGCTGGTCAGCCAGATGCTTGCAGTATCCGTTGGGCTTACAGCGCCAGCAAAAATGGCATCCCGTCCGACGGTAGCGCCGATTCGATTGGCCGTCATTTCTGAAACAAGGAAATCTCGACCGGTAGTTGCATCGATTCGACCAGCCGTGCTACTGGTCCGGATATCGACATCCCGACCGGCGACAAGGGTTGCCAATGGGCCCAATTCACCCGCTATCCGGGCATCCTGACCTGCATTTACATAAAGCTGTCCGGGAGAAAGCACCGTGGCGTAGATGTCGCCCACCGTTGTCCTCATGTCGACAAGGCCGGCATTGCCGACAAAGAAGGCATTGCCAGGATTGGTGCCGATATTCTGCTTGGCTTCGAGATAGACGGCTTGAGGCCTGACGCCAGAGTTAAGGCGGCTATTGCCGATGTCACCCTTGCTAAGTGACCCCTCGGTTGAGGAAATCCGCAGTGTTGCTCCGGTGGCCACCTTTTCGTTGATGATGACATCGCCATGGGCGCGCATGGTCAGGTTACCCAGACGGGCATCCACTTCGGGGCTGTCACCGAATGTTGCGTTTGTCACGGGGCCGGCGTTAACCCGATAAGTTACGGTGATATTCTGGTCCGAAAGGGAGTTGTTGACCGTAATCGTGCCTTGCGTTGCCGTATTCGGGCAGGTGGCCAGTGTGCAGGCTGTGCCGGCCGTGATCCCGATCGGTGCAGTGGATTCATTGACCAATTTTTCGTTGACCACAACATTGTTTCCGGCGCGGATATCCAGTTCGCCGGTGGTGTTGGGTATCGGGGCATCGATACTGACATTGCCCTGGGTGGAGATGAGGGCCAGTTTGCCGGTGGTGGCCATGGTGACCCATGGCTTCAACTGGTTTGCGATGAACTCGAGCGTTTCTTCTGTGGTCGGAGCCACACTCAGTGTCCCCATGTCGAATGTCAATCCGGTGGTGGGTGCGGTACCGGTGGTGAAATTACCCCCCGAACTGACGGTGATCGGTGCTGTGCCGGTCATGATCTTCTTGTTGCCGGAGCCGTTCGTGCCGCCGTTGGAGAAGATGACCGAACCGTTGGTTGCAGTCAGGCTGACCTCGCCGTTGTTGGTGACAATCGTTTCGTTGACATTGATGTTGTTGCCCGCTGTCATTGTGACAGCGCCACCGGCAACGGGTGTCAATCCGGATGCGGCATCCTGGGCATCGATTCGGGTGTTTATATTGATGCTGCCGGTATCCGCGACCACCGACAGGCTGGAGCCATTGCGGATGTTGGTGATGGGTTGGTTCAGGTTCACATCGGTTGCAGCGCGCAAGGCAACGTTCCCTAGCGTTTCACTTAGTTTTTCGCCGACCGTCAGGCTGCTGCCCGTGGAGCGCAAGGAGAGTAACCCCGTGGTCTGATAGATACCTGTGGTCAGTGCCGCGCCCGACGCGACCGTAATCGGGCCGCTGCCAGCAAAAAGGCCTTTACCGGTGGCTGGGGTGACAGTCCCGGTGCGAGCAGTCAGGGAAAGACTGCCGTTCTGGCTGACGATGCTTTCATTCAGCTGGATGCCTTGACCGGCATCAACGAGCAGTGCGCCGCTGGTGATGCTGTTCCCATTGCGGCCATCGATCTGGCCATTGATGACGATATTGCCGCTATCCGAAGTCAGTGACAGGGTGCTGCCATTGGCCAGGTTCAGGATCGGCTCGTTGATTGTCAGATTCTGGGCGGCACGCAGGTTGGTATTGCCGGTGGTGCCGGGAATACCGTTTGCCAGTGTCAGCGAACCGGCGCTGGAGCGCAGGTTGAGCGGACCGGAGGTGTCGTAGAGGCCGCTGGTGAGGTTGCCGCCGGCAGTGACGTTGATCGTACCATTCCCGGCGTACAAGGCTTTGCCGCTGGCCTGTGTAACCGTTCCCCCAAGGGCGCTTACGTTAATCGGGGCGTTCTGGGTGAGCAGGTGCTGATTGATCACCACATTGCTGCCGGCATTGAGATTGAGCGCACCACTGCTGGCAGCGCCATTTCGTCCATCAATCTGGGCATTGACGACAATATCGCCTTGGTCGGCAGTCAGGCTGAGGCTGCCGCCACCGGCATGGGTGGCGATAGGCTGATCCACGGTCAGCGCCTGTGCCGAGCGCAGGGCGACGGCGCCAATCATTTGCGGGAGCGCTTCGGCAACCCGCAGGGCACCGCCGGTCGAGCGGGCGGTGAGCGGGCCGGTGGTGTACATGCCCTTCAGGTCGAGATTGCCTCCCGTCAAGATGTTAATGGGAGCGCTACCGGTAAAGGCGCCCTTGCCCGGCGCGACATTGACGGTACCGCCTGTGGCGTTCAGCGACAAGGCACCCTGATTGGTGATGATGAAATCGTTGATATTGATGTTGTTGCCGGCCGACAAGGTCAGCCCGCCCCCCGCGATGCGACCGCGGCCATCAATCGCGCTGTTGACGTTGATGTCGATATCGGCGGTAACCCCCGTACTTACGCCCAGGCGGAGGACACGATTGATCAGCGATGCCTCGGCCAGGCCGATGTTCATGATGGCAGGGTCAAGCAAGAGAAAGCCACCGGTCCCGCTGACGGCGCCGGCATCGACCAGACCGCCAAAATCGAGGGTCTGCTTCCCGGAAACTTCCACCCGGCCGCCATTGCCACCCTGGTCGCCGCCGCGGGCATCGATCATGCCGCGATAGGCGGTATGGCCGTCCGACCAGACGACGCCTTCGCCACCGTTCCCGTGCTGAATGGCACGAACGCTGAGCGTGGCGCCTTCCTCAACTGTGGTGGTGTTGGCATTCTGCTGTATTCCGCTACCTTGCCAGCCACCGCCGACATGCACACTGCCGCCGGAAAACTGCCCGCTGGCGTCAATACGGGCGCCAGCGGCGAGATGAACGTCGCCGCCGAAAATACGGATGTCACCACCGTGGTCACCACTGGCGGTCAGCGAACCGGCGATTTCCACGCGGCCGTCGCCCCCGCTCAAGACAATCTTTCCGTTCTGCTCGCTGATCCGGTTGGCTCGAACGCTGCCGTCCATGTTGATGACCGTGTCGAGAATCCGACCAGCATTCTCGGCGGTCAGCAACAGTGTTTTCCCACCATCGGTAATGATTTGACCGGATTGCTGGATCAGGGCATCGACCGGCTTGCCATCCGAGCCACGCAGCGCACCGCGGTGCTGTTCGCCGAGCGCCAGGTTGATCAGGCCATCGCCATAGAAATCGATGGTGAAGGTGTCTGCGGCCCCGAGCATGACTTTGCCCAGCTTGGCCTGAATGATGCCGTCGTTACGCACGTGGGGGGCTACCAGCGCCACCAGGCCGCCTTCCGCCGCGGTGATGCTGCCGGAATTGCTGATGCCGGCACCAGGTTTGCCAGGTTGGGTGAAATTCAGTTTGCCGGCGAGAAAGTCGCGATCAGCCAGGTTGGCCGTGGTGGCGATCAGGCTGCCGACGTCGATTCTTGCGCCATTGCCGATGACGACTCCATTGGGATTGATGAGCAGAACCTGACCATTCGCATCCAGTCGCCCCAGAAGCACCGACACCTGATCACCGGTGACGCGGTTCAGCGTTGCCGAACTTGCCGTCGGCTGTGAAAAGCGAACGGCTTCGTCAGCACCGATACTGAACCCGCGCCAATTGATGATCGCCCGGTCAGAATTCTGCTGGATGGTCGTTTGTCGGCCCTGTTGTGAGATGCTGGCACTGCCGGCAACCACCGTGCCATCCTGCGGTGCGGCAAAGGCGTTCGGCAGGAACCCGCCTTGAAGGGCGATCAGGGCGGCGGCGACAGGCTTGAGTTGGAACGGTTTGGTGTGAGTGCTCATGCGTGCTCTCCCCTCAATGGAGATGTGCTTGATTTAGAAACGCATCGAAACACCCGCGAAAATTCGGGCATTTTGATTGTTCTCTG
This sequence comes from Azonexus sp., assembly GCA_041917165.1. Taxonomy (GTDB): domain Bacteria; phylum Pseudomonadota; class Gammaproteobacteria; order Burkholderiales; family Rhodocyclaceae; genus Azonexus. The sequence goes on from JAYRYB010000002.1 coordinate 330,309, forward strand.
TTGCGACGTCGCGCAGGCGTGGCTTTGCAACTTCGACAAAGCCGGCCAGTTGCGGCGCAACCTGCAGGCGAAGACCGAGGCCATGACTGGCCAGGGATTCCTTGGCATCGGTACCGGCCAACGGTGTCCGTTGTCGCACGTGTCCTGCCTCCTGGAAGCCGTAAATCATGGCGTTCTGAATACCGAGGTCGGGGAGCGCCAGGTTGTATCGCAGTTCGATTTTGCCGGCGAGGCCATGATCGCCCACCAACTCCGATGGGTCAAAGCCGCGACCGAAGGGTTCGCCGCCCAGACTGTAAAGTTCGGAGGCGAGGAGGTCGGTGTAGGCATGTTGTGCAGATGCCGCCCCCAGGATTGACCAGCCTGCGCCGAGCATCTGCACCCGGGCGAGATACACGTTCAGTTTGCGATAGTCGACTCGGCCGGTGGCGCGAGACAACATGGGGTCGTTGTTGCTGGAGGCGCCCAAGCCGGGAATGCCCTGACTGTATTCAACATCCACCAGATTGACACCACCCCAGGCGTCCGCCAGGTCATAGGTCATGCCAAGGCGCCAGGAGCGGATGGCGTCGCGGGTCTCGACGACGTCGAACAGGGATGTCTGGCCGTCATAACTTCCAAGAGTGGTTCTGATCGCCAGGTTTTCGGCGCGGCGACGAATGAGCGGCTGTGCGTATTGCAGGGAATACGATTGTGATTCGGTCTGCTGTTTCAGGGGGATAAAGAAGCGCTCTTTGGGCTGCGAACGGACGGAGTTAGTGAAGAATCCCAGCTTGCCACCACTGCTTCCAATCATCTGTTCGTGGCCGAGTGAGAGGAAATTGAGCTTTGAGTCGCCACTGCTGACCCCGCGGATCAGCGTGCGATCGTTGGCGCGCAGCAGACTAGTCGCCTGCGCGTCCATCATCAGGCGCGATGGACCGAGCGAATTGCCCCCGCGGTTATCGTAGGAAATACCACCGGCAAACCGGAGGCGTGTTACCTCAAGTACCAGCTTTGCCGCGCCGCTGTTGTCTTTGGCGGGAAGCAGGGTCCCGCGCACGGATATTCCGGGCAGGTCATTCATCAGGAGTAGATTTTGCTCCAGTGTCGCCGCATCGATGGGCTTGGCTTCGGTGATGCGTTGGGCGTAGGTCTCGATCAGCGGGAATTCGCCGGGATCGACCCCCTTAAGTTCGAAACCATCAACAAAACCTTCGATAATTCGGATCGAAACCTCGCCGTTGTCGACCGCTTGCGGCGGCAGGATTGCTTGTGAAAGAAGGTAGCCGGCATTCCGGTAAAACGCGGTCATGCGGCGAGTGAGTTCATTCAGGTCGTTGAACCCGATGCTGCTGCCAAGCAGCGGTGCATAGAGCGGCTTCAGCGCGTTGTCAGAAATGCGTGTCGCGCCGACGATGCGTACGCTGCTCAAGGTGAATCTGACATCTTCGGTGACTTGCGCCGGCTTTTCGTCGGGCATGGGGATGGTGATGGTTCCCGGTTTGGCACGGGGTTGCGGCTCTGGCGCCAGTTGTCGCTCAATCTGCCCCGGGTTGGGAGCCAATGACGGAGGCACGACCTGTGCCAAGCCAGGCAGCGGCAGGAGCAGGAGTAGCCGCGTCGCCCAGCGAATGCTGCGACGATTATTCTTGTAAATTCGATGAAATTGATAAGGCATAGTCCGGTCGTGGCGAAATGCCAAAAATTCGTAAAATTTATATAAATCAGTTGGTTGGAATGCTGTGATCACCAACTGACTATGAAGTTCATCGTGGCATGGAACGCTTGCTGCCGCAACAGAGATCTACATCGGCCATGCACGGGTGATTTGTTGCACGACTACGGAAGGCGGCGAAATAGTGCGCCTCTTTTCACCGGGTGCTTGTGAAAAGGCCTGAACCCGGATGCCGGGTTAAGGGCTGGAGCGATCAGGGCTGCGCGATCGCCTTGTGGGGGAGTTAGTCCTGGAGCAGCTGGTTGGCCAGCGTTGCGGGGAGATCGGCGGCCCGCCAGTGGGGCCGTATTTCGCCGGACGTCAGGCTGCCATAGCCCCAGGTGACGGCGATGAAAGGCAGGGCGTTGGCATCGGCGGATTCGCCATCTTCGCTGCGGTCGCCGATGTAGATTGCTTGGTCGCGGGGGATATTCTGCTCTGCGAGCAGGCGGGCGATCATGGCTGCCTTGTCTGGCAGGCGCGGGGTGAACAGGTCGAGGGCGTAGACATGGCTGAAATAGTCCAGCCAGCCGAGATGGGCGAGGATCAGCCGGGTCGGGTGAATGCGCTTGTTGGTGGCGATCGATAGTTGCCGGCCCGCCGCGGCGAGTTGGGCCAGCAGGTCGCCGACGCCGGCGTACGCGGCGGTTGCCTTGTATCCCTCGCTGTCGTAACTGGCCTTGAAGGCATCGGCGAGCCAGCCGATCAGGGCGGGGTCATCGCTGCCCGAGAGCAATTGCAGGGTTTCGGTCAGTGGCGGCCCGATCACGCTCTCGTCGATGCTGCGGACCGCCGTGACGCCGGTGCTGGTGAAGGCCTCGCGAAAGCTGGCGAGAATCGCCGGCGCCGAGTCGATCAGCGTCCCGTCGAGGTCAAAGAGGATGTGCGGATAGCGGGCCATGGCGGTGATCAGAGCAGCGGCGCCAGCCAGTATTCAGCATCCTTGATAGACATCTCCTTGCGCGCTGCCCAGTCTTCCAGCTGGTCGCGTCCGATCTTGGGAATGGCGAAATAGCTGGCGGCAGGGTGGCCAATGTAGAAGCCGGAAACCGCTGCTGCCGGGGTCATCGCACAGGATTCGGTGAGATTCATGCCGGCGTTCGCCGGTGCATCAAGCAAGGCGAAAAGACTGCGCTTGGCCGTGTGGTCGGGGCAGGCCGGATAGCCGGGGGCGGGGCGGATGCCCTTGTACTGCTCGTCAATCAGTTCGGCATTGGTGAAGGCCTCGTCCGGGGCGTAGCCCCAGTAGCGGGTGCGCACCTCAAGATGCAGCCACTCGGCGGCAGCTTCGGCCAGACGGTCGGCCAGCGCCTTGAGCATGATCGCCGAGTAGTCGTCGTTGGCGGCTTCGAAGGCGGCAACGCGCTCTTCAATGCGATGACCGGCGGTGACGGCGAAGGCACCGACGTAGTCGTTGTCGCCGATGAAGTCGGCGAGCGCCATGTTGAAGCGGCCGGTTGGTTGCTTGTGCTGCTGGCGCAGGCCGACCCAGCGGCTGAGTTCGGTGGTGCGCGACTCGTCGCCGTAGATGATGATGTCTTCGTTGTCGGCACGGGCCGGATAGAGGCCGAAGACGGCACGGGCGGAGAGCCAGTTTTCGTCGATGATGCGGGAGAGCATCTCCTTGGCGTCGGCAAACAGCTGGCGCGCCGTTTCGCCCACCGTTTCGTTCTCGAGGATGGCCGGGTAGCGACCGGCCAGATCCCAGCTCTGGAAGAACGGCGTCCAGTCGATCAGCAGCGAAATGTCGCTGAGGCTGGGGTTGAGGGTGTGCAGGCCGAGTTGCTTCGGCTTGACCGGCGTGTGCGGCTGGTTCCACGTGAAACGATTGGCGCGGGCCTCTGCCAGTGTCACCAGCGTAGCGCCCTTGCGGCCGGCGTGCTCGGCGCGAACGGCTTCGTATTCGGCCGCGATTTCGGCCTTGTAGCCCTCGCACTGCTCAGACGACAGCAGCTTGGTGGCGACACCGACCGCACGCGAGGCATCCGGCACATAAACGACGGCGCCTTCGGTGTTGGGGGCGATCTTGATCGCCGTGTGCGCGCGGCTGGTGGTCGCTCCGCCGATCAGCAGCGGCTGCTGCAGGCCCTGACGCTGCATTTCGCTGGCGACGTGGGCCATCTCTTCCAGCGACGGGGTGATCAGACCGGACAGGCCAATGATGTCGACCGCATGCTCGCGGGCGGCTTTGAGGATGTTCTCGCAGGAAACCATGACGCCGAGGTCGATGACGTCGTAGCCGTTGCAGCCGAGAACGACGCCGACGATGTTCTTGCCAATGTCGTGTACGTCGCCCTTGACGGTCGCCATCAGGATCTTGCCCTTGCTGCCGAGGCCGGTGCGGGCCTTTTCGGCTTCGATGAACGGCACGAGGTGGGCGACGGCCTGCTTCATGACGCGCGCCGATTTGACCACCTGCGGCAGGAACATCTTGCCTGCACCGAAAAGGTCACCGACGTGGTTCATGCCGCTCATCAGCGGGCCTTCGATGACGGCCAGCGGAGGTTTGCCCTCGCTCTCCAGTTTAGCGCGGACTTCCTCGGTGTCGGCGACGACGAAATCGGTGATGCCCTTGATCAGCGCATGCTCGAGGCGCTTCTCGACCGAGAGTTCGCGCCAGCTCAGATCCGGGCCGCTGTCCTTGGCCTTGCCTTCCTTGACCGTCTGGGCGAAGTCGACCAGCGCCTCGCCCGCGCCCGGGTGGCGGTTGAGCACCACGTCCTCGACCTTGTCGCGCAGCGCCGGTTCGAGATCGTCGTAGACGCCAAGCATGCCGGCATTGACGATGCCCATGGTCATGCCGTTTTTGATGGCGTGGTAGAGGAAGACGGTGTGGATGGCCTCGCGCACCGGGTCGTTGCCGCGGAAGCTGAAGGAGACGTTGGAAACGCCGCCAGAAATGTGCGCGTGCGGCAGATTTTGCTTGATCCAGCGGGTGGCCTCGATGAAATCGACGGCGTAATTGTCGTGTTCCGGGATGCCGGTGGCGATGGCGAAAATGTTCGGGTCGAAGATGATGTCTTCGGCCGGGAAGCCGGCGCCGCCTTCACTCGCCGGTTTGGTCAGCAGTGCGTAGGCGCGGCCGCAGATTTCGGTCTTGCGGGCGAAGGTGTCGGCCTGGCCCTTTTCGTCGAAAGCCATGACGATCACCGCCGCCCCGTAGCGGCGGGCGAGTTTGGCTTGTTCCAGGAACTTGGCCTCGCCTTCCTTCATCGAGATCGAATTGACGATGCCCTTGCCCTGGATGCACTTGAGGCCGGCTTCGATGACTTCCCACTTTGAGGAGTCGATCATGATCGGCACGCGCGAAATGTCCGGCTCGGAGGCGATCAGCTTGAGGAATTTGTCCATGGCGGCGATCGAATCGAGCATCGCCTCGTCCATGTTGATGTCGATCACCTGCGCGCCGTTTTCCACCTGCTGGCGGGCGACGGCCAGCGCGTCGTCGAAGCGGCCTTCGAGGATCATCCGGGCAAAGGCACGCGAGCCGGTGACGTTGGTGCGTTCGCCGACGTTTACATAGAGCGACTCGTGGGTGACGTTGAATGGCTCCAGTCCGGACAGACGCAGCGCCGGTTCGATTTTTGGGCAAATTCTAGGGTTCACCGCAGCAACGCGCCGGGCGATGGCAGCGATGTGCTCCGGCGAGGTGCCGCAGCAGCCCCCAACGATATTGACGATGCCGGCCTTCGCCCAGCCTTCAATTTCGTCAGCCAGTTGCTCGGCGGTTTCGTCGTAGCCACCGAAGGCGTTCGGCAGGCCGGCGTTGGGGTGGGCCGAGACAAAGCAGTCGCAGACGCGCGAGAGTTCCTCGACGTACTGGCGCAATTCCTTGGCGCCGAGCGCGCAGTTGAGGCCGAAGCTCAGGGGCTGGATGTGGCGTAGCGAATTCCAGAAGGCCTCGGCGGTCTGGCCGGACAAGGTGCGGCCGGAGGCGTCGGTAATGGTGCCCGAGATCATCACCGGCCAGCGGCGCTTGGCCATGTCGAAGAACTTTTCGATGGCAAACAGCGCTGCCTTGGCATTGAGCGTATCGAAGACCGTTTCAACGAGAATGATGTCGGCGCCACCCTCGACCAGCCCGGTGGTGGCCTCGACGTAATTGGCGACCAGTTCGTCGAAAGTGACGTTGCGATAGCCGGGGTCATTCACGTCCGGCGAGATCGACGCGGTGCGCGAGGTCGGGCCGAGGACGCCGGCGACGAAGCGCGGCTTGGCCGGATTGGCGGCGGTAAATTGGTCGCAGAGTTGGCGGGCCAGTCGGGCGCCCTCGAAATTCAGCTCGTAAACCAGTTCCGACAGGTTGTAGTCAGCCTGCGAGACGGCGGTCGAGTTGAAGGTACAGGTTTCGAGGATGTCGGCGCCGGCTTCGAGGTACTCGCGATGGATGCCGCCGATGATGTCTGGGCGGGTCAGCACCAGCAGGTCGTTGTTGCCCTTGAGGTCGTGCGGATGATGCGCGAAGCGCTCTCCGCGGTAATCGCGCTCCTGCAGGCCGTGCCGCTGGATCATCGTGCCCATGGCGCCATCGAGGACGAGCAGGCGTTGCTGGAGCAGGGTCTGGAGTTCGGATGTGCGGTCGGGCTGGATCATGGTCACCTCTTGGAAGGCCTCGGCAAAGCAAAGCGCCGTCAGTGTCCGCGGCGCCGCAAAAGCAAACGGCGCCGCAAACCGGCAGAATCAGGGTTTGCGAGCGCCGTTGATCGTTGCCGAGCCTGGCCCTTCAGGAAAAGGTCGCAGCGCTCCTCGGCAGAGGCAGTAGTTTACCGGCAGCGCATCCCGCTGCCAAGGCCTTTGATTTATTTAGCCTTTCATCGCCACGCGGCGCGAGGTCTTCTTGACGGCGCCGTGGCCGGTATCGAAATGCACCATGAAGTACGTTTCTTCCGTCGATGGCACGCCTTCGATGCGCCACTCCCAGATTTCCTCACGCAGGTTGTCGAAGACAACTTTGGTGGCCGGTGCGCCGAGTATCCGGCGGACGTCATCCTTGGACAGGCCGTCGGCGATCCGCGCGTAGTTGGCGTCGTTCAGCACCTGGTCCATGCGCGTCACGACCTCCTTGCGATCGAAGGCGATCATGTAGCAATGCACGCCCTGTGGCTGCCGGCTGTATTCCCAGATAGCCGTACCATCGTTGTCGTGGTGGATGAAGCCGGGATCGCCCATGCGGGCCTTCACTTCGGCGGCGGTGGTGACGCCCGGACGGATTTCCTTGAGATTGACGACATCACAGGCGGGCAGCAGGGCAGAGGCGACGGCAGCGGTTGCGGCAGTGATCCAGCGGGAAAATTTCATGGCGGCTCCGGGCAAGTCCATTGCACTCAGTTTACGCTGGAAGTGGGGCAGTCGATAATATTGGCATCATCGAACATAGCGATATGCCCATGCAGCATCTTGATCCCCTTGCCGCTCATGCCTTTCTGCTCGCCCACCCCGAGGCTGTCCTCGTCGATTGCCGGACCGAGATCGAGCACATGTATGTCGGCCATCCGGTGGGTGCCGAGCATGTCGCCTGGCAGGACGGGCCGGACTGGGAGATCGATCCGCGCTTTGCCGACAAGGTGGCAAGAGTGCTCAAGGGCGACCGGGCGCGGCCGGTGCTGCTCATTTGCCGCAGTGGCCGGCGTTCGGTGGATGCCGGTGAGGCGCTGGAGGCAGCAGGTTTCACTCGGGTGATCAATGTGCTCGAAGGCTTCGAGGGCGATCTCGATGAAAACTTTCATCGGGGCACCCTCGGTGGCTGGCGTTTCCGTGGCCTACCCTGGCAGCAGTCTTGAGCGGTAACGGGCAAGGGCGGCGAGTCCGCCGGCCAGCATCAGCCCGCCCATGCCGAGCGCCAGGCTGCGTGTCGAGCCCCACAGCATCGGCGCGATCAGCGCCGCGGCCAGGCCATTGAATCCCGATTGCAGGAAGGTCTGACAGGAAGCGGCAAGGCCGCGCTGGGCCGGGAAGGGGTCGAGGGCGAAAATCGTCAGGCAGGGCATCGCCAGTGACATGCCGAAGGTGTAGACGAACAGCGGCGCCACCGCCCAAGGCAAGGCCGGTGTGGCACCCAGATTGAGCAGCAGATTGCCGAGCGCAGCTGAACTCATGATGCCGTAGCCGAGCGCGATGCTGCGATTCAACGACAGCTTGCCCGCCAGCCGGCCGGAGGTCCAGGAGCCGGCCATCAGTCCAGCCATCGCCGGGCCGAACAGCCAGAGAAAGGCGGTTTCGGGCAGGCCGAGGTGCTGCATCAGGAAGACTGGTGCCGAGAGGACGTAGATGAAAAATCCGGCGAAATTCATCGACAGGGCGAGACAAGCGAGCAGGAAAGGCGGCGAGGTCAGCACTTGCCAGTAGGTGCGTCCGAGATAGGCGGGGCGTAGCGATTGCCGCTTTTCGACGGGCAGGGTTTCCGGCAGCAGGTACCAGCAGGCAACCAACAGCGCCAGCGTCGCCAGTACGAGAAAGGCAAAAATCGCACGCCAGCCGAAAAGCACCTGCAACCAGCCGCCGATCAGTGGTGCGATGGCCGGTGCCAGTGCGAACATCATGGTGATCTGCGACATCAGCCGCTGGGCGGCAGCGCCGTCGTACAGGTCGCGGACAATGGCGCGGCTGATGACGATGCCGGCGCCGGCGCTGATGCCCTGGATCGCCCGCCAGAACCAGAGATGCTCGATGCGGCTGGCGGAGACGCAGCCGAGCGAAGCCAGTCCGAACAGCGCCAGTGCCCAGAGAATGACCCGGCGCCGGCCGAAGTGGTCAGAAATGGCGCCATGCCACAGGGTCATCACGGCGAAGGAGAGCAGATAGACCGAGAGCGTTTGCTGGACGTCGAGCTGGCTGGCGCCCAGCGTGCTGGCGATATCCGGGAAAGCCGGCAGGTAGGTGTCGATCGAAAACGGGCCGAGCGCCGACAGCGAGGCGAGCAGGGCGGCGATTCCGCGCGTGGCGCGTCTTTGCTCAGGCATGCGCCAGCCGGCGATACTGGATGGCTTCGGCGATATGCGCGGCGTTGATCACCTCGCTGCCGGCGAGATCGGCAATCGTGCGGGCGACCTTGAGCACGCGGTGCCAGGCGCGGGCAGAGAGGCCCAACTGGGCCGACGCGCGTTGCAATAGCTGGCCGCCGGCGGCGTCTGGCTGGCAGAGCCGGTCAATGGCGGCGGTGTCGAGGCGGGCGTTGCTTCCCGCCTGCCGCACCTGTTGACGTGCCATGGCGGCGACAACGCGTTGCTGCACGTCGGCTGAAGATTCGCCGTCGGCACTGGCAGCCAGTTGCTCGGCGGTGACAGCGGGCACTTCGATGAGCAGGTCGATACGGTCGAGCAGCGGGCCTGAGAGGCGGCCGCGGTAGCGGGCGATCTGGTCGGGCGTGCAGCGGCAGCGGGCAGCCGGATGGTGTCCACAGGGGCAGGGGTTCATGGCGGCGATGAGCTGGAATTCAGCCGGGAATTCGGCCTGACGCGCCGCGCGGGCGATATGGATGCGGCCGGTTTCCAGCGGTTCGCGCAGGGTCTCCAGCACCTTGCGGTCGAATTCCGGGAGTTCATCGAGAAAGAGGATGCCCTGATGGGCAAGGCTGATCTCACCCGGCCGGGGCGGATTGCCACCGCCGACCAGTGCGACCGCCGACGCGGTGTGGTGCGGCTGCCGATAGGGTCGCTGGCCAAAACGGGCGGGTTGAAACTGCCCGACCAGCGACAGGACGGAGGCCGAGGCCTGCGCCGCTTCGCGCGGCAGCGCCGGGAGTAGCCCGGGCAGGCGGGCGGCAAGCATCGATTTGCCGGCGCCGGGCGGGCCGATCATCAATAAGGAATGTCCGCCAGCGGCAGCGATCTCCAGCGCCCGTTTCGCCTGTTGCTGGCCGCGAACGTCGCGCAGGTCAGGCAAATTTGGCGTGTTTTCAAGGTTCACCGCAGACGGTGCTGAGAGCGACGCGCGAGCACTCAGGTGGGCGCAGACGGCGAGCAGGGAGTCGGCAGCGAGGATGCCGTCGTGCCCGGTGAGCGCGGCCTCGCTGGCGCTGTCGCCGGGCAGGATGAATACCTTGCCGTCACCAGCGGCCTGCAGCGACATGGCCAGCGCGCCGCGGATCGGGCGCAGGGAGCCGGAGAGGGAGAGCTCGCCGGCAAATTCGTAATCAGCCAGGGAGGCTGCAGGAATCTGGCTGCTGGCGGCGAGAATGCCAAGCGCGATCGGCAGGTCGAAGCGCCCCGATTCCTTGGGGAGATCGGCCGGGGCGAGATTGACGGTGATGCGTTTGGCCGGGAATTCGAAGCCGGAGTTGATGATCGCCGCGCGGACGCGGTCCCGGGCTTCCTTGACCTCGGTATCCGGCAGGCCGACGAGGGTGAAACTGGGCAGGCCGCTGGTGAGGTGAACCTCGACGGTGACTGCCGGCGCATTCAGGCCATCCAGCCCGCGGCTGTGGGCGATGGCCAGTGCCATGTTGGCTTAGCTGCCGCTGCGGGCTTTTTCGAGCGCGTCGACGCGGGCTTCGAGTGCCTTCAGCTTTTCGCGCGTTCTGGCCAGTACTTGCGATTGAATGTCGAATTCCTCGCGGGTGACCAGGTCGAGCTTGGAAAAAACGCCACTGAGCACGGCTTTGGCGTTCTTTTCAATGTCGCGCGCCGGAGAGTTGGCGAGCAGAGCGCTCATCTTGGCACTAAATTCTTCAAGGATTTTTGGGTCGAGCATGATCTTCCTCCGTGGCGGCGCAGTTTAACACAGCGTCGTAGCCGTCTCCGACCCGCCATTCGCCCGCGGCTGGTGCGCACCGGATCGGCTCGGCACCGAATTGGTGCGCCAAAATGGTGCGTGAATGGCGATATAGGGCAAATTTCTTTGATAAACATCAAAAAATCGGCCTGGCACGGCTCATGCTTTTGCTGTGTTGCACAAAATTTCTTTTTGTTAATTGATTGTTTATTTCAGGAGAGACCACATGAAAAAGTCACTGATCGCCGTTGCCCTCATCGGCGCCTTTGCTGCCCCAGCCATGGCGGCTGAAGAAGCCAAGGCCGAGAGCGCCCATACCTTCACCGGTAACGTCGGCCTTGTCAGCAACTACATCTTCCGCGGTATCAGCCAGACCCAGCACAAGCCGGCGATTCAAGGCGGTTTTGACTACAGCCATGCCTCCGGTTTCTACGTCGGTACCTGGGCTTCAAACGTGAACTGGGTTCGCGATACAGGCTTCAAGACCGAAAACAGTATGGAATGGGATTTCTACGGCGGCTTCAAGAAGAGCGTCGGCGACTTTTCCTTCGACGTCGGCGCCCTGCAGTACTACTACCCGGGTGACCGTGTCGCAAACCTGAACGACACCAACTCGACCGAAGTTTATGCTGGTCTGGGCTGGAAGTTCCTGACTCTGAAGTACAACTACACCGTCTCTCCGTACCTCTTCGGCTGGCAGGGTGTGAATGGCGAAACCACTCGCGGCAGCGGCTACCTCGATCTGGCGATGAACTATGACATCGGCAGCGGCTGGGGTGTCAATGCCCACGTTGGCCGTCAGTGGATCCGCAACTACAGCCACGCCTCCTACACCGACTGGAAGCTCGGCGTGACCAAGGACGTTGGCTTCGGCGTCGTTGGCCTGTCCTACACCGATTCCAATGCACGTGCTTGCAGTGATCAGCTGCTTCCGTACTGCTGGAACGGCAAGGATGTGGGCAAGACCATGGGCGTGCTGTCCTTCACCAAGTCTTTCTAATCTGCTTTAAAACACCCCCGCCGGTACTCCGGCCGGCGCTGGCGGGGGCGTAGCAAACCTTTCTTATCTCAATGGGGAAATCTCATGAAATTCGTAACCGCCATCATCAAGCCGTTCAAGCTTGACGAAGTGCGTGAGGCGCTGTCCGCCATCGGCGTGCAGGGCATCACCGTCACGGAAGTGAAGGGTTTCGGCCGGCAAAAAGGGCATACCGAACTGTATCGGGGCGCCGAGTATGTGGTCGACTTCCTGCCCAAGGTCAAGATTGAAGCCGCCGTCAAGGCAGAGCATATCGATCAGGTCATCGAGGCCATCGAAAAGTCTGCCAGCACCGGCAAGATCGGCGACGGCAAGATTTTTGTCTTCGATCTCGAACAAGTCATTCGTATCCGGACCGGCGAAACCGGTACCGATGCCCTTTAAGGAGCGCACCATGAAACGCGTACTCGCATTACTGGCCCTGGTCAGTGCCGTCGCCTTCGGCGCGCCGGCCTGGGCTGAAGAGAAGGCGGCCGCCCCGGTCGCAGCCGCTGCCGTTGAGGCGGCACCCGCTGCGGCTGCAGCAGCAGCCCCCGCCGCGGAAGCCGCGCCGGCCGCCGCACCGGCTCCGGTGGTCAACAAGGGCGACAACGCCTGGGTGATGGTCAGCGCTGCGCTGGTCATCCTGATGTCCATCCCGGGCCTGGCCCTGTTCTACGGCGGTCTCGTCCGCAGCAAGAACATGCTGTCGGTGCTGATGCAGGTGTTCACGGTCTTCTCGCTGATTACCCTGCTCTGGGTGATCTACGGGTATTCGGCGGCATTCACCGAGGGCAACGAGTTCTTCGGCACGCTGGACAAACTCTTCCTGAAGGGCATCACGCCGGAATCGGTCGGTGCGACTTTCTCCAAGGGTGTCGTCATCTCCGAACTGGCTTTCGTGATCTTCCAGGGAGCCTTTGCAGCCATCACCTGCGGCCTGATCGTCGGTGCCTTTGCTGAACGTGCCAAGTTCTCCGCGATCCTGGTCTTCATGGTGATCTGGTTCACGCTCTCCTACATTCCGATGGCCCATATGGTCTGGTACTGGGCTGGTCCGGATGCCTACACCGATGCCGCTGCTGCTGAAGCTGCAGGCAAGACGGCTGGCTTCCTGTTCCAGAAGGGTGCTCTCGACTTCGCCGGTGGTACCGTGGTTCATATCAACGCCGCCATCGCCGGTTTGATCGGTGCCTACATGGTGGGCAAGCGTACCGGCCTCGGTAACGTCGCCATGGCCCCGCACTCGCTGACCTTCACGATGATCGGTGCTTCGCTGCTGTGGTTCGGCTGGTTCGGTTTCAACGCCGGTTCCGCCCTCGAAGCCTCTGGTGGTGCTGCGCTGGCCATGGTCAATACCTGGGTCGCGACCGCTGCTGCTGCGCTGTCCTGGACCTTCGCCGAGTGGATCCTGAAGGGCAAGCCGTCCATGCTGGGTGCTGCTTCCGGTGCGGTTGCCGGTCTGGTGGCGATCACCCCGGCGGCTGGCTTCGTCGGTGTCATGGGCGCCATCATCATGGGCCTGATCGCCGGTGTGGTCTGCCTGTGGGGCGTCAATGGCCTGAAGAAGCTGCTCGGTGCAGATGACTCGCTCGACGTCTTCGGCGTCCATGGCGTCGGTGGCATCCTCGGTGCGATCCTGACCGGCGTGTTTGTCGATCCGGCTCTCGGCGGTACGGGTGTCTATGACTACGTGGCCAACAAGGTCGGCGATTTCGACATGACCACGCAAGTGATCGCCCAGCTCTGGGGTGTCGGTACCGTTGTCGTCTGGTCTGGCGTCGTCTCCATCGTCGCCTACAAGCTGGTCGATATCGTTATCGGTCTGCGTGTGCCGGAAGACGAAGAGCGTGAAGGCCTTGACCTCACCTCGCACGGCGAAAGCGCCTACCACCACTAAGCAAAGAATTCGTAGTCTCTCTCCCTTTGGGCACCTTCGGGTGCCCACTTTTTTTGTGGGGTGCGAATTTACGCTGTGCGGTTGGGGGTTAATCTTGTCCGGCAATCAAGCGTGCCGGGATGTGGTCAGCCGAGCCGCAACCACGGCAGGCGTTGGCGCAACGGCCGGGAGCTACTTGATCAGTGGCAGTAGGCTGCGGAAGTCATCGGTACCGGCCCGATGCAGCCACTCGAAGAGCACCATCTCGGTCGTCACGATGTGCACGCCACAGGCGCGCATGCGTTCGATGGCCAGCTGGCGGTTTTCCGGGGTCCGTGACGAAGCCGCGTCGGCAACGAGAAAGACGTCGAAATCCAGCGCCTTCAGCCCCAAGGCTGTCTGCAGGACGCAGACATGGGTCTCCATGCCGGTGACAAGTATCTGCCGCCGGCCGGTTGCGAGCAGTCGCTCGACCACCCCCGGTTCGGCGGCGCAGCCAAAGTGGATTTTTTCGAAGAATTCGGCGTTCACCGCAGCAGTCCGGATCGCGGGCAGGCTGTGGCCGAGGCCACGCACATACTGTTCGGAGACAAAGGCGGGCACCGCGAGCTGAGCGGCGGCGGTCAGCAGCCGGACGTTGTTGGCAGTTGCTGCCTCGGCATCGTGAATGGCCGGCGCCAGTTTTTCCTGGATGTCGACCACCAGCAGCAAGGAATCTTCGCGACGGATCAGCATCAGCGGAACACCACGGTCTTGTTGCCATGGACCAGCACCCGGTCTTCAAGGTGATAACGTAGTCCGCGCGCCAGAACGGTCTTTTCGATGTCCTTGCCGTAGCGCACCATATCCTCCGGTGAATCGGAGTGGTCGATACGGATCACGTCCTGTTCGACGATCGGGCCGGCATCCAGTTCGGCGGTCACGTAGTGGCAGGTGGCGCCGATCAGCTTGACGCCGCGCTCGTAGGCCTGATGGTAGGGCTTGGCGCCGGCAAAGCTGGGCAGGAAGCTGTGATGGATGTTGATGATGCGGCCGGAGAGCGCTTCACACAGTTCCGGCGAAAGAATCTGCATGTAGCGGGCCAGTACCATGGTGTCGCCGCGGACGTCATCGAAAATCCGCTGGATTTCCGCGTAGGCGCCCGCCTTGTTGTCCTTGGTCACCGGCACGTGAATGAAGGGGATGCCGTGCCATTCGACGAAACCCTTGAAGGTGTCGTGATTGGAAATGACGCAGGGGATCTCGATGTCGAGTTCCTTGGCCTGCCAGCGGGCCAGCAGATCATAGAGGCAGTGTTCCTGCTTCGACACCAGCACGACGACGCGTTTTTTCACCGCGCTGTCGTTGATCCGCCAGGTCATCTGCAATGGTTCGGCCACTTCGGCGCGGAAGCGTTCGCGGAACTCGGCGAGCAGGAAAGGCAAGGAGTCTGCCTTGATCTCGATGCGCATGAAATAGCGACCGTCAACCGCGTCGGCATGAAAGCTCGACTCGAGAATCCAGCCGCCATTCTGGGCGATGAAGCCGGAAACGCGGGCAATGATGCCGACCTGATCGGGGCAGGAGGCGGACAGGGTGTAGAAGCGGTCTTTATGCATGATGGCTCGGTGCTGACTCGCGGCCGCCGGCTCCTCAGGAGACGGCAAGCCAGACGAGCGGGGGGCGAAAGTCAGGCGACTTTCGCGAAGGCCTTGTCGATTTCGGCGCGCAGGTTGTCGTAAGAGAGCACGACCGGGAACTGCGGGAATTCGCGAATGACGTTTTCCGGGGGGTGGAAGAGGATGCCGCCGTGGGCTTCGCCGAGCATCGCCGTGTCGTTGTAGGAATCGCCGGCAGCAACGATGGTGAAGTTGAGTTCCTTGAAACGCTTCACGGCTTCCTGCTTCTGGTTCGGCATGCGCAGATGATAATTGACCAGCATGCCGGAAGCGTCGGCTTCCAGTGAGTGGCAGAACAGCGTCGGCCAGCCGAGCTGGCGCATCAGCGGGTGAGCGAACTCGTAGAAAGTGTCGGACAGGATGATGACCTGATAATCCTCGCGCAGCTGGTCGAGGAAGGCACGGGCGCCTTCCATCGGGCCCATTTCGGCGATTACCTTCTGGATATCCGGCAGGCCCAGCTTGTGCTCGCGCAGGATGTTCAGGCGATAGGTCATCAGCTTGTCGTAGTCCGGCTCTTCACGCGTCGTCCGCATCAGCTCGGGGATGCCCGTGCGCTTGGAAAATTCGATCCAGATTTCAGGAACAAGGACCCCTTCGAGGTCTAGGCAGACGATCTTCACGGCTAAACTCCCAGCGCATTATTCGGAAAGACGCTGATTTTACCCGATCAGGATGGGGTAATTTCTCCGACCGGGAAGGAAAGGTAATAACCCTGCGCGTAATCGACACCAATCTCGGCAAGCAGCGCCAGCGTTTCAGCGTCGCCGACAAATTCGGCCACGGTCTTTTTGCCCAGCCCGCGGGCGACTTCGACGATGGCGCGGACGAACACCTGATCCTCGCGGTTACCCACCAGGCTACGGATGAACATGCCGTCGATCTTCAGCACATCGGCCGAAAGGTGCTTGAGGTAGGCAAAGGACGAGAAGCCGACGCCGAAATCGTCGAGGCAGACGGTGCAGCCGAGGCGGCGCAGGTCGTCGATGAAGCGTTCGGAATCCTGAATATTGGCGAGGGCCGAGGTTTCGGTCAGTTCGATGATCAGGCGTTCCGGCGCGACGCCGTATTCAGCCAGCAGGCCGCTGATGACAGCGGCGAGCGTCGGGTCATCGAAAGAACGTGCGGAGATGTTGACTGCCAGTCCGGGCAAGGTCGGCATTGCCGCCAGCTTGCCGATGGCGGCACGGATCACCCAGCGGTCGATATCGACAATGCGCCCGGTGCGTTCCGCTGCCGGGATGAAGACGCCGGGGGCGATCAGTTGATCCGGATTGTCGGCATCGACCATCCGCACCAGCGCCTCGTAGTGCTTCACGTTGCGGCTGACGGTCTCATGCACGCCCTGAAAATGCAGGACGAAGCGATTCTCGGCAAGCGCCGCCTGAATTTTTTCATTCCAGCCGAGCTGACTGAGCATGTGCGCTGATTCGTCCAGCTCCGGCCGGTAGAGTCGCCAGCAGTTCTTGCCACTGCGCTTGGCCTGGTACATCGCGGCATCGGCATGGGCGACCAGCGTTTCGGCATCCTGCGCATGATCGGGCAGCAGGGCAATGCCGAGGCTGATGGTGAGTGCGAAGCGCCGGCCGTCGAAATCGAAATGCAGGCCGGTCAGGGCGCGAACGACGCGCTCCGCCAGTGCCTGTGCCCCGGCCTGGTCGGCGCCGGGGGCGATGATGGCGAATTCATCGCCGCCTAGCCGTGCAAAGACCTCGTCACTACGTACCAGCCGGCCGACCGCATCGGCGGTGCGGACCAGCACGTTGTCGCCGGCCCGGTGGCCGAAGGTGTCGTTGATCGTCTTGAATTCGTCGAGGTCGAAATAGAGCAGCGCGCCACGTTGGCCCGGATCGCGCTGGGCGTGGCCGATCAGGCGCTCGAGTTCGGCATTGAAACGGCTTCGGTTTGCCAGCCCGGTCAAGGCATCGCGTTCCGCCATGAAGACCAGCCGTTCGGCGATCTGCCTTTCGCTGGTGACGTCCTCGAAAATCCACAGCCGCCCGAGCGTACCGCCACCGGGGCTGGTCACCGGCACGCTCTGCTGGGTGATGAGGCGACCCTCGGGCAACTGAAGTTCGCAGGGCGTGCCGTCGCCTTCGAACAGCTGCTTGCGGCTGTTCTCGCTCAGGCTTTCACCCAGCCAGCGGCGCAAATCAGCGACGGGCAGACTGGCGAGATGATGATCGAGGTCGACCGTCCACAGGCCGGCGAAGGCCGGGTTCAGATAGGCAAGCCGCTCGTCGGGATCAACGAAAACGAGGCCGAGGCGCATTGCCGACAACAGAGCATCCAGCCGGGCGCGTTCGGCGTCAATGGTGGTCGCCAGCAGGCGTTGTCGCGATTCGGCGTCCTGCAGTTCGTGCATTCGACGTTCCAGGCTGCCGGCCATCTGATTGAAGGCGGTGATGACCTCACCGATGTCGTCGTTGCTGCTACCCGCTACTAGCTGAAACGCTTCGCCGCTGGCCAGACGGTGACTCGCGTCGGAAAGCAGGGCGAGTCGCCGCGTCAGCCAGAGCGCAATACTGCCCAGCGCCAGCGAGGAGACCAGAACGCCGACAATTGCCAGCGCGATGTTCTGCAGCAGGATCTCGCGGCGCGCCTCATCGAGGAAGCCCAGATCCATCCCGATGGCAAGATCGCCATAGCGCTGTTGCTCGAGGACGATTGGGATGCGGAATTCGTGCAGGTGCTCACCGTTGGCCATACGGTCGGCATTGGCCGAGGCAATGCGCTGGCCTTCGCCGTCGTACATCACCAAGGCGCTGATTCCCTGCAGCTTTTGCGCATTGTCGAGGGTATCGCTGATCGCGGCGTAATCGCGTTGTGCCATGGCCGGCGCGATGGCGGCCTGCAACAGGAGGCTGATTTCTGCTCGACGCAATTCGAACTGACGGACCAGATGCTCCTCGGTCAGGCGCTGGCTGTTCCAGACAATGGCCGAGATCATCACGATTTCGACGACGACCGTCAGCGCGATCAGCCGGCTCCGCAGCGAAGTGAATATGCGTGTAAGCATCAACGCAGCACGGGCCCGAGCAGACGTCGGGTCTCCGGTAGCGCCCGATCGAGCAGGGCATTATCGACAGCCGTCGGTTCGCGAAAGCCTTCGTTGCGGGTCTTTTCGAAGAAGGCCTGGCCTTCGGTACTGCGCTCGAACGCGAGCAAGGCCGCCTTGATCGCCTTCTGCCGGGCCTCGGGCAAGCGGTTGTGTGCGACATAAAACTGACCCGGAATCTGGGCCAGTTCACGCCATATAACCGCATCCCGCTGCAGTTCGTTGGGGGCGAGCAGCAGGGCGGTCTGCGTGACCAGTGCGGCTGCGGCCTTGCCGGAAACGGCGCTATGCAACGCGCTGGCATGGCTGGGCGCCTCGACAAAACGGTAGTCCTTGTCTTCGCGCAGGCCAAGATCCGCCAAGGCGGCCGTTCCGACGATGACCAGCAGGGCGCTGCGGTCAGCGATGGCGATGGTTTTGCCGCGCAGGTCGTCGGCGCTGGCCAGCGGCTGCGCCCGAGCGGTGACGAGGACGCCGCGGATCGGTGCCTTGTGTGCCAGCAGGGCCTGGTAGCCGTACTCCCGGATCGCCAGTCGTGCGTAGTGCGGCGGCGCGATGGCCAGATCGAAATCGCCACTGACCAGCCTTTTGACGAAGGTATCGAAATCGGGGGCGGTCTGGATCTGCACCGGCTGCTGCAGGTTGGCTTCGAGGCTGCGGGCCAGCGGCTGGTGAATGGCCAGCAGGTTGCGGGTGCTCAGGTAGGGGACGATGCCCAGTGTCAGGGCAGGGGCGTTGCGTTCGGCGTCGCTGGCGCGCGCCGGCCAGGCGGCAGCCAGAAGCATGCACAACAGTGCCCAGACCATTCCAGCCGAGAAACGCATCCGAACCCCCTCAAATTCAGTAGCTAATTCGGATTATAGACGCTGGCGCCGGGTCCGGGTCTCAGTCCGGCGAGGGCAAGGCGTCGAGGGCTTCGTGCAGGTCCAGCCAGCGCAGCTCCAGTTCGTCGATTTCATCGCCGAGGTTCGCCGCGTCCTTGTGCAGTTTTTCGCTCTTTTCACGGTCGACCGTAGCGTAGAACTCGGGATCGGCAAACTGCGCGTCCAGTGCTGCCTTGGCTGCCTGACATTGCGCCAGTCGCTGGTCGAGTTTCTCGATTTCCCGCGTCAGCTTGCGCCGTTCGGCCAGCAGCGCCTGCCGGTTGGCCTTGGCTTCGGCGCGTTGTTGCAGGCGCTCCGCCTTTTCGGCCACGGCGTCGGGTTCCGGTGCCTTCTCGGCACTACGCTGCGCCGCCAGCCAGGCAGCGTAATCGTCGAGATCGCCATCGAAGGGCTCGGCCTTGCCGTCGGCGACCAGCAGCAGTTCGTCGGCGCAGGTGCGCAGCAGGTGACGGTCGTGCGACACGAAAACCATGCCGCCCTCGAAATCCTGTAGCGCGAAGGTCAGCGCCTCGCGCATTTCCAGATCGAGGTGGTTGGTCGGTTCGTCGAGCAGCAGCAGATTGGGTTTGGTGCGAATGAGCAGTGCCAGCGCCAGCCGCGATTTTTCGCCGCCGGAAAAAGGCGCGACGGCACGGGTGGCCATATCGCCACGAAAATCGAAGCCGCCCAGATAGTCACGCAGCTCCTGTTCCGGCGTCAGCGGCTCCAGTCGCTGCAGGTGTTGCAGCGGAGACTCGTCCTCGCGCAGTTGTTCCAGTTGGTGCTGGGCAAAGTAGCCGATGTTCAGCGCCTTGGCTTCCTTGCGCTCGCCACCCTGCTGCGGGATGGCGGCGGCGAGCAGCTTGATCAGTGTCGACTTGCCGGCGCCATTGCGGCCAAGCAGGCCGATGCGGCAGCCGGGGCGCAGGGTCATGCCGATTTTGGCGAGAATTTCGCGTTCACCGTAGCCGACGCTGGCGCCCTCGATCACCAGCAGCGGATCGGGCAGGGCGGTCGGTTCGCGGAAGCTAAAATGGAAGGGTGAGTCCACATGGGCGGCAGCGACGATTTCCATGCGTTCGAGCATCTTGACCCGGCTCTGTGCCTGCCGCGCCTTGGTCGCCTTGGCCTTGAAGCGCTCGACGAAGCGTGTCAGGTGGGCGATCTCGCGCTGCTGCGCTTCAAAAGCCGCCTGCTGCGTTGCCAGTCGTGCCGCCTTGGCACGCTCGTAGTCGGAGTAGCCGCCGCTGGTCAGGTTCAGGCGCTGCTGGTCGATGGCGATGATCTGGCCGACGACGGCGTCGAGAAAATCGCGGTCGTGCGAGATCAGCAGCAGCGTTGCCGGCGTGCTTTTCAGCCATTGCTCCAGCCAGAGCACGGCATCCAGATCGAGGTGGTTGGTCGGTTCGTCGAGCAGCAGCAGGTCGGCACGGCACGACAGGGCGCGGGCGAGGTTCAGGCGTACCCGCCAGCCGCCGGAAAAATCGGCGACCGGTCGGGAAAAGTCGGCGTCGGTGAAACCCAGGCCGTGCAGTACCTCGGCAACTCGGGCCTTGGCCGAATAGCCGCCGATTTCGCCATAACGGGCGTGCAGGTGGCCAATGGCTTCGCCGTCGCCCCTGGCTTCGGCCTCCGCCAGTTCGCGTTCGACCCGGCGCAGTTCGCTGTCGCCGTCGAGCACGAAATCAAGCGCGCTGTCGGGCAGGGCCGGCGTTTCCTGTGCGACGCGGGCGATTTGCCAGCTGACCGGCAGTTCAACATCGCCGGACTCGGCGTGCAGTTCGCCGCCGAGCAGTGCGAACAGGCTGGACTTGCCGCAGCCGTTGGCGCCGACGACGCCGACCTTCCATCCGGCATGCAGCTGAACAGAAGCGTCGACGACCAGCGGACGGCCGGCACGGGCGAAAGTGACTTGACGTAGGGCGATCATGGGCAGGCTACCGGGAAGGGGGCAAATTATAGCGGTGGCCTGCTAGAATCCCCGCATGATCAAGCAGATTCGCACCGAACAACTCCTGCCGGGCATGTACATCCACGATCTCAATTGTGGCTGGCTTGATCATCCTTTCATGACGAATGCCTTTGCCGTGCGCGATCAGGCGACGGTGGACAAGATCATTTCGCTGGGCATCCGCGAAGTCTACATCGATACCCTCAAGGGCGCCGACGTCTGGCTGGCGCGGCCGCAGGCCGACGTCAATGCGGAAATGGAGCGCCGCCTGCAGGAGATCGCGACCAAGCAGACCGACAAGCCGGTCATTGTCGACCTCAAGGACGAGACGGCACGTGCCCGGCGACTGCACGGCGAGGCCAACAAGATTGTTCGGGTGATGATGGACGATATCCGGCTCGGCCAGCAGGTGCGCATTGAGCGTATCGAGCCACTGGTCGACAGCATGGTCGAGTCGATTTTCCGCAATCAGGACGCACTGCTGCCGCTCGCTCGTCTCAAAAACCACGATGACTACACCTTCGAGCATTGCGTAGGGGTCTGTGCGCTGCTCGTTGCTTTTGGTCGCGCGCAAAACATGCCCAAGGACGAGATCCGCCAGCTCGCGCTGGGGGGCTTGCTGCACGATATCGGCAAGGCGAAGATTCCGGACAGTATCCTTAACAAGCCGGCTAAGCTGACTGACGACGAATTCGCCCGGATGAAAGACCATGTTGCAGCCGGCTTCAACCAACTCAAGGAGACGCCGGGCATCGGGCCGATTGCGCTGCGTGTTGTCGCCGAGCATCACGAACGCTTCGACGGCACCGGCTATCCCCGCAAGCTCACTGGCGAGAAGATCTCGCTGCACGGCCAGATGGCGGCCATCGTCGATGTCTATGACGCCATTTCTTCCGAGCGCGTCTATCACAAGGGCATGTCGCCGACCCAGGCGCTGAAGAAGCTGCTGGAGTGGAGCGACCACCACTTTGATCCCAAGCTGGTGCAGTCGTTCGTCCGCGCCATCGGCATCTATCCGACCGGGACGCTGGTGCGGCTGGAGAGCAATCGCATGGGCGTGGTTATCGAGCAGAACGAAGGCAAACTGCTGGAGCCGGTGGTGCGGGTCTTCTATCACGCCGTCAAGCAACATTACGTCCCGCCGGAAATCGTCGATCTGTCCAAGGTGCCGGATCGCATCGCCAGCTTCGAGAATTACGACAAATGGAAAATCGATCCCTATCAGTGGTTGCCCTCCTGAGCGGTCTGCTGCTGATGCCGCTGCCGGCGCTGGCCGACAATGGCCCCGACGCGCAGCAGACGGCGGACTGGACGCAGCGGCTGGAGCGGGCGGGCGAACTGCAGCGCGAAGGCCGGCGCCTGCAGGAAGCCGCTGATCAGGCGTTTGAGGCGGAAAGCAAAGCCTGTTTCAGCCGATTTCAGGTCACTGCCTGCCAACAGGCGGCAAAAAAGACGCACGTTGCAGCGACCCGAGAGGCGCGCAAGCTGGAAAACGAAGGCTCCGCACTTGAGCGCACGGTGAAGAAGGAGCAGCAGGCCGACAAGGCAGCCCGCCGCGAAGCCGATGCCCCGCGTCGTGAAGCAGAACTGAAGGCGCGCGAAGCGGAGACCGCGGAGGCGCGTGCCGCGGCCAGCCAGAATGCCGAGGCCCGGCAGGCCGACAAGGCCCGTCAGGCGGAAGAGGGCGCCCGCCGCAAGGCAGCCGATGCCGAGCGCCAGCGCAAGAAACGCGAAGAGCACGAAGCCAAAGTCGCACGGCGGATGGCCGAAGCCGAACGGCGTGCTGCCGGCGAAGCCAAGAAGCCCTGAGTCGAGCACGGCGTGATCCGCAAGATTCCGCTTGCCGAATTGCTGCCCGAGATGTTCGTCGTCGACCTGCACAAACCGTGGATCGAGCATGCCATCTGGCGTTCCCGATTCCGGGTTCGCGACGAAGCGCATATCCGCAAGTTGCGTGAGGCCGGCATCGTCGAAGTCAGCATCGACACCGATCAGGGTATCGACCTGCCGCCACCGCCGATGTCCCGTCTGCACGATGTCGAGCAGCGTTTTTACCGGCTGGCCGAACGGCCGCGCCCGCAGGCGCCGCGCAAGGTTTCGCTGGGCGAGGAGCGGCGCCGCGCCGGTCGCCTGCTGGCGGAAGCCAACGATAATCTGACTGAACTGATGTTCGCCGCCCGCGCCGGGCGTCAGGTCGAGGCCGGCCGGCTGGAGCCGGTGGTCGGCAAGATGATCGAATCGGTGCTGCGCAATCCCGATGCGCTGGTGCCGCTGGCCCGCCTCAAGCAACTCGACGCCTATGCCACCGAACATGCCGTCGCGACGACGGCGTTGATCATAGCCCTCGGCCACCAGCAGCACCTCACGGCTGCCGAGCTCGAAAAGCTGGCCATGGGCACCTTGCTCAAGGATGTCGGCCATGCCTCGATCGATGCCCGGCTGACCAGCAAACCGGGCATGCTTTCGCGGGATGAATATTCCTTGGTCCAGAGCCACGTCGAGGAAGGACTGGCCGTGCTGGAAGCGACCGCCCGGCTGCCGGAAATGTCGGTCGCGGTCGTCCTCGAACACCACGAGCGCTACAACGGCTGCGGCTATCCCTATCGCATGGCCGGTGACGAGATCTCGCTGGCCGGCCGTATGGCGGCGATTGTCGACACCTATGACGCGATGACCTCCGACCGACCCTACCGCGCAGCCCTGTCGCCGGCACAAGCGTTACGCCAGCTCTACGACCAGGGGGGTACCCAGTTCGATCCGGCGCTGGTTGCCGCCTTTGTCCGCACGGTCGGCGTTTATCCGGTCGGTACCCTGGTCATGCTTGAAAGCGGCCATCTGGCGGTGGTCGAGGAACTGCACCCCGAGCAACTGCTGCAGCCGGTGGTGCGGGTCATCTACCACGCCGGCCGGCGCCAGTATGTCGCGCCGGTGCGTGTCGATCTCGCGCGCAAGGTCGGCAACCACTACGGCCAGATCAAGCGCGCCGAAACCTACGAACGCTGGGGCCTCAGTCCGCAGCGCTGGCAACCCGCCTGATCAGCTTGCGGATCGGCGTCGGAACGCCGGCGTCGGCGGCATCCGCCAGCGGCAGCCACTGCCAGCCGGCTTCCTGACAAGCCATCCCCGGTGCCACCCGGCACAGTACCGGCAGCAAGGTCAGGCGGAAGTGGGTGAAGGCATGTTTCAGCGGCGGTAGCGTTTCGGTACTGAGCGCGGTCATCCCGAGCTGGCCCAGAATCGTCTCCGGGTCACCCTCCGGCGGCACCAGCAGTCCGCCCCATAGTCCGCTGTCGGGACGACGCGCCAATAACAGGCGTTCACCGTCGGTGATGAAAACAAATTGGCTGCTGCGCGTTGGCACACTGGCGCGTGGCCGCGCCTCTGGCAGCGTCGCCTGCCGTCCATCGCGCCGGGCGATGCAGCCGCTCGCCAGCGGGCAGTGTTCGCATTTGGGCCGGTTGCGCGTGCATACCGTTGCGCCCAGGTCCATCAAACCCTGTGTGTAGGCTTCGATATCGCCTTCCGGCAGCAGGGCGTCGGCCAAGGCCCACAGCTTGCGCTCGACCGCGGCCGCACCAGGAAAGCCTTCAATCCCGTAAAACCGGCACAGCACACGCTTGACGTTGCCGTCCAGAATCGCCACCCGCTCCCCGGCGCTGAAGGCAGCGATGGCCGCTGCCGTCGAGCGGCCGATCCCCGGCAGTTCGGCGAGGATCGCCGCCGATTTCGGGAAGTCTTCGGCGTAGACCGCAGCAACCGTCTGCGCGCAGCGATGCAGATTGCGGGCACGGGCGTAGTAACCCAGGCCGGCCCAATGGGCCAGCACCGCCTCGACCGGCGCCCGCGCCAGCGTGCCCACATCGGGGAAAGAGGCGAGAAAGCGGGTGTAATACGGGATCACTGTCGCCACTTGCGTCTGCTGCAACATGATCTCCGAAAGCCAGATCCGGTAAGGATCGCGGGTATTCTGCCAGGGCAGGTCATGGCGACCGGCCTGTTTCTGCCAGGCGATCAAGGGGGCGGCGAACGGGACATCCATGCTCAAAATCTGCCTCGACGGGGGGCTTGGGAGCACGGATAATACGACTTTTCAATAAAAACAACGCCCGATGACCCAACCCCAGACAGACACCCGCGCGCTGCGCAACGCGCTCGGACGCTTCGCCACCGGCGTCGCCATCGTCACGGCCATCGACCCCGACGGCCAGCCGGTCGGGCTCACCGTCAATTCCTTTTCTGCCGTCTCGCTCGATCCGGCCCTGGTGCTCTGGTGCCTCGACAACAACTCGCACAACCTTGCGGCTTTTCGCAAGGCCAGTCACCACGCCATCAACATCCTGGCTGCCAACCAGCAGGAACTCTCCAACCGCTTTGCCACCTGGCCAGCCGACCGCTTTGCCGGCCTGCCCTGGCAAACCGGTATCGGCGGCGCACCGGTTTTTCCCGGTTGCTGTGCCACCTTTGAAGTCGCCAACGAAACCGCTCATGCCGGCGGCGATCACACCATTTTTGTCGGCCGGGTCGAACGCTTCGGCGAGCGGGTCGACCTTGCTCCGCTGCTCTTTCACGCTGGCCAGTACCGGGCACTGGCGGAAAGCTGATTGCATTGAACTGGCTGCGTTCTGCGCTTAGAATGCAGCCTTCGTGCCCAGAGCGGGCGTCGTATAATGGTAATACCTCAGCTTCCCAAGCTGATGCCGAGGGTTCGATTCCCTTCGCCCGCTCCACCTGATTTCATTCAGGTCATTGATCTGAAATGTGCCGTTAAGCATAATGTGTCCGCCCGGACAGCTTATGCTTTATTTTCCGATAGGACACATTTTGCTTTATCGGAAATTTGTGGCTGACAAGACAAGGTTTTTTCAAGGCGCCAATCGCTAGGCGTAAAAAAACCGGCCACATGGCCGGTCCTTCCTGTTCCCGGAATTCCTCCGGCTACTTTTCTTCTTCTGATTCGGAATCTGGTCTCAACAGGTGGCTTTGTACGTCCTTGAGATTTAGGAGGAGATTGCTCAAGGGGGCGAGAATTGGAGCTGGCACCCGGGCGATGACCTCACGTAGGGTGACAGACTTTCCCTCTGCCCAAATATCAATGCAAGCCTGCTCGAGATGCGGCCATGCATTGACGACATGTTCATCCTGACGCCGGCGTAGATATTCCTTCCAGCGCTCGCCAAGTTGCCGAGCGAGCGTATTCGCGCGCAGATAAAGCAGTCTGGCGTCGATATTTAATCGCCTCCCCGCTTCACGCACGGTGATTGGCGTCGGCAACAAAAGAAATGCCCGAAGTTGGTTTTCAATTTCTGCCCAGTTTCGCTCACGCTTTACCGTGCGAGTGCGTGGTTTGGGCTGGGGCAGGTTCAGAACAAGCTGAGGCTCTACTTGCGGACACACCCACTGCGATAAATCTCCGCTCAAAAGCTGTGTCAGACTTGCTCCGCTGTGAGCCGCAATCTTTAGGCTGGCCTTCAGGGTCGGTGTGCCATCACCCTTCAACCAGTTGTGGACCGTGCTTTTCGCTAAACCGATACGTCGAGCAAAGAGAGCACTTTGCCCGTTGTCCATTTCCTCGATGATTTGCGAGATTGCATTGATGAGGTTGTCGCGCATTGGTGTGCTCGCCAAAGTTTGCTGAGCGAAAACCAATTCACCGATTTGCCGTGCAGCCCATCGTGCGGCAGGGTCGATTGAGGCGTTACTTGCTATTGCTCCCGCTTTCCCAAGGAACTCTCCACAATGAGTACACCAGCCGGGAACTACATATGCAGATGTATGGCGAATATTGTCTTTTCCGCAATGAGGGCAATGTCTCTCCAGCGAGCAAGCGTGTCGTGAACAAACGGAATGTATTCAGCGTATCTAATCATCCATCAGCATTGCCGATACGACTGGATGAGGCTGATATACGTGAGACTTATCCTTGGGAGTACAAGAACCTGACCCAACGTCTCCGCCTGAGGTATGAAAACTTCAAGGAAAACATTCGCTACCACCAAATCCGTAAGGAGCTTGAGGGCGATAGTCGTTTCTGTAGGGAGCGCCTACTTGACCCCCTCAAGCCAGATGGTACGAAGAAAAAATTCTACAACCCCAACATATTGCGTGAATTTGACCCTCACTACGTCAGGAGCAAAAAACCTGTGAATCCAGAAACGGCATAGGGCCTGAGGGTAAAAGCAAGAAGCCCATGTCTCTGAACATGGGCTTCGTAAATCTTGAACCTTGGCGCTGACGGCCAAGGTGAACGGTTCATTACCGTTGGGGTGCTACTTGGTCATTTTGTCGAACTGCGGCGGATTTTCAGTCATGCTGCCTCCAATCGCGTTGTTCCTGAAGAGCCTGACCAACTGCCCGTCAGGCTTCAATTCCAGATTACTCCTCCAGACAAAAAAGTCCACTAGCGGTACGGAGAAACGGCCCGCCAATTGGCGAGCCGTAGTGACACCTGTTTGCGGCGAACTTGGTTAGTCGTTGCTGGAGAATCCGAGCAGTTGCAGCACCGACAGGAAGAGGTTCAGCACATTCAGGTACATGCTGACCGCAGCCATCACATAGTTGGTTTCTTCACCACGCACCAGACGGCTGGTGTCGTACAGAATGAAGCCGGAGAACAGGAGCGCGGCAACGGCCGATACGCCAGCCTGCATGGCCGGGACGAACATCGCAGCAATGCTGGCCAGGATGACGACAATCAAGCCGGCGAACAGGAACCCGCCCATGCGGGAGAAATCCTTCCCGGTTTTATGGACGTAAGCCGTCAGCGCCAAGGTAACTGCGGTGGTTATCACGGCTGCCGTGAGCACCGTGCTGCTGCCACCAGGCATGTTGATGTAGTGGGTCAGCGTCGGGCCGATACCCATACCGCTGAGGGCGGTAAAGGTGAGCATGGCCGGCACGGCTGCCGCAGTGTTCCGTTTCTTGTGCAGATAGAACAGCGGCACCAGGCCCAGCAGGGTAAATACGATACCGGCCAGCGGACCAAAACCCGCCAGCATGCTGATACCTGCACCGACGCCGGTAACAGCCGTTGAAAGGGCGAGCAGTTGGTAGGTATTGCGAATGACACGGTTGGTGTCGGGCGCCGCAAACGTGCCATATTCGGTTCTGCTCAGGTCGATAACACGTGCTTCAGTGCGCATGGTGGATAACTCCTCCAGTGGTTGGTGACGTCACTGTAAGTCGTAGCTCGTTACCAAAAAACCAACCCACTGCTGAGCTTATATTCGAAAAAACAGAATCAATGTAACTTGTTGGTGAGTTTTTGCAGGATGCTGACCCCAATGGGCACCTTCATCCATTGGCCTGGGTGGCGAAGGTGATTTTTGTGGGAAACAGGTCGAAATCTCCCTGTTTTCTAAGCCAATATTTTTTGGACACCTTATGCTTTATTTCCTACCGATAGGACAGGTTATGCTTGATTGGTAGAGGGGCCAGACCAGCATCCAGACTGAGCTTGAGGACAGTTTGTGCTTTAATGCTTGGACCTTTTATTCGTAACGCCACATGAAATGAAAAAAGCCAACCCAAGCGGTTGGCTTTTTTGCGCTCTGCGACTTGATTCTGACTCGATGATACCTGGCCGGAGGGGCTCAAAGGGTACGATGTATAAGTCCTGACTAATTGTTATTGATTTAAACGTTAATTGGACTAAATGTTTCTGGACTGGAATAGTGCGCGCCATTGAAACAGAATTTCCAATGCGATGCCTTTCGAACCCGTCATCCTCTTCTTTCTGCTCGGCGTGGTGGCCGGCCTGGCGCGGTCGGATCTGAAGATTCCGGCCGTCCTTTACGAATCCCTGAGTATTTTTCTGCTGCTCGCCATCGGTCTCAAGGGTGGGGTCGAGCTGGCGCGGCAGTCGCTGGCGGAGCTGATCCTGCCAGCGCTGGTGGTGGTCGGTGTGGGCGCGCTGTTGCCCTTGGTCGCCTTTCCCATCCTGCAGCGACTGGGCAAGCTGTCGCGGGCGGATGCGGCTTCGGTGGCGGCGCACTACGGCTCGGTCAGCGTTGTGACTTTCGCGGTGGCGGCCGCATATCTGGCCAATCTCGGGCAGGACTACGAGGGGTACATGGTGGTCTTCCTGGTGCTGCTTGAGTTTCCGGCGCTGATGATTGGTGTCTGGCTGGCGAAAAGCGGCCAGGGGGCGGCGGATTCCAACATGGGCAAAGTCCTGCATGAGGTGTTTGCCGGGAAGAGCATCGTGCTGCTGGTAGGCGGCCTGCTGATCGGCTGGTTGGCAGGGGCGGATGGCCTGAAGCCGCTGGACAAGGTGTTCTTCGATCTGTTCAAGGGGCTGCTGGCGATCTTCCTGCTTGAAATGGGTCTGGTGGCGGCGAGCCGGATCGGCGATCTGCGTCGGGCGGGCGGCTTCCTGCTGGGATTTGCGGTGATCATGCCGTTATTCGGCGGTATGCTGGGCGTCTTGACCGCCACGCTGCTTGGTCTGTCGGTGGGCGGCGCGATGCTCCTCGGCACCCTGTACGCCAGCGCGTCTTACATTGCCGCGCCGGCAGCGATGCGTATCGCCGTGCCGGAGGCGAACCCCGCCCTGTCGATCGGTGCCGCGCTGGGGATCACCTTCCCGTTTAATCTGGTGGTTGGGATTCCGATCTACCATTGGCTGGCTGGCCAATTTCAAGGAGTTGTCTGATGGTTGCGAGTTATACCCGCCGCACGCTGCTGACCGTGATCTGTGAGGCGTCGATTGAAGCGCGTGTCGTAGCCGATGCCCGGCGCCTCGGCGCTCACGGTTACACCGCCACTGAGGCGCGTGGTGGTGGCCAGCATGGTGAGCGTGACGGCCACTGGCCGATGAGCGGCAATGTACGCATCGAGATCCTCTGCGAGGCGGCAGTGGCCGATGCCATCGCCCTGCATCTGCAGTCGGCCTATTTTGCGACTTACGCGATGGTTTGCTACCTGAGCGACGTGTCGGTACTGCGCTCAAACAAGTTTTGAGCGCCGTCTGCGGTCAACCTGAATTATTGCCCCGTTTCAGGACACTGAGCAGCGTGGCGTAGAGTTCTTCCGGCTCAACCGGCTTGGCGAGGAAGTCGTCCATGCCGGCATCAAGGCAGCGCCGGCGGTCTTCGGCAAAGGCGTTGGCGGTCATCGCCAGGATGGCCACCCGGTCGCCGTCGGGCAGGGCGCGGATGCGCCGCGTGGCCTCGAGGCCGTCCATGTGTGGCATCTGCATGTCCATCAGGATCAGGTCATAGCGGTTGTTGCGACAGCGCTCGACTGCCACGGCGCCGTCTTCGGCCTCCTCGACTTCGGCGGCGACTTGCTCAAGCAGGATGCGCGCGATTTCCCGGTTCACCGCTTCATCCTCGACGATCAATACCCGGCAGCCCTTGAAATCGCGAGCCAGGGCTGTCTCCGCTGCAGAAGTGGGTTGCGGCGTCGCCATGTTATTGCCGACGGCCTTGTTGAGGCGGACGGTGAACCAGAAGCAGCTGCCCTGACCTAGGGTGCTGGCTGCGCCGGCATCGCCCCCCATCTGTTGCGCCAGCTTGCGGGTAATCGCCAGCCCGAGACCGGTGCCGCCATGGCGACGGGTGGTGGAGTTGTCCACCTGCTCGAAGGGCGAGAACAGCCGTTGCAGGTCGTCCGCAGCAATGCCCGGCCCGGTATCGATCACCTCGAAACGCAGCAGAACATTGTCGGCGCCGTCTTCGAGCGTCTGACAGCGCAGCGTCACGCCCCCCTGTTCGGTGAACTTGACCGCATTGGTCGCATAGTTGAGCAGCGCCTGGGTGATGCGCGTGGCATCGCCGCGCAACCCGTCGGGAAGAACCGGCAATTCGTTGACCAGCGAAATTCCCCGGCTGCGCGCGCGCTCCGCGAGCATCGACACGACGTTGCCGGTGATCTGCTCGATGTGCACCGGGTTGTCCTCAAGGACAAACTTGCCGGCTTCGATTTTCGACAGATCGAGGATGGCATTGATGATCTCCAGCAAATGCTGGCCAGCGGCCTCGATCTTGTCGAGCCGGTCAATCTGCGCCGGATTCAGTCCGGAACGGCGCAGGAGATAGGACATGCCGGTGATGGCGTTGAGCGGGGTGCGGATTTCATGGCTCATGTTGGCGACAAAGCTGCTTTTCGCCAGATTGGCGGCTTCGGCGGCTTCCTTGGCTGTCTGCAATTCGGCCGTTCGTCGATCCACCAGTTCCTCAAGGTGGTCACGATAGTCGATCAGTGCCAATTCACTCTGCCGGCGGGCGGTAATGTCCTCGCCCGATGAGAGAACACCGACAAATCCCCCCGCTTCATCGCGAATGACCACGTTGTTCCAGGCCATCAGCAGCGAATTGCCCTGGGCGTCCAGAATTCGGTTCTCGAAATGGTCCAGCGATGCTTGCTGACCCTCGACCAGTGCATGGAAGTACTGGCGAACGGCCTTGCGTTCAGCCTCCGGCAGAAAATTGTCGAACCAGTTCATGCCGATCAGGCGATCGACCGGCAGGCCGATCATCTCGGCACCACGGCGGTTGATCATCGAGATGCAGCCGGTTTTGTCGATCACCAGCAGCATGACGCCGGCGACATCGAGGTAACGCTGGGCGTTGTCACGTTCCAGACGCAGGGCGTCGGTGCGCTCGCGCACGCGGGCTTCCAGTTCGCCAGTCGCCCGCTGGATGGCGTCTGCCATCTGGTTGAAGGCGCTGGCAAGGTCGCGGGTCTCGGCACTATCCAGCGGGTCGGGCGTTGCCCGCACATCGAGATTGCCCTGGCCCAGACGTCGGGCGTGGGCGGCGAGGCGGCGCAGCGGGCGGCTCATGCCGCGTGCCGCCAGCCCGATCAGCAGCAGTCCTACCGCCCCAATCAGCAAGGCGATGATGCCCAGATTGAGCAGCCGCCCTTGCAAGCCGCCGAGTGCATCGGCGGTGCGCTGATACTGCAGCAGCGTCAGCGCCTGCGTGCCGCTGAGCGGCAGATGGCGGGAGCTGACCAGATAAGCTTCCCCGTTGTCGTCGTTGAGGGTCAATGTGCCCTCGAAGCCGGGGGAAACCTGCTGTCGGTATTGCGCCAGCGGCAGCGGGCCGCCGGTTTGTGCGACCAGCTGGCCGCTGCCATCGATCAGCGCACTCTGGCTGTCGGACGGGCTGGTGTTGAGCCTTGGCTGGGCAATGAATTGCGCGGGTGCCATCAGGGCGACGATGATGCCGACCGGCTGGCCATTGAATTGCTCCGGCGCGGAGGCCTCGAGGCTGCGGATCTGGCGGGCAATCAGAATGAAACTGCTGTCGTTCAGTTCCAGCTGGTCCACGAGCTCGCTGGTGCCGGGGCGGCTGGCGGCTAAGGACAGCGACTGATCTGGAAAGGGCTTGCCCAGCCATTTGGGGTCGGATGCGGCCTGTACGATGCCGTCACCGGGCGTCAGCAGGAAAAAGGCGTGAAATCGGTCGGGGTAGGCGCGCTGCAGGCGGTCATGGAGACGCTCGAGATTGTCTTGCAGCGCGGGCGAACGGCTGGCGAGCAGGCGGGCGAGGGTGACGTTCTCGGCGAGATTGAGCAGTTGCCCCCGGTCCTCCTGCAGGCGGTTGTTGAACCAGGCGGCCATGTGATCGGCTTCTAGCTCAAGGACGCGGGTTGCTTCACCGAGTCGTTGATTGCTGGCGCCGACAAAGCCGAGTGAGGGCAGGCCATTGAACCAGAGGAAAAAAACAGCCCGATGGCACCCAGGAACAGTGTTCCGAAGTAGCTGACGATGCGGGTCGAGAGGCGTTGCATGGAGAGCCCGGCTCAGTCCCGATAATCGAAGCGGCCGGTTTCGTGGCGGCGGGGTTCGGTCTGGACGCGCGGCAGCAGGTCGTTGTTCAGCGCGTCGGCGACCCGGCTCCATTCGCCATCGGCTGGCAGCTTGTTGAGGCGCTTGAGAAACTCGAACTCGCCGAGCAGCGGTGGCGGGGCCTTGGGGTTGTTGATGATGCTCGGCGCCGATGGCACGTTGAGCAGCTCGCGGCGGGTGATGGCAACGATCTTCTCGACCGGCAGCGGCGAGGGACGGCCGGAGAAGCTTTCAGCATCGGCCTGCGCCCAGCGGGCAGCGCGCTCGATATTCTTCTGTGACAGTCGCAACCACTCGATGGCCCGCACGTAGCCGGCAACCAGCGCATCGACTGCGGCTGGGGAGCGCCGGACAAAGGCTTTGCTGACAACGAAATAGTCACTGCTCAAGCCGCGAAAGACGATGCGATTGGCCGGGTTGGCCGCGAGCGCGATCGACGGAGCCGGCTCCCACGCGGCGAAAGCATCGATTTCGCCGCGCTGGAGCGCATCGGGCATGTCGTCTACCCGCATCGGCAGCAGCCGGACGTCGCTGTCCTTCAGTCCGGCTGCCGAAAGGCCTTGCAGCAGCGTCTGATGGGCGCTGGAAGCTTCGACATAGGCGATGCGCTTGCCCGCCAGACCCCGTACCTGGGTCTGATCGCGGGCGACGATGGCGGTCGGGCTTTGCTTGGCGAGGCCGACAATCGAGACGTCGCCGCTGGCGGCCGCGAGCAGGGTTGGCATGTCGCCGAGCAGCCCGGCTTCAAGTCGCTTGTCGGAGAAAAGCGTCAGCATGTCAGCGCCACGCCGGAAGGGGTGGGTCTGCAGCGGCTGCCCGAGTGCGGCCAGGTGGCTTTTGAGAATCTCGTCGTGGCGGAGTACGGCGGTGAGGACACCGGCGGGATAACCGAGCGGCTGGATGCCGACATCGACGGCGGGCGAGGCTGGCGTCAGGCCGTAGCGATCGTAGTAGGGTACTTCCTCGGCGTGAGCCTCTCGCAGCGTCAGACCGGCGAGCGTCAGCAGCAGGGCTGTCGCCGCACGAAAGCGTGCTGCCCATCGAATTGGAGGTCTGCGTGAAATCAACGGTAAATCTCCCTGCCACCATGCTGATGCCATCATTCAAGTGTGGCACAGCCTGAGCGTAATTGCATGCGTGTAATGATGTGTGACCGGTGGAAACTTTCTGGTGCCCGGGGCTGTCATTCGTGCACCCAACACCAACAAAGGAGACATGCCATGCCTAATCGTCCCGTGATCAAGATCATTCAAAACCGTGACTTCCTGACCTCGACGCCCGAGAAAAGCGTTCGTGCGGTGGCTGCGCACATGAAGCAGTATCACGCGGGCGCCGTGCTGGTCGTCGATCCCGACGATGGCAAGTTGATCGGTATTTGTACGGAGCGCGATCTGGCCTTCAAGGTGCTCGCTGAAGGGCTGGATGCCAATACGACGCCGGTGCGTTCGGTAATGAGCGCCAACCCGGAAAGCATTGCGCCGGAAAAGCCGTTTGGTCACGCGCTGCATCGCATGTTCGAGGGCGGCTTCCGCCACATGCCGGTGGTTGATCCGCTCGGCCGGCCGAGCGGTGTGATTTCGGCGCGCGATGCGCTGGGCGTCGAACTGCTGCATTTCCGCGAGGAAGTCGAGCAGCGCGATCATATTGCGGAAGTGTTGTAATTGTTGTGCCTAGGGGGCCGCCTCAGGGCGGCCATTTTTGACGAATTTTCGCGTTGACCGCAGATAGCGAGTACGCCGCAGAGTTTCAACGCGACTAGATGAGGAATCGATGTCATGTTGCCCATCAGCTATGTCAATCTTGCCAATGTGCCGGCGTTTCGCTCGGTGCAGGTGCGGGACGGGCTGGTGGCACGACAGGATCGAGTGCCTCCGGCCGAGCAGGTCGACCTGCCTGAAATTCAGGAGAGCTTCCGCGTCAGTTTCAGTGACGATGCGCGCCTGACCGAAAGCATGGCGACGCGCAACGCCCTGGCGTCGCCAGCGCAAGCCCAAGACCCGACGAAACTCTACCGGCAGGTCGCCGCCCTGTGATCGGCGCCGGCGACGCGGCGCTGCTGGGCTGGCTGGCGGCGCAGCGGCAGCCCTGGCTGGATGCCGTGATGTTCGCGCTGACGTGGCTGGGCTCGCTGTGGCTGTTGCTGCCGGCGCTCGGGCTGATTACGCTGCGCTGGCGTCAGGCCGGTCTGCGGACCTTGGTCGCCTTGCTGTCGGCCAGCGTCCTTTGCCATGTTTTGAAAGTATTGATCGACCGGCCCCGCCCTGATCTGTGGTCCGGCGTGTTGCCGCTGCCGGCCGATGCCGCTTTCCCCAGCGCGCATTCAGCGCAGGCGATGGCGGTGGCCGTTGCGCTCCTCTACCTGATGCCGTCCCATTGGCGAATGCGGTTTGGTAGTGGCTTGATCCTGCTCGCCGGACTGGTCGGTCTGTCGCGGCTGTATCTGCAGGTGCACTGGCCGAGTGATGTCGTCGCTGGCTGGCTGCTCGGCGCCGGTGTGGCCATCCTGAGTTTGCGCCTGGCGAAGGTCTGGCGAGCGGGTCGCGCGCTTCAGTCCAGCAGCTGACGCTGGTCGAGGAATTTTTCGAGGATTTCCAGCCGGGCCAGCGGGTCGTCGAGTTCGAGCAGCTTCTGTTTGGCCAGATTCTGGATCGGCAGCACTTCGGTGATCCGGTAGCCGACCCAGAGCGCGTTGTCGTAGTCATGCGGCTCGGGAATCCGCTCCGCACCGAGATCGGCGACCACGCGGCGGAGCAGCGGCAGCAAACGGCGTCGTTCCGGCGGCAGCGCGACGGCGCCGGGCTCCGGCAGCAGTTCGACCTTGGCACGCAGCAGCTTGTCATCGTCAACATGACTGTCGATGATGCGGAAGCGCCGCCCGCCGCGCGTACTGATGAGCAGGATGCCCAATTGCTCCATTTCCCAGTCGGCAATGCTTGCCAGCGTGCCCAGCACATGCGGCGTTGCCGCCTCGCCGACCTCGTTGCCCTTGTCGATCAGGCAGATGCCGAAGGGACTGGCGTCCTTCATGCAGGCGGCGGCCATGTCGAGATAGCGTTGCTCGAAGATCTTCAGTGGCTGCACGCCGCCGGGAAAAAGCACGGTATTGAGCGGAAAGATCGGGATGTCGAGCATCTCGACGCCGGTGCCGCTGGGGGCGCGGGTGAAGTCGAACCAGCCCATCTCAGCGGGCCTCGCCCCAGCGCTGCATCAGGGTGTGTGGCACGCCGACCTGGTCGAGAACGCGGGCGACGACAAAATCGACGATATCGGCGACGGTCTGCGGATGGTTGTAGAAGCCGGGGCTGGGCGGGACGATGCTGGCGCCGGCTCGTGCCAGACGCAGCATGTTTTCGAGATGGATCACTGAAAACGGCGTCTCGCGCGGCACCAGCACCAGCTTGCGGCCTTCCTTGAGCACGACGTCGGCGGCGCGTTCAATCAGGTTGTCGGCCAGCCCCTGCGCAATCGCCGCCAGCGTGCCCATCGAGCACGGACAGATGACCATCGCGTCCGGCGGATTGGAGCCGGAGGCGACCGGCGCGAACCACTCCTCGCGTCCGTAAATTTGCAGGTTTTCCGGGTTCACCGCAGACGGCAGCCGGGCGAGCAGCGCTTGGCGCGCATCGGCCGGGCGCGACGGCAGTTCGAGATCCATCTCCTGCCGGGCGACGACCTGCGCTGCTTGCGAATACAGCAACTGGACCCGGCAGCCGGCAGCGAGCAGGCAGTCGAGCAGGCGCAGGCCGTAAGGCATGCCAGAGGCACCGGTGAGAGCGAGGCAGATGGTTTTAGGCATCGGGAGGGCTTTCCACAGCGGGGGTGTCAGCCAGCAGTTTAGCTGCGATCAGGCCGTTGAGGGTGCCGAAGACCAGCGCCGCGCCGGCAAACACCGGTGTCAGCAGAAAAACGCCGTCGTGCGGGATCAGCCACAGCCGCGCCAGTAACAACTGGCCGCCAATGTGGGCGAAAGCGGCGAGGATGGAGAGTGTCACCGGCCCGAACCAGCGTGCCGG
Source organism: Azonexus sp. (assembly GCA_041917165.1). Taxonomy (GTDB): domain Bacteria; phylum Pseudomonadota; class Gammaproteobacteria; order Burkholderiales; family Rhodocyclaceae; genus Azonexus. The sequence continues at coordinate 366,948 of JAYRYB010000002.1, forward strand.
CAGGTGACGGGCGAGGCCGAGGGTCAGCAGGCTGAGCGTCGTACCGGTGAGGGACAGGAAGAAGCCGGGCGCAAGGAAGTAGCCGAGCAACAGGCTGCCGGCGAGCACGCGCAGCACGCTGACCCAGACAGCAGTACCCCAGCCGTAGCGGATGAGGACGACCAGCGTGACGATGTTCGCCAGCCCCGGCTTGACGCCGGGCAAGGGCGAGGGAATGGCGGCATCGACCAGCGACAGACCGACGGCGGCGGTCGCCAGCCAGGCGACCCGGCGGTCTTCGTCCGTCACTTCAAGCCGGGTCACGCCGGGACCGGGAGGGCGCCCCGATTCCATGCCCTCTTCAATAGCTGATCGAGTCATAGACCTTGGTCCGTCCGGCAACCTGGACGCTGACGCGGTTGGGCGCGCAGATGGCGATTTCGCCGGGGCGCATCAACCAGCCCTGACGAACGCAGTATTGTTTGGGCCCGGGATCGGAGACGACGCGGACACGCCCGGGCTCGATGGCGATCAGCGTATTGCCCAGCGGCCCGGGTACCTGCAGTTCGCGCCGGGTACGCAGGTCGATCTCGGCAAACACCTGGCCGTCCTGACGCACGATGGCCTTGTCGGCAATGCCGCCCTGCCAGAACAGCGGGACGCTGACTGCAACCACCGCTGCGCCTGCGAAAAAGACCAGCCAGTCGCCCGCACGGACCAGGCGCAGCCAGGGAGCGAGGGACATTGAAACTGCAAACCCCGGGGGCTAGCCGAGCCCGGCCAGTGTCCGGTGGCGGACCAGCACGCGGGCGTGGTCGGCAAATTCGCGGCCCAGCCATTCGGCCAGATACACCGAGCGATGCTGGCCGCCGGTGCAGCCGATGGCGACCGTCAGGTAGTTGCGGTTGTCCTTGATGTAGCAGGGCAGCCAGGTCGCGATGAAGCGGCGGATGTCGTCGCGCATCTGGCAGACCTCGGCTTCGGCTTCGAGAAAGTCGATCACCGCTTGGTCGCGGCCGGTCTGTGGGCGCAGTGCCGGGTCGTAGTGCGGGTTGGGCAGGCAGCGGACATCGAAGACGAGATCGGCGTCGAGCGGAATGCCGTGCTTGAAACCGAAGGACTCGAACATTAGCGTCAGGCCCTGGCCAGGGTCGGATTCGATGAACTGGCGCACCCATTCGCGCAAGGCATTGGCCTTGAGATTGCTGGTGTCGATGCGATGGCCAAGCGCAGACAGCGGCTCCAGTAATTCGCGCTCGGCGCGGATCGCCTCAACCAGGGTGACGCCTTCGCCAGCCAGCGGGTGACGGCGACGTGACTCGGAATAGCGTTTGATCAGTGCCTCATCGCTGGCGTGCAGGAAGAGCAGGGTGACGCGCGTTTCACCATCACCGTCGCTGCGGGCGAGTTTGGACAATTTTCCTGGCAACTGTTCGATGCCGTGCCCGGATCGGGCATCGACCGCGACTGCGACCTTGCGCACGCCCTCTTCCCGCAACATGCCGACCAGCACATTGAGCATGACGACCGGCAGGTTGTCCACGCAGTAATAGCCGGCGTCCTCAAGCAGGTTGAGGGCGACCGACTTGCCGGAGCCGGAGAGGCCGCTGATGAGCACGATTTCCATGCATCGCAGCATAATTCATGGCGGCGCCGGCAATCAACCTTGGGCATAATAAAGCGTCCTCAGGAGACTCCCCATGCAACTGCTCGACCTTCCTTTCCTGCACGAACTGACCATGCTGCGCCGTGACATCCACGCGCACCCGGAACTGGCCTTCAATGAAACGCGGACCGCTGATCTGGTCGCCGCCGAACTGACCCGCTATGGTCTGGAGGTGCATCGCGGCATCGCCAGGACCGGTGTCGTCGGTGTGCTACGCGCCGGCACCTCGCCACGGATGATCGGCCTGCGTGCCGACATGGATGCTTTGCCGCTGAGCGAACTGAATGAATTTCCGCATCACTCGAAATACCAGGGGAAGATGCACGCCTGCGGCCACGACGGCCACACCGCGCTCCTGCTCGGCGCCGCCCGCTACCTCGCCGGCAATCCCGATTTCGATGGCATCGCCGTCTTCATCTTCCAGCCCGCCGAGGAGTCGGAAGGCGGTGCGGCAGTGATGATCGAGGAGGGACTCTTCGAGCGCTTCCCGGTCGAGGCGGTCTTCGGCCTGCACAACTGGCCCGGCATTCCGCTTGGGCAGATGGCGGTGATGCCCGGCCCGGTGATGGCCGGAACCTGCGCCTTCGAGATCACCATCCGTGGTCATGGCTGCCACGCCGCGATGCCGCATCAGGGCGTCGATGCCATTGTCGCCGGCGCCCAACTGGTGCAGGCGCTACAGACGGTGGTCAGCCGCACGCTGCATCCCTGCGAGTCGGCGGTGGTCAGCGTCACCCAGTTCCATGCCGGCGAGGCCTGGAACATCATTCCCGAGGAAGTAGTGTTGCGCGGCACCATCCGCAGCTTCAAGCCGGAGGTGCAGGAGAACATCGAGCGCGCCATCGAGCGGCTGTGCAGCGGCATCGCTTCAGCCAATGGTGCGCAGATCGGCGTCCGCTTCGATCACCGCTACCCGCCGACGGTGAACTCGGAAAACGAGGCAAACTTCTGTCGCAAGGTCGCCGCGTCCGTGCTCGGTGCCGCCAACGTCCAGACCAACACGCTACCGTCGATGGGCGCCGAAGACTTCGCCTACATGCTGCGCGAAAAGCCCGGTTGCTACGTCTGGCTGGGCAATGGCCCCGGCACCGGCGGCTGCACGCTGCACAACCCGCACTACGACTTCAACGACGACGCGCTGGTGGCCGGCGTCAGTTACTGGGTCGAACTGGTGCGGCAGGCGCTGCCCAAGACCTGAGCTTCAGGGGGCGAGCAGCCAGCCATCCTCGCGACGGATGGCATTCACCAGCAGCAGTTCGCGCTCGGCGCGGCTGGCGAGTTCTTCGGGCGGCAAGCCTAGATAGCGGCGATTAACGTCGTCGGCGAAGGCCAGGTTGCTCATGAATTCGGGCAGTGTCGCCGAAGGCAGGCGGCGGCGTTCGAGGATGGAAAAGGCGAGGATGACCTTGATCGCGTGCCAGGCCAGTTGTTCGATGTTGCGGCTGAACTGGTCCAACCGGCGAAAGGCGCGCTCGAAGGCCGCGTCGATGTCGCCAAAGGGGCGACCGTGGCCGGGAATGACAACGTCGATGGGCAGACGCGACAGGGCTTCCAGTGTCGCCCGCGTGTGGGCGAGGCCGTCGGCTTCGCCGAGCAGTTCCGGGAAGATGACGCCGAAGCCGTTTTCCCACAGCGCATCGCCGGAGATCAGGATGCGCCGCTCCGGGTTGTAGTAGGCCAGCGCCTCCATGTCGTGGCCGGGGACGGCGATGGCCTGCCAGTTGAGGCCACCCATTTCGATTTCGCTGCCGCCTTCAATCAGCGCATCATGCTGGAAGCGGGCCGCCTGCTGGCCCAGCGGCGAGAGCAGCAGGGCGTTTTCGTCCCAGTCGGCGATGGTCGCGTGCAGGCCGGCGGGGACGATGATCCGGCAGTCGAAGGCTGCCTTGAGCGCAGCGTTGCCGCCGATGTGGTCGGAGTGGGAATGGGTGTTGATGACCCGGTCGAGGCGGCGGCCAGCGAGCGCGCAGGTAACGAGGTCGACGGTCTGCTCGGCGTGGGTGACGTAGCCGCTGTCGACCAGCGTCCCGCCATCGCCTTCGAGAAAGACAATATTGTTTGCCGACAGCCAGCCGCGCTCGAGGACGAGCATGCTTGCGGGCAGGGCGGGCATCATTCCGGTGTATCCGGATCGCCCGATTTTGGCGGTTTTTCAGGGTTTACCGCAGCAACGACCTCGGCGACGACGATGGGTGTATCCATCGGTGGCCGGCCGCAGCCGAGGCAATAACCGGAGTCGGGGTCGGCCATGCAGATGCCGACGCACTGATAAAGCGCCTCGTTATCGCTCATGGCGGGGGCTCGCAGCGGGGGAACGGGCCAGCGCTTGCCGGCGCCGCGGCAGGTCGTCGACGATCTGGCGGCGGGCGCGTTCATCGAACCGCGTCCAAAGGGTGATTTCATCGATGGTGCGGTAGCAGCCGGTGCACAAGCCACTGGCGGCGTCCATCTTGCAGACGTTGATGCAGGGAGAGGGGGTCATCAGAGCAGGATGTAACGTTTTTGTTGATCGCGGGACTTTTCGACCGCGGCAAGGGCTTCTTCGCGGGTGACACGCACCAGCGTCGCGATGTGCTGACGCCGGTCACGGCTGGAAAGTTCCGGAAATTTCAGCGTCTGGACCTGGTCGTCCGGGGTGTCGTCACGCTGGACGATGCCGAGACGGTCGACGCGCACCGTCACCGGGGTCAGGCTCAGCGCGGTTTCCGGGTGGCGCAGGAAGTCGGCCAGCGTTTCGACGAGGTTTTCCGGCATCAGCGAATCGGCGTTCTGCGACAGGCGGAATTCCAGTTCAGCGAGGTGGCGGGTGTGTTCGGCGGTGTGTTCGGCGTCGTCGTGTTGCCGGCTGACCAGCAGTTGTGCATGTTCGACCGAAAGATCGGCGCGCAGGTTGAGGCGGGCGCGGCGCAGTGCATCGACGTGGCTGTTGAAGGCAGTGAGCAGGCTTTCCAGCGCCCGGGCCCGCAGGCGGTCACGGGTCCGGTCGAGGTCGCAGGTCGGCTCGATCAGCGTCTGATCGGAAAAGTAGAGCACTTCCTGCGGCACGTCGTTGCGAATGATGTCGCCCTGCTGCGCCATGCCGAACTGCTTTTTCTGCTGCCGACGGGCGGCGAGCATGGCGCAGAAGCAGTCGGCCTCCCAGCACTCCGGGCGTTCCAGATAATCGCGGATGGCCTGGCTGCGACCGAGCATGGCATCGATATCGGCGGCGGTGGCAAACAGCGCGTGGATCAGCGGATCCTGGCTGAAGGCCTGGCGGTTGATTTCCAGCGGGCCGGGCAGTGCGGCGACCAGCCCGGCACAGTAGCCCAGCGCGTGCTCGACGGCGCCGGCCAGATGTTTTTCAAGATGCGGTGCGGCACGCACCAGCGGGTCCGTCATGCCGATCACGCGATCCAGCGCCGCTGCGACCTCCGGGTCGGGGGGCGGGGCGGGTTTGATCAGTTCGGCAATGGCGGAAAACAGGCTCACGCAGTGGCAGTACAGAGGGCCCGGCCGGCCTTGGCACCATTCGGGCGATTGATGGCACTGGAAATCCAGTCGCCGATAGCCGCCAGTTTAGCCAGATCGATGCCGGTTTCAATGCCCAGCCCCTGCAAGAGATAAACGACATCCTCGGTGGCAACGTTGCCGGAGGCGCCTTTGGCATACGGGCAGCCGCCGAGGCCGGCAATCGAGGCATCGAAAACTGCCACGCCCAGCTGCAGCGACGCATGGATGTTCGCAATCGCCATGCCGTAGGTGTCGTGATAATGCCCAGCCAGTTTTTCGATGGGCACGACGCGGGCGCAGGCCTCGATCATGCGCTGGATGCTGGCCGGATTGCCGACGCCGATGGTGTCGCCGAGCGAGACCTCGTAGCAGCCCATGTCGTACAGCGTCTTGGCGACGCTCGCCGCCTGCTCCGGCGCGACGGCGCCCTCGTAGGGGCAGCCGACGACGCAGGAAACATAGCCGCGAACCTTCATTTCCAGCGCCGACGCGGCCGAAACCACCGGTTCGAAGCGTTTCAGGCTCTCGGCAATGGAGCAGTTGATGTTCTTCTTCGAGAAAGACTCGGAGGCGGCGCCGAATATCGCCACCTCGGTGGCCCCGGCGGCAACGGCCGCATCGAAGCCTTGCAAATTTGGCGTCAAAACCGGGTAGACCGCAGCCGGATGGCGGGTGATGCCGGCCATCACCGCGCTGTTGTCGCCCATCTGTGGCACCCACTTCGGTGACACGAAGGAGGTCGCTTCGATGACGCGGACGCCGGCATCGGCCAGTCGGTTGATCAGTTCGATCTTGGTTTCGGTCGGGACGACCTGTTTTTCATTCTGCAGCCCGTCACGCGGGCCGACTTCGACGATCTTGACGTGGGAGGGGAGAGACATGGCAATCAATCCATTCAAATGGCCAGGCAAGGGGAACGTGCCCCTTGCCGGCAGGAGGTCATCGGCGTAGCGTTGAATGCGGTGCCTGTCCGCCAGAACAAGGAGGAATCATGACCGACGAACAAATCCGCGGCGCAATCAAACTGGGCATGCCGTTTTTCGGTGTCACCGGGCACGGCGAAGTGCTGGCCCGTTACATTCCCTATGGCCCGGTCTTCAAGTGGGAGCGCAACCAGATCATTCCGATGCCGCTCCAGGGCAGTGACCTGCTCTGGTGGCTGAAGGTATCGGATGAAGAGGACCATGAGGGCTGAGTCCGACGATTAAGCGCCGACGTCGAACTCGACCAGCGGCGCACCATCGCTGACCTGCTCGCCAGCGGCGTAGCAGAAGGCCTTCACCGTGCCGGATGCCGGGGCGGTGATGGTGTGTTCCATCTTCATCGCCTCCAGAATCAACAGCGGCGTACCCTTCTCGACCTTCTGGCCCGGCTGGGCGAGCAGGGCGACAACCTTGCCCGGCATCGGCGCCGTCAGGCCGCCGCCGTGACTGTCGCCGGCATCGACGCGGTGCAGCGGATCGTCGCGCAACAGGGTGTAGGTGCTGCCCTGCAGGAAGATGCTGCGCTTGTCGTCGACAGCCACCACCGAAGCAATCAGGCGGCGGTCGTCGAGCTCGACGGCGAAACGGTCGCCATCCAGCTTCTTGCCGCGGGCCAGCGTCGTTTCGCCGCCAAGGGTGATCTGCCACTGGTCGCGCTGGTAGCGGACATGGGCGTCGACCAGCGTTTCACCGTCCTTGAAGCTGATCGTGCGAGCCGCTGACAGGTTCATCCGCCAGCCGTCGCGGGCGTGCCAGGGCGAGTGCGGATCGCCGCTGGCCTTGGCGGCGCTGCGGGCTTCGTGCTGTTCCCAGAGCAGTTCGCCCACGGTGGCGACGAGCAGCGCATCGCGCGGCACGGCCTGAACGTCGGGGAAGAGGAATTCCTTCTGGCGCTCAATCAGGCCGGTGTCGAGGTCGGCACCGGCAAAGGCCGGGCAGGCGACGAGGCGCGACAGGAAATCGATGTTGGTCGTCAGGCCGGCTACCTGATAGTCAGCCAGCGCCTTGCGCATGCGCGCCAGCGCGCCGTCGCGGGTTTCGTCCCAGACGATCAGCTTGGCGATCATCGGATCGTAGAAAGGCGTGATCTCGTCGCCTTCCTCGACGCCGGTGTCGACGCGGACGTTGATCGACTCGGCCGGCGGCGCGAGGCGGATCAGGCGGCCGGTGGCGGGCAGGAAGCCCTTGTTGGCGTCCTCGGCGTAAATGCGCGCTTCCAGTGCGTGGCCGCGGATTTCCAGTTGTTCCTGCTTGAGCGGCAGGGGCTGGCCGGCGGCGACACGCAACTGCCATTCGACGAGGTCTTGCCCGGTGATCATTTCGGTGACCGGATGCTCGACCTGCAGGCGGGTGTTCATCTCCATGAAGTAGAAGGTGCCATCCTGCATGGCGATGAACTCGACCGTGCCGGCGCCGACATAGCCGACGGCCTTGGCGGCGGCGACGGCAGCTTCACCCATCTGGCGGCGGCGCTCTTCCGGCATGCCCGGGGCGGGTGCTTCTTCCAGTACCTTCTGGTGGCGACGCTGTACCGAGCAGTCACGCTCGAACAGGTACACGCAGTTGCCCAGCGTGTCGGCGAAGACCTGAATCTCGATATGGCGCGGCTTGGTGATGTATTTCTCGATCAGCACATGGTCGTCACCGAAGCTGGAAATCGCCTCGCGCTTGCACGAGGCCAGCGCATCGGGAAAATCCGCCGACTTCTCGACCAGGCGCATGCCCTTGCCGCCACCGCCGGCAGCGGCCTTGATCAGCACCGGGTAGCCGATCTGGTCGGCCTCCTTGTGCAGCAAATCCGGCGTCTGGTCATCGCCGTGGTAGCCCGGGGTCAGCGGGACGCTGGCGGCGCCCATCAGCTTCTTGGCTTCGGACTTCGAGCCCATGGCGCGGATCGCCGAAGCCGGCGGGCCGATGAAGGTGATGCCGTTGGCGGCCAGGGCCTCGGCAAACTCCTCGTTTTCGGACAAAAAGCCGTAACCCGGATGCACGGCCTGTGCGCCGGTGCGCTTGCAGGCCTCGATGATCTTGTCAGCGACGAGATAGGACTCGCGCGCGGCGGCCGGACCGAGCAGCACGGCCTCGTCGGCCAGGCGGACGTGGCGGGCGTTGGCATCGGCTTCGGAATAGACGGCGACGGTGCGGATGCCCATGCGGCGGGCAGTCTTGATCACGCGGCAGGCGATCTCTCCGCGGTTGGCAATCAGAATCTTGGTGAACATCGGATTATTCCCCCATCCAGTTGGGATGACGTTTGTCGAGGAAGGCCGAGATGCCCTCGCGTGCTTCCGGTGTCGCGCGCAGGTGGGCGATGCGGTGGGCGGTGTCTTCGACGACGTTGTCGTTGATCGGCTGGTTATCGACGGCGCGGATCAGGTCCTTGGCGGCGGCTTGCGCGCAGGGGCCGCCGACGAGCAGGGCGTCGACGATTTCCTTGACCTTGGCATCCAGGTGCTCCGGTTCGACGGCTTCATGCACCAGCCCGATTTCGCGGGCGCGGGCGGCGTCGATGCGTTCGGCCGACTGGAAATAGCGGTAAGCCTGACGGGCGCCGATGGCGCGCACGACGTAGGGCGAAATGGCCGACGGGATGATGCCGAACTTGACCTCGGAGGTCGCGAAGACGGCCTTGGTCGAGGCGACGGCGATATCGCAGGCGGCGGTCAGGCCGGTGCCGCCACCGAGTGCCGCACCTTGCACGCGGGCGATGGTCGGCTTCTTCATCTCGGCCAGCACGCGCAGCATTTTCGCCAGTGCGCGGGCGTCGTTGAGGTTGTCATCGACGCCATTATTGGCGGCGCGTTTCATCCAGTTGAGGTCAGCCCCGGCCGAGAAGCTCTTGCCACGGCCGGCGAGGACGACGACGCGGACGTCCTTGTCGTCATCGAGGGCGATGCAGGCGGCGGTCAGCTCGGCGATGAGGACTTCATCGAAGGCGTTGTGCATGTCCGGGCGGTTCATCCAGATCGTGGCGACCGGGCCGGAGAGTTCGATTTCCAGGGTGGTGAAGGGCATTGTTGTTTGTCTCCTGAATTTTTTGATTGTTGGCTAGTTGTGGGCGTTTTGTTTGGCGCTGGGTTCCGCGCCTGACGCGCGGGCGTACTTTTTCTTGCTTCGCCAAGAAAAAGTAGCCAAAAAGAAGGCGACCCCCGGGTCGGCGCCCCGCTGAGCGGGGTTCCTTGTGCTACTCGGGGCGCCGGGCGGCTGGCTAAACTCGCCGCTGCGCGGCTCAGACAACGCCAGCCGAAATCCCCCGTCACCCCTGCGTTGCTCAGCGCCTCTCAGGGGGAAGGAAAAGCGTCCTCCGAACGAACGTCTCCGGTGAACCCGAAAAACCGTCGAAAACCGGGTGGTGTGAAATGCCGCCTTGGAGACGCCGAGTAACGCAGGCTGGCCGGGGGTAGTCGGCTGGCGTCTGTCCGAGCCGCAGGCGAGTTTAGCCAGCCGCCCGGTCAGTCGAGTAGCGCAGGGGACCGGGCGAAGCCCGGCGTCGACTCGGCGGTCGCCTTTTCTTTGGCTACTTTCTTTTGGCGAAGCAAAAGAAAGTACGCCCGCCGACAAGGCGGAACACAGCGGCTTAACAGAACCACCGGCTTGAAAAGACGAGAAAGCCACAGACAACCCCATCACATCCGGAAAATCCCGAACTTCGTCTCCTCCGCCGGCGCATTCATCGCCGCCGACAGCCCGAGACCAAGCACCCGCCGCGTATCCGCCGGGTCGATAATCCCGTCGTCCCACAGCCGCGCCGAGGCGTAGTACGGGTGCCCCTGCTGCTCGTACTGTTCGCGGATCGGTGCCTTAAAAGCGTCTTCTTCCTCGGTGCTCCAGGTCTTGCCGCTGGCCTCGATGCCGTCGCGCTTGACGGTGGCCAGCACGCCGGCCGCCTGTTCGCCGCCCATCACCGAGATGCGCGAGTTCGGCCACATCCACATCAGGCGTGGCGAGTAGGCGCGGCCGCACATGCCGTAGTTGCCGGCGCCGAAGCTGCCGCCGATGACGACGGTGAATTTCGGCACCTTGGCAGTGGCGACGGCGGTCACCATCTTGGCGCCGTCGCGGGCGATGCCCCCGTTTTCGTACTTCTTGCCGACCATGAAGCCGGTGATGTTCTGCAGGAAGACGAGCGGAATGCCGCGTTGGGCACAGAGCTCGATGAAGTGGGCGCCTTTTTGTGCCGATTCGCTAAACAAGATGCCGTTATTGGCGACAATGCCCACTGGATAGCCGTAGACGCGCGCAAAGCCGCAGACCAGCGTATTGCCGTAGCGAGCCTTGAATTCGTCGAAGTCAGAGCCGTCGACGATGCGGGCGATGATTTCGCGGACGTCGAAGGGTTTCTTCGAGTCGGTCGGGATCACGCCGTAGAGTTCTTCGGCGGCGTACAGCGGCTCGACCGGGGCGGTCAGGCTGACCGGTGGCTGCTTCTGCCAGTTGAGATCCTTGACGATGCGGCGGGCGATGGCCAGCGCATGGGCATCGTTCTCGGCCAGATGGTCGGCGACACCCGAAATGCGCGTATGGACGTCGGCGCCGCCGAGGTCTTCGGCGCTGACCACTTCACCGGTCGCCGCCTTCACCAGCGGCGGGCCGCCGAGGAAGATGGTGCCCTGGTTCTTGACGATGATCGACTCGTCGCACATCGCCGGCACGTAGGCGCCACCGGCTGTGCACGAGCCCATCACCGCGGCGATCTGCGGGATGCCCTTGGCCGAGAGGTTGGCCTGATTGAAGAAGATTCGGCCGAAGTGCTCCTTGTCCGGGAAGACCTCGTCCTGCATCGGCAGGAAGGCGCCGCCGGAATCGACGAGATAAACGCAGGGCAGGCGGTTTTCCAGTGCGATTTCCTGCGCGCGCAGGTGCTTTTTCACCGTCAGCGGGTAGTAGGTGCCGCCTTTGACCGTCGCATCGTTGGCCACCACCATGCACTCGACGCCATGGACGCGGCCAATGCCGGCAATCACCGAAGCCGCCGGCACATCGCCGCCGTACATCCCATAAGCCGCGAATTGTCCTATCTCGAGGAAGGGGGTGCCGGGATCGAGCAGGCCGTTGACCCGCTCGCGTGGCAGTAGCTTGCCGCGCGCCAGATGCTTTTGACGTGCCGCTTCCGGGCCGCCGAGGGCGATTTTCTCGACTTTCTCGTGCAGGTCGTCGACCAGTGTCCGCATCGCTGCCGCATTGGCCTGGAAATCCGCGCCACGCGGATTGAGTTGTGATTTCAGGGTAGTCATGTCTCCTCGCTTTTTTGCTTGTGTTTGTCCTGAATGAATCGCGTGTGTGTCGCTATGCCGCTATAACTGCTTTTCCTCTTTCAGCCATTTGCTTACCGGCTCGGCTTGGTAGGCCAGCATCTGCGCCAGCAGTCTTTCGATTTCGGTGTCGGCCAGCGCCATCGCCCGGTTCTGCGGGCGCAGAAAGCCGTCGGCCACGGCGCGGTCGAACATTGCCAGCAGCGGGTCGTAGAAACCGTTCACATTGAGCAGGCCCATCGGCTTCTGGTGAAAGCCGAGTTGCCCCCAGGTGAGGATTTCGCAGAATTCCTCGAAAGTGCCGAAGCCGCCGGGCAGGGCGATGAAGCCGTCGGACAGCTCGGCCATGCGCGCCTTGCGCGTGTGCATCGAATCGACCACCTCAATGCGCGTCAGCGCCCGGTGATCGACGGCACGGCCGGCGACTTCCTTGCCCATCAGCGCGTCCGGGATGACACCGATGACCGTGCCGCCGGCCTCCAGACAGGCATCGGCGACGGCACCCATCAGGCCGATGTTGCCAGCGCCATAGACCAGTTCGATGCCGCGCGCGGCGAGCAGGCGACCGAGCTTTTCGGCTTCGGCGCGGTAGATCGGGTTGTGGCCGGCGTTCGAGCCGCAGAAGACGCATAGGCGTTTCATGGCGCGCTCAGAATCCACCCGTTTCCAGCCAACGCTCAATCTGCGGCAGGCGGTCGGCGCCGAAGAAGTGTTCGCCATCGACGATCACGTGCGGCGAGCCAAAGACACCGGCGGTCAGCGCCTGCTCGCATTCGTCCTTGAGCCGGGCCTTGATCTCGGGCGTCTGCAGCGCGGTTTCGAGGCTGCTGCGGTCAACACCAATTTTTGCCGCAATATCGAGGACGGTTTCCGGCGATGAAATGTCGAGATCGTCCACGAAAAAGCCGCGATAAACCGCCTGGGCGAAACGACGGGCCAGCGCGCAGTCCTGGCCGTGCAGCCAGTAGTAGGCGCGGGCGGCGTTCTGCGTCGGCAGCGGGAAGCGGCTGGGCGGGTTGTAGGGCACGCCCATGAAACGCGCTGAACGGTGGAAGTCGTTGTAGACGTACTTCGCCTTCGGGCTGTTGCCCTCGACCGGCGGGCGGCTGCCGGTGGCCTGGAAGATGACACCGAGCAGAATGGGGTGCCAGCGCACCTTGCGGCCATGCTTTGCCGCGACCTCGTCAATCTTCTTCGCGAGCAGGTAGCCGTAGGGGCTGGAAAAATCGAACCAGAAGTCGATGGGGGCTTTTTCGATATCGGTCATAGTTGTCTCCTCGTTGGCGGCAGTTCCCGGAAAAGAGTCCATTTTGGGCGATTTTCCGGGTTGACCGCAGATGCCCTTATTCAGCAGCGATGGAACGTCCGATTACCAGACGCTGGATGTCGTTGGCGCCTTCGTAGATCTGGGTGATGCGTACGTCGCGGGCGATGCGTTCGACCGCCGTTTCATCGGTATAGCCGCAGCCGCCATGAATCTGGATGGCATCGGAACACACCTTCTCGGCCATCTCGGACGCGTACATCTTGGCCATCGAGGCTTCGACCAGGCAGGGTTTGCCGGCATCCTTGAGGGTGGCGGCGCGCCAGACCATCAGGCGGGCAGCGTCGATCCGGGTGGCCATGTCGGCCAAGCGGAAATTGACGGCCTGATGTTCGATGATCGGCACGCCGAAGGTGACGCGCTCCTTGGCGTAGGCGACAGCCGCCTCGAAGGCGGCGCGAGCCATGCCGACCGACTGGGCGGCGATGCCGATGCGTCCGGCTTCCAGATTGGAGAGGGCGATCTTGTAGCCTTCGCCTTCCTTGCCGAGCAAGGCCGACGCGGGAATGCGGCAGTCCTCGAAGACGATCTGGGCGGTGTCTGAGGCGTGCTGGCCCATCTTGCGCTCGATGCGGGCGACCTTGTAGCCCGGTGTCGCGGTCGGCACCAGGAAGCAGGAGATGCCCTTCTTGCCGGCTGCCTTGTCGGTGACGGCGAAGACGATGGCGACATCGGCGTGGCTACCGGTGGTGATGTAGTGCTTGACGCCATTCAGTATGAAATGGTCGCCGTCACGGTCGGCGCGGGTGGTGATGGCGGATGCGTCGGAGCCGGTGTGCGGCTCGGTCAGGCAGAAGCAGCCGAGCTTTTCGCCTCGGGCCAGCGGCTTGAGCCATTCTTCCTTCTGGGCGTCGGTACCGTACTTTTGCGTAATGCCGCAGGCCAGCGAGTTCTGCACCGAGACGATGGTCGAGGTGGCACCATCGCCGGCGGCGATTTCTTCCAGCGTTAGCACCAGCGACATGTAGTCCATGCCGGCGCCGTCCCATTCTTCCGGCACGACCATACCCATGGCGCCCAGTTCGCCGAGCTCCTTCAGCGCTTCGGCCGGGAAGGTATGGTTGCGATCCCATTCGGCGGCGAAGGGGGCAAGGCGCTCCTGTGCGAAGGCACGCATCGAGTCGCGGATCATTTCCTGTTCTTGCGTCAGAATCATGCTGTTTTCTCCAGAGTTGTTTTTTGTAGGGTGGCCAGCGTGACGCCGGCAATGACCAGCAGGCCGCCGAAAAGTACGGGTAGGCCGAGGCGTTCATCGAGCAGCACGGCCGCTTGCAGCACGGCGAACACCGGTACCAGATTGATGAACACCGAGGCATGGCCGGCGCCAAGGCGCTGCACGGCGGCGGTGAACCAGGTGTAGGCGATGGCGGTACCGAAAATGGCAAGGAAGCTCATCCCGGCCCATACCCGCCACGACCACGCCTGCGGGTGGATGTCGCCTTGCACCAAGGCCGCCAGCCCGAGCAGGATGGCGCCGGTGAAAGAGGCGTAGAGCGTAGTCGCCAGCGCCGAGAAATGGCCGGTCGCCTGCCAGCCGATGAAGGTATAGGCTGCCCAGCTTATGACGCAGCCGATGATCAGCCATTCGCCCAGTCCGACCGAGCCTTGCAGCAGGGCGAGCGGGTCACCATTGCCGATGACGGTCAGGCAGCCAATGAAGGCGATCAGGCTGCCAATGGCCTTTTTCAGCGTCATCCGCTCCTTGCCGAGTAGCCAGGCGAGGACGACGATGACCACCGGGTTGAGCGCGACGACCAGCGCGCCGCGCCCGGCGGGGATGCGTTGCAGCCCGAAAAAGAAGCACAGGCCGTAGAGAAAGATGCCGAAAAACCCGAGCGCCCAGACCAGCGACCATTCCTGACGCCCATGCGGCAGCGGGATGCCGCCTTCAGAAGCGAGCATGACACCGGCGACGACCAGACCGGCGAGCACGAAGCGCAGCGAGGCGACGGCGAGCGGCGCCGTCAGCTCCTGCGCAATGACGCGCCCGGCGATCCAGGTGCCGCCCCACATGGCCATGGCTGTCACCAGTTTGACGTAAGTGAGCGTTCGGGTTTCGCTCAATTAGAGCATCTCGACGGCCAGTGCCGTCGCCTCGCCGCCGCCGATGCACAGCGAGGCGATGCCGCGCTTGCCGCCGCGGGCCTTGAGGGCGCCGAGCAGGGTGACGAGGATGCGGGCGCCGGAAGCACCGATCGGGTGGCCGAGCGCACAGGCACCACCATTGACGTTGACCTTGGCCGGGTCGAGCTTCATGTCATGCATGCCGGCCATGGTGACAACGGCAAAGGCTTCGTTGATTTCCCACAGATCGACGTCATCGGTCGTCCAGCCGGCCTTGGCCAGCATCTTCTGCATCGCGCCGACCGGTGCGGTCGGGAACAGGGCCGGGGTGTGGGCGTTGGTGGTGTGGCCGACGATCTTTGCAATCGGCTTGAGGCCGAGTTCGGCCGCCTTGGAGGCGCGCATCAGCACCAGCGCGGCGGCGCCGTCGGAGATCGACGACGAGTTGGCCGGAGTGACCGTGCCATCCTTGCGGAAAGCCGGCTTCAAAGTGGGGATCTTTTCCACGTTGACCGTGAACGGGCCTTCGTCCTTGCTGACCACGACGTCACCCTTCTTGCCGCTGACGGTGACCGGGGCGATTTCCCAGTCGAAGGCACCGCTGTTCGAGGCGTCGATGGCGCGGGTGGTCGAGCGGATGGCGAATTCGTCCTGAGCTTCGCGGGTGAAGTTGTAGCTGGTGGCGCAGTCTTCGGCAAAGGTGCCCATCAGGCGGCCCTTGGTTTCCTTGGAGTAGGAATCTTCCAGTCCGTCAAAGAACATGTGGTCGAGCATCTGACCGTGGCCGAGGCGGTAGCCGCCGCGGGCCTTGGGCAGCATGTAGGGGGCGTTGGTCATCGATTCCATGCCGCCGACGACGGTGATCGCCGACGAGCCGGCGAGGATGCCGTCGTGGCCGACCATGGTCGCCTTCATGCCGGAACCGCAGACCTTGCTGATCATGGCGCAACCAGCCGATAGCGGCAGACCGGCTTGCAGCGCGGCCTGGCGGACCGGCGCCTGGCCGAGGCCGGCCGGCAGAACACAGCCGAACAGGACCTCTTCGACCAGCTCCGGCGCGATGCCGGCGCGCTCGACGGCGGTCTTGATAGCGACGGCACCGAGCTGCGGCGCCGTCAGGCTGCCGAAGACGCCCTGAAAGGCGCCCATCGGGGTGCGGACGGCGGAAACGATAACGATCGGGTCATTCATGCTGTGTTCTCCTTGACGGTTTTTTATGGGTAAATCGGTTCAGGCCTCAAGTGCCTTCAGTGCCGCGTCGTAGCGCACCGAAGCGTCGGCCGGGCAGTCGATGGTGATGCCGAGGTCGTGCATCAGGCCGTCCTTCAGGCCGTAGATCCAGCCGTGGATGGTCAGGTCCTGACCACGGTCCCAGGCATCCTTGATCACCGGCGTGTTGGACAGGCTGACCACCTGCTCGAGGACGTTCAGTTCGCACAGGCGGTCGTGCTGCAGTGCGACCGGCAGGCTATCCACCTGCGTGCGGTGCTTTTCATGGACGCGCTGCACGTTGTCGAGCCAGAAATCGACGATGCCGACACGGGTCTTGTTCAGTGCGGCGAGCACGCCGCCGCAGCCATAGTGGCCAACGACCATGATGTGCTTCACCTTGAGGACATCGACTGCGTACTGGATGACCGACAGGCAGTTGAGGTCGGTGTGCAAAACGAGGTTGGCGACGTTGCGGTGGACGAAGACCTCGCCCGGCAACAGGCCGACGATTTCATTGGCCGGAACGCGTGAGTCGGAGCAGCCGATCCACAGCAATTCGGGGGTTTGCAGCTTGGCCAGGCGGTTGAAGTAATCGGCATCGACTTCCTGCATCTTGCGCGCCCAGGCGCGGTTGAAATCGAACAGATGCGACAGGTTTTCGCTGCGCACTTCCTCCTCCGACCAGTTTTCGAGGTCGAGCGCGAGGAACATCGTGCCTTCGATCGGCGTCTGGTAGTAGGCCGGGGCCTCGTTGAAGCCGAGCTCGCGGTAGAGCTTCACCGCCATGCGCATGTTCGGCAGGGTGTCGAGCATCAGCTTCTTGTAGCCGATCTCCTTGGCCGCCTTGATCGCCGCCATCGCCAGCGCGGCGCCGACACCCTGACCACGGGCTTCCGGCGCGACATACAGGCGCTTCATCTCGCACAGCCCTTCGCTGTCAGGCAGCGGGCGCACGCCCACGCAACCGGCCGGCTGACCGTCGATTTCGGCAAAGAACAGCCGTCCCTGCGGGGCCGCATAGGCGCCGGGCAGCGAAGCCATTTCCTGGTCGAAATTCTGGTAAGACAGGTCGACGCCCAGCCAGGCCGCGTAGTTGCGGAAATACTGGCGAACCTGCTCAAGGGCTTCGCTGTCTTCGGCGGTGAGGGTGCGTAGGGTGATGGTCATGAATCGGAGGCTCCTGGTAGCGGCAGCAGCGGGTAGGCTGCTGCGGGTTGCGGGGTTTGCGCGTGTGGCGCGACCCCCGCATTCTACCTGTGCCGGTAATTATGAATTCAGCGTGTCTCCGCCATCAGTTCGCGGCCGATCAGCATGCGGCGGATCTCGCTGGTACCGGCGCCGATCTCGTACAGCTTGGCGTCGCGCCAGAGGCGGCCGGTGGCGTACTCGTTGGTGTAACCGACGCCGCCCAGCGTCTGGATCGCTTCGCCGGCCATCCAGGTCGCCTTTTCGGCGGAGTAGAGGATGGCGCCAGCGGCATCCTTGCGTAGCGTGCGGGCATGGTCGGCGTTGTCACAGGCGCGGCCCAGCGCGTATACATAGGCACGGTTGGCCATCCAGGTCGAGTACATGTCCGCGACCTTGCCCTGCATCAGCTGGAATTCGCCGATCGACTGGCCGAACTGCTTGCGCTCGTGCAGGTAGGGCACGACAATGTCCATGCACGCCGCCATGATGCCGAGCGGGCCGCCGCAGAGCACGGCGCGTTCGTAGTCGAGGCCGGACATCAGCACCTTGGTACCGTTGCCGACGCCGCCAAGGACGTTTTCTTCCGGGACTTCGCAATCGTCGAAGAAGAGCGGGAAGGTGTTGGAGCCGCGCATGCCCAGCTTGTCGAGGTGAGTGCCGTGCGAGAAGCCCTTCATGCCCTTTTCGACGATGAAAGCGGTCATGCCCTTGGCGCCGGCCTCCGGGTCGGTCTTGGCGTAGACGACCAGCGTGTCGGCGTCGCCGCCGTTGGTGATCCACATCTTGGCGCCGTTGAGCACGTAGCGGTCGCCTTTCTTCTCGGCCTTGAGCTTCATCGACACGACGTCGGAACCGGCGTTCGGTTCGGACATCGCCAGCGCGCCGACGTGGTCACCGGAAATCAGCTTGGGCAGGTATTTCTGCTTTTGCGCTTCGCTGCCGTTGCGGCGGATCTGATTGACGCACAGGTTGGAGTGGGCGCCGTAGGAGAGGCCGACCGAAGCCGAGGCGCGGGAGATTTCTTCCAGCGCGACGATGTGGGCGAGATAGCCCATGTTGGTGCCGCCGTATTCTTCACCGGCGGTCATGCCGAGCAGGCCCATGTCGCCAAATTTCTTCCACAGGTCAGCCGGGAATTCATTGACGCGGTCGATTTCCGCGGCGCGCGGGGCGATCTCGGCGTCGGCAAAGGCCTTCACCGCATCGCGCAGCATGTTGATGTCTTCGCCGAGGCCGAAGTCGAGGCTGGGAATGTTCATGTGGTTGTCTCCGTATTGTTGATATGTTCGATGCTTGGACGGCAGCCGCGAAGGCGGCCATCCAATGGGTGATTTTTTGGCTATTTTTCGGGTTCTCCGCGGGTGGCCGTTTTCGGCTTCTCGCTGCGGGTGACGGTCATGATGGTCTGCTGCATCAGGGCGCACAAGCTTTCCTTGCCATCCTTCAGGGCAAAGACCTCGGCCTGGGTGACGATCAGTGTTTTGCCCGGACGCACGACCTTGCCGCGGGCGATCAGCTTCTCGCCATCAGCAGGGGCGACCAGATTCATCTTGTATTCGACCGTCAGCACCGAGGCTTCTGCCGGCACCACGGTCATCGCCGCGTAGCCGGCGGCCGAGTCGGCAATCATGCCGACCACACCGCCATGCACGAAGCCGTGCTGCTGCTCGATGCCGTCCCAGTGCGGAACATGGATTTCGGTACGTCCAGCCTCGACCAGCGGCAGCGTAGCGCGGATCAGCGTCATCGCGTGCTGCAGCGCAAAGCTGGCGCGGACGCGGTCGGCAAATTGCGGGTCGCAGGTGCGGGTCATGGGAGGCTCGTCGAAGTGCAAGTGGTGTGATTGTATTGACGTTTACGTTAACGTCAACTATCTGCGAAAAATCGTCGGCGCGGCTTGTCAACTTACGGTCAGGATTCGCGGATAGAGTGGCTCTGCGGCCTTCTGCCGCCCATCTTCAACACCCTCGGGGAGACGCAAAATGGCCAAGCGCAAAAAGAAGAAGTAATCGACAACCCAACCCAATACGAAAAGCAGGCGAAAGTCTGCTTTTTTTGTTTTCAGCCTGGCCATGAACACAACTGTCTTCACCCGCAGGGATTTCCTGCACTTTCTCGCCGGTGCCGCATTTTTTGCGATGCTTGGGCTTATCGTCATGCAGGAGCTGCTGGGTGCAGCGACGACCTGGCTGGTCATCCGCCTGGCGCGCGGTATGGTCGATGGGCAGGTCGAGGCCGGCGCCTTCGGCTGGATCGTGGTTACCCAGACGCTTTCCTACGCCGCGGGCGCGGTGAGCTGGCTCTATGCCGAGCGGGCCGGTTTCTCTGCATTCGGCAGATATCTGCTGCAATTTGCCCGCCTCAACCGCTTCCAGGCCGGCCTGCTGGCGGATGCGGAGGTCCGCGAGGGCACCGAACCTTTCCTGACCAACGAAACATTCCGGGTCTGCTTCGACCTGATGTACGACCTCCAGTTTTATACGCGGCTGTTCTTCAATCTCGTCTTCAACGCCATCGTCTTCGGTATTGAAATCGACGCCGGCTTGCCGGCTGCTTACGGGCTGGCGTTTGCGGTGCTGGTCATTCTGCAATGGTTGTTACGCAAGCCGCTGGCAGCGGCCTACATGACCAACCAGCGCATGACCAACCGCATGCTGGCCCGAACCTATAACGCCTGGGACAACATTTTTGCCGGCAATCGTTACAACTTCGGGCTGTGGCATGCCGATTTCCGGGAGCGACTCGCCGCGGCACTACGGGCGCAGATCCGGGCCATCATGGCGCGCGAAGGCTGGAGCGCGCTGAGCGGCGTCATTGCTCTGCTCATCGTCCTTGGTGCTGCCGCCTGGGTGGCGGTGCAGGGCGCCGGCAACGCAGCACTGATGGTGGCGCTGGCGGCAACACTGCCGCGCCAGATCGAAATGACCGTCGACATGCATCAACTGACCGCCGGCATGACGGATCTGCTGGCCATCTGGACACGCCTGAAGGGGGTTTGCGAACACATGCAGCCCGTGGTCGGCAGCGACGTGCAGGCACGGATCGGCTTCGGCCAACTGGCCTTGCGCGATGAGCACCGAGCGCAGACCTGTGACTCGCTGGCCGCTGCGGTGAGCGTTGTGCTGGCGCGGCCGACTGGGATTGTTTCGGTGCGTGGCGGCAATGGTGCCGGCAAATCCAGCCTGCTGACGGCGCTGAAATGCCATTTCCGCGGCCAGGCCTACTACCTGCCGGCGCACGACCGGCTGGCCTACCGCTTTAACGTACTCGCGTCCGCGCCGCTTCCCCCGAGTGCCGATGCTGATGACGACGAGGACGAGGAACCGGAAGACATCGTGGCCGAGGAAGCGGCGCGCGAACGGTCTGGTTATTCGTCCGGCGAGCGTCAGTTGGCGGTACTGGCCGAAATCGTCCAGCGCACGGCCGCGCCGCTATATCTGCTTGATGAATGGGATGCCAACCTCGATCCTGCAAATCGTCAGCGGGCGATGCTGCTGGTGGAACAACTGGCGCAGCGGGCGCGGGTCATGGAAATTTCCCACCGCGACCCGGACGATCAGTCCTCAGCTTGAGGCGCGGCGGGCCAGTTCCTGCTGGCACTGGGCTTCGAACTGGCTGATTTCGGCGAGCATGCTTTCGATATCTTCGCGCTGCTGCTGCAGGGCGAGGCGCCGCTTTTCCATGACCCGCACGCATTCGAGCAACTGGGGCGTTTCGTCCTCGGTCGAACTGTACATGCCGATCAAATCCTTGATGTCGGCCAGCGATAATCCAAGGCGTTTGCCGCGCAGGGCCATCTTCAATCGGGCACGGTCGCGGCGGGTGAAGACCCGTTTGTTGCCGGCGCGTTCTGGCGCGACGATGCCCTGATCTTCCCAGAACCGGATGGTGCGGGGGGTAATGCCGAACTCGCGGGCGAGGTCGGATATGGTGAAGGTCTGGCCTTGCTCGGTCACGCGATGGTCCTCAGGAAGTCGGGCAAGTAAATCAGAGAAAGCGGCTTCCGAAAAG
The DNA here is from genome assembly GCA_041917165.1 of Azonexus sp. Taxonomy (GTDB): domain Bacteria; phylum Pseudomonadota; class Gammaproteobacteria; order Burkholderiales; family Rhodocyclaceae; genus Azonexus. The sequence goes on from JAYRYB010000002.1 coordinate 388,119, forward strand.
GGGCTTCTTTCTATCCGGTACCGTATGGTAACTTGCCGGACTCGACCGAGAAATTCATCATGACCCTGCATTACCCCTTCACCCGCGCGCCGGAATCCGGTTCCCTGACCGAAGTGGCCGACGGCATTCTCTGGCTGCGCATGCCGCTGCCGTTCCAGCTCGACCACATCAACCTCTGGCTGTTGCGCGACGGTGACGGCTGGGTGATCGTCGATACTGGCTTCCCCGACGACGCCGTTCGCGAAACCTGGTCCGGCATCATCGACCGCCTCGACGGTCCGGTGACCCGCATCGTCGTCACCCACTTCCACCCCGATCATCTTGGTCTTGCCGACTGGCTGATGGAAAAAACCGGTGCGCCGCTGTGGATGACCAGCGGTGAATTCCTGACCGCGCACGTGGTGTGGAACGAAGTCGGTGGTCATGGCGCGCGCTTCATGGTTGAGCAGTTCCGGATGCACGGACTGGATGCCGAGCGCCTCGCTAAGTTCGAGAAGCGCGGATCGGGCTATCGCAAGGCGGTGCCGGCCTTGCCGCAACATTACCAGCGTCTGATGGCCGGTGATTCGCTCACGGTGAACGGCAAAAAATGGCGAATAATCATTGGTCACGGTCACTCCCCTGAACATATGGCGCTTTACTGCCCGGAACTTGACGTGTTAATTTCCGGCGACATGCTTTTGCCGAGAATTTCCACCAATATCAGTGTCTTCGCAGCGACGCCGGATGCCAATGCACTCGGCTGGTTTCTCGATTCCCTGGACACGATGGCCGCGGAAATTCCTGGTTCGGCACTGGTCTTGCCGTCGCACGGGCTGCCTTTCAGAGGTGTGCAGCCGCGCGTTGAGGCGCTGCACGCGCATCATGCGGACAGACTGGCCGCCCTGGAAAGCAGTTGTGAACAAGCGCCGAAGAGCGCAGCCGAGTTGCTCGACGTGTTGTTTAACCGGGCGCTCGATACGCACCAAACCATGTTCGCGATGGGGGAGGCGATTGCCCATCTGAACTATCTTGAACAAGCCGGCCGGCTGTCGCGCAGCATCGACGCTGGCGGGGTGATTCGTTTTTCGCGGTTGCAGCCCGGGACCGCCGCAAACTGACAGAGGGAGCTTCAAGTATGTCGCAGCAAACCAACGAACCGGCGGTCAATCTGCCGAACCCGGCCGAGCTGGCCAAGACCTATGCCGAGGTGGCCCAGCGTGCATCGCGCGTGATCACCCAGTACATGGAAAAGAAGGCCAAGGACGGCGTCGAAGCGCCGGCCGACGAGCTCGGCGTCGCCAAGGCCTTCATGGACCTGTCCGCCCGTCTGATGGCCAATCCGTACAAGCTGGCCCAGACCCAGATGAACATGATGTGGGACTACTTCTCGCTGTGGCAGGGTTCCATGATGAAGATGATGGGCATGCCCGGTGCTGCCCCGGTTGCTGCCCCGAAGAAGGGTGATAACCGCTTCAAGGACGAAGAGTGGGAGCAGCATTTCCTGTTTGACTACGTGAAGCAGTCATACCTGATCGCCGCCCGTCACATTCATGACACCGTCGCCGAAGCCGACGGCCTCGATGAAGCCACCCAGCAGAAGGTCAACTTCTTCACGCGTCAGTACGTCGACGCCATGTCGCCGTCCAACTTCGCACTGACCAACCCGGAAGTCTTCCGCGAGACCGTCAAGTCGCACGGCCAGAACCTGATCAAGGGCCTGAACAACCTGCTGCACGACGTTGAAGCCGGCGATGGCCAGCTGCGCATCCGTATGACCGACACCTCGGCTTTCGAGATGGGCAAGAACGTTGCCACGACGCCGGGCAAGGTGGTGTTCCAGAACGAACTGTTCCAGCTGATCCAGTACGATCCGCAGACGCCGGACCAGTACAAGAAGCCCTTCCTGATCGTGCCGCCGTGGATCAACAAGTACTACATCCTCGACCTGCGCGAGAAGAACTCGATGGTCAACTGGGCAACCAGCCAGGGCCACACCACCTTCATCATGTCCTGGATCAACCCGGACGAGAAAATGGCACAGAAGTCCTTCGAGAACTACCTGCTCGAAGGCTCGCTGGAAGCCATCAATCAGGTTTGCGCCCACACCGGCGAAGACAGCGTCAATCTGGCCGGTTACTGCCTGGGCGGCACGCTGACCATGACCACGCTGGCCTATATGGCGGCCAAGAAGGACAAGCGCGCTAACTCCGCCACCTTCTTCACCACCATGCTCGACTTCTCCGAGCCGGGCGAACTGGGTGTCTTCCTTGACGAAGGCGCAGTCGCCGGCCTGGAAAAGCGCATGGCTGAACGTGGTTTCCTCGAAGGCTCCGAAATGGCCGGCACCTTCAACATGCTGCGCGCCAATGACCTGATCTGGTCCTTCGTGGTCAACAACTACCTGATGGGCAAGGATCCGTTCCCGTTCGACCTGCTGTACTGGAACTCCGATTCAACGCGCATGCCGGCTGCAATGCACAGTTTCTACCTGCGCAACATGTACCTGGCCAACAAGCTGAAGGATCCGGGTGGCATCGAACTCGGCGGCGTCAAGATCGACATCAGCAAGGTCAAGACCCCCTGCTACTTCATCTCGACCATTGAAGATCACATCGCCCCTTGGAAGAGCACCTACATGGGCGCCCGTCTGCCGACCGGCAAGACCAAGTTTGTACTTGGCGGCTCGGGTCACATTGCCGGCATCGTCAATCCGCCGGCTGCCAACAAGTACGGTTTCTGGACCAATGACGCGACCGACGGCAACCTGCCGGAGAGCCCGGATGACTTCCTCGCCGGTGCGACGCAGAACGCCGGTTCGTGGTGGACGCACTGGCACCAGTGGGTGACCAGCCTGCCGGGTGGCTCGACCAAGGTCAAGGCCCGCAAGCCGGAAGATGGCGCACTCAAGGTGATCGAACCCGCGCCGGGCAGCTACGTCAAGTTCCGTCTGGACGCCCAGAAGAAGAACTGATCGTCATTCAGATCGGTAACCAGGACGGGAGGCTGCGGCCTCCCGTTTTTTTCGAACTCTGTTTCGAGAGTCGGGTCTGACAAGAGCCTGAACAAAGGAGGTGCATCATGCTTGCAGATTCCCCGGTTGTTACGGTTCATGTTCCCCCGCAATTACGCTCGCTGGCCGGTGGCCATGCCGAAATCCTTGCCAGTGGCGATACCGTTGCGGAGGTTTTGGAAGCCGCTGCCCACGGCTACCCGGCGATGCGCGGCCATCTGGTGGCGGCTGATGGCGCGCTGGCGCCCGGACTCGAGGTTTATCTCGGTGGGCGCAGCGTCAGCGAGATGCAGGGGCTGAAAACACCGATCGAGCTCGAAGAGCTGGTCAGTATCGTCCCGACCGGCTATCTCGCCGGTGAGTCAGCGTCCGGCGATCGGCAGTCGTGGCAGGCTGGGCAAGGACGGCCACTCGACGGCGTCGAGCATGTTCTTCACCAGCAAGCCGAGTTCGGTGTCGCCGGTGATCTCCAGTTCGCGGTTGAAGAAGAGCGTGTCCGGGTCTTCCTGGCGGGCGAGCAACTGGAGGTAGGCCGACAGATTGGCGGAGAAAGCCAGGTCGGGCTCGCGATCGGGCCGGAAGACTGGGCGAAACGTGCCATTTCGATAGGTGAATGACGCTTCGCCACCCGTATCCCGGACGCGGACGAAGAACAGCTTGTCGTTGAGTTCAGCCAGGCTGTCTTCCGGCAACAGCTTCATTTGCTTGGCGACATTGAGGCCGGCGATCAGCGCCAGTGCGTGTGGCCACTGCGGCAGCTTCTGGCCCAGACTGGCGATGAAGCCCGGCAGTTGAAACTTCGGGATGGTGAAGGCGTTCGACATGTCAGGCTCCCAGTTGGGCAAGGGCTTGCGAGTGATGGGCGGCGATGCCGGCATCGCCAAACCAGTAACCGTCGACCAGACCGTCACGGTTCCAGTCGCCCACGTTTGACGGTGCTACGGATTGACCGTTCCGCGCCGCGTCGAAGGCGGCGACGATTTCGCCCATGTGTGCCTTTTGCGGACTGAGCCGGACAATATCAATACCCAGCTGACGCAGCGTCGGCATTTCAGCCAGCAGGTTGTAGCTCTGCGCCGACATCGTCTGGATGCCGTTGATGGTCAGGAAGGGCTGCCCCTCGCGGGTTTTCAGGGTCAGGCCTTCGCTGTGGTCGAGACACTTGAACTGGCAGTCGTCCTTGTTCAGATCGTAATGGCGGGCGGTAAAGCAACGAGCCGAGAAGGCGAGCGGCAATTTGCCGAAGGCAAACAGTTCGGTTTCGACGCCGGCTGGGCGCGAGGCATGCAGCGTTTCAACCAGCGTGCGGGTCGCTTCCAGCGGCGGCACCCAGCGGCAGAGTCCGAAGCGGGCGTAAGTCGCCAGGGTCGCTTCGTTGTAGATGTTGAGATGCGGCCCGGCAACGAATTTTTGCCCGGAAACCAGGTTCACCGCACCCAGGTCATTCGCCTCCAGCTTGCAGCCCGCGTCATCGACCAGTCGGCGCAGCGCCTTGAGGTCGCTTTCCGATTCGAGCAGTGCTTGCGCCGAGATCACCACTTCCTTGCCGGCATCGGTCAGGTCGCGGGCCAGGCCGATCCAGTCGGCGGTGCGCAGTTGCTGGCGGCGGGAGCAGACCACTTCGCCGACGTAAATGATGTCGATCGCGGGGTTCTGCGCCATTTCGGCGTAGAACTCGAGCACTTCGGCTTTCGGCCAGAAATAGAGCAGCGGGCCCAGGGACAGTTTCATGCTCATCTCCACGGACGGTTGTAGGCGCCCAGCGTGGCCTGATTACCTTCGGACACCTTCGCCAGCTCGGCTTGCCAGGCGGGCTTGACGTGGTAGCGTGCGTCGCCGTCGCGTAGCGCATCCAGTGCGGCGCGCAGGGTGCGGGTGACCTGGGTGACGTAGGCGGGACTGCGCTGGCGCCCCTCGACCTTGATCGCCCGGACGCCGATCTTCAGGATATCCGGCAGGATCTCGAGCACGTTCAGGCTGGTCGGCTCCTCCAGTGCATAGTAGGTCTCGCCCTGAACCTCGAAACGTCCCTTGCACAGTGTCGGGTAACCCGCGGCTTCGTCATCGCCGAAGCGGTCGATGAGGATGCCGTTAAGGCGGGTTTCCATGGCGCCTGGTTGCTTGTCCCACTTCACGTATTTGGCCGGCGAGCAGGCTCCGACGGTATTGGGAGACTCGCCGCAGGCATAGGACGACAGCCAGCAGCGGCCCTCGTTCATGACGCACAGGCTGCCGAAGCCGAACACCTCGATTTCCACCGTTGTGCGACTGATCACGTGTTCGACCTGTGCCAGCGTCAGCACCCGCGGCAGGACGGCGCGGCGAATGCCGAATTCGCGCTGGCAAAAATTGATTGCCTCGTAGCTGGTGGCTGACCCCTGCACGGAGAGGTGCAGTCGTTGCTGCGGATGCTTGTGCGCGGCGTAGTCGAGCAGGCCGATGTCGGCAAGGATGATGGCGTCGACCCCGAGATCGACGGCCGCATCGACGGCAGTGTGCCAGTCGCCGGTGCGTCCGGCCTGCGGGAAGGTATTGATCGCCAGCAGTACCTCGCGCCCTTTGCCATGCGCGTAGCGGATGCCGTCGGCCATGGTTTTCGCGTCGAAATTCAGGCCGGCGAAATTGCGGGCGTTGGTGTCGTTCTTGAAACCGAGGTAAACGGCGTCGGCGCCGTTGTCCACGGCGGCTTTCAACGCCGGCAGACTGCCGGCCGGACAAACGAGATCGGGCAGCGGATTCATCGAAGGCTTCCGGATGAGTGAACGGGGCAGTATAGCCAGCCTTGTCACGCGCCCCTTGATCCTCGTCAAACAGGGGCGATATGCTAGACGTTATAGATCAACAGAAAGGCAAGATGAATTCCCTCGTGCCATCCGATGCCGAGGCGCTCCAGCGGCACCATGTGCTGTCGCTGACCCGGCCAGCCCGGCGTGTCGGGCTGCTGCTTGCCCTGGTGCTGGCGATACTGCCGCCCGGCCTGTATTTCCTGATCGAAGCCGAAAAGGCGAGCGAGCAGGTGGCGACCGAGGCGCGCGCCCAGGCCAATCTTGTGACGCGTGTTGTTGCCCGCCAGAGCGAGGATTGGGCGCAGCATCCCGAGGCCGTGTCGGCAGCGGTGATCGACGTCCGCCATCCCGCCCATCGCAGTGAGATCCATACCGCGGACGGCGCATTGGTATTGTCCATTGGCAATGATCAGGAGTGGCCGCAGCGCACGGCCGTAGCGGAATTTCTCTACGGTGGCCGCGTCATCGGTGCCGTCACCGTGACCACCTCGCTGCGGCCGGAGCTTGGCTTCACGCTGCTGGTGTCGCTGGCCAGTGGCCTGTTTGGAGCGGTCTTGTTCTACCCGCTATATCGGCTGCATCTGCGCGGCCTGCGTCGGGCGAGCAGTGATCTGGCGCGCAGCGAGGCACGATTTCGCGATCTGGCGACGATTTCCTCGGACTGGGTCTGGGAGCAGGATGCCAGTTTGCGTTTCGTCGACATGTCCTCAGGATTGCAACGGGCAGGCCTGAGCAGTCCGACGACACTTGGCAAGCTGCGCTGGGAGTTGCCCGTCCTGCTCGATGAAGCGGGCTGGGTGGAGCACAAGGCGACGCTGGCGGCACATCAGCCCTTCAGCAACTTCGAATATCCGATTCGCAATGAACGCGGTGAAATCCGCTGGTTTTCCATCTCTGGCAAGCCATTGTTCGACGATGATGGCCGTTTTGCCGGCTATCGCGGAACCGGGCGGGACGTCACCAGAGCCAAACTCGCCGAGGCCGAAGTTCGCTCGCATCGCGATACCTTGCAACGGGAGGTCGAGGCGCGAACCGCCGACCTCCAGCAGGCACTGGCCCAGGCTGAGCGCGCCAACCGGGCCAAGAGCGAGTTTTTGTCCAACATGTCGCATGAACTGCGCACGCCCTTGCATGGCATGTTGTCCTGCGCCCGCCTGGGGGGTGATCGCGTGGACAGTGCCGCACCAGAGAAGCTGCGTGAGTATTTCCGTCTGATTCATGAGAGCGGCCAGCGTTTGCTCGTCCTGCTGAACGACTTGCTTGATCTCGCCAAGCTGGAGGCTGGCAGGATGGAATTCCGCATGGCGCCTCTGGATCTTGCATCCATCGTCCGCAATGTTGCCGGTGAATTCGGCCCCCTGTTCGAGACACGCCAGCAGGCGGTGAAGCTGAGGCTTCCCGAGGCTGCCGCCATGCGCGGTGATGCCGAACGGCTGGCGCAGGTGGTGCGCAACCTCTTATCCAACGCCGGCAAGTTTTCGCCGGCGGGGGCAGAGATCGGGGTCAGCCTCGAAATGGCTGAACTGGCGTCGGCACCTGCCTGGCAACTCAGTGTCGAGGATGCCGGGCCGGGTATCCCCGAGGCTGAACTGGCCACCATTTTCGAAAAATTTGTGCAATCCAGCCTGACTGCCACCGGCGCCGGTGGCACGGGTCTTGGCCTTGCCATTTGTTACGAAATTGTTAATCATCATTGCGGTATGATCACGGCTGCCAACCGGCCCGCCGGTGGCGCCCGTTTCACTGTCCTGCTGCCGGCAACGCCGGTAGTATCCGGCCCACCGGAGATGCCTGGTGTCTAAAGAACGCGTATTGGTCGTGGATGATGAGCAGCTGAACCTGTTCATCATCGAAGAATTCCTCGAAGGCGAGGCGCTGCAGCTCGACGCCCACAGCGACCCGCTGGCCGCCTGGGATAGCCTGCAGTTTGCCGATCCGCCGTTCTCGCTGGTCATTCTCGACCGCATGATGCCCAACCTCGACGGCATGGAATTCCTGCGCCGGATGAAGGCCGAGCCGCGCTTTGCCGACATCCCGGTCATCATGCAGACGGCCGCCTCGTCACCGGATCAGGTGCGCCAGGGGCTCGAGGCTGGCGCCTATTACTACCTCACCAAGCCTTACGAGCCTGAGGCACTGATTTCGATCACCCGGGCCGCACTCGAGGATAGGCGCAGCCGGCAGCAACTGATCAGTCGCGCCATCCGCCTTGAAGAAGCGCAGCGCCTGATCAGCAATGTCGAATACCGTTTCGTTACGCTTGAGGATGTGGCCCATCTGGTGCCGGTGCTGGCTGCGATGTGCCCGCAACCGGAAGTCGTGGCGCCGGGCTTGTCCGACCTGATGGTCAACGCCGTCGAGCATGGCAATCTGGGCGTGACCTACCGCGAAAAATCCCTGCTCAAATGGGAGGGCGACTGGGAGGGGGAAATCCGTCGCCGACTCGAATTGCCGCAGTTCAAGGGGCGGGTGGCGTCGGTTCGCGCCGAGTTATCGCCGCAGGCCATTGTCTTTACCATCACCGATCAGGGTGAGGGCTTCGACTGGCAGAAGTTCATGCAATTCGATCCGGAGCGTGCCTTCGACCCGAACGGGCGGGGCATTGCCATGGCCAAGGCGATGAGTTTCAGCAGTCTGTGCTATCAGGGCAAGGGCAACGTCGTCGTGGCTTCTGTCGCAGTGGCCTGAGCCACTGCCATAAAAAAACCGGCGCCGAAGCGCCGGTAGCATTCACACGCGGGGGTAATTACTGGACCTGCTGGATCCCGGCGATGACCCAGCCACGGCTGCCGTCGGTCGGCTTGGTCATGTGCCACATTTCGTCGAAGGGCTGCGGGGCCTGGCCATCTTCGCCGATCAGGCCGGTGAAGCGGACGCTGACAATGTAGCGGCTGCTTTCTTCCGTAACATCCACCACCTCGGCATTGAGTTGGGCGACGTCGGTCGTTTGGGCAGCACCCTTGCGCTCCGTGATCGCCATCTTGATTTCGGCGAACATTTCCGGCGAGGTGAATTCGCGGATGTCGTCGAGATTGCCGGCGTCGTTGGCGGCCTGCAGGCGGATGAAATTCACCTTGGCATTGCGGACGAAGCCTTCGACATCGAAGCCGGCTGGAATCGAAGCCATCGCGGCAGGGGCAGCGGCGGCGCTGGCATAGCTACCACCGGCCGGCGTGAAGTCCTGCGGCGGGGGCGATGCCTGACCGTAACCGGCGCCAGCCCCGGCGTACTGCATGCCCTGATGGCCCTGTGCAGCGGCCTTCTTGCGCATGAAGAAACCAATGGCGGCAATGACGACCATGGCCAGCAGTGCGATCATCATGAAGTTGGCGAGTTCTTCACCGAAGCCGAAATGCGAGGCCAGCGCAGCGAGGCCGAGACCGGCGGCGAGACCGGCGAGCGGTCCCATCCACGAGCGCTTGGGCTGGGCGGCGGGCTGTCCGGCAGTGGCCGGCGCGGCAGCCTGACGCGGCGCCTGCGTTGGCGTAGCCTGGTTGGCGTTGTTCGGTGCGACGGACTGACGCTGCATGCCGGTCGAGCCACCACCGCCGAGGCGCTTGGCAGCTTCTGCATCGCTGATCGTCAGCGTGGCGCCGAGCACGAGTGCGGCAGCCATCAAGACGAAGTTTTTCATGGTGTGTCTCCTGGTGGGTAATGTGACGGTGCAAGTTTAACGGGAATCGCCGCCAGTAAAACAAGAGTAAATCGTAGTTAAACTTCGTAAAAATCGTAGTGTTAGCTGAGTAGTGCGGCGACGGCGGCGGGGTTGGACGGGAAGTAGAAATGCACATAGGACGCCGTCAGGCGCCGGACGCGGAAAATGGCCTCACCTTGCCGGCCATCGGTGGTACGTGCGTGCGCCAGCGGCGTCAGCGGTGTTTCGCTTTTCGAGTAGTGGAAGGTATGACCCGAGACCTCGCCTTCGGGCAGGCTGACGAACTGCGTGCCGAGCGCCGCCAGACGCTTCTGCATCACCGAGCGTCCCGGTAGCAGGCCCCCAAAGGCATGTGCGACACCCGCCTTGTCGATGACGGTCTCGAACAGGCTCATCATGCCGCCGCACTCAGCGAGCAGCGGTTTGCCGGCATCGACATGGGCGCGCAGGGCATTCCACAGCGCCGTATGGCCGCTGAGTGCTGAAGCATGCAGTTCCGGGTAGCCGCCGGGGAGCCAGACGGCATCGCAAACCGGCAGCACATCGCCGGCAACCGGTGAGAAGAAGCTAAGCTCCGCTCCCAGCATGCGCAGCGTGTCGAGATTGGCAGGATAGATGAAGCCGTAGGCAGCATCATGGGCAATGGCAATCGTCTTGCCGGCAAGCAGCGGTTTGATCGCCGGCGGCGGGCAGTCGTCGAACTGAACCGGGGGCGGCAGGTCGACGCTGGCCGTGGCCGCCAGTGCATCGGCGAGTTTGTCGAGCCGGGTGCCGAGGTCGTCAATTTCGGCGGCCTGCAGCAGCCCGAGATGCCGTTCCGGCAGGCTGTCGTCGGATTTTGGCAGCGCGCCGAACCAGCCCATGCCCTGCGGCAGGCTTTCCCGCAGCATATCTGCGTGGCGCGGGCTGCCGACGCGGTTGGCGAGGACGCCGGCAAAGGGCAGGCCGGGTCGGTAAGAGGCGAGTCCATGCGCAACGGCGCCGAAGGTTTGCGCCATCTTGCCGGCATCGATCAATGCCATGACCGGGATGCCGAAGCGGATGGCGATATCGGCGGCGGAAGGCTGGCCGTCGAACAGGCCCATGACGCCCTCGATTAGGATCAGGTCGCTTTCTGCGGCGGCCCTAGCCAGCCGCCAGCGCGCATCGGCCTCGCCGCACATGCCGAGATCGAGGTTCTGACAGGGGCGGCCGGATGCGAAGGCGTGGATCTGCGGGTCGAGAAAGTCCGGGCCGCATTTGAAGACGGTGACTCGCCGGCCCTGTCGCATATGCAGGCGGGCGAGGGCGGCGGTGACGGTGGTCTTGCCCTGGCCGGAGGCAGGGGCGGCAATGAGGAGGGCGGGGCAGGCGGGCATGGATGGTTTGGGCGGATCAGAAGAGTGGATTATTGGTCATTCCCGCCTGCGCGGGAATGACCAAGGGGGTCAGAAGCTGGCGCGCAGGCCGATGCGGAAACTGCGGGGCTCCAGCGGGTGGACGAGCCGGCTGTCGATGCCGGTGCCGCTGCCACAGCCGCCGCTGCCGGCCACCGCTTCGCTGCGGGTACAGGCGCCGCCCCAGTACTCGATGTCGTTGGCCTTGCGGTCAAAGAGATTGAGGACGTCGAACGTCAGTTGCAGCTTGGGGGTGACGCGGTAGCCGGCCTTGAGATTGGCCATCCAGAAGGCAGTGGACTTGTGCTCGCCGGTTTCCTCCAGCGCATAGGCGCCAAGATAGCGCAGGCGCAGCCCGCCGAAGAAACGCCCGCCGTCGTCGGCGGTGAGGCCGAGCGAGGCAGTGAGCGGGATGGCATTCGGCACGTGGCGGCCGCCATTGCTGGCTTCCGGCGTCTTGAAGCGGGCTTGCGACCAGGCGATGTCGGCATCGATGATCCAGCCGTCGGCGGGGGTGATGTAGTTGGTCCACTCGACCCCGTGACGGCGTGAGCCGCCTTTCGGCTCGGTCACGCCCTCGTCGCCGACAAAGACCAGTTCCGAGGCGAGATCCTTCTGCCAGAGTGCGAGGCTGCTGTGCCAGGACTTGACCGGGGTGATGCGCATGCCGACTTCGCTGCCGCGGGCCTTGACGATCAGCGGCACGGCTTCGGCGGCGCTGCCATCCTGCGGATTGCTGCGGGCGGTGGCGCCGCGGGCGTCGTTGCTGTGGAAGCCGTTGCCCCAGTTGGCGTAAAACTCGGTCGGTCCAAGCAGCTTGAAGGGGCCGAGGACGATGCCCAGTTTCGGACTGGTCTGGCCGGCGGCGGCATGTCCGCCGTTATCCTGGTTGAACTGGCCGGCCAGCGGGGTGACGTCGGCACGGATTTCGTCGCGGCGGAGGCCGATGGTCGAGCGCAGCCAGTCGTGCCACTGCGTGCGGGCCTCGAGGCTCAGGCCCAGTGAGCTCTGGCGGATGCGGTCTTCACGAACCGTCTGGGTGCGACGGCGGTTTTCGGTGTTGTGCAGGCCGACGGCGTGAGTGCGATCCTGCCGGAACTGCAGACCGGCGCTGATCTCGGTATCCCGCCAGTCGGGTCCGAGAAACCAGCGCTGTCCGAACTGGCCGCCCCAGATCGTGCGCTCGTCAGCCTGTTCGTGCTGGTCGCCCTGCAGGCCGTTGATATAGCCGGAGGGGGCTGAAAAGAGATTCAGCGCGTAGTCGATGACGTAAACGCTGGCCTTGCTGGCACCGCGTTCGCTGGTTCGCGCCCAGTCAGCCGACAGGCTGTAACGGTGGGTCTTGCCGCCATCGTTGGCGGAAAGATAACCGAAGCGGCCGATTTCGCCGCTCTGGATGGCGCGCTCCGGCACGTGCTCGGTGGCGGTCCAGTCGGCGCGGTAGAACATGCCGGTCAGCGAGAAGCCGTTGTTGGCGGTGCCCGAAGTCAGGCGGAGCAGGCCGTTGTATTTCTCCAGATTCTGTTCCTGTGTCCATGGGCCGTCGTAACCGCCGGTCTCGAAGGCACCGACCAGGTTGAGGTCGCCGAGGCTGTGGCCGCCGGCGGCCAGTAGTCGCCGGAAATTGTGCTTGCCGAGGCTGAGGTCGACAAAGCTGTGATCCAGCCGGCGCAGGTAGTCGATGCGGGCGCTGCCGGTGGTACTGAAATCACCATCCGCGGCGGCATAGACGCCCTTGCGGTAGTTGATGCTGCTGATCAGCTCCGGCATCAGGAAGTTGAGATCCATGTAGCCCTGGCCGTGCGCATGGCTGACCATATTGGCCGGCATGCCCATCACCGTCGTCGCAAAATCGCTGCCATGGTCGAGATTGAAGCCGCGCAGGAAGTACTGGTTGGCCTTGCCGTCGCCGGAGTGCTGGGTGACGATCATGCCGGGGATGGTTTCCAGCGCTTCTGCCGGGCGCAGCAAGGGGCGGTTGGCCAGCTGCCGGTTGCTGACGGTCCCTTCGGTGGCGCTGTCGGCAATGCCGGTCAGATTCTGTTTGCCGCTGCTAACGGTGACCTCCTGCAGGGTCGGCAGGCCGCCGGCGTGGGCCAGGTTGCCGGCAGCGAGGGCCAGCGCGATCAGGGAGCGCCGTAAAGGCGCGGATTGGGGGTGGTGCATGGTGAAACTCCATCGACGACTGCCTGCCGCAGGCAGCTGCGGTCGACGCGGAAAATGCGCCAAAATCGCAGCTGCCCGCATCCCCGCAGACAGTCCGTTGCAATCGCTGCCGCACGGGCGGTCAGCACGAAACAGCAGGCCGGTCTCCGGGCTCGCCAGTCTTGACGCGTCGCCTTCCCGGTGTGACCCAGTGGCCTGATGACGCGCCCGCACTGACTTACCGTTGCGGGGGCAGCCGGGGCATTGCGATCCTTGCGATCGCGCACCCCGTTCCCGTTTCACCTGTCAGCGTTAGCTGACAGGCACCTGCTGAAAATTCCGGCGGTACTACGTGCAAGCGTGCCGGGCCGGATAGCGGCAGGCCGGAAATTAGCTCAGTCGCCGGCGCCGTTGCGATGGAAAACCAGCTCCTCGACGACCTTGCCACCCTTTAGATGCTGCTCGATGATGCGATCCATGTTCTCGTCGGTGACGTTGTAGTACCACACGCCGTCCGGCTGCACGGCGACAATCGGCCCGCCCTGGCAGGCGGCGACGCAGCCGGTGCGGGTGCGTTTGACCCGCGCCGGGCCGGCATCGACACCCAGACCAGCGGCCCTGAACTTGGCCTGCAGCGCATTGAACAACGCCTCGCCCTCGCCGTTCTGCGTACAGCGCGGGCCGGTGCAGATCAAGACCTGCCGGCTGTAGTCGCGGATCTTGGGCTTGACGATGTGGTCGGCGTCCCGCTCAGCTTTCAATCTCGTTCTCCTCACCTTCCGGCGGCAGTTCTGCAGTCAACACGCCGGCGATATAGTCTTCCGGCAGCCGGTATTCGGCCGCCAGCTCGGCAGCGCTCTTGCCGCTGGCCTGGATCGCGGCCATCCAGCCGTTGAGGCCGGTGGACAGCGAACGGCCGGCCTGCTCGCCATCGTGCGTGTTGCGCTCGCCGTCCTCAACGGCGTATTTGTTGGAGTAGCCGCGCGGCGTGACCATCAGACCGTGCTTGATGAAGGTGTTGGAGTTGCCAATGAGCACCGTGGACAGCATGCCGATGTCGGCCTCGGTCATCTTGTCCAGCGTCGTCAGCTCGATGCGCTGCTTGGGGCGATAGCCGGATTTGACGATGGCCACGGGAGTCTGCGGGTCGCGATGGCGCAGGAAGATTCGCTGCGCCTCGACGATCTGCTGCGTGCGGCGGCCACTCTTCGGGTTGTAGAGCGCGACGACGAAATCGGCGTAGGCCACCGCGTCGAGGCGGCGGGCGATGGTTGGCCACGGCGTCAGCAGGTCGGACAGCGAAATGGCGCAGAAATCGTGGGTCAGCGGCGCACCGACCAGTGCGGCACAGGTGTTGAGTGCCGAGGCGCCGGGAACAATCTCGACCTCGATGTCCGAGTCCGGCGTCCAGCCGGCCTGGAAAAGCACCTCGAAGGTCGGCCCGGCCATGCCGTAGACGCCGGCATCGCCCGAGGAAATCAGCGCCACCTTCTTGCCCTGACGGGCGCGGTCGAGCGACTCGATGGCACGGTCGAGCTCTTCGGTCATCGACTTCTTGATCACCTCCTTGCCCTCGACCAGATCGGCGACGAGGCGGATGTAAGTCACGTAACCGATGATCGTGTCGGCCTCGGCAATCGCCGCGCGGGCGCGGGCGGTGAGGTGATCGTTGCTGCCCGGGCCGAGGCCGACGAGCATGATCTTGCCGGTTTTCTTGAGGGTTTCAGGTGCGTTCATGTGGGGATCCTTGCAATGGAGACGGTGGCGTTGCGCCCATCCGGGCCGCGCAGCTTGTGTTTTTCGATGATCAGGTGGGTCTGGTCGGCGCCGGCGACGAGAATCGCCGATGCCTCCGATACGGACGGCGTGCCGGTGTATTTGCGGACGGTTTCGGACGGGTTCGGCACCTCGACCGTCGCCAGTTCGGCGGCGGGGTAGAAGCGGATCGTCCAGCCATTGGCGGCAGCGACTTCGGCGAGGCCGATTTCGTCGGCCTTGAGGTCGATGGAGGCGACGGCCTTTACATCAGCCAGTGTCGCACCGGCCTGTGCCAGCGCTTCGGCAATTACTTTCTGGATGGTGCTGGCGGGCGTGCCGCGGTCGCAGCCGAGGCCGAGGGCGAGCTTCATTGGAGTAGCCTCGCGGGCTCAAGCGCTGGGTTCCGCCGTTGACCGGCGTCTCCCTTTCTTTGCTTCGCCAAAGAAAGGAAGCAAAGAAAGGCGACCCCCGCGTTCGCGCCGGGCCGGTGGCCCGGTTCCCTGCGCTGCTCAACCGACCGGGCGGTTCGCAAAACTCGCCTGCGGCTCAAACATTGCGAACCGACGGCCCCCGGCCGGTCTGCGCTGCTCGGCGCTCTCGAGGGGGGAGGTGGCGCTCCGTAGATGCTTTGCGGCGTGTTCATTGCGGCCGGTAAACCACGCGTCGGCCGGCGATTTGGCTGGCGATTTCGGCCGGCATCTCGCGCTCACTGATCCACAGCACGGCAGCGAAATCTGCCAGCGGTACGTCCTCCAGTGTGCCGAACTGCGTCACATTCGCCGGCAGCGGCCCCTTGCGGCCGTTGGCGTGATTGGTCCACCAGTCGGTGCTGCCCGCTTCCTGCACCAGCGCGACCGGCTCGTCATTGACCATCGCTGCGCTGCAGCGGACGATTTCGTCGTGGCTGGCTTCGAACTTCCAGCCGAGTTCGCGGCCGAGCAGGTCGACGGCGATGGTTTCGCGGGCATCGGAGGCGGTGGTCAGCACGGCCTGGGCACCGAGCGCAGTGGCGAGGTGGCCGGCGAGCTGGTTGGCGCCGCCGAGGTGGCCGGAGAGCATGGGGATGACGAACTTGCCGGCTTCGTCGATGACGACGACGGCCGGGTCAACTTCCTTGGACTTCAGGTGCGGGGCGATCAGGCGGACGACGGCGCCGAGTGAGACGATGGCGACGATGCCATCAAAGGTGGCAAACAGCGCCGGCACCTGATCGCCGACCTTGCCTTCGTAGCAATTTGTGACACCGGGGGCGGCGGTTTCGCCTTCGTTTCGGAACTTCTCCGGGCAGAAGAGCTGGGCGCCGGGCAGGGACGCGACGACTTTGCCGGCGAGCGCGATGCCGTGTTTGGTGATGGAAACGACTGCTATTTTCATATTGGGGCTCTCTGTTTGGGGTCCTGATTTTGGGCGTTTTTCCGGGTTGACCGCAGATCGTCCCGGTGCGGTGTTGTTGTCAGGGCAGTGGTCAAGTAGTAGCCGCTTCCTTGCGCTTGCGGCAGCCACGGCGGAGTTCGCCGCGCACGCGCTTGGGGTTCTGCACCAGCATCAGCGACAGGTAATTGACCTTGGTCCCTTTCAGGCTGGCGACATCGCGGATGACGCGCTCTTCCGGCGAGCCGACCTTTTCGATGAAGACCGACGTCGCCAGCAGGTCGCGCTGTTCGAGCAGTTCGATGATTTCATCGATCAGTGGTTTGACCTTGAGCAGCGCCAGCGTGTCGAACTCGTCGAGCAGATGGTTGATCACCTCGACGCCATACGCAGCGGGGATGATGGCGAAGGTTTCGTCTTCTTCGGCGAGCGTGACGCCGGTGGTCGCCGCGGCGGCGGCAAACGAGGAGACTCCGGGAATGGTCGCGACCTCGACTTCCGGCGCCAGTTCGCGGACGACGCGGGCGAGATGGCCGAAGGTGGCGAAGGTCGAGGCATCGCCTTCGACCAGGAAAACCAGATCGCGGCCTTCGGCGAGCAGTTCGACGGTCTGCACGGCAGCGCGGCTCCAGGCCTTGGCGAGGATCTCGGCGTCGCGCGTCATCGGGAAGACCAGTTCGACCGCATCGCCCGGCGTGGCAATGCCACCGCGCTCGACGATGGACAGCGCGTAGGAAGACTCCTCCGCCTTCTTCACCGGGTAAAGCCAGCGGGCGCCGGATTGCAGCGCCGACCAGGCGCGACGGGTGATCAGCTCGGGGTCGCCGGGGCCGAGCGAGGCGCCGATCAGCTTGCCGTAGCGTTTTTGTTCAGTCATTGCGGGTCCTTGCTTTGCGTTGTTTCATTCCAGGCCGTCACCACCCAAACCGGGTTTTGCGCGGCCATCCGGTGCATGTCGAGGATGGGCTGGCTGCGGCTGGCCTGCAACTGGACGACATCCCAGCCGGCGCCGAGGTTTTTCAGCGTCGTCGTCGCGGTGGCCAGGTTCTCAAGGGTGACGAAGTTCATCACCAGCCGGCCACTAGGCTTGAGCCGACCGAGGATCAGCCGGATCAGCTCGCCGAGTTCGCCGCCCGAGCCGCCGATGAAGACCGCGTCCGGATCAGGCCAGGTGTCGAGCAGCGCCGGTGCCTTGCCTTCGCACAGGGTGTAATTGCCAACGCGGAATTTGGCGGCGTTGGCGCGGGCGTTGGCAGCGTCGCCTTCGTTTTTTTCAATGGCCCAGACATGGCCGTGGGCGGCAACGCGGGCGCATTCGAGGCCGACCGAGCCGGAGCCGGCGCCGATATCCCAGACGATGCTGTCGGCCTTGAGGCGCAGCTTGGCCAGCGACAGGGCGCGCGTCTCCTGCTTGGTGATCAGGCCTTTTTCCGGCGAACGCTGGATGTAGTCGAGATCGTCGAGGCCGAAAGCCGGCGTGAAGGCAAACGCCAGGTGCTCGATCAGCACGACGCTGGGTCCGGAAATTTGCAGCTTTTCCGCGTCGACCGCAGACAGGTCCTTATGGATGATCTCATCGGGCAGCAGCAGGTTGCCGGCGACCGACAGCCTCACGCTTTCGCTGTAGCCGGCAGTGATGAGCGCCCGCGCCAGTCGCGCCGGATCGTTCTCCGGGCTGGTAAAGGCGAAGACGCGAGGGTTCAGCGCAATCGCCCGCATCAGCGGGTAGAGGCCATGTTCCGGTGTCGCGCCGGCTACCCATTCGCCGGCATCCTTGCTGTGACAGGAGGCGATGGTGACGTCCTGCCAGGGCTTCTGCCAGCGGGCAAAGGCGATCTGCAGGGTCGATGGCGCCGGCAGAATCCCGACACCGTCGCGCCCGAGCTTGCCAAGCAGATAGCTGGCGATGCCATGGCAGAGCGGGTCGCCAGTGGCCAGCACGGCCACCGTTTTTCCTTCGGCCAGCGCGGCCTGAATCCAAGCCGGGCTTTGGGTTAGCGCGCCGTCCATGTCGCGGGTCTCGGCCGCCGGCAGCTGTGCCTTGACCAGTTCCAGTGTGCGGCCGACACCGATGATCAGCCCGGCGGACGACAGCGCCTGACGGGCAGCATCGGACAGGCCGGCCCAGCCGTCGTCGAGGATGCCGATGATGAATACGTTGGCGCTCACAGTGCGTCCTCCTCATCGACGCGGCAGATGAACTGGCCTTCGAAATCGCAGACCAGCACGGCCAGGTGATAGTCACCGGGGTATTGGCCTTTCAGGCTACGGATCGCCTTCTTCGCCAACTGTTTGTGAAAATCCACTGCCATGCCGAGTGCCGCGAGGCGTTCGGCGGCAAAGCGGGCGGTTTCGGCGGCGCGGATCTCCTCGATCAGATCGTCCGGTGCGCCGACCTCCCGCGCCGAGTCGGCGAGGATGTCGCGATCGACTTCGGCCTTCCAGGCATGGGTCACAGCCAGCCCCTGACACATTTTGGTCAGCTTGCCGACCATCGCGCCGACATAAACGTGGGGCAGCTTGCGCTTGATGGCGCTGGTGAAGGCCGCCTTGACGAAGTCGCCCATCTGCACGAAACAGGACTCGTCGAGCTCCGGCAACTGCTTCATGGCGAATTTTTCGGTGCGCCCGCCAGTCGTGAAAATCACGCTGGTCTGGCCCTGCTTGGCCGCGACATCGACGGCCTGCACGACGCTGGCGCGGAAGGCGGCGGTCGAGTAGGGGCGGACGATGCCGGTGGTGCCGAGGATGGAGATGCCGCCGAGGATGCCGAGGCGGGCGTTCAGGGTCTTCTTCGCCATTTCCTCGCCGCCCGGCACCGAGATGGTGACTTCCAGCCCGTCGTGCTCAAGGAGTTCGCCGGCGACGGCACGCACGTTGTCGACGATGTTGCGGCGTGGCACCGGGTTGATCGCCGGGCCGCCGACTTCGAGACCGAGGCCGTCCTTGGTGACGACGCCGACACCGGGCCCGCCCTTGAGCACGACCTCGCCGGCGCGGTGCCGGAGGATGCGGACATCGGCCGTCATGTGCGCGCCGTGCGTCGCATCCGGGTCGTCGCCGGCATCCTTGACGATGACGGCGTGCGCCAGCCCGGCCATTTCCTCGACGCTACCGTCGATGACGGCAAAGCTGACATCCTGCCCGTTGGGCAGGTGGCAGACGACGGTTTCCGGGACTTCGCTGAGCAGCAGGCCAAGCGTTGCCGCCCGTGCTGCCGCTGCCGAGCAGGCGCCGGTAGTGAAGCCGGTGCGGTTGCCGCGCTCGCGCTTGGCATCGCCCTTGCGAACCTTTTCCGGCTTCAGGGCGTGGCCCGCCTTGCCGCCGGCATCGGATGCCGCCTCGCTCATGCCGCCTTCTTCTGTTCCGCTTCCGCCAGCGACAGCATGGCGTGGATGGCGGCGACGACCAGCGTCGAACCGCCCTTGCGGCCCTTGATCGCAACCCACGGCACTTCGTTCACGGTCATCATCAGGTCCTTGGATTCGGCGGCGGAGACAAAGCCGACCGGCATCGCCACGACCAGCGCCGGGCGCACGCCTTCTTCGCGGATCAGGCGGACCAGTTCGATCAGCGCCGTCGGTGCATTGCCGATGCCGACGATGGCGCCGTCGAGCTTGCCCAGGCGGTGCGCCTTGCGCATGGCCTGTACGGCGCGCGTGGTGTCTTCGGCCTTGGCGGCTTCGATGACATCATCGTCGGAAATGTACTGGTGGGTGCTCAGGCCGAAGTGCGCCAGACGCGGCTTCGAGAGGCCAACGCAGATCATTTCGACGTCGGCGACGATCGGCGTGCCGCCCTTGAGCACCGCTTTCATGCCGGCCTGCATGGCTTCCGGGTGGAAGGCGGTGAGGCCGTTGAACTCGAAGTCGGCATTGGCGTGGATCATCCGGCGAACCAGCGGCCACTGCTCGTCGGTGTAGTTGTGCGGGCCGGCTTCGGCGTCGATCACGGCAAAGGACTCATGCTCGATGGCGCGGCCGGCGGCGGTCAGCTGTTCGGTGGCGGTATTGCTGGCGGTGTTGATGGTCATGGCGAGACTCCCGAATCAATCGTGTTTGTGTGAACAGCCGTGATGATGCGCATGGCCGTGATCGTGTCCTTGATGGTGATCATGGCCGTGGCCATGCGCGTGGCTGCAGCCTCCTCCGGCCGGCAGCGCGGTGTGACTGTGGTCGTGCAGGTGCTCGCCTTCGGCAGCTTCGCGATACTTGCAGCCGTCGCATTCGAGCATCGCGCCCTCGGTCTGCTCGCCGCTGGCGCGGTTGTCGAGCAGCGCGAAGATGCCCGGATCGAAACCGAAATGCGTGCCGAGCGCGAACGATACCTGCGGATACTGTTGCTTGAGGCGGGCGACCTGCTCCTGGATGCGTTCGATGAGCACGCCGGTAAAGAGATAGACCGGCACGATGGCGATCTGCATCATGCCCAGCTTGACGTGACGCTGGACGACGGTTTCCAGGCGCGGCCAGGTGACGCCGGTAAAAGCCAGATCAACCAGCTCGTGGTCGTTGTCCTCGAAAATCCAGCGTGCCATCTTGGCCAGTTCGCCGTTGGCGCCGGCATCCGATGAGCCGCGGCCGAGCAGGATGACGCCGGTGGTCATCGGGTCGGGCATCGCCAGCTGCTTCATCAGGCGGTCAAGCTGGCTTTGCAGCACGGCGAAGATTTCGCGCCCCATGCCCAGATGGCGGGTGACGATGAACTCGACGCCGGGATGGCGTTCCCGCGCCTCTTCCAGCGCATGCGGCAGTTCCATCTTGACGTGGCCGGCGGCATTCAGGATGAAGGGGATGGCGATGACCCTCTTCGCGCCCTTGGCAGCGCGGTCCAGGCCTTCGTCGAGCAGCACCTCGGCGTGCTCGATGAAGCAGACCTCGATCCGCCAGTCCGGATGCTGCTCTCGCCACTGGGCGGCGAAGTTGATGGTTTCCTTGTTGCCTTCGCGACCGCGCGAGCCGTGGCCGACGAGGAGGAGGGTGGTTTCGGTGTTCATGCAGCGTTCTCCGGAGAGGTTTCCGTGCCCGCGCTGGCCTTGCGGAAGCGGTGGCCGAAAGTCGGGTCGTAAAGTTTGGAGCGGATCAGGTCCGGCCAGTCGGCGGCGCCCAGCGTCGGGCTGGCGACGATCATCGCCTGGCTGGCGATCTTCTCGTCCTGGCACTTGCGCTTGATATCCTTGATCGTGCCGCGCACGATTTTTTCCTCGCCCGGCCAGCTTGCCTTCTGCACCACGAGAATCGGCGCGTCTTCCGACCAGCCGGCGGCCAGCAGGGCTTCCTGAACCTTGTGCAGCAAGGTGATCGATAGATAGATGCAGAGCGTCGTCTTGTGCGCGGCGAGGGCTTCGAGTTCCTCGCCCGGCGGCATCGGCGTGCGGCCGGCGACGCGGGTGAGGATGACGGTCTGGGTGACTTCCGGCAGCGTCAGCGTCTCGCCGGCGGCGGCCATCGACGCCATCGCCGACGATACGCCGGGGATGACGCCCCACTCGATACCGGCAGCGGTCAGCGGTCGGGTCATCTCGATCAGCGCACCATACAGGCCGGGATCGCCGGTCTGCAGGCGAACGACGGTCTCGTGTTTGTCGGCGGCAGTGATCAGCCAGTCGGTCATTTCCTCCAGCGTCATGTCCTTGGAGTCGCGGATATCGCAGCCATCCGGCGTGAACAGCGTCGCTGCCTGATCGACGAGCGAGCCGGCGAAGAGCACGGCGCCGGCCTGTTCGAGCAGCTTGCGGCCCTTGACGGTGATCAGGTCGGGGTCGCCGGGGCCGGCGCCGATGAACCAGATTTTTCCTGACATTCAGGCATTCCTTTCTAAGCAGCGGGGCGCGCAGCAAGCCTGCTGCGGTCGACCCGAAAAACAAGCAAAAATCAGCATCGGCGGTCGTCTCCGGCAAAGCCGCCGGTCGGGGCAAGCTGGGCCAGCAACATGTCCAGGCTGCGTGGCCGGACATCGCTCGCCAACTGGCCGCGGGCAGCCAGTTGCTGCTGCAGACGGATGACAGCGGGCAGGGGCTGGCCAGCGGCCGCCAGCAGTGCGGCGTGCTCCGGCAACTGATCCGCCGCGAAACTGCCCAGACAGCGACCGCCGGCCAGCAGGTGCAGGTCGTCGGCCCAGCGGTAGGCGAAATCGACGTCGTGGGTGGTCAGCAGGACGGTCATGCCCTGCGCCACCAATTGATCGAGCAGGTTCAGCAGATCGGCTTGCATGCCGGCGTCCAGGCCGGCCATCGGCTCGTCGAGCAGCAGCAGTTCCGGCTGCATGGCGAGCACGCCGGCGATGCAGACGCGTTTTTTCTGGCCGAAGCTGAGTTGATGCACCGGGCGTTCGCCGTATTCGCTCATGCCGACCGCAGCCAGCGCCGCGCTGACCCGCTGGCGCACCGTGGCATCGTCGAGGCCGAGATTGAGCGGGCCGAAGGAGGCATCCTCGAACACATTGGCGGAAATCAGCTGGCGATCCGGATTCTGAAAGACCAGCCCGACGCGGCGCCGCAGGTCGGTCAGCCCGCTGCGGCGGTAATCGAGGGGCTGGCCGTCGAACTGGACGCTGCCGTGCGTGGGCTTGAGCAGCCCGTTGATATGCTGCAGCAGCGTCGTCTTGCCGGAACCGTTGGCGCCGAGCAGCGCATTGCGCGTGCCGCGGCGGATGCCCAGCGAACAACTGTCGAGGCCGACGCTGCCGTCGCCGTAGACGTGGCCGAGATCGTGGAGGCTGAGCCAGGCAGTCATTCTGTCAGGCACCCAGACGCATGGCGGCGACGATCAGGCTGCCGCCGGCGAGCAGCGCGATCAGGCGGTCGCGGCCTGCCTGCGGATAAACCGGTGTCAGGAAGCGCAGCGGGCCGTCGCCGTTGCGGGCGAGGGCGGCGCGATGCAGGGCACGGGCGCGTAACCAGATGCCAAGACTCAGGCTGGCGATCAGCTGGCCAAGTGAGCGCAGGCCCCGGCGGCGGGTGCTGTAGCCAAGGCGAGATTCCTGCGCACTGACGATATCCCGCGTCGTGGCTGAAAAGACAAAGAGCATGCGATAGCAGAGCACCATCAGGTCGAGCAGGATCTCCGGCATATGCAGGCGACGGAGCAGGCCGATCAGGTCGGGCAGCGGCGTCGTCAGCACCAGCGACAGCAATGCCGCGAGGGCGGCAAGGGCGCGGGCGGCGATGGCTTCGACCTGCGGCAACATTTCCGGGGCGTATCGCCAGCTGGCGGCGCCGTGCTCATCCAGTTGCACCGACACCAGCAGGGTCAGGCACGACAGCAGCAGAAAGGCGGCGCCGGGCAGGGCAACGCGGCCATAGAGGCGCATCGGCACCGCTGCGCCGAGCAGCGTCGAGGCGGCGAGCAGGAGCGCGACGCCGAGCGCATTTTGCGGCGAATGGGCGAGAAAGGCCGCGAGCAGCCCGGCCAGCGCGAAGGCCCCCTTGGCGGTCGGGCTGACCCGCCGCCAGCGGTTGCCGTAGGCGGCCTGCTCAATCAGCACTGCGATCCTGAGAGGTGTCGTTGGAACGCTGTCTTTCGGCTTCCTTGCGCAGCTTTTCGCGGGTGATCGACGCGCCCAGCCAGTAGCCGATGATGCCGGCACCGATGGCGGCCTGCAGCGCGAACAGCAGGGATTCGATCTGGCCGGAGGCGGGCTCGAGCAAGGGTTCGAACCAGCGCTGGTAGGCCGGGGCGATTTCGCCGATCGCCGCTTGCGCTTTGTTGTCGGTACCGCCAAAGGCTTCACCCGCCTGGCCGTCGGGGCCGGGGAGCGGCCGCGGCGCCAGCCAGAGGGGCATGGCGACGAGGAGGGCGACGGCGGCGATGATCAGCCAGTTCTGCTTCCTCATGCCCGTTGCTCCCGGCTGGCGAAAAGCGGGATGTGACGCAGTTCGTCGGCATTGAAGCGGGTTAGTGCATTGACGACGAGCACGGTCAGCAGACCTTCGCTGATCGCCAGCGGAATCTGGGTGATGGCGAAAATGCCGGCAAACTTGGCGAGCGAGCCGGCAAAGCCGCTGGCCGGATCGGGAAAGGCCCAGGCCAGTTGCAGCGCCGTGGTCAGGTAGGTGGACAGGTCGCCGCAACAGGCGCCGATGAACACCGCAACCGCCAGCGACAGGCCGGCCGCGCGGCAGGCGCGGAACAGGCCGTAGGCGACAAAGGGGCCGACGATGGCCATCGAGAACAGGTTGGCGCCCAGCGTGGTCAGCCCGCCATGTGCCAGCAGCAGCGCCTGGAAGAGCAGGACGACGAGGCCGACCGGCACCATCGCCGCCGGGCCGAAAAGGAGTGCGCCAAGACCGACGCCGGTCGCATGTGAGGAACTGCCGGTGACCGACGGCAATTTGAGCGCCGACAGGATGAAGGAGAAGGCGGCGGCGACGCCGAGCAGCATGCGCAACTCCGGCTGCGCCTGCAGTCGGCGGCGGATGGAATGCACGCCCCAGGCGACGAATGGCGCGGACGCGACTGTCCAGCCGATGGCGTGCTCGACCGGCAAAAAGCCTTCCATGATATGCATACGTCTCTCCCGCGTCCGATCATCCGTGCACCGGGCCGGGCGGGAGGGGATTCGTGGTCTGCCGCCCATGGCGGCAAAACGTCAGAAGCCTTCCCTCACCCCGGGGAATGGTGCAACCTTGAATTTTCAGGCCGGTCTTCTGGCTCGCCGTCGTTCTCTCCCGCGCCTTCCCGTGTTGAACACAGTGGCATGATGCGGAATCGTCAGGCTTACAGCAGCGGGGGCTGCGCCGGAATGGTCGCTGGGACGTCACCGGCTTCCCGTTTCATTCCTGCCGGCTGGCCGGAGGAATACCCGAAAAGTCTGAATTCTACTGATTAATCAGTGGGCTGGCTATGCTCAAAACTCCAGTCCCGGCATCGCCTTGATTCCTGCCTGGAAAGCGTGCTTCTCCATGCCGATATCGCTGACCGTATCGGCGGCATCGCGCAGGGCCTGCGGCGCGGCGCGGCCAGTGATGATGACGTGCTGCATGGCCGGGCGGCTGGCCAGCGTCGCCAGCACGGCATCGAGCTCAAGCCAGCCGTACTTGAAGGCGTAGGTCATTTCGTCGAGGACGACGAGCCCGATCTCCGGATTGCTCAGGTGCTGGCAGGCGACTGCCCAGGCGGCCTGGGCGGCGCGGGCGTCGCGGTCCTTGTCCTGGGTTTCCCAGGTGAAGCCTTCGCCACCGACGTGCCATTGCACATCCGCCTGCCGGCGGAAAAAGGCCTCTTCGCCGGTATCCGAGCGGCCCTTGACGAACTGGACGACGCCGACCTTGAGGCCGTGACCAAGTGCCCGGGCGACGACGCCAAAGGCCGCGCTCGATTTGCCCTTGCCATTGCCGGTGTTGATCACGAGTACGCCACGCTCTTCCTGGGCACTGGCGATCTTGCCGTCGACGACGGCTTTCTTTTTCTGCATGCGTTCTTCGTGCGAGACGGTCATTTTTGGCTCATTTGTTGGTGTTTTGGGGAATCAACTGCCCCCCAGTGGGACTTCCTTCGGGGCGCGGTGAACCTGAAAAATTGCCGAAAATCGGCAACGCTCGCCGGTTCATCCGGGAACGAAGCAGCGTCGGCCGGCGTCGTCGATCTGACGCAGCGGGTAGCCGTAGAGTTCCGACAGACGGGCGGCGGTGAGAATTTCATCGACGCTGCCGCACTGCGTTTGGCCGTCCCCCTGAATCAGCAGGGCGCGGTCGCAGAAGCGGTGGGCGAGCGCCGGATCGTGCAGAACCATGATGACCCCCGCGCCGCAATCGCGGGCGGCGCCGGTGAAGAGCTCGAGGACGGCCATCTGGTGATTGAGGTCGAGGTGAGAGAGCGGTTCGTCGAGCAGGTACAGCGGCGCCGCCTGCACCAACAGGGTGGCGATGGCCAGTCGCTGACGTTCGCCGCCAGAGAGGGTGTGGATCTGCCGCTTCTCCATGCCGTCGAGCCCGACGGCAGCCAGCGCGCTGCGTGCCAGCCGGGCGTCGTTGGGTGTTTCCCAGTCCCAGCGGCCGAGGTGCGGGTGGCGGCCGGTGAGGACGGTTTCGAGTACCGTCGAACCGAAAGGATCGTTATGGAACTGCCCCAGCCAGGCGCGACGCAGGGCGGTTTCGCGCGGCGGCATCAGGTGGGCGTCTTCGCCATCGAGCAGCACGGCGCCGCCGGCGGGTTGGCGCAGGCCGGCGAGTGTGGATAACAAGGTCGATTTGCCGGCACCGTTGCGGCCGAGGATGGCCAGCCGTTCACTGGCAGCGAGAGAGAAATCGAGCCGGTTGATGACCGTGCGTTCGCCGATGCTGACGCGCAAGGCGCGGGTTTCGATCAGCGGTGGGCTCATTTTGGCTGCCTCGACAGCAGGAAGAGGAACACCGGGACGCCGATCAAAGCGGTGAGGACCCCAACCGGCAATTGCTGCGGGGCGATCAGTGTACGGGCGGCGGTGTCAGCGAGGACGAGCAGCGAACCGCCCGCCAGCGCCGAGGCCGGCAGCAGCAGACGCTGGTCGTTGCCAGCCGCGAGTCGGACAAGATGCGGTACCACCAACCCGACGAAGCCTATTGAGCCGGCCGTGGTGACCGAGGCAGCGGTGGCCAGCGAGGCCAGCAGATAAATCACCCAGCGCAGCCGACCGACCGCAACACCCAGTGCCTGTGCCTGCATTTGCCCGCGTGCGAGCAGGTTGAGTTCGCGGGCAAAGGGCATGGCCAAGGACAGTCCGACGCCGAGCGCCAGCAGTGCGGGCCACCATTGCGTGCTCTGGCCAAGGTCGCCCATCAGCCAGAAAAGCATGCCGCGCAGGCGGTTTTCGTCGGCAATCGCCAGCATCAGCGCCACCAGCGCACCGCAGCCGGCTGCAACGATGACGCCGGTGAGCAGCAGCCGGGTCTGGGTCCACGAGCCGTCGCCGTGCGCCAGCCCGAAAACGATGAACATGGCGCCAAGCGCGCCGGCAAAGGCGAGGCTGTCCACTGCCAGCACCGGTAGCCCCAGCATCAACGCAAACATCGCCCCGACGCCGGCGCCTCCGGAAATCCCGAGAACGTAGGGATCAGCCAGCGGGTTGCGCAGCAAGACCTGCATCAACGCCCCGGCCAGCGCCAGCAGTCCGCCGCAGGCAAATGCAGCAATCGCCCGCGGCAGACGCAGTTGCAGCACGATCTCGGCGCTGTCCTGCCCTTGTCCGAAAAGCGCACCCAGAACTTCGCCGGGCGGCACCCGCAAACTCCCCGCCATCAGCGCCGCGCCGAAACTGCCGACTGCCAGCAGGCAGAGCGTCAGCAGGATCAGCAGGGCGCGTTGGCGGGTGGGCATTTACTTCAGGGTGTAGCGGATGCCGGCGAAGATCACCGTGCCCATGTTGCCGTAGTTGGTGGTCGAGCTGCGGGCGTACTCGAAGCGCTTGTCGAACAGGTTGTCGACGCGGGCGAAGAGCGAAACGCCCTTTTCCAGCTGATAGCGCGCGTGCAGGTTGAGAATGCCGTAGCCTGCCAGTTCACGGGTGTTGGCGGCATCGTCGTAACGCTGGCCTGAGCCGTGCCATTCGCCGCCCCAATCGAAGGCACCGATCCGGTGGGTCAGGCCGAGGGTGGCGAATTGCTGGGCGCGGCGTGTCAGCTGTTTGCCGGTTTCCGCATTCTCGGCGTCCTGATAGTTCAGGTTGCCGTGGAACTGCCAGTCACCATACTGGGCGCGGTATTGCAGGGTCAGGCCTTCGATACGTGCCTGACCGACGTTTTTCGGTGTATAAAACCACGAGCCGGGGCTGGTTTCTTCCCACTGGATCAGGTTGCTGACGTTATTGCGGAAGTAGGTCAGGCTGGCGCGATGATTGTTGGACTCGAAATGCAGCGCCACTTCGCGATTGCGGGCGAATTCCGGCTGCAAGCTGGGATTGCCGACGCCGACGAAGGGGGTGTTCGGGTAGTAGAGATCGTTCAGCGTCGGGGCCTTGAATGCCGTGCCGTAGCCGGCAGCGATGCGCCAGGCATCGGCCAGCTGATAGCCGTAGCCGAGAGTCTGTGTGTTCTTGTGGCCGAATTGCGAGTTGGCATCGTGACGGACGTTGGCTTGCAGACGATGCGCCTTGAAATTGCCATTCCAGCCGAGCTGCAGTGAGTTGATGCTGCGTTCGGTGAGCGCATACGACTGGCTGGCCTCGACCCGTTGTTCCAGTCGTTCGGCGATCAGCAGGGCATTGCCGACCGGGAGCTTGAAGTCGTTTTGCCAGGTGAGCTGGTCCTGGATGGTGACAAAGCTGTCTTTTTCGATTCCGACATCGCTGCCCGGGCGGTTAACCGATTTGTCAGTGCCGCGACCGACACGCAGGGTCGATTGCCAGAACGACAGGGGCTGAACCTGGGCGAAGGCTCCCATGCTGCTGAGCAGGTGCTGGTTGCGCCAGTCGGCGTTGGCGTTTGGCCAGCTCGCGTCGTAATGGGTCTCGGTACGGGACTGCAAATAGTGGCCGCCAACCTGGAACGCCTTGCTCGGCGCATAGCCAAGGTTGAGTGACAGATTGTCGCCAGCGTAGCCGTCGCGGTCCGCGTTATATGCAGCACTGCTGCGGTTGCGTACGGCGTTGATGCCGTCACTGCCATCGGCGCCAACGCGCAGGGCATAGCGGAAATCGCCGAACTGGCCGGCATGCGCGGCGCTGGTCTGGTAGGTGCCGTGAGAACCGCCGCCGGCTTCCAGCTCGAGTCGCGGGGCGTCCTTGCCAGAGCGGGTGATGATGTTGATGACACCGCCGATGGCGTCCGTTCCGTACAGTGCCGAGGCAGCGCCACGAACGATTTCGATGCGCTCGATCTGGCTCAGCGGGATCGTGTTCAGTGCCGTGGTGCCGAGTGTTGCGGAGCCGACGCGCAGGCCGTCGAGCAAGACCAGGGTGTGGGAAGAGTTGGTGCCACGGACAAAGAGGCTTTCGCTGGCCCCCCGCCCGCCTTCGCGCGAGAACTCGATGCCGGCTTCGCGGGACAGCAGTTCTCCAAGCGTCGCGGCATGCGAGGCATTTTCGATGTCCTTGCGCTCGATGACCGAAACGTCGGCCACCAGTTCGCTGGCTCGGGTCGGCTGGCGGGTGGCAGCAACGATGACAGGGTCCAGTGTGGCCAATAACTCAACGGCACCGGCAGGTGATGAGAGAAGGACGGGCAGCAGCGCTGCCAGAGGTTTGATGCGGATATTCATGGCAATTCCTTGACCGGCTGGCGTCCCCGCAAGCCGGAATTCATTGAAGGGGAAACGCCGGGAAGATGCCTGGCAAACAGGCGCCACCTCCCCGCGGCATTTCCGTCGGAGGTCCCAGGCCGGTATCCGGGCTGGCAAGTCTTGACGTATCGCCTTCCCAGGAAAATCCCAGTGGCTGTGTGATACGCCCGCACTTGCTTACCGTTGCGGGGGCAGCAGCGGAATGGTCTGTTGGGCAGACGCACCGCTTTCCCGTTTAACTGCGTTTGGAGAGTCCTCGCGCAGCACCTGTTACGGCGCGCATTCTATCTTCTCCGCAGGGTCGCCGCACCATAATTATGGCGGCTTAACCCGATAAACCACTTTCAGAATAAAGGCTTAGTCCTTGACCTTGCGGTATTTCTGCCACTATAGTGCGGCCCATGAATGATGATTTCGCAGCGCTCGAACACAAAATCGAACAGGTCATTGCTCTGGTTGCGCAACTGCGGGCCGAGAACGAAGTCCTGAGGAACCAGATGGCGACGGCCGAGGCCGAGCGTCTGCATTTGCGGCAGACGATGACGGCCGCCCGCGAGCGCCTCGAAGGACTGGTCGACAAGATTCCTGAGGATGCCTGAGATGAGCCTTGAGCCGAATTTTCTCGACGTCAAGATCATGGGTCGCGAGTACCGCGTCGCCTGCGCGCCGGAAGAGCGCGATGCCCTGCTGGCAGCGGTCGATCTGGTCGATGGCAAGATGCGCGAAATCGCCCAGCGCACCAAGAACACGATTGCCGAAAAGGTCGCGGTGATGGCGGCGCTGAACATCGCTCACGACCGCCTGGCGACCCCGGCCGGCGTTGTGCAAAATACCGTTGCCGAAACAGTTGATACTTCCGACGCGAAGCGTAGAATCGCTGACATGGGAGCACGACTTGATGCCGTGCTGGCGCCCCAGCAGCAACTGGAGTTCTGATCTCCGCTGTTGTTCCGGCGTCGTCCGCTGTTTGTCCCCTGCGGTGTTTGTTAAGGCCATACATTCCTTGAACCAATGCTGATTGGCATCGGTTGTGGACCGTTGAAACCGCTGTTGTGCGCTTGCTTCGTCGCAAGTGCCTGATGCGGGAGGGAAGCAACCACTCTGAACCCAGGTTCAGGATGCCGGCCTGACGGCACTTGCGGGGGCCATTATTCGACGGGTGGCAGTGTAACGACTGCCACCCGTTTTCCTTTTCGGATTCGAGATATGCAGTACTGGCTGATGAAATCGGAGCCGGACGAGGCTTCCATCAACGATCTGGCCGCGGCACCGGGTCAGACGTTGCCCTGGGTGGGCGTCCGCAACTACCAGGCGCGCAATTTCATGCGCGACACCATGCAGATCGGTGACCTGGCGTTTTTCTATCATTCCAGTTGTGCGCAGCCGGGGATTGCGGGCATCTGCCGCATTGCTTCCGAACCTTACCCGGATGAAACCCAGTTTGCTGCGGTAAACCCCTATTTCGATCCAAAATCGGCAAGGGATAATCCGCGCTGGTGGCTGCGTGACGTGGCCTTCGAATGCAAAACCCGCTTGCTCTCCCTGGCCGAATTACGCGCCTGTCCGGAATTGGCCGGAATGCGCCTGCTGGCGCGAGGCAATCGCCTGTCCGTCATGCCGGTCTCCAGCGGGGAGTGGCAGTTCATCACCGGGGCCTTGCTGGGCCTGGATCAATTCAAGAGTAAGTGAGCCATGAGTATCGAGTGGATTGCCGCCTATCTGGCGCTTGGGGCCTTCGTCGGATTTTTCGCCGGCCTGCTGGGGGTCGGCGGGGGCGGGATCATGGTGCCGATGCTGACGACCATGTTCGCGATGCAGGGTTTTCCACCGGAGCATATGGTGCATCTGGCGCTCGGTACCTCGATGGCGGCCATCGTCATGACCTCGGTGTCGAGCCTGCGCGCCCATCACGCCCATGGTGCCGTGCGCTGGGACATCGTGCGCCGGATTGCGCCGGGGGTTCTGGTGGGCACCTTTCTCGGGACGTTTGTCGCCTCGTCGGTGCCGACGCGACCGCTGGCGATTTTTTTCGCCTGCTTCATGGCCTATGTGTCGGTGCAGATGATCCTCAACGTCAAACCCAAACCGTCACGCGACTTGCCCGGGGCGCTGGGTCTGGCGGGCGTGGGCACGGGCATCGGCGTCATCTCGGCGCTGGTCGCCATTGGCGGCGGCTCGCTGTCTGTGCCTTTCATGACCTGGTGCAACGTCAATATGAAGAACGCCATCGGCACCTCGGCTGCCATTGGTTTGCCGATTGCGCTGGCAGGGGCGGCCGGCTATCTGATCAATGGCTGGACGACCGGCGGTCTGCCGGAGTGGTCGGTCGGCTACGTGTTTCTGCCAGCGCTGGTGCTGATCAGCGTGGTATCGACCTTTACCGCCCCCTTGGGGGCGAAGCTGGCACATCGCCTGCCGGTGGCGACCTTGAAGAAAATCTTCGCCGGCGTCCTGATTCTGCTGTCGGCGAAGATGTTGCACACGGTGTTTGCCGGCTGATCAGCGCGCCTTGAACACCGGCTTGCGCTTTTCAAGGAAGGCAGCGAGCCCTTCCTTGTAGTCCTCGGTGTCGAGGAAGGCGAAGGAGGCGGCCTTTTCCTCGTCGTTCAGCGGCTTGCCATTTGAAAGGCGGCGAATCCACTGTTTGTGCCAGCCGGCAACGAGCGGGGCGCCGGCACAAATGCGGCGGGCGGTGGCGTAGGCCTCTTCCTCGACCTGATTGTCCGGCACGACGCGCGTCACCAGGCCTTTCTCGTAGGCTTCGGCGGCCGTCAGGATGCGCCCTTCGAGCAGGATTTCCTTCATCACCGCGGCGCCAGCGAGTTTGAGCAGGCCTTCCATTTCACCCGGGTACATCGAAAAGCCGAGGCGGTTGATCGGCGCGCCGAAACGGGCTTTTTCGCCGGCGATGCGCAGGTCGCAGACGCCGGCGATTTCCAGCCCGCCACCGATGCAGGCGCCGCCGATCAGGGCCACCGTCGGGTGACGGCAGTCGGCAATGGCGTTCAGTGCCTCGGCGACCTGGCCGTGGTAGTGCAGCGCCTGCTCGAGTGTGGCGCGGCCGCTGACAAATTCCTCGAGGTCGCCGCCAGCAGCAAACGCCTCGTTACCGGCGCCGCGGATGACGATGCAGCGCACGCCGGGGTCGTCATCAATCTGACGCATGTCAGCGGCAATCTGCTGCCACATCGAGAGATTGATGGCGTTGAGCTTGTCAGGGTTGTTCAGTGTCAGCGTGGCGATTTCGCCGTCCAGCGTCAGATTGATGGTGCTCATTTTTCGTTTTGATTCATCCGGATAGCAGGGTTGTGCACCTGCGGAATAGCGATTGCCAAGGTCTTGTATAAGATATATATTCCGTCTGTTGCACAAGTGTAATTATTAATTAAATAACAAACAGAGGAGTTCAGCATGAGTACAGAAATGTATCAGCGCATGAAGGCCAATCCCAAGTTCCAGGATCTGGTGGCTCGCCGCAGCCGCTTCGCCTGGACACTGGCCTTTATCGTTCTGGCGATGTTCTACGGCTTCGTCCTGGTCGTCGCCTTCAATCCCACCTCGCTCGGTCAGCCGATTGCCGAGGGATCGCGGTGGACAGTCGGCGTCACTGCCGAGTTGTTGATGTTCATTTTCTTCTGGATCCTGACGGCGGTTTACGTCAAGCGCGCCAACACCGAGTTCGATGCGCTGAATCAGGAAATCATCAAGGAAGCCTGGAAGGATAAGAAATGATGCGCAACCTCCTCACATCACTCGCGCTACTCGGCTTCTCGGCAGCGACCATCGCCGCCGACGCGGTCGCGCAAACCGAAAAGCAGGCGACCAACTGGCACGCCATCATCATGTTCTGCATCTTCGTCGCGCTGACGATGGGCATTACCTACTGGGCAGCCTCGCGCACCAAGTCGACTTCCGACTTCTACACCGCCGGCGGCGGCATCACCGGTTTCCAGAACGGTCTGGCAATTGCCGGCGACTACATGTCGGCGGCCACGCTGCTGGGTCTGACCGCGATGGTCTACACCCAGGGCTACGACGGCTACATCTACATGCTGTGCTTCTTCGCCGGCTGGCCGATCATCCTGTTCCTGATGGCCGAACGCCTGCGTAACCTCGGCAAGTTCACCTTCTCCGACATCACCGCCTATCGCCTGGATCAGGGCAAGGTGCGCACGATGGCCGCGATCTCCTCGCTGACCGTCGTCTGCTTCTATCTTATCGCCCAGATGGTGGGTGCCGGTCAGCTGATCAAGCTGCTCTTCGGTCTCGAATACAACGTCGCCATCTTTGCCGTCGGCATCCTGATGATGGTGTACGTCACTTTCGGCGGCATGGTTGCCACAACCTGGGTGCAGATCATCAAGGCCGTGATGCTGCTTTCCGGCGGTACGCTGGTCATGGTGCTGGCAATGAGCCAGTTTGGCTTCTCCTTCACCACGCTGCTGGAAAAGGCAACTTCGGTCCACAAGCTGGGCGACAAGCTGATGTATCCGGGCTCGCTGCTCAAGGATCCGGTCACTGCGATCTCGCTGGGTCTGGGCCTGATGTTCGGTACCGCTGGTCTGCCGCACATCCTGATGCGCTTCTTTACCGTGACCGACGCCAAGGAAGCACGTAAATCCGTGCTCTACGCTTCCGGTTTCGTTGCCTACTTCTTCAACGTCATCTTCCTGATGGGCCTCGCCGGCATCCTGATCGTCGGTCAGAACCCGGAGTTCTTCGAAGGCGGCACCATCGGCGGCAAGCTGATCGGTGGCGGCAACATGGTTGCCATGCACCTCGCCAAGGCGGTTGGCGGCAACATGCTGCTCGGCTTCCTAGCTGCGGTGGCCTTCGCGACCATCCTGGCGGTTGTGTCGGGTCTGGCGCTGGCCGGTGCTTCGGCGATCTCGCATGACATCTACGCTCGCGTGATCATGAAGGGTCAGGCTTCGGAAGCGACGGAAATTCGCGTTTCCAAGATCGCCACCATCTGTCTTGGTGCCGTTGCCATCGTCCTCGGTATCCTGTTCGAGAAGCAGAATATCGCCTTCATGGTCGGTCTGGCCTTCGGCGTTGCTGCTGCGGCCAACTTCCCGGTGCTGATCCTGTCGATGTACTGGCGTGGTCTGACCACCCGTGGCGCGCTTCTGGGCGGTTACGGTGGCCTGATCTCCGCTGTGCTCTTTGTGCTCTTCTCGAAGTCGGTGTGGGTGGACGTGCTGGGCAATGCTGCTCCGCTCTTCCCCTACACCCAGCCGGCGCTGTTCGCGATGCCGGTGGCTTTCCTGCTGGCCTTCATCGGTTCTAAGACCGACAGCACGGCTCGCGGCAAGACCGATCTGGAAGGTTTTGACGACCAGTGGGTGCGTGCCCAGACCGGTTTCGGTGCTGCCTCTGCGTCTAACCACTAAGCGGCAAGCCTGTAACAAAAAGCCCTGGTCGAGGACCAGGGCTTTTTTTCGATCTGCGTTGCCGATTTCGGCAGGTTTTTCGGGTTGACCGCAGGTGCTATCGAATCAGGCGGCTTTCGCGGCTTTTGCGTCCATCTTGGCCAGTGCTTCGCGGCCGGAGAGCAGGTGGTCGTGCATCAGCTTCTCGGCCTGCTCGGCGTTGCCGTTTTCAAAGGCGGCCATGATCAGGCGGTGCTCGTCGAGGGACTGCTGCAGGCGGCCTTCCAGCGACAGCGAGTGCAGCCGGGACAGCTTGAGTACCTTTCGCAGATCCTGGATGACAGACAACAGCCAGCGATTGCCGGCAAGTTCCTGAATCTGGCGGTGGAAAGCCTGGTTGGCTTCGAAGAAGGCGGTGATCTCACCATCCCGCGATGCGGCTTCCAGCCGGTCGTGCGTTGCACGGAGGGCCTTGATGTCGCCTGGCTTGGCATGGCGGACGGCATCGGCAGCGCAACGGCCTTCAAGCATGGCCATCAGCGGGAAGATGTCGTCCAAGTCCTGGCGCGAGATTTCAGTGACGTAGCAGCCGCGGCGTGGCTTGAGTTCGACCAGGCCTTCGGAGGCGAGAACCTTGAGCGCTTCGCGCAGTGGCGTGCGGGAGATGCCGTACTGTTCGGCGAGCTTCTGCTCGTCGATCCAGGTGCCCGGCGTCAGTTCGTGCGCAAAGATCCGTTGTCGCAGTCGTTCGGCGACTTCCTGGTAGAGCGCGGTAGGTGCAATTCGGGTCATGGTGGTGTGAAGGTGGGCATGGCGAGGTCAGTACGTTGCCGACTTGCGTCCATAATTATGGATAAAGTATTATGTACGGCTGGGTATGTCAAGCTGGGCCCAACAGCGTAGAATTTTGAATTCTGCATCATCGGCCCAAAAAAATCGAATCAGCGAGGGGTGTGTCATGTCTGAAAAGTTCTTTGATTCCAACAATCTGGACGTCTGGGAGAAGGCCGCTGCCAAGCAGTCGCCGGGTGGCGACGTTAACAATTTGGTCTGGAATACCCCGGAAGGCCTCAAGGTCAAGGCGCTGTATACAAAAAAGGATGTCGAGCAGCTCGAATTTGCTGACACCCTGCCGGGGGTCGCACCCTTCCTGCGTGGCCCGCAGCCGACAATGTACGCGGTCAAGCCCTGGACCATTCGCCAGTACGCCGGTTTTTCCACGGCCGAGGCTTCCAATGCCTTCTACCGCAAGGCGCTCGCTGCCGGCGGTCAGGGCGTCTCGGTGGCCTTCGACCTGGCGACGCACCGCGGTTATGACTCCGATAATCCCCGCGTCGTTGGCGATGTCGGCAAGGCTGGTGTAGCGATCGACTCCGTCGAGGACATGAAGATCCTCTTCGACGGCATCCCGCTCGACAAGATTTCGGTTTCGATGACCATGAACGGCGCTGTGCTGCCGATCCTCGCCGGCTACATCGTCGCCGCGGAAGAGCAGGGCGTTTCGCAGGAAAAGCTGTCGGGCACGATCCAGAACGACATTCTCAAAGAGTTCATGGTGCGGAACACCTATATCTATCCGCCCAAGCCGTCGATGAAGATAATCGCCGATATCTTCGGCTACACGGCGCAGAACATGCCGAAGTTCAACTCGATCTCGATTTCGGGTTATCACATCCAGGAAGCCGGTGCGAACCAGGCGATCGAACTGGCCTTCACGCTGGCTGACGGTATGGAATACGTGCGTACCGGCATTGCCTCGGGCATGGATGTCGATACCTTCGCCGGCCGTCTGTCCTTCTTCTGGGCCGTCGGCATGAATTTCTATCTCGAAATTGCCAAGATGCGCGCCGCCCGTCTGCTGTGGCACCGCATCATGTCCGGCTTCAACGCCAAGAGCCCGAAGTCGATGATGCTGCGTACCCACTCGCAGACATCCGGCTGGTCGCTCACCGAGCAAGACCCGTACAACAACGTCGTGCGTACCACCATCGAGGCCATGGCTGCCGTTTTCGGTGGTACCCAGTCGCTGCACACCAATGCGCTCGATGAAGCCATCGCGCTGCCGACCGAGTTCTCGGCCCGCATCGCCCGCAATACGCAATTGATCATCCAGGAAGAAACCCACATCACCAATGTCGTTGATCCGTGGGCCGGCTCCTACATGATGGAAAAGCTGACTCAGGACATGGCCGACAAGGCTTGGGGCATTATCCAGGAGATCGAAGCCATGGGCGGCATGACCAAGGCCGTCGAATCCGGCTGGGCCAAGATGCAGGTCGAAACCTGTGCCGCCGACAAGCAGGCGCGCATCGACTCCGGCAAGGACGTCATCGTTGGCGTCAACAAGTACAAGCTGGCCAAGGAAGACGCCATCGAGATTCTCGATATCGATAACCACGCCGTGCGTGAAGCCCAGGTCGCCCGCCTCAAGCAGATTCGTGCGACGCGCGACACGGCAGCGGTCAACGCCGCTCTGGATGCTCTGACCAAGGCCGCGGAAACTGGCGAAGGCAACCTGCTCGACCTGACCGTCAAGGCCATCCGCCTGCGTGCCACGGTCGGTGAAGTCTCGGATGCGCTGGAGAAGATCTTCGGTCGTTTCCGCGCCAACAACCAGACCATTTCCGGTGTCTATGGAGGCGTTGTCGAAGGTATGGAAAGCTGGGAAGAGATCAAGGCCGATGTCGCTAAGTTCGCCGAAGAAGAAGGCCGTCGCCCGCGCATCATGATCGCCAAGCTCGGTCAGGATGGCCACGACCGCGGCGCCAAGGTGGTCGCGACTGCCTACGCCGACCTCGGTTTCGATATCGACATGGGGCCGCTGTTCCAGACGCCGGAAGAAGCCGCCCGTCAGGCCATCGAAAACGACGTGCACGCCATCGGCTGCTCCTCGCTGGCCGCCGGTCACAAGACGCTGGTGCCGCAGATCATCCAGTCGCTGAAGGCGCAGGGCGCTGACGACATCATCGTTTTCGCCGGCGGCGTCATCCCGGCGCAGGATTACGATGCACTGTACGCCGCCGGTGCCAAGGCAATCTTCGGTCCGGGTACCCGCATCGAGGATTCGGCCAAGAAGGTGCTGGAAGAAATCCGCAAGGCCCGCGTCTGATCCGGATGAAGCTGGACGAAGCGCCGGTGCGTGCCAATCTCCTGTCTGCTGCCGACCAGACGCTGGTCGATGGCGTGCTCGCTGGTCAGCGTCGATCGCTGGCCAAGGCGATCACGCTGATCGAATCGACACGCGCTGATCATCAGCAGCGGGCGCAGCAGGTACTGACCGCACTGTTGCCGAAAACCGGCAACGCGATCCGTATCGGCATCTCCGGTGTGCCGGGCGCCGGCAAGTCCACCTTCATCGAGGCGCTGGGTGTCTGGCTGATCGAGCAGGGCAAGAAACTCGCCGTGCTCGCCATCGACCCCTCGTCCTCGGTCACCGGCGGTTCTATCCTCGGCGACAAGACGCGCATGGAACTGCTCAGCCAGCGCGAGGAAGCCTTCATTCGCCCGAGCCCGTCGGCGGGGTCGCTGGGCGGAGTTGCCGAAAAGACCCGCGAGGCGATGCTGCTCTGTGAAGCGGCTGGCTACGATGTGATCATCATCGAGACGGTGGGCGTCGGCCAGTCGGAAACGACTGTGGCCGGCATGGTCGACATGTTCTGTTTGCTGCAGTTACCGAATGCCGGCGACGACCTGCAGGCGATCAAGAAGGGCATCGTCGAGATCGCCGATCTGGTGGTCATCAACAAGGCCGATATCGACAAGCAGGCAACGGCCGTCGTCCGTGCCCAATGGCGCAACGCGCTGCACATGCTGCGCCCGGCTTCGCCGAACTGGTCGCCACCCGTTATTGCCCTGTCAGCACTGCACAAGGAAGGCATTGTCGATTTCTGGGAGCAGATCGAGAAATATCAGGCGGCTCTCAAGCCGACCGGTGAATTTGCCGCCAAGCGCCAGCATCAGTCCTTGAGCTGGATGTGGCAGATGATCGACTCCGGCCTGCGCCAGCATTTCCGCCAGCATCCACGTGTGCAGGAGAACCTGCCCGCATTGACTAGAGCCGTCGAATCCGGCCATACGACACCGGCCGCTGCCGCGTATGCGCTGCTCGATTACCTGAAGCACTGATTTCCCAATTACCCGATCCACTTAGGGAGTTTTTTATGCACGACATCATCCGCCAGCTGGAAAAAAAGCGTGAACTGGCCCGCCTCGGCGGTGGCCAGAAGCGTATCGACAGCCAGCACAAGAAGGGCAAGCTGACTGCTCGCGAGCGTATCGAGCTGCTGCTCGACCCGGGTTCCTTTGAAGAATGGGATATGTTCAAGGAACACCGCTGTGTCGATTTCGGCATGGACAAGGAAGAAAAGACCCCGGGTGACGGCGTCGTGATCGGTTACGGCACCATCAATGGTCGTCTGGTCTTCGTTTTCTCGCAGGATTTCACCGTGTTCGGCGGTTCGCTGTCGGAAACCCACGCCGAGAAGATCTGCAAGGTCATGGATCAGGCGATGAAGGTCGGTGCGCCGGTGATCGGCCTCAACGATTCGGGCGGCGCCCGTATTCAGGAAGGCGTTGCTTCCCTGGGCGGCTATGCTGATGTGTTCCAGCGTAACGTCATGGCCTCCGGCGTTGTGCCGCAGATTTCCATGATCATGGGCCCCTGTGCCGGTGGCGCCGTGTATTCGCCGTCGATGACCGACTTCATCTTCATGGTCAAGGACTCGTCATACATGTTCGTGACCGGTCCGGAAGTCGTCAAGACCGTGACCCACGAAGACGTGACCGCCGAAGAGCTGGGCGGTGCCGTGACCCACACCAGCAAGTCCGGTGTCGCCGATCTGGCCTTCGAGAACGACGT
Source organism: Azonexus sp. (assembly GCA_041917165.1). Taxonomy (GTDB): domain Bacteria; phylum Pseudomonadota; class Gammaproteobacteria; order Burkholderiales; family Rhodocyclaceae; genus Azonexus. The sequence continues at coordinate 427,625 of JAYRYB010000002.1, forward strand.
CGAAGCCCTCTCCATGCTGCGCCGCTTCATGAACTTCGTGCCGGCCAACAACAAGGAAAAGCCGCCGGTCACGCCGACCAACGATCCGGCCGACCGCATGGACTTCTCGCTCGACACCCTGGTGCCGGATAACGCGAACAAGCCGTACGACATGAAGGAACTGCTGGTCAAGGTCGTCGATGACAGCGATTTCTTCGAGCTGCAGCCCGACTACGCCAAGAACATCATCATCGGTTTCGGCCGTATCGACGGCCATCCGGTCGGTATCGTTGCCAACCAGCCGCTGGTGCTGGCCGGCTGTCTGGACATCAAGTCCTCGATCAAGGCTGCCCGCTTCGTCCGCTTCTGCGATGCCTTCAACATTCCGGTCGTCACCTTCGTCGATGTTCCGGGCTTCATGCCGGGCACCTCGCAGGAGTACGGCGGCATCATCAAGCACGGCGCCAAGCTGCTCTACGCCTACGCCGAGTGCACCGTGCCGAAGGTCACCGTGATTACCCGCAAGGCCTACGGCGGTGCCTACGACGTGATGTCGTCCAAGCACCTGCGCGGCGACGTCAACCTCGCCTGGCCGTCTGCCGAAATCGCGGTCATGGGTCCGAAGGGTGCGGTCGAGATCATCTTCCGCGAAGAAAAGAACGATCCGGAAAAGCTCGCACAGCGCGAAGCCGAGTACAAGGAAAAGTTCGCCAACCCGTTCGTGGCCGGTGCCCGTGGCTTCATCGACGACGTCATCATGCCGCACGCCACCCGCAAGCGGATCGCCCGCTCGCTGGCCATGCTGCGCGACAAGAAACTCGAAAACCCGTGGCGCAAGCACGGCAACATTCCTCTGTAAGCGTCAGGGAGAAAAACGAACATGTTCAAGAAGATTCTGATTGCCAACCGCGGTGAAATTGCCTGCCGCGTCATCAAGACTGCCCGCAAGATGGGCATCAAGACCGTTGCCGTCTATTCCGAAGCCGACAAGGATGCGCTGTTTGTGGATCTGGCCGACGAAGCCGTGTGTATTGGCCCGGCTGCCTCGAAGGAATCCTACCTGGTCGCCGACAAGATCATCGCCGCCTGCAAGCAGACCGGCGCTGAAGCGGTCCACCCGGGTTATGGTTTCCTCTCCGAGAACGCCGAGTTCTCGCGTCGCCTCGAAGAAGAAGGCGTCAAGTTCATCGGTCCGAAGCACTACTCCATCGGCAAGATGGGCGACAAGATCGAGTCCAAGAAGCTGGCTATCGAAGCCAAGGTCAACACCATTCCGGGCTACAACGATGCCATCGCCGGCCCGGACGAAGCCGTCGAAATCGCCAAGAAGATCGGCTACCCGGTCATGATCAAGGCCTCCGCCGGTGGTGGTGGCAAGGGTCTGCGCGTGGCCTACAACGATGCCGAAGCCCATGAAGGCTTCTCCTCCTGCGTTAACGAAGCCCGCAACTCCTTTGGCGACGACCGCGTCTTCATCGAAAAGTACGTGCTCGAACCGCGCCACATCGAAATCCAGGTGCTCGGCGACTCGCATGGCAACTACGTTTACCTGAACGAGCGTGACTGCTCGATCCAGCGTCGTCATCAGAAGGTCATCGAAGAAGCGCCGAGCCCCTTCGTTGATCCGGAAATGCGCAAGGCAATGGGTGAGCAGGCCGTGGCCCTGGCACGTGCCGTGAATTACGAATCCGCCGGTACGGTCGAATTCGTCGTTTCGGGCGCGACCAAGGAGTTCTACTTCCTGGAAATGAACACCCGCCTGCAGGTGGAACACCCGGTCACCGAGCTGATCACCGGCCTCGACCTCGTCGAGCAGATGATCCGCGTCGCCTACGGTGAAAAGCTGCCGCTCACCCAGGCCGATGTGAAGATCGATGGCTGGTCGATGGAATGCCGTATCAATGCCGAAGATCCGTTCCGCGGCTTCCTGCCGTCCACCGGTCGTCTGGTGAAGTTCCAGCCGCCGAAGGAAACAACCGACGCCAACGGCACCACCCGTGTTGATACCGGTGTTTACGATGGTGGCGAGATCTCGATGTTCTACGACTCGATGATCGCCAAGCTGATCGTGCATGCCAAGGACCGCAGTACGGCCATTGCCCGCATGCGCGATGCGCTCAACGCCTTCGTCATCCGCGGCATCTCGTCGAACATTCCGTTCCAGGCCGCGCTGATGCAGCATCCGGCCTTCCATTCCGGCGTTTTCGATACCGGTTTCATCCCCAAGTACTATCCGACCGGCTTCGATGCCTCGATGGTGCCGCATGATGATCCGGCCTTGCTGGTTTCGGTGGCGGCCTATGTCTATCGTGCCTACACCGATCGTTCGGCGTCGATCACCGGCCAGATGCAGGGTCACGAGCGCATCGTCGGCGACCAGTGGATGGTGGTCCGTCTCAACGGCGACCAGAAGGAGAATCACCCGGTCACTGCTCGTCCGGTGCAGGGGGGTTATCACGTCGAGTACAACGGCAAGTCCTACGAGCTGCTGTCCGACTGGAAGCTGGGCGAATCCCTGTTCAATGGCACCTGCAACGGTGAGCCCTTCACGCTGCAGGTCGAGCGTCACAAGACCAAATACAGCCTGTTCCACTGGGGTACCCGCGCCGACTTCATGGTGATGAGTGCCCGCGCCGCAGAACTGCTGGCCCTGATGCCCGAAAAGCCGGCTCCCGACCTGTCGAAGTTCCTGCTCTCGCCGATGCCGGGCCTGCTGCGCGATGTCGCGGTCAAGGTCGGTCAGGACGTGAAGGCGGGCGAGAAGCTGGCCGTTATCGAGGCAATGAAGATGGAAAACATCCTCAAGGCCGAGCAGGATTGCAAGGTGAAGAAGATCTCGGCGGCCGTTGGCGAAAGCCTGTCGGTGGATCAGATCATCATCGAGTTCGAGTGATCCCGATTTCGGTCGATTTTTAGCGTCGACCGCAGCAGTTCCCAAGCCCGCCGCAAGGCGGGCTTTTCGCTTCTATGGCAGGTGAACCGCGTAGCGAACGAAGTCGCTGCCGCGTTCGATGACACTTTGCAGCACCAGCGACCCGGCAGCCCGGCCTTCGATGCGAACCGTCTGTTCAAGGCGCAGGCCAGCGCTGCTCGGGGCGAGCAGCGTGCAGTGCTCACCCGATCCAAAGACGAAGGCGGCAACCGGTTCGCGCGTTGCTCCCGGCCGCAGCAGCCGCACGGCTTCCAGCGGCTCATCGAACCAGCGCAGGCTGGCACTCAGACTGCCGTCACGGGCCTCGCGCAGGCCCTCCAGCACGCCGAGACTGGCCAGATCGTCCTTGCGGGTCGAGATCAGGCAGGGGGTGATTCGACGGGCGCTGGGATCGGGTTGCGGCCGCAGGGCGATACCATCGACCAGTTGCCAGACCTCGCCGGGGATCTCCAGTCGTTTGACGGCAGTCGGCAGCGTCGACGCCCGGTCGAAGCCGAACATCGCGACGCGCTGGTGTGCCAGTGTCGCACCGCCTACATCCAATGCCTTGCCCGGATTGATCGCTTCACCGGTGAACAGCGCATAGGCGTGATCGGGACCAAAGGCCAGTTCGACCTCGCCGATCTCCGCACCGGACAGGTCGGCCGGGGAGCTGAACTCGCGGGAGATCTGGCGCAGCAAGCGGATGGCGGCAGCACCGGACAATTCGCGGCCGAGCTTGAGCGCCTCGGGCAATTCGCCGGCGGACAGGGCCTCCAGCCGCTGGTTGATCTTGCGCTGGACCTTGCGCAGCGCCAACCAGCGCGGTAATCCGGCCGGATAGTCGCCAAGGAAAAAGGCCGCTAGGTCCACCACCGGCGGCTGGGTCTCGCTATCCACCGCGCTCTGGAACGCGGCCAGTTCGCGCCAGCGGCTGAGCGCGCGGTTGGCGACGGTCAGCTGGGCGGCAGAGAGGCGATAAGGGTCGCAGATACGCAGCATGAAGGCCCAGGCGAGATGCCCGGCGATGCTGTCCTCGCCGAGATGCGGGAAGGCCGGATCGGCCAGCGGCTGGCGCAGGCAAGCTGCCTGTTCGGCGTAGCCGAGGCAGGCGAGCAGCAGATGGTCGAGGCGCGCCGGAATCTCCTGCGCCGCCTGGAAGTGCGCCAGTTGCGCGAGGCGCAGGGCGCTGGCGGCGCGATGCAAGGGGAGGTGCCACTGGGCGGGGGGCAGTTGGGGCAGCCGGCGCATCAGTGCGATGGCCTGCGCCGACCAGAAACCCTGTACGGCATCGAAGCAACGGAGATCGTCTCCGGGGAGTGGCAAGGGCTTGCGGAGAAAACGGCTCTCCAGCGCCTCGGTCGAGACTACTGCCGCCTGTCGTAACCCGTCGAGCAGGGTGATGACGTCGCTGGGCGGGGCGAGGCTGGCATCGACCGCATGAACTTGCTCGCGCAGCGCGCTTAGCAGCAGCAGGGGCTGCGTCTGCGGCAAGGCCTTCAGCCAGCGGTGGAGCGAAGCCGAATCGGTGAACGCGGGCGCGCTGTCCGAGCGGGCATCGGGTAGCGTCACAAAGTGCATGGCCTCTCCTTTCGCGGCATTTTCGCAGTATCCTTATTCCATGAGTGGATTTGAACATTATGAGCGCGAATTGCGCGATCTGGATCACGAGATTCATCGCTATGCCGCGATTTGTGGGATCCATCTGGCCAATCGCTACGAAATCGAGGCCTGTCTGCGTCAGCATCACGACAACTGGGCCGATGACAAGGCGCGGGAGTCGTTGCAGGGGCTGTTGATCCTGCGCCTCAAGCTGGAGGCGGAGATGATCGCGGCAGGACTGACGCCGCCACCGCTTAGCCCCTATGGTGACTACGCCGCCTTGACTGGCGAGCTGGATCAGGACTGAGGTGCGGAAGGGGCGAGTGTCGCCAGCCGGATGGCCTGTACCGGGCAGGGTGCCTGACAGGCGCCGCAACCGGTACATAGCGTGTCGTCGAGGGTGAGCTGCGAGGTGCCGGACAGCTGGGGCAGAAAGCGGATGGCTCGAGGTTCGCAGAAATCGCCGCAGACGCGGCATTCGCTTCCGTGTAGCTGCAAACACAGCGGGCCAACGATGGCTTTCAGCAGCCATGGTGGCGTGTTGTCCGCCGGGCGCAGGGCGCCGCTGGCGCAGGCGCGGGTGCAGTCACCGCAGAAAGTGCATTCACCGCGGCTGAAATCTACGGTCGGGTAACCACCATCTCCCAGCACGAGGATGCCGGTCGGACAGGCCTTCAGGCAATCATCGCAGCGCGTGCAGGCGTCGACAAAGGCCTGTTCAGGACGCGCCCAGGGAGGACGGTTTTCAATCCGTGGCCGCGGCCGGCCGCGAAAAAAAGCGCGCCGACCGGCATCGACCATGCTTAGCCGCCCGCTTTCATCTTTTCGATGCCGCCCCGCAGCATCTGGTCGATTTCGGAACCAGGTTCCACCTGCGGCAATAGGGCTTCCCAGTAGGCGATGCCTTTCTTGTTGTCGCCGGCTTCCATTGCGGCAGCACCGGCGAGGAAAAGGCTGTGGCCATGCTTGGGATCGAGCTTGAGGGCCATTTCGATCAGTTTGACCGGCTTGCCCTGCAAGCCCTTGCCATTGGCCATGGCCATCGCCTCAGCGTAGCTGGCGAGCAGATCCGGGCTTTCAACGACCACCTTTTCTGCCTTGCCATAGGCATTGACCGCCTCATCGAAACGGCCGAGCGCCTTGTAGGAGCGTGCCAGCATCAGCCAGCCCTGCATGTCGTCCGGGTTCGCCAGCATCCGCTCGGCGAGTTTCTGCACCATGCCGTCGATCTGTTCGGCGGTCATTTTGGGCGGCGCGGCGGTTCGGGCCGGGTCAAGCGCGACTGGATTGCCGAGTACGGTATAGCCGACCAGCGCCGCAACCGGAATCAACAGCAGCAGGCCGATGGCCAGCGGGCGACTCGGGGCGTGGCTGGCGGCTTCGGCGGCAACGCCGGCGTCGTCGACTTCTTCCAGCAGGCGCTTCTGCAATTCCTGCCGTGCCTGTTCGAAATCGGCTGCCAGCAATGAACCATCGGCCTTTTCACGTTCAAGTTCGGCCAGTTGGTCGCGGAAAATTGCCAGATTGGCTGCCTTGCGGTCCGCCTTCGCCTTGGGACGGCGCAGGCCCAGCCACAGCGGCGGCAGGATGAAGGCAGCGGTAACCACGACGAGCAGCGTGGCGAACAGGGCAAACTGGGTCATTTGGGTTCGGATTCGTTGAGCAGCGCTTCGGCGCGGCGGGCCTCATCGGCAGACAGGGGGCGCTCGCTTTCGACGACGCGCCGGGTGCGCTGACGGAGGTAGCGGACCAGCAGGAACAGGCCAAGGACCATCAGCAACAGCGGCCCGCCCCACAGCAACAGGGTGTTGCCCTGCACCGGCGGCCGGTAGAGGACGAAATCACCGTAACGGACGACCATGAAATCGATGATTTCCTTATCGCTCTTGCCGGCGGCGATCATGCCGCGGATTTCGCGGCGCAGATCCTGCGCCAGTTCGGCGTTGGAGTCGGCAATATTCTGGTTCTGGCAGACCAGGCAGCGTAATTCTTCGGACAGGGCCAGCAGGCGCTTCTCGGCAACCGGGTCGGCAGCCAGTGCGGCTTCGGTGGCAATGCTGCTGGCCTGGGCTGCGGTGAACGCGAAAAACTGCCCGAAAACGGCCACGCAGATCAGGGCGCAGCACTGCGCCCAACGCCGGAGGACAGTGCTCATTTGCCCAGCTCCGCCAGCAGCGGCATGATCTTCTTGCCGAGTACCTCCGGCGTGATCGGGCCGGTGTGCTTCATGCGGATGACGCCGGTCTTGTCGATGACATAGGTCTCGGGAACACCATAAACGCCGTAGTCGATACCGACGCGCCCGTCGAGATCCATCACCGTCAGCGTGTAGGGATCGCCATGGTCGGCCAGCCACTTGTTGGCGCGCTGAAAGGCCAGCCGCTTCTCTTCGTCGGCCGGCATCTTGCCCATGTCAAAGCCACCGTCGCCGCGCACTTCCTTGTAATTGAGGCCGACGAGCGGCACGTCGGTCTTCTTCGAGAATTCGACCAGAATCGGGTGCTCCTGGCGGCAGGAAACGCACCACGATGCCCAGACGTTGAGCAGCCAGACCTTGCCCTGCATGTCCTTCGGGCCGAGCGTGGTGTCCGGCTTGGCCAGCACATTCAATGCAAAGGCCGGGGCGGGCTTGCCGACCAGCGGCGACGGCACCTCACGCGGGTTGAGGTTGAGCCCGACAGCGAGCAAGGCGACGAGGGCGGCAAAGCCGCCGAGAATCCAGAAATAACGGTTCATGCTTGTTGCGTTCCGGCAGGGAGGTTGTCACGGGCACGGGCTTTGACGCGATAGCGGCGGTCGAGCATGGCGAGCAGGCCGCCGAGGGCCATCAGGCCGCAACCGCCCCAGATCCAGTCGACGAAGGGCTTGTAATAGACGCGGACCGCCCATTCGCCTTCCGGCTTGTCGCGGTCGATCGGCTCACCGAGCGAGACATAAACGTCACGCAGCAGGCCGGTATCAATCGCGGCTTCGGTCATCGGCATCTGCGAGGAGTGGTAATTGCGCTTTTCCGGATTCATTTTGCGCACAAATTTGCCGTTCACCGCGAGATCGAAGTCGCCGCGGGCGGCAATGTAGTTCGGACCCTCGACTTCACGAACACCGTTGAAAGTGAAGTGATAACCGGCAACATCGACCGACTGACCCGGTGCCAGCTTGACGTCTTTCTCATCCTGGAAGCTGGAGACCATGGTGACACCAACGACAAACACCGCAATCCCGATGTGCGCGACGTGCATGCCGACAAAGCTGCGCGGCTGGCTGGTCGCTGCGGCAATAAAGCTGCGGCCGGCACGGGTGTTCTGCACACGTTCGATGAAGTTGATCAAGGCCGTCGCGACGATCCACACCGCGAAGAAAATGCCGAGGGCCGTCAGCGCTGTCCATTTGCCATAAACCAGCGGCAGGGCGATGGCGACGAGCACGCCGGCGACCAGCGCCCATTTCACGGTGCGCATGATCTCGGGCAGCGAGGCTTCCTTCCAGCGGGCGAATGGCGCGATGCCCATCAGGAAGAGGATCGGCGTCATCACCGGTACAAAAACAGCGTTGAAATAGGGCGGGCCGACGGAGATCTTGCCGGCACCCAGTGCGTCGATCAGCAGCGGGTAAAGCGTGCCGAGCAGCACGGTGCCGCAGGAGACAACCAGCAGCACATTGTTGGTGAGGAGTGCCGATTCCCGCGAAATCAGTCCGAAGCGACCGCCGAGACCGACCTTGGGCGCCCGCCAGGCAAAGAGCACCAGCGACAGGCCGATGACCAGTACGAGGAAGATCAGGATGAAAATGCCGCGGCGCGGGTCGGTGGCGAAGGCATGGACCGAGGTCAGCACGCCGGAACGGACGAGGAAAGTGCCGAGCAGCGACAGCGAGAAGGCGGAAATGGCGAGCAACACCGTCCAGTTTTTGAAGCTGCCACGCTTTTCTGTGACGGCCAGGCTGTGGATCAGCGCCGTGCCAACCAGCCAGGGCATGAAGGACGCATTTTCGACCGGATCCCAGAACCACCAGCCGCCCCAGCCCAGCTCGTAATAGGCCCACCACGAACCAATGGCGATACCCAGCGTCAGGAAACCCCAGGCCGCCAGCGTCCAGGGGCGCGACCAGCGGGCCCAGGCGGCGTCAAGCTGACCGGAAAGCAGCGCGGCGACGGCAAAGGCATAGGCGACCGAGAAACCGACATAGCCCATGTAGAGCATCGGCGGGTGGATGACCAGTCCCGGATCCTGCAGCAGCGGATTCAGGTCACGCCCTTCGGCCGCGGCCGGCAGCAGGCGCTCGAAGGGATTGGAGGTGATCAGGATGAACAGCAGGAAACCGAAGGCGACCAGGCCGAGGGTGCCGAGAACGCGGGCGACCATGGTTTCCGGCAGTTGTTGCGAGAGCATGGCGACGAGAAAGGCCCACCAGGTCAGCATCAGGATCCACAGCAGCAGCGAGCCTTCATGGCCGCCCCAGACTGCAGCGACACGATAGGCAAGCGGCAGCAGGGTATTGGAATGCTGGGCAACGTAGACGACGGAGAAGTCGTTGGTCACGAAGGCTTGCGTCAGGCAGGCGAAGGAAAAAGTCACCAGCAAGGCCATCGCCGAGGCGGCCGGGCGGGCGACAGCGACCCAGCTCAGGCGGTTGCGGTGGGCACCGATCAGCGGCACGGTGCCGAGCACCAATGCGACGACAGCCGCCAGGATCAGCGAAAACTGGCCAAGTTCAGGAATCATGCTCAATAGCTCCCGGCGGGCTTGCTGGTTGTGGCCGGGGCGGCGCCTTCGGCGGCCTTTTTCTCGGCAGCGCGGGCATGGGCATCGCCCACCGCCTTGGCTGCTTCCGGCGGCATGTAGTTTTCGTCATGCTTGGCCAGAACCTCGGTCGCGCCGAAGACGCGGGCATCGGTCATCTTGCCTTGCGCAACCACGCCCTTGCCTTCCTTGAACAGGTCGGGGAGGATGCCCTTGTAATTGACCGTAATCTCGTTGTCGGTATCGGTAACGACAAAGCGTACGGTGACCCCATCAGCCTCACGGGCAACGCTGCCCTCCTTGACCAGACCGCCGATGCGGAAAAGCTTGCCTTGCGGCGCCTTGCCGGCGATGACGTCGGTCGGGGAAATGAACAGCGCGATGTTGCTGTTCAGGGCATTGAGGACCAGCGCGGCGATGATGCCGACGACCGCCAGGGCGCCGCCGATCAGGGCGAGCTTCTTGTGACGTGATTTCATTCGGTGACTCGACTCTCAGCTCGAAGCTGACGTTTCAAACGGGAAATGGTGTTCTTTCGATTCCGGGCGACGACGATCGGTTCAACAATCATGATCAGCGCCGTGACGCCGAACGAGCCCCAGACATAGAGGCCGTAGCCGCCCATGTGCAGGAAGTCGGAAAAGCTGTTCCAGTAGATCATTGGGCACCTCCGCCCGAATTGCCCGACAACTCGGTCTTGACCCAGTCGGTGTTGCGTTCGCGTTCGAGCATGATGGTGCGCACCCGGGCCAGGGCGACGGCGATTGCGTACATCCAGAAGGCCAGGGCCATCAGCAGCATGCCCCAGAGCATGGTCTCGGCCATCGAGGACTTGGTGAGATTGACGCTGGAGCCCTGGTGCAGGGTGTTCCACCACTTGACCGAGAAGTAGATGATCGGGATGTTGACGACGCCGACCAGCAACAGGAGACCCCCGGCCTTGTCGGCGCGGCGGGCGTCGTCAATGGCGGCGGTGAGGGCCATGTAGCCGATGTAGAGGAAGAGGAGGATGAGTTCTGAGGTGAGCCGGGCATCCCAGACCCACCAGGTGCCCCACATCGGTTTGCCCCAGAGGGCGCCGGTCCACAGTGACAGAAAGGCCATCAGGGCACCGGTGGGTGCCAAGGCATTGGCCATCATGCCCGAGAGGCGGGTGTTGAAGGCGAGACCGATGGCGGCCCAGAAGGCCATGACCAGATAGATGAACATCGACATCCATGAGGTCGGGACATGGATGAAGATGATGCGGTAGCCCTCGCCCTGCTGAAAGTCAGTGGGGGCGACGAGCATGCCAATGTAGAGCCCGGCGAGGCCGAAGAGGATGCCGGCCGCCACGAACCAGGGAATCATCTTCCCGGCCAGCGGGTAGAAGGTGGCGGGCGAGGCGAAACGGTAGAGATTGAAGCGGTCGGTCATTCGAGGGCGATTTTCAGGGCAGCGGCCGACGCCCAGGGGGCGAAGCCAAGCGAGGCAAAAGTCATGGCGGCGAGCAGTGACAGGTGTCCTTCTCCCCCGAGCCCGGACACGGTCGCATCTACAGCGCCAGCGCCGAATATTAGCACTGGAATGTAGAGCGGCAGCACCAGCAGCGAGAGCAGGACGCCGCCACCGCGCAGGCCGAGGGTGAGCGCGGCACCGATGGCGCCGATACCGGAGAGGGCTGGCGTACCCAGCAGGATGGCGCCGGTCAGCACCATGAGCGCATCGGTGGACAGATCGAACTGGATGCCCAGCACCGGCGCGATCAGCGCCAGCGGCAGGCCTGAAACCAGCCAGTGAGCGATCACTTTGCCGGTAACGACCAATCCGAGCGGGTGCGGGGCCAGCGCCAGTTGTTCAAGCGTGCCGTCGCGGTGGTCGTCGGCAAACAGGCGGGGCAGTGACAGCATGGTCGCGAGCAGCGCGGCAACCCAGAGCACGCCCGGCGCGAGTTTACGCAACAGGTCGACTTCCGGGCCGATGCCCAGCGGAAACAGACTGACGACTATCACGAAGAAAAACAGCGCCGAGACGATATCGGCCTGACGGCGCATGGCCAGCTTGAGATCGCGGCCGACAACGGCGAGGATGATTTTGAGCATCGCGGTCTCAGCTCAGCCGCAGTTCGCGGACGGTGCCGGCGGGAATGGCGACCAGTTGATGCGTGGTCATCACCGCCAGGCCGCCGCGTTGCAGGTGGCCGGAAATGATGCCGGCGAGCCAGTCGACCGCGGCCACGTCGAGGGCGACAAAGGGTTCATCGAGCACCCACAGCGGCCGGCGTTCCTTGACCAGACGGGCCAGCGCAACGCGACGCTTCTGGCCTTGCGACAGATACTTGCAGGCGAGGTCTTCGCGGCCGGCCAGTCCGACCTGCTCCAGCGCGTCCAGTGCATCGTCCTCGGACAGCGTTTCGTCGGCCAGTCGGGCCGCGGCGAGCAGGTTCTCCAGCGGCGTCAGTTCTTCCTTGATGGCATTGAGGTGGCCGAGGTAGCAGAGGTCAGCGCGGAATTCGTCGCCGCTTTTGCGAATCGCCTGGCCCTGCCAGCGAATCTCGCCCGATTCCGGCGGCAGCAGGCCGATCAGCATGCGCAGCAGGCTGGTCTTGCCGGCGCCATTGCGCCCTTGCAGATAAAGCAGCTCACCCGGCGCGAGCTTGAAGCCGACCCCGGCGAACAGGCGTCGTTCGCCGCGCACGCATTCCAGATTGTCAGCTTCGAGCATCAGAAAAAACCTTGAGAAATCAGGCGCAAATTATGAACGCGCAAGTGTACCGGCAGATTGACGATGATCAAACAAAACCGGCAAGAAAAAGGGGCGGGTTGCGGCTCAGTGGGCGTTGAGAATGACTTCGGCCTGGATCACCTGAATCATCTCGATCAGACGTTCGCTGGCGGCGTGAACTTCACCGAGGCGCGTGGTCAGCAGCTGCGTGTCGCCCGCATGTTTGAGGTCGATCAGCTCATTGCCGAGGCGGTGCACTTCAAGGTGGATCGCTTCGATTGCCGCGTAGCTCTCCATGCCGGCATAGCGGCGGCCGGCCGGGCCGTAGAACCAGCGACCGAAGCGGCAGCGATGGTGGTCCTGCGTCGGCGGGCTGGCATCACGGTCGGTGGTGGCGATGAAATCTTCCAGTTGGCGTAACCAGCGACGATGGTCGATTTCGGCAATCAGCATCGGCAGGTCATCGCGCGACCAGTTGAAGGAGGCGATTGAGTTCCACAGTTCGTCGGGGACGAAGTTGCGGATCCAGCCGCCGATAGCGCTGCCGGGCATCGGCCGGGCAATACCGTAGCCCTGGGCGATGTCGCAGCCCAGTTGCAGCAGGATCAGGCCGTGTTCCGGCGTCTCGACGCCCTCGGCGACAACGTGCCGGTTGAAGGCGCGGGTGAGGCCGATGACGCCTTCGACGATGGCCAGATCTTCCGGGTCGTCGAGCATGTCGCGGACGAAGGACTGGTCGATCTTGAGCGTATCGGCGGGCAGGCGGCGGAAGTAGGTGAGCGAAGAATAGCCGGTGCCGAAATCGTCCAGCGCCAGCGTGACGCCCAGACGGCGGACAGCGGCAAAAATCTCGGCGGCGCCGGCCATGTCATCCAGGGCGGCGGTTTCGAGAATCTCGATTTCCAGACAGTGCGGCGGCACCGCCGGGTGCTGATGAAGCAATCTGGCGAGGCCTTCGACGAAACCGGAGGCCTGCAGTTGCGGACCGGAGACATTGACACTGACACTCAGAAGGTGGCCGGCCTCGCGCCAGACTTCCAGCTGTCGCAAAGCTTGTTCGAGCACCCAGTTGCCGACTTCGATATCGAGTTCGTTGCCCTCAATGATAGGCAGGAACTGCGCCGGCATTAGCAAGCCGCGCTCCGGATGTTGCCAGCGGATCAGCGCCTCGGCGCCCAGGATGCGACCTTCGCGCATGTTGACCTTGGGCTGGTAGTGCAGCGTGAATTCGCCGGCGATCAGCCCTTCGCGGATGCGGCCGAGTTCGTCGCGGCGGACACGTGCCAGCCGGTCGCTTTCCGGGTCGAAGAGATGGAAGCGATTGCGCCCGGCCTGCTTGGCGGCGTACATCGCCTGATCGGCGTGGCGGAGCAGGGCATCGGCATCCGAGCCATCGTTGGGGAAAACGGTGACGCCGATGCTGGCCGAAATGGTCACGTTTTCCGAGTTCACCGCAAACGGTTGCGCCAGCGCGTTGAGAACGCGGCTGGCGGCACTGTCGCATTCGTGGATGTCGGTGATGTTGCCGATGAGCAGGACGAACTCGTCGCCGCCCAGCCGTGACACGGTGTCGCCGGCGCGAACGCACTGCTTGAGCCTTTGCGCGACCTCGATCAGCAGGCGGTCACCGGCGGCATGGCCGTAGTTGTCGTTGACCGGCTTGAAGCCGTCAAGGTCAAGGTAGAAGACCGCCAGCATCTGCTGGTTGCGCTGGGTTTGCGCCATGGCCAGCTGCAGTCGGTCGGCGAGCAGCATGCGGTTGGGCAACTGCGTCAGGGCATCGAAATGGGCGAGGTGCTCCAACCGCTGCTGATGTTCCTTGAGGACGGTGATGTCAGAGAAAATTGCAACGTACTGTGAAATCTCACCGCTACGGTCGCGGACGGTCGAGATGGTCAGCAACTCGACGAAAATCTCGCCGGATTTCTTCCGGTTCCAGACCTCGCCTCGCCAGTGCCCGACCTCGCGGATGGTTCGCCACATTTCCTGATAAAACGCCGCGTCGTGATGCCCGGACTTGAGCAGGTCAGCGTTATGTCCGACCGCCTCGGCGTGCGAGTAGCCCGTGAGTTCGGTAAAGGTGTTGTTGACCTCGACGATGACCCCTTTCGGGTCGGTGATCATGATGCCTTCGTGGGCATTGTCGAAAACGCTGGCAGCCAGTCGTTGCCGGGCCTCGGCGTGGAGCCGTTCGGAGATATCCTGCGAGACGCCGAAAATCGCCGGCTGACCGTCCCAGTGGCCCATCACCACGCGGGTTTCGACCATCAGCTGACTGCCATCGGCGCGCTGGATCGGCAGCGGACAGGTGCTGCGGCGGCCGGCGACCATGTCGGCAATGACCTCGGTGACCATTTCATGCGTGTTTTTCGGGTGGACCGCAGCAATTGGCTGTCCGATCAGGGTGTCCGGCGCATAGCCTAATTGCTCGGTCACGGCATGGTTGTGGTGAACGATGCGGCCTTGCAGGTCGACGATAAAGATGAAATCGTTCAGCGCATCGAACAGTCCGGCGAGGTTTTGCTGCAGGTGGCGGGCTTGCTCCTGAGCGTCGAGGCGGAGCAGGGTCTGGGCGCAGTGGGTTGCCAGATTGCGGATCGACTGATGGGTAGCGCCGGAAATCTGGCGACTGCGGTAGCCAACCAGGTTGAGGCAGGCCAGCGGCTGACCGTCAACGATGATCGGCTGTACGATCAGGCAGCGGAAGCCTTGGTCGGCGATGTGCGGTGCCGACAGCAGGTGCTCCGGACCGCACAATTCGCTGTCGTGGGTGCAGCAGCAGACGGTTTCGCCGGCACGCACCCGCTCTGCCTGCGGGGAATCGGCGGCAAAAGACTCGACCCGACCGACGAAGACATCGCTCAAGCCGCGTTGGGCAATCAAGCGGTAACTGCCGTCCACCTGGCGCCAGTAGATGCCGCCGGCGTCGAACTCGGGAAAGCGCAGCGCGATATCGAGCATTGTTGCCAGCAGCGGCTGGCGTTCGGTGCCGGCCGCCAATGCTGCCGCCAGATCGCGTTCGATCTCAAGGCGCTGCTGTTCGGTGCGTTGCGCCGTGATATCCGAGACCAGTGCGAGGACTGCCGGCTGGCCGAAGTAATCGGTACGGCTGAGCTGGCCGCGGACGAGCAGGATCTGGCCGTCGGCACGGACGCCCCAGAATTCGATGGCGCGGGACTGACCGTTGAGAGCGGCAGCGATTTCCTCACGCACGACATCCAGATCATTCAAGCCTTCGGCCGCAACGCGCTCGTGGGTGCGATGTACCAGTTGAGTGTGGCTGTAGCCGCTGAGTTGTTCGCCGGCGCGGTTGGCGTCGAGAAAATGCCCTCGGCCATCGAGAATGAAAATGGCGTCACTAACCGCGTCGAAAATGCCACGGAAGGTGGTCTGGCTGGCCTGTGTTTCAGTTGTCTGGCGATGGTAGGCGATGACCAGCGTGGCCAGTTGGCCGGCCTGACGGATGATTTCGCGATGCTCTTTGGGGAGCCTGCCCGGCGCTTTGCGGTAGCCGGAGAATGTACCCAGCAGTTCGCCATCGGGGGCCAGCAGCGCCTCGGCCCAGCCCGAGACAACATCGGCGTCGCGGGCGAAGGCGTGGAAAGGCTGGCCGGCGGCCTCTTCAAAGACATTGTCGATGAAGGCTTCGCCGCGGTGGAAGGCGGCTGTGCCCGAGGCGCCGGTGTTGTCGGCGATGGGCATGCCGTCGAGCATCAGGCGGGCGTTGTCACTCAGGCTGGGGGCGGCACCGATGCGCAGCTGCGTGGCGCCCGGCTCGGCGAGCAGAATTGCGCACTTTAGATCGGGAACCTCACATTCGGCTGACAGCGCAATCAGCTCGAGCGCGTTTTCCAGGCGCTCGCCGCGCAGCAAGGCAGCCAGCGCGGCATTGCGGATCAGTAGCGCCTCCTCGGCCTTTTTCAGTTCGCTGATATCACGGGCAAAACCGACGGTACCCAACAGCCTGCCGCTGGCATCGGTGACGGGGGCCTTGTAGGTTTCGTGCCAGACTGGCCGTTGATGGACAACCACCTGCTCGACCACTGTCTTGCTGCATTGGTCCTGCATGACCGCTGCGTCATCGCTGCGGTAGGCCTCGGCCATGTGCTGAGGGAAGAAGTCTAGATCGCTGCGCCCGATCAGCGCCGCCGGGCCGGCCTGGCCGGCGGCATCGGCAAAGGCCTGGTTGACGGCAAGGAATCGCGATTCGGTATCTTTCAGCCAGACCAGGAAAGGGAAGGCGTCCAGCAGCGCCCGCTGGTAGCGCTCGTCGCGGCAGATGCGCTCCAGAGCCTCGTCGCGTGACGAAGCCAGTGTTCGCTGTTCGCTCATTACTTCGTCGACGAGGTCGAGTTCGAAGGGGCGAATCAGACTGTGCTCGCTGAGCAGACCCACCGGCCGCTGTTCTTCGTCAACGACGGTGAGATGCCGGATGCGCTGTTCCAGCATCAAGGCCGCCGCGTCGGCAACCGGCGTTTCCGGATGAATGCTGCGCAGCGGCGAGGTCATCACCTCGGCGAGTGTCGGGTCAGCCGTGTTGCCCAGATAGAGGCGGACAACATCACGCTCGGTAACGATGCCCTTGGCGTATCCGTCTTCAATCACCACGACGCAGCTGGCGCGACTGCTTTCCATCGCCTCGACGGCGGCTGCCAGGCGGGCATCCGGCGGCAGGCGCGGAAACACCCGTTCCATCAGGCCGTCGACAGTATTCACCTGACGGTAGTAATCGAGCCCGAAATGGCGGCGGAAGTCGGTTTCGCTGATGACGCCCAGCATCTGATCGGCGTCATTGGTCACGACCAGGTGGCGGATGCCCAGTCGGGCGGCAGTGCGATACGCCTCGCGGATGTCGGTGTCGCTGCGCACAGTACGCACCGGCGAAGTCATGAACTCGCGGACCGGGCGATGCAGGCTGTCATGGCGATGCATCGCATGCAGCATGTCGCGCTCGGTGAGGATACCGGCGAGGCGATCGCCGTCGAGGACGATGACCGATGAGATTTTTGCCTTGACCATCAGCGCCGCTGCATCGGCCAGCGCGGCATCTGGTGCGATGCTGTCGGCGTGCAGGGTCATCAGGTTGGCGACGGTTGTCATGCGCGGATTTTAGTATGACCTTTGGCGGATGGGTTGATCCAGATCAGTTGCCGGGGATTCCGGCCGGGGTCTTTGATCAAATTGTTACGAAACTGCACGGCAGGCTATATGGCAAGCGCAAAGATAAGTTGCAGAGACCGATGTCCGTTTTTTCGGGAAGGGTAATGCAGAATAGGTCAGGGTTTCCCGGATCGTCGCCTGCGACGCGGGCCGATGCGCAGCCGGCGCTGGAAAAGGCGATACTGGCGATAGATCTCTACCTGTCCTATACCTTGAAAGCTGAAGATGCATGAAATGTCGCTCGCCGAGGGCGTGCTGCAACTAATCGAGGAAACCGCCCGCCGCGAGCAGGCGAGTCGCGTCAAGCTCGTTGTGCTGGAAATCGGCAAGCTGTCGTCGGTGGCGCCGGAAGCGTTGAGCTTTTGTTTTGAAGCCGTAACGCGTGGCAGTATTGCCGATGGGGCGGCGCTGGAGATTGTCGATGTGCCGGGCGCCGGCTGGTGCATGCAGTGTGCGGCCACCGTGCCCATCGCCGAACGCTATGGGGCGTGTCCGGTCTGCGGCAGCCATCAGGTGCAGGCGACCGGCGGTGCGGAAATGCGGGTCAGGGAAATCGGGATCGAATAAAGGAGACAGGAATGTGCACGGTTTGCGGCTGCGGCGCGGGTGAAGTGAAGATTGAGGGCGGGGTGCATGAACATACCCATGTGCACGCGGATGGCACGGTGCATACACACAGCCACGGGCATGACTACGATCATCATCACCACGAACACGCTGTCGGCGGCGACCTCGACTACGGTACCGGCCCGGCACGTGCGCATGTGCCCGGCATGAGCCAGGTGCGCATGGTGCAGATCGAGCAGGACATCCTGTCCAAAAACAATACCTACGCAAATGCCAACCGCAACTGGTTCGACGAGCGCGGCATCTTTGCGCTGAACCTCGTTTCCAGCCCGGGCTCCGGCAAGACGACGCTGCTCTGCAAAACCATCGAGTTGCTGAAGGACAAGGTTGCCATCAATGTCGTCGAGGGCGACCAGCAGACGGCCAACGACGCCGAGCGCATCCGCGCTACCGGCGTGCCGGCGATACAGATCAATACCGGCAAGGGCTGCCACCTGGACGGCCACATGGTCGGCCACGCCATGCAGCGGTTGCAGCCGAAAAATGAATCGCTGTTCCTGATCGAGAATGTTGGCAACCTTGTCTGCCCGGCTGCCTTTGATCTCGGCGAACACCACAAGGTGGCGATCCTGTCGGTCACCGAAGGCGAGGACAAACCGCTCAAGTACCCGGACATGTTCGCGGCGGCCGACGTCATGCTGCTCAACAAGTGCGACCTGCTGCCTTACCTTGAGTTCGATGCCGACCTTGCCGAAGCCAATGCCCGCCGCGTCAACCCGGACCTCACGATCTTCCGCGTCTCGGCGACCAGTGGCGATGGCATGCGCGCGTGGCTGGACTGGATCCAGGCCGGGCTGGAAGCGCAGCGTGGAAAGCACGGCGAGACAGTCGATGCGCTGAAGGCCCGCATCGCGGCATTGGAGCGGCAACTCGCCGCGCGTTGAGACAGTGACCGGCCGCCTGTTTCGCGTCCGCGGCCTGGTGCAGGGCGTCGGCTTTCGTCCGCATGTCTGGCGGGTGGCCAATGCGTTGGGGCTGGACGGCTGGGTGCGCAACGACGGCGACGGCGTGATTGCTGCGGTGAACGGCAAAAACTGGCCAAAATTCGAGAAGCGGCTGCGCGATGAGATGCCGCGTCTGGCGCGTATCGATGCCGTCGAAATCTCCGAATTTAACGGCACGTTGCCACCCGGTTTTTCTATTGCCGAGAGCGAGGCGGGGGCGGTTCGCACCGCCATCGGCCCCGATGCCGCGATCTGCCCGGCGTGCATCGCCGATATCTGCAATCCCGCCAGCCGGCGCTGGCGCTATGCCTTTACCACCTGCACGCACTGCGGGCCGCGCTATACCGTCAGCCATGGCATTCCCTACGACCGGGCGCTCACCAGCATGGCCGCCTTTCCGCTCTGTCCGCCCTGCAACGATGAATACACGGCACCCTCCGACCGGCGCTTTCACGCCGAAACCACCTGCTGCCCGGATTGTGGCCCGCAGTTGCGTTTGCTCGATGCGGCCGGCCAGTCGCTGGCGGGCGATCCGCTCGCTGAAACCCTGCGCCTGCTGCGTGCCGGCCAAATTGTGACGATCAAGGGGCTGGGCGGCTTTCATCTCGCTTGTGACGCACGCAATGCCGGGGCGGTGGCCGAACTCCGCCGGCGCAAGCAGCGCGAGGCCAAGCCTTTTGCGGTGATGGGCCTGAATCCGGTTTCACTCGCCAGCCTCGCCCGGATCGGCGAAGGCGAATTGGCCCTGTTACGCGATATCGCCGCGCCCATCGTTTTGTGCCCCAAGGCCGGGCAGGCGCTGCCGGGCGTCGCCCCTGGACTTCCCTGGCTGGGCGTGATGCTGCCGGCGACGCCCTTGCATCTGCTGCTCTGGCACGAAGCCGCCGGCCGGCCGGTGGGCACGGACTGGCTCGATACGGCCAGCGATCTGCTGCTGGTGATGACCAGCGCCAACCCGCACGGCGAGCCGCTGGTCACCGGCAACGACGAAGCGCTGGCGCGGCTGGCCGGGATTGCCGATGCCTATTTGGTGCACGACCGCGAGATCGTCATCCGCTGTGACGATTCGGTGGTCCGAGCCACCCCGCAAGGGGCGGCCTTCATCCGGCGCGCCCGCGGCTACGTGCCGCTGCCGATCCAACTGGCCGAGGACGGGCCGACGGTGCTGGCGCTGGGCGGCTACCTGAAGAATACGGTGTGCGTGATGAAGGGCCGCGAGGCCTGGCTGTCGCAGCACATTGGCAGTCTCGACAATGCGGCGGCGATTGGGTTTCTGGAGGAAACGGTGGATCACCTGCTGGCGATTCTCGATGTCCGTCCGGAAGTCATTACCCATGACCTGCACCCGGATTATCCCTCCACGCATCTTGCCGCCCGTCTGGCGGATCGCTGGGCTGTGCCGCTGCACGGCGTGGCGCATCATGCGGCGCATCTGGCAGCAATTTGTGCTGAACATGATGTCAATGCGCCGCTAACCGGTCTGGCGATTGATGGTGTCGGCCTCGGGCCGGATGGCGGCGCGTGGGGCGGCGAGTTGCTGCGTCTTGATGGCGCGGATTGCCAGCGTCTGGGCCATTTGCAGCCCTTGCGTCTGCCCGGCGGCGATCGCGCCGCGCGCGAGCCCTGGCGCATGGCGGTGGCGGCACTGCACGGTGCCGGCCTGGCGCATCACATTGCGGCCTGGCAGCAGAAAACCTGGCCGGAGCGCGATGCTGGTCCGCTGCTCACCCTGCTGGCGCGGGATCTTCGTTGCCCGCCGACCACCAGCCTCGGGCGCTATTTCGATGCCGCGGCGGGCCTGCTGGGGGTTTGCGATGTCATGCAATACGAAGGGCAGGCGGCGATGTTGCTCGAAGGGCTGGCAGCGCAGCACGGGCCGGTGCCGCCGCTCGCGGATGGCTGGCGGATATTGCCCGGCCATGTGCTGGATCTGTCGCCATTGTGGCCAGCATTGCTTGAGGCCAACGCGGCCTGCGGTGCCGCCTTGTTCCACGCCACGCTGGCCGCGGCGCTGGCTGACTGGGCGGCGGGAGCTCCTCAAGGAGAGTTTCGTCGAGCTGCGGTGAACCCGGAAAATGGTCAAAAATTGGCCGTTTCCGGTGGCTGTGCGATGAACGCGGTGTTGATGACGCAGTTGCGCCATCATCTTGAAATGGCTGGAATCGAAGTGCTCGAAGCACGCAAGGTACCGCCGAATGATGGCGGTCTGGCGCTCGGACAGGCGTGGCTGACGCGGCGCGCTATGGCAGGCCAGCCGGCGGTGCAGCCATGAATTTTCTGGTTTCTCTGGATACAAGGAGCGACACCCATGTGTCTCGCCATACCCGCGCAGGTGGTTGAACTGCGCCCCGACGACAACGCACTGGTCGATCTGGCCGGCGTGCGCAAGGAAATATCGCTGGCGCTGGTGGAGGGCGTGGCGGTCGGCGACTACGTCATCGTTCATGTCGGCTATGCATTGAACAAACTCGATCCTGACGAGGCGGAAAAGACGCTGAAGCTTTTCGCCGAGTTGGGTCAACTGCCGGACAGCGGCGAACCGATTGTGCACTGATGAAGTACATCGACGAATTTCGCGACGGTGAGGTGGCGCAGAAAATTGCCGCCGTGATTCGTGCCGAGGCCGATCCGGCCCGCAGCTACCATTTCATGGAGTTCTGCGGCGGCCACACGCACGCCATCTCGCGCTATGGCGTGGCCGATCTGCTGCCGGACAACGTCCGGATGATCCACGGCCCCGGCTGCCCGGTCTGCGTGCTGCCCATCGGCCGCGTCGATCAGGCCATCCGTCTGGCGCTGGAGGCTGGTGTCACCCTCTGCACCTACGGCGACTGCCTGCGCGTACCGGCTTCCAACGGCCTGTCGTTGATGAAGGCCAAGGCGAGGTTGGGTAAAACTCGCGGCGACATCCGTATGGTGTATTCCAGCGCCGATGCCGTGGCGCTGGCGCAGAAGCATCCGGACAAGCAGGTCGTTTTCTTCGCCATCGGCTTTGAAACGACGACACCGCCGACCGCGGTGGCGATCAAGCAGGCAGCGTTACTCGGGCTGAAGAATTTTTCGGTACTCTGCTGCCATGTGCTGACGCCGTCGGCGATTTCCAGCATTCTCGAATCACCGGAAGTGCGCCAGTGGGGCACCGTGCCGCTCGATGGCTTCATCGGCCCGGCCCATGTGTCGACCATCATCGGCAGCCGTCCGTACGAGTTCTTTGCCGAGGAGTACCGCAAACCCGTGGTCATCGCCGGTTTTGAGCCGCTTGATGTCATGCAGGCGATCCGCATGCTGATCCGCCAGGTGAATGAGGGCCGGGCCGAGGTCGAGAACGAGTTTTCGCGGGCGGTGGATCGCGAAGGTAACAAGAAGGCGCAACAACTGGTGGCCGAGGTCTTCGAAATGCGCAAGTCCTTCGAGTGGCGTGGTTTGAACGTACTTCCCTACTCGGCGCTGCGCATTCGCGGCACATTCGCCGAATTTGATGCCGAAAAGCGTTTTTCTCTCGCTTACGCATCGGTGCCGGATCACAAGGCCTGCGAATGCGGCGCCATCCTGCGTGGTGTCAAACGGCCGCAGGATTGCAAGATATTCGGCACGGTTTGCACGCCGGAGAATCCGGTGGGGTCGTGCATGGTGTCGTCGGAGGGGGCTTGTGCGGCGCATTACACTTATGGGCGGTATCGGGATGTGGCATAGCGGTTTTGCTGGCTCTGTGGTTGTTGAGGCGCGGTGTTCCGCCTTGCCGGCGGGCGTACTTTTTCTTGCTTCGCCAAGAAAAAGTAGCCAAAAAGAAGGCGACCGCCGAGTCGACGCCCCGCTGCGCGGGGTTCCCTGCGCTACTCGACTGACCGGGCGGCTGGCTAAACTCGCCTTCGGCTCAAACAGACGCCAGCCGACTGCCCCCGGCCAGCCTGCGTTGCTCGGCGTCTCCAAGGCGGCATTTCACACCACCCGATTTTCGACGGCTTTTCGGGTTCACCGCAGATGGTTGGCAACTCGACGCTTTTCCACCCCCTTGGGAGGTGCCGAGCAACGCAGGCGTTGGCGGATAAGGGGCGAGGACTGTCTGAGGGGCGCAGCCCCGAGTTCCGCAGCACCCCGCCAACGGCGAGTAGCGCAGGGTACCGGCGCAGCCGGCACCGACCCAGGGGTCGCCTTTTCTTTGGCTACTTTCTTTTGGCGAAGCAAAAGAAAGTACGCCCGCCGGCAAGGCGGAACACAGCGCTTGAAACTGCTACCCCAAGTTAATCCAAAAACAAGCACCCCATGACCCAACCCCGCAAAACCTACGTCCGCCCCCTCGACCTGAAGCACGGCCATGTCGACATGGCCCATGGCTCCGGCGGTCGGGCGATGGCGCAACTGATCGATGAGCTTTTTGCCCGCCATCTCGGCAATGACTATCTTGCGCAGGGAGATGACGGTGCCTTGCTGCCGCCGCCGGGTGAAGGCCGGTTGGTGATGGCAACCGACGCCCACGTGGTCTCGCCGCTGTTCTTTCCCGGGGGCGATATCGGTTGCCTTTCGGTACATGGCACGATCAATGATGTGGCGGTGATGGGGGCGGAGCCGTTGTATCTTTCGGCGGCGTTCATCCTTGAAGAGGGCTTCAAATTCGCGGATCTTGAGCGCATCGTGAAAAGTATGGCGGAGGCGGCGAAGGCCGCTGGGGTGCCGGTGGTGACCGGGGATACCAAGGTTGTCGAACGGGGCAAGGGTGACGGGGTGTTCATCACCACCACCGGTGTCGGCATTGTCCGACCCGGTTGCGAGTTGTCCGGCCGCAATGCCCGGCCCGGTGATGTGATTCTGGTTTCCGGAACGCTGGGTGATCACGGCATGGCGATCATGGCGGAGCGGGAAAGCCTGGGATTCGAATCGCCCATCGTTTCCGATACCGCCGCATTGCACGGGCTGATCGCAGCGATGCGGGCGAGCGGGGCGGAGATTCACGTGCTGCGTGACCCGACACGCGGCGGGCTGGCGACGACCCTCAATGAAATCGCCCGTCAGTCCGGGGTTGGCATGATGCTGCAGGAGAAAGCGTTGCCGGTGACGCCGGCGGTGGGCGCGGCCTGCGAGTTTCTCGGGCTGGACCCGCTTTATGTGGCGAACGAGGGCAAACTGGTGGCGATCTGCCCGGAAAGTGATGCGGAAAGGCTGCTAAATGCCATGCGCGCGCATCCGCTGGGCAAGGACGCGGCCATCGTCGGTAGCGTCCATGAAGATCCACATCATTTCGTGCAGATGACGACGGCCTTTGGCGGCAAGCGCATCGTGGACTGGCTGTCCGGCGAGCAGTTGCCGCGGATTTGCTGAATGTTGCGATTAATGCCGCAAGGCGATAACGACGCTACGGACGTCGCCAAGTTCGGAGAGCACCAGTTCGCGCGCATCGGCGATATCGTCGGCATTGCGGACACGGAAAATTTCGCGACGACCGTCAAGATAACGGACAGCCGCGGTGTATTCCGGTCGCGCTGCCGCCCGGGCGGGAGTATGCCGTTTGGTGGAGGTTCTGCTTTGCCCCTGCATCGTATTCCCCAGTTCGTTTTTTTGTTGCAATGCATCGTAAACAATTTCAAGTCGTTGAAAAATATCGCGAAGGTGATACGCGCATGCTGTTTGGCAGCGACCGCCCCGTCAGGCCTTGCCACTGCGTGATCCTCTCTTTTTGCATGATTGAAAACACCCGATTGACATGCGCATCCTATTCATTACGCACAGCTTCAACAGCCTCACCCAGCGTCTGTATTGCGAGTTGAATGCGCTGGGCCGCGAGATCAGCGTCGAATTCGACATCGCCGATGCCGTCACTGACGAGGCCGTGGCGCGGTTCGTGCCGGATCTTATCGTGGCGCCGTTTCTCAAGCGGGCGATTCACGCCTCGATCTGGTCGCGCCATGTCTGCCTGATCGTACATCCGGGCATTGCGGGTGATCGCGGCCCGTCCTCGCTCGATTGGGCGATCCAGCGCGGCCTGCCCGAGTGGGGTGTCACGGTGCTGCAGGCGGAGGCGGAAATGGACGCCGGTCCGGTCTGGGCCGAGGCGCGATTCCCGTTGCTGCGGGGATGCAAGGCTTCGGTCTATCGCCACGAGGTTACTGAGGCTGCGGTGATCGCAGTGAAACAGTCCGTCACGCGCTTCGTCGCCGGCGACTTCACGCCGCAGCGGGTACCGGGGCAGGCGCTGCCGTTGATGAAACAGCCGGATCGTGTCATCGACTGGACGGTGAATGGCAGTGCATCCATTCTGGCGCGCCTGAACGCTGCCGATGGCTTTCCCGGGGTGGCCGACAGCCTGTTTGGCGAAGCCTGTCATCTCTTCGATGCCTGGCCCGAAGCTAGCCTGCGCGGCGAACCCGGCAGCCTGATCGGGCGCCGGGAGACGGCGATTTTGCGGGCGACGGTCGATGGCGCCGTCTGGATCGGCCACCTCAAACGGCCGGGCGGCATCAAGTTGCCGGCCACCGTTGCCTTTCCGGAAGCGGCCGGCCTGCCCGAGTTGCCGCTGGACGGTTACTGGAAGGCGCCTGCTGCCACCTGGCAGGATATCGCCTACGAGGAGGCGGCCGGCGTTGGATTCCTGAGCTTCGAGTTCTACAACGGCGCGATGAGTGCGGCGCAATGTCGGCGGCTGACGGCGGCTTTTCGCTGGGCCTGCGAGCGGCCAACACGGGTGATCGTGCTGCTCGGCGGTCGCGATTTCTGGTCGAATGGCATCCACCTCAATACCATCGAGGCGGCGGAGAGTCCGGCCGATGCCTCTTGGGAGAACATCAACGCCATCGATGATCTGGCCGAAGCCATTTTGCGCTGCAATTCACGGTTGACCGTAGCAGCGCTGGGCGGCAACGCCGGGGCGGGTGGCTGCTTCCTCGCCCGGGCGGCAGATTTCGTCTGGGTGCGTGATGGCGTGATGCTTAACCCGCACTACAAGAACATGGGCAACCTCTATGGCTCCGAGTTCTGGACCTACCTGCTGCCGCCGCGAGTGGGCGAGCAGGGCGCGCGCGACATCATGCGCCATCGCCTGCCGATGTCCGCCGGTGAATCGGTGCGCTGTGGCTTCTACGATGCCTGCCTCCCTGCGCCGGGCTTTGCGGTCGATGTCGCGCGACGGGCCGCCGAGCTGGCGGCAGCGCCGGATATCGAAACGCAGATTGCCGCCAAGGCCGCGCGTCGTGCGGCGGACGAGGCAAACAAGCCGCTGGCCGAATACCGTGCCGCCGAGCTGGCGGAGATGCGGCGGAATTTCTACGGTTTTGACCCGTCCTATCACGTCGCGCGCTATCATTTCGTCGCCCGTTCGCCGCACTCCTGGACGCCCCGCCATCTTGCCCGTCACCGCGATCTCGACTGGAAGATTCCTGCATGACCCTGCCTGCAGGCCACCAAAATCAGAGCGCCTTGCTGACCATGCAGCATCCCTCGCAGGACCGGCCCCGGGCACACCGCTCAGCGCGGTTGGCGACGTACCCGGGGCGTAGTGCCCTGTATCGCTGTCAGATCGACGCTAAAACCCTATCTTGCGGCTGCGACCGATGCGGGGCGCGTCGAAGTCGCTAGCCTCTAGCCAGTTACGTCCGGCGAGCTTGGCGGTGCCGAAGGCAGCGAGCAGACGCTTTTTCATGTCGCGGGGTGGCAGGGCGGCGAGACGTTCAAGGACGCTGGCTTCGATCTCGTCGGGGAAGCCCCAGTCGTGCTCGCCGATGATCTCGGCGTAAAGCGCGCGGGCGATCGAAATCGACGCATCGTGATCGGGGCGTGGCACTTCATAGACGTTCATCCGGTTGAGGATGGGGTCGGGAATGCTGCGCTCGTCGTTGGCGGTGGTCACCCAGAGGATGTGCGAGGCGTCGATGTCGATATCGATGTACTCATCCTTGAAGGCGCGGGCAGTATCCTTTTCAAGCAGGCTGTACAGCGCGCCCATGGGATCGTAGCGGGCATCGCCGCCAGCCTTGTCCACTTCATCAAGCACCACAATGGGGTTGGCGAAGTCGCCATGCACCAAGGTGTGCGCCACCTTGCCCGGGCGGGCGTTGTTCCATTGCGCCGAGGCGCCGGAGAGAATCCAGCCGGCGGTGAGTGAGCTCATCGAGACGAATTCGTGGCTGGTGCCGAGCTTTGCGGCCAGTTCGCGGGCGAAATGCGTCTTGCCGATGCCGGGTTCGCCCAGCAGCAGGATGGGCGTGAAGCTCATCGGCTCGTTGCCGGCGACCGACAGGGCGATGTATTTCTTCAGGTCGTCGATGACATCGCTGAAATTGGGGCAGCTGTCGTAGAGGTCGTCGATCATGTCCGGGCCGCTGGGGCGGATCAGGAAACGGCCGCCGCCGCGCTGCTTCATTTTCTCGTAGAGCGTTGCCAGTGCCTCGTTGCGGCTGCCGGCGGCGTCCTCGAGGGCGCGCTCGATGGCGTTGACGTCATAGATGGTGCGCTCTTCAGCGACCGCGAGTCGGATGTCTGCGTTGGCCATGATGACTTCCTCCTTGCCCGTGTTGACCGGATAACGACACGAAGGTGCCGCAGGTTGAATGCAGCAAGTTTTGTTCCCGACAAACGGGCGGTTTCCGGTTTTGGGCGGTTTTTCGCGTTGACCGCAGACGGCTCAGCGGCCTTTGCGAACGAGCGTGATTACCGTGGCGATGAAAGCGACCAGCGCCAGCGCATTCAACAGGCCGCCGCCGGCACGCAGCGGCCAGTGGCCGAGCGTGCCGCCAAGGACGCGGAACAGCAGCGTCAGGTGGAGCAGGGCCAGCGGCAGATAGAGCGCCGGGTTCCAGGGAATGCGGATGCGGGTAACCGCCGGGAAGATGATCGGCGCGTGGCCGAAGACCATGGCAAACACGAAGCCCAGTGCCAGCGCGTGCAAGGCCGGGTCGCGGGCGGGGTGACCGCTGGTCAGCGCGCCACCCAGACCGAGCAGCCCGGCGAGTGCCAGCCACAGGTAGCCGGAGAACAGACAAACGGCGATGTAGCGGGTCAGTCCGTCACTACTGAGATTGCGACGGGCAATATCGTAGCGCAGTAGCCAGAGGGCGAGCGCGAGCAGGCCACCGGCCAGCCAGCGGTCGGCCGCAAGCGCGGCGGCAAGGGTGAGCGTTGTCACAATGGCGACAAATATTGTCCGGGCGTGGGCCGGCGTCGGCAGCATCCGCGTTAGTTCCAGCCGCTCGCCGGCAATGGTGAGGACGAGAAAAAGCAGCCACCACGGCGTCGCCTGCGCGGGGTTGCCGGTGCTGATCCAGACCGCGTTGCCAGCGAGCCAGCAGACGGCAGCCAAGGCCAGGATGGCCGTGTGCAGTGCCATTTGCCGGCGCAAGGCCACGAAGCTGGCGGCGATCAGTCCCAGTGCGCCCAGTGAAGCCAGACCCTGCCCAGGTCCGAGCGGGCCGCCAGCCAATAGAAGCAACCCGCTGCTGCCGGCAGCCAGCGGGGCCAGGTAGGCCCAGCGGGCGCCGATGGCCACTGCCCGTTCGAGGCTGATGACCGTCCCGAAAAAGGCGCCGATCATTAGCGGGCCATGCAGGCCGGCCGCCTGTGCCGCGAATGTCGGCATTTCCCAGCCGAGTCGTGCGAGCCCGGCAGCCAGGCCGCCAAACAGCGACAGCATGCCGAAAAACAGCAGGGGCAGGCGGCGGTAGCCTGTGCTTCGTGGTCGGGCGGTGTTCATGGCGGGCGAAGGCGTCCGGGGCTTATCCGGCGTCCTGCCAGCCCAGGCGGCCGCGGCATTCGGGGCTCATCATTGATGGTTGCCAGGGCGGATCCCAGACGACCGTCAGCTTGACTTCGATGTCTGCGGGCAGGAGGCGCTCGAGTTCGGCGTGGATGTCGTCGATGATCAGGTCACCCATCGGGCAGGCAGGCGAGGTCATGGTCATGTCGATCTCTAGCTGACCATTGGCGTATTCCAGCCGGTAGATGAGGCCAAGATCAACGATGTTCGCGCCAATTTCAGGGTCGGCGACGCGCTTCAGCGCCTGGCGCAGCGTTTCGATTTCGGGCGTGGCAGTCATGGCGGCTCGGGATAGAATGCGATGCAGATGATGCTAGCAGGCCGGCGCCGCGCGCACTTTAGCAGGGAGCAAAAGGATGGAACGTTTCACCATTTCACTGGATGCGTCACTCGCGAGCCAGTTCGACGAACTGATCGCCGCCCGCGGCTATGTCAATCGCTCCGAGGCGGTACGTGACCTGATCCGGGGCGCGATCGAACATGATCGCCGGCGCGAGCCGCCCAGCGGCCACTGCGTTGCCAACCTGTCCTATGTCTATAACCACCACGAGCGCGAACTGGCCGAACGGCTGACCGGCTTGCAGCACGATCACCACGACCTGACGGTGGCGGCGATGCACAGTCATCTCGATCACGATAACTGTCTGGAGTCGGTGATCCTGCGCGGGCCCACGGCCGATGTCCGGCGTTTTGCCGATGCACTGAGTGCCGAAAGCGGTGTGCGGCATGGTCATCTGAACCTGATCGCCCTCGAGGCCGAACACCACCATGCGCATGAGGAACATGGCGAGGCACATGTCCACTACCGTCCCGCCCGCTGAGCCGGCATCGCCGGAACTGCCGGCGTATCGCCCATATCAGATAGCAAACCACGCGATAGCGGCTGCGCACGAGCCGGAAAGCGCTTTCAATGCGCTTGTCGAGCGCCCGGTTTGCGGTCGACCTGAAAATCCTGCCAAATCCGGCATCCCTCCGGTCAGTGGATGCAATTAGCTTGGCTGCCATAGTCGATTGGCGGCGAGTAAGCGCTTCCTCTTTTCACGCTTGCGGCGGGTCAATACGAATAATGACTTATTGCCCTCGCACGCCAGTTGTATGAAGATGAGTAAAACCATCTTACATTTGCCATGGATACGCTGCCTGCCGATTTCCTGTCGTTAATGATCCTGACCTTCGTGCTCGGCATGAAGCACGGGTTCGATGCCGATCATCTCGCGACCATCGACGGGCTGACCCGATTCAATGCCCGGCAGCGTCCGGCCCTGGCCCGCTATTGCGGCAGCCTGTTCTCGCTGGGGCATGGGGTGGTCGTGATGGCGATTGCCCTCGGCGTCTCGGCGCTGGCCGGTCAGTGGGAGGTGCCGGAATGGTTTGGCGTGCTGGGTAGCCTGATCTCGATTGCTTTTCTGGTGGCGCTGGGTTCCCTCAATCTGGCGGCAGTATTGCGCACGAGTCCCGATCAGGTGGTGCTGCCGGTCGGTCTGAAAGGCCGCTGGCTGGGGCGCCTGCGTCACGTCTCGCATCCGGCGCTGATTGCGCTGGTCGGCGCACTGTTTGCCCTGTCGTTCGACACCCTGTCGCAAGCGGCCTTCTTTGCGCTGACGGCGACCCAGTATGGGGGTCCCGGGCATGCGTTCCTGCTGGCCTCGCTGTTTATGGCCGGCATGCTGTTGACCGACGGTATCAATGGTCTGTGGATCGCCCGCCTGATTGCTCGGGCCGACCAGGTGGCGCTCGTGGCTTCGCGGGTCATGGGGCTGGTGGTGTCCGCGATCAGTCTGTTGGTAGCAGCTTTCGGTGCCGCCAAACTGCTTTCGCCGGCGGTCGATGCCTGGAGCGAGGGCAAGGAGTTGATTTTCGGGGGCGTGCTGGTGTTGGTCATTGCGCTGAGTTTTCTGGTTGCTGTGCGGCTGACGCAACGACCGGCGGTGGTTTAAGGGGTTTGCTTCAGGCGGGGCCGGGTAATGCCGGTTTTTTTAGCCATGGAATTAAGAAAAAAACTTATCGCCTCACAACTGGCTTTGCTGATGGCGGGGGCCTACGCGCAATCGCCGGTCGAACTTTCTGCCGTTGAGGTGCGTGCCAAGAGCGAGAATCTGGAGGGGATTGCGGCAGCCGGCAGCGAAGGGGTCGTGTCCAGTCAGCGCCTGGCAGCGGTGCCGGTGCTGCGTCCTGGCGAGGCGATGGAAATGGTGCCGGGGCTGATCGTCACCCAGCATGCTGGCGACGGCAAGGCGAACCAGTATTTTTTGCGTGGTTTCAATCTCGATCATGGGGCCGATTTTGCGACCTATATCGGCGGCGTTCCTGTCAATATGCCGACACATGCGCACGGCCAAGGCTACACCGACCTGAATTTCCTCATTCCTGAGCTGGTCGAGCGCATCTCGTATCGCAAGGGGCCGTATTTCGCCGAAGAAGGGGATTTTTCGTCAGCAGGTGCGGCGCGGATCGAGTATTTCCGGCAGTTGGACAAGTCGCTGGCGCAACTGACGCTGGGGCAGAACGGCTATGTCCGCAGCCTGCTTGCCGGCTCGCCGCAGGCCGGCCCGGGCAAGCTGCTCTACGCGATGGAACTGTTTCATAACGATGGGCCATGGCAGGTCGACGAGCACTATCGCAAACTGAACGGCGTACTCCGTTACAGCCAGGGCTCACGCAACGACGGCTGGTCAGTGACCGGCATGGCGTACAACGGCAAGTGGACCTCAACCGATCAGATCGCCCAGCGCGCCATCGACAGCGGGCAGGTGAACCGCTTTGGCAGTCTTGATTCGACCACAGGCGGCAAGACTTTTCGTTACAGTCTGTCCGGCGAGTGGGCCGCCCGCGGTCAAAACAGCCAGACACGTGCTAACGCCTGGGTGTTGCGATCCGGGCTGGACCTGTGGTCGAACTTTACCTATTGCCTGGATGATTTCAATAACGCGGGAGGCTGCAATAATGGCGACCAATTCCTCCAAAGCGAACGGCGGACAGCGGGGGGCTTCTCCACCTCCCATCAGCAGGGCGCTCGCTGGGGCAGCTTTGATGTCGTAAACAGCAT
The DNA here is from genome assembly GCA_041917165.1 of Azonexus sp. Taxonomy (GTDB): domain Bacteria; phylum Pseudomonadota; class Gammaproteobacteria; order Burkholderiales; family Rhodocyclaceae; genus Azonexus. Next base: position 459,075 of record JAYRYB010000002.1, read on the forward strand.
CGGTCTGCAGGGCCGCCAGGACTGGATCCGGCCGGTTGGTCTCTACAAGACTCAGGCGCGCGAGACCCTTTCGACGACGCGTGTCGACCGGGTCACGCAGCGTAGCCTGTCGCTGTGGGCGCAAAACGAACTGCGGTGGACGGACTGGGTGCGGACGATTGCCGGGTTGCGCGGCGATGCATATGACTTCAATGTGGACGCCAGTCAGGCAGCAAATTCGGGTTCGGCCAGCGACCAGATGGTGACGCCCAAATTCTCGCTCGTGTTCGGGCCATGGAAACGGACGGAGCTGTATCTGAATTACGGCCATGGCTTCCATTCGAACGACGCGCGCGGTACGACCATCACGCAGGAACCGGGCACGACCAACGCGGTCGATCGCGTCAAGCCGCTGGTGCGGACCCGCGGTTATGAAATGGGCGTGCGTAGCGAGATTGTTCCGGGATGGCAGTCCACGCTTGCAGCCTGGCAACTCGAGGCGGCATCGGAACTGCTCTTTGTTGGCGATGCAGGAACGACCGAAGCCTCGCGACCGTCTCGCCGCTACGGCGTGGAGTGGACCAACCTTTATGTGCTGAATGACTGGTTGGCGCTGGATGCCGATCTGGCGTGGTCGCATGCACGCTTCCGCGACCCCAGTGCCGATGGCGATCACATTCCGGGAGCCGTGACATCGACTGCGAACCTCGGCGTGACCGTGGACCGGATCGGCCCCTGGTTTGGCGCCATGCGCTTCCGCTACTTCGGGCCGCGGCCGCTGATCGAGGACAACTCCGTCCGTTCGAAGCCGTCCGCGCTCACCAATCTGCGTGTCGGCTACCGCTTCGACAAGCAGGCCTCACTGGCCCTGGATGTCTACAACCTCTTCGATCGGAAGGCGAACGATATCGAGTACTGGTATGAATCCCAGTTGCCGGGCGAGACGGCGGCGCAATACGACCGCCACATTCACCCGACCGAGCCCCGCAGCCTTCGGCTGACCCTGCAATACCGCTTCTGAGCTCGCAAGATCCGGTGCCGGGCGCAGCGAAAGCGTGCCCGGCACCCCCGTTTTGGCGAGGCGGGTTTGCCGCTTGCAATTGTTTCTCCGTAATTCATAATTACGCTTTCCTGTGGGCAGGCTTTGGAGTAACCTACAGGGTTTTTCCCTATACCCGAACGCCAAGGAGATTTCGTGGAAAAGGATTTGCGCGAAGCAGCACTCGAATACCATCGCTGGCCCACGCCGGGCAAGATTTCCGTCCGTCCCACCAAGGGGCTGACCAACCAGCGCGATCTGGCGCTGGCTTATTCGCCGGGTGTTGCCGCAGCCTGTGATGCGATCGTCGAGGATCCGGCGACGGCTGCCGACTACACTTCGCGTGCCAACCTCGTTGGGGTCGTGACCAACGGCACGGCCGTGCTCGGCCTGGGCAACATCGGCCCGCTGGCATCCAAGCCGGTGATGGAGGGCAAGGGGTGTTTGTTCAAGAAGTTCGCCGGAATTGACGTCTTCGACATCGAACTTGCCGAGAACGATCCGGACAAGCTGATCGACATGATTGCCGCACTGGAGCCGACGCTTGGTGGCATCAATCTCGAGGATATCAAGGCGCCCGAGTGCTTCTACATCGAACAGAAGCTGAAGGAGCGGATGAATATTCCCGTCTTCCATGACGACCAGCACGGTACGGCGATCATTTCTGCGGCGGCGATGCTCAACGGCCTGAAGATTGTCGGCAAACAGATCGATGAGATCAAGGTGGTGGTATCGGGTGCGGGTGCGGCGGCAATTTCCTGCCTCAACCTGTGGTGTGATCTCGGCGTCAAGCGTGAAAACATCACCGTGTGCGACTCCAAGGGCGTGATCTACGTGGGCCGCCCGGGGGGCATGGATGAAACCAAGGCCCGTTATGCGCAGAACACCGAAGCCCGTACGCTGGGTGATGCCATGGTGGGGGCCGATGTCTTCCTCGGTCTGTCCACGGCGGGTGTCGTCAAGCAGGACATGGTCAAAACCATGGCCAAGCGGCCGATGATTTTTGCGCTCGCCAATCCGACGCCCGAAATCATGCCGGAGCTGGTCAAGGAGGTCTGCCCGGACGCGATTATCGCCACCGGCCGATCCGACTATGTGAATCAGGTCAACAATGTGCTCTGCTTCCCCTTCATCTTCCGCGGCGCCCTCGATGTCGGCGCGACGCGCATCACTGAAGAGATGAAGATGGCCTCCGTTCGTGCCATTGCCGAACTGGCCGAAGCGGAAGTGACCGATGAAGTGGCTATGGCCTACCCGGGCCATGACCTGAACTTTGGCCCGGATTACCTGATCCCCAAGCCTTTTGATCCACGTCTGATCGTCAAGATTGCGCCGGCCGTGGCGCAGGCGGCGATGGATTCCGGTGTCGCGACCCGTCCGATCACCGATTGGGATGCCTACCGCGCCAAGTTGTCGGAATTTGTCTATCACACCGGTGTCGGCATGCGTGCTATCTTCCAGGCCGCCCGTCAGGCCAAGGGCAAGCGCATCATTTTCGCCGAGGGCGAGGACGAGCGCGTGCTGCGCGCCGCGCAGGTGGTGATCGAAGAGCGTTTCGCCCGTCCGATCCTGATCGGCCGCCCGCCGGTCATCGAACACCGTCTGGAAAAGGCCAATCTACGGATCAAGCCCGGCGTCGATTTCGACATCGTCAATCCCGAGTCCGACGAACGTTATCGCGAGTGCTGGATGGCTTACCACAAGCTGATGTCGCGTCGCGGCGTGACACCGGCCATCGCCAAGGAGGCGCTGCGCCGCAAGCCGACCGTGATTGCGGCGATGCTGCTCAAGCTCGGCTACGCCGACGGCCTGATTTGCGGCATGACCGGCCAGTACAGCCATCACCTCGGAGTGATCAGCCAGATCATCGGCAAGCGTAGCGGTGTAAACACCCTGGCTGCGATGAACTACCTGATGTTGCCCGGCCGTTCGCTGTTCATTTGCGATACGCATGTGAACGAAAACCCGTCAGCGCAGGAAATTGCCGAAATGACCCTGATGGCCGCCGAGCAGGTGAAGCGCTTCGGCAGCCATCCCAAGGTGGCGCTGCTGTCGTACTCCAACTTCGGTTCCGGCACGGGCGAGTCGGCGCGCAAGATGAGCGTTGCCGCTGGACTGGTCTCTGCCATGTCGGCCAATGAACTGGAAGTTGACGGCGAAATGCACGGCGATGCCGCCCTGAACGAAGCTGTTCGCCGCGAAGCCAATCCGGATTCGCCGCTCAAGGGCGAGGCAAATTTGCTGGTGATGCCGAATATCGACGCTGCAAATATCAGCTACAACCTGCTGAAAATGACCGGTGGCGAAGGTGTGACCATTGGCCCCATCCTCCTCGGTGCGGCACGTCCGGTCCATGTCCTGACCTCGACGGCGACGGTGCGCCGTCTGGTCAACATGACCGCGCTGGCAGTCGTCGAGTCGATGGAGCGCTGAGCTTGTTGGATTAAGGCAGGCGCGCCCTGCGTGTCAGCGTGGGGCGTCTTTGTCTGAAAATGAAACAGGCCACCGGAAGCGGTGGCCTGTTTCTTTTGGCTGGTCCTGAAATTGGCCGGTTTTTCGGGTTGACCGCAGATCGCCTGACTATTGCCCGAGAGCGGCGAGAATCTTGCCGTGGATGCCGCCGAAGCCGCCGTTGCTCATGACCAGAATCTGGTCGCCCGGGCGGGCGGCCGCGACGATGCGCCCGACCAGTCGTTCGAGGTCCTCTTCGACCGTGGCGCGATCGCCCATCGGGGCGAGTGCCTCGCGGGCGTCCCAGCCCAGATTGGCGCCATAGCAGAAGGCGGCATCGGCTTCGATGAGGCTGTCCGGCAGTTGCGATTTCATGGTGCCCAGCTTCATGGTGTTGGAGCGTGGTTCAAGTACTGCGAGAATGCGCGCCTGGCCGACCTTGCGCCGCAAACCGGCGACGGTGGTGGCGATGGCTGTCGGGTGATGGGCGAAATCGTCGTACACCGTGATGCCCCCCACTTCCCCGCGCACCTCCATGCGCCGTTTCACGTTGATGAAGCGCGATAACGCTTCCAGCCCCTTGTCCAGCGGTACGCCGACGTGGCGCGCGGCAAGCAGCGCGGCGCAGGCATTGGCCCGGTTGTGGTCGCCAGTAAGTGCCCAGTTCGTCCGGCCGATCTCGCCTTCCGGGCCGTGCAGGATCAGTTCTCCACTGGCGTCGTCCCCCGAAGTCCGGTAGTCACCCGTTGCGTTGAAGCGGGCCACCGGTGTCCAGCAACCCCGCTTGAGTACGCGTTCGAGGTTGGGTTCGGCGCCATTGCTGACAATCAGACCTGTGGCAGGCAGAGTGCGTACGAGGTGGTGAAATTGGGTTTCAATCGCCGCAAGATCGGCGAAAATATCAGCATGGTCGAACTCGAGGTTGTTCAAGACAGCCGTTCTCAGTCGGTAGTGAACGAATTTGGAGCGCTTGTCGCAGAATGCGGTGTCGTATTCGTCAGCCTCGATCACGAAAAACGGGGTTTCGCCCAGTCGGGCTGAAACACCGAAATTGAGCGGTACGCCACCAATGAGGAAGCCGGGCGCCATATTGGCGTCTTCAAGGATCCATGCCAGCATCGCGCTGGTGGTGGTTTTGCCATGGGTGCCGGCGACACCGAGTACCCAGCGACCTTGCAAGACATGTTCGGCCAGCCATTGCGGCCCGGAAACATAGGGCAGGCCAGCATCAAGGATGGCTTCAAGCAGCGGGTTGCCGCGGGAAATGGCGTTGCCAACGACGAACACGTCGGGATTGAGTGCTAACTGGCTGGTATCGAAGCCTTCAGTGAGTTCAATACCGGCGCCGCGCAGCTGATCGCTCATCGGCGGGTAGACATTGGCGTCGCAGCCGGTGACCTTGTGTCCGGCGGCGACGGCGAGTTGGGCGACGCCACCCATGAAGGTGCCGCAGATGCCAAGAATATGAATGTGCATGTCACATAGACCCGTTAGAATGGTCGCGATTCTACCCTGATCGTGTCCCTATGACCCGTCATGAACGGCCCCGCCCGAGTACCGGTTCCCGGGCAAGTATTGCCAGTGTCGCCGCCCGCCTGATGGCGGAGGATGGCATTACCGACTACCACCACGCCAAGCGCAAGGCAGCACGCCAATTAGGGTTGCCTGAGCACGCGGCCTTCCCGGATAACGCGGAAGTGGAGGCGGAGTTGCGCGCGTACCGCAGCCTGTATCAGGGTGAAGAGCACGCGGAAATGCTGGCGGCCATGCGTCACTCGGCGCTTGATTTGCTCGAACTGCTGGCGGATTTCGGTCCCTACCTGACCGGTTCGGTGCTGGAGGGGACCGCTGGCGAGCATTCGCGGATCGACATCCTGGTGTTTGCGGACAGCGCGAAAGAGGTGGAGATCTTTCTGCTCAACCACGGCATTGCCGTCGATCATGCCGAGCCCCGCAATGAGCGCGTCGAGGCGGTGTTGGTGATGGAGACGGATACGGTCGATGCCAACCTGATCATCATGCCGCCGGCGATGGAGCGAACCAGTCTGAAACATCGCGACGGGCGTCCGCGTGAGCGTGTGCGGGCGGACGCGCTGCGCGCCCTACTAAAGGAATAGACTGGACAAAATGCTTCGATTTGCGGCAAACTTGCAGACATGACGAAGCGAAAGACAGCGTCCAAGCCCGCTGAAAAGGCACGGATTCTGGTCATCCACGGACCGAATCTCAATCTCCTCGGGACGCGGGAGCCGGAACATTACGGTCGCACTACGCTGGCCGACATCAATCTTGCGCTGGCGCAACTGGCGGCCACGGCAGATGTCGAACTTGAGGCCTTCCAGAGCAACCACGAAGGGGCCTTGATCGAGCGTATCCACGCTGCCCGTGATCAAGGTGTTCGGGCAATCATCATCAATCCCGCGGCTTATACCCATACCAGCGTAGCCTTGCGCGATGCGCTGGCGGGCGTGGCGATTCCTTTTGTCGAAGTGCATCTCTCGAATGTCCACGCCCGGGAGTCCTTCCGTCATCACTCGTATTTTTCCGACCTCGCAATCGGCGTCATTTGCGGGTTGGGGCATGAGGGCTACCGTTTTGCCCTCGAATATCTGCTCAACAAGATCAACATCGACTAGCAGGCGACCCCCGTTGCCGGCTTCGTGCGCCTAACTTGCTGTCAAGGTGCGCAAACAGAAGGGAGTTATCCATGGATCTGCGTAAACTCAAGAAACTGATCGACCTCGTTCAGGAATCAGGTATTTCGGAATTGGAAGTCACCGAGGGCGAAGAAAAGGTGCGTATCGCCAAGCATTACGGTGCGGTTGCTGCCGCACCGATGCAGCAATATGTCATGCCTGCCCAGATGCCTGTCGGTGGTGCCGCGCCGGCAACTTCGTCGGTCAACCTCGATGACGAGGATGATCTGCCGGAAGGTCACGTGGTGAAGTCGCCGATGGTCGGTACCTTCTACCGCTCGCCGTCGCCCGGCGCCGATGCCTTCGTGCAGATCGGTCAAGCCGTCAAGCAGGGTGAGACCCTGTGCATCATCGAAGCGATGAAGTTGCTCAACGAGATCGAGGCCGATGCCTCTGGCGTCGTCAAGGCGATTCTCGTGGACAACGGCGAGCCGGTTGAATTTGGTGAGCCGCTGTTCGTGATCGGCTGAGGCCGCAAAAATGTTCGAAAAAATCCTGATTGCGAACCGGGGCGAGATCGCGCTCCGGATTCAGCGCGCCTGCCGCGAACTGGGTATCAAGACGGTGGTGGTTCACTCCGAAGCCGACCGCGAGGCCAAGTACGTCAAGCTGGCTGATGAGTCCGTCTGTATCGGCCCGGCACCGTCTGCGCAAAGCTACTTGAATGTGCCGGCCATCATTTCGGCTGCTGAAGTGACCGACGCCCAAGCCATCCATCCGGGTTACGGTTTCTTGTCCGAGAACGCCGATTTTGCCGAGCGCGTCGAGACTTCCGGCTTCGTGTTCATCGGGCCGCGTGCGGAAACAATTCGTCTGATGGGCGATAAAGTGTCCGCGAAGGACGCGATGAAGGCCGCTGGCGTGCCCTGCGTGCCGGGTTCGGATGGTGCCTTGCCGGAAGACCCCAAGGAAGTGGTCAAGATCGCCCGCCAGATCGGCTATCCGGTCATTATCAAGGCGGCGGGCGGTGGTGGTGGTCGTGGCATGCGTGTCGTCCATACCGAGGCGGCGCTGGTCAACGCCGTTGCCATGACGCGCCAGGAAGCCGGGCAGTTCTTCGGCAATCCGGCGGTCTACATGGAAAAGTTCCTCGAAAATCCACGCCATGTTGAAATTCAGGTGCTTGCCGACCAGTACAAGAATGCGATTTACCTTGGTGAGCGAGATTGCTCGATGCAGCGTCGCCACCAGAAGGTGATCGAAGAGGCACCGGCGCCGCATATTCCTGCCCGTCTCATTTCGCGTATTGGCGAGCGTTGTGCCGAAGCCTGCCGCAAGATTGGCTACCGCGGTGCGGGTACTTTCGAATTCCTTTACGAAGACGGCGAGTTTTATTTCATCGAGATGAACACGCGTGTGCAGGTTGAGCACCCGGTGACCGAGATGATTACCGGTGTCGATATCGTTCAGGAACAGATTCGCGTGGCCTTCGGTGAAAAGCTCCGTTATCGCCAGAAGGATATCGCCTTCCGTGGTCATGCCATTGAATGCCGTATCAACGCCGAAGATCCCTTCACGTTCGTGCCCTCTCCCGGCAAGATCGAGTTCTACCACCCGCCGGGTGGTCCAGGGATTCGGGTCGATTCCCACATTTATCAGGGATATCGCGTGCCGTCGCATTACGACTCGATGGTCGCCAAGGTCATTTCCTACGGAGACACCCGTGATCAGGCGATCCGCCGGATGCGTATCGCGCTCTCCGAGATGAATATTCAGGGCATCAAGACCAACATCGCCTTGCATCAGGAGTTGATGCTCGACGCCAAGTTCAACGAAGGTGGGACCAGCATCCACTATCTTGAACATAAACTGGCTGACAAGAGCGAGGTCAAGTCCTAGGCATGGCTTGGCAGAATGTCAGTTTCCTGACCGACGCCGGGCATGCGGAGCCGGTCTGTGACGCCTTGATGGAGGCCGGCGCCTTGTCCGCCTCGATCGAGGATGCCGATGCAGGTACCCCGGATGAACAGCCGCAATTCGGCGAGCCCGGCTCGGTCACGACGCCGGGCTGGCAGCATTCGCGCGTTGTTGCCTTATTCGAGGCGGACGCCGATGTAGCAGGGATGCTATCCGAAGCCTGCCAGATGGTCGGCCTGCCATCGGTTCCGCCCTTCGAGGTCAGCCTGCTCGAAGAGCAGAACTGGGTGCAGCTGACGCAATCCCAGTTTGATCCGATCCGGGTTTCGGAACGTCTCTGGATTGTGCCTTCGTGGCACGAGTCGCCCGATCCTGCGGCGATCAACCTGATTCTCGATCCGGGCATGGCCTTCGGTACCGGCTCCCATCCGACCACGCGTCTTTGTCTTGAATGGCTGGAGCGTAGCGTCAGTGCCGGTTGCTCGGTGCTCGACTATGGCTGCGGGTCCGGCATCCTGGCGATTGCTGCCGCCCGATTGGGCGCTGGCCGGGTTGCCGGGGTGGACATTGACCCGCAGGCGGTTGAATCGGCGCGTGCCAATGCCGAGCGTAATGGGGTTGAAGCAGTATTTGAAGACACGGCGCAGGCGCTGGCTGGCGAGTATGATGTCGTCGTGGCCAACATTCTTTCCAATCCCCTCCGCGTACTGGCGCCTGCCATCTGCGCCCACGTTCGTTCCGGCGGGCGCTTGGCGCTATCCGGCATCCTGCGGGAGCAGGCCGACGAGATCATTGCCATTTACGCACAATGGCTGCCGATGTCGGTTGCGGACGTGCGCGAGGACTGGGTGTGCCTGACAGGGGTCAAACCCTGATGCGTACCCGCTGCCCGGAATGTGGCACGATTTTTCGCGTCACTTCCGAGCAGTTGCGCCTGAAAGCCGGCAAGGTCCGTTGTGGCCACTGTCAGTCTGTCTTCAACGCGTTCGATCACCTTCAGCAAGAGCCCGCACTCGCTACACCGCCTGATCAGAAAACCGATCTCGAGGCGGAGCAAATTGTTTCTGAAAACATCGCTTCGGCCACAATTTCTGTCCCGGAGCCGGAGCCGGAGCCGGAGCCGGAGCCGGAGCCGGAGCCGGAGCCGGAGCCGGAGCCGGAGCCGGAGCCGGAGCCGGAGCCGGAGCCAGAGCCGGAGCCAGAGCCAGAGCCAGAGCCAGAGCCAGAGCCAGAGCCAGAGCCAGAGCCAGAGCCAGAGCCAGAGCCAGAGCCAGAGCCAGAGCCAGAGCCAGAGCCAGAGCCAGAGCCAGAGCCAGAGCCAG
>JAYRYB010000002.1:468518-543906 GCA_041917165.1 Azonexus sp.
GAGCCAGAGCCAGAGCCAGAGCCAGAGCCAGAGCCAGAGCCAGAGCCAGAGCCAGAGCCAGAGCCAGAGCCAGAGCCAGAGCCAGAGCCAGAGCCAGAGCCAGAGCCAGAGCCAGAGCCAGAGCCAGAGCCAGCCGGCCCGGACAAGCACGCAGTCACCTCGCCGCCGTTGGTCGACGAGTCCGTCGAAGCATCCACGGCAGCAGCGCGGGATGCCGGTTTGGTTGCGGCGCGCGACCTTGCGGAAACGCCAGCATATAACCGCTGGGCAGCCGGTACGCTGGCGGGCAACGGACTGGGGAGTTTCGAGCCGGAGGCGCGCCCCAAGCTGGTCTGGCCGTTCGCGCTTGTTGCCGCACTCCTGCTGCTGGTGCTGTCATCACAGCTTCTCTATCACTTCCGAACCGAACTCAGTATCCGCTTTCCTTCGTTGAGTGCAGGTTACTCGCTTGCCGGCGTGGCGGTGCCTCTGCCGCGTCATGCGGACCGCGTGGCCATCGAGAGTTCAGATCTGCAATCCGACAATGCGCGAGGATTAATCGTCTTGCAGGCCACGCTGCAAAATCGCGCTGACTATGCGCAGGATTGGCCAGCCCTGGAGTTGACCATGACCGATACCCACGACACGGTGGTGACACGCAAAGTCTTGTTGCCGGCGGACTATCTGCCGCCGGGTACGCCCACGGATGCATTTGCGGCCAATGGCGAACTCGCCGTCCGACTCTGGATCGAAGCCAAAGACATTGGCGCCGCCGGCTACCGACTGTTTGTTTTTTATCCCTGATTTCTCATCATGACGACACTGATCTGCGGTTCCCTTGCCTTCGATAGCATTATGGTCTTCCAGGACCGATTCAAGAATCACATCCTACCCGAGCAAATTCACATTCTGAACGTCGCCTTTCTGGTGCCGGAAATGCGTCGCGAGTTCGGTGGCTGTGCGGGCAACATCGCCTATAACCTGATGCTGCTCGGCGGAACGCCGCAGATCATGGCGACGGTGGGTGACGATGCGGGGCCGTATCTGGCCCGGCTTGACCAACTGGGGTTGTCCCGAGAGCATGTACGCCAGGTTCCCGGCAGCTTTACCGCCCAGGCCTTTATCACCACGGATCTCGACGACAACCAGATCACGGCCTTCCATCCCGGGGCGATGAGTTTTTCGCATCTGAACAAGGTTGACCGCAGCCGGGCATCGCTCGGCATCGTTGCGCCCGACGGCCGTGAAGGGATGATGCAGCATGCCCGCGATTTTGCGGCGGCTGGCGTGCCCTTCATTTTCGATCCGGGCCAGGGCTTGCCAATGTTCAGCGGCGACGAGCTGCTCGACTTTATCGGGCTGGCCGATTACGCCTGTTTCAATGATTACGAGGCCAAACTCCTGTGCGACCGCACCGGCCGCAGCCTGGAGCAATTGGCGGGTGACGTGAAGGCACTGATCGTGACGCGGGGCGGTGAAGGATCGGAGATTTACACCGCTGGTCAACGCCACGACATTCCGTGCGTTGAAGCAGATGCGGTGGTCGATCCCACCGGTTGCGGTGACGCCTACCGCGCTGGTTTGCTGTATGGTATCGCCAATGGCATGGATTGGCCGACGACCGGCCGTCTGGCTGCGGTCATGGGTGCAATCAAGATCGCCCACCGCGGTGGCCAGAATCATCAACCCGGTCGCGAGGAAATCGCGGCCCGTTTCCAGCGGGCATTTGGCTACGCCCCCTGGTAGGAGCGCACGATGCAAAAGACACTCTGCCTGTTGCTGGCCGTACTTGCGCTGGCCGGTTGCGCCAGCAGCAAGTCCGGTGATGTGTATACCCGCGATCAGGCGCGGCGTGAACAGACGGTGCGCATGGGCGTTGTCGAATCGGTTCGCGAAGTCTTGATGGAAGGCACCAAATCGCCGGCGGGCACCATCGCCGGTGGTGCGGTCGGTGGTATTGCCGGTAGCACGGTCGGTGGCGGTAAAGGGGCTGCAGTTGCGGCCGTGATTGGCGCCGTTGCCGGGGCGATCGCCGGCAGCGCGATCGAGGAAGGCGTGACGCGCCGGCAAGCGATGGAAATCACGGTCAAGCTCGATGGTGGTCGTATCATCGCCGTGGTTCAAGAGGGCGACCCGCGCGAGTTCCGGCCCGGAGATCGGGTGCGTGTGCTTTCCGGTAGTGAAACCCGAGTTACCCGCTGAAACCTTCGCGTAAAGCGGCTGCAATCACCACGTAACGCACGCCTCACAGACTGTTCTCCACAACATCAGTGGAGAACAGCATGGAACAGTCCGATCTTTCCGCGGCCCGTCGCCGCGCAGCCCGCCCCAGTCTGGCGGTCAATCTGGCGCACGGACAGGGTGACATTCTCGAGGCGCAGCGTTTGCGCTACCGTGTTTTTGCCGGCGAAATGGGGGCCAATTTGCCCAGTCGGATTCCGGGTGTCGATCACGATGTCTATGATCCGCATTGCGATCACCTGATTGTTCGCGACATGCGCACTGGCGACGTCGTCGGTACCTACCGCATCCTGCCGCCCGAGCGCGCTCGCCAGATCGGCTATTATTCCGAAAATGAATTCGACCTTACCCGCTTGCAGCATCTGCGTCCCCGACTGGTCGAAATCGGACGCTCCTGTGTCCATCCGGACTATCGCAGCGGAGCAACCATCACGCTGTTATGGGCAGGTCTGGCGCAATACATGACCGAACGTGGCTACGACTACCTGATGGGCTGCGCGTCGATCAGCATGGCTGATGGTGGCCACGTTGCCGCCAGTCTCTATCACCGGCTCGCCCCGGATCATCTCGGGCCGCAGGAGTATCGGGTCTTCCCCCGTTGTCCCTTGCCGCTGGCGGCATTGCAGCAGGATCGTCCGGCGGACACGCCGCCGCTCATCAAGGGCTACCTTCGCGCCGGCGCATGGATCTGCGGTGAACCCGCATGGGACCCCGATTTCAATACTGCCGATCTGCCAATCCTGATGCCGATGGCCAAGGTCACCGGGCGTTATGCGCGCCATTATCTGGGACAGGAAAACTGAGCGAACCACTGAATAAGGCGCCCCTCTGGCTGCGTGCCTATCGCATTCTTCGCATCCTGCTCTTGCTGATGTTTGGGGCAGTGGTGACGCTGCTTCTGTTCCCGATTTGTGGCGACCCGGCCAGGCTGCGTCTGAAGCGCGACTGGTCGGCGGCGTTGGTCGACGCCTTTGGGGTGAGTATCGAGGCGGACATCCGTCATGCCAAGCCCGGCTGCCTGATCGTGGCCAATCACATTTCCTGGTTGGATATTTTCGTGATCAACGCTGTTTTACCCTCGGCCTTCGTCGCCAAGGACGACATCCGTGCCTGGCCTCTGTTCGGCTGGCTGGCTGCCAAGAGCGATACCATTTTTTTGCGCCGGGGCAGCCGGGGGCACGCCCGCCAGATCAATGAGACGGTCGCCAGTCTGCTCGGAACTGGTCGAGACGTTGCCGTCTTTCCTGAGGGGACGACCACGGACGGCAGGAGCCTGTTGCATTTCCACGCAGCCCTGATTCAGCCGGCACTGGCTGCCGGGCGGCCGGTGTTACCGGTCGCGCTGTCTTATTGGTCGGCTGACGGTGAGCGCAGTCTGGCGCCGAGATACGATGGGGATGTCAGTCTGGGGGCCTGCGTCAGTGCCATCCTGGACGAGCGGCAGCTTGTCGTACGTTTGTGCGCCACCCCGTTGCAGGGCTATTCGGGCGAAGACAGAAAACAGGTGGCGTTGGCCGCGCGGCAGGCTATCGCTTCAGCGGCCGGGCTTCCGTTGGTGAGCACGGAACCTGAAATACTGCCCGGTCTTCCAGTCGAACCGCGGTGAGGTGGCCGCCCCACAGGCAGCCGGAATCGAGTGCCAGGAAGTTGGGTTCGACCTTGAGCCCCAGCGCCGACCAATGGCCTGTGACGAGGACGGCATCCCGGCTTTGGCGGTCCGGCAGATCGAACCAAGGAAGGTGTCCGGCGGGTGCATTGGCCAATTTACCCTTGACCTTGAATTCCATGATGCCGTCGAGGGTGCAAAAACGCATCCGTGTCATCGCGTTCACAATGACCCGCAGGCGTGGCCAACCCGCCAGATCGTCCGACCAGCCCGCCGGCTCGCTGCCCCAGAGGTTGAGGATGAATTCACGGAAATTCGGCCCTTGCAGTGCCGATTCGACCTCGCACGAAAGCTCCCGGGCGCGCGCAGCGGTCCATTGCGGCAACAAGCCGGCGTGCACCATGCAATACTCACCGTCCGTGTAGCACAGCGGCTGATGGCGTAGCCAATCCAGTAGCTCGTCGCAATCCGGAGCGTCGAGGATTTCCTGAAGGGTATCGTCCTTGCCGCGGAATTTGGCACCGCCCTCAGCGACCATCAGCAGATAGAGATCGTGGTTGCCGAGCACGGTAACAGCCGCGTCGCCCAGTGAGCGGATGAAGCGCAGCGTGGTCAGCGATTGTGGGCCACGGTTGACGAGGTCGCCGACCAGCCAGAGACGGTCGGTTGCCGGGTCGAAGGCGCAACGCGCCAAGAGGGCCTGCAGGGAGTCGTAACAACCCTGAATGTCCCCGATGGCGTACGTGGCCAAGGTCTTACTCCACCGTCACAGACTTCGCAAGATTCCGCGGCTTGTCCACATCCGTTCCCTTGACCAGCGCCGCGTGGTAAGAGAGCAGTTGCAGCGGAATGACGTGCAGGATAGGCGAGAGTTCGCCGTAATGTTCGGGGAGGCAGAGGACATGGACGCCTTCGGCCGCCTGGATTTCCGAATCGGCATCGGCGAAGACGTAGAGCTCGCCGCCGCGGGCCTGGACTTCCTTGAGGTTGGACTTCAGCTTGTCGAGCAACTGGTCGTTGGGGGCGACTGAAATCACCGGCATGTCGGCGTCGACTAGGGCCAGCGGGCCGTGCTTCAGTTCGCCGGCAGGATAGGCTTCGGCGTGGATGTAAGAGATTTCCTTGAGCTTCAGCGCACCTTCAAGGGCGATCGGATAATGGCGACCGCGACCAAGGAAGAGGGCGTGGTGCTTGTCGGCGAAACGCTTGGCCCAGATCTCAATGTCGTTCTCGAGCTCCAGGACCTTGTGCACGGCGACCGGCAGGTGGCGGAGTTGGTCGATGTAGGCGCTTTCCTGCTCGGCAGTCAGGCGATGGCGGACCTTGGCCATGACCAGCGTCAGCAGGAAGAGTGCGGCGAGCTGGGTGGTGAAGGCCTTGGTCGAGGCGACGCCGATTTCGGGACCGGCTCGGGTGATGAAGCGCAACGCGGACTCACGGACGATGGCGGATTCCGGGACGTTGCAGATGGCCAGTGTTTTCATCTGGCCAAGGCTCTTGGCGTGGCGCAGCGCGGCGAGCGTATCGGCGGTTTCGCCGGACTGGGAAATGGCGACGATCAGCTGGCGGGCATTGGCGACCGAGGTGCGGTAGCGGTATTCGCTGGCGATTTCCACATTGCAGGGAACGCCGGCGATGGCTTCGAGCCAGTAGCGGGCGGTCAGGCCAGAGTGGGCGCTGGTCCCACAGGCAAGAATGAGGATGGAATCGACGTCCTGCAGAAGGTGGGCGGCCTCGGCGCCGAAGATGCCAGGCTGGATGGTCTTGCTGCCGCCAACGATTTCGAGGGTGTTGGCCAGCGCATCCGGCTGCTCGAAGATTTCCTTCTGCATGTAATGCTTGAAGTTGCCCAGTTCAACCGCGGCGGCGGAGAGTTGCGAGACGTTGACCGGACGTTCGACCGGCGTGCCGTCGAGGCGGGCGATGCGCACGGCATCTGCGGTCAACTCGGAAATGTCGCCATTTTCGAGATAGACCATGTTGCGGGTGACCTGAAGCAGGGCCGAGGCATCGGAGGCCGCGTAGTTGCCGGTATCCGAGAGGCCAAGCAGCAACGGTGAACCTTCGCGGGAGACGATGATCTTGCCCGGCTGCTTGTGGTCGATGACGGCGATGGCGTAGGCGCCGACCAGGCGCTGACAGGCGAGGCGGACGGCGGTGAACAGGTCCGGCTCGGACTTGAGGGTGTCCTGAACGAGGTGGGCGATGCTTTCGGTGTCGGTGTCCGACGTGAACACATAGCCCTTGGCGGTGAGTTCGGCACGCAGGCTTTCGTAGTTCTCGATGATGCCGTTGTGCACAACTGCGATATCGCCGGAGACATGTGGGTGTGCATTGCGCTCCGCAGGGACGCCGTGGGTCGCCCAGCGGGTATGGGCGATACCGGTGACCGCGGCCGTGCCAGCTGAGGCAGCTTCGAGTTCGGCGACGCGGCCGACCGCGCGCACGCGTTCGATAGCGTTGTCGCCGATGACTGCGATACCGGCGGAGTCATAACCGCGGTATTCGAGTTTCTTCAGGCCTTCGATCAGGACGGGGACGATGTTTTTGCCGGCTGCTGCTGCAACGATACCGCACATGGGGGTGGCTCCTTAAACCTTGTAGTAATCGCGATACCAGGCGATGAAGCGGCTGACGCCTTCCTGGACGGGGGTGGCCGGCGCGAAGCCGACCCAGTCATCGAGCAGGGCGGTGTCGGCATAGGTCGCCGGCACGTCGCCATCCTGCAGCGGCAGCAGGCGCTTTTCCGCCTTCATGCCCAGCGCGTTTTCGATGGCGCCAATGAAGTCGAGCAGTTGAACCGGATTGTTGTTGCCAATATTGAAGACACGATACGGTGCGTTGCTGGTCGCCGGGTCCGCTGAAATCGGGTCATATTCCGGGTTCACCGCAGCCGTGCGGTCGGTGACGCGAATCACGCCCTCGACGATGTCGTCGACGTAGGTGAAGTCGCGCTGCATGTTGCCGTGGTTGAACACGTCAATCGGACAGCCTTCGAGGATCGCCTTGGTGAACAGGAAGAGCGCCATGTCCGGCCGGCCCCACGGACCATACACCGTGAAGAAGCGCAGGCCGGTGGTGGGCAGGCCGTAGAGGTGGCTGTAGGTATGCGCCATCAGCTCGTTGGCCTTCTTGGTTGCAGCGTAGAGGCTGACCGGGTGATCGACGCTGTCGTGCTCCGAGAACGGCATCTTGGTGTTGCCACCGTAGACGCTGGAGCTGGAGGCATAGACCAGATGCTGGACCTGATTGTGACGGCAGCCTTCAAGGATGTTCATGAAGCCGACCAGGTTGCTGTCGACATAGGCATGCGGGTTCTTCAGTGAGTAACGCACGCCGGCCTGGGCGGCGAGGTGGATCACCTTGTCGAATTTCTCCTCGGCGAACAGCTTTTCCATTCCTGGGCGGTCGGCGACATCGAGCTTCACAAAGCGGAAATTGGCGTGGCCGGTCAGGCGCTTGAGGCGGTTTTCCTTGAGCGACACCTCGTAATAGTCATTGAGGTTGTCGATCCCGACCACTTCGTCGCCACGCGCCAGCAGGCGCAATGAAGTGGTCATGCCGATGAAGCCGGCAGCGCCGGAGACGAGAATTTTCACGGAAACGTCCTTGTCGAGAAAGTCGGTATTTTAACGCGGTGCAGCATTCTGGCGCTCCAGCATCTTGGCATACTTGATCATGCTGTTGAAGCAGCCGATGGCGATATGAACAAAGCCGGGCAAGCCGTCGCGGAAGCCCTGGCGGATGAAATAGAACTTGATGAAGCGCACCAGTGGACTGAGCGCCACGCGGCCCAGGCTACTGCGGTTGCCGGCCGCCAGTGCCATGTCGGCGGCGAGCGAGGTGTAGCGGTTCTGCTTGGTCAGATAGCTGCTCAGGGATTCGGCGGAATCGTGCAGCAAGTCCCCCGCCAGCGTACCGGTCGGGCCGTCGCAGACGACTTTTTCGTGCACGGCGTCATCCGACCAGCGGGCATGGCGACGGTCGAAGAGACGCAGGCTCCAGTCTGGATAGCCCTCGCCGTGCTTGAGATAGCGACCGAGAAAACGATTGCAGCGCGGGAAGCGGTAGGCGTGCGGGGCTGCTGCGGTCGACGCGGAATTTTGGCCAATTTCGAGGGCCGACTCGATCGCAGTCCGCAAGGCCGGAGTCACCCGTTCGTCGGCATCAAGGCAGAGCACCCAGTCGTGGCATGCCGCTTCAACCGCAAACTGCTTCTGTGGCCCGAAGCCCAGCCAGTCCTGTTGAATGACCCGGGCGCCATGGCGCTCGGCCAGCGCCTGAGTGCCATCGGTGCTGCCGGAATCGATGACCACGATCTCGTCCGCAAAGCGCGCGCTCTGCAGGCAAGCCTCGAGCTGGCTGGCGGCATTGAGCGTGATAATGGCGACGGAAAGCGGCTGGCGCGTGGTGGGCATTTATAATTGGCGCTTCGAAAGCAGCCATTTTATCCGCCGATGCGCATCCTGATCGTGAAAACTTCCTCGCTCGGCGACGTGATCCATAACTTGCCCGTGGTCACCGACATTCGCCGCCAGTGGCCCGATGCCGCCATCGACTGGTGCGTCGAGGAGAGTTTTTCCGCGATCCCGCGACTGCATCCGGGCGTTGGCCGAGTCTTGCCGGTGGCGGTGCGGCGCTGGCGCAAGCAATTGTTCGACGGTGGCACCTGGAGTGAAATGGGCGCCCTCCGTCGCTCGCTGCGCGAACGTGATTACGACGCCGTGCTCGACACGCAGGGCTTGGTGAAGAGTGCGCTGATTGCCAGCCAGGGCATCGGTCCCAAGCTCGGCTATGACGCCGCCTCCGCCCGTGAGCCGATGGCTGCCCGTCTCTATGATCGCCACGCTTCGGTGTCGCGGCAATTGCATGCCGTGGTACGTAATCGCGAACTGGCGGCCAAGGCGCTGGGTTACACGCTGAGCGGTGAGCCGGACTACGGTATTGCGGCGCCGGCCGCCCGTTTTGACTGGTTGCCGTCGCGTCCCTATCTGGTTTTCCTGACGGCGACCAGCCGCGACGACAAGCTGTGGCCCGAAGACCACTGGGTGGCGCTAGGCGAACAGCTGGCTGCAAAAGGCTTCCTGGCCGTGCTGCCCGCCGGCAATCCGGTCGAGCGTCAGCGCGCGGCGCGACTGGCGCAGGCAATTCCAAGTGCCATCGCCGCCCCGGCGATGAAATTGCCGGAACTGGCATCGCTGCTGGCCGGTGCGCGGGGCGTGGTGGGGGTCGATACCGGTCTCAGTCATCTCGCCGTGGCCTTGTCGGTGCCGACGGTGGCGCTCTACACCGCTACCGAGCCGGGCCTGACCGGCGTTCTCGGCCCCGGATTTCACTGCAATCTCGGCGGCAAGGGGCAGACGCCCGCGGTGTCGCAGGTGATCGATGCGCTGACATCGGTACTCTCCTGATGGCACGCGCGCTCTATACGCTGCTGTTTTTCCTGCTGACGCCGCTGATCTGGCTGCGCCTTGTCTGGCGGGCGCGCAAGCAGCCCGACTACCTGCGTCATGTCGGCGAGCGTTTCGGTCGCTATCCTGTTGCCCCCGCCGGGCCGCTGATCTGGGTGCATGCCGTATCCGTCGGCGAAACACGGGCGGCCCAGCCCCTGATCGAGGCCTTGCAGCGGCAATGGCCGACGCATCGCATCCTGCTGACCGGCATGACGCCGACCGGTCGCGATGCCGGCGCCCAAGTGTATGGCGACCGTGTGATCCAGGCCTATCTGCCCTACGATCTGCCGTTTGCGGTGAACCGCTTTTTTCGTCATTTTTCGCCCAGCTTCGGCGTGCTGATGGAAACCGAAATCTGGCCCAACCTGCTGGCGGGAGCCAAGCGTCACCGGGTGCCGGTACTGCTTGCCAATGCACGGCTGTCGGCGCGTTCGGCGCGCGGCTATCAACGCGTTGCGGCGCTGGCGCGACCGGCGTTTGCAAGTCTGGCCGGGGTCGCGGCGCAGACCGAGGGGGATGCCGATCGGCTCCGGGGGTTGGGGGCGGCGCCGGTCAGTGTTTGCGGCAACCTCAAGTTTGACGTCACGCCAGGCGCGGCGCTGATCGATCTTGGCTGTCAGTGGCGGGCGGCACTGTCCGGCCGGCCGGTGTGGCTCGCCGCCAGCACCCGTGAAGGCGAAGAGTCGCTGGTGCTTGATGCCTGGGCCGCGGTCGCTGACAGCGGCGCACTATTGGTCATCGTTCCCCGCCATCCGCAGCGCTTCGATGAAGTCGCGACGCTGCTCACGCAGCGCGGCCTGCGGGTTGGCCGGCGGAGTGCCGGACTGCCGACGGCGGATATTGACGTCTGGCTCGGCGACAGCATGGGCGAGATGGTTGCGTATTACGCCCTGGCGGATCTCGCTTTCATCGGTGGCAGTCTGTTGCCGCTGGGGGGGCAGAATCTGATCGAGGCCGCGGCTTGCGGCTGTCCGGTGTTGATTGGCCCGCATACCTTCAATTTCAAGCAGGCGACCGAAGATGCCATCGCCGCTGCTGCCGCGTTGCGGGTTGCCGATGCAGCCGAGCTGGGGCAACAAGCGAAGCGCCTGCTGGGCGATGTTTCGGAGCGGGAGGAAATGCGCGCCGCGGCGCAGGCGTTTGCCGCCGCTCATCGCGGCGCGACGCAGCGAACGGTGGCGCTTATTGCGGCGACGACGGATCGAGCAGGGCGTTGATCTGGGCGACGTCATCCTCGCTCAGCGCGCCGACGGCCGCTTTAAGCCGTAACTGCGCCAGCAGCGTATCGAAGGTCGCCTTGGCCAGGTCGCGCCGGGTGACATAAACCTGATTTTCGGCGTTCAGCACATCGATGTTGATGCGAACGCCGACTTCATAACCCAGCTTGTTTGATTCCAGCGCCGATTGCGATGACACCAGCGCCGCTTTCAGTGCGCGCACCTGGGCCAGACCGTTGGCAACACCGAGATAAGACTGTCGGGCGGAGAGGGCCGCATTGCGGCGGACGTTTTCGAGCGTCGAGGCAGCCGCCGCGCGGTTGGCGCTGGCCTCCCGTTCGCGCGAGGCGACCGAGCCGCCCTGGAAGAGCGGTACGTTGATCTGCAAACCAATGTTCTGATACTCCGTGTCGAGCATCCCCAGTGCGGTTGAGGCAAAGGTTTTTGACTCACCGTAGTTGGCGACGAGATCTAGCGTCGGGTAATGGCCGGCGCGCTGGCGGTCCACTTCACGGGCCGCCAGATCGGCGTTCGCCTGGGCAACCTGAACGTTGATGCTGTCTTTCTCGGCGGCGCCGACCCAGGAGTTCATGTCACTGGGTTGCGGCGGTGCCAGTTCGGTGTTCTTGCGCAGCCCGGCCAGTGCGCCCGGCTCTTTGGCGATAATCGCCTGCAGGGCGCGTCGCTTGACCTCCAGGTCGCTCTCGGCGGCAATTTCCTGAGCGTTGGCGAGGTCGAAGCGAGCCTGTGCTTCATGCGTATCGGTAATCGTTGCCGTGCCGACCTCGAAACTCTTCTTGGCGAGTTCAAGCTGCTGAACGATGGCCGCCTTGTTGGCGCGCACTGCGGTCAGGTTCTCGCCGGCGTTGAGAACATCGAAATAGGCTTGGGCTGTACGCAGGATCAGATCCTGACGGGCCTGAGCTAGGTTGGCTTCGGCTTGTGCAACCTGTAGCTTCGATTGGTCGTAGGCAACCCAGTTCTGCCAGCGGAACAGGGGCTGGCTGAGCGTCAGCTGATAACCATTGCCGTTGAAGCGTGGCTTGCCGAGCGTATTGCCATTGTGAAAGGCAATGTTGTTCTCGTTCCACACCGTGTTGCCCGAAAGTGTCAGGCTGGGCAACAGGCCGGCGCGGCCCTGCGGCAGTTTTTCGCGCCCGGCTTCTGCAGTGTAACGGGCGGAGGCGAAGGCTGCATCGTTGTCCTGTGCGTCGCGATAGACCTGCATCAGGTCAGCCGCATGGGCAGAGGTGGCAAGCAGAGGGGTGAGTAGCAGCCAGGCAAGGGTTTTCATGACGTCCTCAGTAACGGCGCATTGAAGGATCGACTTCGCCGGCCCAGGCTTCAACACCGCCCGAGAGGTTATGGACGCTGCCGTAGCCCTTGCGTTCGAGGAACATCGCGACCTGCATGCTGCGTCCGCCATGGTGGCAGATGACAACTACATCGAGATTGGGGTCGACTTCGTCGCAGCGCATCGGCAGCAGGTGCATGGGAATGTGCACCGAGCCGCCGATCTGGCAAAGTTCGAACTCCCAGGGTTCGCGCACATCCAGCAGGACCGGTTGGGGGCGGCTGGTGTCGGCCAGCCAGTCAGCCAGTTGTCGTGCGCGAATCTGTTTCATCAGAACGAGAAGCTTTCCTTCGATGTCCCCCCGTCGAGCGCCGGGATGACGGTCTCGAACAGGTTGACGGTGTTGTAAACGCCATCGGCGGTACAGGTGATCAGCTGCGCTTCCATGACCGGGGCTTCGCCCACGACAACCGCCAGGCGGCCGCCGACGCGGAGCTGCTTGAGGATGGATTCCGGGACGCTGCTGACCGAGCCAGAAAGGACGATGGCATCGTAAGGGCCGCGGGAGGCCCAACCGTTGGCGCCGCAGCCGGTTTCAACCGTGACATTGCCGATGCCGGCATTGCTCAGGTTGGTCTTGGCCATCTCGGCCAGTTCGGGGCGGCACTCAACGGTGACCACGTGTTCGGCACGGGCGGCCATCAGGGCGGCCATATAGCCGCTGCCGGTGCCGATTTCCAGCACCTTGTCGGTCTTCTTGAGACCAAGCTCCTGCATCAGGCGCGCTTCGACGCGCGGTGCGAGCATAACCTGGCCCTGGCCGATCGGCAGTTCCATGTCGGCGAATGCCAGATTGCGATAGGCCGCAGGTGCGAAATCCTCGCGCTTGACGACGAAGAGCAGGTCGAGCACGTTCGGATCCAGAACCTCCCACGGCCGGATCTGCTGCTCGATCATGTTGAAGCGTGCTTGCTCGATATTCATTTAAGTCTCCGCAGGCTTAATATTAGCATAGGCTAATATATTGGTTCCGACAAAACGAAATTATACCTGACTCCCGCAGAGCCCCTGTCGCAGCAAATCGAGATGGATCTGCAGATAATGGCGTGGATCGCTGGTGTCCGACTGACAGCAGGCCAGCGAGTAGCGCCAGATCAGCAGCATGAGGATGGGCGCGATGACGACATCGATGGTTGTTTCGACGTCCATGCGGCGAAACTCCCCGCTGTCCATGCCGCGCGTAAGCGCAGTGCCGACCAGTCGGCGACCGCGGCTAATGACATTTTCGTAGTAGTACTGGGCGATTTCCGGGAAGTTGCGCGCCTCGGCCACCATCAGCTTGGGGATGCCGGCATAGGCGGTCTGGCCGATCTTGGTCCACCAGTTGTCGAGCAGACGTTGCAGGAGTTCGAAACTGCTGCCGGTGTGCTGGGCGGCAATTGCTTCATTTTCGGCAATGACCGGAATGATGCCTTCCTGAATCACCGCCTTGAACAGCGCTTCCTTGCTCTCGTAGTAGAGGTAGAGCGTGCCCTTGCTCACTCCTGCGTGCGATGCCACGCGCTCAAGCGATGTGGCGGCGTAGCCCTTGTCGACAAAAAGCGTCAGGGCGGCGGCGAGCAATTCTGCCGGGCGGGCTTCCTTGCGGCGTTTGCGGGGGGCGGTGGCGGAGGGCATGGTAATTTAATGACTGATTGGTCATTAAATTACCATTCGTCCTTGCGGCTGGTCAAGCGCGGGCTGCGCCGAGTGTATGAGCTTAGCGGCCTTCCTTGATCAGTCGGCCGCTGGTCGGCTGGATCGGCCGGGCGTTGTTGCGATACAGGCGGCTGAAAATGTTGATCTGGTCCTGCGAAACCTGAACCGGCTGCTTCATGACCAGCCAGAGGACGCCTTCGCTGCATGGCGGCGTCGTCAGCGAACCCATGTAGGTGTAGTAGTTGCGGCTGGCCGGCAGCAGATTTGCCGGGTCAATGACGACGGTGGGTGGTGATACCGGCTGGTTTTTCTCCAGCGGCATGTTGTTCCACAGCGTCTGGATGAAGGGGTTTTCGCTGCCGCGCTCCATCAAGACAGCGATGACCGCCAGCGAACCGTCATCCGCCTTGTGCACCAGATGCGCGACCATGTCGAAGCGCTGGCCGTTGATCTTTTCTTCGGAAGGGCGGTGGAAGTGGAACTGGACCAGCTCGTAGGTCTTACCGGTCAGCGTGATGGCGCTCTCGCCGACGCTGACCTGCAGGGTGTGGCCGTTGTCGATGATGCGGAAATTGGACGGGCGGTAGCTGAACTGGATCGGCTCCAGGTCGACCTTGATACCATCCTTGATGTCGATCGGCGACTGCCGTTCGCCGGTGGCGCAAACCTTGTTCTTCGGGTCGAGATTGGCCCAGTTTTCCGGTCCACCGGCGCCTTCGTAGCCCCAGTGGGTGTGGGCGTGCTGCACGACGGCGCTGCTGTGGGCAACTTCGAGCATGTAGCCTTCCTGCTTTGCCGGCTTCTTTGGCTTGGGCGCCGGGGCCTCATAGGCCGACGTCTTGACGACGACCATCGATGGCTTAGGCTTGGCGGGTGCGGGCGCTTCCTTCGCCGGAGCTGGGGGCGGCGCCGACTCCTTGGCAGCCTCCTTGGCGGCTTCCATCTGCGCTTTCAGGTTCGGGCGGATCGACGGGATGGCCGACGGCTCGCCGTGGCCGCTATCCGCCGCCTTGACCACCGGCGGCTTCTCGGCTTTGGCCATTTCCTTCTTCAGCAGCGCGTCGTTGGCAGCCTTCAGCTGGGAGGCGGCCTCGTTTGCTTTCTGGGCGATTTCGGCCTGGCTCTCTTTAGGAGGGCGGCAGACCTCGCGCAGCACCTTGTCGTCGAGCGTGCCAGAGCGGACCGGTAGCTCGGCGCCCTTGATCTCCTCCTCGCGGACGACTTCGCTTTCGTTCTTCTTGTAGATGCGCTTGATGGTGTTGGCGTTGCGGCCGGTGCAGTCGTAGCGGGTGATGGCCTCGATGACGCGATAACCGGCACCGGACTTGCCGTCGATCAGTTCCTTCTCGAGGACGACGCGTCCCTGAGCCTGAACGACGTTGCCCTCGCGCTTGATGCTGGTGCGGTCGAGTTCGATTCGTTTTCCCGGCTCGGAGGAAATGGTCTGCCAGGTCGGCGCGGCGGCGGCGGAGAGCGGCAGGCCGGCCAGCAGGATGGCGATCGGTGCTAGGCGCATATGAAAACCCTCAGTTTTATTCTTTGAATCCGGATACTTGGCAATCATATTTCGACCAAATTCTGGAAATCTTGAGCAAGCTTACCGCAAGGATAAGGGCTTTCTTGCGTTTTGCCTGTAATTCCAGTAACTTGCACCCTCTCGTTAGGGGTGTCGCCGTTGCGTTTTGCGCAGTTGACTGAGAAATACCCTTCGAACCTGATCGGGTCATGCCGGACAGGGAAACGGATGTTCGTGACGCTTCTTTCATCGAACTTTTGTCGCTCCCTGGCCGTCTCAGCCCGCTGATTTCAAGCACGGAGCACTCATGAACGCCAAAGACACCTTCCTCGCCGCCAACGCCCACGTCGACGAGGCCGCCATCCAGCCGCTGCCGAATTCCCGCAAGATTTACGTCGAGGGTTCGCGCCCGGATATCCAGGTGCCGATGCGCGAGATTTCGCAGGCCGATACGCCGACCGGCATGGGCGGAGAACAGAACCCGCCGATTTTCGTTTATGACTGCTCCGGTCCATACTCCGACCCGGCAGCCAAGATTGACATCCGCTCCGGCCTGCCCGCGCTGCGCGCCCAGTGGATCGCAGAGCGCAACGACACCGAGGAACTGCCCGACCTGAGTTCCGAGTTCGGTCGTCAGCGTGCTGCCGACAAAGCACTCGACGAACTCCGCTTCCCCGGCCTGCACCGCAAGCCGCGCCGCGCCAAGGCCGGTGCCAACGTGTCGCAGATGCACTATGCGCGCAAGGGCATCATCACGCCGGAGATGGAGTACGTCGCGATCCGCGAAAACCTCAATCGCGCCGCTTATATCGAATCGCTGCGGTCAACCGGAAAAATGGGCGAAAAAATGGCGTCGCTGCTGACCCGCCAGCACCCGGGCCAGAGCTTCGGCGCCGCCATTCCGCAGGAAATCACGCCGGAATTCGTGCGCAGCGAAGTTGCCCGTGGCCGCGCCATCATCCCGAACAACATCAACCACCCGGAAAGCGAGCCAATGATCATTGGCCGCAACTTCCTGACCAAGATCAACGCCAATATCGGCAACTCGGCGCTCGGCTCCAGCATTCAGGAAGAAGTCGAGAAAATGACCTGGTCGATCCGCTGGGGCGGCGACACGGTGATGGATCTCTCCACCGGCAAGAACATCCACGAAACCCGTGAGTGGATCATCCGAAACAGCCCGGTGCCGATCGGCACCGTGCCGATCTACCAAGCGCTGGAGAAGGTGAACGGCAAGGCCGAAGACCTGACCTGGGAAATCTTCCGTGACACGCTGATCGAACAGGCCGAGCAGGGCGTCGACTACTTCACCATCCACGCCGGTGTGCTGCTTCGCTACATCCCGATGACCGCCAACCGCATGACCGGCATTGTCAGCCGTGGCGGTTCGATCATGGCCAAGTGGTGCCTGGCGCACCACAAGGAGAGCTTCCTCTACACCCACTTCGAGGAAATCTGCGAAATCATGAAGGCCTACGACGTCGCCTTCTCCCTTGGCGACGGCCTGCGTCCCGGCTCGATCTACGACGCCAACGACGAAGCGCAGCTGGGCGAATTGAAGACCCTCGGCGAACTGACCGAAATCGCCTGGAAGCACGACGTCCAGACCATCATCGAAGGCCCGGGCCACGTGCCGATGCACCTGATCAAGGAGAACATGGACCTGCAGCTCGAATACTGCAAGGAAGCCCCGTTCTACACCCTTGGCCCACTGACCACCGACATTGCGCCGGGTTACGACCACATCACCAGCGGCATTGGCGCCGCGATGATCGGCTGGTACGGCACCGCCATGCTCTGCTACGTCACGCCGAAGGAACACCTTGGCCTGCCCGACAAGGACGACGTCAAGGAAGGCATCATCACCTATAAGCTTGCCGCCCACGCCGCCGACCTCGCCAAGGGCCACCCCGGCGCGCAGATCCGCGACAACGCGCTGTCCAAGGCGCGCTACGAGTTCCGCTGGGAAGACCAGTTCAACCTCGGCCTCGACCCGGACAAGGCGCGCGAATTCCACGACGAAACCCTGCCCAAGGAATCGGCTAAGGTCGCCCACTTCTGCTCGATGTGCGGTCCGCACTTCTGTTCGATGAAGATCACGCAAGATGTGCGCGACTTCGCAGCGGCGCAGGGTCTCAAGGAAGATGAGGCGCTGGAGAAAGGCATGGAAGCGAAGGCGGTCGAGTTCGTGAAGACCGGTGCGGAGGTTTATCGCAAGGTGTAATTGCCTTGCGGCCGGGTTGCTGCGGTGAACCCGAAAAAACGTCAAAAGCCGGCAATTGCCGGCTTTTGCGTTTCTGGTGCAGCGGCGTGCCTCAGCCGAGGCGGCGGCAGATTTCGGTGGTCAGAGCAGACTGGTTCATGCAATAGAAGTGCAGGCCGGGGGCGCCGCCTTTGAGCAGGCGTTCGCAGAGTTCGGTGACGATATCCAGACCGAAAGCGCGGATCGACTCGGTGTCGTCGCCGAAGCTCTCGAACTTCTTGCGCATCCAGCGTGGGATATCGGCGCCGCAGGCATCGGAGAAGCGCGCCAGCTTGGTGAAGCCGACGATGGGCATGATGCCGGGAACGATGGGGATCTCGACGCCCTGCGCCTTGGCTTCATCGACGAAGTGGAAGTAGGCGTCGGCATTGTAGAAATATTGGGTGATGGCCGAGTTGGCGCCGGCCTTGACCTTGCGCACGAAGGCGTCGAGGTCGTCCTTCGGGCTGCGGGCTTGTGGGTGCCATTCGGGGTAGGCGGCAACTTCGAGGCTGAAGTGGTTGCCGGTCTCGGCGCGGATGAATTCGACGAGTTCGTTGGCGTAGCGGAATTCGCGGGTTCCGGCCATGCCGGACGGGAGGTCGCCGCGCAGCGCGACGATGCGCTTGATGCCGGCTGCCTTGTATTCGGCGAGGATTTCGCGGATCGACTCGCGGGTGGAGCCGATGCACGAGAGATGCGGTGCGGCGTCGAAGCCTTCGGCGGCGATTTCCTTGACGACGGCAAAGGTGCGCTCGCGGGTCGAGCCTCCGGCGCCGTAGGTGACGGAGAAGAACTGTGGATCGAGTTTGGCGAGCTCTCCGCGCACGGTGCGCAGCTTCTGGATGCCTTCGGGGGTCTGCGGCGGGAAAAACTCGATGGAAATTTCAGGTTTCATTTTTTCAACCAGATGAAGAATTCGCGATTGCCGTCGCCGCCGGTGATCGGGCTGTCCAGCCAGTCAGCTACGGTCAACCCGGAAATCCGGGCCAAATCGGCAAACTTGCGTTCGACGTCGCGATAGAGGGCGGTATTGCGAACGATGCCGCCCTTGCCGATGTTGGTGGGACCAACTTCGAATTGCGGCTTGATGAGGAGGAGCATCTCACCGTTCTGCGCCAGCAGCGGCAGCAGTTGCGGCAGGATGAGCGTCATGGAGATGAAGGAGACGTCGCCGACGATGAGGTCGAAGCCGTCGGCGGGCAAGGCGTCTCCGAGATCGGTGGCGGTGAGTGCGCGGCAGTTGATGCCTTCGATGGCGGTGACGCGGCTGTCGGCAGCGAGTTTGGCGTGCAACTGACCGTGGCCGACATCAACGCCGACGACATGACGGGCGCCGGCCTGCAGCAGGCAGTCGGTGAAGCCACCGGTGGATTGCCCGACGTCGAGGCAAACCTTTCCGCTAACGCCGAGTCCGGTGTGACGCAGGGCGCCGGCCAGCTTCAGGGCGCCGCGGGAGACATAGCGGTCGCTCTCGTCCTCCAGCACATTGAGGATGACATCGGCCGGTAATTCAAGCGATGGCTTGGCAACAGCCTTGCCTTCGCAAAACACCCGGCCTTCGCTGATCAATCGCTGTGCCTGCGTGCGCGATGCTGCCTGTCCGGTCTGGACGAGCAGGGCATCGGCGCGCAGCAGGCCGTGACGTTCGACCGGCGCCTTCGCCGGCTTTTCGTCACGTGACCGTCCGCCCTGGCGGGCATGGAAGGAATTCATGCTCATCGGGACGGACGGCGCCTTCTTAGTAGCGGTAGTGGTCGGTCTTGTACGGACCTTCGACCGGCACGCCGATGTAGTCGGCCTGCTGCTGCGTCAACGTCGTCAGTTGGACGTTGAGCGTTTTCAGTTGCAGGCGGGCGACCTTCTCATCGAGATGCTTGGGCAGCGTGTAGACGCCAACCGGGTAATCGGCGGTCTTGGTAAACAGCTCAATCTGGGCGATGGTCTGGTTGGCGAAGGACGAGGACATCACGTAGGACGGATGGCCGGTGCCGCAACCGAGGTTCACCAGGCGGCCCTTGGCGAGCAGGATGATGCGCTTGCCGTCCGGGAAGATGACGTGATCGACCTGCGGCTTGATTTCTTCCCACTGGTACTTTTCCAGCGAGGCAACGTCGATTTCGTTGTCGAAATGGCCGATGTTGCAGACGATGGCGTTGTTCTTCATCTTGGCCATGTGGTCATGGGTGATGACGTGGAAGTTGCCGGTGGTGGTGACGAAAATGTCGGCCTGATCGGCAGCGTATTCCATGGTCACGACACGATAGCCTTCCATCGCGGCCTGCAGGGCGCAGATCGGGTCGATTTCGGTGACCCAGACCTGGGCGGACAGCGCGCGCAGGGCCTGGGCGGAACCCTTGCCGACGTCGCCGTAGCCGCAAACGACAGCGATCTTGCCGGCAACCATGACGTCGGTGGCGCGCTTGATGCCATCGACCAGTGACTCGCGGCAGCCGTAGAGGTTGTCGAACTTGGACTTGGTGACCGAGTCGTTGACGTTGATACCGGGGAACTTGAGGTCGCCGCGCGCGTGCATCTGGTACAGGCGATGGACGCCGGTGGTGGTTTCTTCGGTCACACCCTTGATCTGGGCCAGACGCACCGAGTACCAGGTCGGATCGACGGCCAGCTTGGCCTTGATCGCGGCGAAAAGGATGGTTTCTTCTTCGGAGCCCGGGTTGGCCAGCACCGACAGATCCTTCTCGGCCTTGGCGCCGAGGTGCAGCAGCAGCGTGGCGTCGCCGCCGTCGTCGAGGATCATGTTCGAATAACCGCCGTCGGCCCATTCGAAGATGCGGTGGGTGTAATCCCAGTAATCGACCAGGGTTTCGCCCTTGACGGCGAAAACCGGGATGTTCTGGGCGGCGATGGCGGCCGCGGCGTGATCCTGGGTCGAGAAGATGTTGCACGAGGCCCAGCGGACTTCGGCGCCGAGCGCGGTCAGCGTCTCGATCAGCACGGCGGTCTGGATGGTCATGTGCAGCGAACCGGTGATGCGCGCGCCCTTGAGCGGCTGGGTCTTCGCGAATTCTTCGCGAATGGCCATCAGGCCCGGCATTTCGGTTTCGGCAATGCGGATTTCCTTGCGACCCCAGTCGGCAAGGCTCATGTCGGCAACGACGTAGTCATTGAATTCAGCCACAGTAAGCTCCTAAATAACTGTGACGGGGAGGGGATAGGGTGTCATCGGTTTCATGCTCACCGGCCCCCTGCGCCCGGCAGGGTTGAACAGTGAGCGCCGTTTAGAACCGAGCCTGAGAGAAATTTCCCCTGCAGCGCCCCTCGGTAGGTTGCGGATTATAAACCGGTTTTTCTGCTGCGTGGCTCAGGTTTTTTCAGCCGCCCAGAAGTGGTCGACATCCTTGATGCCCCACTTGGCTGCGTCCTCGCGGCCGGCGATCTTCTCCGGGCTACGGGCAAGGTCGATAGTGTCCGGCTTGATGTAGGCCTGCGCCTTGGTCGAGAAGAAGACTTTGACCTTGGGCTTGAGCAGCGACTGCTCACCCTGCTCGATGACAACGCCGAGCTTTCCGGATTCGAGGCGGACCAGCGAGCCGATGGGATAAATGCCCAGACTCTTGACGAAGGCTTGAAAGACCGCCGGGTCAAAATGCCCCTTCCACTCGGCCATGCGCTTGATCGACTCGGCCGGATCCCAGCCGGCCTTGTAGGGGCGGTTGGAGGTGATGGCGTCGTAAACATCGCAGACGGCACCCATTTTGGCGAACAGACTCATCGTCTCGCTGTTCAGCCCGTTGGGGTAGCCGCTGCCATCGACTTTTTCATGATGGTGCAGGCAGACGTCCTTGGTGACGTCGCTGACCCCCTTGCCCTCAAGCAGCAGCTTGTGGCCTTCTTCCGGGTGGGTCTTGACCAGCGTGAATTCGGCGTCGGTCAGCTTGCCCGGTTTGTTGAGCACGTCGAGCGGAATCATCGCCTTGCCCAGATCGTGCAGCAGGCCGGCCATGCCGGCGTCGCGCGTCTGTTGTTCGTCGAGGCCCAGCTGGCGGGCGAGGGCGATCATCAGGGCGCAAACGGCGACCGAATGCATGTAGGTGTAATCGTCGGCGGTTTTCAGGCGGGCGAGGCTGATCAGGGCGCCCGGGTTGCGCATCACCGAGTTGGAAATCTCCTCGACCAGCGGTGCCGCAGCTTCCGCCTCGATGGCCTTGCCCATGCGGGCCTCCTGGAACATCGATACGACGGCTTCCTTGCCCTTGGCGACGATCCGCGAGGCGCGTTTGACTTCGTCGTTGAAGCTCGTCTTTTCGATTTTTGCCGGCGCAGGATCGGGTAATTTTTCGACGATTTCCACGTTCACCGCAGCAGCCGCACTGCCCGGTTCGACATCCAGTCCCTTGCTGATATCGATCCAGACTTCGCTGATCGGGCTCTCGCGGACGAGCACGAGATCGTTCGGATCGGTCAGGACGAATTTCGTGCGCCAGAACGGGTGATCCAGCCAGGCGCCGCAGAAAGCCTGCAGGTGCATGCCCAGCTTGAGTTCGGAAACGGGGATTTTCTTCAGCATATTTGTCGATTTTACCGACAAAAAAGGGCGCCGTAGCGCCCTTTTTTTGGTGAAACAAAGTCCTCAGAGGCCGGCGTCGGAACGCAGCAACTGGGCGCGGTCCGTGGCTTCCCAGCTGAATTCCGGCTCGTCGCGACCGAAGTGGCCGTAGGCGGCGGTCTTTTGATAGATCGGGCGCAGCAGGTCGAGCATGTTGACGATGCCTTTCGGACGCAGATCGAAGTGCTTGCGAACCAGCGCGGTCAGGGTCTCGTTGCTGACCTTGCCGGTGCCGTAGGTCTCGACCATGATCGAGGTCGGCTCGGCAACACCGATGGCGTAGGAGACCTGCACCAGACAGCGCGAGGCGAGGCCGGCGGCGACGATGTTCTTGGCAACGTAGCGGGTGGCGTAGGCAGCGGAACGGTCAACCTTGGACGGATCCTTGCCGGAGAAGGCGCCGCCACCGTGCGGCGCAGCACCGCCGTAGGTGTCGACGATGATCTTGCGACCGGTCAGGCCGCAGTCACCCTGCGGGCCGCCGACGACGAAGCGGCCGGTCGGGTTGACCAGATACTTGATGTCGCCCTTGATCAGTTCCTTCGGCAGCACCGGCTTGATGATCTGTTCAATGGTCGCTTCGCGCAGATCTTCGAGGCTGATGTCCGGCGAATGCTGGGTGGACAGCACGACGGTATCGATCGAATGCGGTTTGCCATCAACGTAACGGATGGTGACCTGCGACTTCGCATCCGGACGTGCCCACGGCAGGCGGCCGTCCTTGCGCAGCATGGCCTGACGCTCGACCATGCGGTGCGAGAGATAGATCGGCAGTGGCATCAGCGACGGGGTTTCATCGCAGGCGTAGCCGAACATCAGGCCCTGGTCGCCGGCGCCCTGGCCAAGGTTGTCGTCGTAGGCCTTGTTGACGCCCTGCGCGATGTCTGGGCTCTGCTTGTCGTAGGCGACGAGCACGGCACAGCCCTTGTAGTCGATGCCGTACTCGGTGTTGTCGTAGCCGATGCGCTTGATGGTGTCGCGCGCGATCTGGATGTAATCGACGTTGGCGTTGGTGGTGATTTCACCGGCCAGCACGACCAGACCGGTGTTGCACAGGGTCTCGGCGGCAACGCGGGAATGCTTGTCCTGCGCCAGGATGGCGTCGAGAATGGCGTCGGAAATCTGGTCGGCGACCTTGTCGGGATGGCCTTCGCCCACCGACTCGGAGGTAAAGAGATAATCGCTCATGGAATGCTCCAGTGGTCCTTGGGTCCGGCGTTACCGGCTTCGGACCACGAGCGGGCGACGCTTTAGCGGCAGTTATTAATCGCCCCGCAAGTTGTCTGTTTAACTCGGCGATCCCATAATATTAAACTTTTCAGTCCGGGTTTCAACCCCCGGGGCCGCATGGTTTTTCTATTCCGACTGTTGAGCAGGTGTCCGCTGCGCTTGGTGCATGCCCTTGGGGCGGGGCTGGGGCGGCTGGTTTACCTGCTGTCGCCGACTTATCGCAAGCATCAGAACGAGAACATGGCGCTCGCCGGTATCGATCCGGCGCTGCGGATGTGCGTGGCGGGTGAAGCCGGCAAGCAGATGCTGGAGTTGTCTCGCATCTGGCTGCGGACGCTGGAGGCAACCAATGCGCAAGTGGTCGAAACCGTCGGCTGGGAATACGTCGAGGCGGCGCAGGCGGCGGGCAAGGGCATAGTCTTTCTGACACCGCATCTCGGCTGCTTCGAGATCACGGCGCAATACTATTCGGCCTTTGGCGACATCACTGTGCTTTATCGGCAGCCCAAGCAGGCTGCGGTGCAGGGGCTGATCCTCAATGGCCGCAAGCGTGCCCATCTGCATCTGGCGCCGGCGGATCTCGGCGGCGTCCGTGCGTTGATCAAGGCGCTGAAGAAAGGGCAGGCGGTCGGCATGCTGCCTGATCAGGCGCCCAAGGTCGGTGAAGGGGTCTGGCTCAAGTTCTTCGGGCGTTACGCCTACACCATGACCCTTGCCGCGCGGCTGACTGAAACCGGTGCCACGACGCTTCTGGCCTGGGGGGAGCGCTTGCCGGGAGGGCGGGGCTACCGCCTGCATTTCCGGCCGCCGCTGCAGGCCTTGAGTGGCTCAACGGTCGAGCGGGCGCAACAGATCAATGGCGAGATTGAGGCGCTGGTGCGTGAGTGTCCGACGCAGTACCTGTGGGGCTATAACCGTTACAAACGGCCGGGTGGCGCCGAGCCGCCGCCGGTGGAGTGAAGTCTTGAAGCTGTTTTTTACCTATGTCCTGCTGGGCCTGCTCTGGGTGCTGCATCTGCTGCCGCTGCCGCTGCTGCGGGCGCTGGGCGCTGGCCTCGGGCGCATGCTCTATGCCTTCGGCCGCGAGCGGCGGAATGTGGCGCTGACCAATCTGCGCCTGTGTCTGCCCAGTCTGTCGGAGACCGAACGTGAGCAGCTGGCGCGTCGTCATTTTGTCGCTTTCTCACAGGCAGTTCTCGACCGGACGCTGCTCTGGTGGGCGTCGAAGGAGAGGCTCGCCGACCTGATCACGGTCGAGGGTGCGGAGCATCTGATTGATCCGGAAGGCAAGCCGCTGCTGATTCTGGCGCCGCATTTCGTTGGTCTGGACGCCGGAGCGACGCGCATTTCGTTTTACGGCAAGGCGTGCAGCGTCTTTTCCAACCAGAAAAATCCTGTGCTCAACAAGCTGATGTACGAAGGCCGCCGGCGTTTTTCCGACATTCTGCTGCTGTCGCGGCAGGACGGTATGCGCAAGATCGTCAAGGCGATGAAGGACGGTTATCCCTTTTATTATTTGCCGGACATGGATTTCGGCCCGAAAGAGTCGATTTTTGTCCCCTTCTTTGGCGTGCCGGCGGCGACCATTCCCGGCGTTGCCCGGCTGGTGCGGCTCACTGGCGCCAAGGTCGTTACCTGTGTCACCCGCCAGACGCCCACTGGCTATGTTGTCGAGGTCTCGCCGCCGTGGCAGGACTTTCCGGGCGAAAGCGTTGAAGCCGATACCGAATTCGTCAATCGTTTCATTGAAGGCCAGGTGCTGCGCATGCCGGAGCAGTATTTCTGGTTGCACAAGCGTTTCAAGACCCGGCCACCCGGAGAACAGAGGTTTTACAAATGAACAGCCTGAACATACAAATCCGTCCCGTGACCCAGCCCGATGTCCCCGGGATTGCCGCACTCGCCCGTGAAATCTGGCAGGCAACCTATCCGGGCATCATCACGCAGGCGCAGATCGACTTCATGCTCGAACAGCGCTATGGCCACGAACGCCTGTACGACGATCTGGAAGACCTGCACAAATGGCTGGATCAGGCCTTTCTCGGCGATCGCCGCATCGGCTTTGCCTTCAGCGAGATCTACAAGGGCGAATTCAAGCTCGACAAGCTCTACATCCACCCGGATGTCCAGCGTCAGGGCGTAGGCGGCCAGTTGATTGCCCATGTCGCCGAGCGGGCGAAGAAAATGGGCTACCCCTGTGTCATCCTGCAGGTTAACAAGCGTAATGTTAATGCCATCAACTCCTACAAGAAGTACGGTTTCGGGGTCCGTGAGGCGACCGTGGACGACATCGGGCGGGGTTATGTGATGGATGACTTCGTTATGGAGAAAAAACTTTAATAATTTGAGGCAACCTACTGTCTCTGTTATTCTTTTTTCTGATCAAATGCGGAGCCTTTCGTGAAGCTCAAGTTTTCCAAGATGCATGGCCTGGGCAACGATTTCGTCGTTCTCGATGGCGTGCGCCAGCAAGTCGATCTTTCCCCGGAGCAATTGCGTTATCTCGCTGACCGGAATTTTGGTGTCGGCTGTGACCAGATACTGCTCGTTGAAAAAGCGACCCAAGCCGGTGTCGATTTCCGTTATCGCATCTTCAATGCCGATGGCGGTGAGGTTGAACAATGCGGCAACGGCGCTCGCTGTTTTGTCCGTTTCGTGCATGAGCAGGGACTGACTGACAAGCGCCAGATCCGGGTCGAGACGATGCGCGGCATCATCGAGCCGCGTCTCGAAGGCGATGGCAATGTCACCGTCGACATGGGCGAGCCGCGCTTCCAGCCGGCGGAAATTCCCTTTCTGGCTGACGACGATGTGATCATCCATCTGCTCGACGTCGCCGACGAAACCCTGGAAACGACGGTGGTCTCGATGGGCAACCCGCATGCCGTGCAGGTTGTCGAGGATGTCGATGCGCACCCGGTCGGTGAGCACGGGCCGCTGATCGAGCGGCACGAGCGCTTCCCGAAGCGGGTCAATGCCGGCTTCATGCAGATTGTGGATGAGCATCACATCAAGCTGCGCGTTTATGAGCGCGGCTCGGGTGAAACCCTGGCCTGCGGCACCGGCGCCTGTGCGGCAGCTGTCGCGGGCATCCGCCGCGGTCTGCTGGCGTCGCCGGTCCGTGTGGCGACGCGTGGTGGCGAATTGAATATTGCCTGGGGTGGCCCCGGCCGGCCTGTGTTGATGACGGGACCGGCGGTGACCGTCTTTGAAGGAGAAATCGAACTATGAGCGCCCTGTTTCCGGAAGATGTTGCCGATTACCTGAAGAATAATCCGGGCTTCTTCGAGCAATATGCCGACCTGATGGCCCAGATTTTCGTGCCGCATCCGCATGGCGGGCGGGCGGTGTCGCTGGCCGAACGGCAGATGCTGACCTTGCGCGAGAAAAACCGGCAAACGGAAAGCAAGCTGGCGGAACTCATCGCCTTTGGCGAAGAAAACGACCAGATCAGCGAGAAGGTGCATCGTCTGGCCGTTGGTCTGGTGGCTGCCGAGACCTTCCAGGCGGTCATCCACTTGCTGAACTTCCATTTGCGGGACGATTTCTCGGTGCCGCACGTCGCACTGCGTCTCTGGCACAAGCCGGAGGGCGTCGAGGATCTGCCGGAGTTCGCCGCAGTCAGCGAGGAGTTGCAGGTCTTTGCCGAAACCCTGAGCCGGCCGTATTGCGGCTCGACGGCCGGCTTCGGCACCGCCTCGTGGTTCGGCGAGCATGCCTCGCATATCCGTTCGCAGGCGCTGATTGCCCTGCGTAACGGCGGTGGCACCATCGGCATGATCGCCCTCGGCAGCGAGGAAGCCCAGCGTTTCTATACCGACATGGGCACGCTTTACCTCGAGCGCCTTGGCGAGATGGTTTCGGCAGCGCTGGCACGGGTGACCAAGAGCGTCCTGTGACCCCGTCGGCCGCCGTCGATGCCTGGCTGGCCGAGTTGTCGGACCAACGCCGGCTGGCGGCCCACACGCTGAGCAATTACCGGCGCGATCTCGGCAAGCTGCTTGTTGATCTCGGTTCGGTGCCGCTGGCCGAGGTCCATGGCCATCATGTCCGTCGCTTTGTCGCCCAGCATCACGGCCGGGGTTTGTCCGGTCGCTCGCTGGCGCGCCTGCTGTCGGCGTGGCGCGGGTTTTTCGGCTGGCTCGGCGAGCGCGGCCTGGTGCGGGCCAACCCGTGCGATGGCATTCGCCCGCCGAAATCCCCCAAGCGTCTGCCCAAGGCGCTGTCGGTCGACGAAACCGCACGCCTGCTGACACCTGCGGCCGAAGACGAAAATGGCGTCCTGTCGGCGCGCGATGCTGCGATGTTCGAGCTTTTCTATTCCTCAGGCCTGCGCCTGGCGGAACTCGTGGCGCTCGATACCGACGCGCTCGAGACCGTGCTGGCCGATGGCGAACTGCGGGTACTCGGCAAGCGCAGCAAGGCGCGGCTGGTGCCCGTCGGCAGCCTTGCCCGGGAGGCACTGGCGGCCTGGGGAGCACAACGCAGCGCACTGGCCGCGCCGGATGAAAAGGCGCTGTTTGTCGGCGCCCGCGGGCGGCGCATCAGTCCGCGCGTCGTGCAGTTGCGACTCGCACAGCGGGCGCAGATGCAGGGGCTGCCGACGCATGTCCATCCGCACATGCTGCGCCATTCCTTCGCGTCGCATGTTTTGCAGTCGTCAGGTGACCTGCGGGCGGTGCAGGAGATGCTCGGCCATGCCAGCATTGCGTCGACACAGGTGTACACCCACCTCGATTTCCAGCATCTGGCCAAGGTCTACGACGCCGCACATCCCCGGGCCAAGGCCAAATAGCTGCCGCGCCGTCGGCTTTCTTTACAGCCCCCGGCTGCGGTGAACCTGAAAAAACATCGAAAACCGCCATGCCTTGGGGATAGCGGGGCAACGGGTTGGATTCTTGCTTGGCATGATCTCGCGCTTACGGGAGGCGCTTGCAAGGGGGTGGCATGGATTCAGCGGAGCAGAACGGAGACGACGAGCGCGCGACGGCGGATCGCCGATTGGGCGAAAGGCGGCAGTTGCCGGTGTGTGGAGTCGCGCCGCAACGCCGACGGGAGGACCGTCGCCAGGCGCAGCGCCGGCAGGTCGATCTCGGGCCGCCGGCGGGTGTCGAGGAGCGTCGTCGCTGTCCTGATCTGCGTGGGGTCGTCTTTCCGTTGTTCTTCAGTCCAAGATGAACAGCGTTGCCTGCCAGCGACAGAAAAATCCCCGAAGAATCAGCACTGATTTGACGTTCGCCGGTCAACCCACTAAGATGCACGGTTTCGTATATTCGCTGGATTCAAGGAGTTCTCATGGCCATCAACCGTACCCGCCGTTCTTCCCTGGAGCGCCGCTGCGTTTCCAAGACCACCAAGCGCCTGTTCAAGGGCGACGGCAAGACCATGTTCAAGGTCATCTACGCTGCCGAATGCCACGCCCGTAACCGCAAGGGCCTGGGTCAGTAATTCGCGGTCGCATTCCCGGGCCCCGGTTGCCGCAAGGTAACCGGGGCTTCTTGCATTGTGGGCCATGAAAAATTGAGGGCAGGGCAATGGCACAGTTGATACTCATGCCGGGCAAGGAGCGGGCGGCGTTCAAGCACCGTCACCCGTGGCTGTTTGCCGGTTCGGTGGGCCGGCTCGAAGGCCGGGCACGGCCGGGCGATACCGTCGAGGTGCTGGCGGACAACCTGCGGCCGCTGGGGCGCGCCGCCTACAGCCCGCAATCGCAGATCCGCGCCCGCTTCTGGACTTTTGATCCAGACGAGTCGGTCGATGACGCCTTTTTCAAGCGTCGTATCGCCGCTGCGGTTGCGCGCCGTCAGGCGCTGCCGGAGCTGAAGGG
Source organism: Azonexus sp. (assembly GCA_041917165.1). Classification (GTDB taxonomy): domain Bacteria; phylum Pseudomonadota; class Gammaproteobacteria; order Burkholderiales; family Rhodocyclaceae; genus Azonexus. The sequence continues at coordinate 497,392 of JAYRYB010000002.1, forward strand.
CCAGCAGGGGCTGCGCCTGATCCATGCCGAATCCGATGGCCTGCCCGGCATCGTCGCCGACCAGTACGGCGATAGCGTCGTGGTCCAGCTGACGTCGGCCGGTGCCGACAAGTGGCGCAAGGCGATTGTCGCCGGGCTGGTCAAGGCGACCGGCTGCGCCCGCATCTACGAGCGTTCCGATTCCGATGTGCGCGGGCTCGAAGGTCTGGAGCCGACCGTTGGCTGGTTGTACGGCGAGCCGCCGGCCGATGGCCTGGCGATTGACGAGAACGGCGTGCGACTGGCGGTCGATGTCGTCGGTGGCCACAAGACCGGCTTCTATCTCGACCAGCGCGACAACCGCGCCTGGCTGCGTAGCGTGGCCGCCGGCAAGGACATCCTCAACTGCTTCTGCTACACCGGCGGTTTCTCGCTGCAGGCGCTGGCCGGCGGTGCGAATTCGGTGCTCTCGATCGATTCCTCAGGGCCAGCGCTGGTCCAGGCACGTGCCAATCTGGCGCTCAATCCGCAGCTGCCGGCCGAGCGTGCGGAATGGCAGGAGGCGGATGTCTTTCAGGCGCTGCGGGATTTCCGTCAGGCTGGGCGGACCTTCGATCTGATCGTCCTCGATCCGCCCAAATTTGCCCCGTCGGCCGCGCACGCCGACCGGGCTGCGCGGGCCTACAAGGACATCAACATCCTCGGCTTCCGTCTGCTGCGGCCGGGCGGTTTGCTGATGACCTATTCCTGCTCCGGCGGCATCGGGCTGGAACTGTTCCAGAAAATCGTCGCCGGTGCGGCGGTCGATGCCGGCCGCGAGGCGCGCATCGTGCGCCGCCTGTCGGGCACCGCCGATCATCCGGTGGCGCTGAATTTCCCTGAGGGTGAATACCTCAAGGGTCTGCTTGTTCAGGTCGATTAAACTGTCACCGTGAATTACCTGCGCCACCTGCTTCTCGCTGCCGTCCTCGTCTTCGCCCAACTGGCGGCGTCGGCGCACGCCGTCGAGCATCTGGTGCAGGACGAAGGCAGCTTGCCCAAGCATGCCTGCGAGTTGTGCCTGAGTGCGCAGAATCTGGGCGCTGCCCTGACATCGGCAGTCACACCGCCCGCGGTGAGCGTGCCGTATCTGGTGCCGGATCTTGCGATTTGCAACGATCGCGGGGCCTTGCCGGCGCCGCCGGCCTCCCAGCGCGCGCCGCCGCGTTCCTGATTTTTGCCGTTTTTCCGGGTTCACCGCAGCCGTGCCGGCTGTCGGTGGCCAACGACAATTTTCAGGAGAATTCCATGCACAAGCCATTTGCCGTGGCCGCGCTGCTGGCCGCCTCGTGCGGCGCGCAGGCCGCATCCGACGCCGATCTCGCCGCCATCCGCGCCCAGATCGAAGACATGAAGAAAACCTACGAGCAGCGTATCGCCTCGCTCGAAAAGAAACTCGCAGAAGCCGAAGCGCAGGGTAAGTCCGCCCCGCGGGCAGCACCCGCCGCAGCGGCACCGGTCGCTGCCCAGACCGTTGCGCCGGTGGCCGCCTCGACGGCGAGCGTCGCTAGCGCCACCCGTGCCAGCGGTTTCAACCCCGAGGTCTCGTTGATCCTGCAGGGCCAGTACAAGAATATGAAGAACGTCGCCGAGCGCGGCATCACCGGCTTCGTGCCGGCGGGCGGCCACGATCATGGCAATGGGATCGAAGGCATCTCGAAACGCGGCTTCTCGGTCGATCATACCGAGCTGGTGCTGGCGGCCAACATCGACCCCTATTGGCGCGGCCAGGCGATTCTCGCCATGCTCGACGGTGAGGTCGAAGTCGAAGAGGCCTGGTTCCAGTCGCTTGGAATCGGCGCCGGCATCGGTCTGCGCGGGGGTCGTTTCCGCTCAGGCATCGGTTATCTGAACGAGCAGCACCCGCACATGTGGGACTTCGCCGATGCGCCGCTGATGTATCGCGCCATGTTCGGCGATCACGCCAGCTTCATTCAGGATGGCGTGCAGTTGAAGTGGGTCGCGCCGACCCCGTTCTTCCTCGAATTCGGTGCCGAAGCCGGTCGCGGTCACACCTTCCCGGGCACCGATCTCAACAAAAATGGCAGCGGTGCCGCGGCCATGTTCGCGCATCTCGGCAGTGATGTCGGTATTTCCAACAGCTGGCGGGCCGGCGTGTCGTATCTGACGACCAAGGCCAAGGAGCGGGAGGCGCATTTCAGCGACATCGGCGGCCTTGAGGCGCAGGGCGTCTTCTCTGGCAATTCGTCCACGGCAATTGCCGATTTTGTCTGGAAGTGGGCGCCGAACGGCAATCCGAAGTATCAGAACTTCAAGTTCCAGACCGAATACTTCCAGCGACTGGAAAAGGGCGACATGACCTGCAAGGACGAGGATGGTGTCGGCAATGCCTGCGCCGCCGAACCCACCGATCGTTACCGCACCCGCCAGTCCGGCTGGTACGCTCAGGGGGTCTATCAATTCACGCCCAACTGGCGCGCCGGTCTGCGCTATGAGCAGCTCGATAGCGGCACGCGTGATTTCGGCGCCAACAACGCCAATCTCGTCGTCGACAGCTACAAACCGAAGAAGGCGACGGCGATGGTCGATTACAGCTGGAGCGAATTCTCGCGTGTCCGTCTGCAATTTGCACAGGACAAGTCGATGTTTGGTATCACCGACAATCAGGTGACGCTGCAGTACATTATGAGTCTGGGGGCCCACGGTGCGCACAAGTTCTAAAAGTTTAAGACTGGCAGTTTTTGGGCTGTTTTCCGTGTTGACCGCAGGCGTCGCTCAGGCCGACCTGCGGGTCTTCGCCACGGTGCCCGAATGGGGTGCCCTGGTGCGCGAGATCGGTGGCGACAAGGTGGCGGTGTACAACGCCACGCATGCCTTGCAGGATCCGCATCGCATCGAGGCCAAGCCCTCGCTGCTGGCGCAGGCCCGGCGGGCCGATCTGGTCGTGGCGACCGGTGCCGATCTCGAAGTGGGCTGGTTGCCGCTGGTCCTGCGCGACTCCGGCAACGCCGGCATCCAGAGCGGCAAGCCCGGCTATTTCGAGGCGGCGATGCAGGTCAATCGCCTTGAGGTGCCGACGGTGCTCGATCGCGCCCATGGCGATGTCCATGCCGCGGGTAACCCGCACGTCCATCTCGATCCGCGCAATGTGCTCAAAATCGGTGAGGCGCTCAGCAAGCGCATGGCCGAACTCGACAGTGCCAACGCCGCGGCTTACCAGAGCGGCTACAAGGCATTCGCCGAGCGCTGGCAAACCGCGATCGCGCGCTGGGAGAAGGAGGCGGCGCCGCTCAAGGGCCTGGGCGTGCTGGTTCATCACCAGTCCTTCGTCTATCTGACGCACTGGCTGGGCTTGAAGGAGCTGGGCTCACTGGAACCGAAACCCGGCATCGAGCCAACCAGCGGCCACCTAAGCAGTCTGCTGGCGCGCCAGCAGTCGGCGCCGGCGAAGATGGTGCTGCGTGCGGCCTACAACGCCGACGGCCCGAGCCAGTGGATCTCCAGCAAGGCCGGCATGCCGGCGGTGATGCTGCCCTATACCGTGGGTGGCACGGCAGAGGCGAAGGATCTCACCGGGCTCTTCGACGATACGGTGCAGCGCTTGCTCAAGGCGGCACGTTGATGTTTGGGTCGGGATCTCGATGACGCCCTTGCTCGTTCTCGACGACGTGGTGGCCGGCTGGCAGCAGCCGGCCACCACGGCCGTCAACCTGACCCTGTCTGCCAGAGAAATCGTCGGCCTCACTGGTCCGAATGGTGTTGGCAAAAGCACGCTGCTGGCGGCGGTGGCTGGACGTGCCCGGGTCTTTTCCGGGACGATCCGGCGAGCGCCGGAGGTGTCGATAGCCTTGCAGACGCAGGATGTGCCGCCGGTCGATGGCTTGCCCTTGACCGGTCGCGAACTGCTGGCGATGACCGGGGCGGATGGCAAGGGGCTGCCGCCGTGGCTGCTTGATCGACTCGATACCCGGCTCGATCGGCTCTCCGGTGGCCAGCGCCACTACCTGGCCTTGTCGGCTGTGCTCGATACCCCGGCCGATCTGGTTCTGCTCGACGAGCCGACCAATAACCTCGATCGCGCCGGCGTGGCCCATCTGATACGCCATTTGCGCGAGCTCGCCGAATCCGGGCGGGCGATTCTGGTCGTCAGCCACGATGCTGCTTTTGTCGATGCGGTCTGCGATCGGGTGATCAAACTGGAGCCCTGCGATGTGGCATGAGCTCTTCCTGATTCCATTTTTCACCGGGATGCTGCTGGCCGTCTTGCTGCCGGCACTGGGTGCTTACCTGCGATTGCGCGAGGAGTGGCTGGCGGCGCTGGCCTACGCGCATCTCGCGGCGGGCGGCGCGCTGCTCGGGCTGATTGGCGGTCTGCCACCGGCAGCGGGCGGGGTCGGTGCGGCGGTGCTGGCCGGCGCCGGCAAACGTCTGTTTGCCGCGCGACTCAGCGGCGGCGCCAGCTATGCCCTGATGTTGCTCGGCGGCTGGGCCGTGGCGGTCCTTGTCGCGGCCAACCACCCGCTGGCCGAGCGCCTGGGGCATGCGCTCTTTGATGGCCAGCTCTATTTTGCCGATGTCGCCATGCTGCAACTGGTCGCGGCGGGTACGGTGACTGGTTTGCTGGCGCTGTGGCGCCTGTCGCGGCAGCTATTGCTTGCTCATCTGTATCCGGATTTTTTCCGCATCCGTGGTTTGTCTGCCTGGCCGACGCAGCTGGGTTTCGATGTCCTGGCTGCCCTCAGCCTCGCTTTGGCGACCATGAGCCTGGGGGTGATGGGCGCCTTCGCGCTGGTCTTTATTCCCCCCTGGCTGGCCTTCCGGCGCGCGGCGTCGTGGCGCACCGGCATCCGCTGGTCGGTGGCCATCGGCCTGGCTGCCTACCTGCTGGCCTTTGGTCTGGCGCTCTATCTCGATCAGCCATTCGGGCCGATGCTCGCCCTCGTTCTGGTGTTCTTCGGCGTGCTCATTGCATGACGTCTTGCGGCGTGCTAAAACACCGCTTCTGATCGCGGAGTACCGATGGTTTTTTCCTTCTTCAAAAAGCCCGAAAAGATGCCGGAACGAAAAGCCGCGCGTCCACGGGCGCCTGCGCCGATGCCGGAGGTGCGTGCACCGAAGCCGCCGCAGGTTGAAGAGGTCGTGCCGCTGGCCGAGCCCTTGCCCGATCTTGAATTTACGGTCGACTCGATTTCTTCTCAAAAATCGCCTGCGGCGCCCGCTGTGGCTGCCAAGTCTGTTACGGGTTCGCCTGCCGTCACGCCCAAGGTGCCGGCAGCGGATGATCTCGACTTCACCGTCGATGATTTCGAACTCAGTTTCACCGAATCCAGCGTCATGGCGATTGACGTCGACCATGGCGGTGACCCGGTACAGGCGGATGTCGAGCAGGTTGTCGTGCTCTTCGCCAATGGTCAGGATGCCGCGGCACGCGGCTTGCTGGAGGCATATATCCGCAGTTACCCCGGTGAGCGCGGCAAGCGTTTCTGGAATCTGCTGTTCGATTTGCTGCAAGTGACCGGTGACCGCCCGGCCTTTGATCGCCTGTGTGTCGAGTATGCGGAGGCCTGCGAGACCTCGCCACCCTCCTGGCGCGAGGCGCCGGCTGCTCAACACATTGCCGCGCCGGCAGGCGTCCGTCAGCTGTCCTTGCAGGGTGTGCTGACTGCCGAAGGCGCGCAGCCGGTGGCCGATCTGGCGCGTCTGGTTGAGCAGAAGGTCGCTGCCCAGGTCGACTGCGCCAAGCTGATCGGCTGTGACGACGAAGTGGCCGGTCAACTGGCGACGCTGCTGACCACGGCCCGCCGGCGCAAGCTGGCGCTGACGCTGGTCAACGTCGATGCCGTGCTGCGTCGCCTCAGCGATCGACTGCAGGTCGGCACGGCCGAACATGAGCCGGCCTGGCGCCTGCTGCTTGAGCTCCTGCAACGGCATGCCTCGCAGGAGGTTTTCGAGGAACGGGCGGTGGATTACGCCGTCACTTTCGAGCTGTCGCCACCTTCGTGGGAGGCGCTGCCGCAGGCACTGGCGGTCGCCGCCGAGTTGCCCCTGCCGGATGATGCCCACTATCTGTCGGGTGAGCTGAAGAACGCCCGTTTCGATGAGCTGGCCGAGTATCTGGCGAACAGCGAGGCGCCGGTACTCGATTTTGGCGCGGTCCGCCGGGTCGATTTTTTCTCTGTCGGGCAGTTGGTCAATCGCATTGCGCCGCTCAAGGCGGCCGGGCGCGACGTCGTCATTCGCAGTCCGAATCACCTCGTCGCTGAACTGATGGCCGTCGTCGGCCTCAACAAGCAGGCACGTATCCTCGTTCCCAAGTCTTGATTCAGGAAAAATATGGAGCAATATCACGGCACGACCATCCTGTCGGTGCGTCGCGGCAATTCGGTCGCCATGGGCGGCGACGGTCAGGTCACGCTGGGCAATATCGTCATCAAGGGCACGGCTAAGAAGGTCCGCCGCCTGTACAACGGGCGTATCCTGGCCGGTTTTGCCGGCGGCACGGCGGATGCCTTCACCCTCTTCGAGCGTTTCGAGGCCAAGCTGGAAAAGCATCAGGGCAATCTCGTCCGTTCGGCGGTTGAACTCGCCAAGGACTGGCGTTCCGACCGCGCGCTGCGCCGGCTGGAGGCGATGCTGTCAGTCGCCGACCGTGAATCCTCGCTGGTGATTACGGGCAACGGTGACGTGCTGGAGCCGGAGCACGGCATCGTCGCCATCGGTTCCGGCGGGGCCTACGCGCAGAGTGCGGCGCGGGCCTTGCTGGAAAACACGGCGCTGTCGCCGCTGGAGATCGTCACCAAATCGCTGACCATCGCCGGTGAACTATGCATCTACACCAATACCAACTTCACGCTGGAAACGCTGGAATGACGACCATGACACCGAAGGAGATCGTCTCCGAACTCGACAAGCACATCGTCGGTCAGCAGAATGCCAAGAAGGCCGTTGCCATTGCGCTGCGCAACCGCTGGCGGCGGGCGCAGGTGGCCGAGCCGCTGCGTCAGGAAATCACCCCGAAGAACATCCTGATGATCGGTCCGACCGGCGTCGGCAAGACCGAAATCGCCCGCCGTCTGGCGCGGCTGGCCAATGCGCCTTTCATCAAGGTCGAGGCAACGAAGTTCACTGAGGTGGGCTATGTCGGTCGCGATGTGGAGACGATCATCCGCGATCTGGTCGAGATGGCGATCAAGTCCGGCCGTGAGCGGGCGATCAAGGCGATGCGTGCGCGGGCCGAGGACGCCGCCGAGGAGCGCGTACTCGATGCGCTGCTGCCGTCGGCGCGCAGCCCCGGCTTTTTTGCCGAAAACTCCGAGTCGATCGCAGCTGATAACACGACCCGCCAGAAATTCCGCAAGAAGCTGCGCGAGGGTGAACTGGACGACAAGGAAATCGATATCGAGGTCGCGGCGCCGGCAATGCAGGCCGAAATCTTCGCGCCGCCAGGCATGGAAGAGCTGACCCAGCAGATCCAGGGCATGTTCCAGAACATGGGCGGCGGCAAGAAGAAGTCGCGCAAGCTGAAGATCAAGGAAGCGCTGAAGCTGCTCACCGACGAGGAGGCGGCCAAGCTGGTCAATGACGAGGAGGTCAAGCTGGAAGCCGTGAAGGCCGTGGAGCAGAACGGTATCGTCTTCCTCGACGAGATCGACAAGGTGACCAGCCGCTCCGACAGCCAGGGGGCGGACGTTTCGCGCCAGGGCGTGCAGCGCGACCTGTTGCCGCTGGTCGAAGGGACGACAGTGTCGACCAAGTACGGCATGATCCGTACCGATCACATCCTGTTCATCGCTTCCGGCGCCTTCCATCTTTCCAAACCTTCGGATCTGATTCCCGAACTGCAGGGACGCTTCCCGATTCGCGTCGAGCTGGATTCGCTGTCGGTGGCCGATTTTGAATGCATCCTGACCCAGACCGACGCCTGCCTGACCAAGCAGTATCAGGCCTTGCTAGCGACCGAAGGCGTCACGGTGAGCTTCGCCGACGACGGTATCCGCCGCATGGCCGAGATCGCCTATCAGGTGAATGAGAAGACCGAAAACATCGGCGCCCGCCGCCTGCATACGGTGATGGAAAAGCTGCTGGAAGAGGTTTCTTTCGAAGCCGGCAAGATCGGTCTTGAACAGATTGCCGTCGATGCCGCCTATGTCAACGAAAAGCTTGGCGAGGTCGCGGCCGACGAAGATCTGTCGCGTTACGTGCTGTAAGGGCTATCCCTGATGTGCGGGTGGGGGTACCGCCCGCACAATCCAATTTTTAGATTCCGCGAGGCCGTCCGATGGAAGAGCACAGCCTGAGCTTTCGCCTGCTGGCGATCCTGTTCCCGATATTCGGCATTGTTGCTGCAGGGTATTTTTATGCCCGCAAGCACAAGCCGGAAATGGCGGTGGCCAACCGGCTCAACATGGATGTCTTCGTGCCGGCGCTGGTCTTTGCGGCGATGGCCGGTAAATCCTTCGATCTGGCTGCCTACGCGCCGCTGGCGCTGGGCGGCTTTCTGGTGCTGGCGGCCTGCGGCCTGCTTGCCTGGCCGGTCGCAAAACTCTGTGGCGTGCAGCCGAAGACACTGGTGCCGCCGATGCTGTTCAACAATTCCGGCAACATCGGCCTGCCGCTGGCCGTGCTGGCCTGGGGCGAAGCCGCCCTGCCGGCGGCGGTCATCCTGTTCATGGTCGAGAACACGCTGCACTTTTCGTTTGGCGCCCGCCTGCTCGACCCGACGACGCGGGTGCTGACCCTGTGGCGCATCCCGGTGGTTTTTGCCGCCATCGCCGGTCTGACGGTTGCCTTGCTCAAGATTCCCGTGTGGCAGCCGGCGCTGATCGCGATCAAGATGCTTGGCGACGTCTCGGTGCCACTGCTGCTTTTTTCGCTCGGGGTGCGGATGACCGATGTCAGCTTCGGCGAATGGCGGCTGGCGGTTGGCTCGGCGCTGCTCCGCCCGCTGGCCGGCATGGCCATCGCCGCCGGGGTCATCCACCTGCTGGGCTTGCAAGGGCGCGATGCCGCGATGTTGTTCGTCTTCGGGGCATTGCCGCCGGCGGTGCTCAATTTCCTTTTTGCCGAGCGTTACAGGCAGGAACCGCAAAGGGTGGCGTCGATCGTTCTTATCGGCAATCTGGCCGCCCTGATCTTTCTGCCGCTGGCGCTGGCCTGGGTGTTGTGACCCCGGATTTTTGCCGTTTTTTCAGGTTCACCGCAGCAGTTCGCAAAACCTGCTGAGCGCACGGCGGTGAGCCCGCTCAGTGACCGAAGCGGTTGATTTGACGCCGGTCGCGCTTGGTCGGCCGGCCGTGAATTTCGGCCGCCGGCTCCCGAGCGAGCTGGCGCCGCTGTTGCGCTGCCTCGCGCTCGGCGACGCTGGCGGCGGTTTCTTCGTAAAGCAGCCGGGCCTCGGGGGCTGGACCGCGCTTGTCCGAGAGCGCCAGGACGACCACCTGCCAGCGTGTATCGCCATTGGAGATCTCCAGCCGGTCGCCGGGTTTGACGTCGCGGGCCGGCTTGGTCGGTGCCTCATTGAGCCTGACCTTGCCACCACTGACCGCATCCGTGGCCAGTGAGCGCGTCTTGAAGAAACGCGCCGCCCACAGCCACTTGTCGATGCGAATGCCGCTCACGGCCGAAATGCCTTACGGGAGGATGGCCTCGCCGGCGTAAAGTTGCTCGACGGTTTCGCGCTGACGGATGACATGGACGGCATCGCCATCGACCATCACCTCGACGGCGCGCGGCCGCGTGTTGTAGTTCGAGGCCATGGCCATGCCGTAGGCGCCGGCCGACATCACCGCCAGCAGATCGCCCGGCTGGATACACAGTGGACGGGCCTGGCCGAGGAAGTCACCGGTTTCGCAGACCGGGCCGACAACGTCGTAGTCGCGCGGCGTGCCGTCACGCGGCACGACCGGGTTGATGTCGTGCCAGGCTTCGTACAGCGCTGGGCGCATCAGGTCATTCATGGCGGCGTCGATGATGGCGAAATTCTTGCCTTCGCCCTCCTTGAGAAACTCGACTTGCGTCAGCAGCAGGCCGGCATTGCCGACCAGACGGCGACCCGGTTCGAGTACGATCTGCAGGCCACGACCCTGCAGCTTGTCGAGCAGCGGCGTCAGGTACGCGGCAACGGTCGGCTGGACCTGTTCGGCCTTGTACTTGATGCCCAGCCCGCCGCCGAGGTCGATGTGATGCAGCCGGATGCCTTCGGCAGCGAGTTGATCGACGAGGGCAAGAATGCGTTCGAGGGCCTCGACGAAAGGCGACGGGTCGAGGAGTTGCGAACCGATATGGCAATCGATGCCGGCGACCGTGATGTTGGGCAGTGCGGCGGCGCGACGATACAGGTCGAGGGCGTGCTCGTAGGCAACACCGAACTTGGCCTCCTTGAGGCCGGTGGAGATGTACGGATGCGTCTTCGGATCGACGTTCGGATTGACGCGCAGGCTGATTGGCGCCTGCTTGCCGCAACTGCCGGCGACGGCGTTCAGACGCTCCAGTTCCGGGATCGATTCGATGTTGAAACAGAAAATGCCGGCATCAAGCGCCAGCTTCATCTCGGCGGCTGTCTTGCCGACGCCGGAGAAGACAACCTTTTTCGGATCAGCGCCGGCGGCCAGCACGCGCTTGAGTTCGCCACCGGAAACGATGTCGAAGCCGGCGCCCATGCGGGCGAAGACATTGAGGACCGCGAGGTTGGAGTTGGCCTTGACGGCATAGCAAACCAGCGCGCCGGCCCCGGCGGGGTGGGTGTTGAGCACATCCTGGAATTCGCGCAGCGATTCGGTCAGCGCGGCACGGGAATAGACGTAGGCCGGCGTGCCGAACTGGCTGGCAATGACGGGCAGGGCAACGGATTCGGCGTGCAGGACACCGTCCTTGACGGCGAAGTGGCTGGTAGTCAGGGGAGTATTTGTCATTTTTGGATCACTGGGTGGTCGCGCCGGCAGGCGGGCGGGTGGGCGTGCTAACATCCGGCGCACCAGCCTTGGAGGCTGCGGTCGCGGGCTTGCCGAGCAGCGGCGTCGGTGCCGGCGCAGGCGGGAGTTCGAGCGGGCCTTTCAAGCCACAGCCAGCGAGGCTCAGGGCGGTGACGGCAAGCAGCAGGGCAGCAGGGTTGATGGACATGGCGACCTTGGGAGTGCGAAGGGTCTGCATGAATACGGACCGGGGCTGTCAGGGTGTTTCAGTTAAGAGCGGGATGTTATCACGATGGAAGAAAGCGAATTTAAGCGACTGGCCGACGACGCAATGGCGGCGATTGAGGCCGGCCTGGAGGCCAGCGATGCCGACCTCGATTTCGAGTTGGCGCCGGGCGGAATCCTCGAAATTGAATTTGCCGATGGCAGCAAGATCATCGTCAACAAGCACGGTGTCGCCCGCGAAATCTGGGTCGCGGCGAAGGCCGGCGGCTTCCATTTTCGCTGGTCGGGCGCGGCCTGGGTCGATACCCGGGATGGCAGCGAACTGATGCAGAAACTGTCTGCACTCGCCAGCCAGCAGGCCGGCGAGCCTGTCAATCTGGCCTGATCAGTCGCTGGGCGGGCTGCTCAGGTCGGGCTTGGGCAGCGGCGTGGTGTCTTCTTCCGCCTCGCCTTCCGCCTTTGGCTTGACGTTCTCGGCGTAGATGTAGCTGCGTTCGCGGCCTTCGCCGGAGCTGACCAGTCCTTCCGGTGCGCTGGGTGTCTGGATCGGTACATCCTTCAAGGCGCGACTCATGTAGCCGATCCAGATCGGCAGGGCGGCGACGCCGCCGGTTTCCTTGTCACCCAGCTTGCGCGGCTGATCGAAGCCGACCCAGGCGCAACCGGCGACGGTCATCTGATAGCCGCAGAACCAGGCATCGACATACTCGTTGGTGGTGCCGGTCTTGCCCGCCAGATCCTGCCGCTTGAGCGTTGCCGAGGCCTTGGCAGCGGTGCCGTAGATCGTGACATCGCGCAACATGGTATCCATCATGAAGGCATTACGTGGATCGATGGCGCGGGTGCTTTCATCGCCGGCCGGCGTTTCTGCCGCGCGGGCAATGACGTTGTTGCGCTCGTCGCGGATCTCGCGAACGATAAACGGGTTGATCTTGTAACCGCCGTTGGCGAAGACGGCGTAGCCGCTGACCATCTGCCACGGCGTCACCGCACCGGCACCCAGGGCCATCGTCAGGTAGGGTGGATGCTTGTCGGCGTCGAAGCCGAAACGGGTGGCGTAATCCTGCGCGTACTGCGTGCCGATGGATTGCAACAGCCGGATCGAGACCATGTTCTTGGACTTGGCAAGGGCAGTCCGCATTTTCATCGGGCCTTCGTATTTTCCGTCGTAGTTGTGCGGCTCCCAGGCCTGCGCGCCGGTCTGGCTGGCCGGAATGACGATGGGTTCATCGGCGATGATGCTGCCCGGTGAGTAGCCTTTTTCCAGCGATGCGGAGTAAATGAAGGGCTTGAAGCTGGAGCCGGGCTGGCGCCAGGCCTGGGTGACGTGGTTGAACTTGTTGCGATTGAAGTCGAAGCCGCCGACCAGCGCCCGGATGGCGCCATCGGCCGGACTGACGGCGACGAAGGCGGATTCGACCTCCGGCAGCTGGCTGATCATCCACGCCCCCTTGTCGTCCTTCTGCAGGCGAATGATGGCGCCGCGCTTCAGGCGTTTGTTGGCGGGCGCCTTGTCGTCAAGCATCTTGGCTGCGAATTTCATGGCATCGCCGGTCAGGGTGACCACCTCGCCGCCCTTGCGGTAAGCCTTGATCTGCTTGGCATCAGCAGCCAGCACCAGTGCCGGAATCAGGTCACCAGCATCGGGAATGTCCTGCAGGGCTTCATCAATCGCCTCGTCCTGATCCGATTTGATGTTCCTGAGCTCCAGATAGGATTCGGCGCCGCGATAGCCATGCCGCCGGTCGTAATCCATGACGCCTTTGCGCAGGCTGTTGTAGGCCGCTTCCTGTTCGGCCTTGATCAGCGTGGTGTACACCTTCATTCCGCGCGAGTAGACATCCTCCGGGAAACGCTCAGCAGTGATCTGGCGGGCCATTTCTGCTGCAAACTCCGCGTGAACCGCGTATTCAGCCAGTTCCCGCTTGACCACCAGCGGTTCCTTGAGTGCAGCTTCGTGCTGCGTATCGTTGATGTAACCCAGTTCGTGCATGCGGCGCAGGACGTACTGCTGACGAATGCGGGCCCGCTTCGGATTGACGATCGGGTTATAAGCCGAGGGGGCTTTCGGCAGGCCGGCGAGCATGGCGGCTTCGGCGATTGAGATGTCCTTCAGCGGTTTGCCGAAGTAAATCTGCGCGGCAGCGGCAAAGCCATAGGCGCGTTGGCCAAGGAAAATCTGGTTGATATACAACTCGAAAATCTGGTCTTTCGACAGGTTGTTCTCGATCTTGTAGGAGAGCAGCGCTTCGTAAAGTTTGCGCGTGTAGGTCTTTTCGGTGCTCAGGAAGAAATTGCGAGCGACCTGCTGGGTTATGGTCGAGGCGCCCTGCCGTTTGCCACCGCCAGCCAGATTGGCGACGGCCGCGCGCGCAACCCCGGCGTAGTCGATCCCGCCGTGTTGATAAAACCGATCATCTTCGGCCGCCAGGATGGCATGCTTCATGACATCCGGTACATCGCCGATGGCGACGACGGCGCGACGCTCCTCTCCAAACTCGCCAATCAGGTGGCCATCGGCGGTGTAGACGCGCAGCGGTATTTTGGGGCGATAATCAGTCAGCACTTCCAGCGAGGGCAGGTTCGGGTAGGCCAACACCAGAATGATGAGGGCAATCGCGATGCCCATGGCGACCAACCCGGCGATCAGCAGCAGCGGGTAGAGCAGAAAACGAAGCGCGAGGGGGAGTCGGGGCACGGTCGGTCAAGGGTATCGGATAACGTTGCGCGGATTATACGCTGCCGCCATGCGCCCCCGTGAAAAGGCTTTACACGCCTTGGGGTTGTTGCTAGGATTTGAAGTGAATTATTGGTTTTTTTGCTAACTACGCATTCCGTAAAGACTTTTTGGGGGTCTGGTGGGTTTCGATATCTCAGCGTTATTTAATCCCAAGGCGCGATCGCTATTCGGGCTGGACATCAGTTCGTCTGCGGTGAAGATAGTCGAGCTCAGCGCCAACGGGAAGGACGGTTACCGTGTCGAGCGCTACGCCATTGAGGTGTTGCCCAAGGACGCGGTCTCTGATGGCAATATCGCCAACCTCGATGGCGTGGTGGATTGCGTCAAGCGCGCCTGGAAGCGGATGGGGACGTCGACCAAAAACGTCGCCATGGCTTTGCCCGGGTCGGCGGTGATCACCAAGAAGATCATCGTCCCGGATGGATTGCGCGAAGATGAACTTGAAGCGCAGGTTGAATCGGAAGCGAACCAGTACATTCCGTTTTCCATAGACGAAGTGAATCTCGATTACCAGATTATCGGGCCGGCCCCCGCTGTGCCTGATGAGCTTGAAGTCCTGATCGCGGCATCCAAGAAGGAACGGGTGGAAGACCGCGTCGCTGTGGCTGATGCCGCCGGCCTCAAGGCGGTGGTGATTGATGTTGAATCCTTCGCCACCTTGTCGGCTTTCGAGTTGATCGAACGCCAGTTGCCCGAAGGTGGCAAGAACCAAATCGTTGCCCTGATCGATGCCGGCGCCAACGTGATGAACCTGACGGTGTTGCGGAACGGCTTGCAGGTCTATTCGCGCGAACAGGCCTTTGGTGGCAGTCAGCTGACCCAGGACATTACCCGACACTACGGAATGACATGGGAAGATGCGGAGGCGGCCAAGCGGACCGGGAGTTTGCCCGAAGGTTATGAGGCGGAATTGCTGAATCCATTCATGGAGAACATGGCGCTCGAAATTTCCCGGGCGCTTCAGTTTTTCTTCACCTCTACACAGTACAACCAGGTTGATCACATCGTGCTCGCCGGCGGGTGTGCGGTGATTCCCGGTGTCGATGAAGTCGTTGCCACACGTACACAGGTCAATACCCTGATTGCCAACCCGTTTGCCAACATGACGCTGTCCGACCGCGTCAAGGCGCGCAGCCTGCTGGCGGATGCTTCGTCACTGATGGTCGCCTGCGGCCTCGCGCTGAGGAGGTTTGATCCGTCATGATTCGCATCAATCTCCTGCCTCACCGCGAGGCAGCCAAAAAGGCCCGACGTGAGCAGTTTTATGTGCTGCTCGGCTTGATCGCTACGTTGGGGGCCTTGGTCGTTTTTGCCGTCTATACCCTGATCAATGCAGCTATCGAAAATCAGGATTCGAAGAACGCCTTCCTGAAGGCGGAAATTGCCATCCTTGACAAGCAGCTTGAGCAGATCAAGCGCCTCAAGGAGCAAACTCAGGCGCTGTTGGCGCGCAAACAGGTAATCGAAAATCTCCAGCGTGACCGCGGGGAGACCGTCTATTTATTGAGCGAGCTGGTCAAACAGGTGCCGGAGGGGGTTTACCTCAAGTCACTGAAGCAGGATGGCCTGCGCGTCAATGTCACCGGCTACGCGCAATCGAATGCGCGTATTTCCGCTTTGATGCGGAATATCGAGTCGTCTCCCTGGCTTGAGGCGCCGCAACTGGTGGAAAGTAAGGCCACAATCGTAAACGGACGCCGTAGTAACGAATTCGTATTGAATTTCGGCCTGACGCGTGCCAAGCCCGATGACGGGAAGGGGAAATGATGGATTTGAAATCCGCCAGCCTTCCGAAAGTCGATTTCCAGCGCTTGCTGGATGATTTTCGTTTCCTGAATCCAAATGACCCCGGCGCCTGGCCTCTCGCGCCCAAGATCTCACTCCTCGTTGGTGTGTTCGTCGCCATTCTGGCGGCGGGCTGGTGGTTTGTCTGGGACGCGCAACTCGTCGATTTGCAGACGCGTGAGCAGGAAGAGGAGTCGCTCAAGCAACAGTATCTCGACAAGAAGCGTCAGGCCGTCAATCTTGATCTTTACACGCAGCAACTGGCAGAGATTGATCGCTCTTTTGGCGCCCTGCTCAAGCAACTGCCCAATAAGTCGGAGATCGAAGCCTTGCTGATTGAAGTCAATCAGGCGGGTTTGGGGAGAGGCTTGCAATTTGAATTGTTCCGTCCCGGTCAGGAAATCGTCAAGGACTTCTACGCTGAGTTGCCCATCTCCGTCAAAATCAACGGTGCGTATCATGACTTTGGCGCATTCGCGGCCGACATCGCCCGTTTGCCACGGATCGTCACGCTGAATAACATCGCCATCACCCCCACTTCTGCTGCCGGTGGCTTGTCGCTGGATGCGACCACCAAGACGTTCCGCTATCTCGATGATGAGGAAATCGCCCGACAGAAGAAGCCGGCACAGGGAGCGAAGAAATGAGATTTTTGCTTCCGTTGGGTTTTTGTTTGGCTTTGTCCGCTTGCGGGGGCAGCGATCATGACGATCTGCGCCAGTGGATGGCTGATAATTCCAAGGATTTGCGCGGCGGAATTCCGAAGCTGCCGGACGTGATGCCTTATCAGCCCGTGCCGTATGAGGTCGATGGAGCGCTCGATCCCTTTAAGGCTGCCAAGATTGAGCCAGAGGCGAAATACAAGCAGACTGCTGGCAAGGGAAGTGCGTTTCAGCCTGATTTCGAGGCAAGAGAACTTCGCAATAGTGTCTTGGAAAAATACCCGCTTGAGTCACTGAAAATGATTGGCTTCCTGAACGTCAATCGGAAGCCGATGGCGCTCATTCAGGTGGATAACAAGGTCAAGCAGGTCGGGGTCGGCGAATATGTCGGCCTCGATTTTGGAATGATTACGCAAATTACCGAAACAGAGGTTCAGTTGCGTGAGTTGATACAGGATTCCGCAGGAGACTGGAGCGAGCGCAAGAGTTCGCTGCTTCTGCAGGGCAAGGAGGGTGCAAAATAATGAAACTGGTCAATCATGCCTTGGCGACGATCTTTGCCATGCTGGCACTCTCATCGTCTGCGGTTGCGCAGAATGCCGCGACGAACACCATTGAGGCAATCAATGTTGCCCGACAGGGGAACGAGGTTGCGGTAAAAATCGATCTCAAGGAACCGCTGACTACGCCGCCTGCAGGCTTCAGCGTCGCGAATCCAGCCAAGGTTGCTTTGGATTTTCCGCTGACCACCAATGGCCTTGGAAAGACCTCCCAGGCCGTCAACGAAGGTGACTTGAGCAGCATGAACATCGTTCAGGTCGGGGATCGCACCCGACTGGTGTTGAATCTTGTGAAGTCATTGAATTATTCAACGCGGGTCGATGGAAAATCTCTGTATGTGACGCTCTCGCCTGTAGTCCGTCTGACGGATGCTGCGGCAAAGGTGAGCACGCGATTTGCGGAAGAGAGCCTCGTAGGGGCGAAGCATGCGATCCGCGATGTGAATTTCCGTCGTGGCAAGGACGGTGAGGCGCGCATCGTCGTTGACCTGAGCGATGCGGGCACTGGTATCGATATTCGCCAGCAGGGTGCATCGCTGGTCGTCGATTTCATGAAGACTGCAGTTCCGGAGCATTTGCGTCGCAAGCTCGATGTCGATGATTTTTCGACCCCGGTCAGTCGCGTCGAGACACGCGTCATTGGCGAAAATGCCCGCATGTTGATTACACCGAAGGGGTTGTGGGAACACAATGCCTATCAGACCGACAATCAGTTCGTGGTCGAGGTCAAGCGGGTTGTTGAGGATCCCAATAAACTCGTACAGGGAACCAAGATCGGCTATCAGGGCCCACGAATCAGTATCAATTATCAAAACGGCGACGTCCGTGCCTTGTTGCGCTTGATGGCAGAAGAACTCGGGCTGAATGCGGTGATCAGCGAGACGGTGACCGGCACAACAACGCTGGTTTTGAAGGATGTGCCCGCTGATCAGGTGATCGATATCATCTTCCAGCAAAAGGGGCTGGACATGCGGAAAAAGGGCAACATCATCATGATTGCCCCTAGAGATGAAATCGCAACGCGCGAAAAGCTGGATTTCGAGTCGAAACAACAAATCAGTGAGCTGGAGCCGTTAAAGCTGGAGCAGTTTGAGTTGAACTACCAGAAGGCGGTCGATGTGGCACGCTTGCTCTCTGGCGGAGTCGCCGGCGCGGCGGCGCCTGCTGCGGGTGGGGTAAATCCTCAGAGGATTCTCAGCAAGCGCGGCAGTGCGGTTGCAGATCCGGCTTCCAACATTCTCTTTGTTAACGACATCCCGACCAAGCTCGAAGAAATTCGCGCGTTTATCAAAGCGGTAGATATTGGTGCGCGCCAAGTGTTGATTGAGGCCCGGGTTGTTCAGGCCAGTGATAACTTCAACCGAAATTTGGGCGTAAGGTTGAATTTCCTAAATGGTACTCGAACGAACGTTGGTGGTAGTGACATTCAGATCGGTGGCGGGCGCTACTCGAGCACAGGGCAGGCATCGCAGCAAACAGCCGGCGTAAATCTTCCCTCCTTTACCAGTACGGGTGGTGCGCTTGCATTCTCGTTGTTCAATGCCGATTTGACGAAGATTCTGAACCTGGAGTTGGCAGCACTTGAGTCAGACGGTGTCGGCAAAATCATTTCCAGTCCGCGAGTGATTACCGCCAATAACGTCAAGGCGAAAATCGAGGATGGTACGGAAGTGCCGTACGTGACCACTTCCAGTAGTGGTGGAACGACCACGCAGACAGTCAGCTTCAAGCCAGCGAAGCTATCGTTGGAAGTCACGCCACAAATTACGCCTGAAGGTACCGTCAAGATGCAGTTGGTGGTCAAAAAGGAAGAGCCCGATTTCACACGTGCGATTCTTGGGAACCCACCAATCAAGAGTTCGATTGTTGAAACCAATGTCGTTGTCGAAAACGGCGGGACGGTGGTCATCGGCGGTGTCTTCGTGACCGATAATCAAGTGAATACCGAGAAGGTGCCTCTACTGGGGGATATTCCCTTCCTTGGATGGTTGTTCAAGTACCGTAACGACACCGGGTCGCGCAAGGAACTGCTTGTGTTCATTACGCCGCGTGTTGTTTCGGACAAGCTCCGCTTTGACTGATTTTTACCAAAATCCAAAAAAGGCCGGCGATGCCGGCCTTTTTTGTGTCCGGAGTCGATTCAGATAAAATCGGCCTGTGAACAACATGTTGAACATCTATCTCGTCGGCCTGATGGGCGCAGGCAAGACAACCGTCGGCCGGCAGTTGGCAAAAAAGCTCGGGCGTCCGTTCTTCGATTCCGATCATGAAATCGTCGAGCGCACTGGTGTGCCAATCCCAACCATTTTTGAAATCGAGGGCGAAGAAGGTTTTCGTCGCCGCGAAATTCAGACCATCCACGATTTGACCGAAACCAATGGTCTCGTCCTGGCGACAGGCGGCGGCGTTGTGCTCAAGCCGGAAAACCGGGAGCGACTGCACCAGACCGGCTGGGTGGTCTATCTCAATGTGCCGCCGCTGATGCTCCACGAGCGTACGCGTCATGACCGGAACCGGCCGCTATTGCAGGTGTCTGATCCGCTGGCCAAGCTGGAAGCGTTGTACGCCGCCCGCGATCCGCTCTATCGCGAAATCGCCCACCTGATCGTCGATGGTGGTCATTTGATCGCTTCCGGCATCGTTCACCACCTCCTGCGCGAATACAACCGCCTGAATACCACGACATCTCCATGATCCAGACCTTGCAAGTCGCGCTTGATGAGCGTTCCTATCCCATCCACATCGGTCGCGGCCTGTGGCAGCAAATCGATCTGATCACGCCGCATCTGAAGCAAAAGCGGGCGGTGATCGTCACCAACACCACCGTGGCACCGCTCTATCTCGATCAGCTGCGGTCAACCCTGGAAAGTGCCCAAATTTCGGTATTGCCCGTCGTGCTTCCAGATGGCGAAGCCTACAAGACCTGGGAAACACTGAACCTGATCTTCGACGCCCTGCTCGAAGCCCGCTGTGAGCGGTCAACCACGCTGTTTGCATTGGGCGGTGGCGTGGTCGGTGACATGGTTGGTTTTGCCGCCGCCTGCTATCAGCGCGGCATGCCTTTCATCCAGATCCCGACAACCCTTCTTTCGCAAGTCGATTCCTCGGTAGGCGGCAAAACGGCGATCAATCACCCGCTTGGCAAGAACATGATTGGCGCTTTTTACCAGCCCAAGCTGGTACTGGCCGATATCGGCACGCTGGATACGCTGCCCGATCGCGAATTGAAGGCCGGGTTGGCGGAAGTGATCAAGTATGGCTTGATCCGCGATCTGCCATTTTTTGAGTGGCTGGAAGCCAATATGCCGAAACTTCTGGCGCGCGACCCGGAGTCGCTGGCGTATGCGGTGCAGCGTTCCTGTGCCAACAAGGCGGAAGTGGTGGCTGCTGACGAACGCGAAACCGGCGACCGCGCGCTGCTCAATCTCGGTCATACCTTCGGCCATGCTATCGAGACCGGGCTGGGCTATGGTGAATGGCTGCATGGTGAAGCAGTGGCCGCGGGCACGCTAATTGCTGCTCGTTTGTCATGTCTGTTGGGCTGGTTACCCGCCGATGACGTGCTGCGCATCGAAAAACTGTTTGTTCTGGCTGGTTTGCCGGTCAAGGGGCCTGCGCTGGGTGCCGGGCGATACCTTGATCTGATGAGTCACGACAAAAAAGTGATCGATGGCCGCTTGCGCCTGGTGTTGCTGACCGCCATCGGCAAAGCCGTTGTCAGTGACATCGCGACGGCGGACCAGATTGGTGCTGCAATCGACGCCGGATGCACCTGAAAGGGGATTGCACCGGCTGATAATAGCGGCTTGGTGCAACGCAGCATCTTGAATGGACAGGGGTTTACCGGTATATTTTGCGGTTGCCTCTAAAATTTGTTTAGGTCGTGGCGGCAAATATGCCCTGCGGCTTTTTTCATCATTGGCCGGTTGCCGCCGGTCAAGCTATCTGAAGGAATGCGTGTGATGGAACCGGCAGTACCTGATCGGCAGGGGTTGTACGATCCCGCCAACGAGCACGACGCTTGCGGCGTGGGCTTTGTCGCCCACGTCAAGGGCCATAAGAACCATGGCATCGTCGAGCAGGGTTTGTTGATCCTGAAAAATCTCGATCACCGCGGTGCTGTCGGCGCAGATCCGCTGCAAGGCGATGGCGCCGGTATCCTGATCCAGATTCCGGACCAGTTCTATCGCGAGGAAATGGCCAAGCAAGGCGTCGAATTGCCGCCGAATGGCGAGTACGGCGTCGGCATGGTGTTTCTGCCGCAAGAGGCTGCTTCCCGTCACGCCTGTGTCGAAGAAATCGAGCGTTCCATCGCCGCTGAAGGCCAGGTGCTGCTTGGCTGGCGTGATGTGCCGGTCAACCGTGACATGCCGATGTCGCCGACTGTCAAGGCCAAGGAGCCGGTGATCCGCCAGGTGTTTGTCGGTCGAGGTCCGGACGTTTTCGTCACCGATGCCCTCGAGCGCAAGCTGTACATCATTCGCCGCCGTGCTGCCAACGCTATCAAGTCCTTGAAGCTGAAGCACGGGCAAGAGTTCTATGTACCCTCCTTCTCGGCGCGCACCGTCAACTACAAGGGTTTGCTGTTGGCTGATCAGGTAGGCGTTTATTACTACGATCTGCAGGACAAGCGGACGGTTTCGGCCCTGGCACTCGTTCACCAGCGCTTCTCGACCAATACCTTCCCGACCTGGGATCTGGCGCACCCGTTCCGTTACATCGCGCACAACGGTGAAATCAACACCGTTCGCGGCAATGTGAACTGGTTCAAGGCCCGCGAGCAGGCAATCTCTTCGCCGATTCTCGGCGATGACCTGAAGAAGGTCTGGCCGCTGCATTATCCCGGCCAGTCCGATTCCGCCTCGTTCGACAATGCGCTCGAGCTGCTGGTCATGGGCGGCGGCTACTCGCTTGCACAGGCCGTGATGCTGATGATCCCGGAAGCCTGGGAAAAGCACACGCTGATGGACGAAAATCGTCGCGCCTTCTACGAATACCATGCCGCGATGATGGAGCCGTGGGACGGTCCCGCTGCCGTGGCCTTCACCGATGGTCGCCAGATTGGCGCGACGCTCGACCGTAACGGCCTGCGTCCGGCACGTTATCTGGTTACCGATGATGACCTCGTGGTCATGGCTTCCGAGTCCGGCGTGCTGCCGATTCCGGAAAAGAAGATCGTCAAGAAGTGGCGCCTGCAGCCGGGCAAGATGTTCCTGATCGATATGGAACAAGGCCGCATCATCGACGACCAGGAGTTGAAGAACTCCCTGGCCAACGCCAAGCCCTATCGGGAGTGGATCGAAAAGATCCGCATCAAGCTCGACGAAGTGCCGGCGCCCGAGGAGAAGTGTGCTGCGCCGTCGGCTTCCCTGCTCGATCGCCAGCAGGCCTTTGGCTACACCCAGGAAGACGTCAAGGTCATTCTTGAGCCGATGGTTCAGAACGGCGAAGAAGCCACAGGCTCCATGGGTACCGACTCGGCGCTGCCGGTCCTGTCTACCAAGAACAAGACGCTCTACACCTACTTCAAGCAGCTGTTCGCGCAGGTGACCAACCCGCCGATCGACCCGATCCGTGAAGAGCTGGTCATGTCGCTGGTGTCTTTCATTGGTCCGAAGCCGAACCTGCTGAACACCAACGATATCAACCCGCCGATCCGCCTCGAAGTGTCGCAGCCGGTCCTGTCCTTCGACGACATGGAAAAGCTGCGCAATATCGAGAAGTACACCTCGAACAAGTTCCGCTCCTTCGAACTGGATATCTGCTATCCGGTCGCCTGGGGCAAGGATGGCATCGAGGCACGTCTTGCTTCGCTGGCAGCCGACGCCGAGGACGCTGTTCGTTCCGGCGCCAACATCCTGATCGTCTCCGACCGCAAGGTGGATGCCGAGCACGTCGCTATTCCGGCACTGCTGGCAACGTCCGCGATTCACCAGCATCTGGTCAAGAAGGGCCTGCGTACCAGCGCTGGTCTGGTCGTCGAGACCGGTTCGGCCCGCGAGGTGCATCACTTTGCGCTGCTCGGTGGCTACGGCGCCGAGGCTGTCCATCCCTACCTCGCCCTCGAAACTATCGAAAGTCTCGCCAAGGGTGATGCCGAGAAGGCCGAGAAGTACACCAAGAACTTCATCAAGGCGATTGGCAAGGGGCTGTGCAAGGTCATGTCCAAGATGGGCATCTCGACCTACATGTCCTACACCGGTGCGCAGATCTTCGAAGCGATCGGCCTGCAAAAGGACTTCGTCGAAAAGTACTTCACCGGTACGCCTTCCAACGTCGAGGGGATCGGTGTTTTTGAAGTCGCCGAAGAAGCCATCCGCCTGCACACCGACGCCTTCTCGGCCGATCCGGTGCTTGCCAGCATGCTCGATGCCGGTGGCGAATACGCCTTCCGTATCCGCGGTGAAGAGCACATGTGGACACCGGACTCCATCGCCAAGCTCCAGCACTCGACCCGCTCCGGCAAGTACGAGACCTACAAGGAATACGCCAAGCTGATCAATGATCAGACCAAGCGTCACCTGACCTTGCGTGGTCTGTTCGAGTTCAAGCCGCAAGGCACGGCAATTCCGCTGGAAGAAGTCGAATCGGCCAAGGAAATCGTCAAGCGTTTCGCCACGGGCGCAATGTCGCTAGGCTCGATATCTACTGAGGCGCACACGACGCTGGCTATCGCCATGAACCGTATTGGCGGCAAGTCGAACACCGGCGAAGGTGGCGAGGATGCCAAGCGCTTCCAGCCGCTCAAGGCGGGCCAGAAGCTGTCGGAAGTGGTCGGTGCCTCGCGCATCGAACGCGACTACACCTTCCAGGAAGGCGATTCGCTGCGTTCCGCGATCAAGCAGGTTGCTTCCGGCCGCTTTGGTGTCACCACCGAGTATCTGGTCAATGCCGACCAGATCCAGATCAAGATGGCGCAAGGTGCCAAGCCGGGCGAAGGCGGCCAGTTGCCGGGTCACAAGGTTTCCGAGTACATCGGCTTCCTGCGTCATTCGGTACCGGGCGTCGGCCTGATTTCGCCGCCGCCGCACCACGACATCTACTCCATCGAGGACCTGGCGCAGCTGATCCATGACCTGAAGAACGCCAACTCGCGCGCTTCGATTTCGGTCAAGCTGGTGTCTGAAGTCGGTGTTGGTACGGTTGCAGCTGGTGTCGCCAAAGCCAAGGCCGACCACGTCGTGATCGCCGGTTTCGACGGCGGCACGGGCGCCTCGCCGCAGTCTTCGATCAAGCACGCCGGTACGCCGTGGGAACTCGGCCTCTCCGAAACCCAGCAGACGCTGGTGCTGAACCGCTTGCGTTCGCGTATCCGTGTTCAGGTCGACGGCCAGATGAAGACCGGCCGTGATGTCGTGATCGGTGCGCTGCTCGGTGCTGACGAATTCGGCTTCGCCACCGCGCCGCTGGTTGTCGAAGGCTGCATCATGATGCGCAAGTGCCATCTGAATACCTGCCCGGTTGGCGTCGCCACGCAGGATCCGGTGTTGCGTCAGCGCTTCTCCGGCCAGCCGGAGCACGTCGTCAATTACTTCTTCTTCGTCGCTGAAGAAGTGCGCGAAATCATGGCCCAGCTGGGTATCCGCAAGTTTGACGATCTGGTCGGCCGTGCCGATCTGCTCGACATGCGTGCCGGTATCGATCACTGGAAGGCCAAGGGTCTGGACTTCTCCCGCATCTTCCATCAGCCGAACGTTCCTGCCGATGTGCCGCGTCTGCATACCGAAACCCAGGATCACGGGCTGGAGAAAGCACTCGATCACAAGCTGATCGCGCAGGCCAAGCCGGCACTGGAAAAGGGACAGAAGGTACAGATCGAAACCTCGATCATCAACGTCAACCGTACCTGCGGCACCATGCTCTCGGGCGAGGTTGCCCGCCGCTACGGCCACGCCGGTTTGCCGGACGACACCATCCACGTCAAGCTGACCGGTACGGCCGGACAGGCCTTTGGTGCCTTCCTGGCTCGTGGCGTGACGTTGGAGCTGACGGGCGAAGGCAACGACTACGTCGGCAAGGGCCTCTCCGGCGGCCGCATCATCATCAAGCCGCACGCCGATTTCCGCGGTGATACGCAGCAGAACATCATCTGCGGCAACACGGTCATGTACGGTGCGACCGAGGGCGAGTCCTTCTTCGCCGGTGTCGGTGGTGAGCGCTTCTGCGTTCGTAACTCTGGCGGCACGGCAGTGGTCGAAGGGGTTGGCGATCACGGTTGCGAATACATGACCGGTGGTACGGTCGTTGTGCTCGGCATGACCGGTCGTAACTTTGCGGCCGGCATGTCCGGTGGTATCGCCTATGTGCTGGATGAAGACGGCAGCTTCAAGGGCCGTTGCAATCTGGCGCAGGTGGCACTGGAGAAGGTGCTTCCGGCCGGCCGTCATGCTGCGGGCGAGCCGCTGCACGGGGGCGAGGCGGACGAAACCCAGCTCAAGGAGCTGATCACCCGTCACGCCGAATACACCGGCAGCCAGACCGCCAAGGCCATT
Source organism: Azonexus sp. (assembly GCA_041917165.1). GTDB lineage: Bacteria > Pseudomonadota > Gammaproteobacteria > Burkholderiales > Rhodocyclaceae > Azonexus. The sequence continues at coordinate 522,745 of JAYRYB010000002.1, forward strand.
CTCGCCGACTGGGATGCCTATCGCGAGAAGTTCGTCAAAGTCTATCCGCACGAATACAAGCGTGCCCTCACCGAGATGGCCGCTGCTGCACAGAAGGAGGCCGCATAATGGGCAAGCCGACTGGATTCATGGAGTTCGAACGCCTCTCCGAGGCCTACGAACCGGTTGAACAACGCCTGAAGCACTACAAGGAGTTCGTCCAGACCCTGTCTGACGACGAAGCCAAGACCCAGGGGGCGCGCTGCATGGACTGCGGCATTCCCTTCTGCAACAACGGCTGCCCGGTGAACAACATCATTCCGGATTGGAATGATCTGGTTTACAAGGGCAACTGGAAGCAGGCGCTGGATGTGCTGCATTCAACCAACAATTTCCCCGATTTCACCGGCCGCATCTGTCCGGCGCCCTGCGAAGCTGCCTGTACGCTCGGCATCAATGCCGCACCGGTCGGTATCAAGTCGATCGAACACGCGATCATCGACAAGGGCTGGGAAATGGGCTGGGTCGTGCCGCAGCCACCGAAAACCAAGACCGGCAAGAAGGTTGCCATCGTCGGTTCCGGCCCGGCGGGCCTGGCGGCCGCGCAGCAACTGGCGCGCGTCGGTCACGATGTCACCGTCTTTGAAAAGAGCGACCGCCTCGGTGGCCTGCTGGCCTACGGCATTCCTGACTTCAAGATGGAAAAGACGCTGGTCGACCGTCGCGTCGCCCAGATGGAAGCCGAAGGCGTCACCTTCAAGACCCGCGTTGTCGTTGGTGACAAGAACGTGCCGGCCGGCATCAACAACGATGCCAAGGATTTTGTCTCTGCTTCCGAGTTGACCGCAGCTTTCGATGCCGTGATCCTCGCTGCCGGTTCCGAAATCCCGCGCGATCTGCCGGTACCGGGCCGCGAGCTCAAGGGTATCTACGCCGCCCTCGAATTCCTGATTCCGCAAAACAAGGAAGTCCAGCAAGGCAAGGCCAACCCGATCAACGTCAAGGGCAAGCACGTCATCGTCATCGGCGGCGGCGATACCGGCTCTGACTGCGTCGGCACGTCCAACCGCCATGGCGCAACTTCGGTCACCCAGTTCGAACTGATGCCGATGCCGCCGGAGCAGGAGAACAAGGAGCTGACCTGGCCGTACTGGCCGTACAAGCTGCGGACCTCGTCGTCGCACGACGAAGGCTGCACCCGCGACTTCGCTATCGCTACCAAGGGCTTTGTCGATGATGGCAAGGGCAACGTCAAGGCGCTCAAGGCCGTTCGTCTGGACTGGAAGGACGGCAAGATGTCCGAAATCGCCGGTTCCGAGTTCGAACTCCCCTGCGACAACGCTTTCCTCGCCATGGGCTTCACCAACCCGGTCGGTGGCCTGCTGGACGCCTTCGGCGTCGAGAAGGATGCCCGCCAGAACGCCAAGGCAACGACTGATGGCGACGGTTGCTATCGCACCAATGTCGACAAGGTCTTCGCTGCCGGTGACGTTCGCCGTGGTCAGTCGCTGGTGGTCTGGGCAATCCGCGAAGGTCGCCAGGCTGCCCGTGAAGTCGATGCCTACCTGATGGGCGCAACGACCCTGCCGCGCTAAACCCGGTCTGCGTTCGCAGCGCCAAGCCCGCCCACCGCAAGGTGCGCGGGCTTTCCTTTTTTGGGCAGTTTTTTAGGTCGACCGCAGCAGCCCGGAAAACGAGAAATATTGCCTTCCCGCTGCATGCTGCTCGTGTAAGAATCCGAGCTTTCCCGATCCGGATACTCCCTGAACATGAACATCGTTATCCTCGCTGCCGGCCAGGGCAAGCGCATGCATTCCAATCTGCCCAAGGTGCTGCACCCGGTTGCCGGCAAGGCGCTGGCGCAGCATGTCATCGACACCGCGCGCAGCCTGAATCCAGAAAAGCTGATCGTGGTTTATGGACACGGTGGCGATGTCGTCCGCGCAACCCTTTCCGCCCCGGATCTCTGCTGGGCCGAGCAGGCGCAGCAACTCGGTACCGGCCACGCCGTTGCTCAAGCCGTGCCGCAGTTATCGGGTGCCGAGCAGACGCTGGTGCTCTATGGTGACGTCCCCCTGACCACGGCGGAAACCCTGAAGCGCTTGCTGCAGGCTGGCAGGGACGGGCTGGCGATTCTGACCGTTGATCTGGCCGACCCGAGCGGCTACGGGCGCATCGTGCGCGATGCTGACGGCAAAGTACAACGCATCGTCGAGCAGAAGGATGCTTCCGACGCCGAAAAGACGATCTGCGAGATCAACACCGGCATCATGGCCGTGCCGACGGCGCGTCTTGGCGACTGGCTCGCCAGCCTGAAGAACGACAACGCGCAGGGTGAGTATTACCTCACCGACATCGTTGGCCTCGCAGTCGCCGAAGGCTTGCCGGTACGCACAGCGCAGCCGGCCGGCGAGTGGGAAGTCCTGGGTGTTAACAGCAAGGTGCAACTGGCGGAGCTGGAGCGACAGCACCAGCGCAATCTGGCGGACCAGTTGCTGGTCGCCGGCGTGCGTCTGGCGGATCCGGCGCGCATCGACATTCGCGGTGAGCTGACGCACGGGCGCGATGTCGCCATCGACGTCGGCTGCGTCTTCGAGGGCAAGGTCGAGCTGGCCGACGCCGTCGAGGTTGGCCCCTACTGCGTGCTGAAGAATGTCAAGATCGGTGCCGGCACGCGCATTGCCGCCTTCTGTCACTTCGAAGATGCGGTGATCGGCCCGGATGGCGTGCTTGGGCCGTATGCCCGCCTGCGTCCGGGGACGGAGCTGGGGCCGGAGGTGCATATCGGCAATTTTGTCGAGGTGAAAAAGAGCAAGATCGCCGCCCAATCCAAGGCCAACCACCTTGCCTACATCGGCGATTCGGAAATCGGTGAACGGGTGAATGTCGGCGCTGGCACCATTACCTGCAACTACGATGGCGCCAACAAATTCAAGACCATCATCGAGGACGATGTCTTCATCGGCTCTGATACCCAGCTGGTGGCGCCGGTGCGCGTCGGTCGCGGTGCGACGCTGGGCGCCGGTACGACCCTGACCAAGGATGCGCCGCCGGATGCCCTGACGGTGTCGCGTGCCAAGCAAGTGACGCTGACCGGTTGGGTGCGGCCCCAGAAAGTCAAGAAATAATGGACATGGGTTTTACCGCCTTTGTCTTTGCGGTGGCGATCCTCGTTGCTGTCGGCGGCGCTCTGTTGCTCGTCGGTTACCTGGGTATTGTGCCGGCGTCGTTCAATTTCGGCTGGCAAAGCTGGTTGCCGGTACTGCTGTTGCCCGTGATTGGTCCGCTCTGGTTCGCACATCGGCATCAGACGGAGTTGCGGCGGGCAGGCATCCAGTTGCTGGCCGGTACGATTCTCGTGCTGGCAGCCATCCTGCTGCTGTATGTCGGTGGGCCACAGATGATCTCCAGAATGGCGACCAAGGGTATTTAAGCAAGTCGTCTTCAACCGCTGGCGCCCTCTTGGGCGCCATTCGTCGTTTGCGGCGCCCGTATTTCGCTACGGTCGATACACTGAAAGTGAAAAATTCCGAGGGGAACATCAATGCATCGTCAAACGGGTTTTACGCTGATCGAAGTCATGGTCGTCGTTGTGATCATCGCCATTCTTTCCGCCATCGCCGTGCCGCAATACACCGATTACGTGACGCGCTCGAAGATCACTGAGGCATTGGCCGGTTTGTCCGATGTGCGTGTCCGGATGGAGCAGTTTTTTCAGGACAATCGAACCTACGCGGGGGCATGTGTAGCCGGACAGAATACGGGCACCGATGTGTTGCCGAACGATACAGCAAATTTCCGGTTTCGTTGTGCGGATAGCACCCAAGCCGACGTGACACCTAACCAGACCACATATTCCGTGGCGGCCATAGGAGTCGGCTCAATGGCGGGTTTCGTATACTCGGTAGACCAATCGAATCGGCGCATCTCCGCGATTACAAGCGTTCCGGGTTGGACTGGAAACGGAAACTGTTGGGTAACTAAAAAGGACGGTACATGCTGATCAAGCAGCGAGTCACCGGTTTTACGGTGATCGAACTCGTTGTGGCACTGGTTGTGTTCGGTGCCTTGCTGGCTGTCGGCCTCCCGGTATTCAACCTCTGGACGCAAAACAGCCAAGTGCGCGGGGCGGCGGCGGCTATCCAGAACGGTCTGCAGTTTGCGAAAGCCGAGGCAGTCAGGAGAAATGCTCAGGTCCGCTTCCAGTTAACTGATCGTCTTGATAACAACTGTGCGATTTCGACCGCCGGGAACAACTGGGTTGTCAGTTTTGATGATCCCACGAGCGCCTGCGGTGCAAATTTGCTCAACGAGGCGTTTCCGGTGTCCGATACCACCAATAATCCGGCGCCGCGCATCATCCAGACCAAACCAGCTGCAGAAGGTGGCGGGCGGGTATTGGTGACTGCCGACCGTGCTGTTGCGATATTTAATGGTTTCGGCCGCCTTGCTCCGGTGGCACCCGCAACAGCCGCGCAGGCGCTTTCGATAGACGTGGATGCTCAAAACGGCGACGGTGACTGTTCAACGGCTGGCACAGCGAAATGTCTGCGTGTGGTCGTGACTATCGGCGGCCAGATTCGTACTTGTGACCCGACTTTGCCCACGGGCGACCCGCAGAGGTGCTGATATGAGCTTACGCAAAGTCCAGAATGGTGTAATGCTGCTTGAGGCCCTGATAGCCATCCTGATCTTTTCCTTGGGTATTCTTGGTCTGGTGGGCATGCAGGCGTCGGCAGTGCGCGCCTCTCGCGATGCTCAGTTTCGTAGCGAGGCCGGCCTGCTGGCGAATGAACTGATTGGAGAAATGCGCACTGACAATCGCGATGGAACGGCGTTGGTCAATAACTTTGCGAGTGCTCAGACGTGTCCGAGTACGCCCAGCCCTAGCGATACCCCCTATTGTCAATGGAGCAATCGCGTTGCGACTGTTCTTCCCGGTGTAGGTGCCAATCCCCCCATAGTGACAGTGACCCCGGGAGTAAATGGACCTCCGAGAACGGCCAGTACCGTTACAGTCACCGTACGCTGGATGGCACCTAATGAGACGACAGCCCATAGTTACCGTGTGGTTGTGCAGGTGATCTAAATGTCCAACACACTTCAACACCGACATGGCCGTGTCTTTCATCGCTCAGCCACACCAGAAACAACGGTTGGCCGCGCCGGTGGGTTCGGACTCGTCGAACTCATGGTTGCGATGGTCATTGGCTTGCTTGGCGTAATCGTGATGATGCAGATGTTTGAACGTTACGAACAGCAAAAGCGCACGACGACGGGAGGCGACGATGCCCTGAGCACAGGCGCCATCGCCATGAATGGTATCCAGCGCGAGTTGCAGCATGCGGGTTGGGGTCTGACCAATGTGCAGGTGCTTGGTTGCAACCTCACCAACCTGATTTCCGGTGGTGCCGCCATTGCCCTGAGGCCGGTGACCATCAACCCGGCGGGAATCACCGGTGATGCCAACACCGACACCTTGCTCATCATCACCGGCAATGGCAACGGGTCGGTTGAAGGGGACCTGATCAACTCCCAGCCGGCTGCTGGGGATCCTGCCTTGTCGGCTGCATCCCCAAACGTCTATGACGTCCAGGCCGCTGCCATGTTCTCACCGGCTGTCGCTGGGCCACCGGTAGTGCCAGCAGATCGTGTATTTGCCGCGCCCGGCACGCGGGCGAATCCCTGCAACGTATCGATGACCACCGTCACTGGTGTGAATCGCCCCAATGTTGCGGTCACTGCTGGGGTGGCAGGCATGTCCGGTGGCCGCCTCTTCAACCTAGGTTCCGCACCCACCGTTCGGGCCTACGCCATCCGCAACGGCAACTTGGCCGTCTGTGATTACGTCGCCGCCGACTGTACAGCGGATACCTCCACCATGACGGCGGCGCAGGTCAACGCGCTTTGGGTGCCGATCGCAGAAAACATTGTCAGCATGCGCGTGGAATATGGGTTGGATACGACGGCAGCGCCGATGGACGGAATTGTTGATGGGTGGGCGGGCACCATTGCAGCAGCGACATCGCCTCGGGGTGCGGCCTTCAATGCAGCATGTGGCCTGATGCGTGCATCGGCAGTGCGTTTGGCGCTGGTGGCACGTAGCAGCCAGCCGGAGAAAACCCTGGACTGGCCGGCACTGACTCGACATGTCACCACCAATGTGCCCACTTGGCTGGGTAGTGCAACCGCGCCGTTTACGTTGCCGGATCCCAATGGTACATGGCCAACCTGGCAGGACTTCCGCTACAAGGTCTTTCAGACAGTCATTCCGTTACGCAACATCACCTCACAGGGCGCGGTGCCGGAATGTTAAGCCACATGAACTCGTTGCCACAAAAAGGTGGCGTGCCTTCAAACCTGAAGCAGCGTGGGGTTGTCCTGATCGTTTCACTGGTGATTCTGGTGGCCCTTACGATCGCCGGGATTGCACTGGTACGATCAGTGGATACAACTAGTCTTGTCGCCGGCAATCTTGCGTTCCAGCAATCGGCCAGCCATTCTGGCGAAGCAGGTATCGAGGATGCTATTCGCACTTACCTTGAACAGCAGTCGCGGGAGTATCTCTCGGCGGATCATCTTAACGAGGGATACACCGCTTCTACGCCTGCCGCAGGTAATCCTGCGAATTGGGATACCTACTGGAATACCACAATCAACCCCAATCCTGCAGCAAGGCCAGTTACGACGAAAACTTGTGTTGACCGTGCTTGTTCACTTCCAACCGATGCAGCTGGGAATACAGTTACATATCATATCCAGCGCTTGTGTCAGAACGCCGGGGATCCACTTCTTTCTCCCACCGGTTGCGCCAGCGGTTCCCAACTGGCGTCGCTCAGTGGCGGTAGCCTGGGATCTGGGTCTTCGCAATTGCCACAGGTCACTCAGTACTACTACCGAATCACCGCACGTGTCGATGGGCCACGAAATACGCTGACCTATCTTCAGATGATCATTGCCCGATAGATTGCGGAGCACGCCATGAACACCATCAATCCTGTCAGTTGTCACTTCCGCCTGTTGGGTCTGGGTGTCTTGTTGTCTTTGTTTGCCAATAGCGTCCAGTCCGGAGCAACTTCGCTGGCAACCGAGCCATTCACTTCAACCTCACGGATCAATTCATTGCCGAATGTGGTTTTTGTGCTGGACGACTCGGGCAGTATGGATCTGGATTACCTGCCGGATTGGGCGGGGCCATGGAAGAACGTTTCAAACGTCCTGATCACGCCTTCACATCGCTTTTTTAATAGTGCCTATAACGGCGTCGCCTACAATCCGGCTACCCGTTATCGTCCGCCGGTAATGTATTCCAGCGTTGGTGCGTTGGATACAACTACTTATCCGAGTATGGATGGATCGGGAACAGCAAGTGGTGGTGATGCCAGTGCTTCATCGACCTCCCGAAACTGGCGGGCGGTCAAGAAGGACGGTTACGGAATTCAGTCCACTGCGACTGTCAATATTGAAGGCAATGCCTACTATTACACCACGACGGCCGGGGAATACTGCACGACAGCCGCATTGCGGACATGTACGGCTGCTACGGCCGCAAGTGGCAGTTATACATTCCCGGCAAAGCTTCGTTGGTGCACGACCTCTGTAAAGTCGCTGGATACCACGGCGAACTCAAACGGCTTTTGCCAGGCCAGTAATATTGCTGATACGCCGACGAATACTGCCAACGGCGTGACCAACTATACCTACCCCCGAATCGCAGGTATTCGCACTGCAACCGTGACGGTAAGTGCCAGCACAACCGTGACGGGCATTACGGTGGGTGGCGTCCAGATCATGTCGGGCAGCGCTGCCGGCGGCAGCGCCGACGCAGTGGCAACAGCGATCGCTACTCAAATCAACGCCTGTACTTATGGCTTACCGACAACGACCAGTTGTGGAACCGTGGGCTACAGCGCAACGGTGGCTTCCAACGTCGTTACCATCACTGCTCCGGGGGCGAGTTCCGCCACCCCGGTGGTGACCGGCGGCAGTACGACGGTTACCGCTTTCTCAGGAAATAGCGTTCCTGGTCAGACAGCCCTGACGGTCATAACTCCGTCCGTGACGAGCTATCCGAAGAGTACCAACCGGACAGACTGCAGTGGCTCGACCTGTACGTATGCCGAGGAGATGACCAACTACGCGAACTGGTACGCCTACTACCGGACACGGATGCAAATGATGAAGACGGCGGCCAGTATTGCCTTCTCTTCAGTAGATGACAAATTCCGGGTGGGGTATTTCACGATCAACAACGGGAGTACAGCGCTTACCGGCGGCGATTTTTTGAATGTTTCGGCATTTGATGGTACTCAGAAGCATGCCTGGTACTCGATGTTCTTCCTGGCCAAACCCTTCGGACCGACGCCCTTGCGAACCGGTTTGTCCAAGGCTGGCCGGATGTATGCGGGCAAGTTGAGTACGCTCAACGGGCAGAGCGTTACTGACCCGATGCAATACTCCTGTCAGCAAAATTTCACCATCCTGTCGACAGACGGATACTGGAACGATGCCTCCGACCCTGTTCAGGTCGATGGCTCGACAGCCGTTGGTCAGCAGGATGGCAGCGATCCTCGTCCCTACTACGACGGCGCGACATATACGCGAACCAGCAGCCAGACGACGCGAACAGATACCCAGGTTGGGCAGAATTCATTCATCGTCGAAAGCCAGACGCAGCAACTGCAGGAAACGCGCGCGCGCCTCGATGAGTCTGTGACGACGACGACCACCTATCCCTATCAGCTGGAATCGACCCCGCTGCAGGTGCGTACAACGCCGCTTAATCAAACGACACGCAATCTCGAAAGCCGGACATACCCGCTGACACAGTCCTCGTATCAACTACGGCAGCGTACGGCGTTGATTACCTCGACGCCAGAGCCGTTGAATACCTATATCAACAACCTGACTCAAACCACGACACCGCTTGAGGCTCGGACCTACAAGGTAACCAAGAGCACGCAGCTGATTACAAAGAGTGTCTATAACCTGACGAAGGGTACGCAGCAGCTGACCAAGAAGGACTACAACATTACCAAGGGTACGCAACTGGTCACGAAGAGCGTCTACAACCTGACCGTAGGCACCCGGCTGATTACCAAGAGTGTTTATAATCTGACCAAAAACACGTATCCCTTGCAGCAAAGTGTTTACCGATTGACCAAGAATACCCGGCAGCTCCAGAAGCGGCAGCAGGTTTCAACGGATGGTGGGGATACCTGGAGCGACACGGGTTGGGTCGATGCAAATACATGTTCGGTGACGACAACCGGTGTGGTGACGGTTGTCTCTGCGGCACTTTGGACCAGAAACACGACCTGCCAGTACGCCACCGCGGTAACGTCAACAGCGCAATCCAGCTGCACGAGCGTTGCGGCTTCGACCGGGCCGACAAACTACACTGTTGCTCAAGCGGTGACGTGCGCATGGGAAGCGCCAGCAGTGACGAGTGTTGCCAGTTGTACCGCTGCCGGCTCTGCCGGGGCTGGGCCGACCTATAACTCATATACCACCTGTGGCTACTCCGGAACTGCGACGACACAGACCGGGCAGACCAGTTGTTCACCACTCGATCAAACCGGCAGCGGAACAATGACGGGCGACAAGGTGACCTGTGCGTTTGATAGTACGCCGACAAATACCACCGGGCTCTCAACCTGCACCTTTGTCGTTCCAGCATCTGCGACATCGCCGAAAACGACTTGCAGTTATCAGTCCACAACGACACAAACGGGACAGACCTCATGCACCGTGGCGAATGCGGGTACAGCGACGACCAATGGTACGGTGTACAACACGGCGACAACCTGCGCATTCGATACGACACCCACGAATACGACCAATTTGTCGACTTGTACGAATGTCAATTCCACTTCCGGTGGAACGCCCACTTCGCCCAAGACAACCTGTGCATATCAGTCGACGACTAATCTGACCGGGCAGACCACCTGTACTGCGGCAACTGCCGCTTCCGGTTCGACGACCGGTACGGTTTACAACACTGCAGTAACCTGCTCTTGGGATAGCTCGCCGACAACCACAACCACGAACCTCTCTTCGTGCACCTGGAATAATCCGGCGAGCGCGACTACCGCACCAAAAACGACCTGCGAATACCAGGCAGCCACGAACGCAACTGGCCAGACCTCGTGTACCGTCGTTCCTCAGGGAACGGTGACGGCCACCGGAACGGTCTGGAACAGCGCGACGACCTGTGCTTTTGATGCGACGCCAACCAACACGACAGGGCAGTCGACGTGTACCAATGCCAACTCGACCTCAGGCGGAACGCCAACCTTGCCCAAGACCACGTGTGCCTATGAGGCAGCAACTACGCTGGCGGGCCAGAATAGCTGTACCACGGCAGCGGCTGCCTCAGGAAGTACCACGGGCACGGTTTACAACACTGCAGTGTCTTGCACCTACGATGCCACGCCATCGACGACGCTGACCAACCAGTCGTCCTGTACCTGGGTTGTACCGGCCACGGCCGCATCGTCGCCGCGTACTGATTGTGTCTACAACGCAGCGGCTGCAACAACCGCAACGGTGTCGACCTGCACTACAGTGAACCAGTCGATCGGTACAACAAACGGTACGGTCTGGTCAGGGCCCGCAGTTGCCTGTAACTACAATGCCGCTGTGCTACAGACAGCGAACGTCAGTACCTGCACTTGGGGGGCGCCTTCGGCAGGACCGGTCTTCACTGCCTATACGAGCTGCGCCTACACCACGGGGACGCCAGTTACCAATCAGAATTCCTGCACGGTCGTGCCCAGATCGACCGGCGTGTCTACCGGTACGGTCTGGAGCGGACCGGCAAATGCTTGCGCTTATCAGGCGCTCGGCAGTAACGTCAATGTCACAAGTTGCACTTGGGCAGCTCAGTCGCCAACTTTCGCAGCACCGCAGGTTTCTTGTAATTATGCTGGAGCGTCCAACTCAACGGTTACCAGTTGCACTGTAGTGCCGAAATCGACTGGTACGGCAACAGGTACCACTTGGTCTGGCCCCGCCCGGGATTGTGCCTACTCTGGAACAGCTAGCGCTACTAACACTAATGTGACCACGTGCACGGCAAATCGTCAGACAGCTTCGCCCTACACTGGTCCAGCTGTAGATTGCACCTACGCTGCCGGAACAACTTTATCCAGCAACGTGGCGAGTTGCACCGCTCAAGCCCAGTCTGCAGGGCCGACAAACTATGTTGGGCCGGAAGTGACTTGTGCATACGGCACGCCCAGTGCTTGGGCGAACGCTACAGCGACCTGCAATGCGCAAGCGCAGAGCGCCGGACCCGCTTATACGGGGCCTGCTGTCGAATGTGCCTACAACGCATCTGGAATGACGACATCCCTTGTCGGTAACTCTTGTACTGAAGTATTGCCATCATCTGGGCCGAGCTACAGTGTATTGACCAAGGAGCATTGCGTGGCCGGTGCATTCCCTGTTGTGACCGGGCCTGTGGTGACAACGGTGGATTCGTGCAGCACCGCACCGACATCGAATACCAATGCCACAACCGGGATCAACGTTGCCACCGCAACTACGTGTAACTACCGGGCTCCAGTGACCACCAATGTTGGCGCCTGCACTGCGGTGCCAGCATCCGGCAGTTCTCCGTATGTCACCTCCGTCAGCTGCGCCTCCCCGATCGGAAGCTGGACCCCGGTCGCACCATCGTGTTCCCTGATTGGTACCGTCGACGCAACAACGCCAACCTTCAATGCATCAGGAACGGCGGTTAACTGTCGCAAAACAGATACGGTTGGCGTGACTTCGACTGCCGACTACAACACGTTCAGTCTGGTCACGACACCGCCGGTGGCTGCTTGCACTGCCAGTACGAATCCCACGACCAAAGAGCAGACACGGTGCACTACGCTTTTGAGCACAGGCCCGGACCCGGTTCAAACCTGTACGCCGGCCGATCCACCGGTTGCACCGGATTATGTGAAGACGGTATGTACTCCGGTCGTTTCGACTGCAACATCAATGGGCTGTGCGCCGCAGACGGCGACTGCGCCATTGTGGCAAACGGTCACCTGTACTTATAACGCTGGCAGCGGGACCGAAAATACACTTGCCGATGTGGCGGCTTATTACTACAAGACGGATCTGCGCACTTCCGCATTGAATAATTGCGTAGGTGCGCCGGTTGCGCCGGCAACGACAGGTAGTGACGTGTGCCTGAATAATGTGCCAACTTCTTCAAGCGATCCAAATACGTCGCAGCACATGACGACCTTCACCCTCGGCCTCGGCGCTTCGGGATACATGAAGTACTCGGATACCTATCCGACGGACACCTCTGGGGACTTCTACACGGTGAAGGGTGTCAGTCCGTATGCACCGGAGAACGGAATTACTGCTGATCCGTCAAATGGTGTGTGCTCCTGGCAATCATCGGGCAACTGTAACTGGCCGTTCCCGTCCAGCAACGAGCAAACGACGATTGACGACCTGTGGCATGCCGGCGTTAATGGGCGAGGTGCCTATTTCAGTGCGACTGATCCGGTTTCGCTTGCAAACAGCATTTCGTCGGCGCTGTCGGGTGTTGCTGCGGCCGGTGGTGCGGCGGCAGCTCCGGCACTGAGTACGCCCAGTCTGGTGCCGGCTGACAGCTATGTGTTCAGCAGCACGTTCACTACTTCGGATTGGACTGGCGAAGTTGCCAGGCGGCAAATCGATCCATTCACCGGCTCGGTGTCACCGACGAATGATTGGGCTGTTCAGGCCAAACTCGATGCCAAGTCTGCTTCCACGCGCAACATCTATGTGTTTGACAACAGCGTGGCAACGACCAAGTTGAAGGCATTTACCTCTGCTAACTACAGTACAAACACCTATTTCAATACACCGCATATTTCAACGGCACCCAACGGGCTAACGCAATTCCTCTGTGCTTCAACAGATATTTGTCTATCGTCGACTGACCAGGACTCTTCGCATGCGTCCGGGGCAAATCTGGTTGAGTACCTGCGCGGTGTTCGGACCAATGAAGGTGCGGAGCGAGACAACGCAAAGTACTATCGCGCGCGTCAGCATGTTCTTGGTGATCTGGTCAATGCCCAGGTGGTCTATGTGACCAAGCCGAAGTATGAGTATGCGGATCCGGGCTACACCGCGTTCGTGTCGGCGCAGAGTTCGCGACAAGCCGTCGCCTACGCAGGTGCCAACGATGGGATGCTGCATGCTTTTGCCGCCAAGGGCAGTGCCGCAACTGAAGCACTGGTCGAGGCGGCTGCGACGGCAAATGCCAAGGCCTATCTCGACCCAAGCAACGCGTCCCTGGCCGCCGCGGCCGCGACAGCTACGACGGCCGCCAATGCTGCTGTCGCAGCGGATACGGTTGTTGGGCAGGAGCTTTGGGCCTTTATCCCGGCAACGGTGTTGCCCAACCTCTATAAGCTGGCAGACAAGCGCTATCGCGACAAGCATCGTCCGTATGTCGATGCAACGCCCGTGGTTGGCGATGTGTGCATCTCGGATTGCGCGGCAACCACCGCAGTCTGGAAGACGATCCTGGTCGGCGGTTTGGGGCGTGGAGGCCGCGGATACTATGCTCTAGACATTACCGATCCGGCATCACCGAAGGCGCTTTGGGAGTTTACGGATGCCAACCTCGGCTACACCTTCGGCAATCCAGAAATTACCAAGCTTGCTGATGGCACCTGGGTCGTCATGTTCGCTTCCGGCTATAACAACATCCCGAACGATGATGGAGCCGGTGGCGATGGTGTTGGCCGTCTGTACGTCCTGAATGCTTACTCGGGAACTCAGGTGTCTGGGGTTTCGCCAATCTCTACCGGTGTTGGCGGTACTTCGTCCCCAAGCGGTTTGGTGAAAATTACAGCTCAGGTAGTCAACCCGCGTTCTGATAACACTACTGAAGCCGTATATGGTGGCGACTTGCTAGGCAATTTGTGGCGGTTTGATGTCAACGATGCAATTGGTGCAAATGGTTACGACGCTCAATTGCTCGCGACCTTGAGCGATGGTGCGGGAAATGCTCAGCCCGTGACGACGAAGCCGGAGGTTGGCCTCATCGAGGGTTACAAGGTTGTGTTCGTCGGTACCGGACGATATCTGGCTGCCTCTGATGCCACAGATACGAGCACGCAGACCTTGTATGCAATCAAGGATCCTCGCGCGCCGCTGACGACTCCGAGTTCGGCTATTTTCAGTAACCCCGGCGGCTCGCCGCGGGTTACCGGGAACAGTACAGCAAACTTCATTCGTCAGGTCATGTCCGATATCACCTGCCCGGCGGGCAATGCGAACTGTGCAGCAGGAGAATTGGTTCGTACCATTACGAGTAACCCGGTGAGTTTTGTTACCAACAACGGCTGGTTTGTTGACCTGATCGGATCGGCCGAACGGGCCAATACCGATCCTGCACTTGCCCTCGGATTGCTGGCATTCAATACCAATGCTCCGAGTCTGGTGGCGTGCGATGTGGGTGGAAAGAGCTATAGCTACTTCCTGGATTACCTGACAGGAGGACCAATTTACGGTCCGGGTAACAACAACAGTACGCGCACCAATGGTGTTGCGGGTGTCATGCTCGCCAATGAGTTGGCTTCCAGCCCGGCGCTGGCAGTAACCAAAGGAGGCAAGCTGATTATCCTGTCCGGGTTGTCGGGCGGCGGGATCGCCAGCAAGACGCCGCCTCAGCCTGCGCCCGCATCGGTTACTCGCCGTACCTCGTGGCGTGAGTTGATTCGCGGAAACTGATGTAATCGCCGCTGTAACGCTACGGAACGACTGTTCCGTAGCGTTTTTGTTTTGCAGAGCCACGTGTCGATATCGAGAGAGCCTTTCGTCGAGCAGTACGCTATCGCTTCCCCTTCAGTTTTCAGGGTAAATGGCGTTTTTCTGATGGCCTTGGGGCTGTCGGTTATCCTCCATACGGTACTGCTGTTCTCTGTGTGGCAAACAGGGAGCGGGGGGGGCTTCGCAAAGCAATCCCGGTTGCAGCTCAAGATGCTTGCAACTATTCGCGATCAATCCGAACCACAGGTCACTGTCGTTACCGCTGAGGCTGCAGATCGGATTGAGCAGCCTGAGTCTGAAGAATTGGGGCTTAAACGGACGGTTACTGCGGACGCTAAGCGAAAGCTAAATCCCCCTGCTCAAGTGGCGAGCACTTCCGGCCATGCGGCATCCAACAACACGGAACTGTCCACAGATCGCGGTTCCACGATTGCTTTGTCTGGCGGTTCATTCGGAACAGGAATGGGCCCGGCATCACGTGTTGAGATGGAGATGGAAATCTTTGTCGGTAGTGACCGCCGCTTTGGCGGTCGGGCAAAAAGCACTTATATGGCCTCTGAGGATCAATATGTGCTGACGATTGAGAACGCCGAGCCTGATTCCGGCCGCGGACGTACTGATTGGCGGCTCGATATTTCAGGGCGGGTTCGCGACAATGGCCTGAACCCGGAAACTTACTTTGGGCATGGTGAGCTCTCAGGCCGCTTGATGGGCTTGGGTGGCGCACAAAGATCACCAGGGTTTAATGGCAGAACGCCCGATGGTTTGCTGGACAAACAGTCGCTGCTCTTGCAGTTCATGCATCGCTCACCAGAGAAAGACAGCACAATCATGCTCTCCAGTGGTGGAAGCTATCTCGTTTTCGATGGCGTACATCTGGATGATGAGTTGATCGAATTGGATCAACTGGGCATTTTGAAAACTCGGAAATTCCTTTACACCAGCCGCAATGGCGCAGAGCAGATCGAGGTTTGGCTTCTGGCGGAGCAGCGTAACCTGCCGTTGCGCGTGCGCCATCGATCTGCAGATGGCGAGGTGTTCGAACAGCTTGTGAAGGCGCTTCGTGTAACGCCTTGAATTCATCACATCGTCGCAAGTGATGCCTTTCGGATAGCTGCGGCGTATAGTCTCAAGTTGGTTGTGATGGCTTCCAGAACATTGCAGCCGAAGCGATTCCAAGTTTCAACCCATGTCAGGTTTGTACCAGGGAGATAGCATGTCCAATTACAAAACCGAGTCCCTCCGTTCAATTGCCCTTGTCGGACACGGTGCTGCCGGCAAAACCAGCCTCGCCGAGGCGCTGTTGTTTGCGACCGGCGCCATTCCGGCCAAGGGCAGTGTCGAGAAGGGCAATACCGTTTGTGACAGCGACCCGCAGGAGAAGGAGGCGGGCCATTCGCTGGCCTCTGCGGTGGTCAATTTCGAGTACGAAGGCACGCACATCCACGCCATCGACACCCCGGGCTACCCCGACTTTGCCGGGCAGGCCATCGCCGCACTGGCTGGCGTCGATACTGCGCTGATCGTTGTCAATGCCCAGACCGGCGTCGAACTGATGACCGAGCGCATGATGCGCTACGCCGCCGACCGCAAGCTGTGCCGGATGATCGTCGTCAACAAGATCGACGCCGATAACCTCGACCTGCCGGGACTGGTCGCCGATATCCGCGAACGCTTCGGCAAGCAGTGCATGATTCTCGACCTGCCGGCGCACGGCGGGGCGGATGTGGTCGAAGTGCTGGAACATGATGCCGGCGATTCCGATTTCGAATCGGTGGCAGCGGCGCATCGTGCGCTGATCGACCAGATCGTCGAGGAAGAGGAGGATCTGCTGGCGCAGTATCTGGAAGACGGTGCCGACCCGAGTGTCGCCGACCTCCACGCACCCTTTGAAAAGGCTCTGCGCGAGGGGCATCTGGTGCCCATTCTGTTCACCTCCGCCAAGACCGGCGCCGGCATCAAGGAACTGCTGCACGTGCTCGCCTCACTGGCACCGAACCCGGCCGAAGGCAACCCGCCGCCCTTCTACAAGGGCGAACCGGGCGGCTCTACGGAAGCCTTCGCCGCCGAGCCGGATGCCGCGAAGCATGTGCTGGCGCACGTCTTCAAGGTGGTGGCCGATCCCTACATGGGCAAGATCGGCATCTTCCGTGTCCATCAGGGCACGATGAAGAAGGACATGCCGCTCTTCGTCGGCGACGGCAAGCGCCCGTTCAAGGCCGCCCACCTCTACCAGTTGCAGGGCAAGGACACCGTCGAGGTCGACGAACTGTTACCGGGCGATATCGGTGCGGTCGCGAAGGTTGATGAGATCGAGTTCGACTGCGTGCTGCACGATTCGCACGACGAGGACCACATCCACCTCGTGCCGCTTGAATTCCCGCGGCCGATGGCCGGGCTGGCCGTAGAGACCAAGAAGAAGGGCGACGAGCAGCGCCTCTTCGACATTCTCGGCAAGCTGGCGATGGAAGATCCGACCTTCGTCATCGAGCGCCATCCGAGCAGCAACGAAACGGTCATCCGCGGCCTTGGCGAAATTCACCTGAAGGCCAAGCTGGCGCGCATGGTCAGCCAGTACAAGCTGGAAGTGGACACCAAGCCGCCGCGCATTCCCTACCGCGAAACCATCACCGGTAACGCCGAGGCGATGTATCGCCACAAGAAGCAGTCGGGCGGCGCCGGCCAGTTTGGCGAAGTGCATCTGCGTATCGAACCGCGCGGCCGCGGTGAGGGCTTCGAGTTCGTCGATGCCGTCAAGGGCGGTGTCATTCCCGGCGTCTTCATGGCGGCGGTCGAAAAGGGGGTGCGTCAGGGCCTTGAAGGTGGCGTTGTCGCCGGTTACGAGGTCGAGGATGTCCGCGTCACAGTATTCGATGGCAAGACCCACGCGGTGGACGGCAAGGAAGTCGCTTTCACCATCGCAGCCCGCAAGGCGGTGATTGACGCCGTGCGCAACGCAAAGCCCATCGTGCTCGAGCCGATTGTTACCATCGAGATCATCGCGCCGGAGGGGGCGATTGGCGACCTGACCGGCGACCTCTCCAGCCGTCGCGGCCACATCACCGGTACCGATGGGCGCGGTCACGGTACGGCGGCGATCACCGGCGAAGTGCCGCTGGCCGAACTCAACGACTACCAGTCACGCCTCAAGTCGCTGACCGGCGGCCAAGGCAGCTACACCATCGAGTTCGCGCGTTACTCTGCCGTGCCGCCGAATGTCCAGCAGCAGATGGCGAGCAAGTTCCAGCTGCACGACGAGGACGAGTAAGCAGCGTCAGCTGCGGTCAACCTGAAAAAGGGCCGAAAACGGCCCTTTTTCCTTGGGTGGCAGGAAGTGGTCAACTGGCGGGGTTGTTCGACCACTCCACTGTCGCCATGAACAGATAACCCGCCCCGTACACTGTCTTGATGAAGGCTGGGCTTTGCGGGTCAGGTTCGAGTTTGCGGCGCAGGCGGGAGATGCGGACGTCGATGCTGCGGTCGGTGGGGGCGAGATCGCGGGTACCCATCAGTTTTTCGCGTTGCAGGATGCGGTTGGGGTTGCTGACGAAGACTTTGAGCAGTTCGGCTTCCGAAGTGCTGAGCAGGTGTTCCTCGCCCGTCGGGGCGTGCAGGGTATTGTTGGCGAGGTTGAAGCGCCAGCCGCCGAACTCGGCGACCTGCATCTGCGGCAATGCGGCGGCTTCGCGCCGGCGCAGGATGCTGCGCACGCGGGCGACCAGTTCGCGGGGTTCGAAGGGTTTGAGGACGTAGTCGTCGGCGCCGAGTTCGAGGCCCATGACACGGTCGCTGACGTGGGCTCGGCCGGTGAGGATGAGGATGCCGCAACTGGTGACAGCGCGGACGCGTTGCATAGCTTCAATGCCATCCATGTCGGGCAGGCCGAGATCGATGATGCAGAGATCGGGGGCGAGGCTGCGCAGACGGCGCAGCAGTTCGCCACCACTACGGCAGCAGGCGGTGCGGAAGCCGAAGTCTTTCAGCGATTGCTCGATGATGCGGGCGACATCGGGGTCATCCTCGACAATGGCGATGAGCTTGGCGTGTTCGTGGTCGGTCATGGGGTATCTCGGTGGGCGCGCTGCAGCGCGCGGGCCAGATCCTGGCGGATGAAGGGTTTGCTCAGCAGCGGCAGGCTGGCGAGGTGGGCGGGCGTTTCGTCGCTGTAGCCGGTCATCAGCACCATGCGCATCGACGGATGCTGGTCAAGGACGATTTCGGCCAGACGGTGGCCGTTGATGCTGCCCGGCATGAGCACATCACTGACGACGAGGGCGATGTCCGGAATCTGCTCGATCATTTCCAGAGCTTGATCGCCGTTTTCTGCCTCGATCACCGGATAGCCGAGATCGATCAGTTGCTGGCGCACGACACGGCGGACATTGGCATCGTCTTCGACCAGCAAGACGAGTTCGCCGCCGTGGGCGAGCGCGGCGTCGTCGGCATCGGGGGCGGCATCGGCTTCGGGGATGGTGCGTGGCAGTACCATGAGGACGGTGGTGCCTTGTCCCGGCTGGCTCTGGATCGAGATGCCGCCGCCCGACTGTCGGGCAAAGCCATAGGCCATCGCCAGACCGAGGCCGCTGCCGAGGCCGAAGCGCTTGGTGGTGAAGAAGGGTTCGCAGGCGCGACGCAGGGTTTCGGCATCCATGCCGCTGCCGTTGTCGGCGACTTCAATCAGCACGTACTCGCCGGGGGCAACGTCAAAACTGGCAGCGCCGGCACCAAGTTCGATGCCACGGGCGGCGATGTGCAGCCGGCCGCCGTCCGGCATCGCATCGCGGGCATTGAGGGCGAAGTTGAGCAGCGCGCTTTCCAGCTGCGCCGGATCGACCAGCGCATGGATGCTGATACCGGCAAGGTCGGTCGAAATCGCGATATTTTCCGGCAGCGAGCGGCGGACCAGCTTGCTCAGGCCACTGATCAGCCGGTCGATGTCCACTGCCTCCGGCGCCAGCGGCTGCTGGCGGGAGAAGGTCAGCAGGCGCTTGATCAGTTGCACGCCGCGGCGAGCGGATTGCAGCGCCGGCGCGACAAATTCGTTGACCTCGGCATCGTCCGGTCGGTGATCCTGCAACGCGGCTAGGTTACCGATAACGACAGTGAGCAGGTTGTTGAAGTCGTGCGCCAGACCGCCGGTGAGCTGCCCGATGGCCTCCATCTTCTGCGCCTGCACCAACGCCGACTGCATGCGCTTCTGGTCGGTGATGTCGTAGGAAAAGACGAAAAAGCCGAGGGTGCGTCCGTCCGGCGTGATTTCCGGCACCAGCGTGCTGCGGGCAAATACCGTCTGCCCAGCGCGCTCCATCTGATATTCGTAGGTGACCTGCTGGCCCCCGAGTGCCTTGCGCACCGATTCGCGAACCTGCCCATAGACATGCGGGCCGATGACATCGAGCACGGCGCGGCCGGTGACGCCGCCTTCAGGATGGCCGTACCAATCGGAGTAGCCCTTGTTGGCATACTGGTAGACCTCGTTGCTGTCCACGTAACCGATCAGGATGGGAATGGTGTCGTTGATCAGGCGCAGACGTTCTTCGCTGCGCCCCAGTGCGGCGGCGATGCGGGCGTTTTCCTCGCTGGCGCGACGCAGGTTGGCGTTGGCGTTTTCCAGTTGCGCCGTGCGCCGCCGCACCCGCTCTTCGAGTTGAATGTTCTGATGCTCGGTCAGGTTCTCGATGTAACGCTGTTCGGTGATGTCCGAATAGAGGGTGACAAAGCCGCGGTTGGCCAGCGGTTCGCCGCGCAGCAGCAGGACGCGGCCATTCGGGCGCTGCCGCTCGCGGACATGCGGCGCGAAGTCGGCCGCGGCGGCGATGCGTTCGGCAATTTGTGCTTCGATATCGCCTGGGCCGTATTCACCGCGTTCGGCGTTGAAACGGATGAAACTCTCGAAAGTCGCGCCGACGAAGGCCAGCTCATCCGGAAAATCGAGCAGGCGCAGGAAGGTCTGGTTCCAGGCCACCAGCCGCAAATCGGCGTCAAAGACGGTGATTCCCTGGTCGAGCAGGTCCAGCCCGGCCTGCAACATTTCGTAGCGCTGGGGGGGGGCGGACGGAGGTGTCGCTGAGCTCATCCGTCGGATTCTAATGCAGTGAATACAAAGACTTTTTGAATGTAACGATTCGTTACATTCGGCGAATAGTTTTGCAAGAGTGTTTTGCGATTATCATCAAAACAAAAAAGACCCCAAAAGAAGAGAACAGCACTCTCGCAACAAGCCCTGTCGGATTCAAGCCGGCAGGGCTTGTCTTTGAAAAAAGTCATCAGGAGACGCAGCATGAAAATTCTCGTTCCCGTAAAACGGGTAGTTGATTACAACGTCAAGGTTCGGGTGAAGGCGGACGGATCAGGTGTTGATCTGGCCAACGTCAAGATGAGCATGAACCCCTTTGACGAAATCGCCGT
>JAYRYB010000003.1:0-379700 GCA_041917165.1 Azonexus sp.
GAAAAACGGAGGTGCCGACGACTATCCTTGCGCTACACTTGTTACCAGCCGCAACAATGACGAGCGGCTAAAGTCCCTGGGTAAAATTCAACGCGTATCGCTGGGTACTTTTAAACGCGCGCCGACACCTTCCACTCGACTTCCATCTGTTCGGCGACTTTCTTGTTCGTCGTCTTGGAGGAACGGATGTACTGCTGGCCGTTGAACTGGAATGAGATGTACCAGTACTTGCTGTTTCCCCGTTTGATGATGGCCATGATGAGGTCCCGTTCCGTTGTTCGATATGGGGACCATCAAGGATTTGGGGATGGTAGGCAACTTCCGGTCGTCGGCCTGAGTTGCCATTCGACACTCTGGCTGAAATTGTCGGCAATGCGGCGGTAAGCGACCCTTTGACCTTACTACAGAGGCAAGGTCAAGCGAAGAAACTGGCTAAAAATGTTTCGCCGAAGCCCTTAGCCTTCCCTCGATGATGGGTTTTGAACACCCACAAGAGATTCAAATGGCCCCCTCGTCTGTTTCTAGCCCTGTAGTTGAGTTAGAACTTGGTATTGGCGGGATCGATTTACAAAAAGCGGCCCCCTACTGATGGGCACAGGGTAAAGAAAGTGTGAAGCGCGTTTTTCCACCTTCCGAGTTGACGCCAACATCCCCGCCATGAGCCAACACAATAGATTGGGTTATCGCCAGCCCTAAGCCTGAATTTTCGGTCGTGCGCAGGCGCGAACTGTCGACACGGTAGAAACGATCAAACAGGCGGGGCAAATGTTCGGTAGGGATATCGCTCCCTGTGTTCTCGACGGAGACCAAAATCCTACCTTCACGGTTATTGTCGACTCGAACGGTAACCTTGCCCTCGTTCGGCGTGTGGCGCAGCGCGTTGGATAGCAGATTGCTAACCGCCCTGCGCAACATCAATCGGTCGCCGACGATTTGGCCGTTACCTGTGAGCGACAAGGCTATCGATTTCTCTTCGGCAAGCACGCCGTAATACTCCAGCAAATCGCCAATTTCCTCGGCAAGGTCTATCGGCTCCTGATTGGGGATGATCTGGTTGTTGTCGGCCTTGGCCAGGAAAAGCATGTCGGAAATGGTTCGCGACAAGCGTTCGAATTCTTCCGTGTTCGACGCCAGGGTGTCCCGGTAGTCTTCTGCGGAGCGTGCTTTCGAGAGCGTGACCTGTGTCTGGGTCAACAGATTGCTGACCGGCGTTCGCAACTCATGAGCCAAGTCCGATGAAAAATCCGACAGGCGCTGAAAGGACTCTTCCAAGCGCGAAAGCATGCCATTCAATGTGTCGGCCAGATCCGCCAATTCGCGGGGGATGGCTTCGACCGGCAAGCGGGTATGCAGGCGATTGGCGGTGATCTCAGCCGCCTGCCGCTTAATGGCCAGTAAAGGCAACAGGCCGCGCCGGACGACAAACCAGCCGAGCAATCCCATCGCCAGAGTCGCCAGGCTCATGAACCCCCACAAAGTCTGCCGGAAGGAAGTCATGAAGTGCTCGTGATGGGTGATTTCGGTGGCAATTGCCACGGTGTAACTAACGCCACCATCGGTGCCTTTGACCATCGAGGAAACTCCCCGCCATGGCTGGCCGTCGTTGCTGTTCCATTTGACGGGTTGCTCGCGCCTTGGTGTCGCGCCAATGCTTAGTAGATCCTGCGGAAACACCATCGCTTCGTTGGCATACAGCATTTCGCCATTCTGGTCATAGACGGCAACGATCAACCCGTGATGCCCCGTCAGCGCATCGTCCAATTGCTGGGTCAGTGTCTCTTTCGGCTGACTATCTGGTTTTCGTTCCAAGATATGCCTTGCCAACTGCATTTTGCCGGTCAGCACATCCAAATCCTGCTCTTCGAAGTGGCGCTCAACCGCATTGCCGATAAGCAGGCCGAGCAGGAACAGCACAAAGGCCGAGGCCAGCGCGAACAGCAGAGTCAGCCGGAGTGTCAGTGAGGGGCCGCGGATTGGGGTCAATCGGTAATCTCCAAAACATAGCCCATGCCGCGCACGGTCTGAATCAATTTGGGTTCGTACCCCTCATCAATCTTGACCCGAAGGCGTTTGATGGCGACCTCAATGACGTTCGTGTCGCTGTCGAAATTCATGTCCCAAACCTGGGAGGCAATCAGCGACCGAGGCAGCACTTCGCCCTGGCGGCGTAACAGCAGTTCAAGCAGCGCGAACTCCTTGGCGGTCAGATCGATGCGTTTGCCGGCGCGATTGACCCGGCGGCGCAGCAGGTCGAGTTCGAGGTCGGCGGCGCGCAGGAACTCGGACTCCTTCGCCTTGCCGCCCCGCCGCAGCAGGGTCCGGACTCGCGCCAACAGTTCGGAGAAGGCAAAGGGCTTCACCAGGTAGTCGTCGGCGCCCAACTCCAGTCCCTTGACCCGGTCCTCGACCTGGTCGCGTGCCGTCAGAAACAGTACCGGCATTTCCTTGCCGGCTCGGCGAATACCTTGCAACACCTGCCAGCCGTCGATGCCCGGGAGCATGACGTCGAGGATCGCCAGATCATAGGCCTCGGTCAGCGCCAGATGCAGCCCGTCGAGGCCATTGACGGCCAAATCCACGACGAAGCCCGCCTCGACCAACCCCTGCTTGAGGTAAGAGCCGGTTTTGGTTTCGTCTTCCACCACAAGAATTTTCATCGTTCTCTCCACCAATCATTGGCTATTGATGGCGCATTTTCCGTCGCTTTTAAAGGCCGATTGCCTAGATTACGGAAATGTAATCCGCAAGTCAGCAAGATGTTGGTTTGGTAAAGACAAAATAGCAATTTCGGAGCAAGACCAATTGGACTCCGCATACCCTTACTGAGAAAAAACTATGTGCAGATTTATTTGGGGTGCTCTGGCAACCATCGGCTTGGGCGCGGCAACGGCGGGGATCGTCGTCGTGGCAGGCGTCGTCGATGTCGGCGCCGATACCCCCCACAGTTCATTCACCTACCAGGCGCTGACGTTTGCCCGCGAAAGAGCCATTGCCAGCCGTACGGGTGAAATCCAGACCCCGGCTGATCTTGCCGATCCCGAGCGCGTGCGACGCGGGGCCGGCAACTATGCGGCAATGTGCGTCAATTGCCACCTGTCTCCGGAAGCGCCGGATTCGGAGATTGGCAAGGGGTTGTATCCGACTCCCCCCAATCTTTCCGAAAAACCGGCGGCGCCATCGTCACGTGACGCTGCCCGCGATTTCTGGATCATTAAGCACGGCATCAAGGCTTCCGGTATGCCGGCCTGGTCGAAGGGCGGCATGGAGGATGAGGCCATTTGGGACCTGACGGCCTTCCTGCAAAAGATGCCTTTGCTGTCGGCGACCGCCTACGAGCAACTGGTGGCAGCCAGTGACGGTCATTCCCATGGCGGACTGGAAGGCCACGAAGAGGCACCAGCAGCCCCGGTCGAGGAAAAGCCGGTGGCCAAGGGCAAAAATGCGCACAGCCATGACCACGGAGCGCACAAACATTAACCCCATAAAGATTACAAAAATGTAATCCGACGGACAGCAAATTGTTGGCGTCGGCTATCCATACTGACGCCACTCGACTGACACAGGAGCTTCGCCATGCGTAACCCCTTTCTTGTTCTTGCTTTGAGCTCCGTCCTCGGCGCCGGCCTTTCCACTGCCGTGGCGGCCGGCGAAATGGTGGATGTTTACAAGAGCCCGAATTGCGGTTGCTGCGGCAAGTGGGTCGATCATCTGAAAAATGCGGGCTTCGAGGTCCGCTCGCACAACGTCATGGACGTCCCGGCGGCCCGCAAACAATTGGGGATGCCCGATCGGCTGGGCTCCTGCCACACCGCCAAGGTGGCCGGCTATGTGGTCGAAGGCCATGTGCCGGTTGCCGACATCCAGCGTCTGCTCAAGGAAAAACCGAAAGCCCTCGGCATCGCGGTGCCGTCGATGCCGCCAGGATCGCCGGGCATGGAAAGCCCGAGACCCGTCCCCTACAACACGATGCTGGTCCAGGCCGGTGGCGAAACCAGCATCTTTGCCAAACATTGATCCCCCAAACAGGAGAAACTCATGAAAGCACTTATCACCGCCTCACTGATCGCCTTTTCCACCCTCGGCGCCGTTTCTGCCCAAGCTGCAAGCGACCATGCCGGGCATGCCATGGCCTCGCCGAGCGCCGCGTCTGCTGAAATGCAGATGATCGACGCTCAGGTCAAGAAAGTGGACAAGGCAGCCGGCAAAGTAACCTTGTCGCATGGTCCACTGACCAACCTGAACATGCCGGCGATGACCATGGTACTCAAGGTTTCCAATGTCGCCTGGTTGGACCAGATGAAAACCGGCGATAAGATTCGCTTCATGGCCGAAAACGTGAATGGTGCCATCACCGTCGTCCATTTCGAACCCGCCAAATAACCCAATCGACTGACGGCGAGACGGTGCTTACCTCTCGCTGTCAGCATGCTTCATAAAAACAAATATTGCAGGGAGGTCGCATGCGCCGACTCAGGCCGTTACCCATTTTGATCCTGGCGCTTGCCACCGCCTTTGGGTCGCCCGTGCTTGCCCAAGACGCCGCCCTTGGTGCGAACGTGGACAGCCTGATCAATTATGCCAAGACACGCAATCCGGAGTACGCCGCGATGCAGGCCGAGGCCGAAGCGTCAGGCGAGCGGGTGACGCCGGCCGGTGCCTTGCCCGACCCGAAGTTTCGGACCGAGTTGCGTGACATAACGCGGATGGGCGAACAGAGTGCCACGCTAGCCCCAAATCGCGTCGGCAGCACCCGTTACTTGCTGATGCAGGACATACCCTGGTTCGGCAAGCGTGACCTGAAGCGCGAAATCGCCGAGCTTGAAGCCGACGGCGCCAAGGGACGTGCGTTGGGCACCTGGGCCGATGTTGCCGGGCGGATCAAAGTCAATTTTGCCCAGTTGTATTTCGTACACCGCAATGAGCAACTGACCCGGGAAATCCTCGACCTGATGACCCGCCTGGAAAAAGTCGCCCAGGTTCGTTATTCCGGCGGCCTGGCGGCGCAGCAGGATGTTATCCGCGCCCAGGTTGAGCAGACCAACATGCGCAACGAATTGATTGCGCTGGAAAACGAACAGCACCACCTGCATGCCCGGCTGAATGCCTTGCTGGCCCGCCCAAGCAATGCGCCCTTGCAGGAACCAGCGCAGTTGCGCAAGCTGCCGACTCCCGTGGCGCTGGATTACGCCACGTTGGAAGAGCGCGTGCGAACCCGCAACCCGCAACTGTTCGCCGACGAATCGAAAATCAAGGCCGCCGAGAAATCCCGCGACCTGACCTACAAAAACCGCTATCCCGATTTTACGCTGGGCGTATCCCCCATCCAGTACCAGAGCGCCATCAAGGAATGGGAGTTGATGGTCGAGCTGAATATCCCGCTGCAGCAGTCTTCGCGCCGGGCGCAGGAGCGAGAATCGGAATCGATGCTCAATGCCGCCCGCTCGCGCAAGGAAGCCACTACCAACCAAGTCTCCGCCGAACTGGCCGAGGCCCTGGCTGGTATCGAAGCCGCCCGCCGCACGGAAAACCTGCTGGCCAACAGCCTACTGCCGCAGGCCGAACTGACCTTCAAGGCGGCGCTGGCCGGGTATGAGACCGGCAAGGTCGATTTCGCCACCTTGCTCGATGCCCAGCGCCAAATCCGGCAGGCCCGACAAAACCAGCTTAAGGCCCAAGTCGACGCCCAGATGCGTCTGGCCGAAATCGAACGTCTTTTAGGGGAAGATCTATGAACAAGGGTGCAGGACTGACCATCGGCGTTATTGCCGTTGCTGTGGCTGCCGGTGGTGGTTACTGGCTGGGCGGACGTGGCGGCGCTTCCCATGGCGATGCGGCACCGGTCACCAGCGCCCCGGCCGAGCCGGCCAAGAAAGAGAAAAAGCTGCTGTTCTACCGCAATCCGATGGGACTGCCCGACACCTCGCCGGTGCCCAAGAAAGACCCGATGGGGATGGATTACATCGCGGTCTATGAGGGAGAGCAGGACGACGATCCGGCATCGGCCAACCAGATAAAGATAAGCACCGAAAAAGTACAGAAACTGGGCGTTCGAACCGAAGCCGCCCAATTGCGCATCCTTGACAAGGTGGTACGCGCCGCCGGTCGGATCGAGCCGGACGAGCGCCGCATCTACGCGATTTCTCCTAAGTTCGAGGGCTACGTCGAACGCCTGCACGTCAATGTCACGGGCCAGCCGGTCAGCAAGGGGCAGCCGCTGTTTGAGGTGTATAGCCCGGAATTGGTTTCCGCCCAGCGCGAATACGCGATTGCCGCCCAAGGCGTCGAATCGCTGAAGGAAGCCGGCGGCCAAGCGCGGGACGGCATGAAGCAACTGGCCGATTCAAGCCTGTTGCGTCTGAAAAACTGGGATATATCGGAGGAGCAGGTCAAGGCGCTGGCAAAATCCGGTGAAGTACGGCGCACGCTGACTTTCCGCTCACCGGTCGCCGGCATCGTCACCGAAAAGAAAGCCCTGCAGGGCATGCGTTTCATGCCGGGCGAGGCGCTTTATCAGGTGGCCGACCTCTCGGCGGTCTGGGTGGTTGCCGATGTCTTCGAGCAAGACATTGGTCAGGTCAAGACCGGCGCCAAAGCCAAGGTCAGGATCAATGCCTACCCGGACAAAGTGTTCGAAGGCACGATTACCTACGTTTATCCGACCCTGAAGGCCGAGACGCGGACGGTGCCGGTTCGGGTCGAACTGCCGAACCCCGGTCAGTTGCTGAAACCGGCCATGTTCGCCCAGGTTGAGTTGCCGGTCGGCGCAAAGGGAGAAGTCGTTACCGTACCGACCTCGGCCGTGATTGACAGCGGCACCCGCCGCATCGTGCTGGTCCAGGCGAAGGAAGGCCGTTTCGAGCCACGCGAGGTCAAGCTGGGGCAACGCAGTGACAACCATGTTGAGGTGCTTGAAGGCGTCAAGAATGGTGAGCCGGTGGTGGTTGCCGCCAATTTCCTGATCGACGCCGAAAGCAACCTGAAGGCGGCGGTCGGCGGTTTCGGCCATGCTAGCCACGGCAGCCAGCCGAAGCCGGAGTCAGCCAAGCCTGCTGCTGTCGGGCATCAGGCCGAAGGCACGGTCGAGGGGTTCGACGCCAAGGCAGGTATGCTGACGCTCAATCACGGGCCGGTCGCCAGTCTCAAATGGCCGGGCATGACCATGGAGTTCCAGGTCGCGACGCCGGCGCTGTTGAGCGGACTCAAACCGGGTGCGACGGTGGCCTTCGAGTTTGTCGAGCGAAAACCAGGTGAATGGGTCGTCACCAGCATCAAACCGATGGCTGGAAAAGTGGCGGCCAATCCCCACGCAGGCCACTGACAGGGGATACCATGCTCGCCAAAATCATTGAATGGTCGGGGCGCAACCGCTTCCTCGTCCTGCTCGCCACGCTGTTTGTTGTCGTCGGTGGTGTCGTTGCGGTCATGAAAACGCCGCTCGATGCCTTGCCCGACCTCTCAGACGTGCAGGTCATCGTCTATACCGAATACCCCGGCCAGGCGCCACAGGTCGTCGAGGATCAGGTCACCTATCCGCTGACGACGGCCATGTTGTCAGTGCCGAAGTCCAAAGTGGTTCGCGGCTTCTCTTTCTTCGGCGCGTCCTTCGTCTACATCATTTTTGAAGACGGCACGGACATTTATTGGGCGCGGTCCCGGGTACTGGAATACCTCAACTTTGCCGCCGGCCGCATGCCCAAGGGCGTCACACCGCAAATCGGTCCGGACGCCACGGGCGTCGGCTGGGTCTATCAATACGCGCTGCTCGCCAAGGACAAGACGCTGGCCGAACTGCGGACGCTGCAGGACTGGTATCTGCGCTATCAACTGACCAAGGCACATGGCGTCGCCGAAGTGGCTTCGATTGGCGGCTTCGTCCAGACCTACCAGGTCACGGTTGATCCGGTGAAGTTGCGCGCCTATGGCATTCCGCTAGCGGCGGTTTCAAAGGTCATTCGGGAATCGAACCGCGATGTCGGCGGGCGTGTCGTCGAGATGGCGGAAACCGAATACATGGTGCGCGGCAAGGGCTATCTGCGGGGCACAGGCGATATTGAAAATCTGGTGGTTAAGTCACAAGGCGGGACGCCCGTCTTGGTTCGTGACATTGCCCGTGTCGAACTGGCGCCGGACGAGCGGCGCGGTCTCACCGAGTTGAACGGTGAAGGTGAAGTGGTTTCCGGTATCGCCATGGCGCGCTACGGCCAGAACGCGCTGGAGGTCATTCACAACTTGAAGGAAAAAATTGGTGAGATTTCTGCCGGGCTTCCGGAGGGCGTGACGATCCAGACGGTCTATGATCGTTCGGAATTGATTCACCGTGCGATTGACACCTTGACGCGCACTTTGGCGGAAGAAAGTCTCATCGTCGCGCTGGTCTGCGTCGTATTCCTGATGCACATGCGCAGTGCTTTGGTAGCCATCCTGATGCTGCCGGTCGGGGTGCTGATTGCCTTCATCGCCATGCGATTGCTGGGAATGAACTCGAACCTGATGAGTCTGGGCGGTATCGCCATTGCCATTGGGGCGATGATCGATGCGGCCATCGTGATGATCGAAAACGCCCATAAGCACATCGAGCGTTTGCCGGAGGATCATACCCACGGGGATCGCATCGAGGCAATGATTGCGGCCTGCAAAGAGGTCGGCCCCGCACTGTTCTTCTCGCTGCTCATCATCACCGTTTCCTTCCTGCCCGTCTTTACGCTGGAGTCCCAGGAAGGACGTCTGTTCTCGCCCTTGGCCTACACCAAGACCTTCTCGATGGCGGGCGCTGCATTGCTGTCGGTGACGCTGGTGCCGGTGCTGATGATGCTGTTCATTCGCGGCAAAATCATGCCGGAATCGAAAAACCCGGTGAATCGTTTCCTGATCTGGGCTTATCGCCCGATCATCGCCGGCGTCATGCAATGGAAAAAGACCACTATCGTGGCCGCACTGCTCGCGCTGGTGGTCTCGATTTATCCGGCCAGCAAGTTGGGCTCCGAGTTCATGCCGACGCTGAATGAAGGCACGCTGTTCTACATGCCGGCTTCGCTGCCCGGGATGTCGATCACCAAAGCGGCGGAACTGTTGCAGACCCAGAACAAGATCATCAAGAGTTTCCCGGAAGTCTCATCGGTTTATGGCAAAGCGGGTCGTGCCAACACGGCAACGGACCCGGCGCCGACGGAGATGTTCGAGACGGTGATCAATCTGAAGCCGGAATCCGAATGGCGCCCTGGATTGACGACCGACAAGCTGATCGCCGAAATGGACAAGGCCTTGCAGTTCCCGGGCGTATCGAACGCTTGGACGATGCCGATCAAGGCGCGCATCGACATGCTGTCGACCGGCATCCGGACGCCAATCGGGATCAAGGTGTTCGGCAAGGATCTCAACGAGATGGAACGACTGGCCCGCGAAATCGAGACGGTCGTCAAGGCAGTTCCAGGCACTACCTCGGCTTTCGCGGAACGGATTACCGGCGGTTTTTACCTGAATATCGAACCGGACCGCACCCAGTTGGCCCGCTATGGGCTGGCGGTCGGCGATTTGCAGGATGTTATCGGCCAGGCCTTGGGCGGCGAGATGGTTACCACGACCGTCGAAGGGCGCGAACGGTTTGGCGTCACCGTGCGCTATCCGCGTGAACTTCGTTCCGATCCGCAGCAGATTGCCCGCGAGGTGCTGGTGCCGACCATGGAGGGGGCAATGATTCCGCTCGGCCAATTGGCCCGCGTCGAGGTGGCCAAGGGAACGCCCGGCATCCGGACTGAAAACGCGTTGCTTTCCGCCTATATCTTCGTGGACATTCGCGAACGCGACATCGGTGGCTATGTCGCCGATGCCAAGAAGGCGGTGGCGGAAAACGTGAAATTCCCGCCGGGCTATTACGCGACCTGGAGCGGCCAGTTCGAATCCATGGAGCGCGCGATCGAGAAAATGAAGATCGTCGTCCCGGTGACGCTGTTGATCATCTTTCTGCTGCTTTACCTGAACTTCAAACGTCTGACAGAGACCTTGATTGTCATGCTGTCGGTGCCGTTTGCGCTGGTCGGCGGGGTCTGGTTGATGTGGTTGCTCGGTTACAACCTGTCCGTTGCCGTCGCCGTGGGCTTCATCGCCCTAGCCGGGGTTGCAGCGGAAACCGGGGTGATCATGCTGATTTACCTTGATCATGCCTGGGAAGCGCTGAAGGCCAAGCGCCGGACGGAAAACCAAGCGCCAACCCTGCACGATCTCTACGAGGCCATCATGGAAGGCGCCGTGGAGCGGGTTCGCCCGAAGATGATGACGGTGGTGGCGATCATGGCCGGCCTGTTGCCGATCATGTGGGGTACCGGTACCGGCTCAGAAGTCATGAGTCGCATTGCGGCGCCGATGGTTGGCGGGATGATTTCCTCGACGGTGCTGACGCTCGCAGTCATCCCCGCCATCTACGCCCTGGTCAAGCAGTGGCGAATGAAACGGGGGATGGAGCAATGAGACACAAGCTTTCGCATTGGATTCCTGTGGCTCTTGTTGTGGCCATGCTGCCAAGCCTTGCCCAGGCTCAAGGCTGGAGCATTCCCAAACCCAGTCCCGGCCTAATGCCCAATCCCGGCACGGGCAAGGCGCTGTTCGCCAATCACTGTGCGGGCTGTCATGGCGGCGACTTGAAGGGATCGGAAAAGGGACCGCCCCTGCTGCACAAGATCTATGAGCCGTCACATCATGCCGATGCGGCGTTCCAGTTGGCCGTGGCCAACGGTGTGCGGGCCCATCACTGGAAGTTTGGCGACATGGCTCCGGTGAAAGGGGTGACGCCGGACGACGTCGCCCACGTCACCGCCTATGTGCGGGCTGAGCAGCGGAAGGTTGGCATCCAATAGCGGATGCTTCAAACAAAGCACTATCAGGGGGGAAACTGTCCAAAGAAGACGATTCAATGCGACCGTTTGAGGATGCCGTTGCCATTCTTGTGGTGCTCACCACCGATCTGAGAGACCATCATCGCGATGCCTTCGATGCGGCAATGCCGGATCTGTTGCGGCTTACGCGAGGCAAGGCATCCGCGCTGGCTTATGTGCGTCGGATTGTCGCTGTCGAACTGAACTCCCCCCATAACCCACAGTGGCAGGTTTCCGCAGGCGAATTCGAGAGGCGGAGGCAACAGGTCTTTCTGGGGCTAAGTGCCCAGACTCAATAGATAATCGCTCCCAGTGAACAGCACGGCAACAAGCTGACGAAACAGTGACCGAGTTGTAATGTTCCCGTTATGGGTGCGACAGCTACCCACAGGCAAACTCCCCCTACGAGGCAATGGGCCTTGATCGTGCCGCAGGGAGAAAATCATGTCCGCACACAATTCGTTCGCAATTTTCAACACATCCCCCGACTTCCATTTGGTTTCCCAGTTGGTTGGCGTGAATCTCGATTGTTTGGAAAAGATGGTTTCCACGCAGTTTTCCCCGCTCAAGGAACTCCTTGAGCAAACTTCATCGCTGTCTCTGGATGATCCTGGGCAAAGCGGGGCATGGTGGGCTGCAGTCGGCAATTTATCCATCGAGTATTGGAAGGCATACACCCTCGACAGCATGGAGTACCAGCACCGGGTTTTGCAGGTACTAGCCCAACATTCGACAAAGTGAACTCGATGATGAGTTCGTCGGGGTCGGTGCGCTGGCAAGACTCTTCCGGCAAGGTCATTGCCTGTACGGAAAAAATCAAGGTACTCAATGAGAACCTGGATGAACTTCGCCAGATGGCCCAGGATGCACTGGAGGACGGAATTTTGATGTGGTGTTGCGAACGGCAATTGCGTGATGCGCTTGCCGACGCAATCGGGCATTTGGTGAATCCGTATTTGGCCACACTTCCTGACAACAATGTAATCAACAAGTCATCCTATTGACAGTGACAGAAGCACAAACTGAATCTGTCCATTCGATTCGGACCGTTGAAATCCCCAAAACTCAGGAGTCAAGATCATGAAAGTTTCCTCCCTCATTGCCGCCGTTCTGTTTGCTGGCACCACGATGACCGGCGTCGTCTTCGCCGACGAAAAGGCCGCTGCGCCGAAGGCTGCCGAAGGACAGGCTGACAAGGCTGCTTCCAAGCCACATTCCCATGTCCAGGAAAAAACCGGAATGCCGCAAAGCATGCCGGATGCAAAGGCTGACAAGCCGAACGCAGCCAAGGACAAGAGCAAACATTTCCATCCGCGAGATGGAAAGTAACTGCCCAGTAAAGGCCTCGGAATCGAGGCCTCGGCATTTCAGTCATGGATATCCACAAACCGGCAGAGCACGGCGATCGATGTGTATGTCGCACGCTGGCGCTTGCGGTCGGCAGTGACCCGAAGCTGCTTACCTACAACTATTGTCGAACGGTGCTTCAGAAACGCTGGATCATCGAATGCAATCATGGATGCCTGGCAAAGCCGGCCGTAGCAAACAGCGATCTGAAATGGCATGGCGTCGGCCAGATTGATCCGGTGAAGGCCATCCTGATCATGAACGAGTAATCAGTGTCATGGCTGGAGCCCCTCCTATCCCACCGGCAATTCCCCCATCTACTTCTGTTCAAGGAGGGCACGAGGGACATAGTGCGTCCTCGGGGGGGGCCAACAACGGAGGGTTTTCCGAGGCCTTGAATCAGGCGATTGTTCAGCAGGCAAACAACCCAGTGGTCAGTCATGGCAATCATGGCGGACAAGGTGCCGGGGTAGTTGGGCACACTGGGCATTCTTCCGGAATGGCCTCCAGCACGGCGTCAGCCCATCCCAATCACTTCACAGTTGGACAAGGCGGTCATGCCGGTCACAATTTTCAGCAGAAAATGCTGGGTGTTCGTGTCTATCGGCAGCAACTCCTGGCCTCGAACATCGCCAATGCCGATACTCCAGGTTATAAGGCCGTTGATATTGACATTGAAGAGGCTGCCAAAATCGTTCAAGGTGCCTCCTCATCGTTGCCATTGACGAGCACGGCTACCGGACATCTCTCGGGCACCGGGCAAACATCACCATTCCCACTAAAGTATCACGTACCTTACCAAGCGGCTACTGATGGCAACACGGTGGAAATGGATGTCGAACGACAGAAAATGGCTGAAAATTCGTTAATGCACCAATTCTCACTCGATCGCGTCAGCGGCCACTTCAAGCACTTCATGGAACTGCTACAGAATCTGAAATGAACGCTATTCAACTGCCCCAGACACACCGGCAATTGCGCCGCATGTTGGCGCGGCGCCTCGGTATAGGTGCGCTCCTGGTTGGCAGTCTCGCGGGAGGTCTTGCCTACTGGGTCGAATCGTATCGCGTAGAGCAGCGCACCCTTGAACGCGCCATAGCGGGGGTCAGGCATTTCGAGTCGCCCGCCATGCAAATGGCGGTCGGCGGGGATAAAGGAGATAGCCATTCCGCGATTTCGCAGTTGCTGACCGATGAGTTTGTCGGGATTCGAGTTTTTTCGCCCAATACGGAGATGGTGTTTGATGCTTGGCGGTCACTCCCCGAGTCGCTGAAAGAGATCGCCCGACAACAGCGCCATCCATGGCCGCCAGCTCCAGGCAGCCATAGCAAACGATTTTCGGTGGCTGGCGAAGAACTGGTTCAGGTCATTCTGCCGATGACCACCAGTGATGGCCGTCTTGCAGGCTATGTCGAGGGAATCAGCCTGGTGTCCCGCTCGGCACTGCAAGAGAGAGAACAACAGATTCGCGGGGCTGCGCTGACGGCCTCGATATCAGTATTCGCGGCAGCGCTGTTGCTTTACCCGTTAATGTCGGGATTGCTGGGCCAAACGGTGGCATTGTCGTCTCGACTCCTGGAATCCAATCTTTCGCTGCTGCGCTCCCTTGGAAACGCCATCGCCAAGCGTGACGCAGATACCGACGCCCATAACTACCGGGTTACCTGCTATGCGGTCTCACTTGCCGAAGCACTGGGTGTTGGCAAGGAAACCATTGCCGAACTGGTGCTGGGCGCCTTTCTGCACGACGTTGGAAAAATCGGCATTCCGGATCAGATTCTGTTGAAACCGGGACGGCTGACCAGCGAAGAATTTCAGGTCATGAAGACCCACGCCATGCTCGGCATCGAGATCGTCGCCGGCAATCCCTGGCTGGCTGGCGCAGAGAAGACCATCCGGCATCATCACGAACGCTTCGACGGGAAAGGGTATCCGGATGGGCTCATTGGCGAGGCAATACCGTTGGCCGCACGGATTTTTGCCCTGGTCGACGTGTTCGACGCATTGACCTCTGTTCGCCCGTATAAACCAGCCTTGTCATTGGAAGAGACGTTGAGCATCATGGAACGGGAAGATGACCAGCATTTCGATCCAAAGATTCATGCCGTTTTCCGGCAGGTTGCTCCGGTGCTATACGCACAAGGCCAATCCAGAGATCATGCCCAATGGAGTCAGGAATTGAAGGCGATGCTTGAACGGTACTTCAAAATGAAAACGGCTCCCAAAGGAGCCGCCGAATTCGAGTGATGCGGGAAATTAACCGCGATGGTATTTGTGCAGCAATTCGTCAACACGCCAGATTTCGTTTCCGTTCATGATGATTTTTTTGCCGTCCTTGGTTTCCATCACATGGCCAGATTCCATATAGGTTGCGCGACCATATTTGTCTTCCATACCCATCTTGCCGTCTTTGAAAATATAAACAGTCGAACCGTCCTTCAACTCAATGGACTTCTCGACTTGAGAAGCATCAACTGCGTAGGCGGTAACACCCAGGGAACTCAGGGCCACGATTGCGAGCATCTTCTTGAACATTTTCATCTCCTCATGAATAGGTGCTGTTGTACTGCGATATCAATATTAAGGATTCGATCCTGACAATTTGCCAACGGCTGGGTGACAATTGCATCACCTAGCCGTCAGGTTGATCAGCCGCCCTGATAGGCAGGGTTTTCGGTCACGTAGACGGTGATGCCGTCGGCTCCCGATATGATCTTGGAAAGTGGAAACGGCGCGGTCCCCAGCGTGTCGAAGGTCCAGACGACGCTCTTGCCAGCGACGTTGATCTTGATGGTCTCCAGACGCGTGACGTTCAGATATTTGCTACCGCTGGACAGAGTGACCTCTCGGTCGGCGTTTTTCGTGGCCGTGTAACCAAACGAAGCCAGTTGATTTGCCGTCGGTGCGCTCTTGGTTTCTGAAACGTGGCTCAGCCAATGGTTGGTGCCGGCCTCGGAATAATCCTCGTGAGCGTAGCTCGTTCCAGCTGCAGCGAGGCTGATCGCAGCGATCAGGGCTAATTGGGAAAATTTCGTTTTCATGGTTCTCTCCTTGTGACATCGGGTTAATCGTGTCGGACTCATTTCGTCCAACCGTGATGTCATCTTAGGAGTCCGATACCAACAGGAAGCTGACCCCCGCGTTACATTTTTGAAAGCTTTTCGCCGGAAATGGTCAGGGAGAGAGGTGCCCGTCGCTTTCGCACCAACGTTACTTGGTTTTTCTGTCGAAGCAGAGTTTGTTAGATATAAATGCTGCCGTTCCTCGCTTCTGCTTACTGCGCGGCAGGTAACCAGCAGTTTGCTGACCGAAGAGTGAAGTGATTCGAACGGCCGGATTGGCCGAGCACCAGCCCTACAACAACATAAATCGCCGTTGTCTTTTCCTCTGATTGTTTGATGCTGGACTCAACATCAATCAGCAGGGGAAGGCATCATGAAATACGAAGTTCTCTATACCGTCAAAGGATTCCTCCCTTGCTTTAGAGATGTTGTCGAAGTTCACAACATCGAGGACTGTGTAGCGGAATTGAAGAAGCTGGTTGAACAAATGACCGGCTCCAAGAAATCAATCCGCATCGTTCTCATCAAGCCAATCGAAGGAGTCTGACATGTCCCGCAAGTCCAGTAAGTTTTTTGGTTCTGAATCTGAAGTTGATGATGTCGTTGTAGAAGAACAGGAAACCGTTATCGAAGCTGTTTCTGATCCCGTTGAAGAGATCATCGAGACGGTTGAAACGATTGATACTGTTTCCTCTGAGATTGATCCTGAACAAGCAGAAGTAGATCGTCTGAACCGTGTGAATGATCTCGAAAAGCAGATCATTGAACATCAGGAAGCCATCAAACAGTTGCGATCAGAACTCCGCAAACTAGATGGCAAGGCAAAGCGTGAAGGACCGACCAAGATGGAAACATGTGTTGAGATCTGGAACGCGAATCCCGGTCTATCACGGAAAGAATACGTCGAGTTGTTCATCAGTCAGGCCAATTTGACTCCAGCAGGGGCCAAGACCTACATTCAACTGATCCTGGCTAAGAACAAATAGATCAGTTTGCCGTTTCAACATTCAAGGGAGCCAATGTGCTCCCTTTTTTATTTGGGTTACAATTTACTGGTAACTTCTATTTCTGGAGATTGAAATGCCCAAAGGCCAACGTCGTACCCTGGAACAACAACTGGAAGATCTGAAGCAAAAGCAGGCAGAAATCGAAGCTCGTATTAAAGCCAAATCTGCTCTGTCTGCTGATCACAAGGCCGTCAAAGCGATCATTGCTGACATCGAGAAAGTGGCCGAAGACGCTGGTGTATTGGCCAAGGATGTTCTGAAACTGGTGACGTCTAAAATTTCCCCACGCAAAACCCGTACTCCGAAAGCGTAATCTCCACACTAAAAACACATCGTAATCGTCGTATAAGCGATTTTCGAGTGTAGGGGAGTGTCGAGATATAGGAAACGCGCTCAATCAATGTGGTTTGACTGGCCCATGTACCGTTATTGTTTCGGTCATGGGCTTTGTTTTTTTACACCAATTCAACCCAAATTCAACTTTTGAGAATTAGGGTAAAAAACGGAACCCTTGCCGTAGATGCAATGGCCAGATGACATGGGCTCAATGGAGGTCACTGGTTTCCGTTGGTTGCTGTTTGATTGGTGAAACTTTGGTGCTGATGCCGCCATTGGGTTCGACATGAAGTCATTGGCCGGTGATATCAACTGGCATTGATCTGGTGTTCTTGTCCAATTTCCGGTTTTTCTTCAAAAGAACAAAAACATGGATTGGTGAGGCCGCAGGCCGAGAACGCAGTGGCCAATCCATGTTTTTCACCCGCAGGGCGTAGCCCGTAGGGTGTATCCATCTGGTCATCGGGTTTGATCAGAAAATGCCATCGGGTGGACAAAACGCAACCCCATGTAATTCGGTTCGGTTTCATCCAATCAGACCAGTGATACCTCCCTTCGGTCGGAAGGATTTCGCTTCACTGTTCATTCGCTCCGCTCATTCCAGTGACGCTCATCCTTGTTTTTTTAAGCAAACTCGAACCCATTGATAAAAATCCATTGCCCTCCCACTTTAGGGTTTGAAGTAACCCAGAGCGTGACCGGAGGTGTAGCCCAACTCATAACTGATAAACAGTTCAAAAAAGTAGACTGCTCCCAAGTTGGCTCATATTTTAAGTCGTAGGGTCCGTGATGCTGGGAGTGTCCGACTCTCGTTCCGACAGAAGGGTATGACGGAGGGCGTTTCCATTTGATGAGTTTGTTTCTCTTCCTTCTATTTATGAGCCGAGTTAGGGTCTGTGCGTATCTTTTCTAGACTATTTTTTACGAAAAAGACAACAGCCTATAACTTTTTAATATATCGATTTTCCTGATCGTTGCTGCCTGACTTGTTGCCCTAAATCCGATTGGTGATGACCCTGGTCTGGAGCAATAAATAGTTTCGTAGCACATAAAAAATAACCATCAGGAGAATCATATGAGTTTAGTCAGACACGCAAAAAGCCCGTACTGGTACATGAGTTTTATGATCGATGGAAAGACCGTTTTCCGTTCAACAAAGACAGCCAACAAGGTGCTGGCCCAGAAGATCGAGAATGAAACCCGGAAGCAGATGATCGAGGGTATTCATTTCGACACCAAAGAAGAAATTACTCTCAAGGACATCATTGAAATCCATCTTTCGACACGGACGGGGAGTAAGAGTTTTGCCCAGATGCAGTGCTATTCGTACAAGTTGCTCGGGTTCAAAAAGAACAACATCACCAAGGAAATTGTGAAGGTATTCGGATTCGACCCGTCAACGCCCATTCATGAGATGACCGGCAAAGACCTATTCCGGTTGATGATGGCCCGTAAAGCAGAAGGGATTGCGACATCTACCTTCCTTCACGAACTGGTCTTTTTCAATGGACTGATGACCACGGCGAAACAACTTGGCTACCGTGTTCCTGAGATCGACATCAAGAAATTTAAGGCGGACCACAAGATCAAGCAGGGCAAGAAACCCGTTCGCTATTTGACGGCGGAAGAGGAGGTGAGGTTACTGGCTGAACTTGATCCGAACAAACCAATGCACGGATTTGGACCCGTGGAAACTCAATCTTCAGAAACTCGGAGAATCCGACAGGATGCCTACGATTTCGTGATTGCCTTGCTGGATACCGGCGCTCGTCATGAAGAAATCGCTTCCCTAGAGTGGTCACGGATCGATCTCAAGGAACGGACCATTCGCCTGTATCGGGGCAAGGTCAATAACGAGTCTACTTTATATATGACCGAGCGCCTGTATGAAGTCCTGTCTCGCCGTAGCCAGAACAAGGATAGCGAGCAGTACATCTTCACCAACAAGAAGGGCGGTCATCGGAACTACGCCATCTGCGGCATTTCAGCCGCGGCCCGTCGTGCTGGCATCGAGAACTGTACGTACCACACGATGAGAAAAACGCTGGCTTCGAAACTGGTTCGTGGTGGTCTGTCGATCAGCGATGTGAGCGTGATCCTTGGCCACGCTTCCGTTGCTACCACCCAGAATTACTACGCCAGTCTGTCGCCGGCGGAATCATCGAGGCGGGCGGTGGCGCTGCTTGATAAATGATGTTGTTCGGCGATGGCGTGTTTTCGCTCTAAGAGCGATTAATGATTTCTGGGGAAATGGACATCTTGCTTTGTTATTCAGCTGCTTGATTCAAGGGCGAGTTGCGAGATGTTCATATCCAAGCAGTGATGCAGGATTAAACCCTCGGAATTCCCACTTCGGTAACCTGCCTGATCCATCCTGATAGCTATTGAGTAGCGCCTCTAGGTCTTTGGGCGTATCAATAGACAGCAATATCTTCGATTTATTGAAGTAGGTTTTTGAGGCTGACCTAGCAAAGATTTCGAACGGGCTATTGAAATGGCCGAGGTAGATAAGCGTTTCAGGCCACCATCTTTTGTAATCGTCCTGCGCCTCAACTTCTGCACGCATGAATGCTACAAAATCCGCCTGAAGCAGATAGCGGAAGTCGATCCCAGTGCCAGCGCAACGCTCCTTTAATAAGTCCGCTCTGAGGGAAAGTCGCCGAAGTTCTAGTCGCTTGTTACGGTGCTCCAATGAGCGCATGTATTCACGAATGACGATAAAGCTGACCATTGAGTCGCGGCCATAGTCTGAGTTTCCTGGTAGGTAATACTGCTGTTGTAGAAGGTAGTTCGCTTGTTCTATCCGATCATGCTTCAGCAGAACAGCAAGTGCATACAAGAACAACTCATGAACTATGAATTTGTAATTGTCGAAATCCCATTCGTTCCATTGAGAAATGCTTTGAGGCTTGCTCATGTAGGGAATCATGCTTTCAAAAAAGCGATGTAGCCGCTGTATGAATTGCTCTTCCGGTGCGTACTGCGCAACAGCAATAATTAACTGGATCGCTTCATTACGGAATGGTAGAAATTCCTCGATGTTCTTGATTACCGCATCGTCAAATTCGCCATCCGGTCTTGAGATGCGAAATCTCTCCAAGTTTTCAGTAAATGCCGTGCAGTACTCGTCGAGGGTTCCGGCAGCATGTGCTTTATGGTTCTTTATTGCGTCAATACACCTCTTGAAGATGGCCGATGTACCCAACGAAACATGCTCGCCCTCAGACAAGAATGAGGGTTTATTGCCGAGTTCTGGTTTGACATAGAGCGGCTTATCGAAAATCCATCTCAGTAGGCGCTCGAAATTGTCTGCGTACCTGTCTGCTTCACTGAGATCAATATAAATTCGAGATTTATAGTAAGTGGGAAGGCACGCTTTGCCGCTCCCATCTTTTTCGCGTACAACCGCTACAAATTTCTCTTGGGCCTGGTTCTCATAAACTTCCCTTGAGATGATCTGCGTTTCTGTACCTACACCCCCAGCTCGTCCATCTGCTTTGGCGGCATATTTTTCGTCGCAGATGATGGCCACTTTCTTGATTTCTGAGTCAGTGACCATCTTTTCCATGAAGGCAACGGCATCGTGTCCTTCTTTGAGGTCCCATTTGTCCAAAATAACGTCGACGCCAGATTCACGCAGTTCCGTCGCAAGATCAATGACCCACTGTTCGTGTTCTGCATTTGACCAACTGTACGAGATAAAGAGTTTCGGGGCAGTCATCTATTAATGCTCAAAGGTATAACGTTAAGTGGAGAGTAATGGGCTGGAATAGAACGCCTATGAACGTTGTGGTTTGTTGTCATTTGCTAGATGCCCGGCTAGGCGTTGCGCAACATGTGACATGAAATTGTGACAACTGTTTGCAATGCCCGAAGTGGTCAAATCAATTGTGTCGGCCTCTTTGTCCCACACAACCCCAGGAAACGGTTCCGGCGAGTTCATCTTTGCTTCAAAATGTCCCCGCCAGCGGCAACCTTTTGCTCGCTTACCACCGAATCCGTGCGCAATGCTGTTTCTAATGTGCCGGTACGCAGCCAGCGTGTTTTTGTCGTCAGCCGTCATCCACTCACCGCGCATCTCGTCGGTAGTGTACTCATCGAAAATAGAAAACAGATACACGACTAGAATACCTTGAACCGCCGCGTCGACTCTCTTCTGCGCTTCGCGTCGATAG
The DNA here is from genome assembly GCA_041917165.1 of Azonexus sp. GTDB lineage: Bacteria > Pseudomonadota > Gammaproteobacteria > Burkholderiales > Rhodocyclaceae > Azonexus. The sequence continues at coordinate 20,796 of JAYRYB010000003.1, forward strand.
TCTGGATCGTGATGCTGAACCCGGTGCATCATGCCGCTGAGAATCCATCCAAATTCGTACTGTGGCATCTCAGTAAGCACACGCATCAACTCCAATGCTCGGTCGGTGAGATCCTTATTAGGGTAGTAAATAGTCATGTCTATGCCGAGTCTAAGAGCGTTTATGCTGACAGGGATGTGTTACGCCGGTCCCAGGCCTCCTCGTCGTCATTGGATTTCCGACAAATGACGGCGGAGTATTATATGTAGTGAGCGGAAAAGTGATAAAGGGGCAAACTTTCAAAGACCTGCAATTAGTGCGGGTCTTTTTTTGGCCCCTCGAATTTTCAGGGAGTTAGCCGGTGGATCGCCGCATGAAAAGTGGGGTGGTTTCACGGAGTCTTATATAAGACAACTTTTCGTGGACGCTGGGGGGGAATTGTGCTGAAATCTGACCGATGACCCGCGATAACTCACGCAACCCGGCTCGCGCGCCGGCTCCAACCTTTAGCCCGCTTTACCGGCAGATCAAGGATTTCCTGATCCGTAGCCTGGAGTCGGGCGAATGGGGGCCGGGTGACGCCATTCCCAGCGAAGGCGAGTTGGCGCAGCGGTTCAATGTTAGCCAGGGAACCGTGCGCAAGGCCATTGATGAGATGGCGGCGGAAAACATGCTGGTGCGGCGCCAGGGGAAGGGGACGTTTGTCGCCACCCATGACGATCCGCGTTCGTTCTACCGCTTTCTGCGCCTGGTACCGGATGATGGTCGCACGGCGCAGGCGGTCAGCGAACCTTTTTCCTGCGAGTCGATCCCGGCGGCGCCGGATGTTGCCGCCGCACTTGAAATCCCTGCGGGATCCCCGGTGCTGCTGGTCAAGCGCTTGCTGCGCTTCAACGGCGACGTAGTCGTGTTTGATCAAATTTATCTGGTGCCGGAGCTTTTTGATGGTTTGACGCTGGATCGGCTGCGTGGCGGTGAGCGTTCGCTGTATTCGCTTTTCGAAAGCGATTTCGGTGTGCGCATGATTCGAGCCGAGGAGCGCCTGCGTGCCGTGGGTGCCGATGCGGAAAGTGCCGGCCGGCTCGGAGTGGTGGTCGGCGAGGCCTTGCTGTTGGTGGAGCGGACGGCCTATACCTACGGTAACCGGCCGGTCGAATGGCGCCGCGGCCTTTATTGCACCCACCATCATTACTATCGAAACGAATTAGGGTAAATACGTATTGCGGACGGGGGTTTTCAAGTCTTTTGAAATGCTTTCGGGACCTCACGCCTGTTACATTTTGAATGTATAATTACAGTTCTTTTCAAACCACGTACAAGCGGAAAACCGCACCTTTACGCGAGGAATGAAGTTCATGGCAGAAATGACCATTAAGAAACGTCCAAAGAATCTGGACTTGACCACCATCAAATTGCCATTACCGGGCAAGGTTTCCATCCTTCATCGCGTCAGCGGTGCAGGTATGTTCCTTTGCTTCCCGGTCATGCTCTGGCTGTTTGGCGCCAGCGTGGGGTCTCCCGAGTCGTTCGCGGCCTTCAAGGCCATCGCCGGCATGCTGCCGGTCAAGGTGATTCTCGCCGGCCTGCTTTGGGCTTTCGTGCATCACTTCTGCGCGGGTATCCGTTTCCTGCTGCTTGACCTGCACGTCGGTATCGAAAAAGAAGCTGCCCGTCAGTCCGCGGCGGTTGTTCTTGCGGTCAGTATTCCGCTGACCCTGGTTCTGTGGGGAGTTCTGCTGTGATTAACCGTACCGTTGTCGGGGCTCATTACGGCCTCAAGGACTGGATTGCCCAGCGCGCCACCGCGGTCATCATGGCCGTGTATTCCGTGCTGCTTGCCGCTGTGCTGATCATTGTCCGTCCGTCGACCTTCGAAGCCTGGCAGGGTGTGTTTGCCCATGGCGTCATGAAGTTCCTGACCTTCCTCTTCTTTGTCAGCCTGTTCTACCACGCCTGGATCGGCGTGCGTGACATCTGGATGGACTACGTCAAGCCGACTGGCCTGCGTCTGACCCTGCACGTCCTGACCGTTACCGCGCTGGTGGGTTACACCGCGTGGGCTGCTGCGATTCTCTGGAGGCTGTAAGCGTGAGTATTCCTGTTCTTAAGTTCGACGCAGTCATCGTCGGTGCCGGTGGTGCCGGTCTGCGTTCCGCAATCCAGTTGTCTGAAGCCGGTCTGAAGACCGCGGTTCTGTCCAAGGTTTTTCCGACCCGTTCGCACACGGTTGCGGCTCAGGGGGGTGTGGCTGCTTCGCTCGGTAACTCCGAGGAAGATCACTGGACGTGGCACATGTACGATACCGTCAAGGGTTCCGACTGGCTCGGTGACCAGGATGCGATCGAGTTCATGTGCAAGAAGGCCAATGAAGTCGTCGTTGAGCTCGAGCACTACGGTATGCCCTTCGACCGTACCGACAACGGCAAGATCTACCAGCGTCCGTTCGGCGGTCACATGTCGAACTTCGGCGAAAAGCCGGTGCGTCGTTCCTGCGCGGCCGCTGACCGTACCGGTCACGCCATGCTGCACGCCATGTACCAGCGGAACGTCAAGGCCAACACCCAGTTCTTCGTTGAGTGGATGGCGCTTGACCTGATCCGTGACGAAGAAGGCCACGTCCTCGGCGTCACCGCCATGGAAATGGAAACCGGTCAGGTCGTGATTTTCCACTCCCGTGCCACGATCTTTGCGACCGGTGGTGCTGGCCGTATCTTCTACTCTTCGACGAATGCCTTCATTAACACCGGTGATGGTCTGGGTATGGCGGCGCGTGCCGGCATTCCGCTCGAAGACATGGAATTCTGGCAGTTCCACCCAACCGGCGTTGCCGGTGCCGGCGTGCTGATTACCGAGGGTGTCCGCGGTGAAGGCGGTATCCTGCGTAACTCCAGCAAGGAACGCTTCATGGAGCGTTATGCGCCGAACGCCAAGGATCTCGCTTCGCGTGACGTGGTTTCCCGCGCCATGGCGACCGAAATTAAGGAAGGTCGCGGTTGTGGCGTCAACAAGGACTACGTCCTGCTCGACATCACCCACCTCGATCCGGCGACCATCATGAAACGCTTGCCCGGTATTCACGAAATCGGCATCCAGTTTGCCGGTGTCGACTGCCTGAAGGAGCCGCTGCCGGTCGTGCCGACCTGCCACTACCAGATGGGCGGTATCCCGACCCATTACTCCGGTCGTGTTGTTGTGCCGAAGGATGGTGACTTCAATACCGTCGTGCCGGGCTTCTATGCTGGCGGCGAGTGTGCCTGTGCCTCGGTGCACGGCGCCAACCGTCTCGGTACCAACTCGCTGCTCGATCTGCTGGTCTTCGGCAAGTCGGCGGGTGACTCTGCGGTTGAAGATCTCAAGGCGGGCAAGGCCCACCGCGATCTGCCGAAGGATGCCGCCGAGAAGTCGCTGGCCCGTATCGCTGCCATTGATGGTCGCAAGGGTGGTGCCAACGTGCACGAAACCCGTCTCGCCATGCAGCGCACGATGCAGGATCACGCTGGTGTGTTCCGTTTCGGCGATATGCTCAAGCAAGGCGTCGAAAAGATCCTTGAAGTCGAAAAGGCCGCGCGCCAGCTCGAGATCAAAGACAAGTCGATGGCCTGGAACACCGCACGTACCGAAGCGCTCGAGATGGAAAACCTGATCGAAGTCGCCAAGGCCACCATGATCTCCGCCGAAGCGCGCAAGGAGTCCCGTGGCGCGCACGTCCGTGACGACGCCCCGGATACCGCCGAGTTCCCGAATGGTCGTAACGACAAGGAATGGCTGAAGCACACGCTGTTCTCGCCGGTCGACAACTCGATCACCTACAAGCCGGTGAATATGCAACCCTTGACCGTCGAGCCTGTTGCGCTCAAGACGCGCTCGTACTAATCGGAGAAGACAATGAGCAAACGTACGGTTCAATTCAGCATCTACCGCTACGATCCGGACAAGGACGATGCGCCCTACATGCAGGAAATCACGGTCGACCTCGAGCCGACCGACCGCAAGCTGCTGGACGCACTGACCAAGCTGAAGGCGAAGGACGATACCCTGTCGTATCGTCGTTCCTGCCGCGAAGGCGTCTGCGGTTCAGATGCGATGAACATCAACGGCAAGAACGGTCTGGCCTGTCTGACCGATATCGACTCGCTGAGCCAGCCGATTGTCCTGCGTCCGTTGCCCGGCCTGCCGGTCATTCGCGACCTGATCGTCGACATGACGCAGTTCTTCAAGCAGTATCACTCGATCAAGCCGTATCTGATCAACAACGATCCGGCACCGGAGCGTGAGCGCCTGCAATCGCCGGAAGATCGCGAAGAGCTGAACGGTCTCTACGAGTGCATCCTCTGTGCCTGCTGCTCGACCTCCTGCCCGTCGTTCTGGTGGAACCCGGACAAGTTCGTCGGCCCGGCTGGTCTGCTGGCTGCCTATCGTTTCATCGCCGATACCCGTGACCAGGCAACCAACGAGCGTCTCGACAACCTCGAAGACCCGTATCGCCTGTTCCGTTGCCATACCATCATGAACTGCGTTGACGTATGTCCGAAGGGTCTGAACCCGACCAAGGCCATCGGCAAGATCAAGGACATGATGGTTCGTCGTGCCGTCTGATGGAGCGTGCCGAATATGAGCGCCTGCGTTGGCGTTGTATCCGTCGAGCCTTGCTCGAGTTGGATATAACGCTGACGCGTTTTCTTGATAACGGTTTTGAAAAACTGACCGAAGACGAGAAAAAGGTGTTTGTCGAGCTCGCAGATATGGAAGATCACGAACTCTGGTATTGGCTGAGTGGCAAGACCGAGTGTGACGATCCACGCTTCGCCCCGATTGTGGCGGCGATTCGTAAGAGTTGAGTAAGGTTGATGCTCTAATTTTCGACGTTGACCGCTTTTTTGGCAGTGCAGTGATAACCAACACCTGTTAAAGGGAACACTATGACGACCGAACGCAAGGCAACTTTGACCATCGACGGACAAGCGCCCGTTGATTTTCCGATCATGTCCCCGACGCATGGCAACGATTGTGTTGACATCCGTACCCTTGGCGCCAAAACCGGCCTCTTTACCTATGACTCCGGCTTCCTGTCGACTGCCAGCTGTAAGTCCAAGGTGACCTTTATCGACGGCGATGTCGGTCAGTTGCTTTACCGTGGCTATCCGATCGAACAACTGGCCGAGCAGTGCAACTTCCTTGAAGTTACCTACCTGCTGAAGAACGGTGAACTGCCGAACGCTACCCAAAAGACCAACTTCGAAAACACCATCAAGAAGCACACGATGGTTCACGAGCAGCTGTCCAAGTTCTACTCCGGCTTCCGTCGCGACGCCCACCCGATGGCCGTCATGACTGGCGTCGTTGGCGCGCTGTCGGCGTTTTATCACGACGCGATGGACTTCTCCGACGCCGAGCACCGTAACGTCAGCTTCAACCGCCTCGTGGCCAAGATGCCGACCATCGTTGCCATGGCTTACAAGTACAGCACTGGCATGCCGTTCATGTATCCGGACAACGATCTGGACTACACCGCGAACTTCATGCGCATGATGTTCGGCAATCCGTGTGAAAAGTACGTGCCGAATCCGGTGCTGGTCCGCGCCCTGGACGTCATCTTCACGCTGCACGCCGATCACGAGCAGAATGCTTCGACCTCGACCGTCCGTCTGGCCGGTTCGTCAGGTGCCAACCCGTTCGCCTGTATCGCCGCCGGTATCGCCTGTCTGTGGGGCCCGGCGCACGGTGGTGCGAACGAAGCCTGCCTGCAGATGCTGGAGGAGATCGGCGATGTCTCCAAGGTCGGTGAGTACATCAACCGCGCCAAGGACAAGAACGATTCCTTCAAGCTGATGGGCTTCGGTCACCGTGTTTACAAGAACTTCGATCCGCGCGCCAAGCTGATGCGCAAGGTCTGTGGCGAGGTTCTGGCTGAACTGGGTCTCGAAAACGACCGCCTGTTCAAGCTGGCCATGGAACTGGAAAAGATCGCCCTGGAAGATCCGTACTTCGTCGAGAAGAAGCTCTACCCGAACGTCGACTTCTACTCCGGCATCGTTCAGAAGGCCATCGGTATCCCGACCGAGATGTTCACCTGCATCTTCGCGCTGGCCCGTACCGTCGGCTGGATGACCCAGTGGGAAGAAATGATCACCGATCCGGAATACAAGATCGGTCGTCCGCGTCAGCTTTACGTTGGCGCTGCCAAGCGCGACGTGGTTCCGCTGGCACAACGCGCTTAAGATACGCAACAAAGGGGCGGCCGTTAGGCCGCCTTTTTTGCATTCAAAGGATTGCTGCACTGCGGCAAGCCGGTATAACAACACCCTGAAGGGGATGCCTATGACTACGATGACGCAGAAATTCGATAGCTCCTTGTTCTTTGGCGGCAACGCGCCGTTCGTCGAAGAGCTCTACGAAAACTACCTCCACGACCCGACTGCTGTGCCGGGTGAGTGGCGTGAATATTTTGACAAGCTGGCCCAGACACCGGGAGCCGCCTCGCGTGACGTGGCGCACGGTCCGGTGGTGGCAGCGTTCGCCGAAATCGGCAAAAACGGCGGCTTCCGCCCGGTCGTTCAATCTTCTGCTGCTGAGCACAAGAAGCAGTCTGCTGTTGGCCAACTGGTCACTGCCTACCGTTCGCTCGGGACCCGCTGGGCCGATCTGGATCCGCTCAAGCGCCTGGCACGTCCGAAAATCGACGAGCTCGAACCGTCGTTCTACGGTTTTACCGATGGCGATCTGAACCAGTCCTTCAGCGTCGGTTCGCTCAAGGGGCTGCCGGCTGAAGCCAAGCTCGGCGACATTCTCGAAACCCTGCGCCAGACCTATTGCGGTACCGTGGGTGTCGAGTACATGTACATGACCGACTACAACGAGAAGCGCTGGCTGCAGGAGCGCCTCGAAAGCATCCGTTCGCGCCCGTCCTACAACGCCGAACAGAAGAAGCGCATCCTCGAGCGCCTGACTGCTGCCGAGACGCTCGAACGTTATCTGCACACCAAGTATGTCGGCCAGAAGCGCTTCTCGCTGGAGGGCGGTGAATCGCTGATCGTCTCCATGGATGAAGCCATCCGTGCCGGTGGTGCAAACGGCGTCGATGAAGTGGTCGTCGGCATGGCCCACCGTGGTCGTCTGAATGTGCTGGTCAATACCCTGGGCAAGGCCCCGTCGATGCTCTTTGCCGAATTCGAAGGCAAGAAGAAGAGCGATCTGTCCGCTGGTGACGTCAAGTACCACATGGGCTTCTCGTCGGATGTGTCCACCCCGGGAGGCCCGTGCCACCTGACGCTGGCCTTTAACCCGTCGCACCTTGAAATCGTCAACCCGGTGGTTGCCGGTTCGGTGTATGCCCGTCAGGTTCGTCGTGGCGAAGGCAGCAAGAAGAAGGTCATGCCGATCCTGATTCACGGTGATTCGGCGGTGGCCGGTCAGGGTGTCAACCAGGAAATGCTCAACTTCGCGCAGACCCGTGGTTACGGTGTGGGCGGTGTGCTGCACATCGTGGTTAACAACCAGGTAGGCTTCACCACCTCCGATCCGCGCGACTATCGTACTGGCCACTACTGTACCGACATCTTCAAGATGGTCGATGCGCCGATCTTCCACGTCAATGGTGACGATCCCGAAGCCGTTGCACTGGTCACCCAGATCGCGGTCGAATATCGCCAGACCTTCCAGAAGGATGTCGTCATCGACATCAACTGCTTCCGCAAGCTCGGCCACAACGAGCAGGACGAGCCGATGGTCACGCAGCCGCTGATGTACAAGATCATCGCCAAGCATCCGGGTACCCGCAAGCTGTATGGTGACAAGCTGATCGCCGAAGGCACGCTGCCGGCCGATGGTCCGGATGCAATGATCGCCGAGTACCGCGCGCATCTCGACAAGGGCGAACTGCTGTACAACCCGGTCCTCGCCGGCTACAAGCACCCGAACACCATTGACTGGACGCCGTTCCTGACCAAGAACTACATCGAGACCTGCGATACCACGGTGCCGATGAAGGAACTGCAGCGCCTGTCGAAGTGCCTGACGACACTGCCGGAAGGTTTCACGCTGCATTCCCGCGTCAAGAAGATCGTCGAAGATCGTGCGGCAATGGGTGAAGGCAAGCTGCCGGTTGACTGGGGTATGGCCGAGAACCTGGCCTATGCTTCATTGCTGGTTTCCGGCTACGGCGTTCGCATTTCGGGCGAAGATGTCGGTCGCGGTACCTTCTTCCACCGTCATGCGGCTTTCCATGACCAGAACCGTACCAGCTGGGACGTCGGCACCTATCATCCGCTGAAGAATCTGCAGGAAAAGCAGGCTGGCTTCCAGTGCTTCGACTCCGTTCTGTCGGAAGAGGCTGTTCTCGCTTTCGATTACGGCTACGCCACGGCCAACCCGTACGAACTCGTCGTCTGGGAAGGCCAGTTCGGTGACTTCGCCAACGGCGCACAGGTCGTCATCGACCAGTTCATCGCTTCCGGTGAAGCCAAGTGGGGTCGTGCCTGCGGTCTGGTCATGCTGTTGCCGCACGGCTACGAAGGCCAGGGTCCGGAGCACTCTTCCGCACGCCTCGAACGCTTCATGCAACTCTGTGCGGAAATGAACATGGAAGTCTGCGTGCCGACCACGGCTGCCCAGGTCTTCCACATGCTCCGCCGTCAGGCTGTCCGCATGCAGCGCAAGCCGCTGATCGTTATGTCGCCGAAGTCGCTGCTCCGCCACAAGGATGCCGCCTGCTCGCTGGAAGATCTGGCGAAGGGTGAGTTCCAACGCGTCATCGGTGAAGTGGACGATCTGGATGCGAAGAAGGTCAAGCGTGTCATTCTCTGCTGCGGCAAGGTCTACTACGATCTGGTCAACGCCCGCCGCGAGAAGGGCATCAAGGACATCGCCATCGTCCGTCTTGAGCAGCTCTATCCCTTCCCGAAGGAATCTCTCGAGAAGGAACTGGCCAAGTACCCGAAGGCGACCGAAATCGTCTGGGCCCAGGAAGAGCCGCGCAACCAGGGCGCCTGGTACTGGATCGCTTCCCGCCACCACCTCGACTCGCAGATCAGCAGCAAGCAAAAGATGCTGCTGGTTTCGCGCCCGGCATCGTCGTCGCCGGCTGTCGGCTACCTGGCCAAGCACAACGAGCAAACCAAGGCTTTGATCGAGTCCGCACTGGGCAAGATCGAGTACTGATAACTACAGCAGAGTGGAGTCACCATGAGCATTATCGAAGTTCAAGTCCCGCAACTTTCCGAGTCCGTTGCCGAAGGCACGCTTGCCTCCTGGAAGAAGAAGGTCGGCGAAGCCGTCGCCCGCGACGAAATCCTGATCGACATCGAAACCGACAAGGTCGTTCTCGAAGTGCCGTCGCCGGCTGCCGGCGTTCTGGTTGAAATCATCAAGGCTGATGGAGATACCGTCGTTTCCGGCGAACTGATCGCCAAGATCGACACCGCCGCGACTGCCGGTGCTGCTGCTCCGGCAGCCGCTGCCGAAGCACCAAAGGCAGCCGCACCTGCTGCTGCCCCGGCTGCTGCAGCCGCTGCCCCGGCGGGTACGGCCAGCCCGTCTGCCCGCAAGATCCTCGACGAGAAGGGTGTGTCGGCAGCTGACGTCGCCGGTACTGGCCGTGGCGGTCGTGTCACCAAGGAAGACGCTGTTGCTGCTTCCGCCAAGCCGGCGGCTGCTGCCGCACCGGCTCCGGCCGTTGCCGTCAGCCTCGGCGATCGTACCGAACAGCGCGTTCCGATGACCCGTCTGCGTGCCCGTATCGCCGAGCGCCTGATCCAGTCCAAGAACGAGAACGCCATCCTGACCACGTTCAACGAAGTGAACATGGGCCCGGTCATGGCACTGCGCAAGCAGTATGCCGAGAAGTTCGAAAAGGCCCACGGCGTTCGCCTCGGCTTCATGGGCTTCTTCGTCAAGGCCGCCTGCGCCGCGCTGCAGAAGTTCCCGATCCTGAACGCCTCGGTCGATGGCAATGACATCGTCTACCACGGCTACATCGACATTGGTATCGCCGTTGGTTCACCGCGCGGTCTGGTCGTGCCGATCATCCGCAACGCTGACCAGATGTCCATCGCCGACATCGAGAAGAAGATCGCCGAGTTCGGCAACAAGGCCAAGGACGGCAAGCTGTCCATGGAAGAACTCACCGGTGGTACCTTCTCCATCTCCAACGGTGGCGTCTTCGGTTCGATGCTGTCGACCCCGATCATCAACCCGCCGCAATCCGCGATCCTCGGCATCCATGCCACCAAGGACCGTGCCGTGGTTGAAAATGGTCAGGTTGTCGTGCGTCCGATCAACTACCTCGCCATGTCCTACGATCACCGCATCATCGACGGCCGCGAAGCCGTCCTCGGTCTGGTGACCATGAAGGAAGCGCTGGAAGATCCGGCCCGCCTGCTGCTCAACGTCTAATCGATCGTTGCCGGCGCCAGTGCCCCTCATCGGGTGCTGGCGCTTTTGCACATCTGCAATCTGAAAGGTTCAAACATGTCCAAGCAATTCGACGTGCTCGTCATCGGTGGCGGCCCCGGCGGCTACATCGCAGCCATCCGCGCCTCGCAACTCGGTTTCACTGCGGCCTGTGCCGAATCCAATCCCTACGCCGACCCGAAGGGCGAACCGCGTCTCGGCGGTACCTGCCTGAACGTTGGCTGCATTCCCTCCAAGGCGCTGCTCCACACCTCGCACCTGTTTGAAGAAGCCAACCACAGCTTCGAATCGCAGGGTATCAAGGTCGGCAAGGCATCCATCGACGTGCCCACCATGAAGGCGCGCAAGGATGGCGTGGTCAATCAACTGACCGGCGGCATCAAGATGCTGCTGAAGAAGAACAAGGTCACCTTCCTGGCTGGCCACGGTTCCTTCGTCGGCAAAGAAGGCGATTTCTGGAAGGTCAAGGTTGGCGCCGAGGAAGTGCTGGCAAAGCAGGTCATCGTCGCCACCGGCTCCAAGGCCCGTCACCTGCCGAACGTTGCGGTCGACCAGAAGATCGTCATGGACAACGAAGGTGCGCTGAATCAGGAATCCGTGCCGAAGAAGCTGGCGATCATCGGTGCCGGCGTCATCGGTCTGGAAATGGGTTCGGTCTGGCGTCGTGTCGGTGCCGAAGTCACCGTCCTCGAAGCCATGCCTGACTTCCTGGCCGCTGCCGATACCGACGTCGCCAAGGAAGCACTCAAACTGTTCACCAAGCAGGGTCTGAACATCCAGATGGGTGTCAAGATTGGCGAGATCAAGACCACCAAGAAGGGCGTCTCGATTGCCTACGCTGACAAGGATGGCAAGGAAGCCAAGCTGGACGCCGATCGTCTGATCGTCTCCATCGGCCGCGTGCCGAACACCGACGGCCTCAATGCCGAAGGCGTTGGCCTGAAGCTGGATGCCCGTGGTTTTGTTGAAGTCAATGGCCACTGCCAGACCAACCTGCCGGGTGTCTGGGCGATCGGTGACGTCGTGCGCGGCCCGATGCTGGCGCACAAGGCTCACGAAGAAGGCGTCATGGTTGCCGAACTGATGGCTGGCCAGGCCGGTCACTGCAACTTCGACACCATTCCCTGGGTTATCTACACCTCGCCGGAAATCGCCTGGGTCGGCAAGACCGAACAGGCGCTCAAGGCCGAAGGCGTTGAGTACAAGGCCGGCAAGGTACCGTTCCTGGCTAACGGCCGTGCGCTGGGCATGGGCGACCCGTCCGGTTTCGTCAAGATTCTTGCCTGCAAGAAGACTGACCGTATCCTCGGTGCACACATCATCGGTGCGAATGCGTCTGAAATGATCGGCGAATGCGTCGTTGCCATGGAGTTCGGTGGTGCTTCGGAAGATCTGGCACGCATCTGCCACGCGCACCCGACGCTGTCCGAGACCATCCACGAAGCCGCACTGGCTTGCGACAAGCGCACGCTGAACTTCTAAGCTGAAATCAGCTTCGCAAAAGGCGGGTTGCGGATACGCACCCGCCTTTTTTCTTTGGCAAAATAGCAGATCGTTTCATTTACTCGCTCCACCATGCCCCATTCCAAGTTGAAGGTTGCCGCCAACGGCATGCTCGATGCCTACAAGGCGCTGCTCGACAGCCGCGGCTATGTTGCCGATGCCGCGCAGATGACTGCCGCAACGGCGTTGCAGACCCTGTATACCAATCTCCTGTACTTCAAGGTCAATCGCGCCAGTACCTTCAAGCGCCTGCTTTCGCCGCCCAGGCCGCCCAAGGGGGTCTATTTCTGGGGCGGGGTCGGGCGCGGCAAGAGCTTTCTCATGGACTGCTTTTACGAGTCCGTGCCCTATCGTCGCAAGAAGCGCATTCACTTCCATGCCTTCATGCAGCAGATCCACCGCGATCTCGAAAAATTCAAGGGCGAGACCGATCCGATGCTCAAGCTGGCCGAGGAAATCGGTCGCGAGGTGCGACTGCTCTGCTTCGACGAGTTCCACGTTTCCGACATCGCAGATGCGATGATTCTCGGCCGGCTGATGGAAGGTTTGTTCAGCAAGGGCGTGATCATCGTCATGACCTCGAACTACCCGCCGGACATGCTTTATCCCAATGGCCTGCATCGCGAGAGCTTCCTGCCGACCATCGCGCTGCTCAACAAGCATCTGGATGTCTTTGAGGTCGAGGCCGGTATCGACTACCGCTTGCGGGCGCTGGAGCAGGTCGAGATCTACCATTACCCGTCTGACGATGCTGCCGAGCGCAAGATGCTCGATTACTTCCGTATGGTCGCCGGCGAGGATGGCAAGAAGGGCGGCAAGGTCGAGGTGCTCGGTCGCGATATCGAGACGGTTCGTCGTGGCAACGGCGTCATCTGGTTCGATTTTCGGACGCTATGCGGCGGTCCGCGTTCGCAGAACGACTATCTGGAAATTTCGCGCAGCTACCACACGGTGCTGCTGTCGCATATTCCGAAAATGACGATGCATCAGGCTTCCGAAGCGCGTCGCTTCACCTGGCTGGTCGATGTTTTCTATGATCACAAGGTCAAGCTGATCGCCACTGCCGATTGCGCCGCCGAAGATCTTTACACCGAAGGCACGCAGGCCAGCGAGTTCAAGCGCACCGTCAGCCGTCTGACCGAGATGAATTCGCGTGAATACCTTGCGCTCCCTCATGTGGCGTCGGCCTGATGCTTAAATTTGCCCTGAAATCCGCGTTCACCGCAGTTATCAGCCTGTGGTTGATGCTTGCCGTTGCCCAACAGATGGAAATCATCGAACTGCGCAGCAAGACAGCCGAGCAGGTGTTGCCGGCACTGCTGCCGCTGGTCGAGCCGGGCGGAACGCTGACCGGGATGAATAATCAGCTCTTTCTCAAGGCCTCGCCGCGCAATCGCGCTGATATCAAGCGGGCATTGGCTGCAATGGACACGCCTTCGCGTCGATTGATCATCCGCGTTACCGAAAACCGGCAGGCCGAAAGCAGCGACCGCGGCGCTGCCGCCAGCGGGCAGGTGGTGCTCGGTAGTACCCGGCGCGCCGATGTCGGTGCCACCGTCTGGGACACCAAGAGCGTGCGCGGCGAACGCGCCGGGCAGATGGTTCAGACCATCGACGGCGGGCAGGCGTTTATCCAGATCGGCCGTTCCTTGCCCCTGCCGATGCGGCAACTCATCGTCGGGCCGGGCGGCGCCATTGTTAATGAAACCGTTGTCTATCGTGATATCGGTCGTGGCTTCTATGCTTCGCCGCGGGTGAATGGCCAGCGGGTGACGCTGGAAATCAGCCAGCAATCGGAAAGCCTGGAGGGTAACCATCCGCGTGCCGGCATCAGCCAGCAGCGGCTGTCGACCACCGTCTCCGGGCAACTGGGCGAGTGGATTGAACTGGGAGGTGGCGGGCGGCAGTCCGCCGGCAATCAGGGCGGCAGTTTCAGCATTTCCACCAGCGATGCCCGCGACAATCGCGCCATCTGGCTGATGGTCGAGGAAGTCGAATGAACCAGAATACCCGCCACATCGGCCAGAAATTCGCACTGGCGACCGCGATTTTTTGCGCCCTGATGATGATCCCGGCGCTCGTCGCCTTCGTCTGGCTGTGGCAGAGCCGTGGCCTCGCCGACACCTGGACGCCCAGCCTGCTCGCCACGGTGGGGTTTTTCGGCTGCTGTGCCGGCGTGCTCTACACCATGAGCCGGCCGCAACCGCCCTTGCCCCCGGCGGATGCTGCGGTCAACCCGGAAAAGTCGCCCATTTCCTGATCTCTGTTCCGCGTTTGCTGCAAGCAAGCAACACAGTGCGACGGGCGTCAGTCTTTCCGGAAGTTCAGGCAAACACTCAGGCCCTGACCGAAGGGGCTGTCATTCAACTGCAGGCTTGCGCCATGCAGTTCGACAATGCGTGCGACGATGGCCAGCCCGAGGCCGCTGCCTGGCTGGCCGGTCTGATCCAGGCGGTGGAAGCGCTGGCAGACCTCAGCCCGCAGTTCGGCGGGAATGCCCGGGCCGTTGTCGGCGATCTCGAGCGTGACACCGTCAAGTGATTGCCGGATGGTGACGCGAATCGCGCCACCTTGCGGCGTGTAGCGCAAGGCGTTGTCGAGCAGGTTGCGCACCAGCACCCTTAACCATTCCGCCTTGCCGTGGATGCGGCCCTCGTCATCGGCATCGAGCGAAAAGTCGATCTGCCGCGCCAGAATGTCTTTGCCCAGTTCCGCACACACATCCTCGCAGACCGCCGTCAGCGAGACCGGGCCGGCATCCGGCAAGCCGTGCTCCGGGTCGAGGCGCGCCAACTGCAGCATTTGCTCGACCAGATGTGCGGCGCGGTGCAGTCCGGCTTGCAGTTGATCCAGCGATTGCGTTCTTTCGTCATCATTCCGGGCGCGTTGCGCCACCTGCAACTGCGCCAGCAATGCCGCCAGTGGCGTGCGCAACTCGTGGGCGGCGTCGGCGGTGAAGCGTCGCTCGTTGTCGAGGGCATGGCTAACCCGACCAAGCAGATCGTTGAGGGCGTCGAGCAAAGGGCGGATTTCGACCGGGGCCGCATCCGGGGTCAGTGCATGCAGTTGCTGCGGGTCGCGCTGGGTGATCTCGCGGGCGATGTTGTCCAGCGACGACAGCCCGTGCCGTGTAGATAGCCAGACCCAGAAACCGATCAGTGGCAGGCCGAGCAGGGCGGGGAAAAGCAGGCGCCAGGCGATCTGGCCGATCAGCTCGTCGCGGATGCGGTGGTTCTCGCTGACCTGAATCTGCAGGCTTTTTTCGTTGTTCCATTGGCTGTAATGCCGCCAATGGCCGTCACTGCTGGTGGACGTTTCGGAAAAGCCGCTGACTGCGGTCAACGGCGATTCCGGCGCGTTTTGCGAGCGAAGCAGCAAACGCCCATCGGTTGCCCAGAGCTGGAAGCGCAACTGACGCTGATATTTGTGACCGGCATCGCCGAGATCCTCAATGTGATCACCGTCCTCATGGCTGGCCAGCGCAAGCAGGGTTTGCGCGGCCTGGGCGAGTTGGGCATCGAACAACTCGTCAACCTCGTGGTGGGCATCGAGATAACTGAAGACCACCGTGCCTAGCCAGGCAACGGTGACGCCACCCAGCAGCAGAGCCAGCAAGCGCTTGCGCAGCGAAAACCAGACTGTCGTCACTTGGGAACCATGTAGCCGACGCCGCGCAGCGTGCGAATTCGGTCGCTGCCGAGTTTCTTGCGCAGGTGGTGTATATGCACCTCCAGCGCATTGCTGTCCGGCTCGTCGCGCCAGCCGTAGAGCGACTGCTCGATCTGGCTGCGGCTGAGCACGCGGCCGGCGTTTTCCAGCAGCAGTTGCAGCAGGGCGAATTCGCGGCCGGCGAGTTCAACCGGTGTGCCTTCCAGTGTCACCAGATGCGCTGCCGGATCGAGGCTGATCTGGCCGACGCTGAGCACCGGGGCGGCCCGGCCGGCGCTGCGCCGGAGCAGGGCGCGGATGCGGGCGCTCAGTTCGTCGAGGTCGATGGGCTTGACCAGATAATCATCGGCGCCGGCATCGAGACCGGCGATCTTGTCACCGGTGGCATCGCGGGCCGTCAGCACCAGAACCGGCAATATGTTCCCCCGGCTGCGCGCGCGTTGCAGCACTTCCATGCCGGTCATCTTCGGCAATCCCAGATCCAGCACCAACAGGTCGAAATGTTCGGATTGCAGCGCGAGGTCGGCACTATGGCCATCCTTCAGCCAATCGACGGCAAAGCCGGACTGGCGCAGGCCGATGGTCAGGCCATCGCCGAGGAGCGGATCGTCTTCAACAAGGAGTATGCGCATGGTGCCGATTCTATCAGCGGACCAGCCACCAGGCCGCGGCGCCGGTCCACAGTAGCAGCGCGACGGCGGCCAGCGGGCGGGCCGAGGGGATGGCCTCCTCGCGATGCCCCAACTTGAAGCCGTTGAGCATGGCCCGGACAAGGTTTTCGCCATGCAGCACGCTGCCGCTCAAAACACCGGCCAGATGGACGATGACGACCAGCAGCATCGCCGATGCCAGGCCTTCGTGCAGTTCTTCCAGCCAGTGGCCGCCGAGGTCGTTGTAGATCGCCCAGCCGCTGGCGCCTGTGAGCAGCGCACAGCCGAGCAGCAGCAGGATCGCCCAGCCGCCGGCCGGGTTGTGGCCGGTGAAATGCGCCGGCTGCAGGCGCAGCAGACCGAGCAGGTAGGTGCGCACGGCCGCCGGTCCGCGCACGAAGTCACTGAAGCGGGCAGTTCGAGAGCCGATCACGCCCCAAACAAGGCGGAAGGCGGCGACGGCCATCACCGTGGCGCCGGCCAGCGCATGTACCAGACGCAGGCTTTCGCTTTCCGACGTCAGCCAGGCGAGGATGAAGCCGCTGACCATCAGCCAGTGACCGATGCGGATCGGCCAGTCCCAGGCGAGAATTTTTTGCATGCTTATCTCCTCAGTTCGGCAATGGCAATGTCGTGTTCGCTGAAACGACCGCTTGCGGCATGGGTGTGGCAGGCCTCGCAATTGGCGGCGGAGCGCACGCGGGTGTCAGTCCAGTAACGGGCGGGAATCTTCCGGTGTTCCTTGACGAAGTGCGTGGTTTGGGAGATGCGGGGCGGGTTGCCAGCGCCTTCAACTTTGTTGGACCGGCCGGCGTTGGCGACGAGAAAGGCAGTCAATTTTTGACCAATTTCCGGGTTCACCGCAGCATCGCTGCCGAAATGGCTGTCGAGCTTGCCCATCAGTTGCCGCCAGTCATTGGCGCCGAGCAGTGCCGGCGGGTAGGCGAGATGGCAGCTGCCGCACTCGGCGCGATAGGCCGGCGGCGTGTCGGCGGGCAGTGGCAGGCGGTCGGCCTGAGCCGGCAGGGCCAGCAGCAGTGTTAGCAGGCTGAAAACGGCTTTCATCTCAGCGCACCTCGCTCATGTAGGCGACAAAATCTGCCTTCTCGGCTGGCGTGCAGGCCCGGCCGACGACTTCCTTGCAGTTGCGGCCAAACCATTTTTCGACCTTGGCCGGATCGCTGAAGCGCTCGCCATTGGCGGCAACGGATAGCGGGCGGATGGTTTTGCCAGTGACGACATGCTCGCCGACCTGCAGCGGGTTGGCAGTATGGCAGCTGGTGCAGGACGGCATCTTGGCCGTGACGGTGAATTGCTGGCGGAAAAGGCGCTCGCCGCGTTGGGCGGCGGGGCTGAAACCGGGCTGCGTGGCCGCCGCTTCGCTGGCATAGGCAGCACGGATCTGTTGCGGGGTCTCGGCGAGGGCCGGAATGGGGAGGATCAGCAAGGAAAGGGCGAGGCGGTAATTCATGTTCAACTCCAGTCAGTGGCTTGAACTCGAGTCTGGGCCGTCAGCCTTAAGTGCGCATGAGGCGAAACTTAAGGGCCGCTTAAACGGCTACGGCTGCCGCGGCTTACAGCCCGAAATGCAGGCGGATTTCCTCGGTCAGCAACTGGCGGCAGGCTTCTTCGTCGCAGCGGGCGAGCTGCTCGTAAATGCCGGGGGCGATGCGGACGAAGGCGTCGACTACAGCCGGATCGAAGTGGCTGTCGGCATCCTTGCTGATGATGCCGATGGCCGTCTCGTAGTCAAACGGTGCCTTGTACGGCCGTATTGAGGTGAGGGCATCGAAGACATCGGCAACGGCGAAAATCCGCGCTTCAAGGGGAATGGCATCGCCGGCCAGGCCGCGCGGATAGCCGGCACCGTTCCATTTTTCGTGGTGGCCGAGCACCACATCGCAGGCCTTTTCCAGCCAGCCGATGCCGCTGACGATTTCGCCACCCAGGTCGACGTGGGTGCGCATGATCGCCATTTCCTCGTCGGTCAGCTTGCCCGGCTTGAGCAGGATGGCATCGGGAATGCCGATCTTGCCGACATCGTGCAGAAAGCTGCCGATGATCAGCGCCTGCATGGCGCCGGACTGCTGGCCGAACTGGCGGGCGATGCGGGCGGCAATCCATGCGACGCGGTAATTGTGGGCGCCGGTGTCGGAATCGCGGCGGGCAATCGCACGGCCCAAGGCTTCCATGATCGAAATGTGCGATTCGAGCACTTCGCGCGCCTTGCGTTCGTTGTCCGCAGAGAGATGAACGACCACCGGGTAGATCATGGCGCCGCAGAGCAGGGCGGCCAGGCCGACGAGCAGCGCGGCGATCAGCATGCTGTGGCGGATCTGCGCCGCCTGCCATTCCGGGATGATACGCACCCCTTCGAAGTAGCCGGCGATTTCGCCGCTGCCGGCAGCGCGCCGCAGCGGTACGAAGACGCGCATCACCCGGCGCTGGTCACCAAGATCCAGCGTTTCGTAATCGGCGCTGTGGTAGGTCGGCGTGCCGTGTTTTGGCAGCTTCTGCTCGATGCTTTCTCCGTCCGTCGTCATCGCTTCGACTAGCCGCTTGCCTTTGGCATCATAGATTTCAGCGATGTCGAACATGCCACCGACCAGTGCCTCTGCCGCCTGTTGCGCCTGCGCCTGCGTCTCAGTGTTCAGAGTGTCGCCAGCACCGAAGTGCATCAGCATTCGCCGCGATTCCTCCATGGCCAGCTTGACCGTTGCCTCTTCCGCCTGCTCGCTGACCAGCAGGCCAGCCAGTGGCGCAGTGATGGCCGCCAGCGTCAGGCTGACGATGGCGATGCGCTGCGCGGTCTTCTTTCTGAAGCTGCCCATTTCGGTGCTCCCGGTTCAGTCCAGCGGCCAGAGTTGATGAGTGTCGAGCAATAGCTGGTAACGAAGTGCCAGGGCTTCGATCTGCTGTGTGCGTGCGGCGAGTTCCGCCTCGTTGGCCAGGCGCCGGCTGGCAAGCAGTTCAGAGAGATTGCCTTCGCCCAGTTGGTAGGCGCGTTCGCTGAGGCGGGCGCTTTCGTTCAGGCGCTGGGCGGCGGTGCGGGCAGCCTGCCAGGCGGGGACGGCGGCGCGGGCACTGTGGAAGAGTGCAGCAGCTTCGGCGGCAATTTTCTGGCGCACAGCCCCTGCGCGGTGGCGAGCGGCGACCTGCTGGGCCCCGGCCGCATCGGCCGCCGCCGAGCGGGCGCCACCGGGGAGCGGAATGCTGATGTAGGCGCCGACAATGTTCTCCTCGCCGCCGCGTTCGCGTGACCAGGCGACACCGACGCTCGGGTCGGGCAGGCGTTCGCGCCGGGCACGTTCGGCGAGCAGTGCGGCGCGGGTACGTTCGCCCTCGGCCAGTGCCAGTTCGTGGTTGTGTTCGAGCACGCGGGCGACCCAGTTTTCGGCGTCGCCGCTCAGCGATTCCGGTTCGGTCAGCGGTGTGCGTACCGGCGCCTGCAGGCCGGGAAAGCGCTGCTGCAGCGTGGCGAGGGCTGCCTGTTCGCGGCTGCTGGCCTGCGCCAGTTGTGCCCGTGCCTGTGCCAGCGCGGCCTCGGCCTGAATCGCCTCGATTCCTGCGGCATCACCCAATTTCTGGCGACGGTTGACGACGGCCGACTGCCGCTCCAGAAGCGCCACCTGCTGCGTCCACTGTGCCAGCGATTCGGACTCGCGCAGCCAGTCGAACCACGATTTGAGCAGGAAGCGGCTCAGTTCGTGGCGGGCATCTCCGATAGCAGTATCGGCCAGCGCCACGCCGGCCTGACCGATGTCGGCATCCAGTCCGGCCTTGCCCGGCAGCCGCAGCGGCCGCTCCAGAGCTGCCGACCATTCGCTGAAGCGTTCGCCCGGCAGGTTTTCGGGTCGCACCCGGCGTTGCTGGCTGCCGGCGCGCAGGTTCCATTCATGCGGCCCGGCTTCGAGCCGGCTGCGATTGGCGGCTTCGACGTCGCGTTGCGCCAGTGCAGCGCGGATGGCCGGGGCGTCAGCCAGCAGGCGCGCGACGTCGCGGGTCGGCGGCAGGTTGGGGAAGTCACGGAGCTCTTCGCCGGCGGCATGGCCGCCGAGAGTGACTAAGGCGGCAGCGAAAAGGAGGGCGTGGGCGGTCGGTCTCACAATCGTCCGACCTCGATTACCGGCACCAGCCAATAGTAGATGTTGGCCTGCGGCAGTTGGGCCCGGATGTCGGCCATCAGGTTACGCATCGCCGTTTCGTTGCCAACGGTGCGGATCAGTTTGCGTGGTGAATGACCAGTGACCAGTTCGCTGGCCTCGACCAGTGGCACGACCGAGCCATGGCCGTCGGCGGCGCTGGTGGTGAAGCCGCGCACCAGATCGGGACGGGCAAGCAGCAGATCCTCGGCGGCTTCGGCGATATCGACCGGGAGGATCAGGGTCAGCAGGACATCGGGTATTTCAGCGGGCATCTCAGGTCTCGTGGAAGGCAACGCCCGGCTCGACGCCGTAGCGTTTGAAGAGAATGGGGAGCAGCAGCAGCGTGAGTGCGGTCGAGGTCAGCAGGCCGCCGATGACAACCACAGCCAGCGGTCGTTGCACCTCGGCGCCCGGGCCGCTGGCAAACAGCATCGGCAGCAGGCCGAAGGCGGCAATACTGGCGGTCATCAGCACCGGCCGCAGGCGGCGCCGAGCGCCTTCGACGATGGCCTCGGCCAGGGGCATGCTGCGGGCGAGCAGCTGGTTGAAGTAGCTGACCATGACCACGCCGTTGAGTACAGCAATGCCGAGCAGCGCGATGAAGCCGACCGATGCCGGCACCGACAGATATTCGCCGGTGATCAGCAGACCGAAGATGCCGCCGATCATCGCGAAGGGAATGTTGGCCAGCACCAGCAGCGCTTGTCGTAGCGAGCGGAAGGTGGAGAAGAGCAGGAAGAAGATCAGTGCCAGCGCAATCGGTACCACAATCATCAGCCGTGCTGCTGCCCGCTGCTGGTTTTCGAACTGCCCGCCCCACGCCAGGCGATAGCCCGGGGGCAGCGGCACCTCGCGGGCGACGGCGGCCTTGGCGTCGTCAACGAAGCCGACCAGATCGCGGTCGCGGACATTCGACTGGATGACGACATAGCGTTGGGCATTTTCGCGGTCCACCTTGACTGGGCCGTCGATCCGTTCGATGCGGGCAATGCTGGCAAGCGGCACGCTGCCGCCGTCCGGCAGCGAAATGCGCAGGGCCGCAAAATCAGCCGGCGAGTCGCGCAGGCTGGCCGGGCCGCGCAGCACCAGCGGCGTGCGCCGGCCATCGGCGATGATCGTGCCCAGCGAACGGCCTTCGAGCAAGGCTTTCAGATCGTTCTGGATGTCCTCGACATTCAGCCCGAGGCGGCCGGCGGCGAGGCGGTCGATGGCGACCTTGAGGTACTGGACGCCGTCGTTTTTCAGGGTGAAGGTGTCTTCGGCACCCTTGACCGTTTTTACGGTGTTTTCCACGTTCACCGCAAGCTGGTTGAGGGTCGCCAGATCGGGGCCGTAAATCTTGATCGCCAGGTCGCCGCGGACGCCGGTGAGCATCTCGGAAACCCGCATGTCGATCGGCTGCGTGAAGCTGTAACCGATACCGGGGAAATCGCTCATCACTGCTCGCAACTGGTCGGCCAGCCAGGCTGGATCGGGATTGCGCCAGCTGTCGCGCGGCTTGAGCACCATGAAGGTGTCGGTCTGATTCAGCCCCATCGGATCGAGGCCAAGCTCATCGGCACCCGCACGGGCAACGATGCCCTTGACCTCGGGCACACTGGAGAGAATCGCCTGCTGCACGCGGCTGTCGACGGCCAGGGTCTGGTCGAGGCCGATGGACGGTAGCTTCTCCAGCTGCATGATCAGGTCGCCTTCATCCATCGTCGGCATGAAGCTTTTGCCCAGTAGGCCAAAGGCGCCGGCCGCGGCGAGCAGTGCGACTACGGCGCCGACGATGAAGCGGCGGCTGTGGGCCAGCGTCAGGGCGAGCAGGCGGTCGTAGATGGCTGCCAGTTTGCGAACCAGCCAGGGTTCGTGATGCACGCCGCGCCGGATCAGCCACGAGGCGATGACCGGCACGACCGTCAGCGACAGCAATAGCGACGCCGCCAGTGCGAAGACGATGGTCAGCGCCACCGGCGCGAACATCTTGCCTTCCAGCCCTTGCAGCGTCAGCAGGGGGAGGAAGACGAGAATGATGATGACGATGCCGGAAGTCACCGGTGCAGCCACTTCGCGGGCGGCGCGGAAGATCAGGTGCAGCGTCGGCAGGTTGTCGCCGGCACCGGCGAATTCGCTTTCGATGTTTTCGACCACCACCACCGCCGCATCGACCAGCATGCCGATGGCGATGGCCAGCCCGCCCAGGCTCATCAGGTTCGCCGAGAGTCCGAACAGGCGCATCAGGATGAAGGTGGCCAGTGCCGACAGCGGCAGCATCAAGGCCACGACCAGCGCCGCGCGCAGGTTGCCGAGGAAGGCGAGCAGCAGAAGCACAACGAGAACGATGGCTTCAAGCAGTGCCTTGGCGACGGTGGCGACGGCACGCTCGACCAGTTGGCTGCGGTCATAGAACGGCTCGATACTTACGCCTTCCGGCAGCGCTGGGGCGATTTCCGCGAGTTTTTCCTTGACCCCGGTCACCACCGCCCGGGCATTGGCGCCGCGCAGGCCGAGAACCAGGCCCTGAACCGTTTCGCCGCTGCCGTTGCGGGTCACGGCGCCATAGCGGGTCAGCGCGCCAAAACGCACCTCAGCGACATCGCCGACACGAACCACCGCCCCGTTGCCGCCACGAACGACAATGGCACGGACATCGTCGAGATTCCGGATCGCGCCTTCGGCACGCACCAGCAGCGATTCCTCGCCATCGTTGAGACGGCCGGCGCCGTCGTTACGGTTGTTGGCGGCCAGTGCCGCCTGCAGTTCGCGCAGTGTGATGCCGCGGGCGGCCAGCAGCTGCGGGTTGGGCGAAACCTCGAAACTGCGCACTTCGCCGCCCAGGCTGTTGACGTCGGCAACGCCGGGAATGGTTCGCAGTTGCGGACGGATGACCCAGTCGAGCAGCGCGCGGCGTTCGGCCAGTGGCAGGTCGCCCTCGATGGTGAACATGAACATCTCGCCCAGCGGCGTGGTGATCGGTGCCAGCCCGCCGCCGACACCCGGCGGCAGGTTGCCCATGGCCCCGGCCAGCCGTTCGCCGACCTGCTGGCGCGCCCAGTAGATGTCGGTGCCATCCTCAAAATCGATGGTGATGTCGGTCAGGGCATACTTCGAGACCGAGCGCAGCAGGCGCTGGTGGGGAATGCCGAGCATTTCCTGCTCGACCGGCACGGCAAGCCGGGTTTCGACCTCTTCCGGCGTCATCCCCGGGGCCTTGAGGATGATCTTGACCTGGGTGCTCGAAACATCCGGGAAGGCGTCGATGGGCAGGCCAAGGAAGGCATGGATGCCGCCGGCTGTCAGCATGATGGTGAGCAGCAGCATGAGCAGCCGCTGACTGAGGGCAAAGCGGATCAGGCCGGGCAGCATCAGGATTTGCCCACGCCGGCCAGCATCGCCTTGAGCGCGGCACTGCCGCTGACGACAACCCGCTCGCCGGGGCGAACGCCTTCGATCAGCGCGCTGTCGCCGCCCTGTTGCACTATGCGCACCGGCCGCGGCTGGTAGCGTTTCTTCTGGTCCGGGCCGTCGGTTTCGATGAAGACCAGCGTCTGTGATTCATACCGGATGATCGCTGCCGACGGCACTTGCAGGCCTGGGCTGCCGCTTTCGGCAAGCACGATTTCCAGTGCCTGACCGGGCACCAGCCGCTCGGCGCCACGCTCGACGCTGGCACGCAACAGCACGCTCTGACTGGCCGTGTCGACAGCGCGGCCAAGCGCGATCACCTTGCCGGTGATGTCGCTGTCGGCGATGCGTACCGCCTGGCCGATGCGGACATCGCCGAGGCGACTGACCGGCAATTGCGCCTCCAGCCACAGCGGTGACAGCCGAGCGATGCGGTAGATCAGGGCAGCGGTTTCCACGCGCTGACCGAGCTGGACACCTTGTTCGAGAATGACGCCGTCGATCGGCGAAAGCAGGGTCAGTGGACCGCCGATGCGGCCCGGTGCGACGCCGGCCAGGGCCAGCCCCTGTCGGCGCTCGCCGGCCTGTGCGGCGGCCTGTGCGGCGGCGGCGCGGGTTGCCTGCAGGCGGGATTCGGCAATCAGACCTTCCTTGAACAGCGCTTCGTCGCGACGAAGGCTTTCCTGCAGCAGGCTGGACTGGCTGGTGGCCTGCAGGGCATCCCGTTGCAGGGTCAGCGCCTCGGGACTGGCCATGCGCGCCAGCGCTTCGCCGCGGCGAACGCTGCTGCCGGGGGCGACCGCCAGCATCTCGATGGTGCCGGCGACCGGCGCGGCGAGGATACGCATCTGTGCCGTCGGCACCAGCACCCGTGCCGGCAGGGCGCTGCCCCCACCATCGCCACCCGCGTCTACCGCGCGGCTGGCAATACGCAGCGATTTGATCTGCGTTGCGCTCAGGGTCAGTGATTCTTCGGCGATGCCCGCGAAGGGCAGGGAAAGTAGTGCCAGCAGCGCCAACAGGCGACCCGGCGATGGTAACAATAGACAGCGCATCGCAATTCCCGGAGAGAGATCGCGACAGTCTAGGGGGCGTGCATTAAGTCATCCTTAACAGGGACAGGAGCGCGCAATACCACGGGGTTTCGTCTATCGAGGGGGCGAAAAAAAACGGAACACCGCAGTGTTCCGTTTAGGGGTTGCCTGAGCGGGCGGACGCTGCCGCCGCGAGGCGAAGACAGGAATCAGGCGGCGTTCAAGGCCTGATCCAGGTCGGCGATGATGTCATCGACGTGCTCGATGCCGACCGACAGGCGGATCATGTCTTCCGAAACACCTGCCTTGGCGAGTTCTTCCGGAGACAGCTGGCGGTGGGTGGTCGAGGCTGGGTGGCAGGCGAGGGTCTTGCAATCGCCGATGTTGACCAGGCGGGTGACCAGTTGCAGGGCATCCTGGAACTTGCCACCGCCCTCGCGGCCACCCTTGACGCCGAAGTTGAGGATGCCGGAGGCGCGGCCGCCCATATATTTCTGCACCAGCGCGTGGTCCTTGTGGTCGGGCAGGCCGGCGTAGTTGACCCAGCTGCACTTCGGGTGGTTCTTCAGGAACTGGGCGATCTTCAGCGAGTTTTCGCAGATGCGGTCCATGCGCAGCGCCAGGGTCTCGATGCCTTGCAGGATGAGGAAGGCATTGAACGGGCTGATGGCGGCGCCCATGTTGCGCAGCGGCACGACGCGGGCGCGGCCGATGTAGGCGGCGGGGCCGAGGGCTTCGGTATAGACGACGCCGTGGTAGGAGACGTCCGGCTCGTTGAGGCGCTTGAACTTGGCCTTGTGTTCGGCCCACGGGAACTTGCCGCTATCGACGATGATGCCGCCGATGGAGTTGCCATGGCCGCCGAGGTACTTGGTCAGGGCGTGCACGACGATGTCGGCGCCGTGCTCGAAGGGGCGGCACAGGTAGGGCGAGGGAACGGTGTTGTCGACGATGACCGGCACGCCATGCTTGTGGGCGATTTCGGCGAGCTTTTCGAATTCGGTGATGTTGCCCAGCGGGTTGCCGACGGATTCGCAGAACACCGCCTTGGTCTTGCCGTCGATCAGCTTCTCGAAGGCCGACGGGTCACGGTAGTCGGCGAAGCGCACGTCGATGCCGTATTGCGGCAGGGTGTGGGCGAACAGGTTGTAGGTGCCGCCGTACAGGGTGCTGGAGGTGACGATGTTGTCACCGGCTTCGGCGATGGTCTGGATGGCGGCGGTGATCGCGGCCATGCCCGAGGCCATGCATAGCGCCGCGATGCCGCCTTCCATCGCGGCGACGCGCTTTTCCAGCACGTCCTGCGTCGGGTTCATGATGCGGGTGTAGATGTTGCCGGGGACCTTGAGGTCGAACAGATCGGCACCGTGCTGGGTGCTGTCGAAGGCGTAGGAGGTCGTCTGGTAGATGGGGACGGCGACGGCCTTGGTGGTCGGGTCCGGGCTGTAGCCGCCATGAACGGCAAGGGTTTCGATCTTCATGCGTGCGTCTCTCTCTTATGGCTGTGGAGTGAAAACGCAAAGTGTATATCAGGGAGGCCGCCCGCCGGCAGCCTCCCACGGTCAACCCGGAAAATTGCCCAAAAACCGGAAGTGCCGGGCGCTGGATCAGACCGGCAACAGGTTGCCGTTGCTCAGGCGCACGCGGTCGCCGGCACGCCAGCGGCTGGGGCCGCTGAGCAGGGCGGTGCGGGTGCTGCCGTCATCGAGGCGCACCGTGACCTCAAGCTGCTTTTCGGCGCGGAAGTGCTTCTCGGCCTGATGGCCGGCGTAGGCACCACCGAGTGCGCCGACAACGGCGGCCACCTGGCTGCCCTTGCCCTGGCCGACCTGGTTGCCGAGCAGACCGCCCAGCACGCCGCCGGCGATGGCGCCAAGGCCGCTGCCCTCAGCCGGGGTGCTGATCTCGCGCACCGCCTCGATGGTGCCGCAGTCGTAGCAGGCCGGTGCCGCAGCACGGGCTGACGGGCGGGCGGGGATGATGTCGATGCCGTTATCGTTGGCCGGATAGTCGCGCACGGTGTTGCGTTCGTTGGCGTAGCGCCAGTCGGCCGGCCGGACCGGGGCGTCGTCGTAACTCACCGGCTGCGGGGCGGCCTCAACCACGGCAGGACGCGGCTTGGCGACAGCCGCCGGGCGCGGCTTGGGGGCCGGGGCGGCGGCATGGCTGGCGGCGGGTGCCGGCGTGGCGGCGACCAGTGCCGCGGCGGTGCCGGCCGGCAGGGTGGCGCTGGCCAGCGATGCGCTGTTGGCAGTGGTGCCGGTCGAAGCAGACGGCAGCAGGCCCGTGAAATGGGCAGTCGCGGCAAGGGCGGCGATGGTCGTGGCGGTGGCGGCAACGATAGTCATCGGGTGCGTGGCTTGATGTTTGCGTTTCATGGCGGGTCTCCGGTGGTCTCAGCCAATGCGGGCTGGGCAAGCCGAATAACGCGACATACGGGCACGGGCAGACAACTGAAACAAAGCCTTACAAGTCATTACCGGAGCACACAACTGGCGCGTGCCTGTCCGATCCGGAACGGCGCTCGGCGTCGCCGGCTTCAGCCTTCGCCGCCGGCAGTTCGCCGCGTCGGGCGGATCAGGAAGCGACCGGGATCCAGCGCATCGACGAGGTCGGTTTCCAGGGGCAGCGGTTCGCCTTCGAGGCGCGACAGCAGCAGGTCGGCCATCAGCGCCGACCAGACAATGCCGCGTGCGCCATAGCCCTGCAGGCACCACAGGCCGTGGTGGCGGGGCAAGGTGGCGAGGCGGGTGTTGGCCGGCGCCGGCGATCCGTTGCCATCGGCGACCGGCACAGCGCCAACGATGGGAAGGCGATCCGGCGACATTGGCCGGAAGCCGGTACGCCCGCCGAGGCCCGCTGGGTCGATCTGCGCGGTGCTGCCCGGCAGCATCAGCGCCAGCCGGGCGAGGTTGTCGCGGTGATCGATCTCGCGGACCGAGTGATCGTCGTCCTGGTATTGCAGCGTGGCACCAGCAAGCTGGAAGCCGTCGACCACCGGTGCGGCGTAGCCGTATTTGCAGACCACGGTCTGCAGCGGTAGCCCCTGACTGGCGGGAATATGGCTGACCTGACCGCGGGCAGTGCGTTGCGGCAGCCAGCCGAACTGCTCGAACTGCGGTGCGGCAACGCCGCTGGCCATGATCGCGACCGGTGCTTCGGCCAGCACAGCGTCGTCGGGACCGATCGCTGCCCAGCCGTCGGCGGTGGCCTGTAGCCGGGCGACCGGGGTGTTGAGGCGCAGCTCGATCCCGTCGGCCGCCAGTGCAGCGCGACACAGGCTGGGTGGTTGCACCCAGCCACCGCCGGGGAAGTGCCAGCCGCCGGTGGTTACCGGCCAGCCGAGCAGTGCGCCGGCTTGATCGGCGCTGACATGACGCAACACATCCTCCGGCCAGCCGAGGGCGGCGACGGCTTTGATCTGCTGCGCTTCGTGCTCCGGCTCGCGTCCCAGATGCAGTACCCCGCAGGGTGACCAGCGGGCGTCGGGGAGCGTTTGCAGCAGGGCGCGGGTGGCGAGGTAGCCGGCGCGGGTCAGGCGTGACAGGCGGTTATCGTCGGCGCTGGGCAGCGGCCGCAGTACACCGGCGAGATTGCCCGAGGCGCCTTCACCAGCCGCAGCGTTTGCTTCGAGCACGGTGACTTGCCAGCCGGCGCTGGCCAGCCGGTGGGCGGCGGTGCTGCCGGCGATGCCGGCGCCGATGATCAGGGCGCGGCGTTCAGCGGGCGGCGTGTGGCGCGAGGGACGGCGGGAACGGAAGCGGCCGTGCAGCATCTGGCGCTTGCCGGCGAAACCGGGGCGTTTTTCGAGATCGAACTCGACCGCTGCGAGCGCTTCACGCAGGTGCCCGGCGACTGACCAGGTGGCCAGCGTCGCACCGGGGGCGGCGAGGCGCGCCAGGGCACGGCAGATTTCCGGCGTCCACAACTCCGGGTTATTCGCTGGTGAAAATCCGTCGAGATAGAAGGCATCGACGGCGGCATCGATGGTGCGCAGGCGTTGCACCGCATCGCCGAAAACCAGCGTCAGGATGACGCGCCCCCCGGCAAGGTAAAGACGGTGAATGCCGGGAATCAGAGGCGGCCAGGCGGCCTGCAGTTCCTTTGCCAGCGCCGCCAGTTCCGGCCAGGCGGCCTGGGCACGAGCCAGATCGGTGGCGGTGAAGGGGTGCTTTTCAAACGAAATGATATGCAGGCTTCGGCAGGCCAGCGGGTCGTCGCGCCAGGCCTGCCAGGTGGCGAGGAAATTCAGCCCGAGGCCGAAACCGGTTTCGAGGATGACGAAACGGTCGCGGTTCTGCCAGCGTTGCGGCAGGTCGTTGCCGGCGATGAAGACGTGTCGCGCCTGCGCCAGCCCCCCGTGCACCGAGTGATAAACATCGTCGAACAGGGACGAGCGGGGCGTGCCGTCGGGGCCGAATTCGAGGCAGGCAGGGTGGAGAAATTCCGGCACGGTGGAAAGGCGTTCAGTGCAGCAGCGACGAGGGGCTGCTCAACGGTTGGTTGGCAACCGGCTGGTAATCGAGGGTCAGCGCCCAGTCGGCCTGTTCGCTCGCGGCGCGCAGCATGGCGCAGAGGGCTTGCAGCAGCTCACCGTTGAGATCGAGTGTCAGGTGACGCTCGCGGGCTTCGCGCAGCGTCAGCCGGGCACTATCCTTCCCGCCGGCATCGAGTGTTGCTTCGCTCGCCAAAATTGGGTTGGCGCCGAGCGGGAAAACCGGGTTGTCGGCGGCAAAGGGTTGGCTGAAGTCGGCCGGCAGCGGCATATCGGCTTCCGGGACGGTGGCGGGTGGCTGTTGCAGGTGGACGGCAAGCATCGTCGCCAGGTGCGGCCACAACTCGTGCAGGAAGCGGCGCGTAATGAACACGCGGAATTCCTCGCCAGCCTGGGTGCCGATGCGCAGCAGCAGGCGGTCCTGAATGCTGTCGTTGGCGATCTGGATCTGGCGGATCTGCATCAGCGGATGGCGCCCAGAATATCGACCATGATCAGCACGCGGCGGATACCCTTGCGCGAGAAGCGCTGGAAGGGCCGGGCGATGCCGGCGAGAACGCGCATCATCGGCATGGCGCGGGCGATGATGGCCTTGATTTCCGGGTTGGGATGCGCGGCAAAGTAGGCGTCAATCAGTTGCGGCAGCAGCTGGCGGGTTTCGGCTTCATTGACCGGGCCAGCGAGCGAGATAGAGTTGAGGAAAAGTACCAGATCGGCGGCCTGCGTTGCGGCCAGTGGCAGGAACTCGCCGAAGTTTTCTTCGAAGTCGATGCGGAAGTGCCGGTCGCCATACAGCGTCAGGTTCTTGATCTGCGCGCCCCCATGCCAGTGGCCAGCGCGGTGGAACTCGCCAAGTTCGCCGGCGAGCGCGATCAGTTCCGGGCGGAAGGTTTCCGGCGGCCACTTTTCCAGCAGCGTGGCGATCACCGTGCCGCAATACTCAAGCACGAAAAACTCGGGCGTCACCAGCGCCACCTGCGGCACCGACACGCCGGCTGCCGCCAGCGACTTCAGCCGGTTGGCCTCGAAATCCATGCTGCCAGCGGCTTCGGAAAGCGCCAGCGTGCGCATCGGCAGCGGCTGACCGGTGACGCGCTTGACCGCCCAGCGCATGAACAGCGTCTGGATCAGCTTGCGCGGCTTGGCCGCCAGCTTCTTGACGACGTAGCGCCGGCCATCGTGGTCGAAAACCAGCGCCCGGCTGTGGTGGGTCGCCAGCGCGGCGCGTGCGGCGGCTTCGAGGGCGGTGTTCGGAGCAGGGTTCAAGCGCGGGCTTTCAGCGGGCTGCGGTGAACCCGGAAAAGTGACGAAAATCGGGTGGCCATCAATGCATTGAAAGGCGAGCGAGCGCAGCCAAATCAAGGCGCCGGTGGCCGCCGCATAGCAGCGCTATGCAAGGTCACCGGCAACACCGAGTTGGCAAGCGTAGCCGGCTTTCACTCGGGGCGCATGGAGGGGAAGAGGATCACGTCACGGATGGCCGGGCTGTCCGTCAGCAACATGATCAGACGGTCGATGCCGATACCGCAGCCGCCGGTCGGCGGCAGGCCGTATTCCAGCGCGCGGATGAAATCGGCGTCGTAGTACATCGCTTCTTCATCGCCCGCATCCTTCGCCTTCATCTGTTCCTGGAAGCGCGCAGCCTGATCTTCAGCATCGTTCAGCTCGGAGAAGCCGTTGGCGATCTCGCGGCCGACAATGAACAGCTCGAAACGCTCGGTGATCTCCGGATTGGTGTCGGAAGCACGGGCCAGCGGCGAGACTTCGACCGGGTAGTCGATGATGAAGGTCGGTTCCCAGCACTGGGCTTCGGCGCAGGCTTCGAAGAGCTGCAGCTGCAGGCTGCCGAGGCCGCCCGGCTTGACCTTTTCGCCGAAGGCAACGATCTTGGCCTTGAGGAATTCGGCATCAGCGAGCTGCGCGTCGGTAAAGTCCGGCTGTTCGCGCTGGATGGCCTGGGTGATTGTCAGGCGATGGAAGGGCTTGGACAGATCAAGCTCACGGCCCTGATACTGGAAGACTTCCTTGCCCAGCGCTTCGCGGGCGGCCTGACGGATCAGGCCTTCGGTGAAGTCCATCAGCGTGTGGTAGTTCGCATACGCCTCATAGAACTCCATCATCGTGAATTCCGGATTGTGGCGCGGGCTGAGGCCTTCATTGCGGAAGTTACGGTTGATCTCGAAAACCTTTTCAAAGCCGCCGACGACCAGACGCTTGAGGTAGAGCTCGGGCGCAATGCGCAAGAACTGCTGCATGTCGAGCGCGTTGTGATGGGTGATGAAGGGCTTGGCCGCGGCGCCGCCGGGGATCGGGTGCATCATCGGCGTTTCGACTTCCATGAAGCCGTGGCCGGTCATGTAGCTTCGGATCGAGGCGACGATGGCGGAACGGGCGCGGAAGGTGAAGCGCGTTTCCTCGTTCATGATCAGATCAACGTAACGCTGGCGGTACTTCATTTCCTGATCGGCGAGACCGTGGAACTTGTCCGGCAGCGGACGCAGTGACTTGGTCAGCAGGCGGATTTCATTGGCCTGGATCGACAGTTCACCGGTCTTGGTCTTCATCAGCGTGCCGACGACACCGAGGATGTCGCCCAAGTCCCAGCTCTTGAAGGCGGCGTAGTCTTCCTCGCCGACCTTGTCGCGGGCGACGTAGATCTGGATACGGCCGGAAACGTCCTGCAACGTCGCGAACGAGGCCTTGCCCATGACGCGCTTGAGCATCATGCGGCCGCCAACCTTCACTTCCACCGGCAGATCGGCGAGTTCCTCGGCCGTTTTCTCGCCATAGACTTCATGCAGCTTGTGCGCGGTGTTCTCGCGCTGGAAGTCGTTGGGGAAGGCTTTGCCGGTCTTGCGCCATTCGGCGAGCTTGGCGCGGCGCTCCGCGATAAGCTGGTTTTCGTCTTGCTGGACCGGGGCTTGCTGTTCGGCGTTGGACATGAAAAATCCTTGGAAAATGATTTGTGCTGCGTCAGGCTGCGTAAAACCCTGAATTTTCGCCGATTTGGCGCTTCAGGGAAAGCGCGGCACGCACGCGCCGGCCATGCCCGAAGCCAGACCCACCGTTTTGGCCAATTTTTGGGTTGACCGCAGCTTAACGGGGTGTCGCTACATGGATCGGCAGTGCGGCGATACGCCGCTCGATCTCGGCCAGCAAGGCGCGATACGCCGGACTGTTTGTGTCGCCATAGCGGCGGCGGAATTCCGATTCGCGCAGGTATTCCGGCAGGCCGTCGAGCGACGGGATCAGGTCGCCATCGGCCAGCGGCGCGGAAAGGCGCGCAGCCAGCGCCGATGACTCGTGATTGATGGCCTCGCCAAAACGGGTGCCGGCGCGGTCCGCCGCCAGATCGGCGAAGGAAAAACCGCTGCCGTGTCGGGCGTCGGCAAACTCCTTGTACACCCCGATGGCATCGGCAATCGGTTCGCCGGCCCAGGCCGCGAGCGCGGCTGAAATGGCAAAGTGTTGGGCGCTGTCGTAACGGTCAAGCAGCGTCAGCATCACCGGCCGCGCTTTCGGCCATTGCGCGGCCTGCTGCACCAGATTGGCGAGATTCTTTTCCGCGAGGTAGGCGGAGAGCACCAGCAGGACCGCCCGCCGGCCGTTGCGGTCACGCTCCTTGAGCAAGGGGCCGAGGATGTCGGGCAGCGGGACGCGGGCGCCGTTGGCATGGTGCGCCAGGCTGGCTGCGAAATCGGTCTGCGCCGCGTGCAGGGCGGCAAGGTCTTGCGGGTCGAAGGCGATATTGCGGGCGCGGTCGAGCAGTGCCGGTTCCCAGCTGTAGGTGACCAGCACCCGCTGGCCGGCAGGGTCAAACTCCACCGCCTGCAGCGCATTGCGCGCCAGTTCAAGTTCGCGCTGAAAGCCACTGGCGGCAATGGCCGAGGTGGCGAGGGTGCCCACCAGTGCCGTCGGCAGCGGCAGGGCGCCGAGTTGCGCCGAGGCCAGCCGCGGCTGGCCCTCGGGCGCGTCAATGGCGAGACTGAGATTGGCATGGCGGCCTGCCGGCAGCGGCAGGCTGATCCGGATCAGCGCCTGCTGCCCTTCGATGGCGAATCCGCCACGCGCCGGCAGCCGCCGGCTGGCAAGGTAATTGACGCCCTGATCGAAGAGGCTGGCGGGAATCCCCACGCGTCGTACTTCACCGGCCTTGAGGCGCCGCGGGTCATTGCTCAGGAATAGCCAGCGGGCCTGGGCGATGGCGGTCGGCGATAGCGTCGCATCGCGCTGGAGCGCGGGCGCATCATCGGTGGCAAGAACGATCAGCGCGACGGCAACTGTCAGCAGGAAAAGGATGAGGCGGAGAAACACGCGGGCTCTGCGTATCAGTTCAAAGATGGCTGCGGGTGGGTGTGTTGCAACATTGTGACATGCGATCTATATCGAATTTGCGCAACATGCTAAAGTAATCAAAACCTTTTCAGTTACGGGGGTTTCCGTGCGTGTCCTTCTCGTCGATAGCGGCAATCTGTATCGGGGCATCCTGCAACAGGGTGTCCGGCATTTTCGCGGCTGCACGGTGGATCACGCGCTTTCGGCCCAGGAAGCCTTGAGCGCGGTTGCCGCGACCGAGTATCAGTTTTTTGTCGTCTCCGGGCAACTGGCGGATGGCGACGGGCTGGATCTGGTCGCCCGGCTGCGCGCGTCGGGGCGCGCCAGCATCGAACCGGTCGTACTGCTGACCGGCAACGCCAGCCATGAACTGGCGAGCGCCGCTCAGATCGCCGGTGTCACCGAGGTCTTCCGAAAGCAGGATCTGGCCGAGCTGATTGCCTTCATGCGTCATTTTCTCGAAGCCAACCAGCCGCTGCAGGCGCGGGTGCTGTATGTCGAGGACAGTCGTGACCAGCGCCTGCTCATGCAGGAGCAACTCACGTCCTGGGGCTTGTCGGTCGCTGCCTTTGATTCGGCCGATGCGGCGTGGCCGGCATTCCAGACCGAGGCCTTCGATCTGGTCCTTTGCGATGTCATCCTCGACGGACGGATGAGCGGCGCCCGCTTGATCAACCGCATCCGTCGCCTGCCGCTGCCGCAGGGTGGGGTGCCGATTCTGGCGGTGACGGCTTTCGATAATCCGGGCCGGCGCATCGAGTTGTTTCACCTCGGCATTGACGACTACGTTCCCAAGCCCATCCTGCCGCACGAGTTGCGGGCACGGCTGGGCAACCTGATTGCCCGGCGCCGTGCTGCCGAGCGCGGACGGCGCCTGCTCGATGCCTCGTCGCTGGGCGTGGTCATTGTCGATGAGGAAGGCTTCATCCTCTCGCTCGATGATAATGCCGCGGCCTTGCTGGACGGAGGTGACGCCTTGCTGGCGCATCATCTCAGCCGCATCGTCGATGATCCGGATGCCGGCATCAGCGGTACGGCATTGCCGACAGCGATGCTGCGTGGCGAGCACCTGGATCAGCAGCGTTTGCATTTGACGCGGACGGATGGCTCGCGCTTCCCGGCGGAGCTGACGACCGTGGAAATCGAGCCCTGTGACGGCTGGCGCCAATTCGCCCTGCTGCTGCGTGACGTGCATCGCGAGACGGCGCTGGCGGAGAGCCTGACGCGCGCCCGCGATGCCGCCGAGCAGGCGGAGCGCATGAAGTCCGATTTCCTGGCCAACATGAGCCACGAAATCCGCACACCTTTGAGCGCCATTCTCGGCATGGCCCACCTCTTGCGCCGCGACGGTCTCAGTGAGAGCCAGCGCGAACGCGTGGATCGCATCGACACGGCGGGCCAGCATCTGCTCGGAGTAATCAACGACATTCTTGACCTGACGAAGATCGGCGCCGGGCGGCTGGAGCTGGAAGCGCAGTCGCTGGACGTGCGCACGGTCGTTGCCGATGTCGCCTCGATGATCGGTGCCCGGGCCCAGGCGAAGGGCCTGACGGTGGCGATTGAAATGAGCGATCTTCCGGTGCGTTTGACCGGCGACCCGCTGCGCTTGCGCCAGGCCTTGCTCAACTATGCCGCCAACGCCGTCAAATTTACCGAGCGCGGCCGCATCGTCTTGTCAGTGCAACAGCTTGATGAGACGGCGGATTCGGTCGGGCTTCGTTTCAGCGTCCGCGATACCGGCATCGGCGTTGATCCGACGGTGATTCCGCAGCTTTTCGAGGCCTTCCGCCAGGCCGATAATTCGATGTCGCGCCGCTACGGCGGCACCGGCCTGGGCTTGGCGATTACCCGCGAACTGGCGGCCATGATGGGCGGCGAGGTCGGCGCCGAGAGTAGGCCCGGTGTGGGCAGCGAATTCTGGTTCACTGTGCGCCTGCAACGTGGCGCC
This sequence comes from Azonexus sp., assembly GCA_041917165.1. GTDB lineage: Bacteria > Pseudomonadota > Gammaproteobacteria > Burkholderiales > Rhodocyclaceae > Azonexus. The sequence continues at coordinate 56,351 of JAYRYB010000003.1, forward strand.
GTGATGCCGGTGGCCCATAGCCTGGCGCCGGGCGATGCCGAGGGCCGGCTGATTCGCGCTTACCCCAGCCTGCACATGCTTCTGGTCGAGGACGACGACATCAATCGCGAGGTGGCGCTTGAGGTGCTTTCCGATTTGTCATTTCGGATCGACATCGCCGTCGATGGCGAGGAGGCGCTCGCCAAAGCGCGCGCCGGTGATTACCGCCTGATCCTGATGGACATGCAGATGCCGCGCATGAACGGGCTGGAGGCGACAGCGGCGATCCGTCAGTTGCCGGGGTATGCCGAAGTGCCGATCATCGCCATGACCGCCAACGCCTTCGAGGAAGACAAACGTGCATGCCTGGCGGCCGGGATGAACGATTTTCTGACCAAGCCGGTACAGCCGGAGCGGCTGTTTTCAGTGATGCTCACCGCTCTGGAACAAAGCGGGTTGATCCGGCAGTGAGTCGGTGTTCAGCACGGGCGCTGTCGCCCGGCTGAACGGTGGGCGTCAGACGCCCTGTTTCAGGCTGGCCTCGATGAAGGGATCGAGGTCGCCGTCGAGCACGGCCTGGGTGTTGCCGGTTTCGTGGTTGGTACGCAGATCCTTGATCCGGCTCTGGTCGAGCACGTAGGAACGGATCTGGTGGCCCCAGCCGATGTCGGACTTGGCATCTTCCAGCTTCTGTTGTTCGGCCTGCTGCTTGCGTAGCTCGAACTCATACAGACGCGCACGCAGCATCGACCAGGCTTCGTCGCGGTTGCGGTGCTGCGAACGGTCGTTCTGGCACTGGACGACGATGCCGGTCGGCACGTGCGTCAGACGCACGGCGGAGTCGGTCTTGTTGATGTGCTGACCACCGGCGCCGGAGGCGCGGTAGGTGTCGGTACGCACGTCGGCCGGGTTGATCTCGATTTCGATCGACTCGTCGACTTCCGGGAAGACGAACACCGAAGTGAAGCTGGTGTGGCGCCGGGCATTGGAGTCGAACGGTGACTTGCGGACCAGCCGGTGGATGCCGGTTTCGGTGCGCAGCGTGCCGTAGGCGTAATCGCCGGTGAATTTGACAGTGGCGCTCTTGATGCCGGCGACGTCGCCTTCGGATTCTTCCATCACCTCGACAGAGAAGCCCTTCTTTTCGCCGTATTTCAGGTACATGCGCAGCAGCATCGAGGCCCAGTCCTGCGCTTCGGTACCGCCGGCGCCGGCCTGGATTTCGAGGAAGCAGGGCATCGGGTCGGACGGATTGTTGAACATCCGGCGGAATTCGAGATTGGCGACCTTCTTCTCGATTTCCTCGTTGTCGGCAGCGACCGCGAGCAGCGTGTCGTCATCGCCGTCGTCCTTGCCCATCGCAAACAGTTCGCGGCCGTCATTGATCCCGGCCTCGACGGCTTCGAGAACCAGCACGATGTCTTCCAGCGATTTCTTTTCCTTGCCCAGTTCCTGGGCGCGTTTCGGATCGTCCCAGATCTTGGGGTCTTCCATCTCCTGGTTGAGGAGGGTCAGACGCTCACGTTTGTGATCGTAGTCAAAGATACCTCCGTAGCTCGTCGGCGCGCTGCGCCAGATCGTCGAGCTTGTTGGAGATACTGTTGAGTTGTTCCGCTTCCATGTTCGTTCAGCCGGTTGAATGCAAAGGCGGAATTATACATTGCCGGGGCCGGCAGACCGGCCGTGGCACGCCATGAAAGGCGATCTGCGGTGAACCCGAAAAAATGCCGAAAATCGGCAGGCGCGCTGGGAAGCACAACGACAGGCGCGAGGGCAGGCACAAAGGCAGCCCCGGTGGCGGGGCTGCCGGCCGCTTACTTGCGCAGCTTGGCGAAGGCGGCGGCCATGGCGTTGCCGCTCGGTGCCGGGGCGTTGTGACGGGCTTGCTGCCGTGACAGCGGCGCGCCGCGCTGGCTATTGCCGCCGTCGTGCTTCTTCGGTTCGTCGCCCATGCGCATGGTCAGTGCGATCCGCTGGCGGGCGAGGTCGACTTCCAGCACCTTCACTTTCACGACCTGACCGGCTTTGACGACATCGTGCGGGTCCTTGACGAAGGTGTTGGAGAGCGCCGAGACGTGCACTAGGCCGTCCTGATGGACACCGATGTCGACAAAGGCGCCAAAGGCGGCCACATTGGTGACAACGCCCTCGAGGATCATGCCCGGGCGCAGGTCCTTCACTTCCTCGACGCCATCGGCGAAGGTCGCGGTCTTGAATTCCGGGCGTGGGTCGCGGCCGGGCTTTTCCAGTTCGCGGAAGATGTCCTGAACCGTCGGCAGGCCGAAGCGTTCGTCGGTGTACTTGGCCGGGTTGAGGCCTTTCAGCGCGCCGCTGTTGCCGAGCAGTTCCTTGATCGGCTTTTTCAGGTCGACAATGATCTTCTCGACCACCGGATAGGCTTCCGGGTGCACCGACGAGGCATCGAGCGGGTTGTCGCCATTGGGTACGCGCAGGAAGCCGGCGGCCTGTTCGAAGGTCTTGTCGCCGAGGCGCGGCACTTTCTTCAGGTCGTTCCGTGATTTGAAGGCGCCATTGGCGTCGCGGTAGCTGACGATATTGGCGGCCAGCCCGGCATTGAGGCCGGAAATGCGGGTGAGCAGCGGCACCGAGGCGGTGTTGACGTCGACGCCGACGGCATTGACGCAATCCTCGACGACGGCGTCGAGGTTCTTGGCGAGCTTGGATTGCGAAACGTCATGCTGGTACTGGCCGACGCCGATCGATTTCGGTTCGATCTTCACCAGCTCGGCGAGCGGGTCCTGCAGGCGGCGGGCAATCGACACCGCACCTCGGATCGAGACGTCGAGATCCGGGAATTCCTTGGCTGCCAGTTCCGAGGCGGAATAGACCGAGGCGCCGGCTTCGGAGACGACGATCTTCTGCAGTCGCGCTTCCGGGTATTTTTTCATCACGTCCTGCACCAGCTTGTCGGTTTCGCGGCTGGCGGTGCCGTTGCCGATGGCGACCAGCGTCACCCCATGCAGCGAGGCGAGGCGGGCGATGGTCGAGATCGAACCACCCCAGTCGTTGCGCGGCTCGTGCGGGTAGATGGTGGCGGTATCGAGCAGCTTGCCGGTGGCGTCGACGACAGCGATCTTGCAGCCGGTGCGGATGCCGGGGTCGATGCCCATGGTCACGTGCTGGCCGGCGGGGGCGGCGAGCAGCAGGTCTTTCAGGTTCTTGCCGAAGATGCGGATGGCTTCTTCCTCGGCGCGCTCGCGCAGTTCGTTGACCAGTTCCAGTTCAAGGTGGGTGTAAACCTTGACCTTCCAGGTCCAGCGTACGGTGTCCTGCAGCCATTTGTCGGCCGGGCGGTTCTGATGCTTGATGCCGAAGCGGGCGGCAATCCGCTGCTCGCAGGGGTTCGGGCCGGGCTTGATGTTGTCGGCGACGAGCTCGGAATCGAGCACCAGTGCGACATTGAGGAAGCCTTCATTGCGGCCGCGCAGCAGCGCCAGCGCACGGTGCGAGGGCATGTCCTCGATGGCCTCGGCGAAGTCGAACCAGTCGCGGAACTTGGCGCCTTCGGTCTCCTTGCCTTCGACGACGGTCGATTTGAGCAGGCCGTGCTCCTTCAGGTAGTCGCGCAGCGTCTGCAGCAGCTGCGCGTCTTCGGCGAATTTTTCCATCAGGATTTGGCGGGCGCCATCGAGCACGGCGCGGCTGTCGGCAAAGCCGGCATCGGCGTTGAGGTAGTTCTCCGCTTCGTCGTCCGGCGTCAGTTCCGGATTTTCCAGCAGCGCCAGCGCCAGTGGCTCGATGCCGGCTTCGCGGGCGATCTGCGCCTTGGTGCGGCGCTTCTGCTTGTAGGGCAGGTAGAGGTCTTCCAGTCGCTGCTTCGTTTCGGCGTCCTCGATCTCGGCCTTGAGTGCCGGCGTCAGCTTGCCCTGTTCCTCGATGCTGGCGAGCACGGCGATGCGGCGCTCCTCCAGTTCGCGCAGGTAGCCGAGGCGCTCTTCCAGCGTCCGCAACTGGGTGTCATCGAGTTCGCCGGTGACTTCCTTGCGGTAGCGGGCGATGAAGGGCACGGTGGCGCCTTCGTCCAGCAGCTGGATGGCCGCCTTGACCTGGGCGGGGCGGACGTTGAGTTCAACGGCGATGCGGTGTTCGATGGGAGCGAGCATGGGTGCGGCAGTGCAGCAAAAATGGGGGGTGAATGATGCGGAATCCGGCCGGAAAAAACAACCGGAAATCACCGGTCCGGGGGCTCAGTGTTTGGTGTAGCATATTTGGAATAATCATTCCAAAAGTGGAGGAAACCCATGAATGTCGATACCTATTTGTTTGGCAACGTCGAAGTCAGCGCGGACAAGGTGATTACCTTCCCGAACGGCTTGGTCGGCTTTGAAGAGAGCAAGCGCTACATGCTGGCGCACGAGGACGGTCAGCCGGCAACGATCAGTTTTACGCTGCAGTCGCTGGATGATCCGACGCTGGCTTTCCAGATTGTCGACCCGACCTCGCTCGGTTTTCATTACGAGCTCGGTCTGACGGAGGCGGAAAACTCGCTGCTGCAGGCACCGGCGGCCGAAGACGTGGTCGTGATGCAGGTGCTGTACAAGCAGGAAGAGGATGGCAAGGCCGGGATTTGCCCGAACCTGCGGGCGCCGCTGGTGATCAACACCCGCGCCCGCGTCGGTTTGCAAAAAGTGATGGAAACCGTGCGCCCGAACATCACGCTGTCGAATCTCTCCAGTCCGGTCTGAGACTTTTCAGCGTTTAGTAAGCGCGGGGCTGCGGCCCCGCTTTTGCGTTTACAGCGGCTGCAAATCGCGCTGGTAGCGCGCCGCATTGTCGACGTAGTGCGCCGCCGATTTTTTCAGGTTGGCGACATCGGCATCGGTCAACTCACGCACCACCTTGCCCGGCGAGCCGACGATCAGCACGCGGTCAGGAAAGACCTTGCCTTCCGGAATCAGCGTATTGGCGCCGACGATGCAGCCCTTGCCGATGACGGCACGGTTGAGGATCACCGAACCGATGCCGATCAGGCTGCCGTCGCCGACGGTGCAGCCGTGCAGCATGACCAGGTGGCCGACGGTGACGTCGTTGCCGATGTGCATCGGCACCCCTTCATCGGTGTGCAGCACCGAGCCGTCCTGAATGTTGGTGTTGTCGCCGATGTGGATCGGGTCGTTGTCGCCGCGCAGCGTGGCGTTGAACCAGATCGAGGCATTCTTGCCGAGGCGGATGTCACCGATCACGGTAGCGTTGGGGGCGATCCAGGCGTTCTCGCCGAGTTGCGGGGTCTTGTCGCCGAGTTTGTAACAGGTCATGCCGGGCTCCTTGATTTCGATTTTCGATGTTTTTTCGGGTTCACTGAAGCAGCGGTCAGTAGCTGAACGGTGAGGATGGTGCGGTGACGCTGGGGGCGGCGGCCGCCGGACGTGCCTCGCCGGCCTTGTAGGCGGTGAGTTCGATGCGTTCGCCACTGATCACCTGGCCATTCTGCCGGGTCAGGGTTTCCATCGCCAGCATGCCCCGGAAGCGCTCCGGCGCCACCCAGGCGGTGCGTTCCAGTCGGGCGCCGGATTTCAGGTTACTGCCGATGGCTTCAATGCGGAAGGCGTCGAAGGTGCCGGCAGGCAACGTGATTTTCTCGCGGCCGACGACGCGCAGGTCGAAGGTGGTTGCCGCCTCGCTGCCATCGGCCAGGGTGACGATGAACTGTGCCGACCAGCGCTTGCCGGTGGCGTAGTCATCGATGAAAAACTGGTAGGGCGTCCAGCGCCGGCCATCAGGTGCACGGACATTGTTGCCGAAACGGTCAACGACTGTCTTGCCGTCATCGAATACCACTTCATCGCCATCCAGACGGCTAACGTTTTGCTGGAAACGAGCTGTTTCGGCGCGCGTCAGCAAATCGCTGCGGCGGTAGTCGTAGCGCTCGCCGACCTTGAAGGGCTGCGGATTGCCGGTGTAGGGCAGGGCACCGCCGGGCTGGCACTGCTCCGGCGCAGTGCTGCGCGGTTTGATGGCCTTCTCGCCCTTGGTTCGCAGCAACTGGTCGAGGCGGAACTGCGCCAGTTCGGCAAATTTGCCGTTCGGTCGCTGGCGGATGAATGCCTCGAGTGCGTCGACATCGTCCTGGGTCCGCAGCGTCAGCCAACGCGCGAGGTCGGCCTCGAATTCGCGTGCTGCGTCGCGGGGCACGCCGCCCGGCTTGAAGCTGAAATCACCCTCCAGCGAGGTGCTTTCCCACGGAATCTGCCCACCCTGCGACTGGCGGCGCACGGCCAGTCGCACGCGCTTGAACACCTCCTCGACCGCCGCGCCCGGTTGCTGCATCTCGCGCAGCAGGTGGTCGGTGTACAGGCCGTGGCTGCCCTCGCCGTCCTCGGCAGTATTGCCCGGCGCCGTCGCGTAGGCGAGCAAGGTGCCGGGTGGGGCATCGAGTTGCGACAGGCCCTTGTCCTCGGTGCGGAAGTCGTCGCCGAACGGGTTGTTGCGGCAGGCGTCGAGGATGATCAGATTGAGCGGGTTGCGGGCGCGGGTCAGGCCATCGAGCAACAGCCCGACATCAACGCCATGCGCCTGGATGTCGGCTTTTTTCTTGATCTGTGCATCGACCGGCACAAGGAAATTGCGCCAGTTCAGTTGCAGACCGTGGCCGGCGTAGTAAAAGACGCCGACGCCGCGGGCCGTCTGCAGCTTCTGCGCAAAGTCGCGGATGCTCTGCTGCATCTCGGTGCGGCCGCTGTCCAGCTTCATCGTCACCGAAAAGCCGGCCTGGCGCAGACGGTCGGCGATGGCCGGCGCGTCGTTGGCGGGATTGACCAGCGGCCCGACGCTGTACTTGCTATTGCCGATCACCAGCGCGTGGCGCGGTGCCCGGCTGAGGTCGGTGTCGACGGCATTCGCTAGCGCAGTCGCCGGCAGCACGCAGGCCATGGCCAGTACGGCGAAAGCCTGGCACCATGGCCGGCTGCGCAGCTTATTCTGGAATAGGTTTTTGGTGATCGTTGGGGCTGGGGAATGGCAGGACATGGGCGGCTCCAATGTCGGCGTTTTGGCGAGTTTTCCCGGTTGACCGTAAGATGCCATCGGTGCCCCGGAAGCGTGACTTTCGGGGAGATTCTAATCGGCCTGACGGGTGTGCGGATGCTTCAAAGCAAAATCAAATCGTGGCATTGGGTGGTGATCGTTCTGATCCTGCTGGCCTTGCTCGACTGGGCCATTCGCCGTCCGGATGCGCCGACGCGCCAGCTCAATGCCGTGTTGGCCGACAAGGCCAGCCCGCAGCTCAAGGGCTATCCGTACCGCTTCGAGGTGCTGCGGGTCGAGGGCGACACGGCAGTCATGAGCACGCCGCGCAATTTTGACGCGCCGGCCTTCCTGATGCTCGGCAAGCTTTATCCCGATATCAACGTCAAGGATCACAACAACCCGAAGTTCATCGAAGTCGAGCGCCTGCTCGGCCGCGTTCAGGACGAGGCCAAGGACATCGTACTGGCGCAGCCCGGCATCAAGACGGTGCGCTGGGAACTAGATCGCAACTGGCTGCGCCGCCAGGGCATCGAGTTGCCGGAGAAGCGCTGAGCGATTCGGCGGTGCTTGGCGATTTTGGGCTGATTTCCGTGTTGACCGCAGAAGAGGGGCGACAGGCGTGAATGGCGGCACGGTACGCCTGCTGCTGGCCTGGCTGGTGATGCTGGGGGTGTCGGTACTCAACGGCATTGCCCGCGACGTCGGCTATGGCCGCGAACTTGATCCGTTGGTCGCCCATCAGCTATCCACGCTCTATGGCATGACCCTGCTCGGCGTTGTCATCGGTGCCTATGCGTGGCGCTGGCCCTTTGCCTCGGCTGCCGAAGCCTGGCGTGCCGGGTGTCTTTGGCTGGCGCTGACCGTGACTTTCGAATTCATTTTCTTCCACTACGCCACCGGCCATTCCTGGGAAGAGTTGCTGGCCAACTACGACCTCAGCGCCGGACGCCTCTGGCCGGTGTTGTTGCTGTGGATCGCGCTGGCGCCAGAGGTTTTCCGACGCCTCTGGCGGCGCTAGGCCGTTTCGTTTTCGCTGGCCGTCAGCTTCTGCACAATCAGCGCCCCGACCATGTCGCCTTCGACATTGACCATGGTCCGCGTCGTGTCGAGGATGCGGTCGATGGGGAGCAGGATGGCGATGGCGGCGGTGGGCAGGCCGACGGATTCGAGGACCAGTACCATCGACAGCATGCCGACACTGGGAATGCCGGGGGCGCCGATGGCGCCGAGCATGGCGACGGCGAAGACGATGATCTGGCTGGCGATGTCGAGTTCGATGCCGGCCAGGCGGGCGACAAAGAGGGCGGCGGCGGCTTCGTAGAGCGCGGTGCCGTCCATGTTCACGGTGGCGCCGAGCGGCACGACGAAATTGGCGACGTCCTTTTTCACATGCAGGTGCTGCTCGGTGCAGCGCAGCGTCACCGGCAGTGTGGCGGCGCTGGAACTGGTGACGAAAGCGGTGAGCAGCGCCTCGCGGGCGCCCTTGAAGAAGCGTAGCGGCGAGATGCGGGTGAATAGCCAGAGGATCAGCGGCAGCACGATCAGGCCGTGGAAAAGCGTGGTGCCGGTAACGACGACGATGAAATGACCGAGGCTGACCAGCAGCGCCGACTGCTGGCTCGCGACCAGTTGCAGCAGCAGCGCGGCGAGGCCGATCGGGGCGAGGTGCATGATCCAGCCAACGATGCGCAGGCAGAGTTCCTGCAACTCCTCCATCAGCGTGCGGATGTTGCGGTAGCGTTCGCCGCCGGCCACCAGCGCAATGCCGAGAAAGAGCGCAACGATGACGATGGCGAGAATCTCGCCCTGCGCCAGCGCCTTGAACGGATTCTGGAACAGGCCGCGCATGAACTGCGCGATGTAGTCCGGCAGCGGCATCTGGCGCGCCTGGAAGTTGGCGGTGGCGTCGGCGAACATCGCCAGCTGCAGGCCTTCTCCCGGCCGGAAAATGTGGGCGGCGCCAAAGCCGATGAGGATGGCGATGCCCATGGTGGCGAAGAAAAAAATCAGCGTCAGCTTCCACACCCGATGCATCTGGTCGTGGGCGCGCAGGTTGGCGACGCCGGTGACGATGGAGGTAAACACCAGCGGCACCAGCACCATGCGCAGCAGGTCGAGAAAAAGATTGCCGACGATCTTGGCGCCGTAAAGGGTGTTGGCGACGACCGGCGAGGCGGGCTGGCCGGCCAGCCAGAAGCCGGCCGCGAGGCCGACGAGGCAGCCGATGAGGATCTGCAGATTGAGTGAAATTCGCTTCATGCCCGGATTTTAGCGCCCGGGCGCTGTGGCATGATGACGTCTTTGTCCGCCTGTCTTGCCCAAATGAGCGACTTTTCCGCGTTGACCGCAGCCATCCTTGAATTTCGCGATGCCCGTGACTGGCGGCAGTTTCACACGCTGCGCAATCTGATCGTGTCGCTCAATCTCGAAGCCGGCGAGTTGCTGGAACTGACGCAGTGGAAAAGCGATGCCGAAATCGATGCTTTGCCGGCCGATGCCGGCTCGGCCGAAGCCTTGCGCGATGAATGCGCCGACATCCTGCTCTACCTGCTGTTGATTGCCGACAAGGCCGGGATTGATCTGGCCGCTGCGGCACGAGAAAAACTGGCGAAGAACGCGGCGAAATATCCAGTCGACAAGGCCTATGGCTCACGAGCGAAATATACCGAACTCTGCTAGGCCGGCTTCGGCTCACACCGTTGACGGTCAGGTTGACTGGCTCTCCAGTCCATGCCGAGGGCCCTCACCCTGGGCGAGCAGTTCGGCGAGTTGCGGCAGGCACTGGTGGAGTTTCTGTTCGAGCGTCCACGGCGGGTTGATGATGAACATGCCGCTGCCGTGCATGCCGAAGCCGTCGCGCGCCGGCGCCTTGACTTCAAGGGTCGCGTGCAGCCAGTTGGCGGCGCCGAGGCGCTTCAGGCGTTCCGGCAACTGGCGGGATTCGAGCTTGGCCAGCATCGGGTACCACAGCGCGTAAGTGCCGGTCGGGAAGCGCTTCAGGGCTTCCTGCAGGCCTTTGACGACGGCGGTGTAGTCGTTTTTCGTTTCATACGACGGGTCGATCAGCACCAGCGCGCGGCGCGGTGGCGGCGGCAGCAGCGCCTTGAGGCCGGCAAAGCCGTCACCTTCATTGACCGCCACCTGGCGCCCGGCACCCTTGAAGCATTCCTGCAGCAGCTTGATGTCGGTGCTGTGCATTTCGTACAGGCGCAGGCGGTCGGTTTCACGCAGCAGCTGGCGGGCCAGCCACGGTGAACCCGGATATTGGGCCAATTTGCCGTCCGGATTGAGCTGGCGGACGAAATCGACGTAGTCGGTGACTGCCGGCGGCAAGCCTTTCTTGTCCCAGAGCCGGCCGATGCCGTCGCGGAATTCACCGAGCTTGGCGGCCTGGGCAGATGCCAGCGAATAGCGCCCGGCGCCGGCGTGCGTGTCGATGATCCAGAACGGCGCCGGCTTTTCGGCCATGTAGGTGGCGATCTGGATCAGGATCAGGTGTTTCAGCACATCGGCGTGGTTGCCGGCGTGAAAGGCGTGGCGGTAGCTGAGCATCGGAGGATTCGCAAAAGCCTGCCGCAGAGGCGGCAAAGGCCGCCAGTTTACGTCATCCCGCCGGTGGCGGGTTGTGCAGTGCGAAGAAGCAGAGGCCGTCGTTGGCTTCGAGTTGGGCGCCGACGATCTTGGCTAGTGACTGGCCGCCAAAGTCGACGGTGACGGACTGCCCGGACTGCAGCAGGCCGGGGCGAGTAATGAGACCGCCGAATTTGCCGTAGGCCGGCAGACTATGCAGGAAGAGGGCTTTTTCCGGTGTCTGGCCACGGCGGGCGACCTGGGCAACGCTGACCTGCGGCGACAGCAGTTGCAGGCCGATTTCCAGTCGCGTCTGCCGCGACACCACGCGCCGTACCAGGCAAACATGGGTGCGGCTAGACTCCCGGGGCTGCAGGGCGACGACATCGCCGACACCGGTCTGCCATTTGTCGCCGCGGATAAAACGCAGCAGGAAACCATCCGGGCTTTCGTCGATTAGTGACCATTCGCTGGGGGTGGGCGCCTTCGGGTTGTGCCGCAGGCCGCCATCCAGCGATCGACGGGAAAAAACGTGGCCGTCGAGGAAATGGATAACCTGCGCCAGTCCACCGATGAGGTCGCCGCGCGGACGAAAGCGTGTGCGGCTGAAACGGCGGGCACTTTTGCCGCCGAGGGCAACCCGCAGATTCTGCAGCAGCGCCGGCGGCGCATCGAGAGCGGGTTCAACTGTCCGGTCCGCTTGTCGGGTCAGGTTGCGGTCGAGCGCGGCCAGTACCTGTGTGCAATCGACGATCAGTGCGCCGAAGAGCGAGGTGCCGTTGGGCGTCCGCGTCAGCGGGTAGCCGCAATTGGCCAGATCGGGGCGCACCAGAAAGCAGGCGTCGGGTACGCGGCGGGTCAGGGCGTCGGCCGTGGCATCGCTGACCATGGCATACGGGGCCAGCGCCCGCGTGCAGCTGTGGATCAGGTTGAGATCATTGCGCGGCAGGCGCGGTGGCTCGAGGTAAGCGAAGAGCAGGGCGCCGAGGTACTCGTGCTCGACCGGCGCATTGTCGGCGGTCAGCGCCTGCGCTTTCGGGTCGCAGGCGAGCAGGTACAGGCTGTGCAGCATCAGCCAGGAATTCGGCGACGGCTGGGCGTAGGCGCGGTAGGCCAGCAATTGCCGGCGACCGAGCAGCGCCAGCGCGCGATGGATGGCGCGATTGAATAGTGGTCCGGGCGCGCCGGGGTGCTGCTGTTCGGCGACTGTCTGCGCCAGCGCGGCAAAGGCCTGGGCGAGTGCCTTGAGCAGGTTGTCGGCGTGGATTGCCGAGCCAGTGACTTCGACCGGCATCGGCAACGGGGCTGCCATGATGCCGGCCTCGACCGCCGGCAAGGCCTGCTCGGCGACGGTACGGATTTCCTCAAGCCGCTTGTACCGTTTGTGCAGATTGGCTTCCTGCTGGGCAGCGGGCAAGGTCACGCTGCCCAGGCGGGCGATCACCGCCACCGGCATCAGGCCGCCGAGACTGGTAGACAGGTCGCGACCATCCGCATCCACCGCGGCCGGCGAGGCGGGTTGAGCAAAAGGGAGCAGGTCACGGAGGCGTTGCAGCGGAGAGTTCATCAATTACAAATGAATATCGTCGAGCGGATTATCCTTCATTTTTGCCGGCCACACTGTGGCAGCTGCAGCGGCATGCGTATACTTGGCGGATGAATCTTTATGAATTGCTCGCCCTGCTGGCGTTGGGCGGCGGCGCCTGGCTTTGGCTGGATGGCCTGAAAGCCCGCGAAATCGGCATTGCCGCAGCGCGTCAGGCCTGTCTCGACGAGGGTTTCCAGTTGCTCGACGATACCGTGGCCGGTTCGCTGTTGCGACTGGCGCGTGACGACGACGGGCAACTCAAGCTGCGGCGCGTGTTTTCCTTCGAATATTCGGACACCGGCGACAACCGGCGCAGCGGCAGCGTGACGCTGTTCGGTCATCGCGTCGAAATGCTGCATGTCCGCCCCAATCTCTACGTTATTCCTCAAACCAATCAGATTCCCGATGAAACCCAGCATTGAAACCCTCCGCTTTCGCGACACCGACGCCCTTCGCCTCAACGGCCCGCGCGGTGCCAGCGCCGTCATCAGCCTGCTCGGCGGGCAGGTCCTGTCGTGGATCACCCCGGACGGCCGCGAGCGCCTGTTCCTCTCCGACAAGGCGGTTTTTGACGGCAGTGTCGCCATTCGCGGCGGCATCCCCGTCTGCTGGCCGCAGTTTGCTGCGCTGGGCGATCTGCCCAAGCACGGCTTTGTCCGCACCCGGCCGTGGCAGGTTGCCGCGGAGCGCTGCGGCGACGACTACGCGCTGTTAACGCTGGCGATCGAGGATGACGAGGCCACGCGCGCCCTGTGGCCGCACGCCTTTCGCCTCGAACTGACGCTGATGCTGGAAGACGATCGCATCGACCTTGAACTGAGTGTCAGCAATACCGGCGAGGCGCCGTTCAGCTTTACCGGTGCCTTGCACACTTACCTGCGGGTGACGCAGGTCGAGGATGTCGCCCTCGAAGGACTGTATGGCCATCACTACCGCGATGCGGCGAATGGCGACAAGGTGGTTCGTGATTCCGGCACGGCGGTCATGGTCGACGCCGAAATTGACCGCGTTTACCGTGACGTCAAACGGCCGCAACTGCTGCAGGCCGGCAATCTCAGCCTCGGTATCCAGAGCCAGGATTTCCCCGACGTCGTCGTCTGGAATCCCTGGGTGGACAAATGCGGGGCGCTGGCCGACATGCCCGCTGACGGCTGGCGGCACATGCTCTGCGTTGAAGCCGCTGTCGCCGAAACACCGGTCCTCGTGCCGGCGGGCGAAGAATGGTTTGGCCGGCAGACGCTGGTGGCGGTGTGAGGAACTTTTGATCCGGCGCAGGATCAGAATGGCCATCATCTGATATATTTGACGAATGTCTACGTTTCGCACCTTGATCGCCCGTTGGCTGCTGGCCGTGATGCTGGCTACCGTCTTCTCGCCGAGTTTCGGCTGGGAACTGGTGGACGGCGCCGTGCCGCATGCCCATTCGGAGCTGGCAGCGGTTGGCGATGAGCACCCCGCGGATCACCATGCCCAAGGTGTGGCTTCGGCCTCGGCATCCACGCACGATGCGACAGCAGCGTATGCCGACGACGACTGTGCTGGTTGTGCCGACATGGCTGCCGCCGATTGCAGCGATCCCCAGCACCACTGCTGTCCCGGGCATGTGCTCGGGCACCTGCCGGCCAGTCTGCGCGCCGTCGGTGTTGCCGTGCTGGCGCTGAACGATTCCTTTGCGCTCGATGGCGCCGCAGCGCGTTTCTCGTCGCGCATTCCCGAGGGGCTGGAGCGTCCGCCCAGAGCTGCCGCGTAACCCGCGGCGGCCAGTCTCATCCGTTCCATAAAATCTGAACGCCCCTGCGCGGGGTGATGCGGCTTGCCGCCGGTTGTCCTTATCCAACAACCGGAGGAATTCCCATGCGACGCGTTTTCAATCGCGCTGCCCGACCTGTTTGTATTGGTGCCTTGGTCACCGTTTCATTGGCCACGATGGTGCTGCCGGCGTTTGCCGACAGCCCGCTGGCCATGGCCTTCGAGCTCGCCTGGCAACGCCAGCCGGCGGCGGTTTCTTTCGCCGAGAGGCAACGCGCCGTCGATGCCCGGCGGCAAAGCGCGGACGCATTGATCGCCGCGCCGCCCAGTCTGGAACTGGGCACGCGCAGCGACCGTTTCAACCGTAATCAGGGCGCTCGCGAGTTTGAAGCGGGGCTGGCGCTGCCGCTCTGGCTGCCGGGTGAGCGTAGCGGCTCACAGGCGGTCGCCGAAGCCGATGCCAACGCGCTCAGCGGTCGGGTGGCCAGTCTGCGGCTGGATCTGGCGCGGCAGGTGCGCGAGCTTTGGTGGGGCTGGCAGGCCGTGCGCAATGAGCGCGGTCTGGCCGATGAGCGACTGGCTGCCGCGCAGCGTCTGCGTGACGACGTCGCCCGCCGATTTCAGGCCGGCGACCTGTCGCGGGCTGACCTCAATCAGGCCGAGGGCGTGATGGCCCAGGCCCGCGCCCTGCAGGCGGAAGCCACGGCCGCTGAGGCGCAGGCGCGTTATCGTCTGGAAAGCCTTACCGGGCCGCTGGGCGAGCTGCCGGGCGCCGCGCCTGCAGCCAGCGCCGGCGCGATGGCCTCCTCAGCCGGTGAACCTGCGATCAACGTGCCCGCCGGCGCTGGGGCCGCCGGTACGGTCCTGTCCGCCGCGCATCCGCGACTCCTGGCCTTGCAGGCACAGGGCGAGCTCGCTCGTCGTCAGGCGGATCTGGTGCGCGTGCAGTCGCGCAGTAATCCGGAACTGGCGCTATCGACGCGCTATGACCGTGCCGCGGCCGGGCTGGAGAACGAGCAGACCTGGAAGCTGTCATTGCGCATCCCCTTTGGCGGCGGGCCGCGCCACGACGCACGTATTGCCACCGCCAATGCCGAAGCACTCGAAGCCGGCGCCGAACTGGCGCTGGAACAGGATCGCCTGCAGCGTGAGGCCGGGGCGTTGCGCAGCCAGTTTGCCGCCGCCGAGGCGCAGGTAGCCGCCGCCACGCAACGTGCTGCACTCGCCCGTGAGAACCGTGGTTTCTATGAAAAATCCTTCCGCCTCGGCGAGAGCGATCTGCCCACCCGTTTGCGCATCGAGGCCGAAGCCTTTGAAGCCGAGCGGGCGCTGAGCAGTGCCCGCATCGGGCGCGAACGCACCTTGTCGCAGTTGCGGCAAGCCCTCGGCCTGTTGCCGGAATAAGGAGTTCAGCATGAATTTTCGACAGTTTTTCAGGTTGACCGCAGCTGCCTTGTGGCTGGCGGTGGCGCCGCTGGCGCAGGCCGGCGAGGGCGATGTTGCTCCGGTGCCCAAGGTGCTGGCGGTCAGCGAACAGTTTGAGGCCGTGGGTCGTTTGGAGACAAACGGGCTGGTCTTTTATGTCGATCGTGCCGACAGCAATGCGCCGGTGTTGAACGCCCGCCTTGCCGTCGAGTTTGAGGGCAAATCGGTCGATGCGACCTTCCGGCCGGAGCAGGGGGATTACCTGATCGCCGATGCCACGTGGCTGGCACCGTTGCGTCGTGAGGGTGAGTATGCACTGGCGCTGACGCTGATCGCCGGCGAGGAAAGCGACCTGCTGACGGGCGAACTGGATGTGCATTTGGGGCAAAAATCCGGGTTGACCGCAGCTGCCATCGATGCGCGCTGGCTGGCGGCCGGGGCGTCGCTGATGGTTGCCGGGTTTCTGATCTGGCGTCGTCGTCGGGGAGGTCAGGCATGAAAAAACTGTTGATGATTCTTCTGGCCGCAGGCCTGAGTACCCAGTCACCGGCGCATGAAGGCCATGACCATGGCGACGAAAAAATGACGCCGCAGATCAATGGCAATGCACCGCAGCGCCTGCCCGATGGTACGGTGTTCATTCCCAAGTCGGCGCAGCGCGGCATGGCGGTGCTGACTCAGAAGGCGCAAAGCGAAACCCTGCCGCAATCGCTGGAATTGCCAGGCCGGGTGATCATGGACCCGCATCTGGGCGGTCGGGTGCAGGCGATGATTCCCGGACGCATCGAAGCCGCCGGGGCGCATGGTCTGCCGGCGGCCGGCAGCAAGGTGAAGAAGGGTGAAATCCTCGCCTGGGTGGTGCCGGCCTCCGGCGCCATCGAGCGCTCCAATCAGGCGGCGCTGCTGGCCGAGTTGCGGGCGACGCAGGGGCTGGCCGAGAAGCGTCTGGCGCGCCTGCGTGAACTAGCCGATACCGTGCCGAAGAAGGAGATCGACGCCGCCGAGAGCGAGGTGCTCAGCCTCAAGGGGCGGATTGCCGCCGTCGGTGGCGGTTTGTCCGGCCGCGAGGCGCTGGTGGCGCCGGTGGGCGGCGTGCTGGCGGCGAGCAATGCGGTGGTCGGGCAGGTGGTTGAGCCCAAGGAACTGATCTTCGAGGTCATCGACCCCGACAGCCTGCACATCGAGGCAACGGCTTTCAACCCGGTACCGCTGGATCAGGTCGCAGCAGCGACGGTGGCGGTGGCCGGACGCTCGGTGCCGCTGAGCTTCGTCGGGGCGCCGCGCCGTCTGCGCGAACAGGCGCTGCCGCTGATTTTTGAGAACCACGCCGCCGGCGCCGGCCTGAGTTTGCCGCTCGGGCAGCCGGTGAAAGTGCAGGTGCAACTGAAGTCCACGCTCAGCGGCTTGCCTTTGCCGGCAGCTGCCTTGACGCGCAATACGGCGAACCAGGTGGTGGTGTGGGTGAAAACGGCACCCGAGCAGTTTGCGGCGCGGGCGATCCGCAGCGAGCCGCTGGACGGCCTGCGGGTGCTGGTGACGGCTGGCCTGCAACCGGGCGAGCGGGTGGTGGTGCAGGGCGCCAGCCTGATCGCGCAGATCCGCTAGGAGAAGGGCATGTTCCAGTGGCTCGTCGAAAAAAGCCTTGCCAGCCGGCTCTTCGTGCTGGTCGCCGCCGCTGTCCTCATGGTCTGGGGCAGCTTGCAGGCAACACGCCTGCCGGTCGATGTCTTCCCGGATCTCAACAAGCCGACGGTGACGATCATGACCGAAGCCGGCGGCATGGCGCCGGAAGAGATCGAACAACTGATCAGCTTCCCGCTGGAAACGGCGATGAGCGGCCAGCCGGGGATTGCGACGGTGCGGTCGATTTCCAGCGCCGGGCTGTCGATCGTCTATCTGACTTTCGACTGGCAGGTCGATGTCTATCGCGCCCGGCAGATGGTCAGCGAACGGCTGACTGCCATGGAGTCGGCACTGCCACCGGGCGCCGTGCCGCGCATGGGGCCGGTGTCATCGATCATGGGCGAGATCATGCTGGTCGCCATTCCGATCTACGGTGAGGGGGCCGACCCGCGGGCAGCGCGCGAATACGCCGACTGGGTCTTGCGCCCGCGGCTGATGGCGATTGCCGGCGTCTCGCAGGTGATCCCGATTGGCGGTGAGGTGCGGCAGTTCCAGGTGCAGCCAGATACGCGGCGGATGATGGAACTGGGCATCGGCCTCGACCAGATCGAGGCGGCGGTTCGCGGCTTCGCTGCCAACACTTCAGGCGGTTTTCTGGAACTGAACGGCCGCGAATACCTGATCCGCCATCTCGGCCGCAGCGCTCGGCTGGATGATCTGAAAAATCTGGCGATCACCGCCCGGAACGGGCAAGCGATTTTGCTGCGGCAGGTCGCTGACGTTGGCTTCGCGGCGGCGATCAAGCGGGGTGACGGCGGTTTCGACAATGGCCGCGAGGGCGGGCCGGCGGTGATTTTGAGCATCCAGAAGCAGCCAACGGCCGATACGGTCGACCTGACAAAGCGCATTGAATCGGCGCTGGCTGACCTCAAGGGCAGCGTGCCGCAGGGCATGAGCGCGCCGCAGGTGATCTTCCGTCAAGCTGATTTCATCGAGGCTTCGCTCGGTAACCTGCAGGTCAAGCTGCTGATGGCGGCCTGCTTTGTCGCCGGCGTGCTGTTCTTCTTCCTCGGCAACCTGCGGACGATGCTGATTTCGCTGACGGCGATCCCGCTGTCCATCCTTACCGCCATTCTTGTTTTCAAATGGCTGGGGCTGTCGATCAACACGATGACGCTGGGCGGGCTGGCAATCGCGATTGGCGAACTCGTCGATGACGCGGTGGTGGATATCGAGAACATCCTGCGCCGCCTGCGCGAGAAGGCCGCCAGCGGCCAGCCGTATTCGGTGCGCCAGACGGTCGTTGCCGCCTCGCTGGAGGTGCGCACCGCCATCGTTTATGCGACGCTGATTATCGCGCTGGTTTTCGTGCCGCTGTTCGCGCTGCCCGGCATCGAGGGGCGGCTGTTCGTGCCGCTGGGCGTGGCCTACATTGTTTCCATTCTCGCTTCGCTGGCGGTGTCGGTGCTGGTGACGCCGGTGCTTGCCAGCTACCTGCTGCCGGCGCTGGTGCGCCACGACCACGGCGAAACGCGGCTGGTCGGCTGGCTGAAGGCGCATTACCGGCAAGCGCTGGCGCGCGTGCTGGCGGCACCCCGGCTGCCGGTGGCCTTGGCCGGCGTGGCCGTGGTGCTGGCGACGCTGGCCGTGCCCTTCTTCCCGACCACTTTCCTGCCGCCGTTCAACGAGGGTTCGATCACCCTTGGCCTGCGCCTCAATCCGGGGGCGACGCTGACGGAGTCGATCCGCATTGCCCAGGCGGCCGAACATGCCTTGCGCGGGCTGCCGGAACTGGAACACATGGGCCGGCGCACCGGCCGTGCCGAGCTGGACGAGCACGCCGAGGGTGTGCATGTGACGGAATTCGAGATCAAGCTGAAACCGGGCGGCCGCCCCAAGGAGGCGGTCTATGCCGACATCCGCCAGCGACTGAAGGACTTGCCGGCCAGTCTCAGCCTCGGCCAGCCGATTGCCCACCGCATCGACCACATGCTCTCCGGCGTGCGGGCGCAGATCGCGATCCGTATCGTCGGCGAGGATCTCGATACCCTGCGCGCGCAGGCCGGTCTGCTGCGCGAGCGGCTGGCAAAGATTCCGGGGCTGGCCGATCTGGAGATCGAAAAGCAGGTGCTGGCGCCGCAGATCAAGGTGCGCGTCGACTTCGACGCCGCGGCGCGCTATGGCATTTCGACGGCGCAACTGACGCGAACGCTGCAGACGCTGGTCGATGGCGAGAAGGTGACGCAGATCGTCGAAGGCAATCGCCGTTTCGATCTGGTGGTTCGCCTGCCGGAAACGGCCCGCTCCCTGGAGGGGCTGGCCGGCCTGCTGATCGAGACACCGGGCGGGCGCATTCCGCTGTCCCGGCTGGCGAGCATTGAGGATGCCGACGGGCCGAACCAGATCACCCGCGACGAAGGGCGGCGGCGCATCGTGATTTCTGCCAACGTCCAGGATCGGGCCTTGTCCGAGGTGGTCGCCGACCTGCGCGCCGCGGTGGCCGAGTTCCGTCTGCCGGAGGGCTATTTCATCACGCTCGGTGGACAGTTCCAGGCGCAGGAGGAGGCGGCGCGCCTGATTGCGCTGCTGGCCATCGGTTCGGCGGTGCTCATCTTCATGGTGCTTTACAGCCGTTATCGCTCCGCCGTGCTGGCGGCAATGATCATGGCCAATGTGCCGCTGGCGCTGGTCGGCAGCGTCATCGGCCTGTGGCTGTCGGGGCAGCCGTTGTCGGTAGCGGCGCTGATCGGCTTCATCACGCTGGCCGGCATTGCCACCCGCAACGGCATCCTCAAGATCAGCCACTACCTCAACCTGATGCGCTTTGAAGGCGAGGTCTTTGGCATGGCAATGATCATCCGCGGTTCGCTGGAGCGGCTGACGCCGGTGCTGATGACGGCACTGGTGGCAGCCTTTGCGCTGGCGCCGCTGTTGTTCGAGGCCGAGCAGCCGGGTACGGAAATCCTGCACCCGGTGGCGGTGGTCATTTTTTCCGGGCTGGTCAGTTCGACCCTGCTCGACACCTTCGTCACCCCGGCGCTGTTCTGGCTGTTCGGTCGCAAGCCGGCCGAACGCCTGCTCGCCGAGGGCGGCGACGACAATTTCTAAACTTCAAAGGAGTCCTGAAATGGGCAATAAATTCGTGTTCACCGCAGTAGCCGGTTTTTTTGCACTCATGCTGAACGCTGGCCAGGTTCTGGCGCATGCCGAGCACGGCCAGCCGCAATACGGTGGTGTCGTCGCCGAAGCCGGCGAGGCGCAGTTCGAGATCGTCGGCAAGGGCGGGCAGATCACCGTCTATGCAACCAACCATGGGGCGCCGGTGGCGACGGCGGGCGCCAGCGGCAAGCTGACTGTACTGGCGGGTACGCAGAAAAGTGAAGTGCCGCTGAAACCGGCCGGCGACAACCGCCTCAGTGGCGCCGGGAATGTCGCGGCCGGCGCCAAGCTGCTGCTTCAGGTGCAATGGCCGGACAAGAAGCCAATGCAGGCGCGTGCCGTCATGCCGTAAGGTCGCCGGCGAGTATTTGTGGCGCACTGGCGACGCGGTTGCGGCCGCGTTGCTTGGCGCGATAGAGCCAGTCGTCGGCTTCGGCGATCAGTTCGTCAAGGTGGCGGTGCATGGCCATTTCGGCGATGCCGAAACTGGCCGAGACGTGGAATGGCTTGCGGCCGTCGCGGAAGCTCAGGGCTTCGATGGAGAGGCGCAGCCGTTCGGCGAGTTGCCGCGCTTGCGACAGGCCGGTCTCCGGCAACAGCATGACGAACTCCTCGCCCCCCCAGCGGGCGGCGACATCGCTGCCGCGGCAGGCTTCGGCCAGTAGCCGGGAGATGGCCGTCAGCACCTCATCGCCGACGGCATGGCCGTACGTGTCGTTGATCTGCTTGAAGTGGTCGATGTCGGCCATCAGCACCGTCAGCGGCCTGTCATTGCGGCGGGCGTTGTTCCACAGCGGCATCGCCTGTTCGATGAAGGCACGGCGGTTGAGCAGGCTGGTCAGGGGGTCGATACGCGCCAGCGCTTCCGCCTGCTGGCGCGCCTGCTGGTATTGGCGCATGCGGTGGGCGAGGGCGAGAGCAAAGAGGATACCCTCGATGACGATGCCCCAGCCCGCGGCGTGGAAGGCCGGCGCCGAATAGGGGAGGCCGTGCCAGACGGCCAGTGCCGTGCTTGCCGTCCCGGCCATGGCGGCAACCGCCGCCGACAGGAAGTACCAGCCGGCATCGCGCCCGTGCTGGACGGTGATGACCCCGATCCAGACCATGGCCAGTGAAAAGGCGAGGACGAATAGGAATGAAACGAGCACGGCGTGCTGCTGGCGCCCGGCGGCAGTCGCCAGGCCGATGCCGAATATCGCCAGCGCCATCAAGGCATGAATGATGCGGTGGGTGGTCGGCGCGTGCAGACGCAGCTCCAGGAAGCCGCTGGCAAAACGCAGCCCGCTGCAGCCGAAGGCGAGCATGAGGAGTGGAATGACGTACTGCTGGGCAAGGCTGTGTTGCGGCCACAGCCAGGTGTAACCGTGCCCGCTGTAGGCAAGGTGCAGCAGCAGGAAACTGCCAAGGTAGAGCACGTAATCAAAATAGCCGCGCTCGCGCAGGCCGACGCAGAGCATGGCGTTGTAGGCAATCAGGGCAAGCAGGAAGCCATAGAACAGGCCGTAGCCATAGTCATACTGGCGCTGCAGCGCTTCGGCGTCATGTTCGTCGAGCAGGCGCAAGGGCACCAGCAGCGGGTCGGGTGTTTCGATCCGCAGGTACACGTCATTGATGCCAGGCGGCAGCAAGAGATCGAAGACATAACCGAGGCCCGGGAGCGGGTGCTGCAGGCTGGACTCACGGTCGCCAGCCCGCCAGCGCTCCAGAAGTTCATGGCCGTGCAGGTGATAGACGTCGATGCGGTCCAGCCAGGAAACCTCCAGTTGCAGGCGTCGCTCGGCCGTGAGGCGGCCGGTGTTGTTGACCTGGAGATGAACCCAGATCGGCGGTGCGCCAATACCGAATTTGGGCACGGCCGCTGTTGCAGTCTGGAACGCACCCAATTCTTGCATCCGGCGGGCTTCGTCAATATCCAGCATGACACCGTTTTCCGGCATCACGCTCAACCAGCGCCCCAGCGTATCGTTGGACAGGTCGACCAGATTCGGCGTCGATCCCCGTGCCATCACCGCAAATGCCAGAAGAAAGGCAACACCCAGCCAGCGGCAGATCGCTGCAGTCACCCGACGATGCGGGCACGTGCTGGACGGATTCAGGCTGGACATGGTGTTCAGCATAGACCGGCGCAAAGCAGACGCGAAGTGAAATATTTCACTGGCGGCGAGAAGCGTGCCGTTTCCCGTCACGATGCGCGAATTTGATCTGGGTTGGCGACGCCAGTGGTGCATTACGCTAGTCTGGACGATCCGGATTGCCGTGAGATGACACCGATGAACACCCGCCCACTCCGCTTCGACACCCTGCGAACCGCGCTGCGAACCGGCTGGCGGGTCGCCAACGCCACGCGGGGTATCAGCATCGCCTACGCATCCATTTTCGTGCTTGGCGGCGTGCTGATCATGGGGGGATTGTTACTGCAGGGCTGGACGCCTTTCGTGATCGCTGCCGCCGGCGCCTTCATGTTGGTCGGCCCGGCGGTGCTCGCCGGTTTTTTCGGCATCGCCCGTGTGCATGAAACCGGTGAAACGCCCGGTGCGGGCGCGGTGATCGCGGGCTTTGGCCAGGCGAGCGGCGCGCTCTGGGCGCTGGCACTGGTCTGTGGCCTGCTGCTCATGATATTCATCACCGATGCGGCGATTCTCTACGCCTACATGGTGGGTGCGGCGCCGGTCGGCTTGGCGGAGTTGTTGCCCACCGCCGACAACATCCTGCGTTTCGTGCGTTGGGCTGCCGTCTCCGGGCTGATCGTCGCCATCCTGCTATTCACCATCTCGGCCTTTTCCGTGCCCTTGCTGTGCGAGCGTCGCTGTGGTCTGGTCGATGCGGTCATGACCAGTGCCCGGATCGTCCTGCGCCATCCGCTGCCTGCCTTTTTTTGGGCATTTTTGCTGTCGACCGTAGTTATCACCAGCATCCTCTGCCTGCCGCTGCTTCCATTGATGCTGCCATGGCTGGCCTATGCCAGCCGGGCGCTGTATCGGGCGGTGTTGCCGGTATAGCGCACGCCTCGTCGTACAGCGAGATCGACGCCATAGCTGATGCTGAAAGCCGAGGGGCAATCCCGAAAGGTATAATGGCGGACTTTGCCTTTTGTAGCAGACCGCCGTGAGCCAGCTTGAACAGGAAGTATCCCGCCGTCGCACTTTTGCGATCATTTCTCACCCCGATGCGGGTAAGACGACTCTGACCGAAAAGCTGCTGTGGTTCGGCGGCGCCATCCAGGTCGCCGGCGAAGTGCGCGCCCGCAAGGCCTCGCGCCACGCCACCTCGGACTGGATGGAGCTCGAGAAGCAGCGCGGCATCTCAGTGACCTCGTCGGTGATGCAGTTCCCGTACCGTGAATGCATGATCAACCTGCTCGACACGCCGGGCCACGAGGACTTCTCGGAAGATACCTACCGCACGCTGACGGCGGTGGATTCGGCGACCATGGTCATCGACTCGGTGAACGGTGTCGAGGCGCAGACGATCAAGCTGTTGAACGTCTGCCGCATGCGCGACACGCCGATCCTGACCTTCATCAACAAGCTCGACCGCGAGGGCAAGGAGCCGATCGACCTGCTCGACGAAATCGAGTCGGTGCTCGGCATCCAGTGCGCGCCGATGACCTGGCCGATCGGCATGGGCAAGCGTTTCCGTGGCGTCTATCACCTCTACGACGACACCATCGCCTTCTTCGATCCGCAGGCTGAAAAGGGCACGGCGGAGATCATCCAGGGCCTGGATAACCCGCGCCTCGATGAGCTGATCGGCACGCAGGCAGACGAACTGCGCATGGACATCGAGCTGGTGCGCGGTGCATCGCATGCCTTTGATGCCGACGCCTACCTTTCCGGCAAGCAGTCGCCGGTTTTCTTTGGTTCGGCAGTCAATAACTTCGGCGTGCAGAGTCTGCTCGATGCCGTGGTCGAACTCTCGCCGCCGCCGGTGGCGCGGCCGGCGGTGACGCGCAAGGTCGATCCGAACGAAGGCAAGTTCTCCGGTTTCGTGTTCAAGATCCAGGCCAACATGGACCCCAAGCACCGCGACCGCATCGCCTTCCTGCGCGTCTGTTCCGGCCGCTTCGACCGCGGCATGAAGGTCAAGCAGGTGGCGTCCGGTAAGACCTTGTCGATCAACAATGCCATCACCTTCATGGCGCGCGACCGCTCGACCGCCGACGAAGCCTGGTCTGGCGACATCATCGGTATCCCCAACCACGGCACCATCCGTCTGGGTGAAACCTTTACCGAAGGTGAAGACCTGCGCTTCACCGGCATCCCGTCCTTTGCGCCGGAGATGTTCCGCCTGGCGCGCATCGCCAATCCGCTGAAGATCAAGCAGCTGCAGAAAGGCTTGCAGCAGCTGGCGGAAGAGGGGGCGACGCAGCTGTTCCGGCCGCTGTCCGGTACCGACATGATCCTCGGCGCGGTCGGCGCGCTCCAGTTCGACGTCGTTGCCCACCGTCTGGAGCACGAGTATGGCGTGCAGGTGATTTTCGAACACTACAACTGCGCGACGGCGCGCTGGATCACCGGCGATGCTGCCGAGTTGCGCCAGTTGTCCGACCGTTACAGCGCCAACGTCGCGCTCGACGGTGCGGACGACCCGGTGTATCTGGCGCCGAACAACGTGTATCTGAACATGGTCAAAGAAAAATACCCCAATCTGCGCTTCCTTGAAGCGCGTGAGGTGGCCTGATTCAATACGGATTGCGGAGACGGGCGATGACGGTCAAGGTTCAGGAAGCGGATTTCGATGTCGGTGCCGAACTGGCGTCCCTGCGCGCCGGCGACGCCCGCGTCGGGGCGCTGGCCAGCTTTATTGGCCTGGTGCGTGACATGAATGACGGCAGCAGCGTTTCCGAAATGACGCTGGAGCACTATCCGGGGATGACCGAAAAGGCGCTCGAGGAAATTGTCGTCGAGGCCCGTGGCCGATGGGATATTTACGATGCCCTGGTGATACACCGCGTCGGCCCGCTCAAGCCCTGCGACCAGATCGTTCTCGTTGCCGTCACCAGCGCCCACCGGGGCGAGGCTTTTGCCGCCTGCGAGTTCATCATGGACTACCTGAAAACCCGTGCCCCGTTCTGGAAAAAAGAGGCGACGCCGGATGGCGGGCGCTGGGTCGATGCGCGAGAGACAGACGACAGTGCGGCAGCGCGCTGGCAGTAAAAAGGGAGGGCATCGCGCCCTCCCTTTTCTTTTGAGGTAGTGACGGCGGTCAGGTCTTGAACTCGGCCACGGCCTTGTGCAGCGAGGCGGACAGCGAGTGCAGTTCGCGGGCGGCATCGGCGGTGTGGCGCACGGCCAAGGCACTTTCCTCCGACATCTGGGCGATGGTTTCTAGCTGGTGGGCGATTTCGTTGCTGGCCATGCTTTGTTCGGAAATGGAATCGGATATCCCGTTCACGACCTGCGTGACGCGCTGGGCGCCGTCGCGAATGCGCTCGATCGAATCGCCGGCGCGGTTGGCGAGTTCGACGCCGTTGCTCACCTGAGTCACGCCCGACTGCATGCTGCTGACGGCGCTGCGGGCGCCGCCCTGAATGCGGGTCACCATGCCCGCGATTTCGGTCGTCGACAGGCTGGTGCGTTCAGCCAGTTTGCGCACTTCGTCAGCAACCACGGCAAAGCCACGGCCCTGTTCACCGGCTCGGGCAGCTTCGATGGCTGCATTCAGGGCGAGCAGGTTGGTCTGGTCGGCGATTTCGCGGATGGTATTGACGATGGACGTGATCTGGTCGGACTGGCGGCCGAGGTCTTCGACAATGGCGGTCGAGGACTGCACGGCCTCCGAAATCTTGCGCATTTCATTGGCGGCATTGTGGATCACGGCGGCGCCCTCTTCAGAGATGCTGCCAGCCTCTTGCGAGATGCCATGGGCCTCGCTGGCGTTTTCCTTGACCTGATCGATGCTCACCGCCATTTCCTCGACCGAAGCGGCCATCGACGAGGCGGCATCGCTCTGCCGGCGGGCTTTGTCGGCGACCTCTTCTGAGGCATTAAACAGCCGGTCAGCTGCCGAGGCAACCTGCTCGGCGTTGCCGACGATGGTCCGGATCATTGTGCGCAGCGTGTCCTGCATTGCGCTGATGTTGGCAAGCAAGCTGTCCGGATTGCTATTGGCACACTGAACGTGCGCAGAAAGATCGCCGGCGGCGATGCGCTTGGTGATTGCTGTCGCCTCGACGGGGTCGCCGCCCAGCGTATTGATGATGTTGCGGGAGAGGAGCAGCAACGCAATTGCCAGTCCGCCGCCAATCGCCAGACCCCACAGCATCAGCTTGAGCGCATCGCTGCGGAACTTGGCGTCGACATCGTCGGTGTAGATGCCGGAACCGATGACCCAGCCCCAGGGCGTGAAGCCCTTGACGAAGGAGATCTTGGGTACGCCTTCTTCTGCACCCGGCTTCGGCCACAGGTAGTCGACAAAACCCTCGCCCTGTGCCTTGACCACCTTGTTGAATTCAGTGAACAGGAACTTGCCGTTCTTGTCCTTGAGCTGATCGAGCTTCTTGCCATCCAGTTCGGGCTTGATCGGGTGCATGACCATCAGGTCATTCAGGTCGTTGATCCAGAAGTACTCGACCTTGTCGTAGCGCATCGCCTTGACAGCGTTCATCGCCGCCTGCTTGGCGTCCTCGACGCTCATCTTGCCGGCGCTCGATTCCTTTTCGTAATGCGCGACGATGGTATGGGCAACTTCAACCAGGTTACGCACCTTGGCCTGGCGGTCTTCCATCATCTGGCTCTTGCTGCTGATGAGCAGCACCGAGAACAGGGCAATCAGGGCGAGAATCGTCCCGATTGTCATGGCGGTCAGTTTGCCGCGTAAACTCATTCCACTGTGTGCCATGGCCCCCACCTCCAATGCTGGCAATTACGACTTTAGTTATATTCTAAAAATTACCATCTTTCCAGAATGGATTCTAGTCGGGTAATCAATGAATTTCAGGCAATTTTTCAGGTTCACCGCAGCAGGGATTGAAATGCGCCAAGCTGTCCGCATCTGAAGAGCATCAAAACATTCCCGACGGGAGAGCACGATGCGTATCGACAAGTTCACCACCAAGTTCCAGCAGGCCCTGGCCGATGCCCAGAGTCTGGCCAACGGCAACGACCAGCAGTTCATCGAGCCGCAGCACCTGCTTCTGGCGCTGATCAATCAGGACGATGGCGGCACGGCCTCGCTGTTGTCGCGGGCCGGCGTCAATGTGCCGGCGCTGAAACGCGATCTGGAAGGCGCCCTGAATCGCCTGCCCAAGGTCGAAGGCCACGGTGGCGATGTGTCCGTCGGCCGCGATCTGGGTAATCTGCTCAATCTGACCGATAAGGAAGCGCAGAAGCGTGGCGATCAGTTCATCGCCAGCGAGATGTTCCTGCTCGCCCTGTGCGATGACAAGAATGAGACCGGGCGCATCGCCAAGCAGCATGGTCTGAGCCGCAAAGCCATCGAAGCCGCGATCATGGCCGTGCGCGGCGGGCAGGGCGTTGATTCTCAGGAGGCCGAAGGGCAGCGCGAATCGCTGAAAAAATACTGCATCGACCTCACCGAGCGCGCCGCTCAGGGCAAGCTCGACCCGGTGATCGGCCGCGACGATGAAATCCGCCGCGCCATACAGATCCTGCAGCGCCGGACCAAGAACAACCCGGTGCTGATCGGTGAGCCGGGCGTTGGCAAGACCGCCATCGTCGAGGGGCTCGCCCAGCGCATCGTCAATGACGAAGTGCCGGAAACCCTGAAAGGCAAGAAGGTGCTCGTCCTCGACATGGCCGGCCTGCTGGCTGGCGCCAAGTATCGTGGCGAGTTCGAGGAGCGCCTGAAGGCGGTGCTCAAGGAAGTGGCGCAGGACGAAGGCCGTATCATCCTGTTCATCGACGAAATCCACACCATGGTTGGCGCCGGCAAGGCCGAGGGCGCCATCGACGCCGGCAACATGCTCAAGCCGGCGCTGGCGCGCGGCGAACTTCACTGCATCGGCGCGACGACACTGGACGAATACCGCAAGTACATCGAGAAGGATGCTGCGCTCGAGCGGCGTTTCCAGAAGGTGCTGGTCGATGAGCCGAGCGTCGAAAGCACCATCGCTATCCTGCGCGGTCTGCAGGAACGTTATGAACTGCACCACGGCGTTGATATCACTGACCCGGCGATCGTTGCCGCCGCCGAGTTGTCGCATCGCTACATCACCGACCGTTTCCTGCCTGACAAGGCGATCGACCTGATCGACGAAGCGGCGGCCCGGATCAAGATGGAAATCGACTCCAAGCCGGAGGTGATGGACAAACTGGATCGCCGGATGATCCAGCTCAAGATCGAGCGCGAAGCTGTCAAGCGCGAGAAGGACGAGGCCTCGCAGAAGCGTCTTGGCCTGATCGAGGACGAACTGGTCAAATTGCAGAAGGAGTATTCCGATCTGGAAGAAATCTGGAAGGCGGAAAAGTCCGCCGTGCTCGGTTCGGCGCAGATCAAGGAAGAGATCGACAAGCTGCGGGCGGATATCGCCAAATTGCAGCGTGAAGGCAAGCTCGATAAGGTCGCCGAGCTGCAATACGGCAAGCTGCCGCAGCTTGAAGCCCAACTCAAGGCGGCGGATGCGGTTGACCCGGAAAAGGCGCCAAAAAACCGCTTGCTGCGCACCCAGGTTGGCGCCGAGGAAATTGCCGAAGTGGTGTCACGCGCCACCGGCATTCCGGTGAGCAAGATGATGCAGGGCGAGCGCGACAAGCTGCTGAAGATGGAAGAGCGTCTGCACCACCGTGTGGTTGGACAGGACGAGGCTGTGCGTCTGGTCGCCGATGCCATCCGTCGTTCGCGCGCCGGGCTGGCAGACCCGAATCGCCCCTACGGTTCCTTCCTTTTCCTCGGTCCGACCGGTGTCGGCAAGACCGAACTGTGCAAGGCGCTGGCCGAATTCATGTTCGACAGCGAGGAGCACTTAATCCGCATCGACATGAGCGAGTTCATGGAGAAGCACTCGGTCGCCCGCCTGATCGGCGCGCCCCCAGGATATGTTGGTTACGAGGAGGGCGGCTACCTGACCGAAGCCGTGCGCCGCAAGCCGTATAGCGTGATCCTGCTCGACGAAGTCGAAAAGGCGCACCCGGATGTCTTCAACGTCCTGCTGCAGGTGCTCGACGATGGCCGGATGACGGATGGTCAGGGCCGCACCGTCGATTTCAAGAACACGGTGATCGTCATGACCTCCAACCTCGGCAGCCAGATGATCCAGCAGATGGCAGGCAACGATTACGGCGTGGTCAAGGTGGCGGTGATGGCCGAGGTGAAAACCTATTTCCGGCCGGAGTTCATCAACCGCATCGACGAAGTGGTGGTCTTCCACAGCCTCGATGAGCAGCACATCGCCGGTATCGCGAAGATCCAGCTCGGTTATCTCGAAAAGCGGCTGGC
Source organism: Azonexus sp. (assembly GCA_041917165.1). Lineage (GTDB taxonomy): Bacteria > Pseudomonadota > Gammaproteobacteria > Burkholderiales > Rhodocyclaceae > Azonexus. The sequence continues at coordinate 85,827 of JAYRYB010000003.1, forward strand.
GCAGCTGGAGATGGGGATTGTCGTCGAAGACAGCGCGCTGGCCGAACTGGCCAAGGCCGGCTTCGACCCGGTCTTCGGGGCCCGCCCGCTCAAGCGCGCCATCCAGCAGCAGATCGAGAATCCGCTGGCACGCGCCATCCTCGAGGGCAAGTTTGCCGCCAAGGACACGATCCGCGTCAGCTGCGAGAACGGCATCATCCGCTTCAACGCCGGTTAAGGCAGATTGGGCGTCGACAAAAAAGCGCGGGGAGTTCCCGCGCTTTTTTCATGTCCGCTCCTGCGTCAGCAGTTGCCTTTCTTGGCCTGGCCCGGCGGGCAGTGCTTGGCACCCTGTCCCTTGCCATGGCCGGTGTAGTATTTTTCGCCCCGCGGACCTTCGTGGCGACGCCAGTAATCGGGATCGCGCCACTCGTAGCCGTCCCAGTAATAGCCACGGTCGTTGCGGCTGCCGAAGGTCACGGTCACGCCCGGCGCCTGGACACGGACATTGCCGAGGTTGACATTGACATCGACGGCGGAGGCAAGCAGGGGCGTGCCGGCAACGATCAGACACAGAACCAGTTTTTTCATGGGTGATCTCCAACTCTCTTGGGGGAAATTGAGGGTTCGATAGGATTTTAATGCGATCGTGCGCCAGCATGAGTTGGGGATTTGCAAACTATTGTTACGGCGCTTCGTGGGGCAGTCCGCATATTGAACAGAATGACCAGAGGGCATTGCTGATTTTTGCGGGTTTTTGACGTTGACCGCAGATCGATGCACCCGTGGCATGATGCGCTGAAAACCCCAGTGGAGTGTGGCCGGCAGCATGAACGAGTCATTAATCGACACCTGTTTCCTGCTTTTCATGGCTGCGGTCTTTCTCGGCCCTTTGGCCGGTTGGTTGATCGGGCGGCGGGCGGGTTTCGAGCGCGGCATGGTCGTCGGTTGCCTGACGATCGGCCTGGCCGGCTCAGCCTGTGCGCTGGTAACGGCCGTGGAGCGCTGGCAGTTTCTTGGTAGTACGACGCTGGCCGAAGGCCGGCTGAGCGGCTGGGTTGCCGAGCGGGTCAAGGATTCGGACGGTAATGTCAGCGTCAGTCAGGCGCCGGAGATCGCCTACGTAGCGGCCGATGGTGTTGAGCGTCGCCTCAAGGGGCTGGGCGGCAGTCAGCGCGACAAGGAGGTGGGCGATGTGGTTCCGGTGCGCCATCGCGTCGACGATCCAGCGGTGGCGCTGATCGATGATACGCAGAACATCTGGGGGCCGGTCATCGCCTTCGGACTATTTGGCGGCTTTCCCCTGCTGTTTGGTGCGTTTTTCTGGTTCAGTAGCCGTGAGCCGGCGGCGCCGCAACGTCAGCCACAACGCGCCCGTCTTTCAAGGGCCGATGAGATCAACCGCCGGCTATGGGCACAGCGATTGATCATCGCCGGCAACCTGACGCTCTTCGTCTCGCTGATGGGCATGGGCTTTTTGCCGCTGCCGGTCGAGGTGGTGCTGTCGCTGATTTTCCTGATGGTCAGCCTGGCCTGTATCTTCTATGGCATCGCGATGCACCTGCGCGGCCAGCACGATCGTCAGGCGATCGGCGTGCTGGTCGTCATCGGGGTCGGCTTTGCGGCGTTTGCCGGGGTGCTGCTCCTGTTAGGCTAACCAGCGGAGCAGGGCGTTGTAGAGCACATCGGGATCGACCGGCTTGCCGATGTGGTCGTTCATTCCCGCTTGGAGGCAGGCTTCACGGTCATCCGAGAAGGCGTTGGCGGTCATGGCCAGTATGGGTACTGCGTTTTTGCCGGGCAGGGCGCGGATGGCGCGGGTGGCGTCCAGTCCGCCCATCACCGGCATCTGCATGTCCATCAGGATCAGCGCGTAGTCCTGCTGCCTGACCTTTTCCAGCCCAATGGCGCCATTGTCGGCAACGTCGACCTGCAGGCCGGCGATTTCGAGCAGTTCCCGCGAAACCTCCTGATTGATCGGCTCATCCTCCACGATGAGGATGCGCTTGCCGCCGTGCCGGGCAGCGATGACGGCTTCCGGCGCCGGGGTGTTAGCTGCGTTGTCGGGTTCGCTCGCCTGGATCGTCGCCTTGGTCAGGCTGGCGGTGAACCAGAAGGTGCTGCCGATGCCGGGTTCGCTGTCGACGCCGATATCACCCTGCATCAGATGCGCCAGATGACGATTGATGGCGAGGCCAAGGCCGGTGCCGCCGAACTTGCGGGTGGTCGAGTCGTCGGCCTGGCTGAAGGCCTGGAACAGCCGGTCACGCGATGCCGCATCGATGCCGATGCCCTGATCCGAGACAGCGAGGCGTACCACGACGTGGTCAGCCTCTTCGGAAACCAGGCTGGCGTCGATGACGATATTGCCGTGCTCCGAGAATTTGATGGCATTGCCGACGAAGTTGAGCAGCATCTGCCTTAGACGGACCGGATCGCCGATCAGGTGCGGTGGAATCGACGGACTGACCCGCGCGCTCAGGTGCAGTCCCTTGTTGGCGGCGCGCTCTTCGAGCATGGTGACGATTTCGTGACAGACCTCGCCGATACGGAAGTCGGTGGCTTCCAGCGTTAATTTGCCGGCCTCGATTTTCGAGATGTCGAGAATGTCGTTGATGATGTTAAGCAGGTGGTGCGCCGAGTCGCTGACCTTGCCCAGCCGCTCCTGCGCCACTGGATCGTGGATGTCACGCTGCAGGATGTGATTGAGGCCGAGGATGGCGTTCATCGGCGTCCGGATTTCATGGCTCATGTTGGCGAGGAAGGTACTCTTCGCCCGGCTGGCCGCTTCGGCGGCATCCTTCGCCTGTGCCAACTCAGCCGTACGTGATTGGACCAGGCTTTCCAGGTGGTCGCGGTGCTGCTGGAGCTCGATTTCCACCTGCTTTCGCTCGGTAATGTCGGTCGAGATACCACACAGCGCGTAAATCTTCCCTTGATCATCGCAGAGCGGCAGTTTGATGGACAGGAAGGCGCTGGTGATGAGTCCATCGGCCGTGGTGTTGATTTCTTCCTCGCTCACCCGCTCGCCATTTTCGATGACCCGTCGGTCATTGACTCTGAGCTTGGCCAGGGTCTGGGCGTCGAAAAATTCGCTGTCATCATGCCCGATAATCCCGGCCATATCGCGGCCAAACAGCTCACGAACGAGGCGGTTGACGTAGGTGTATCGGTAATCGAGATCCTTGATGTAGATGTAAGCGGCGACGCCATCCAGAATCGTCTCCAGCCGTGCTTCGCTCTCGCGCAGCCTGGTCTCGGCCAGTTTTCGTTCCGAGATGTCTTCCTTGACCGCGATGAAGCGACGGACCTTGCCTTCATCATCGACAATCGGCGAAATCGATGCCTGCTCCCAGAAGAGCGTGCCATCCTTGCGCTTGTTGTGGAACTCACCATGCCAGGTCTGTCCAGCAAGGATGGTCTGCCAAAGTTGTTGGTAGCCTTCTTTGGGCATTTCGCCGGAAGACAACAGCGATGGGGTGCGCCCTTTAACTTCTTCGGCGGTATAGCCAGTGATGACTTCAAAACGGGGGTTAACGTATTCGATGCGGCCGTCGAGGTCGGTAATGATGGTAGATGCCGGACTTTGCTCGACCGCCTGAGACAGAACCCGCAGTTCATCGGCCTGTTGGCGCAGTGCTGCCTGTTGTGCCAGATTGTTTTGGTGGTAACTGTCGAACAACTGCCGGGTCCAGCGTGAGAATAACCACGAGGCGGCAAGACCAAGCAGCAGGGCGGCCAGCGTGGCGAGCGCCAGGTTGAGTGCCTGTTGCGACGACAGGTATTGGTGGTTCTGCTGTTCAGCGGCGACTGCAGCGCGCAGTTCGTTATCGAACAATGTAGTCACGACAACCCAGCGCCAGGGTTCGTAGGTTTGCACGTAGGCGGTTTTTGCTTCGAGACGGCCAGTGTCCCGATGCGGCCACTGGTAGCGAACGATGCCGCCGCCCTGACGGGCCGTTGCCAGCATTCTTTCCAGGATTTCCCCCTCAAGCGCCGGCATGTCGGCAGCAAGCCGGCCTTCGAGGCTCGTATTCGATGGCGAAATCAGCGAGCGGCCGTTGCCATCGATCAGCGCAGCGTAGCCGGTTTCACCGAAACGTTGCCCGCGCAGTCGCGACATGGCCTCCAGTTTTTGCATTTCCTCCCATTTGTAGAGGTAGTCACCGGTACCGATCAGCCAGTCGTAGGGTTCGAAATAGCGGACATAGGCCAGCTTGTCGGCCATCACCTTCGGGTTGTCCGGGGTGTACCAGCGGTAACGTGAGAAGCCCTCGCCACGCGGCATCCTGGCGGCGGCAATCAGGCCGCGCATGATGTAGTGGCCGGTATCATCGCGGTTGTCGAGGATAGTCTTGCCCTCGAGTTGTGGTGCGGTCGGTAGCAGGATGAACTGGCCGCTCATGTCATCGATGAAGAAGTAGCCGCGGCCGTCGTAAAAGCGAACCGGGCGTAGTGCTTCGACGATCAGCCGACGCACCTCGGCGGCCGGGCGCCGACCGGCTTCGCGGGTGTGGATCGCTTCGGCGATCTGAAACGCATTGTCGACCTGCAGCGTGATGCTTTCACGCAATACGGCTTCGGTGCGGCTGCGGCTGAATTCGATGGCGCTCATGGCATTGCGCATTTCCGCCTTGAGCCGGGCCTCGGTCTCGGCGCTTAGGGCCTGTTCGATGCGAGCGAACGAGGACTGCGCGTCGCGGCGGCTCTGCCACGAATAAAAGCCGGCGAGGGCGAGCGTCAGCACCAGCACGATCGCCAGCGTGCCAGCCAGGTGAATTCGCGGTATTGTTTTTTCGTTCGCGATCAGCTGCAAGATTCCTCTCCTTTGGCAACCGGGGTTGCCGGCTGCTGATAGGTATTCTAGCGCTATCCGACAAAAGTTATAGCTATTTAGGAGAAATACAAATGTCCTTGGCTGCAAATGAGGATGCCCCGCGCGTGCACCTGCGCTGGCAGCAGGCGCGCATCACCGAGTTATCGGCGCCGGATAGCTGGCTGGGTTTGCGTGGCCTGTTCTGGCTGGTGCCCGGAGACAACCCGGTCGGTCTGAATGCGGATGGGGAACTGGAGATTCCGGCACCGGGGGATGCGCTTGGTGTGCTCCACTTGGATGTTTTGAACGTCGAATGGCGACCGGAAGACGGGCCGGTACAGCCAATGGTTACGGATCGCGATGGGGTAGCTTCCACGGTGAACCTGAAAAACCGCGTGATTTTCATAGCCGAACGCGATGGCCGGCTGGCGGCGCGCGTTCGAGATCCTGGCTGGGCAGCGCGCCAGCCGTTTTCCGGATTGCGCTGCTTTCCCTTCGACCCGCACTGGGTGATCGATGCCGAGTGGGTGCCGATCGATCCTCCGCTGACGATGGAATTGCCAAATGTCCTCGGCGAACTGCGGCCGGTCAGCGTCGCCTTCTGTGCGCGTTTCGTGCATCAGGGTGAAGCGGTGAGCCTGTTGCCAGTCTCGGTCGATGATGACGGCGCTTTCTTTGTATTTCGCGATCGCACCAGCGGTCGCGAGACCTACGGTGCCGGACGCTTCATCAAGGCCGGACCGCCGGCCAATGGCCGGATGACCCTCGATTTCAACCGGGCCTACAACCCACCCTGCGCCTTCACCGCCTTCGCCACCTGCCCGCTGCCGCCACCTGAGAACTGGCTGGGTTTTGCGGTGCCGGCCGGCGAGATGAAGTGGGCGAAGCCCGAGCACTGATAGGAGTATTACGACCTTAAGTTTCAGCGCAAGCGACTCGGCTTGAATCCAGTACCTCTACATGATAATATTAGCAAATTATAATATTTAATTGGAGTCAGCCATGTTGCGTTTCGATATTGCCCCGGTTTGTGCCAACGCTTACCGTTTCCAGGCGACGATGAGCTTCATCATCGCTTCGGTTTATTTGTTCACGCCTTACAAATGGGTTGCTTTTCTGCTGGCGTTTGGCGGCATTCTGCGCGGTTTCCTCTCGCCGCATCGTTGCCTGTCCTACAAGCTGTTCGCCGGCCTGACCGAACGTGTCGGCTTGAAGAAGCTGCAAAATGCCGGTTCCAAGATGTTTGCCGACAAGGTCGCTGCGATTGCCGGCCTGGCCATGGGCATTACCTGGCTGAACGGTTCCGAGATCGGCATGGTCCCGGCCGTGGCGATTTTCATCTTTGCCTTCATTGATCTGGCCACCGGCTTCTGTGCTGCCTGCTGGGCCTACGGCCTGTGGTACAAGGTGCGCGGCGCTGCGGCGTGATCAAGCGCAGATCTCAATGAAAAGGGCGCGGTAGCGATACCGCGCCGTTTTCTATTGGTGCGCCAGCAACCTCAGGCAACCGCGTCGAGCGCGCGGGCGAAGTTGTCTACGGTGCGCGCCGGATTGTGCAGCTTTTCCAGTCCGAAAAGGCCAATGCGGAAGGTTCGGAAGCCTTCCGGTTCGTCGCACATCAGCGGCACGCCGGCGGCAGTCTGGACGCCGATGCCGACGAATTTCCTGGCCGATTGCAGTTCAGGATCGGTGGTGTAGCTGACGATAACCCCCGGTGCCTTGAAGCCCTCGGCGGCAACGCTGGGGTAGCCGCGACTTTCAAGCAGGGCACGCACCTGGCGGCCGAGTTCCAGCTGCTCTTCAGAGACGCGTTCGAAGCCGTAGGCCTCGGCTTCCAGCATCACGTCGCGCATCGCCGCCAGCGTATCGGTCGGCATGGTGGCGTGATAGGCGTGGCCGCCGCTTTCGTAGGCTTCCATGATCTGCAGCCATTTTTTCAGGTCGCAGGCAAAGCTGCTGCTGCTGGTGCCGTCGATGGCAGCGCGGGCGCGGTCGCTGAAGGCGATCAACGCGCAGCACGGAGACCCGCTCCAGCCTTTTTGTGGCGCACTGATCAGGATGTCGACATCGTTGGCGACCATGTCCACCCAGACCGTGCCGGAGGCGATGCAGTCGAGGACGAACAGCCCGCCGACCGCCCGCGTTGCCTCGCCGACGGCCTTGACGTAGGCCGGCGGCAGGATCATGCCGGAGGAGGTTTCGACATGCGGTGCAAAAACCACGTCCGGACGCTGAGCGTGAATGGCAGCGACGACTTCTTCAATCGGTGCCGGGGCGAAGGGCGCTTGTGCGCCGCTACCAACCTGGCGGGCCTTGAGGACGGTGCATTCAGAGGGAATGTGGCCCATGTCGAAAATCTGTGTCCAGCGGAAGCTGAACCAGCCGTTGCGGATGACCAGACACTTGCGATGCGTGGCGAACTGGCGGGCGACCGCTTCCATGCCGAAGGTACCGCTGCCGGGAACGATGGCGGTGGCCTTGGCGTTATAGACTTTTTTCAGGATGCGCGAAATGTCGCGCATGACGCCCTGAAAGCGCTGCGACATATGGTTCAGCGCACGGTCCGTATAGACCACCGAATATTCGAGCAGGCCATCGGGATCGGGTTGGGGCAGCAGTGCCGGCACGTTGTCTCTCCTTGGGTTTTGTATCTTTCAGAGCATACCGCCAAGGCAGGCCGCTGCGCTAGTCGCTGGCGGCTAACAGGCGGGTTTCGGCGACTTCCGGGCCGGCTGCGGTGAACCTGAAAAACGAGCCAATTTCCGGGGCGGCGGGCGCTTTTCTCAGCGGGTGATGACCAGCTTTTGGTAAAGCCGGCCGAAGTAGGTCTGCTTTTCGATCTGCAGTGTCGAAGCCAGTGCTGGCGGCAGGTAGTCTTGAACCTCGTGCTGCCAGAGATCGATGGCAAACGGCTCCAGCGTGCGCAGGATCAGTTGCATCGGGAAATGCAATGGGTGGCTGCGCGGCGGGCGGTGGTAATCGACGATGACGATCTTGCCGCTGGGGCGGGTGACGCGTAGCGCTTCGGCGAGCGTCGCCCGACGAACGGCGGCGGGTTGCTCGTGGAGCAGGAAGAAAAGCAGCGTCGAGTCAAAGTGCTCATCCGGGAAATGCAGCGCGCTGGCGTCCTGCAGATGCAGGCGGACGCCCGGGTGCGGTGGCAGCTTGCGGCGCAAGTTGTCGAGCTGGATGGGGGCGACATCAACGACGTCGAGTGTGCCTTCGCCATGCAGGCGGGCGGCGATGCGCTGGGTGAAGTCGCCATAGACGCAGGCGATCTGCAGCATCTGCTGGTCGATGTGATCGCCGAATTCGGCGAGGGCGGCGTCGCGCAGGCGGGCGAAGTTGCCCCAAAGAATCAGGTTGACCAGCCATTCGCGCTCAAAGAGCCGTACCGCATTCGGATGCAGGTAGGCCCACCAGTAAACGCGTTGCAGGTAGTCGGGAATGTCGGTCTCGCGCGGAGGGGCGAGCGGGGGGCGGGTCAGGGCGACGGCGGTGCCGTCATTATTGTTTTTCATGGTGATGACTGCAGTCGGGGTTGCAGGGGCGGGGCACCCGAAGGTGCCCCGCAGACAGACTTTAACGCGTCTTGGCGTGTTCGTCTGGTGCTTCGTCCCAGCCGGTGATCATGGCCTTGAGATGGGCAGTGACGGTATGGCCGGTGGTGATCAGATAAACATGCACGATCAGGAAGGCGAGCATCATGAAAGCACCGATGGTGTGTGCCAGCGCAATGTTGCCCAAGTCGAGGTTATGCCCCTGTGCAACGAGCTCGTTGTAATAGAGATAAAGCAGGCCTGAAACCCAGATCAGGGGGTTGATCAGTACCTTGACTGCGAGGTAGGCCTGCGCCTGCATCGGGTTGTGCTTGCGAGCACGTGTTACCTTGAAAGGATGTGGTTCGCCCTTGAAGATGCCCCAGACGTAGTGGCGGATGACCTTGTCCACGCCCTGCATGGTCGGGATGTACTGCCGCCACTCGCCGGTTGTGAAGTGCCAGAAGATGGCGAACAGCCAGAGCGTAATCAAAGCCCAGGCGGCGACGGTGTGTACCTGATGCGCCAATGTGAAGCCGAACAGGCGATAGCTGCCGTGAATCTCGAAACCGGTGATCAGCATGCCGATGATCAGCAGCGCCTGCATCCAGTGCCAGAAACGTTCAAAGCGGGTGAAGATGTAGATGCGTTCCATGATGGTTTCCGTTTATTGCTTGCGACGCAGGAAGCGGATCAGGCCGTGCAGGGAGATGCCGCAAAGGGCGCCACCGGCGGCCAGCCAGCCCAGGGTATTCACTAAGGGATTGCCGTCGCGGCCCGGGATGTAGATGCCCTTGACCTGATCGAGGCGTCCACCCTTGGCGTGGCAGGATTCGCAGCCGAGCGCCTTTTCCTTGGGGGCAACCATGTGGGTGATCGGCCAGTACATTTCCGTCTTTAGGAAATCGACCTTGCCCGAGAAGGGGGCGTTGGCGGCCTTCATGCCGGTTTCAATGGCCTTTTCCCAGTTGAAGTTCTTCCAGTACGCGGTGTCGTCGTTGCCGGCGAGGTGCGGTTTGACCAGTGACTTGTTTTCCGGGTCATAGGGCTGGCTGCCGCGCATGACCTTCATGGGCCAGATCAGCGAGCGGCCATCGCTGGCGCTGCCGCCCAGGGCATTGATCAGCGTGATGCCATTGGCCTTGTCGACCGGGTCGCCGAGCAGGGTGTAGGTGACCTCGCCGTTGAACCAGGCGTATTCCGGCTTGACGTTTTCGGAGACGACGAAATCGCCCTTGCGCGAGTCGTAGATGACGTGGCCCTTGTCGTCCTTTTTCAAGATCGGCTTCCCTTCCGGGCTCAGCTTGCCGGCGGTCGACCAGTCCCAGTGCATCTTGGTCGGCACACCGCCGCGGGCGAATTCAGGAATGTGGCAGGTTTGGCAGGCCACCTTGTCGGTGTGGTGGTTGAGCTTGCCAGCGAGCGAGCCGGCCTTGTGCGGTGTCTGACCGTGGCAGGACTGGCAGGTGGCCGGGTTCGACTTGTTCTGCTTGCCGCGCATGTGGGCATCGCCGGCATCCTTGCCGGTGGCGATGTAACGGCTGCCAACGACGTCGTGACCCGGTGCCTTGTGGCAGATCGAGCAGCTGAAGTCGAGGCCGGTGGCGTCCATGTGCACATCGACTTCCTTGTCCGGTGCCGCCAGCGAAGAGTCCATGTCGCCATGCTTGACGCCGTCGCCACCACCGCCGAAGAAGTGACAGGCACCGCAGGTGTCGCGGCTGGATTTGCCTACCTTCTGGGCGATTTTGGTGAGGTCGATCGCCTTGACGAACTTGCCCGATCCCGGCGGGTTTTCCGTGTCCTTCACCGGTGGCTGCCCGCCGCCCGGCATTTTCTTGTAGCTGCCGGTGCTGTCGTGGCAGACCAGACAATCCACGTTCTCCTGCGAGCTGAAATCAAAACTGGCATTCACCCAGCCGTAACCGACGTGACAGGTGGCACAGGCGCCGAGGTTGCTGGCGGTCGAGGTGCAGTAGTTGTTGATGACGTTCTTCTTGCCCAGGCGCTGCTGGTTGACCGGGTTGATCACTTCCCAGGTCCAGTGCTTGGTGCGATGGATCTGCAGCGCGGCCTCGGTATGGCAGGTCAGACAGGCCTTGGTCACCTCCGGGCCGGAGGTGAATTCACGTTGCAGTTCCTTGAACTTGCTGTGGTCAGCCGTCGTATTCAGTTTGACCGAAGGCGAGGCGCCGGCGAGTCCGGGCAAGGCGAGGGCGATTGCGGCAAGCGCCGCCAGCAGTCTTGATTTCAGCATGACAGGCTCCGCTTACTTCTTTTCGACGATGGTGTAGTTGCCGTCCTTCGTCCACTTGATGTCGGCGTCCATGAAGTAGGTTTTCAGGGCCGGCTTCAGCAACTTGGCCATGTCGACGGCTTCGCCGCTACGGCCGCCGGCGCCACAGACGAAAACGATGGGCTTGTCGGTCGGTAGCTCGTCAATGCGCTTCTCCAGCGAGTTGATCGGAATGTTGCGGGCGCCCTTGAATGTGCCGGTTTCAACTTCCTTCGGGTCGCGGACGTCGATGATGTAGATGCTGTCCGGCGCTTCCTTGTAGATCTTCTCGAAGGAGGCGACGGTGATCGTACCGCTCTCCTTGCCCTGCTGAATGGCCGGGGCGGTTGCCGCTGCGGCACCCTCGGCCGTCGGTCCAGGGCCGTAGAGCTTGGCCCACAGCGGGTAGCCTTCGGGCACGACCTTGACCTTGGTGTAGCCGAGCTTGATGGCCTTTTCAGCGGAATCGGAACTCAGTTTGCAGCTCAGGCCTTCGCAATAGAAGTACAGCGGGGTTGCCTTGTCGGCCGGCAGACGCTCGGCGGCCAGTTTTTCAAATTGCGAGTCGGGCAGGCTGATGGCACCGGGGATGTGGCCCTTGTCGTACTTCCGCTCCTTTGGACGCGAGTCGATCAGCACCAGCGGTGACTTTTCGTCGAGCAGCTTCTTGATGTAAGGCACGCTGACAGCGCCGATATGGCCCTTCTGGATCCATTCCGGATAGCCTTCGGCATAGACGCGGATATTGGTGTAGCCCAGCTTTTCGGCCTTGTAGGCGGAATTGTGGCTGAGCATGCACTCATGGCCTTCGCAGTAGAAGATGAGCAGCGTGTTCTTGTCGGCCGGCAACTGGTCGACCATCTTCTCAAACTGCGTGTCCGGGATGTTCATCGCGGTCGGGATGTGACCCGGATCGAACTTGCGGCCGGTCGGGCGCGAGTCGATGATCTGCACGCCATCCTGTTTTGGCAGTACCGCGTAACGGGCAACAAAGGCATTATCGACGAGCTTGGTGTACCAGCCTTCTTTGGGCTGGACGGTGGCAGCATCTGCCGCCTGAGCGACAGAAAAATGAGCCAGCGGGGCGGCAAAAAGGGCGGCAACGAGGCTCGCAGCCGCAAGCAGACGGACGGATTTCATGGTGAACTCCTGAGTTCGATTCGGGTTACGGTGAACCCGAAAAAGCGACGAAAATTGGGGGGTCAGTTGCAGCTGGCGGGTGAGTCGCCATCCTTGGCGCCACGCGCAGCAAATGCCTTCAAGTCTTCGAGCAGTTCTTCGTCAGGAACATCGGCAAATTTTTCAGCAGCCTTGTTTTGCGCCTTGATGCTGGCGCGGTAAGACTTGCTGAGGTATTGCTTCACGGTGTCCTTGCCCTTGGCGTGCTTGTCGGCCTTGATGTACGCAGCCCATTCGGCCTTGGTCATCTTGCTCGGGGCAATCGAGCCACCAGCCTGTGCTTCATGGCAGGAAGTGCACACGCTGCGATAATAGATGCGGGCGCGCTTCCAGTCGCCGTCGTAGGCACTCGCCGTTCCGGCGAGCAGGCTTAGGGATGCAGCGATCGCTGCTAGGGCCAGGGTACGCTTTTTCATGACAGACTCCGAGTGACACATGGTTCTTTTAATCATGCGTTTCACTACGGCGCCGTGATCGTCGTTGCAGTGAGCACATGACGTTTAGAAAAGATCATACGCCTCAAAAATTAGCAGATAATGAAATTCATATGATCTGGGTCAACACTCGTGCATTTTTACGGCCGACCGCATGCCCCGTCAGTAATATTCGAAGGACCGTGAATTACTTGGCTACAGCCTGGGAAGGATTGGACGTTAACTGGTACACAGAGGATTCATTCCGGAGGTGTGCGATGAACGTCATCTACAGCAGTGATCATTTCTGGATTTTTGCCTATCCGGCCCAGCATGGTTTTGAACTGGTCGACAAGTGCGGATTGCGCACAGTCTATCTGGATGGCGCCTTCGCCTGGCATTTCCGGCATGAGATGGAAGAAATCCCGGAAGAGGACCGTAGCGAAGAAAACATCGATGCCTTCCTCGAAGACTACTGCAGCGGCTTCGCGCGCCCCATCGTTGTCCACTGACGTGCTAGAATCGCGACATTGTGTTGATTAGCTTGAGGAAAGCAGACAATGGGCGTCGTAGATAGCGGTTACGTTTCCGATCACACGAAGTGGATCAACGAACAACTCGAAAAGAACCCGGAATGGGTTGAGGACCAAAAGGCCGGTCGTGCCCTGTGGTGGGACAAGAAGCAGGACGTCGACACCACTGCGCGCAATGCCCAGTCCAAGGTGCCGCAGAAGTCCTACCCCTACGACGTGAATTTCTTCAACGAATAATCGCTGATTCACGAACATGAAAAAGCCGGTCATTGACCGGCTTTTTGCATTTCGGGCCGCCGCAAAGCGGCCCGTGATTCGCGCGCTTAGCCCGTCAGCGGCTTGACCACGCGCTTGACGGCGGTGTCTTCCGGGTGCGGGTGGATGGTGAAGCCGAGGCTGGTCATCAGTCGGAACATCTTGGTGTTGGTCGACAACACATCGCCGACCACGGCACGGTAACCCTTCATTCGGGCGCAGTCGATCAGCGCCGTCATCAGCTTGCGGCCGACGCCGCACTTCTGCCAGTCGTCGCCAACGGCGAGTGCGAATTCAACCGACTCACCGTCCGGGTTGCCCACGTAGCGGGCCACGCCGATCTGCTTTTCCTTGCCTTCTTCATTGATGATGGTACCAACCAGCGCCATTTCGCGGTCGTAGTCGATCTGCGTGAAGCGCACCAGCATGGTTTGGGTCAGTTCGCGCAAGGTGTCCATGAAACGGTAGTAGCGCGATTCGTCGGACATGGCCTTGACGAATTCCTGTTCCAGGTCGGCATCTTCCGGGCGGATCGGACGGATGGTGACGATCTGCCCGTCGTTCATCTGCCATTCCTGGATCAGATGCACCGGGTACGGATAGATCGCCATGTGCGAGTAACGGTCGCCCGTCGCGCCGGCGGCGTGGTCGATGACGATACGGGCATCGGCGGCGATGGCACCTTCTTCATCGACGATCAGCGGATTGAGGTCGAGCTCCTGGATCCACGGCAGTTCGCAGACCATTTCCGAGATGCAGAGCAGGACTTCCTTGATCGCCTCACGGTCGACCGGCGGCATGTTGTGGAACTCGTCGAGAATCTTCGAGGCACGGGTCGATTCGATCAGATCCTTGGCGAGGAAACGGTTGAGCGGCGGCAGAGCGACCGAGCGGTCGGAGAAGATTTCGACGTCGAAACCGCCGGCGCCGAAGGTGATCACCGGCCCGAAGATCGGATCGCGGAAGACGCCGATCATCAGCTCACGGCCATGCGGGCGTGAGAGGAAGGGCTCGATCGAGACGCCATTGATCTTGGCGTTCGGGTGACGCTTGTGCACCGTGTCGATGATGTCGTGGTACGCGTTGCGGACGGCCGGCGCATTCATGATGTTCAGGCGCACGCCGCCAGCGTCGGACTTGTGCGGCAGGTCCGGCGAATCGACCTTCATCGCGATCGGGAAGCCGATCTGTTCGGCAAGCAGCAGCGCCTCGGTGGCGGTGCGGGCGACCATGGTCTGGGCGACCGGCACCTTGAAGGCGCGCAGGATGGCCTTGGATTCCATCTCGGAGAGCACCTTGCGGCGCTCGGCGAGCAGCGCCTCGATCAGCATCTTGGCGCCTTCGGCCTCGGGCCGGCCGTGCTGGCGGGTCGGCTCCGGCGTTTGCAGCAGCAGCTTCTGGTTACGGTAGTACTTCGAGATATGGTGGAAAAGTTCGATCGCGGTTTCCGGCATGCGGAAGGCCGGGATGCCGGCGTCTTCAAGCAGGCGGCGCGCTTCGGCGACCTGTTCCTCGCCCATCCAGCAGCAGATGACCGAGCGGTTGAGCTTGTCCACAATCTCGATGATCGCCTTGGCAACGCCCATCGGGTCGGTCATCGCCTGCGGCGAGAGCATGACCAGCGTGCTGTCCACGTTCGGGTCGTGAGTGACGGTGAGGATGGTCTCGCGATAGCGCTCCGGTGTTGCATCGCCGGCGATGTCAATCGGGTTGTTGTGCGACCAGTTGGTTGGCAGCGCCTTGTTCAGCACCGCCATGGTCTCGGTTGACAGCTGAGCGAGCGGAATGCCGAGGTCGCCGGCGCGGTCAGCGGCCATCGCGCCCGGGCCGCCACCGTTGGTAATGATGGCGAGGCGATTGCCCTGCGGACGGAACTTCGAAGCCAGCGCCTTGGCAGCGTAGAAAAGCTGGCCCACGTTCTGCACGCGGACGACGCCAGCGCGACGCACGGCGGCGTCGAAGACGGTGTCGGAGACGGCGGCCATGCCCGAGTGGGCGGCGGCAGCCATCGAGCCGGCTTCGTGGCGGCCGGCCTTGAGCAGGATGATCGGCTTGATACGGGCGGCGGAGCGCAGCGCGCTCATGAAGCGGCGGGCGTTACGGATGCCTTCCACGTACATCAGGATGTAGTGGGTGCGGCTGTCGTAGATCAGGTAGTCGAGGATTTCACCGAAATCGACGTCGGCGGTCATGCCGATGGAGATGACCGACGAGAAGCCGACCTGATTGGCCTTGGCCCAGTCGAGCACGGCGGAGCACATGGCGCCGGACTGCGACACCAGTGCCAGGTTGCCGGCGTTGGCGGTGATCTTTGTGAAGGTGGCGTTGAGGCCGAGTTCGGGGCGGATGATACCCAAGCAATTCGGGCCGAGGATACGCACGTTGTACGAACGGGCGATTTCCATGACCTTGCGCTCAAGCGCTGCGCCGATGTGGCCGGCCTCAGAAAAGCCGGCGCTGATGACGATGACGTTACGGACACCGGAACGGCCACACTGCTCGATCAGCTGCGGTACGGTCTGCGGACGGGTGGCGATGACCGCCATTTCGACGCGGGCACCAATTTCTTCAATCGACTTGTAGGCCTGCTGACCGTGGATGGTCTCGTGCTTCGGGTTGATCGCGTACAGGCGGCCCTTGTATCCGGAGCTGAGGATGTTCTTGAAGATGATGCTTCCGACCGAGTTTTCACGCTCGGAGGCGCCGATGACGGCAACCGATTTGGGTTCGAAAAGCGCCGTGAGATAGTGCTGTTCAAGCATGATAAGCCCCTTTGAAGGCTGTTATTGTGCAGTGCGGAATTCTGGCATAAGTGGCAGTTGATTGCCATGCGCGGAGCAGGGTTTTTGTGATAAAGCTAACGCTTCAGCAGAGCTTGCAATCGAGCTGGATGGACTGCGACAAGGCACGGTGAACCGGGCATTTGTTGGCAATTTCAAGCAGGCGCTGGCGTTGTTCGTCGCTCAGGTTGCCTTCCAGGGTGATGTCGCGATGAATCCGGTCGCGCATGATCCCGTCGACCTCGATCTTGTCATGGCGGAGGGCAACGCTGATGCGCTTCAGCGGTAGTTCCTTGCGTTCGGCATACATGCGCAGGGTCATCGATGTGCAGGCGCCCAGCCCGGACATGATGAAGTCAAAGGGTGCCGGCCCGGCATCGGCCCCGCCGACGCTGACCGGCTCGTCGGCAATCAGCGCATGCTGGCCGGCCTGAACCGCTTGCTGGTATCTTCCCAATCCATTTTCCGAAACAACGACGACACTTGACATGACAGACTCCTTGTTGGCTTCACACGCGATTTTACCGCCTTCCGAATGGGTCATGCGCCACGCAGTGCGGATTCCTGCAGATGGTGAAGTGCTCGATCTCGCCTGCGGCAGCGGTCGTCACGCCCGCTGGCTGGCCGGGCAGGGGCGGCAGGTGTTTGCGGTCGACCGGGATTTAGAGGCAGTTTCGGGATTGCAGGGCGTCGCCGGCGTTCGTGCCGAGACGATGGATCTGGAAGGCGAGCACTGGCCGCTCGTCGGCCGCCAGTTTGCCGGCATCGTCGTCACCAACTACCTGTGGCGGCCGCGTCTGCCGGATCTGCTGGCCTTGCTGGCGCCTGGCAGCGTGCTGATTTACGAGACCTTCATGATCGGCAACGAAGCCTACGGCAAACCCAGCCGGGCGGAGTTTCTGCTGCAACCGGGCGAACTGAAGTCGGTGGCGGAGCAGGCTGGGCTGGATGTGCTCGACTTCTGCCAAGGTTATGTCGATCAGCCGAAACCGGCGATGCGTCAGGCGGTGTGCGCTTTACGTCCCTGAACGATGGCCGACGCGAGAAATTCGATACCCACCGGGCTCAGGTCGTCGCTGGCGTAGCGTGGCGAATCCGGCTGCCCGGCGTAGTGCGTTCCCTGCGAGCGCCGGTAGAGCGGGTCGTAGTGGAGGGTCAGCAATTCCTCGACCAGTTGCGGCCATTCGCCGGCTGCGACCCGCGCCTGCCAGCCGGCCAGCGTTTCATTGCTCTGCAGTCCGTACAGTGCGGCCAGACGCTGGCTAAGGTAGGCAGTGTTGCGGGTGAAATAGTCGTAATCCCGAAGCAGGAAATTGACGCGGGCCGGCAGGCTGGCGTCGATGAAACAGCAGTCGCCGACGCGGATTCGCGCCATCAGCGCTTCCGGCACATGCAGGTTGCCAACCTTGCGGCTCTCGGCCTCGACATACACCGGGCGGGCCGGGTCGAGGCCGGCCAGTGTTTCCAGCAGCAGCGTCTCAAACATCTTTTGTGACGGCTGCAGGGCGTCCGGCAGCGCACCGAGCACCGAACCCTTGTGGCTGGCCAGTGATTCCAGATCGAGAATCTGCTCGCCCAGGCCGCCAATCGCCTGCAGCACATGGGTTTTGGCGCTGCCCGTCGGGCCGGCGATGACGATGAAACGCAGCGCGGCAGGCAGGGTCTCCAGGCGATCGATGACCTGCCGCCGCCAAGCCTTGTAGCCGCCGTCGAGCTGTCCGGCCGGCCAGCCGATGGCGCGGAAGATGGTGGTCATCGAGCCGCTGCGGTCGCCGCCGCGCCAACAGTAGATCAGCGGCTTCCAGTGCTTCGGGCGGTCGAGAAAGCGTTCCTTGAGGTGGCGGGCGATATTTTCAGAGACCAGCGCCGCACCGATTTTCTTGGCCTCGAAAGGCGACACCTGCTTGTACAGCGTGCCGACCTCGATGCGCTGCGCATCGTCGAGTACCGGGCAGTTGATGGCGCCGGGGATGTGGTCTTCGGCAAACTCGGCGGGGGAGCGGACGTCGATGATCTCGTCGAAGTCCGCCAGATCGGCAACGGTAGGGCGCTGGGCTTTCATCGCCCCGATTTTAACAGCGGCTGCAGCGTCGGCCAGAGATGATCGAGAATCAACGGCTGGGCCGTGGCTGTCGGGTGTAGATTGTCTGGCAGGAAAAGGTCGTTGCGCATCGCCACCGGTTCCAGCAGGAAGGGCAGCAGCGCGACCTTGTGCTGGCGCGCCAGTTGCCCGAAGCTCTCGAAAAACTCGGCGGCGTAGGGGCCGTAGTTCGGCGGCAGGCGCATGCCCGCGATCAGCACGCGTGCGCCTGCGGCGCGGCTGGATTCGATCATGGCATTCAGGTTGTCGCGCATCTGGGTCAGCGGCAGGCCGCGCAGCCCGTCGTTGGCGCCCAGTGCAATGATCACCACCGCCGGCGCCTGTTGACGCAGTGCTGCGCCCAGCCGCGAGCGTCCACCCGCCGTGGTTTCTCCGGAAATCGATAGGTTGGCGACGCTATAATCAAGCCGCTTTTCCGTCAGTCGCCGGGCGAGCAGCGACGGCCAGGCTTCTTCGGGCCGGAGGCCGTAACCTGCTGATAGCGAATCGCCCATCACCAGAATGCTGCGGGCTGGTGGCGCCGCCCAGGCAGAGGGTTGGGAGAACAGCAGGGCCAACAGGATCAGGACAAACCGCATGACAGAAAAACCGGTAGTGGAAGTGGTCGGGCTGGGCAAAACCGTCGATAGCGGCGGCGCGCCGCTGACGATTCTGCAGGATATTTCCTTTTCGGTCATGCCCGGCGAAACCGTCGCCATTGTCGGCGCCTCGGGCTCCGGAAAATCGACGCTGCTCGGCCTGCTTGCCGGGCTGGATGTGCCGACCAGCGGCGATGTCCGGCTCGACGGCCACGCCCTCGGCGCACTCGACGAAGACGCCCGCGCCGCCCTGCGCGGCCGCCTGCTCGGTTTCGTCTTCCAGTCCTTTCAATTGCTTCCTTCGCTGACCGCATTGGAAAACGTCCTGCTTCCCCTAGAATTGGGCGGGTTTTCGCAGTCGACCGCCACCGCACGCCAGTGGCTGACAAGAGTCGGCCTTGCAGCCCGCCTGCAGCACTACCCGAAAACCCTCTCCGGCGGCGAACAGCAACGCGTTGCACTCGCCCGCGCCTTCGCCCCCGACCCGAGGCTGGTGCTGGCTGACGAACCCACCGGCAACCTCGACGCCGCCACCGGCCGCCAGATCATCGACATGATGTTTGATCTTAACGCCAGCCAGGGCAAAACCCTGATCCTCGTCACCCACGACGAAGCCATCGCCGCCCGCTGCGGCCGCGTGCTGAGAATGCAGGCGGGGCAACTGGTGGTGTGACAGGTGTTTTTGGGCGGTTTTTCAGGTTGACCGCAGGAGTCTGATATTCCGCCCTCCCAACGCGCCCACCGCATCGTTTCCCTCTAAACTCGTCCGAACAAACTCGGTCGAAGCTGTAAGCAATTGGTCGCCTGCGCCGACAAAAGATCAAAGCCCGTGGGGGCTGAGTATTGGTTATCGGATTTGAAGGAGTCATCATGAATCGTCGGCATTGGTTAGCGGGTCTGGGTGGGATGTTGGTGGCGGGCGTTTGGAGCGCGCGCAGTTCGGCGGCCGGGAAGTTCCCGCTTGTGAAGTCGAAGGCGGAGTGGAAGGCGATCCTGTCGCCGGAGGCGTATTACGTGCTTTTTGAAGTGGGCACGGAGCGGGCGGGTAGCAGTCCGCTGAATCATGAGAAGCGGGCGGGGACGTTCATTTGTGCGGCGTGCAACCAGCTGCTGTTCGACAGTGCGACCAAGTATGAAAGCGGCACCGGTTGGCCGAGTTTCTGGCAGCCGCTGGCGGGTGCCTTGGGGACGTCGACGGATTTCAAGCTGATTTACCCGCGGACGGAGTACCACTGTGCGCATTGCGGCGGGCATCAGGGGCATGTTTTTGATGACGGTCCGAAGCCAACGGGCAAGCGTTATTGCAACAACGGCGTGGCATTGGCTTTTGTGCCGCAGGGGGCGCCGCTGCCGGCGTTGCGGACATGAGGCGCTTCTGGTCCTTAAAGCTGTTGTTGATCGCCGGTTTGGCAGCAATGGCGGTGCAGGCACAGGTGCCGGGGCGGGAATGGGCAGCCGGGCCGGCGGTCGCCACTCAGGTGCCTGCAGGTTACGCGACAGCGATTTTCGCTGGCGGCTGCTTCTGGTGCATGGAGCGGGATTTCGAGTCGGTGACGGGCGTCGTTGAGGTGGAGTCCGGCTATACCGCGGGCTTCACGACGCATCCCGATTATTTTTCGGTGAGCGAAGGGCGTACCGGACACACCGAGGCGGTGCGGGTGATCTACGATCCGGCGCGGGTCAGCTACTCGCAGCTGGTGGAGTTTTTCTGGCGCCACATTGATCCGACCGTCAAGGATCGCCAGTTTTGCGATACCGGCAACCAGTATCGCAGTGGTATTTACTGGCAGACGCCTCAGGAGCAGGAGATCGCCGAGCGCAGTCGTGATGCCTTGCTCGCCAGCGGGCGATTCCGGAATATTTACACGGAGCTGGCGCCGGCCTCAGCGTTCTGGATGGCCGAGGATTTCCATCAGGATTATTACAAGAAGAACCCGCTGCGTTATGGCTATTACCGCTTCGCCTGCGGGCGGGATGCGCGGGTGGCCGAGCTGTGGGGAGAGAGCCAGGCGCAGCGTGGCCGCGAGTAGCGTTCAGTTGCGGTTGAGCGCGAGCCGGGCGGCGCGCAGGCCGCTGCGGACGGCGCCTTCAAGCGTGGCCGGGTAATCGGCCCAGGTGTGGTCGCCGGCGAGCAGCAGGCGCGGGTGGGCGGTTTGCGCTGCCGGCCGGTGCAGGTGAGGTGCTGCACTGAAGGTGGCACGCTGTTCGCGGATGACCTTGTGCCAGCGCGGAGTCTGGTTGCCGAGCAGATCGCGGAGTTCGTCGAGCAGGGCGGTGACCAGTGCGCTGTCGTCCAGCGCGCTCCAGATGCCTTGGCCGCTGAGTACGCAGGCGAGTAAGCCGTTGCCGCGGTCGACCACCCATTGCCCGACGCGGCCGTCGAGGTTGAGCAGCGGGAAGGGCAGTGCCGATTTATGGCCAAATTCCAGGTAGACCGTAGCAATCGGTTCGTAGGCGAAATCCTTGCCGATTTCCGGCCACAGGCGGCGGGCGTGTTGCGGCGCGGTGGCGAGGATGGCGGCGTCGAAGGCTTTGCCATCGACCAGAATGCCGTGATCGCTGGGCGACAGGCTGCGGACGCGCTGGCCGAAGCGGAGCCGGGCGCCGTGCTGGCCCAGCCAGCGACCGGCGGGCTGCGGCAGTAATTCGCCGAAATCACAACGCGGCAAGAGGAGATCGGTGTCGCTGGCGTTGGCGCTGCCCAGGCTGTCGCGCAGGACATTGGCGAAGAGTTGCGCCGAGGCGCGTTCAGCAGGGGTGTTGAGCGCAGCCAGACAGAGCGGTTCCCAGAGGTGGCGGCGCAGTTGGCCGGTCTGGCCGGCGGCATCGAGCCATTCGGCCACGCTGCAGTCAGCATCGACGCGAAAGCCACGGCGTTTGATGCCATCCATCCACAGCGCGGTGCGGAGTTTTTCGCGCAGGCTGAGCGGGCGGGCGGTGAGCAGGCCCCAGGCGAGGTGGAGCGGCGCCGGCCAGGCGGGCAGGGCCATGCGAAAGCCGCTGCGGTCGTGGATAGCGAGTGGACGGCGGTCGAACAGGGTGTCGGGGTCGGCGCCAACGCGGCGCATCAGGGCCAGGGTGTCGCGATAGGCGCCGAGCAGGATGTGCTGGCCGTTGTCGAGCGTCCGGCCGTCGATGCTGACGCTACGCGCCCGCCCGCCAAGCACGCGGCCGGCTTCGATCAGGGTGACGTCGGCGCCGGCGGCCGTGGCCTCGACGGCGGCGGCGATGCCCGCCCAGCCGCCACCGATGACGGCGATTTTCAAGGGGTCAGCCCTTGATCCAGGTTTTTGCCGCCAGCCAGAGCTTGCGCGTCGGCGGCAGCGAAATGCGCTGATGCAGCACCCGGAAGTTCTCGCGACGGATCTCGTCGAGCACTGTACGGTAGATGGCAGCCATGATCAGCCCCGGCCGCTGGCTCTTGCGGTCAACCGCCGGCAGCTGGGCAAAAGCCTGCTCGTAGTACTTTTCCGCGCGCTCGTACTGGAACTGCATCAGGGCGGTGAAGTTATCCGAGTAACGGCCATTGAGGATGTCAGCGGCCGGCACGTTGAACTGCTTGAGTTCATCCATCGGGATGTAGATGCGGCCACGGCGGGCATCCTCGCCAATGTCGCGGATGATGTTGGTAAGCTGGAAGGCCATGCCCAGATCGTGGGCGTATTTCTGTGTCTGGCGGTCGGTGTAGCCGAAGATTTCAGCGGCGAGCAGGCCGACGACGCTGGCGACGCGGTAGCAGTAGAGCGACAGGCCCTTGAAGTCGAGGTAGCGCGACTGCACGAGGTCCATCTCCATGCCGTCGATGATCTCCAGCAATTGTTCTTTGGGCAGGCTGATGCTCTTGTCTACCGCCTTGAGCGCCAGACCGACTGGGTGCTGTGGCTGACCGTCGGCGATGCGCTCGACCTCCTGACGCCACCAGACCAGCTTGGTCGAGGCCAGTGCCGGGTCGTTGCATTCATCGACCACATCATCGACTTCGCGGCAGAAGGCGTAGAGCGCCATGATCGCCTGCCGGCGTACCGGCGGCAGGAAGAGGAAGCTGTAATAGAAGGAGGAGCCGCTGGCGACGCACTTCTCCTGGCAGTATTGATCGGGGTTCATGGCGTCACATTGTAAGCGAACGGCCGGCTAGGACTGCCCAGTCCCATTTGCCGAGCTTGGGGCGGTGGCGGAAAACATCGCCGCGAACTTTGCGGATGCGCTCCAGAATGCGCAGTCCGCCCTGGATGGTCAGGCGGATTTCCCAGCCCATGCGGCCGGGCAGGACATGGACCAGCGGCGCGCCGCGCAGCATCAGTTCGCGGGCGCGGTCGGTCTGGTAATCCATCAGCGCTGCCCAGTTGGCCGACCAGCGGCCGGCGGCGATGTCGTCCTCGCTGACGCGAAAGCGCGGCAGCTCATCAAGCGGCAGGTAAACTCGCTGCTTTTCCCAGTCGACCGCAACATCCTGCCAGAAGTTGATCAACTGCAAGGCGCTGCAGATGCAGTCGGACTGTTCAAGGTGGATTGCCTCGGTACGCCCGAAAAGATGCAGCACCAGCCGCCCGACCGGATTGGCCGAGCGCCGGCAGTAATCGAGTAGCTCGGTATAGCTGGCGTAGCGCTTCTTGACCACATCCTGCGCAAAGGCGTCGAGCAGATCGCGGAAAAGCTGGATCGGCAGCCGGTAGTCGGCAATGACCTTCGCCAGGTCGCCAAACAGCGGTGTTTGCGGCGCCATGCCGGCCTCAATGCGATCCAGTTCCGCCTGATAAGCAGCCAGACCGGCAAGACGCTCGGCGTCGGACGCATCGCCCTCGTCGGCAATGTCGTCGGCGCTGCGCGCAAAGCGGTAAATCACCTCGATTGGCCGGCGTAGCCGGGCCGGTACGAGCAGCGAGGCGACAGGGAAATTTTCGTAGTGATCGACGGGCATGGGGGGCGAAGTATAGGGGGGAAGACAGGGCGGTGCCAGAAATCTGATAGAATGCGCGCCGCTGCCCAGGTGGCGAAATTGGTAGACGCACCAGATTTAGGTTCTGGCGCCGCAAGGTGTGGGGGTTCGAGTCCCTTCCTGGGCACCATCGCAAGGCGATGGTAAAAAATGTGAAGCCGCTTCAGTTTTCGGACTGGGCGGCTTTTTCACTCGGGAAAGCCAAAAATGATCGTTCGTCCGGCACATCACTGGTTCCGTCTGCTCTTTGTCTGGCGCGGCTCGGTGCTGCGGGATATTTCCGGTCGGCTGGCCCTGATCTTTGCAGTCTCCGTGATCAGCGTTCTCAGTCGTGACTGGTGGCTCAGTGCGCATGCCGACTCGGCACTGAGCATTCCGCCGTTCACGCTGATGGGCGTCGCGCTTGCGATCTTCCTCGGGTTCAGGAATTCCGTCAGCTACGACCGCTATTGGGAAGCGCGCAAGCAATGGGGCGCGGTGCTGGTCGCTTCCCGCTCGCTGGTGCGGCAGGTTGTCAGCGCAATGTCGGATGAAGGTCACGCGGCTATGCGTCTGCTGCTGGTCCGTCAGGTTTCGGCATTTGCGTTCGCGCTCAAGCATCAGTTGCGGCAGGGCGACGCCGGGGCTGATCTGGCTGCGCGACTCACGCCCGAGGTCTGCGAACGGCTCGCCTCGCAGCGCTTCAAGCCGCAGGGGGTACTGCTGGCGATGGCCGAGGTGCTGGCTGCCTCGCGCAAGGCCGGGGGGCTTGATGACTGGCAGATGCTGGCGATCGATCGCAACCTGAATTCGCTGGCCGATGCCTCCGGGGCCTGCGAGCGGATTGCCAGTACGCCGATTCCCTATACCTACCGGGTGTTGATGAATCGGACGGTGATGATCTACTGCCTGCTGCTGCCAATTGGTCTGGCGCCGACCACGGGCTGGATGACGCCGTTGATTGCCACCTTTGTCGCCTACACCTTTCTGGCGCTGGAGATGATCGGCGAGCAGATCGAGGAGCCTTTCGGCACCGAGCCCAATGACCTGGCGCTCGATGCGATTTGTCATACCATCGAGGTCTCGGTCTGCGAGATGGCCGGGGTGGCGCCGCTGGGAACGGCGCCGGTAGTCAAGGATTTTGTCTTGACCTGAACGTCAGTTGATGCCCAGCACTTCGCTGAAGAACTGCTGGCAGGGCAGGCGAAAACCGGCAGCGTTGCGGTGACCGCCACCACCGTAACGGGCGGCGATGGCGGAGACATCGACGTTGCCATTCGCCCGCAATGAGGCCTTGACCTGACCATCGCCCGATAATTGCCAGATCAGGCCGAAGCTTTCGCTGGCGGTGGCGAGGTGGTGCCCGAGTTCCGAGGCAAACAGGGCGTTGGCGTTGATTGCCAGGCCGCGCAGGGCGAGCCAGGCGCGATCATCGTCGACGACGATTTCCTGACCATGCCGCTGTGCCTGCAGCGCATCGACCGGTTCGCCCCGCAGCCGGGCCGGGGTGAGCAGGTGGCTGCTGGTCATGCGCTGGACTTCTCGCTTGAAAAAGGTCTCGATGGCGTGCCCGTTGGCGATATGCGCCTGATAGTCGCTGTCATTGCTGATACTTGCGCGGACGATGGTGTCCCATTCGTCGAATGCAAAGGGCAGCAGGCGCAGCGCGCGGCAGAACGCGCGGGTGTCCGGGTGGTGGAAGCGCCAGAGATCTTGGTCTTCGATCATCGCCAGTGCCGGTGGTAGCGGGTGTCCGGGATGAAAATGCTCCCAGGCGAGCCGGGCGCCGGACTTTTGCATGTGAAAGACAAGGTGCAGCGACAGTTCGCGGTCAACCCGAAATTCGTGCCCATTTGGGTCTTCGCTCAGTTGACCGAGCCAGGCAGAGCGGGCGCTGGCGTGGTGGTCGAGCTGGGTGACGGCGCGGGCGCTGCGGGCGAGTGCCGTCAGTTGCGGCGGCGGGAAAGAGAAATCAAGGATGTAGACGATGTGATCGGCGAAATCCTCTGGCTGCCAGGGATCGCCGTGGTGCATCGGCAGGTAGCGTGCGGCATCGCCGAACGTTCGCCAGGCGGCGTAGGCCGCGCCGAAACCATCGATGCAGTCGGCGTGGTAGATCACCGCAATGAGCGGATGTGTGTGTTCCGACATGACGCTCATCAATAATGGGGCGGGATTTCGTCGCGCAGGTTGCGCGGTTCGCCCGGTTCGGCGGTGCGCACCTGATCGCGCAGGGTGCGCATTTCGGCAATCAGGGCGTCGATTTGTTGTTGGAGGCGAAATACGGTGCGGTTGAGTTCATCGAGCAGATCTTCGTTGTAGCTGATCTTGATCTCGATCTCGTTGAGGCGGTCTTCCAAGGGGGGGCTTTCAGGGTTCGTTGCGATTCAGCGGCCGATCCGTTGTCGAGCGCTTGTGGCGATGGTTGTTCCGGCGTTCGTGAAGCAATGGCAGCGTCGCGCCAATCAGGGTCAGGACACAGAGTCCGAAGATGATCCAGCCGGTGTTCATGGGAGTTCTCGTTTTTCAGCGACCTGATTTTAACGTTCCAGGCAGGGGCTTGCTGTACTTTCAATAGCGCGGGGATAGTCGGCACGACGCATCGTTGGCAACGGCGATAAATGGCGAAACCGGCCATGGGTGGAGATTTTGAAGAAAAGGTGTTGACGAATTCTTTGGCTAGTCTATAATGCGGCCTTCTTCAGGCGGTTAGCTCAGTTGGTTAGAGCGCCACGTTGACATCGTGGAGGTCGTTGGTTCGATTCCAATACCGCCTACCAAATTCCTGACGAGGTTGATTTGACAACTTTCCGAACTTGCTTCGCAGTTCAGAAACTCTAAATCGAGTCAGCCTTCGTTCGACAAAAAAGTGCGGCTCGCCCCGCACTTTTTTTTTGCCCGTTTTTCGCCGAGATTTTGCCATGCCTGATATCAAACTCCCCGATGGCTCCATCCGCTCTTTCGAGCAAGCGGTCACCATTGCCGAAGTGGCTGCCAGCATCGGTGCCGGTTTGGCGCGCGCCGCCCTGGCTGGCAAGGTTGATGGCAAGTTGGTCGATACCTCGTATCTGATCGATCGCAATGTCGATCTGGCGATCATCACCGACAAGGATGCGGACGGGCTGGAAATTATCCGTCACTCGGCGGCGCACTTGCTGGCTTACGCCGTCAAGGAGTTGTTCCCGGAGGCGCAGGTGACCATCGGGCCGGTGGTCGAAAACGGCTTCTACTATGACTTCGCCTACAAGCGTCCATTTACGCCGGAAGATCTGGCAGCCGTCGAAAAGCGCATGGCCGAACTGGCCAAGAAAGACATCCCGGTGACCCGCGAGGTCTGGGATCGCGATGAGGCGGTCAAATTCTTCCTTGATCAGGGTGAGAAATACAAGGCGGAACTGATTGGTGCCATTCCTGCGGGCGAACAGGTGTCACTGTATCGCGAGGGCGATTTCATCGACCTCTGTCGCGGTCCGCACGTGCCGACGACGGCCAAGCTGAAGGTCTTCAAGCTGATGAAGGTAGCCGGTGCCTACTGGCGTGGCGATCATCGCAACGAGCAGTTGCAGCGTATCTACGGCACGGCCTGGGCCAAAAAGGAAGACCTCGATGCCTACCTGCACATGCTGGAAGAGGCTGAGAAGCGCGATCACCGTCGCCTCGGCAAGCAGTTCGATCTCTTCCACATGCAGGACGAAGCGCCGGGTCTGGTCTTCTGGCACCCAAAGGGCTGGGCGGTCTGGCAGGAAATCGAGCAGTACATGCGCGCTGTCTATCGCAATAACGGCTATCAGGAAGTCCGCTGCCCGCAGATTCTCGACAAGACGCTGTGGGAAAAATCCGGTCACTGGGAGCACTACAAGGACAACATGTTCACGACGGCCTCGGAAAACCGTGATTACGCAGTCAAGCCGATGAATTGCCCGGGGCATGTGCAGGTCTTCAACAACGCGCTGCGTTCCTATCGCGAACTGCCGTTGCGTTACGGCGAGTTCGGTTCCTGCCATCGCAACGAGCCGACCGGCGCGCTGCATGGGCTGATGCGCGTGCGCGGCTTCGTGCAGGACGATGGCCATATTTTCTGTACGGAAGACCAGATTGAAGCCGAGGTGACGGCTTTTAATGCGTTGGTAAAGAAGGTCTATGCCGACTTCGGTTTCCACGATGTCGCCGTCAAACTGGCGCTGCGACCGGAAAGCCGCGTCGGTTCCGATGAGGTCTGGGACAAGGCTGAGGATGCGCTGCGCCAGGGCTTGCGTGCTTCGGGTCTGGAATGGACCGAGTTGCCGGGCGAGGGCGCGTTCTACGGGCCGAAGATCGAATTTCACATCAAGGACGCGATCGGTCGCACCTGGCAGTGTGGCACCATCCAGGTCGATTTCTCGATGCCGGGCCGCCTGGGCGCCGAATATGTTGCGGCGGACGATACGCGCAAGGTGCCGGTCATGCTCCATCGCGCCATCCTCGGGTCGCTTGAGCGTTTCATCGGCATCCTGATCGAAAACTTCGCCGGTTCGCTGCCCTTGTGGCTGGCGCCGATGCAGGCAATGGTGCTCAGCATCTCCGAAAAGCATGTTGACTACGCCGCCGATGTTGCGAAAAAGCTGCATGAAGCAGGCTTCCGCGTTGATTCGGATTTGCGTGACGTCAAAATTACCTATAAAATTCGGGAACATAGCTTGAACCGGCTGCCTTATCAGCTCGTTGTGGGCGACAAGGAAAAGGCGGACGGACTGGTGGCCGTGCGTACACGCGGTGGTCAAGACCTCGGGCAGATGACTGTCGAGGCGCTGATCGAGCGACTCCAAGGGGATGTCGCGGCGCGTAGTGGCACGGCTTAATTATTGATATTTGGGGGTTTTACCATCGCTCAGAACAAGGCCCATCGTTTAAACGATGAGATCACGGTGCCGGAGATTCGTCTCCAGGGTGTTGAAGGTGAGCAGCTCGGGATTGTGAATATCCGGACTGCGTTGCAAATGGCAGAAGAGGCTGGAGTGGATCTGGTCGAAATCGCGCCGACAGCAAAGCCGCCTGTCTGCCGCATCATGGATTACGGCAAGTTCAAGTACCAGGAGCAGAAGCGGGCGCACGAAGCCAAGCTGAAGCAGAAGCAGGTTCAGGTCAAAGAGATCAAGCTGCGTCCGGGTACCGATGAGAACGACTACCAGATCAAGCTGCGGAATATGACGCGCTTCCTGGAAGAAGGCGACAAGGTCAAGGTGACCCTGCGCTTCCGGGGACGTGAAATGGCGCACCAGGAATTCGGGATGCGCCAGTTGGAAAGAATCAAGGCGGACGTCGACGCCATCGGGCAGGTCGAGCAGATGCCGAAAATGGAAGGGCGGCAGATGATCATGGTCATCGCCCCGGCCAAGAAGAAATAAGTTTTTTCGGTCCGGTTTTCGGGCCATGCAGTAGAGCAGTACCGGCGGCCGGGTGACCGGCAGCCAACCAAGAAGTGCTTTCGGGTAGTGCAAGCGTTCCCGCCGGGAACCACCTGACGGCATGTCATTAAGGAGCATCAAAATGCCCAAGATGAAGACCAAGAGCAGCGCCAAGAAGCGTTTCTCGGTTCGCGCTGGCGGTTCGATCAAGCGCGGCCAAGCCTTCAAGCGTCACATCCTGACCAAGAAGACCACCAAGAACAAGCGTCACCTGCGCGGTGCCGTTGGTGTTAACGAGCGCGACGTTGCATCCGTCCGCGCCATGATGCCCTACGCGTAAGGAGATAAAGCATGTCCCGAGTTAAACGTGGTGTAACGGCTCGCGCCCGTCACAAGAAGGTTCTCGCTCAGGCCAAGGGTTACCGCGGTCGTCGCAAGAACGTATATCGCATCGCCAAGCAAGCGGTGATGAAGGCTGGTCAGTACCAGTACCGTGACCGTCGTCAGCGCAAGCGTCAGTTCCGTTCCCTGTGGATCGCCCGTATCAATGCTGCTGCTCGTGAGCTCGGCATGAAGTACAGCACCTTCATGAACGGTCTGAAGAAGGCCAACATTGAAGTCGACCGCAAGGTCCTGGCCGATCTGGCTGTCTTCGATCAACCGGCATTTGCCGCTCTGGCCGCCCAGGCCAAGGCAAAGCTCGGCGCCTGAGCTTAAGCTCTTGACGAAAAAGGAGGCGCAAGCCTCCTTTTTTGTTGGTATCCCCGGATACCTGTTGTTGTTACAGGTCTGTCATTTAGACCGTGTTTGGCCCTACTGTTGGTAAAAGTCCATGGACAATCTCGATCAGATCGTTAGCGAAGCACAGGCTGCTTTCGCCGCCATTTCCGACCCGGACGCGCTGGAGCAGGTCAAGGCCCGCTTTCTCGGCAAGAGCGGCCAGATTACCGAACTCCTGAAGGGCCTGGGCAAGCTCCCGCCCGAAGAAAAGAAAACCGCTGGTGCGGCCATCAACGTGGCCAAGACGGCCGTTGAAAATGCCTTGAATGCCCGCCGTGAAGCGATCCGCAAGGCAGCGCTGGAAGCGCGCCTGGCCGAAGAAGCTCTGGATGTGACCCTGCCCGGTCGCGCTGAAGCGCGCGGTGGTCTGCACCCGGTGACGCGTACCCTGGAGCGCATTGAATCCCTGTTTGCCTCGATCGGCTTCGAAGTCGCCGATGGTCCGGAAATCGAAGAGGATTTCCATAACTTCACCGCGTTGAACACGCCTGAGGATCACCCGGCGCGTTCGATGCACGACACTTTCTACCTGCAGAACCCGGACGGTACGCTGGCCGACAAGGTGCTGCTGCGTACCCATACCAGCCCGATTCAGGCGCGTTACATGCAGGCGCATGTGGCGCGCTACGGTGAACTCGAAAAAATTCCCGAAATCCGCATCATTGCGCCGGGTCGTGTTTATCGCGTTGATTCCGATGCGACGCATTCGCCGATGTTCCATCAGGTCGAAGGCCTGTGGGTGGGCGAAAACGTCTCCTTTGCCGATCTCAAGGGTGTGATCGCTGATTTCCTGAAGAGCTTCTTCGAAACCGACGATCTGACGGTGCGTTTCCGCCCGTCCTTCTTCCCGTTTACCGAGCCGTCTGCCGAAATCGACGTGGCTTTCATGAGCGGTCCGCTGAAGGGGCGCTGGCTGGAGATCGCCGGTTGCGGCATGGTGCATCCGAATGTCTTGAAGATTGCCGGCATCGATCCGGAAAAATACACCGGCTTTGCGTTTGGCTTCGGTCCGGACCGTCTGACCATGCTCCGCTACGGCGTTAATGACCTGCGCCTGTTCTTCGAAGGCGACCTGCGTTTCCTGCGTCAATTCGCCTGATCCCTTTTTCGAGACAAGCCCATGAAATTCTCTGAATCCTGGTTGCGTACCCTCGTCAATCCGACCCTGTCGAGCGAGGAACTCTCCCATCTGCTGACTATGGCCGGCCTCGAAGTCGAGGATATGGCCCCGGTTGCCCCCGCTTTCCACAGTGTCGTCGTTGCTCAGGTGCTCGAAGTCGTCAAGCATCCGGATGCCGACCGCCTGAATGTGTGCCAAGTTGATATCGGCGACGGTTCGCCGAAGCAGATCGTCTGTGGTGCTCCCAATGTCGCCACTGGTTTGAAAGTGCCGTGCGCGCTGCCGGGCGCCGAACTGCCGGGCGATTTCAAGATCAAGATCGCCAAGGTACGCGGTATCGAATCCTCCGGCATGCTCTGTTCCGCCAAGGAGCTGGGGATTGCCGAAGAGGCCTCTGGTCTCCTGATTCTGCCGGTCGACGCACCGGTGGGGCAGAATATCCGCACCTACCTCGATCTCGAAGACACGATTTTCGAAATCAAGCTGACGCCGAACCGTGCCGATTGCCTTTCCCTGCTGGGCGTGGCCCGTGAAGTCGGTGCTATCACCGGTGCTGTCACCGACTTGCCGGTGGTTGCCGAGGTGCCAGCCAGCATCGCCGATACCCGCGCCGTCGTCCTCGACGCACCGGCGGCCTGCCCGCTGTACTACGGTCGCGTCATCAAGGGCGTCAATGCCAAGGCGCCGACGCCGACCTGGATGGTGCGTCGCCTTGAGCGCAGCGGCATCCGTGCCATCTCCGCGCTGGTTGATATCACCAACTACGTGATGCTCGAACTGGGCCAGCCCCTGCACGCTTTCGACAACACCAAGCTCAGTGGCAGCGTGCATGCCCGTTTGGCCAAGGCAGACGAAAAGCTGCTGCTCCTGAACGAGCAGACCATCGATCTGGCCGCTGATGTGCTGACCATTGCCGATGACAGCAAAGTGCTCGCTATGGCCGGCATCATGGGCGGCGAAGAGAGCGGTATCACGCTGGAGACCAGCGAACTCTTTCTGGAGTCCGCCTTCTTCGCGCCGAAGGACATTGCCGGTCGCGCCCGTCGTTACGGTTTTGCCTCCGATGCGTCGCATCGTTTCGAGCGGGGCGTCGATTTTGGCGGCACGCGTCGCGCCATCGAACGTGCCACCCGACTCATCATCGAGATTTGTGGCGGCAAGGCGGGGCCGGTGGTCGAAGCCAAGGCAGACCTGCCGGCACGTCCGCCGGTGCGCCTGCGCACGGCCCGCGCTGAAAAGGTACTGGGCGTGCCGCTAGGCACTGAGCGCATTGCCGGTCTTTTCAAGGGCCTGGCGCTGGACTTCACCCGCGAAGGCGATGATTTCCTGGTGACGCCGCCGAGCTGGCGCTTCGATATGGAGATCGAGGAAGACCTGATCGAGGAAATCGCTCGTCTGGTCGGATACGACAACATTCCGTCGTTGGCACCGCAAGCGCGCATGGCCATGCTCCGCCAGCCGGAAGCACAACGTCCGGCCTATCGTATTCGCCAGATGATGGCCGATCGGGGCTATCAGGAAGTCGTCAATTTCGCGTTCGTTGAAGATGCCTGGGAAGCGGATTTCGCTGCCAAGACCGAAGAAGCGGATCTGATTCGTCTCGCCAACCCGATTGCCAGCCAGATGGCTGTCATGCGGTCGACCCTGTTTGGTGGCCTGATTTCGAATCTGGTGACCAACCTCAAGCGCAAGCAAACCCGCGTGCGTCTCTTTGAAGTCGGGCGCACCTTCCATCGCGACGCCGATGCCACGCCGGTGAGCGGCTATCGTCAGCCCTGGAAACTGGGCGGCCTGGCCTTCGGTGGTGCCTTGCCAGAAAGCTGGACGAGCGGTGGCCGCAAGGTCGATTTCTACGATGTGAAGGGTGACTTGGAGGCCTTGCTGGCACCAGCGGTACTACGCTTCGAGCCGCTCAAGCATCCTTCGCTGCATCCGGGCAGGGCTGCGAATATCCTGCTGGATGATCAGGTCATTGGTTGTCTCGGTGAGCTGCATCCGGAGTGGGTGCAGAAATATGACCTGCTCAATGCTCCGATCCTGTTCGAGCTCGATTTCGACATCCTCAAGCGCGCGTCGGTGCCTGCCTACACGGAAGTCTCAAAATTCCCGCCGGTCGTGCGCGATCTTGCCATGGTGGTTGATCAGAGCCTGAGCCTTCAGAGTATTTTCGATGCTCTGAAACCCCAGATTTCCGGCCTCATTCAGGACATTCAACTGTTCGATGTTTACGTCGGTAAAGGGGTGCCCGAAAACAAGAAAAGTCTTGCGTTCCGGATAGTTATGCAAGATACTCAACGCACTTTGCAAGATTCGGAAGTTGATGCTGCGATGCAGCAACTGGTGTCCTGTTTCGAACAGGCATTCGGTGCTCAACTGCGTGCCTGACGGAAACCCAACGATGACGCTCACCAAAGCCGAACTCGCCGACCTCCTGTTTGAAAAAGTTGGCCTCAACAAGCGTGAGGCCAAGGATATGGTCGAAGCTTTTTTTGAAGAAATCCGCAATGCCCTGGAGGCAGGAGATGGCGTCAAGCTCTCCGGCTTTGGCAACTTCCAGTTGCGCGACAAACCGCAGCGTCCGGGGCGTAATCCCAAGACCGGTCAGGAAATCCCGATTACCGCCCGTCGCGTGGTGACTTTCCATGCCAGCCAGAAGCTGAAGTCTGACGTCGAGATCGCTTTCGATGGAACAACGACCTAAGCATACCGGCAGCGAAGAACTGCCGCCAATTCCCGCCAAGCGTTACTTCACCATCGGTGAGGTCAGCGAGCTCTGCGGCGTCAAGCCGCATGTGCTGCGTTATTGGGAGCAGGAGTTCAACCAGCTGAAGCCGGTAAAGCGGCGCGGAAATCGGCGCTATTACCAGCATCACGAAGTGCTGCTGGTCCGTCGCATCCGTGAGCTTCTGTACAATCAGGGGTTTACGATCAGCGGGGCGCGTAACCGTCTGGATGAAGGCGGTGCGGTTGAGGTGCATTCCGTTGATAGAGTAGACGTGCCAAAATCGACAGTCAGTTTGCGCGGGGAAATACAGTCAATTATCGACATGCTACGGCTTTGAAATCGGCGGTTTTCCGGTATAATGCGCGGCTCGTCGGGGTGTAGCGCAGCCTGGTAGCGCACTTGCATGGGGTGCAAGGGGTCGCGAGTTCGAATCCCGCCACCCCGACCAAAGTAAATAGAAAACCGGCTCAGGCCGGTTTTTTATTTTATCGATTGCCTTTTGACCTAAGTATTAATACATTATTGCCACCAATTAACCTCAGGAGGTAATCATGGAATTGTCCACGCTTTCGATTTCCCAATTGCGCGATTTGCAGCAGCAGATTCCCGCTGAATTAAAGCGTCGTGAATCTCAGGAAAAAGCCGAGGCGCTTGTCAAACTGCGCGCCATGGCCAAAACCCTGGGTTTTTCTATCGAGGAATTGATGGAGAAAGAAACCAAGGTTAAATCGTCCTCGGGTGGCAAGGTCAAGGTTAAATACCGTCATCCGGAAAATGCCGAGTTGGAATGGACGGGCCGCGGTCGCAAGCCGAAATGGGTTGAATCCTGGCTGGCTGCCGGAAACACTATCGAATCTCTTTTGGTCTGATCCATGCGTATTCTGTTGAGTAACGACGACGGTTATTTTGCACCCGGGCTGGCGGCCTTAGCGGCCGCGCTGGCCGGTTTGGGTGAGGTGGTGGTCGTTGCGCCTGAGCAGAATCGCAGTGGCGCCAGTAATTCATTGACGCTGGATCGGCCGCTGATGCTCAAGCAGGCGGCCAACGGCTTTCATTTCGTGAACGGTACGCCCACGGATTGTGTCCATCTTGCCGTGACGGGCATGCTTGATACCCTGCCCGATATTATCGTTTCCGGAATCAACAATGGTGCCAATATGGGCGACGACACCATTTATTCCGGGACGGTGGCGGCTGCGACCGAGGGTTATCTGCTGGGTATTCCGTCGATCGCCATATCGCTGACTAGTTTTGAGGGGCGAAATTTTGCTGCCGCTGGCCGGGTTGCCCGGGAATTGGTTGAGCGATATACGGCCAAGCCAATAAATCAGCCGGTATTGTTGAATGTAAATGTTCCTGATATTCCCTACGAAGAATTGAAGGGGATTGAAGTGACCCGTCTGGGGCGTCGCCACAAGGCCGAGCCGGTAGTCAAAATGGTTTCGCCGCGTAATGAAACCATGTACTGGATTGGTGCTGCGGGGGCTGCGGCAGATGCGGGGCCAGGAACAGACTTCAATGCCGTCGAACGTGGTTTTGTATCGGTGACTCCGTTGCAGGTTGATCTGACGCAGGCTGCACAGTTGCCGGCTATCCGGCAGTGGCTGGCCTGATACGCCATGTTGCAGGGCATCGGCATGACCTCGCAGCGGACGCGGACGCGTATGGTCGAGCGTCTGCGCGAAAAAGGCATCCGTAGCGAGGCTGTGCTGGCGGCGATGGCTGCCGTGCCACGTCATGTCTTCGTAGAGGAGGCGCTGGCTTCCAGGGCCTATGAGGACACTGCCTTGCCGTTGGGCATGGGCCAGACGATATCCCAGCCTTTCATTGTCGCCCGGATGATCGAATTGCTCCTCAATGGCCGTCCGGGGATAGGAAAAACGCTGGAAATAGGCGCAGGTTGTGGCTACCAGGCGGCCGTGCTCGCGCAATTGAGCAAGGAAGTCTATGCCGTCGAGCGGATCGGGCCATTGCTCGAAAAGGCCAAGGCCAACATGCGTACCTTGCAGCAGTTCAATGTTCGCCTGAAACACGCCGATGGCATGCTGGGGTTGCCGGAAGCGGGCCCATTTGACAGCATCATTGTTGCTGCCGCCGGGTTGAATATTCCGCCGGCACTACTTGCCCAGTTGGCTCCCGGTGGCCGACTGGTCTTGCCAGTCGGGGGTTCGGAGCAGTATCTTAGCCTGATTGAGCGCTCGCCTCAGGGCTATACGGAAACCCGCCTTGATGCCGTCCGCTTTGTCCCGCTGTTGTCTGGAACCCAATGATCAAAAGATTTGCCCCTGTCGTCGTGACTGCCCTGTTGCTGGCCGGCTGTTTTTCCCAGGCACCGGCACCGACCGTCGATCGCTCCGCAACGCCGGTCGCTCGCAGTGCGCCGCCGGTTCAGCCCAGTGGGCCTGGCTATTACACCGTCAAGCGTGGCGATACCCTGTACCGCATTGCTCTCGAAAATGGTCAGGATTATCGGGAGGTCGCCGCCTGGAACGGCATCGCCTTGCCGCTGGCCGCGATCAAGGAAGGGCAAGTGCTGCGTGTTGCGCCGCCAGCACCGGCTGCAGATGCCGGAGCGACGGTTGCCAAACCGGTGACGACCGCGCCGGTGATCGAAAGCCGCAGTCTCGATGCGCCCCCGGTGGCTGCTCCGGTTGCGCAGTCCAACGGTAATCTCAAGCGCGAACCGCGCGTTGGCAAGGAGCCGTATTCCGACGAGGCGTATGCACGTTTGAACCGCCAGCCCGAGGTTGTTGCCGCTAAGGCGCCGGAGACGCGGCCTGCGGAGGTGAAGCCTGAAGTCAAACCTGATCCGGCGCCGGTGGCAGCGGGACCGGATGATGTGGCCTGGGCCTGGCCGACGAGTGCCAAGTTGACCTCTCCGTTCAGCGAGGCAGGAAGCAAAGGTTTTGATTTTGCCGGTAAGGCTGGCGATCCGGTCATGGCAGCTGCCGATGGCAAGGTGGTTTATGCTGGCAGCGGTCTACGCGGCTATGGCGAACTGGTGATCGTCAAGCACAACGCGACGTTCCTCTCGGCGTATGCCCACAACCGGAAGATTCTGGTCAAGGAAGGGCAGGCGGTCACGCGCGGTCAGAAGATCGCTGAAATGGGCAATACCGATGCCGATTCGGTCAAGCTCCACTTCGAGATCCGCAAGCAGGGCAAGCCTGTCGACCCTGCGCAATATCTGCCCAAACGATGAGTGAATCTGGCGAATCCCTGGATGACGAGGCCTTTGACGGCGCGCCCGAGGATTCGTCGCTGCTGCTGGAAATTGAGCCGGCGACGCCAGAGTATGAGTTGCTTGAGGACGTCACGCAGCTCTACCTGAATGAAATCGGGGCCAAACCGCTGCTGACCCCGGAAGAGGAGTTGGCGACAGCCCGACTGGTGTGTGCCGGTGACTTCGCCGCGCGCCAGAAAATGATCGAGCACAACCTGCGCCTGGTTGTGAATATCGCCAAGCATTACCTTAACCGGGGTATCCCGCTGCTCGATCTGGTCGAGGAGGGGAATCTCGGCCTGATTCACGCGCTGGAGAAATTCGATCCGGAGCGCGGTTTCCGCTTCTCTACCTATGCGACGTGGTGGATACGACAGAATATCGAGCGTGGCATCATGAATCAGTCACGGACGATTCGCTTGCCGGTGCATGTGGTCAAGGAAATCAATGTCGTTTTGCGGGCGATGCGTCATCTCGAATCGGCGGAAAGCCGGGAGTCGACCATCGAGCGGGTGGCGGCGCTGATCGACCGGCCGGTCGATGACATTCGCCGCGTTCTCAGCCTCAACGAGCATATCGCCTCGCTCGATGCGCCGCTGGAAATCGATCCCAATCATTCCATGGGGGAAATGATTGCTGACGATTCTGGAGGCGATCCGGAGTCGCTGCTGCAGAGCAGTGAAATTGGTGGTCTGCTCGATGACTGGCTACGCCAGTTGACCGACCGCCAGCGTCTGGTGATCGAGCGGCGTTATGGATTGAACGGGGCGGACCTGGCGACGCTGGAGGAAATTGCGGCGGAACTGGGGCTGACCCGGGAGCGGGTGCGGCAGATTCAGATGGAGGGTCTGGATCGGCTGCGGAAAATCATCAAGCGCGGGAATATTTCACGGGATTCCTTGCTCTGAACTGCTACGCTACAAAGTGTGGCGTATTGAAAAAACAACAAGCGTGTCATGGTAATGATGAAGCGTATCGTGGGGTGGGTGGTTCTGTTGTGCTGTCTGGTCGGGGCAGTGTTGCCCGTACACGCGGCGGCAGAGCGACGGGTCGCGTTGGTGATCGGTAATGCAGCCTACAAGGACGCGCCGCTCGATAACCCGGTCAATGACGCCCGGGACATGGCCGAGATGTTGCGACGTACCGGTTTTGAGGTCATAGAACTGATCAATGGCACGCAAAAGGAAATGAACCGTGCCATTGCCAAGTTTGGCGATCGTTTGCGTAGCGATTCGGTTG
This sequence comes from Azonexus sp., assembly GCA_041917165.1. Lineage (GTDB taxonomy): Bacteria > Pseudomonadota > Gammaproteobacteria > Burkholderiales > Rhodocyclaceae > Azonexus. Next base: position 123,661 of record JAYRYB010000003.1, read on the forward strand.
CACTCTTCTATTACGCCGGTCACGGCTTGCAGGTACGCGGCAAGAATTATCTGGTTCCGATCGATGCCCAGATTTCCAACGAAACCTCGATTCGTGTCGAGTCCGTTGACGTGGACGGCGTTCTCGATCAGCTTGCTTCCAGCGAGTTGAATGTCGTGATCCTCGATGCCTGCCGCAACAATCCGTTTGAACGCAGATTCCGTGCCATGGGCGGTGGTGGTCTGGCGCAGATGGACGCGCCCAAGGGCAGTCTGATCGCCTATGCGACAGCACCGGGCAAAACGGCAGCCGACGGTGATGGCCGCAATGGCTTGTTTACCGGCGAATTGCTCAAGCAGATGCGACAACCGGGCTTGACCATTGAACAGGTCTTCAAGAACGTTCGCCGCGAGGTGGCCCGAGCCACGCGCGATAATCAGATTCCCTGGGAGTCCTCCTCGCTGACCGGTGATTTCTACTTCATCCCCGGCGGGCGTGCGCCTGCTGCCCCCGCGGTTGCCGCTACGGCGCCTGCCGCAGCGCCGGTGGTTGCGTCACGCCCGGCAGAGCGGCCCGTGGCTGCCCCGATTGCCGCGCCGGTTGCGGCTCCGGCGGTGGCCGCCGCGCCACCCAAGGCAGTGGAGCCGCTTGCCAAGGCGAGTGACAACGGTAGCGAGCGGGTGATTGAGGTTCAACCGCCGGTCGCAGCAAAACCTAGCCCGCCGCCTATTGAGCCGCCGGTACAGGTGGCGGCCGTGAGCCGCCCGGCTGAGCCGCCTAAGGATCAAAACATCCGGACGGCCAGCTTCACGGTGACCGGTAAGGTGGTGCTCGACCCGGTGACAGGATTCATGAACGGCGAGGGCGCGATTGCCTTTGTCAATGGCGACCGCTACGAAGGCGGGATTGTCGATAACCGCAAGCAGGGGCGGGGCACCTTCATCTGGCCGAACGGCCAGCGCTATGAAGGCGAATGGGTCAATGACACGATCAATGGCCACGGGAAGTTCTTCTACACCAACGGCGATCGCTACGAGGGTGAGTTCGTCAATGGCGAACCTCATGGCAAGGGAACCTATACCCTGCAGAACGGCGATGTCTATGTCGGCGAATGGGCGCGGGGCAATAAGCACGGCCAGGGCCGCCTGACCTGGACCAATGGCGATTATTGGGAAGGTGAATTCCGTGACGACCGCCAGACCGATAATGGCAAACTGGTTTACGGCGCGGCCCACACACCGGAGGTGGCTGCCGAGCCGGCCAAACCCGCTGCCAAACCGGTGCCTGCGAAAAAGGGCAAGTAGCCGGTTTTTGGGCGTTTTTTCAGGTTCACCGCAGCATGCGCTTGCAGATCTCTTCAGCCAGCTGGAAAACCGACATCGCGTAAAAGCTTGACCGGTTATAGCGGGTAATCACGTAAAAATTTTCGTAGCCCAACCAATATTCGGTTTCGCGGCCAGGGCTGACGAGGTCGATCAAGGCAACCGTCGCGGCATCGTCGGCTGTACCGGTGATGCCATGGTTCTTGAGTTGCGCGACCGGCAGGGTCGGGCGGATGCCGGCTTCGAGCCAAGCCGGATTCGGGGGCGTATTGAGCGTGGCCGGCTGAGTTACCGGCTGTCCGGCCTGCCAGCCGTGCTGTTCAAGAAAGCGGGCAACGCTACCGATGGCGTCATCGACGCTGCCCGACAGATCGACCTTGTTGTCACCGTCGAAATCGACCGCGTAGCGGCGCTGGCTGCCAGGCATGAACTGCGGGATGCCGATGGCGCCGGCAAAGGAGCCCTTGATGGCGAGCGGTGACTGATTGTTTTCCCGGGTCAGCAGCAGGAATTGCTCGAGTTCGGTGCGAAAGAAATCCGCGCGGCGCGGGTAGTGGAAGGCCAGTGTGGCCAGCGCTTCGAGTACGCGGAAGCTGCCGGTATTGGCGCCATACTCGGTCTCAACGCCAATGATCGCGACAATGACCTCGGCAGGGACGCCGTACAGGGCCGACGCTTTGGCCAGCGTCGCTTCGTGGGTTCGCCAGAAACGGACGCCGCCGTTGATCCGCCGATCGTTGATGAAGCGCGGACGGTAGCGTTCCCAGGAGCGCTGCAGCGGCGACGCCGGTGGCTTGATCAATTGCAGCACCTTGTCGTTGGGCCGCGTCTGCGCAAACTGGCCGAGCAATTCGTCAGCGTTGAAGCCATGCCGCTGTTCGAGGTCACGGGCAAATGCCACCACCTGCTCATCGTCGGCGAAGCTGGGCGACGTGGCGGCGTGGGTGCCAGCGCTGAGAGTGGCAAGGAGGATCAGGGCAGGTAGCCGGGGAGCAAAGATACGAGACACAGATTTTTCCGTCAGGGTAGTTGCTTGACGGCCTGGCGAAGCGCGTCGAGCTGATGTTGTTGTTCGCCGTAGCGAGTACCGAGATAGGCCTCGACGACGCGCCGGAAAGCGGGCGCCAGCACCGGTTGCGTCGATTCGACGCGCGCCAGCAGCGCCAGTGGGGTTTCCCAGGGGGCGCAGTCTACCTGTCTTCGTCGCAAATGGCGTAGCGCATGTTGCCAGAGCAGGCTTGCCGGATCGCGTCGCGGACGCTGGTAGAGCGTCCAGGCCGTCACGACGGCGAGAAGCAGGGCACAGATCGCGGCGAGCACGAAGGCCAGCTGGCGCCAGTCGGCATCGGGTAAGCCAAGGCGTGACAGCAGTTCGCGCTGGCGTTGCGGGTCGTAGCCGAGGATGTGCTGGTTCCAGGCGTTATTGACCGCCTCCCAGCGGTGGCGCAGCGTGCGCAGCCAGTCGGCGCGGATCTGGATCAGCGCCGGCAAAGGCTCGCCTTGCGGCAATGCATCGGCAATGCCGGCTTCGAGGCGTGCCGGTGCGACCACCGAGGTCGGATCGACACGTACCCAGCCGCGCCCGGCCAGCCAGACCTCTGCCCAGGCATGTGCATCCGACAGGCGGACGACCAGATAGCCGTCAAGCGGGTTCATCTCGCCCCCCTGATAGCCCCCGACCACCCGCGCCGGCACGCCGGCCGCACGCATCAGGAAGACGAAGGCAGCGGCATAGTGTTCGCAAAAGCCGCGGCGGGTCTCGAAAAGAAACTGGTCCAGCCCGTTGTCGCCGAGTAATGGCGGTCGCAGCGTGTAGCTGAATTCGTTGCCGGCGAACAGGCGAAGCGCCTGATCGACAATCGCCAGTGGGCTGGCGTCGCGTTGCCGCCAGCTCTCGGCCAAGGCCCGGCTGCGAGGATTGATGCCGGCGGGCAGGGCGAGATTGCGGGTGATGACCGGTGGGCGTTCATCGGGATTGAAGCGGTAGGATAGCGCCGAGCTGAGTGCGACCCGCCGGCGTTGATCGACGCTCTGACGGCTGAGTGCGGTCAGTGTGCCGTTGAGCGCGGTGTCAGCGGGCAACGTTACGGGGGCATCGAGCGCCAGCAGCCAGCGTTGGCTGTGTGCTTCCAGCGTGGTTTCATAGCGGATCGGGGGGCTCAATGTCTCGATGCGTTCCGCCGCCGTTGGCCCCGGATGCGGGCGCCAGATCCGGCCATCGAACAGTTCCATGACCGGGCCACGCCAGTACAACTGCTGGCGGGGTGGCGGCTCACCGTCAAAGCGGACGCGAAAGGCAATCGCACCACTCTGCACCAGATCGGCAATGCTGCCGGGACTCATGGTGTCCGAGAGGCCAGTTTTACCGCTGTGAGCATCCTGCGGCAGCCCCCAGAGCGGTCCGGAAACGCGCGGGAAGAGCAGATAGAGGACGATCATGAAGGGCAGTGCCTGCGCCAGCAGCGTGCCGGCATGGCGAAGTGTCGGCACCGGGCGGCAGGCAGCGCCGCCGGAAACGCGGATCAGGGCTGCCGTGACCAGCCAGATCGAGAGCAGCAACCAGAGTCCGGTGGGGATGCTTTGCGAGAAGAAGTAATGTGTCAGCAGCAGGAAGTAATCGAGAATGACGATCACCATCGCATCCCGCCGGCTTCTCATCTCCAGAAGTTTCATCGATGCCAGGATGACCAGCAGACCCACCCCGGCGTCGCGGCCGAACAGCGTGCGGAACTCAAGCAGGATACCGGCGCAGGCGAGAACGACCAGGGCGATCAGCAGCCAGCGACCGGGCAGTCGGGCATCACGCCACCATAGCCAGGCGGCCCAGGCGAGCAACAGGCCTGAAAACAGACTGAGCCAGACGGGTTGATGCAGGGCATGCGGTGCGGTGGCGAGCAGCGCCGAGCCGAAAAGCCAGGGCGGTGCGCCATGATCGAGGGCGAGTCGGGCGATGGTGCTCATGGCGTGGCCAGCGCCAGGGCTTCAAGGCAGCGCAGGCGATGCGCCGGACCGCTGGCAATGGAAAGCTCCTGCCCGGGCAGACTGAGACCATAAGCGCTGCCCGCCGCATCAGCCGCCATCACCCAGCCAGTCAGCAGGCTGAGGCGTTGCTCCGTATCGAGGTGAGCATCCGTGTCCTGCCAGCGCAATCGTAGTTCGCTGCTGGCGCCGCCGGCGAACTGTTTGATCAGCAAGGGGCGGTCAGCGGGGTTGCGGGCGCTGGCCTTCCAGGCTACATGGCGGGGCGAGTCGGCGGGCTGGCGATCGCGAAAGCCGGCAAAATCTTCCTGCCCGCCCTCGCCATGCTGCTGGCCAGTCAAATCCGTCGCGACCGGTGGTGGCAGCGGCATCATTGTCGGCTTCGGATAGACGAGGCAGCGCATTTCCGGTTGCAGGTAGCTCCACGCGTGAAACAGGCCGAGCGGGAATTCCGTCGCCAGCCGGACCCGTGGCAGGGGCAGCCAGCCGCGTTGATTGGCCGTTAGCAGGACGGCTGTTTTTGTGTTGTTTTCGGCGTCGACCGCAGCAGTTACCGTCAGCGCCGGTTCAACTGCCAGCATCAGTGCCAGCCGGGGTGTGGCGCGGTCATTGGAAAGTTGCATTGGAAAGCGGGCAATTTCGCCGACAAAAACCGGTTCACAACGCCCCGGGCTGATCTGCAGTCCGTAGAGGTTGCGAAAAGTGTGCACCATGCCGGCCAGACCGAGCCCGGCGAGCAGGAAAACGAGCGCATGACCGAGCGCCAGGTTGTAGTTGATGGCACCGATCAGCATGACCAGCAAGGCCACGGCGAAGAGCAGGCCGGCGCGGGTTGGCAGAATGAAGATCCGCCGCTGGCCGAGGCGGAAGGGCGCCGTGCCGTCACTGCGCCAGCGAAACAGTTGCTGCTTGAGGCGGGCCAGCATCGGCTTTACGGAATGGCGACGCTACGCAGCAAGGTGGCGATATCTTCCGCGCTGGCATGGCCGCCCCCTTGCGCCGAGCGCAGGCGATGCCGGGCGACCGGCGGCAGCACGGCCTGCACGTCGTCGGGGAGCACCATGTCGCGCCCGGCCAGCCAGGCCCAGGAGCGCGCCGCCGCCAGCAGCGCCAGTCCGGCGCGCGGCGACAGGCCATGCTGAAAGGCTGGGGAACTGCGGGTGGCATCAACCAGTGCCTGAACGTAGTCGATCAAAGGCGGCGCTGCGCGCACGCTTGCCACCTCGGACTGCAAGCGGGGCAGGTCGCTGGCTTCAATGAGCGAGGACAGGCTTTCAGTCTGCTGCCGCTGGCCACCGCTTGCCAGCAGCGCGCGCTCTGCCTGCCGGTCCGGGTAGCCGAGTTCGATCCGCATCAGGAAACGGTCCAGTTGCGATTCCGGTAGCGGGAAAGTGCCGATCTGATGCGCCGGGTTTTGTGTGGCAATGACAAAGAAGGGCATCGGCAGCGGGCGGGTTTGTCCCTCGACGGTGACCTGGCCTTCTTCCATGGCCTCGAGCAGCGCGCTTTGCGTCTTGGGTGTCGCCCGGTTGATTTCGTCAGCCAGCACCAGTTGCGAAAACACCGGTCCGGGAATGAAGCGGAACTGATTCTGCTCGCGCTCATAGACCGAGACGCCAGTGATGTCGGCCGGCAGCAGGTCGCTGGTGAACTGGATGCGCGAGAACTGCAGACCGAGCAGCCGAGCCAGCGTGTGCGCCAGCGTGGTTTTGCCCATGCCAGGGAGGTCCTCAATCAGCAGGTGCCCGCCCGCCAGCAGGCAGGCGATTGCCTGGCGGATTTCCGTCGGCTTGCCGAGGATCACGCGACCAGCCTGATCGAGGATGGCAGCGAACGAGGGCTTAGAGGGGACAGAATTTGTGGCGCTGAACATGAGCATTTTTTGGCGGAATCGGATTGAAGAATTCTAATGCTTGAAGCGGCGCGCGTATTGGGACGATAATGACATTTCGACGTGTGCCGCTGAGTGCCCACGCATCGCAGAGAGAGAACAAGTGACGACCACTGCCTTCATCACCCATCGCGACTGTCTGTTGCACGATATGGGTTCGCATCACCCGGAGTGTCCGCAGCGTCTGACCGCCATCAACGATCACCTGATCGCCCAGGGCATCGACGCGTATTTCGTTTATTACGATGCACCGCTGGCGACGTTCGAGCAGTTGCTGCGCGTGCATCCGGCTTCGCACCTGGAGCGCATCAAGCGGGCCTCGCCGGAGCATGGCGTGGTTCATCTGGATCCCGATACCGCGATGAATCCGCACACCTGGCAAGCCGCGTTGCGCTCCGCCGGTGCCGGTTGCATGGCGGTGGATCTGGTGATGACGAGCGAAGTCGAGAATGCCTTTTGCGCCGTGCGCCCGCCCGGTCACCATGCCGAGAAGGCGAACCCGATGGGCTTCTGTTTCTTCAACAACGTGGCCGTCGCGGCGCAACACGCGCTGAAGGTACATGGTCTGGAGCGTGTGGCCGTCATCGATTTCGATGTGCACCATGGCAACGGTACCGAAGACTGCTGCGCCGGCGATGACCGCATCCTGATGTGCAGCATTTTCCAGCATCCGTTTTACCCATACAGCGGCACCGACAAGCCTGCCGCCAACATGTGCAACGTGCCGCTGGCCGCCGGCTCGGGCGGCGAGGAATTCCGCGATGCGGTGATGCAGGTCTGGACGCCGCGCCTGCGTGAATTCAAGCCACAGATGATCTTCATCTCGGCGGGCTTTGATGCGCATTACGAGGATGATATGGGCGGCCTCAAGCTGCTTGAGCGGGATTTCGCCTGGTGCACCGACCACCTCAAGAAGCTGGCTGCCGAAATGTGCGACAAGCGCATTGTGTCCATGCTGGAAGGTGGCTACGTGATGACCTCGCTGGCGCGTAGCGTCGGCGCGCATCTTCGTTCTCTGGCCGATCTCTGAGGCACGAATTTCTCGGGCCTGTTTCTTCTGAAAAAGCACGGGCTGGGTTAAAATCCGGCCCTCTTTTTCATGTTTCCAACGTTTAACCGGACAAATCCATGGCGTTGATTGTTCAGAAATACGGTGGCACTTCCGTCGGTAATCCCGAGCGGATCAAGAATGTCGCCAAGCGCGTTGCCAAGTTCCAGGCACAGGGTCATCAGGTGGTGGTCGTCGTCTCTGCAATGAGCGGCGAAACCAACAAGCTGATCGCACTGGCCAAGGAAATTTCTGCCAGCCCCGATCCGCGTGAGCTGGACCAGATCTGCTCGACCGGCGAACAGGTCACCATCGGCCTGCTGGCAATGGCCCTCAAGGAAATCGGCGTGCCGGCCCGTAGCTACACCGGCGGTCAGGTCAAGGTTCTGACCGACAGCACCTTCACCAAGGCGCGCATCCTGTCGATCGACGAAGCCAACATGCGTCGCGACCTCGACGCCGGCATGGTGGTCGTTGTCGCTGGCTTCCAGGGCGTCGATGAGGAAGGCAACATCACGACCCTCGGTCGCGGTGGCTCCGATACCTCGGGCGTGGCGCTGGCTGCGGCGCTCAAGGCCGACGAGTGCCAGATCTACACCGATGTCGATGGCGTTTACACCACCGACCCGCGCGTCGTGCCCGAAGCCAAGAAGCTCGACACCATCACCTTCGAGGAAATGCTCGAAATGGCCAGCCTCGGCTCCAAGGTGCTGCAGATCCGCTCGGTCGAATTCGCCGGCAAGTACAAGGTCAAACTGCGCGTGCTCTCCAGCTTCCAGGATGAAGGCGAGGGCACGCTGATTACTGTTGAGGAAGACAAGAACATGGAACAACCGATCATTTCCGGTATCGCCTTCAATCGCGACGAAGCCAAGCTGACCGTGCTCGGCGTTCCCGACAAGCCGGGCATCGCCTATCAGATTCTGGGCGCCATCGCCGATGCCAACATCGATGTCGACATGATCATCCAGAACGTCGGCCATGACGGCACCACCGACTTCTCCTTCACCGTGAATCGCGGCGAGTACGCGAAGGCCATGGGCATCCTCGAGGACGTCAAGGCCAAGCTGGGCGCCCGTGAAGTCACCGGCGACAACAAGATCTGCAAGGTCTCGGCCGTCGGCGTCGGCATGCGTTCGCATCCGGGTGTCGCCTCGCAGATGTTCAAGGCGCTGGCTGATGACGGGATCAACATCCAGATGATCTCGACCTCCGAGATCAAGATTTCCGTCGTCCTCGACGAGAAGTACCTCGAACTGGCCGTCCGCGTCCTGCACCGGACCTTCGGTCTCGATCAGTAAGTTTGACCAAAGGGCGCGGAGGCTGTATTATCCGCGCCTCGTTGTGCAGCGGGTTTGGAGACGTGGCCGAGAGGTCGAAGGCACTCCCCTGCTAAGGGAGCATGCGGGCAAAACCTGCATCGAGGGTTCGAATCCCTCCGTCTCCGCCATCCAGTCTGCAAAACGATGAATGAAGCCCTTGTCAATCAAGGGCTTTTTTCGTTATTGTGACGTTAAGGTCACTGTTCTAAAGATGCTTCATTTGGGGCGTTATTGCGAATAACCCCTACATCGCTCTGATTCCGGAAATGCTGCAAAAGCTAGGGCTTCGATCTGTGACTCAGGGGCATTGCATCCAGTTGCTTATTGTGTCGGCGAAGGCGCTCGTTCAGGGGTCAAATGTCGTTCCGTGGATCGATGACAAAGGTGTGACCAAGGATTTGTCGTTGCTGAATCGATTGAGGCCGTGAATGCTACCCGTGGCCAAGTGCCTGCGGGGACGGTCCTTTAATGTGGCACTGCGGTGTCTCAGTTTTGGCGTTCGGAGAGCACAACTTGACGAAATAGAACAGCTTTTTGCAGTCTGAAAAAGAAAAACCCCCTGAGGTCCAGGGGGTTTCGATTTGACGTTTCGATTAACGCGGCGATTTGCGTCGGCGAGAAACGCCGAATATGCCAAGAAGGCCTACCGCAGCCAGCGTTAGAGAACCGGGCTCTGGGACCTTGTTGTCTGGCGGAGAGACGTTGCCCGCGACAGACATTAGTTTGAAATAATCATTGCCATCGCCGCAGATGCTAGTTCCACTGCTGTTCTTGCAAGTTTGATACTGTTCTGCAACTGACGTTCCGTAGTTGCTTGAGTATGCGCTTACCAACCACCAACTGGACGAAATGTTCGAGGTGATTTTTGCCGTGTTGTCTGGGTTGGTATTGCTTCCAACATTTCCGTAGTGTCCAACCAATGACCAGCCAGAAGTTAGCAGTTGTGCGAGAGTTTTGCCTGATAAACTCGGGGTCGTAGCGGTTGCTGGTCCTGTATAAGCTAGGACACTGATGTCCGAGTCTTTCCCAAAGTCGTCGGTGCCGTTCCAGCCAATCCTTACGCTCTCCAAGTCAACTTTGCTTGCGAAAGTGAGCTGGAAGAGGTCGACGCCGCCTACGTTGTCCGCTGCATGGGGGCCCACATTGGGGTCGCCAGAACAAGGGTTGCTTTCACGCAAATTGACTATGCCGTAACCGCTGCTGCCATAGTTATGAATACAGGCTCCACGAAGCGAACCGTCAGTGGTGCCACCGGTGGACCATGCAGAAATGTTTTGGGCGGCCAAGGTGGTTGGGGAAGTTCCATCGAGAAAATCGCCAACCGACCAGTTTGTCACGGCAAGTGCGGCTACTGATGCTGTCAAAGTAGCCGCGGCGAAGCCGGTTTTTGTAAGAATTAGTATGCGGTTCATGAAATTCATAATCGATGGTCCTTAAGGACTACGCCAATTTATACATTGATGTTAAAGCAAAAAACGGACCAAAAAAAGTTTTTGTATATAAAACAGTCGTGTGCGTCGATCATCTGTGTGCTGTTTTTTGGGTGTGTAAAAAAAATCGACACGTTGCTGGATTGGATCGTGGAGTCGTGATAACGCTTCATCATTGCTTCTCCAGATCACGCTGAAGTCTTTTCGCGTCTTCCAACCCATCGAAGCGGATCGTGCCTTTCAGCGCTTGACTTAGCTCTTCCCTTGCTTCACCCAGTTTGTTAGATTTTGCCAGTGCAAAGGCGAGATGGTAGCGAATCTCAGGGTTGTCGGGAGCGCGCAGTCGGGCGTCTCGTAGCAGGCTGACACCCCGATCCAGTTGTCCTTGCTGGATGAGTATCCAGCCCAGCGTGTCGACAGTGCCGGCGTCGTTGCCAGCAAGTTTGACCGCTTTTTCTGCATAGCCGAGTGCCGTCTTGTCGCCTAGCTTGAGCAGTGTCTGGGCCAGGTTGTTTAGCACATCTGGATTGTCGGGCTGGAGTTGCAGCAGTTTTTCATAGGCGGACCGGGCGGCGGGGAGGTTGTTGATACGCAGATAGCCATCGGCTAGTGCGCGATGGACCGGCAGATCGTCGGGGTGGGTGCGTGACCAGGTTTCCAGAACCTGAACGGCCTTGTCCGTCTCGCCGGCGAGCAGGTGGGAGCGATGGATTCGGAGGGCCAGATCGCTGGACGGCTCCTTGTTCAGTGCGGTCCGGTAACTGCTGATGGCTGCTGACTGCTGTCCACGGGCAAGTGCCAGATCGCCTTGCAGCCGCATGGCGACGGCTTGTCCGTTCGGCTTTTGGCCGATACCTCGAATACGTTGTTCCGCTTTGGCGTACTCGCGCTGGGCGATTTCGATTTCGGCGAGCAGGACCAATGCGGGTATATAGTCTGGGTTGCCGCCGAGCGCCTTGTCCAGGCTGTAGATGGCGCCGGGATCATTACCGGCAGCGCGCTGTAGCAGGGCTACACTTACTTGAGACTGCGGTTCGAAGTTTGCGTAGCGGGTCATTTCCTGAAGTGTCTGACGCGCCCCCTTGAGATCGCCAAGGGCGATCTGGGCCCTGGTGACGGCTGACAGTGCCTGGAGGTTCTGAGGTACCTTGAGGGCGGTTTCCTTCGCTATGGCCAACGCACGGTCGGCATTTCGGTTTTTCAGGTTGAGATCAGTCAGCAGTAGGCCGGCGCGCAAGGCGCCTTTGGGAAATGAACGTGCCTTTTCGAGCCAGCGTACAGCTTCGGAGGTGTTTCCTGAGGACGCTTCGACAAAAGCCATTTCGATCATGGCGTCTAGTTCGTTCGGGTTCGCTTTCAGGATCTGACCCAGGCGTTGGCGAGCGGAATCTTTCTTTCCTTCCGCGATATCCAGGCTGGCGAGATTCAGCAGGGCGGCGGTAAAACGGCTGTCGCGGCTGATGACTTGTTCGTAGGCCCGGCGGGCGCCGGCAGCATCGCCACTTCGGCCACGGGCGACTGCTAGCAGGTTAAGCGCTGTCAGGTTGTCCGGGTTGCGTTTGACGACTGCTTCCAGGACATCACGCGCCTTTTTGGGCTGGCGTTTCTGCAAGTGGAGTGTAGCCAATGCGATGCCTGTACGGGGCTCCCCCGGGTTTTTCGCAAAAGCCTGCTCCATCTGGCCGATTCCTCCATCAACCTGTCCGCTGCCGATCAAGGCTAGCCCGAGTTCGGTGCGCGCATCGGCGGCGCCGCCTGAAACTTTGACCGCTTGCTCGAGCAAGGCGCTGGCACGTGAATATTGGCGTTCTGCCATAAGTGCTGTGGCCAGCAGGGAGAGAATCTTCGGATCTTCCGGGTGCAGTTTCTGTATGGGTTCCAGCAGGGAGATGGCACTCGTGTTGGCGCCGGCATCAATGTGATATGTCGCCAGTAATTTGCTTGCGCCCGGCTCGTTCGGGAAGCTGCGAACATAGGTGATCAGCCGGTCTTTGGCCTTTTCGCGGTTGCCCAGCCCATGATGGGCGAGTATTGCCAGCAGCAACATTTGCTTGTGGCGGGATAACACAGCAATCGGCACTGGGTCGAGCAGCTTGGTGACGTCGGTAAGGGATGTTCGCACTGTGCCTTCGTCACCGCGGCGGCTGGCAAGGAGGGCGCGGAGATAGGCGCCACGGGGTTCGCGAACCTGAATGCGCTGGATTTCTTCAATTTCCTTGCCCGCTTCATCCAGTCTGCCCAGATCGAGCAAGAGCCCGGCCATGGCAAGACGGGGCTCAAGGTTCTTCGGATTAAACTGAATAGCCTTGGAGTAACCGGCGAGCGCGCCCTGATAGTCGCCGCGCAAGTGAAGAACTGCGGCGCGAACATCCCAACTGGCAGCGCTATTGGGAGCCATGGCAACTATCTCATCGACAATCGGCATGGCTTTGTCGATCTGGCCGCTCCGAATGTAAATACCCGCCCGGGCGATTCTGACTGATACCGACTTGGCGTCCAGCAGTTGAGCTTCATCCAGACTGCGCATGGCTGCGATCAGGTTGCCTTTTTCGGCGAGCGCCTGAGCACGCAGGATCAGGACTTCGATCTGAGTTTCCTGAGGCAGACCTGATGCGGGAATTCGGTCAATCAGGGCGTCAAACTTTCCTTGCAGCAAATAGGCTTTGCCAAGGGGAACGACGACTTCGGTGCGGTTGATGCCCAAGCGCAAGGCTTCGTTGAAGGCAACATCGGCACCGATTGGATCACCCTCGCTAAGTAATGCCTTGCCCATCAGCACCTGGGCAGCGAGCATCTGGTTGTCCAGTTGCAAGGCATTCTTCAATTCGATGATGGCGCCCGCCATGTCGTTCTTTTCGTAACGACTCAGGGCTGCTTCGTAATAGCGAGCCGCTTTCGGGTCGGCAGCCAGTGTGGTACATGACAGCGCGGCCAGCGCGGCAGTCAGCAGTAGATGACGGAATTGTGGGCGCCAGCGGGTAATGGGTGTAGACATGGGCTATTTCAGGATTTGTTGCAGGTGGGATTCCAGATGCATCGATCAGCGCGAAAAGTATAGCGATGAATTGGCACTGCGATCGGGTAGTTCTTCACGAAACACTGGATTTGTCATCTCGCAATTCGTGTTTCGTCTGGCGGTGTTCAAACGTTTGTTCGGGTTTTGCTGCGCCTGTCCGTTGCAGATGAAGGTAGCTAGGTGTATGCCGCAGTTTCTACCGCTATTCCAGGTTTTTATTGCAGTGCCTCGCCTCTCTTTGGCCGTTTCACCGGCGCATGAAGCGCTGGATTTCGCCGTTGCAGGCCTTGCTGACCTTTTCGTATTCCTCGGGCGTGTCGATGTCACGTTGCCGGCTTCCGACCGCGCTGAGCAGGCGTCGGATGTAGGGGAGCCAGCGGTCGTTTAATTCGCTTTGAATGCGGGCTTGTGTTGAACCGCTGGGGCCGCGAGTTGGTTCCTTGCTGACAAAACGTTCGCGGAGGGTGGCTTCGATCTCCGGCACGATGGCGCGGGCATGGTCGCGGTAGGTTTGGGCGTGGCGTAGTTCGTGTTGGTAAATTTCCTTGAAGGCGCAACTGCCCTCCGGGAATTCCCGGCCGACGTAAAGGGTAATTGGCTGATAGCCAATCTCGACCTGGACCTGATGGCTTGCGCATTCCCAGCGGCCGGTCGGGTCGCGCAGCAGTTGTGTGGCAACTTTGGCACTGGCGGTGGCCTTGCCGAGTGTCAGCCCGAGTACGGCGATGCGCGGGTCGGCGTAACGGTCGCTCATGCCTTTCAGTGCTGCCGTACTGCGTTGAAAGTTGGTTTGAATGTCCGATTCGAGCAGGCGTACGCTGACGGAGGAGGGGGGCAGCTTGTTGCACTCATCGGCGAGCGCCGGGTTTTGATGGGCGAGGGCGAGCGCAACGGCTGCCATCTGGATGGACGCAAGCTGGCGCCAGTGGGATTTCTTCACTACGTATGCATGCCAGTATCGGGTCATGGCTGGCACGGTTCACCTGATTCAGAGGAAGCAGCGACTTCCGGCACGAACGTTTGGGTCAAATTGAGAGCATATTGCCGTTTGGCGGGCGGGCTGAGTTGCTTGATGCGGTATTCGGCGCGGGAGGCGCTGCTGCGGTCGGGGTGAGATTCGTACCCCAGTAGTTGCCGCGGAGGATGGGCGCGGGTGTAGCGGGCGCCGCGGCCCTGGCAGTGGGCAAGATAGCGGGCGGCGACATCGACGGTAATGCCGGTGTAGATGCTGCCGTCGGTGCATTCGATGAGATAGAGGTACCAGGGCTTAGTCATGCTCGGCTACCCGTGTCAGCGCCAGGCGGATGCGGGCGATGGTGTCTTCGAGGCTGGCCTTGCGCGAGACCTCAAGGCCCAGATCACGGGCAATGGCGTTGACCAGGGCGGTATTCAGCGGGATGCCGCCGCGGTCGATGGCCTCGACCAACTGGCGGGCGCGGGCGTTGGCTGTCAGTGGTGCCGGCGGCGCAAACCAGCGGGCACGTAGTCGGACAAAAAATCCTTGGGCGGCGGGCTTTCCCATACACTTGCGTTTACTGAAAATGCGAAGGATACCGCGCCGCCGGTATGGATGATGAATGATGAGGCAAGTACGATGTGGAGCGGGCTGAAATGACGATGAATACGGCCGAGCTGCCGATCTATCCGGGCATCGCGCTCGCCGATGTTGTGCTTGTGGATAATCCGGACAAGGCAGCGGAGGCGCTGGCTGCGCTTTCGGCGGAGACCGCGTTGGGGTTCGACACTGAATCGAAACCGACTTTCGTCAAGGGAGAGGTCTCGACAGGGCCGCATCTGGTGCAGTTGGCCACCTTGCAGAGGGCCTATCTGTTTCCGGTGGCCTTGGCGGTCGCATTGCCGGTGATTCGTGCGGTGCTGGAAAACCCGGCAATTCTCAAGATTGGCATGGGGCTGGGCAATGATCGTAGTGTGCTGCGCAGCCGATTGGGGATCGATCTCGCCAATGAGCTCGATCTCGGCGAGGCGATGCGGGGTGACTGGCATCGTGGGACCGTCGGCGCCAAAATGGCCGTTGCCCGTTTGTTCGGGCAGCGTTTGCTGAAGTCAAAGAAAACCGGCACCAGCAACTGGGCCAACCCGAAGCTGAATGAGCGGCAGCTGCTCTATGCTGCCAATGACGCGCAGGTTGCGCTCAAGCTTTATCACGCCTGGAAGGCGGGGGCGCATCGCCTATAATGCGCGCCTGCCGCGCTCACCGCTGCCGGCCATCAACTTCGCGTATTCCGCCATGACCACTCGCTCCAGCTCAATCTCCCGCCGCGTTCGCATCATCGGTGCCGCCTGTGGCATCGGCGCGCAGGATCGTGCCTGCGAGGATGGGCCGGTGGCTTTTCATCGGTCGCAAGCCTGGCATGAAATTGCCGCGCACCCGCTGCTAGATTGGGGGCGCACGCTGTTTCCGCCGGCGGGTGACGGCCTGTCGGAAAAGGCGCGAATTGCCGTTTTCTGTCACGCGCTGGCGGACGAGGTGGCGGTGTGCCTGCACGACGGCGCGTTTCCGGTGGTCATTGGTGGCGATCATTCCGTCGCCATCGGTACTTGGAGCGGCGTGGCACGCAGCTTGGGCGAGCCGCCGGGTTTGCTGTGGGTTGACGCCCATCTCGACAGCCATACACCGGAGACGACCTACTCCGGTGCCGTGCATGGCATGCCCCTGGCGTGTCTGCTGGGGCGCGGGGACAAGCGCTTGCTCAACATTGGTCTGAACGGGGCACAATTGAACCCTCGCCATACGGTCGTGCTCGGGCCGCGCAGCTATGAGCCGGAGGAACTGGCTTTCCTTGAGCGTCTCGGCGTGCGCATCATTGGTGCCGAGGTGTTGGCGGAACGTGGGTTCGCGGCCTGCCTCGACGAGGCGATGGCGATTGTTGCAGCCGCGCCTGCAGGCTTCGGCGTGACGCTCGATCTGGATGCCATTGACCCGGCATTGGCACCCGGGGTCGGCAGTCCCGAACCAGGCGGACTTGTCGATTACGATGTCCGGACCGCCTTGCAGTGGATCGGAGGCATGCCGGGATTGCGGGCGCTGGAAATTGTCGAGTACAACCCGGACCGCGACCGCCATGGCGTGACGGCGGCGCTGATTTCGGATCTGATCGCCACCGTTCTGCCGGATATGCCGGGAGGGCATCGATGACGCAGGATCCGTATGCCGTGCTCGGGGTTTCGCCGGAGTCCGGGCCAGTCGAGTGGAAGCGTGCCTTCCGCCGCCTGGCCATGCGCTGGCATCCCGATCGCAATGATCATCCGGAAGCCACCGAGCGCTTCAAGGAAATCAATGCTGCCTATGAGCAGCTGACTGCGGTTGAAGTGCCGGAGCCGGAGGCTGATGACGCGACACCCGCAGCGGGTGAGGCGGCGCCGGCGACCGAGGAAGCGCCCCGGGCTGCCGATATCCGTCTTAATCTTGAAGTCACGATCGAGGAGGGCGCACTGGGCTGCCGCAAGACGGTTCATTACACGCGGGGCAAGGCCTGCGTGACCTGCGACGGCAGCGGCGAGGCCGGCATGTCGCGGACGCGCTTTTGTGATGCCTGCCATGGCAGCGGGCGCGTGCGGGATGCGCAGCGGGTGCTGGTGCCTTGCAACGCCTGTGGTGGACGCGGATTTTTCACCGAAAGGATCTGCCCGGATTGTGGCGGCAATGGCCGCGAGACCACCGAAGTCAGCCTGCAGGTGAAGGTGCCGGCGGGCATGTTGCCGGGTGACGAGCTTCGCGTGGCCGGGCAGGGGGAGCCGGGCGATGATGACCTGGCGGCGGGGGATCTCTATCTGATGCTGGTGCTGCGCTCTCATCCGCTGTACCGGCTGGACGGGCGTCATGTCGCGTACAGCATGCCGGTCAGTGCGCTGGCCTTGCTGGCGGGCGAGGAAATTACATTGCCCACGCCGCTCGGGACGATCCATCACATGCTGACGCCGGGCACGGCCGCTGTGCGCGACCTGCATCTGCCGGGCAAGGGCTATCCCGGGCGTGGCCGGCATGCCGCCGGTGATCTGCTGGTCAGTTTGACGCCGGTGTTTCCGGCCAGGTTGACCGCCGAGCAGCGCAAGCTGCTGCACAAGGCATCGTCATCGCTGCAGGCCGACGTCGAAGCAACGATGCCCGAACTGGCGGACTGGCAAAAGCGCCACGGCTTGCGCTGACGGCGCAATGGCCCGGCCGTCAAGGCTGCGGGTCGGCTTCGAATTTAAAGCGAAATTTCAGGTTCACCGCAGCAATCGGCTGCAGCGCTAATCCCTGCCAGAAAGCCTGGTTCGTTTGTCCGTTGAGGGTAGCCATGAGATGCTCGTCGCTCGCCGGTGCGCCGTTGACATCGACACAGGCGGCGAGGAAGGCGCTCAGGTCGCGGTCGTCGAGCAGCCCGATACCAAGTGCGGTTTCGAGCAGAATGCTGCCTTCCTCGTCCAGATAAACCGCAGTCACGTCACCCGCCGCCTGGCCGGTGTGGGCGACGGGGCCAGTGGGCTGGATGCGGAAGACCCAAGGCGTGCAGGCAAGGCGGACAAAGACCTGCTGCGGACCGTTCTGGACGAACCAGCGGCCCAGTGCATCGCTGTGATAGTTCTGATTGAGAAAGGCGATCAGACCGTGGTGACTGACCCGCTCGTCCTGAAGGCGCCAGTCACCGCGCCGGTCCAGGCTCAGCCAGCCATAACAGGCGGGCACATTGGGCCACTTGCGTTGTGCGGCAGTCAGCATTGGCGTGTCGGGCATGGTTGTGTGGTTCGGTCGGCAAAGGTTGAACTTTACATCGGCATTGTCGTTTCGTTAGATTGATGCCTTCAAGGGGGAGCCGGAACATGAAAAAAGCATTCAGGCGCAGTCTCGCCGGATTGATGCTGGCCGCCGCGGGATGCGGGTTTGCCTGGGCACAGGAGCGCACGCCCCTGCCACCGGCGGTACAGCAGATCGTCGACCGCGCACTGGCGGCACGTGAGGGCGGGGATACCGCGGGGGAACTGGCAGTGCTCGAGGCCGGGGTCAACACGATCGGGGCGGAGTCACCCGATAGCTTTGTGCTGTACCAGCGTCTGGGTGAGTACTACGCCGATCGCGGCAATGTTTATCAGTCCATCCAGATTGCCGAACGCCAGAGCAAGGTGGCGAAGCTGCCGGGGCAGGAATTTCTTGTGCGGGTCAAGTTGGCGTCGCTTTATCCCAATCTTTTCCAGATGGGCAAGGCGAAAAAGGCCCTGGCCGACTTGCAGGCGCTGATGACTCGGTTGCGCACGCTGCCCGTATGGTCGCGGCAGGGGGATTACTGGCAGGCCGGCGCCGCCTGGGCCAATGCCACTTATCTATCGCGTGCCGGGCATCTCAAGGATGCCGAAGTCGCCTGGCGAACCTGCCTGTCGTTTGCGGAGAAGCAACTGGCGACTGCCGAGCATCAGGGGGCGCAGTTCTACCTGGTCGACTGCACGGCCGGCCTGTTGGGTTCGCTCGTGGCGGCCGGCAAGCTGGCAGAGGCCGGTGCGGTCATCGCCCAGCAGCAACCGGAGATTGATCGGTTGGCAACCAAGATGCGTCGGCCGGCCCTGCGCTACCGGGTCGCCTTGCCCGCCGGGCGGGTGCTGCTGGAACAGGGGCGCCTGAAGGAAGCACGCGCTGCATTCGAAAGCTTGCAGCGCGATATCGAAGGTGCCGGAAACGCCGAGGCATCGATGCGCGTGGCCATCGTGCGCATTAACCTGGCCTTGATCGACATGCTGGAGGAGCGCTGGCCGCAGGCACTGGCGCGCTTTGAGGAGCGTGCCGCCGTGTTGCGCCAGGCAGGGGCGCAGCGGGGCAACCTCGGTGATTATCCGCCGGAGTATGCCTATACCCTGGTGCGCGTCGGCCGCGCCGGCGAAGCACTCGATTTGATGCGCCGTATCGTCAAGTCACGGCAAGGCCTGTTCGACGAACAGTCGCTGTCGACCTGGGAGGGGCGGGCCTTCCTCGGGGTGGCGTTGGCTGCCAACGGCGACAAGGAAGCGGCGCTTGCGGAACTGCGCGTCGCGATCCCGAAGGTGCTCATCCTGTCGAATGGCGAGCGTTCGGCGCCCGATGGTGGGGTGTTGCGCACGGCGCGGCTGGGCTGGATGCTGGACGGCTACCTGATGCTGCTCGGCGAGTTGGCGGCGGACGCCAATTCCCCGCATCGGGCCTTCGCTCAGGATGAAGCTTTCCGGATGGCCGATGTGGCACGAGGGAGTGTGGTGCAGCGGGCGCTGGCGGTGGCGGCGTCGCGGGCGAGCATCAAGGATCCGGCACTGGCCGAGATGGCGGGCCGCGAGCAGGATCTGCAGCGTGAAATCGGCCAATTGGCCGACGGCCTGGCCAATTTGCTGTCGCGTGGGCGTGTGCAGGAACAGGATGCCGTGGTCGCAGAAATGCGGAACAATCTGATCGCGCTGCGGCAGCGCCATGGCGAGGTATCGCAGGAACTCGCCCGGCGCTTCCCGGATTACGCCAGCCTGATCGACCCGCGTCCGGTCAGCCTGGATGCGGCCCGGGCGGCCTTGAAGCCGGGCGAGGCCATGGTCTCGATCTACCCCGGGAGTACGCATACGCTGGTTTGGGCGCTGACCGCCGGACGCCCGCCTGCTTTTGCACTGGCGGCGGTGAACGGGGCTGCCGTGGCCGATGCCGTCCGCAGCCTGCGGCAGGCGCTGGACCCGAATGCGACCAGCGGCAATACGCTGCCGCGCTTCGACAGTGCGCGGGCGCATGCGCTTTACAGTCAGTTGCTGCAGCCGGTCGAGGCCGGATGGTCCGGCGCCCGCGAACTGATCGTCGTGCCGCATGGCAAGCTCGCCCAGTTGCCACTCGGCACCTTGCTCACGGCGCCCTGGCAAGCCGGGAAGAGCAGCCTGCTCTATGCCGACATGGCGCAGGCGCCTTGGTTGTTGCGGCAGCTTGCAGTTTCGCAGATGCCTTCGGTGGTTGCCTTTGCCGCCTTGCGCAGCATGCCGGCGACGACACCCGCGGCGCGTCCCTTTGTCGGTATCGGTGATCCGGTTTTCAATCTGGCTAGCACCACGGCACCGACGCGCGGGATGGTTCGTCGCAATCTGAATCTGAAGCCTGCTGCGGTCGACTCGGAAAATCGCATCAATTTCGATCTCTTGCCGCAGTTGCCGGATACTGCCGTAGAACTGCGTGATATCGCGAAAGTGCTGGCGGCTGACGGCGAGCGGGACATCCTGCTGCAGAAGTCGGCCAGTGAAAGCCGGGTCAAGGCGGCCGATCTGGCGGCTTATCGGGTGGTGATGTTTGCCACGCATGGCTTGATGAGCGGCGAGATGCCCGGCCTTTATCAGCCGGCGCTGGCGCTGTCGAATCCGCAGCTGAGTGGCGATACCGAGGACGGGATGCTGACGATGGAGGAGATTCTCGGCCTGAAACTCAAGGCGGAGTGGGTGGTGCTGTCGGCGTGCAACACGGCGGCCGCTGACAGCAATCTCGGCGGTGCCGAATCCTTTTCCGGACTCGGGCGGGCGTTCTTCTTTGCCGGTGCGCGCGCGCTGCTGGCCACGAGTTGGGCCGTGGAAACCGAATCCGCCCGTCTGCTGACTACCGATACCTTCCGCCGCCAGCTGGCGCAGCCGGGAATGTCGCGCGCCGTTGCCCTGCAACAGGCTGCGCTCGGGCTGATGCAAAAGAGTGCCGGCAAGGAGTACAGCTATGCCCACCCGATGTTCTGGGCGCCCTTTGTGCTGGTGGGCGACGGCAGCTGACGGTCAACGAAAAACCGCCGGGCGGGCCGGCGGTTGTCTGGTGGCGGGTGCCGATCAGTCGGCGTAGGCGTCCATTGGCGGGCAGGCGCAGTTCAGGTTGCGATCGCCGTACACATCGTCGATGCGATTGACGCTCGGCCAGAACTTGTTTGCCTTGACCCAGGCCAGCGGGAAGACGGCTTCCTCGCGGCTGTAGGGGCGGGTCCATTCGCCTTCGATCACATCGGCCTGAGAATGCGGGGCATTCTTCAGCGGATTGTTGTCGGAAGGCAGTTCGCCAGCTTCGATACGCGCGATTTCCTTGCGGATGGCGATCATCGCGGCGATGAAACGATCCAGCTCAGCCTTCGATTCCGACTCGGTCGGCTCGACCATGATCGTGCCGGCGACCGGGAAGGAAACCGTCGGGGCGTGGAAACCGTAGTCCATCAGGCGCTTGGCGATGTCGATTTCGGCGATACCGGTCGCGGCCTTGATCGGTCGGATGTCGAGGATGCACTCGTGCGCGACGCGGCCGTTCGTGCCGACGTAGAGCACAGGGTAGTGATCCTTCAGCTTGCTGGCCACGTAGTTGGCATTGAGGATGGCGACCTGCGTGGCCTTCTTGATGCCTTCACCGCCGAGCATGTTGAGGTACATCCACGAGATGTTGAGGATGGATGCCGAGCCGAACTGCGCGGCCGAGACGGCACCTTGCCCCTTGTTGACACGGTTGTCGTCGCCGGTGGCGGCAACGGCGTGGTCAGCCATGAACGGTGCCAGGTGGGCCTTGAGGCCGATCGGGCCCATGCCCGGTCCGCCGCCGCCGTGGGGGATGGCGAAGGTCTTGTGCAGGTTCATGTGGCTGACGTCCGCACCGATGAAGCCTGGCGAGGTCAGGCCGACCTGCGCATTGAGGTTGGCGCCGTCCATGTACACCTGGCCGCCGTTGGCATGAACGATGGCGCAAATGTCCATCACCGCTTCCTCGAAGACACCGTGCGTGGACGGGTAGGTCAGCATCAGGCAGGCGAGGTCGTCCTTGTGTTCCTCGGCCTTGGCCTTGAGGTCGGCGACATCGACGTTGCCGTTCTCGTCACAATCGACGACGACGACCTGCATGTTGCACATCTGGGCGGTGGCCGGGTTGGTACCGTGCGCAGATTTCGGGATCAGGCAGACCTTGCGGTGTGCTTCGCCGCGGCTGGCATGGTAGCGGGCAATCGCGACCAGGCCGGCGTATTCGCCCTGGGCGCCGGAGTTCGGCTGCATGCAGATGGCGTCGAAGCCGGTGACGGTCTTCAGCCAGTCGGTCAGGCTGTTGATCATCTCGTGGTAGCCCTGCACCTGATCGCGCGGCGCAAAGGGGTGGATGCCGCCGAATTCCGGCCAGGTGACCGGGATCATCTCGCTGGTCGCATTGAGCTTCATGGTGCAGGAGCCGAGTGAGATCATCGAGTGGTCAAGCGCCAGATCCTTGTTCTGCAGCGACTTCAGGTAGCGCAGCATTTCGTGCTCGGTGTGGTGCGTGTTGAACACCGGGTGGCTGAGCACGGCGTCGGTACGCAACAGGGCGTTGGGCAGGCCGGCGACTTGAGCGTCGAGCGCCTCGATATCGAGCGTGGCTTTGGCGATCAGCTTGAACAGCGTGACGACGTCCTGACGGGTGGTGGTCTCGTCGAAGGAGATGCCAAGCACGCCGGTGCCGACATGGCGCAGGTTGTAGCCGGCCGCCAGGGCGTCGCGATAGACGGTTTCGCCGCGGGCGCCAAGGTCCAGATGCAGGGTGTCGAAGAACTGGCCGGCGAGCAGCGTCACGCCAGCGCGCTTGAGGCCCTCGGCGAGAATGGCGGTCAGGCGGTGGATGCGGGTGGCGATCAGCTTGAGGCCTTCCGAGCCGTGATAGACGGCGTACATGCCGGCCATGTTGGCGAGCAAAACCTGCGAGGTGCAGATATTGGAGTTGGCCTTTTCGCGGCGGATGTGCTGTTCGCGCGTCTGTAGGGTCATGCGGTAGGCAGTCTTGCCGCGGGCGTCCTTGGAGACGCCGATGATGCGGCCCGGCATGGCGCGGACGTTGGCTTCGCGGGTGGCGAAGAAAGCAGCGTGCGGGCCACCGAAGCCCATCGGGATGCCGAAGCGCTGGCTGGAGCCGAGGGCGATGTCGGCGCCCATCGCGCCCGGCGACTTGAGCAGCACCAGGGCCATCAGGTCGGTGGCGACGGCGACGCAGGCGCCCTTGGCCTTAAGGGCGGTGATGACGTCGGTCAGGTCGCATACTTCCCCATTGTTGCCCGGGTATTGCAGCAGGGCGCCGAAGAATTCACCGTCCTTGTTATCGTCAAGGCTGCCGATGACCAGCTCGAAGCCGAAGTAGCCGGCGCGGGTCTTGACCACGTCAATGGTTTGCGGAAAGCAGTTGGCATCGACCAGGAAGCGGTTCGACTTGGACTTGGAGGCGCGGCGTGCCATGGTCATGGCTTCGGCGGCGGCGGTGGCTTCGTCGAGCAGCGAGGCGTTGGCGATTTCGAGGCCGGTGAGGTCAACGACCATCTGCTGGTAATTCATCAGCGCTTCCAGGCGGCCCTGGGCGATTTCGGCCTGGTAGGGCGTGTAGGCGGTGTACCAGCCCGGGTTCTCCATGACGTTGCGCAGGATGACCTTGGGCGTCAGGGTGTCGTAGTAGCCCATGCCGATGCAGGACTTCTGGATGACGTTCTTGCTGGCGATGGCCTTGAGGTCGGCCAGCGCTTCATGTTCGCGCTTCGGTGCCGGCAGCGGCAGGTCGGCCGGCAGGCGGATGGCGGCAGGAACAGTCTGGTCGATCAGTTGGTCGAGGCTGGCAGCGCCGATGTCGGCCAGCATCTGGTTCATTTCGGCGGCGCAGGGGCCGATGTGGCGGCCAATGAACTCGTCGTGCTGTTCAAGGGCAAAAAGCGTAGGGGCGGTCATGTCGGATTCGGTCTCGTTGGCGTTCGAAGGCCTTCCGGGTGCCATCTGCGGTCAACCCGGAAAAGCACCCAAAATCGGAAATCAGGCAGCGTCGGCCACGGCCTGGTAGGCAGCGGCGTCGAGCAGGGCGTCGACGTCGGCCAGGTTGTCCGGCGTCATCTTGAACAGCCAGGCGGCGTAGGCGTCCGCGTTGACCGATTCCGGCGCATCGGCGGCGTCCTGATTGACTTCGGTGACGGTACCGGCGATCGGCGCATAGACATCGGCCGCCGCTTTGACCGATTCGACGACGGCGATTTCCTTGTCGGCGGCGTAATGGGCGCCGACTTCCGGCAGTTCGACGAAAACGAGGTCGCCGAGGGCTTCCTGTGCGTGGTCGGTGATGCCGATGGTGACGGAACCGTCAGCGTTCTTGAGAACCCACTCGTGGGAGGCGGCGTACTTGAGGTTGGACGGGACGTTGGACATGGTTTTCTCCTGATTGTGGGGTATTTATTGAACAGCCTTGCCGTTGCGGGCAAAGACGGGTTTGGTGACCTTGGCCTTGAGCAGCTTGCCGCGGATGTCGACCTGCACTTCGTCACCAATGGCCACGCCGAGCGGCACGCGGGCGAGGGCGATGGATTGCTGCAACGTCGGCGAAAAGGAACCGGAGGTGATTTCGCCTTCACCCTGGGTAGTGATGACCTTCTGGTGGCCGCGCAGTACGCCCTTGTCGAGCAGGATCAGGCCGAGGAACTGCTTTTGCTGGCCGGCTGCGGTCAACGCGGATTTACCGACAAAATCGCGGTCGTCCTTCATGGCCACGGTCCAGCTCAGACCGGCGTCGAGCGGCGACACGGTTTCATCCATGTCCTGACCGTAGAGGTTCATGCCGGCTTCGAGGCGCAGCGTGTCGCGGGCACCGAGGCCGCAGGGGGCGACGCCAGCATCCTTGAGCGCGTGCCACAGACTTTCGGCTTCGCCGGCCGGCAGCATAATTTCGAAGCCGTCTTCGCCGGTGTAACCGGTGCTGGCGATGAAATACTGATCGACCTCGGCGGCGAAGAAGGCTTTCAAGCCTTCGGTCGCGGCCTTGGCCTGCGGCAATACCTGCCAGACCTTGGCACGGGCATTCGGGCCCTGCACGGCGATGATGCCGAGGGCGTTGGCGCCGTCACGGCGCTGGGTAATCGTGACGTCCATCTTCCATTCGGCGGCCTTGGCCTGCATCCAGGCCAGATCTTTCTCGGCCGTGCCGGCATTGACGACGATGCGGAAGCGGGTGTCGGTCAGGAAGTAGATGATCAGGTCGTCGATGACACCACCGGCTTCGTTGAGCATGGCGGAGTAGAGCGCTTTGCCGGAGACGGTCAGCTTGGCGACGTCGTTGGCGACCAAGCGGGACAGGAAGGGACGGCAGTCGGCGCCGACGACATCGACCGGGCACATGTGCGAGACATCGAACATGCCGCAGTCGGTACGTACCGCGTGGTGCTCCTCGATCTGGGAACCGTAGTTGACCGGCATGTCCCAACCACCGAAATCCACCATCCGGGCGTTGAGTGCGCGATGAGCAGAATTCAAAACCGTTTTCTTCAGCATATCAATCCTTTACAGACGATTTTTAACGTCAGTTCTAGAAACGGAAAAGGGGTGAAACGCAAAGAACGCGTTTTGCCGCGTTCTTTCGTTTCACCCCTCTGTCCTTGATACCTGAGAGATTTGCCCCATCGGTGGATGTCGGCCAAGGCCGTCATCGCTCTCCAGAGTTTTTTGGCTTGCGCCGTGTTCCGCGGTCCTTTTGCCTGAGCGTTTTCGGGTGGTTTTGCGCCTTCGGCGGCAGCACTCGTCTCTGACAAGCCTGCGCTCTCCCACGGAACGTCGGGCACTATATCGGGATGCTTCGGTCGAATCAACCTGCTGCGCTGCACAAGGCTTTCCGGAGGGGGAGGGCCTTCGTGATAAACTCGCTTTTTGCCTTCTGTCTGCACCGTGACCCCAGCTAACTTCGATTTTCATTGTCATTCCTCGGTTTCCGATGGCCTGTTGCCGCCGCGTGTGGTGGCCGAACGTGCCGCAGGGAATGGCGTCGACCTTTGGGCGTTGACCGATCACGACGATCTGGGCGGGCTGGATGAGGCGCGCGTCGTGGCGGAAGCCGCCGGGATGCGCTTCGTCAATGGCGTCGAAATTTCCATCGAATGGCGCGGCACGCCGATTCACATCGTCGGTTTGGGTTTCGATCATCGGCATCCCGGGCTGGTGAATGGGCTGGACGAACTGAGGATCGGCCGCATCGAGCGCGCCAGGCGGATGGGTGACGCCCTGGCGGCCATTGGTATTCCCGGTGTCTATGAGGGCGCGTTGTGCTTTGCCACCAACGCCAGCCTGATTTCCCGCGCCCATTTCGCCCGCTACCTGGTGTCGATCGGCATTGCCCGTGATGTGCCGGGCGTGTTTCAGCATTACCTGACACCGGGCAAACCGGGATATGTCGATCATCGCTGGGCAACGCTTGAAGAGGCGGTCGGCTGGATCAATGCGGCCGGTGGCGTGGCGGTGGTGGCGCACCCCGGACGTTACAAGATGTCGGGGGCGGACATGCGCCGCTTCCTCGATGACTTCAAGGACACCGGTGGTCGGGGCATCGAGGTGACCTGCGGCAGCCATTCGCCGGACCACGTCATGCATTTCGCCCGTCTGGCGCGGCATTATGAATTCCATGCTTCGCGCGGTTCCGATTTTCATGGGCCCGAAGAAAGCTACGTCGACCTCGGCAAGCTGCCACAATTGCCAGAAGACCTGAAGCCCGTCTGGCGTCTGATTGTCTGATATGGCCCGTATCGTCAATATTCACCCGGAAACGCCGCAGGAACGCCTGCTGATCCAGGCCGCGCAATTCATTCGTGAAGGTGCCGTGGTCGCGCTGCCGACGGACTCCTGTTATGCGCTCGGCTGTCATCTTGGTGACAAGGAGGCGCTCGACCGCATCCGTCAGATCCGCCAGATGGATGAACGTCACCACCTGACGCTGATGTGCCGCGACCTCTCCGAGATCGCCAATTACGCCCGCGTCGATAACTCGCAGTATCGGTTGCTCAAGGCAACGACGCCCGGCAGCTACACCTTCATTCTCGAAGGGTCCAAGGAGTTGCCGCGGCGGGTGATGCATCCCAAGCGCAAGACCATCGGCCTGCGCATTCCCGATCACCCCGTGGCGCTGGCCTTGCTGGCCGAGTTGGGCGAGCCGCTGCTAACCACGACGCTGCAACTACCCGGCGACGACAGTCCGCTGACGGAAGGCTGGGAAATCCAGGATCGACTAGATGATCATCTGGAGCTGATTCTCGATGCCGGCCATTGCGGCACCGAACCGACGACCATCATCGACCTGACCGGTTCGGCGCCGGAACTGGTGCGTGCCGGTCGCGGGCCGCTGGCGCCTTTCGGGCTGGACTGACGCGTGGACGACATCAACGCCCTGATCCAGACCATCGCCGTTGCCGCCTTGCCGGTGATTTTTGCAATCACGCTGCACGAAGCCGCCCATGGTTACGCGGCGCGACATTTTGGCGACCCCACGGCCTGGCTTCAGGGGCGGATCAGCCTCAACCCGCTGCGCCATATCGATCCGGTCGGCACCATCCTGATTCCGATTGCCATCCTTTTGTTTTCGGGTGGCGATTTCCTCTTCGGCTACGCCAAGCCGGTACCGGTCGATTTCGGGCGCTTGCGGCATCCGAAAAAGGACATGCTGTGGGTGGCGGCGGCGGGGCCGGGCGCCAATCTGCTGATGGCCTGCCTTTGGGCGCTGATGTTCAAGCTCTCCTGGCTGCTGCCGCAGTTTTTCAGCACGCCGCTGGCGCGGATGGCGGAGATCGGCATCATCATCAATTGCGTGCTGATGGTTCTCAACCTGCTGCCCTTGCCGCCGCTGGATGGCGGTCGCATTGCTGTCAGCCTGTTGCCGCACCGTCTGGCCTTCAAGTTTGCCCAGCTGGAACGCTGGGGCTTCCCGATTTTGCTGGTTTTGCTATTCACCGGTATCCTCGGCGCCGTCATGAATCCGCTCGTCGTTTTTTCGGCACGGGCGATCGAATCCATTTTTGGTCTTTATTGAAACTATGTACGCAGAACGTGTTCTTTCCGGCATGCGCCCGACCGGCGCCTTGCACCTCGGCCACTATCACGGCGTTCTCAAGAACTGGGTGCAGCTCCAGCATGAGTATCCCTGCCTGTTTTTCGTGGCTGACTGGCACGCGCTGACCACGCATTACGACAATCCGCAGGGTATCGAGCAGGCGAGCTGGGACATGGTCATCGACTGGCTGGCGGCCGGTGTTGATCCGAACCAGTCGACGCTGTTCATCCAGTCCCGCGTGCCCGAGCATGCCGAACTGCACCTGCTGATGTCGATGATGACGCCGCTGGGCTGGCTGGAGCGGGTGCCGACCTACAAGGACCAGCAGGAGAAGCTGGCGGGCAAGGATCTGACTACCTATGGCTTCCTGGGCTATCCGCTGCTGATGAGCGCCGACATCCTGATCTACCGCGCCGACAAGGTGCCGGTGGGCGAGGACCAGATTCCGCACGTCGAATTTACCCGTGAACTCGCACGCCGCTTCAACCACATGTACGGCCGCGAGCCCGGTTTTGAAGAAAAGGCCCGCGAGGCCGTCAAGAAGCTGGGCAGCAAGAAGGCCCGCCTGTACGAGGAGTTGCGGACGCGATTTCAGCAAGAGGGCAACAAGGAGGCGGTCGAGCAGGCCAAGGCCATGCTCAACGAAATTCAGCACCTTTCTGCGGTTGACCGTGAGCGCCTGTTCGGCTTCCTCGAGGGTACCGGCAAGATGATTCTGGTCGAGCCTGGTTACCTGCTGACGCCGGAATCGAAAATGCCCGGCCTCGACGGGCAGAAGATGTCCAAGTCCTACGGCAACACGATCACAATGCGTGAATCCGAGGAGTCGGTCGCCAAGAAGGTCAAGTCGATGCCGACCGATACCCAGCGCGTGCGCCGCACCGATCCGGGCGACCCGGCACGCTGCCCGGTGTGGCAGTTGCATCAGGTCTATACCGACGAAGCCACTCGGGCGACGCTGGAGCAGGGCTGCAAGACCGCCGGTATTGGTTGCATCGAATGCAAGCAGCCGGTGATCGCTGGCATCCTCAAGGAACAGGCGCCGATGCGTGAGCGGGCGCAGATGTATCTCGACGACCCGGTGCTGGTGAAGAACATCATTGCCGACGGCTGTGAAAAGGCCCGCGAACTGGCGCGCGAGACGATGCGCGATGTCCGCGAGTCGATGGGGCTGGAATACCACTGATGTTCGGCATGGATTGGGAAACGCTGATCTGGATCGGCATCGGATTCGGCGGCCAGGCGTTGTTCATGATGCGTTTTCTCGTCCAGTGGTGGTCGAGCGAGAAGGCCAAGCAGGTGGTGGTGCCGGTTGCCTTCTGGTATTTCAGCATTGCTGGCGGCCTGGTGCTGACCGTTTACGCCATTCATCGCAACGATCCGGTCTTCATCTTCGGGCAGGGGCTGGGTCTGATCATCTATTTCCGTAACCTGCATCTGCATTACAAGGGTAAGGGGCGGGCTGCCGCCTCGTGAGATGAGCGCCACCGTCGATCTTCTCGAACTTCCCGAACCCGGGCTGGAGGACGTCCAGCCCGGTTTGTTTCCGCCGCTCGCCCGCATTTATGGCGAGCCGTTGGAAACCCTGCCGGCCGATCTCTACATTCCGCCCGATGCGCTCGAGGTCATGCTCGACGCCTTCGAAGGTCCGCTCGATCTGCTGCTTTACCTGATCCGCAAGGCCAACGTCGATATCCTCGACATCCCGATGGCGCCGCTGACCCGGCAGTATCTCGACTACATCGAGAGCATGCAGGCGAGCAATCTGGAGCTGGCGGCAGAGTATCTGGTGATGGCGGCGATGCTGATCGAGATCAAGTCCCGGATGTTGCTGCCGCGCCCCAAGCTGGGCGATGGCGATCAGGTGGAAGATCCACGTGCGGAACTGGTCCGTCGCCTGATGGAATATGAGCAGATCAAGCTCGCCGGCCATAACCTGAACGCCATGCCGCAGGCTGAGCGTGATTTCTTCTGGGTCGAGACGCTGGTCGAGAAATCCCTGCTGGTGCGCCTGCCGGAGGTCTCAGTTGCCGACCTCAAGGAAGCATGGATGAGCGTCGTCCGCCAGGCGGTGCTCAAGCGCAACCACAAGATCAGCCGCGAGGAGCTCTCGGTGCGCGAGCACATGGGTCTGATCCTGCGCGCGCTGCATAGCCAGGGGGGTTTCGTGCAGTTTGAAACGCTGTTTGATGCCGAAATGGGTGTGCCCGGGCTGGTCGTTCATTTCCTCGCCATGCTCGAACTCGGTCGCGAAAAGCTGATCGAGATCACGCAGGCTGAGGCCTTTCAACCGATTTACGTCAGGGTCAGCCAGGGTGGAACCGAGTCAGGTCAAGAAGATTCTTGAGGCGGCGCTGCTGGCTGCCCGCGAACCGATGTCACCGAACGACCTGAAAAGGATGTTCGATGAGGCGGTGTCGAGCGATACCCTGCGCCGGCTGCTCGATGAGTTGCGCACGGAATACGATGCGCGGCCGGTGGAGCTGATCCAGCTTGCGTCGGGCTGGCGTTTCCGTACGCGCACCGAGTATCTGCCCTACCTTGAGCGGCTCAACCCGGAACGGCCGCCGCGCTACTCGCGGGCGGTCCTTGAAACCCTGGCGATCATCGCCTACCGTCAACCGGTGACCCGCGGCGATATCGAGGAAATCCGCGGCGTCGTCGTCAACAGCAATGTCATCAAGACCCTGGAAGAGCGTGGCTGGATCGATGTCGTCGGACATCGTGACACGCCGGGGCGGCCGGCGCTGTTTGCCACGACGCGGGCCTTTCTCGACGACCTTGGCTTGCGCAGCGTCAGCGAATTGCCGCCGCTGGAGCAGATTGCCCAGACTTTGGAACTGAATGATGAAAACTAAACGTACCCCTTTCCGACCGTCGGCCAAAAAAGACGGCGCCGGAAATTTGCCGGAAATTGGCGTTGACCGCAGCACGGGCCGTCGCGGCCGTGGTGCCCCGGTGACCGAGGTCGAACCGGAGGCGGAGGCCTCAGCCAAGCCTGCGCCGCGTCGCCGTCAGGGCACGCCGCAGACAGGGCGGGCCAACCGCGGCAATATCGGCCGCAATGGCAAGCCGTTGATCGAAGCCAAGCCGGAACGCCTGCAGAAAATTCTGGCGCAGGCCGGGGTCGGTTCGCGGCGCGAGATGGAAGAGTGGATCGCTGCCGGCAAGATCACCGTCAACGGCGAGGTCGCCCAGTTGGGGCAATCCGTCGTGCCGACCGACAAGGTGAAGATCGGCGGACGTCTGATCAACATCCGCTTTACCGGCAGTTCGCGCCCGCCGCGGGTGCTGATGTACCACAAGCCGGAAGGCGAGATCGTCTCGAGGGATGACCCGGACGGCCGGCCTTCGGTATTCGCTGCGTTGCCGCGCATGCGGGGTGGTCGCTGGATCAACGTCGGCCGTCTCGATTTCAATACCTCCGGCCTGCTGCTGTTCACCACTTCGGGCGATCTGGCCAACAAACTGATGCACCCGAGTTCGCAACTAGTGCGTGAATACGCGGTGCGGGTGCTTGGCGAGCTGACCATGGACGCCCAGCAGCAACTGCTGAGTGGTGTTCAGCTTGAAGATGGTCCGGCCAATTTCGCCAGCTTGGTCGATGCTGGCGGCGAAGGGGCCAATCACTGGTACAAGGTCTCGATTTTCGAGGGGCGTAACCGGGAAGTGCGTCGCATGTTCGAAGCGGTTGGCTGCACGGTCAGCCGTCTGATCCGCGTCCGTTATGGTCCGTTTATCCTGCCGCCGCAACTCAAGCGCGGCCGTTCGCGCGAGTTGACCGAGGTCGAAATCAAGGCCTTGCTCAAAGAGCTGGAGAAAATGCCGGCGGCGCCCAGAAAAGAGTCCTGAGCAAGCGCAAATGCATTGTTGGGGAGGAGCAAAGCCGTTATAATTCACGGGTTTGTTCCTCCCGTGCTTTTTGGCGGGCATCTTGATTTTTTCTGAGGTGGGCGTTTCGCCCATTTTTTATTTGTAGCCATGGATTTGAATTCGCTGATTGAAACGACCGTTGTCGGTCTCGGTTTTGAGCTCGTCGATATCGAAATGTCGCCGCGCGGCCGGACCATTCGTGTCTTCATCGACGCCCCCGAAAAGGAGCGCGGGATTGATGTTGATGACTGCGCGAAGGTGTCGAATCAGCTGACCCGTGTTTTCGAGGTCGAGAATGTCGATTTTGACCGCCTCGAAATCTCCTCCCCGGGCATGGACCGTGTCGTCAAGAAAGAGGCAGATTTCGCCCGCTTTGCCGGTCAGGATATTCAGATCAAGCTGCGCATCCCCCAGAACAATCGCCGTAATTTCCAGGGAACCCTGCTCGGCTGTGCCGATGGCAAGGTCGGTCTGCGCCTGGAAAAGGACGATGTGGAACTCGAATTTAACAATATCGAAAAGGCACGTCTCGTGCCCCGATTCGACTGAAGGACCAGGAGGTTTTAGCCCATGAGCCGTGAAATGTTGTTGCTGGTCGATGCATTGGCCCGCGAAAAGAATGTCGCCAAGGAAATCGTGTTCGGTGCCCTTGAGCTGGCGCTCGCATCTGCGACCAAGAAGCGCATCCACGACGAAGCCGAGGTGCGCGTCGTGATCGACCGTAATTCGGGCAACTTCGAGTCCTTCCGTCGTTGGCAGGTGGTTGCCGACAACGAATACGTCAACGAATACCTGCAGATTCCGCTGTCCGACGCCCAGAAGGACGATCCGGAGGTCGAGGCCGGTGATTACCTTGAGGAACCGCTGGAGCCGATCGATTTCGGTCGTATTGGTGCCCAGGCCGCCAAGCAGGTGATCCTGCAGAAGATCCGTGACGCCGAGCGCGAGCAGATCCTGCAGGACTTCCTTGAGCGCAAGGAGCATGTCGTTTCCGGCACCATCAAGCGCATGGAGCGTGGTAACGCCATTGTCGAAGCCGGCAAGATCGAGGCGCTGCTGCCTCGTGACCAGATGATCCCGAAGGAAAACCTCCGCGTCGGCGATCGTGTTCGCGCCTACCTGTTGCGCATCGATCGCAATGCCCGTGGCCCGCAGATCATCCTGTCGCGTACCGCGCCGGAATTCGTCATCAAGCTCTTCGGCATGGAAGTGCCGGAAATCGACGACGGCCTGATGGAGCTCAAGGCTTGCGCCCGTGATCCCGGCCTGCGCGCCAAGATCGCCGTCAAGTCGAACGACCCGCGCGTCGATCCGATCGGCACCTGTGTCGGTCTGCGCGGTTCGCGTGTGACCGCTGTGCGTAACGAAATCGGTGGCGAAAACATCGATATCGTCCTCTGGTCCGCTGATCCGGCGCAGTTCGTGATCGGTGCTCTGTCTCCGGCTGAAGTGTCGTCGATCGTGGTTGACGAGGAAAAGCATGCGATGGACGTCGTCGTTGACGAAGATAATCTGGCGATTGCCATTGGCCGTAGCGGCCAGAACGTCCGTCTGGCCTCCGAGCTGACCGGCTGGACCATCAACCTGATGACCCAGGACGAATCGGCCAAGCGCTCGGAAGCAGAACACGCCGTGACCCGCCTGACCTTCATGGAAAAGCTGGATATCGACGAAGAGCTGGCTGACCTGCTGATCGAGGAAGGCTTCTCGACGCTGGAAGAAGTGGCCTATGTGCCGCTTGCCGAAATGCTCGAAATTGATGGTCTTGATGAAGAGATCGTCAACGAACTGCGCACCCGTGCGCGTAACGTCCTGCTGACCGAGGCTATCGCGACCGAGGAAAAGCTGGAAACCGTTTCCGAAGACCTGATTGGTCTGGAGGGAATGACCAAGGATATCGCCGCCAAGCTGGCCGAGCACGACATCAAGACCCGTGACGACCTCGCTGAACTGGCGGTGGATGAACTGACCGAAATGACCGGCATCGATGACGAACGTGCCAAGGAAATCATTCTGAAGGCACGTGCTCACTGGTTTGAGTGAGCGGGAGGTAACAAGCATGTCTGCAACAACCGTTTCACAATTCGCAATTGAACTCAAGATGCCGGTATCGGCCCTGCTCGAGCAACTCGGCAAGGCGGGCGTGGGCAAGAGCGGCAACGATGATGTCCTGACCGATCAGGACAAGACCAAGCTGCTCGATTATCTACGTCGTTCGCATGGCGACGAGTCGAAGACCAAGATCACGCTGACGCGCAAGCAGACGTCGGAAATCAAGGCTACCGACGCGCACGGGCGGGCACGGACCGTCCAGGTCGAAGTGCGCAAGAAGCGCGTCCTGGTCAAGCGTGAGCTGTCGGATGCGCTGCCGGACGGCGCGCACGACGAAGCTGCGATGGATGCGGCTCATGAGGCCCTTCCGGTAGAAGCCGAAGTGCTCGAAACCGTGCCGGAGCCGGTGGTGGAGGTGATTCCCGAGCCGGTCGTCGAAGTCGCGCCCGAGCCGGTCGTCGAGATCGCGCCGGAACCCGAGCCTGAGCCTGAGCCTGAGCCCGAACCGGAGCCTGAAGTCGTTGCGGCAGCACCGGTGGCCCCGAAGCCGCTGGATCGTGCCGCGATCATCGGCGAGAAGGAATTGAAAGCTCGCGAGGAAGAGGCGCGTCGTCGCAATCGCCTGCGTGAAATTCAGGAGCGCGAGCTCAAGGAAAAACAGGCACGCGAAGCCCAGCTGGTAATCATGCGCCAGCAGGCGGAAGCGGCCGCTGCCGCGGCCAAGGCTGCCGAACAGGCGAAGCAGCAGGCTGCGGCCAATGCCAAGGCCGGTGATGCGCCGGCCGAGAAGGGTACGCTGCACCGCAAGCCGGATGCCGGCGGCAACAAGAAGGGTACTGACAAGAGCGGCCGCGCTCCGGATGACGGCAAGAAGAAGCCGGGCATCAAGACCCGTGGTTCGGATGCCGGTTCGTCCTGGAAGGATGGCCGTCACGGTCACAAGAAGTCGCACAAGGGTGATGACGGTCAGGGCAGCTTCCAGGCACCGACCGAGCCGGTGACCCGCGAAGTGCATATCCCGGAAACCATTTCCGTCTCTGATCTTGCCCACAAGATGGCGGTCAAGGCCATCGAAATCATCAAGGTGATGATGAAGATGGGTTCCATGGTCACCATCAACCAGGTGCTGGACCAGGAAACGGCGATGATTGTCGTCGAGGAAATGGGCCACAAGGCCTTCGCTGCCAAGCTGGACGATCCGGATGCCTTCCTCGAGGAAAGCGCCGAGCACAAGGATGTGCCGCTGGAGCCGCGCGCCCCGGTGGTTACGGTCATGGGTCACGTCGACCACGGCAAGACCTCGCTGCTCGACTACATCCGTCGCGCCAAGGTGGCGTCAGGTGAAGCCGGAGGCATTACCCAGCACATTGGTGCTTACCACGTCGAAACCGAACGCGGCATGATCACCTTCCTCGATACCCCGGGCCACGAAGCGTTTACCGCCATGCGTGCCCGCGGTGCCAAGGCGACTGACATCGTCATTCTGGTGGTGGCGGCTGACGACGGCGTGATGCCGCAGACCAAGGAAGCGATCCACCACGCCAAGGCGGCCGGTGTGCCGCTGGTGGTTGCGGTCAACAAGATCGACAAGCCGGATGCCAATCCGGACCGCGTCAAGCAGGAACTGGTCGCCGAAGGCGTGATTCCGGAAGAATATGGCGGCGATTCGCCGTTCTGCCCGGTGTCTGCCAAGAAGGGTACCGGTATCGACGAGTTGCTCGAAAACGTCCTGTTGCAGGCCGAAGTGCTGGAACTGACGGCGCAGAAGGATGCGCCGGCCAAGGGCCTGATCATCGAAGCCCGTCTCGACAAGGGCCGCGGTGCCGTGGCGACCATGCTGATCCAGTCCGGTACGCTGAAGCGTGGCGATGTCGTGCTCGCCGGTCAGGTCTTCGGTCGTGTCCGCGCCATGCTCGACGAGAACGGCAAGCCGATCAACGAAGCCGGTCCGTCGATTCCGGTCGAAATTCTCGGCCTGTCGGATGTGCCGGCAGCCGGTGAAGAGGCGATCGTCCTCGCCGACGAAAAGAAGGCGCGCGAAATCGCGCTCTTCCGTCAGGGCAAGTTCCGCGACGTCAAGCTGGCCAAGCAGCAGGCCGCCAAGCTGGAAAACATGTTCCAGCAGATGGAGGAGGGCGAAGTCAAAACCCTGCCGCTCATCGTCAAGGCCGACGTGCAGGGTTCGCAGGAAGCACTGGTCCAGACGCTGGCCAAGCTCTCCAACGAAGAAGTTCGCGTTCAGGTGGTGCATGGCGCCGTTGGCGCGATCAGCGAATCCGACGTCAACCTGGCGCAGGCTTCCGGTGCGGTCATCATCGGCTTCAACATTCGTGCCGATGCCGGCGCCCGCAAGCTGGCCGAGAACTTCGGCGTCGATATCCGTTACTACAACGTGATTTACGACGCGGTCGACGAGGTCAAGGCCGCCCTGTCCGGCATGTTGTCGCCGGAGAAGCGTGAGCAGGTTACCGGCATGGTCGAGATCCGTCAGGTCTTCCACATTTCCAAGGTCGGCGCCATTGCCGGTTGTTACGTCCTCGAAGGCTTCATCAAGCGTTCGTCGCGTGTCCGTCTGCTGCGCAACAACGTGGTGCAGTGGGACGGCGAACTCGACTCGCTCAAGCGCTTCAAGGACGACGTCAAGGAAGTCCGTTCCAACTTCGAGTGCGGTCTGTCGCTGCGTGGCAACAATGACATCCAGGAAGGCGATCAGCTCGAGGTCTATGAAATCCAGGAAGTGGCGCGCACGCTGTAATGAAGAAGCAAGCCCGAGGATTTCAACGTAGTGACCGGGTCGCGGAGCAGGTGCGCCGCGACCTGGCTGATTTGATTCGTACTGAACTGAAGGACCCGCGGGTCGGCATGATCAGCCTGACCGCGGTTGAGCTGACGCCCGACTACGCGCACGCCAAGGTGTTCTTCACAACACTGAACGGCGAGCATCTCGACGAGATCGAGCGCGGCCTGAAGCGTGCAGCCGGTTTCCTGCGCCGCGAACTGGGTCGCCGGATTCACATTCATACCTTGCCCGAGTTGCACTTCGTCTACGACAACTCGCTGGAGCGCGGCAGTAACCTGTCGCAACTGATCGACAAGGCCAATGCCCTGTCGGATCAGACGCCTGACGAATAAGGCATCGCCATGGAGCCACGACTCAAGAAGACCTGGAAACAGGTCGATGGTGTGCTGTTGCTCGACAAGCCGCTCGGCATGAGCTCCCACGATGCCTTGCAAAAGGCGCGCCGCCTGTTTTCTGCAGCCAAGGGCGGCCATACCGGCACGCTCGATCCCCTGGCAACCGGCCTGCTGCCGCTATGCTTTGGCGAGGCGACCAAGTTTTCCGCCGATCTGCTCGATGCCGACAAGGTGTACGAGGCTGACATACAACTCGGTGTCACCACCGACTCCGGCGATGCCGAGGGGCAGGTGATCGCGACTGCTGCGGTGAACCTGGAAATCGGGCAAATTTCGGCAGTGCTTGAGCGCTTCGTCGGGGATATTTCGCAAGTGCCGCCGATGCATTCGGCGCTCAAGCGTGATGGCCGACCACTCTACGAACTGGCGCGCCAAGGCATCGAGGTTGAGCGCGAGGCGAGGGCGGTGACCATTCGTCGCATCGACCTGCTGGCATTTGGCAGTAATCGCTTGCAGATTCGCGTTGCGTGCAGCAAGGGCACCTACATCCGGGTGTTGGCTGCCGATATCGGTCAGGCACTCGGTTGTGGCGCGCATCTTGCCGGCTTGCGGCGAAGCGGGGTGGGTGATCTGACATTGGCCGGATCGGTGACGCTGGCACAACTTGACGCTCTGCCCGAAGCGGATCGGCTGGCCTTCCTGCAGCCGGTTGATGCGCTGTTGCATAGTTTGCCGTCAGTGCAACTGGATGGCGAGGCGGCGCAACGCTTTCGTCACGGCAATCCGGTTGATCTGCCGGCCGGCCTGGCAGGAAAAATCCGGGTGTATGCCGATGGCCGGCTGATCGGCGTTGGCGAACCGGGTCGCGAGAATCGTCTGTGGCCCAAACGTCTGGTGCAACTCGCGCTCTGATTGTTGTATAATTTGCGGCTTCGCGCAGCGTGTGCGGAGTTTTTA
Organism: Azonexus sp.; assembly: GCA_041917165.1. Taxonomy (GTDB): domain Bacteria; phylum Pseudomonadota; class Gammaproteobacteria; order Burkholderiales; family Rhodocyclaceae; genus Azonexus. Next base: position 161,462 of record JAYRYB010000003.1, read on the forward strand.
ACTGGCGTCTGCTCTATCAAACCGGGGCGGCGTCGCTTTAATGAAAGAGGGTTTTGAGATGATTACCACCGAAAGCAAGGCAGCCATCGTTGCCGAATACGCCCAGTCCAAGGGTGACACCGGTTCTCCGGAAGTTCAGGTTGCGCTGCTGACCGCACGCATCAACGACCTGCAGCCGCACTTCAAGGAGCACAGCAAGGATCACCACTCCCGTCGCGGTCTGCTGCGTCTGGTTTCCCAGCGCCGCAAGCTGCTGGACTACCTGAAGGGCAAGGACGTCGAGCGTTACCGCACCCTGATTACCCGCCTTGGTCTGCGCAAGTAATTCGCAGCCAGTGCTTCGGAAAAGCGGCCCGGAATTCCCCGGCCGCTTTTTTGCTTTTGTTGTACCGTTGTTTCGTTCTTTGATGTGATAAGTGCAAGTTGTTGTTATTGTTGGTTAATGTTGAGAGAGTGAAAGGAAGTTATGTTTAATGTCGTGAAAAAGACCTTCGCCTACGGTGATCATCAAGTCACCCTGGAAACCGGCGAAGTGGCCCGCCAGGCTGGCGGTGCTGTCATGGTCTCCATGGAAGAGACCGTCGTTCTGGTGACCGTCGTCGGCGCCAAGACGGCCAAGCCCGGTCAGGATTTCTTTCCGCTGACCGTCGATTATCAGGAAAAGGTTTACGCTGCCGGTCGTATCCCCGGTGGCTTCTTCAAGCGCGAAGGCCGTCCTTCGGAAAAGGAAACGCTGACCTCCCGCCTGATCGACCGTCCGATCCGTCCGCTGTTCCCGGATGGCTTCTACAATGAAGTTCAGGTTGTTGCCACCGTCATGTCGCTGAATCCGGAAATCGATTCCGACATTCCGGCGATGATCGGTGCTTCCGCAGCGCTGGCGATCTCCGGCATTCCGTTTGCCGGCCCGATCGGCGCAGCACGCGTCGGTTACATCAACGGCCAGTACGTGCTCTGCCCGACGCTCAGCCAGCTCAAGGACAGCCAGCTCGACCTCGTCGTCGCCGGTACCGAGGCCGCTGTGCTGATGGTTGAATCCGAAGCTGACCAGCTGTCCGAAGATGTCATGCTCGGCGCCGTCGTTTTCGGCCACACCGAAATGCAGAAGGCGATCAACGCCATCAACGAACTGGTTGAAGAAGCCGGCAAGCCGGAATGGGAATGGCAAGCCCCGGCCAAGGACGAGGCCCTGGTTGCCCGCCTGAAAGAAGTTGTCGGCGCCAAGCTGGAAGAGGCTTACAGCATCACTTCCAAGCAGACCCGCAGCCAGACCGTCAAGGCGATCGCCGCCGAAGCCGTTGCCGCCCTGTGCACCGGTGAAGAAGGCGCGCCGGATGCCAATACCGTTGGCAACCTGTTCTTCGAAATGGAAGCTGCCATTGTTCGTGGTCGCATCCTGTCCGGCCAGCCGCGTATTGACGGCCGTGATACCCGTACCGTGCGTCCGATCACCATGCGTTCCGGCGTCCTGCCGCGCACTCATGGTTCGGCGCTGTTCACCCGTGGTGAAACCCAGGCGCTGGCTGTCGCCACGCTCGGCACCAACCGTGACGAGCAGATCATTGACGCGCTGTCCGGTGAATACCGCGACCGCTTCATGCTGCACTACAACATGCCCCCGTACGCCACCGGCGAATGCGGTCGCGTCGGCACCCCGAAGCGTCGCGAAATCGGTCACGGCCGTCTCGCCAAGCGTGCGCTGCTGGCCGTGCTGCCGAAGCCGGAAGATTTCTCCTACTCGATGCGTGTCGTCTCCGAAATCACCGAGTCCAATGGTTCCTCGTCGATGGCTTCCGTTTGTGGCGGCTGTCTGGCGCTGATGGATGCCGGCGTGCCGCTGAAGGCGCACGTTGCCGGTATCGCCATGGGCCTGATCAAGGAAGGCAACCGTTTTGCGGTGCTGACCGACATCCTCGGTGATGAAGATCACCTCGGCGACATGGACTTCAAGGTGGCGGGTTCGACGACCGGTATTACCGCGCTGCAGATGGACATCAAGATCCAGGGCATCACCAAGGAAATCATGCAGGTGGCACTGGCCCAGGCCAAGGATGCCCGTCTGCACATCCTCAACCTGATGCAGGAAGCCGCCGCGGGTCCGCGTCAGGAAATGTCTGCCTACGCACCGCGTCTGTACACCTTCAAGATCAATCCGGAAAAGATCCGCGACGTGATCGGCAAGGGCGGCGCCGTGATCCGTGCGCTGACCGAAGAAACCGGCACCACCATCGACATCCAGGATGACGGCACGATTACCATCGCCGCCACCTCCGGCGAAGCCGCTGCGGCTGCCCGTGCGCGTATCGACGCGATCACCGCCGAAGTTGAAATCGGCAAGATCTACGAAGGCACCGTGCTCAAGATCCTCGACTTCGGCGCCATCGTTCAGGTACTGCCAGGCAAGGATGGTCTGCTGCACATCTCGCAGATCGCCCAGGAACGTGTCAACAAGGTCGAAGACTACGTCAAGGAAGGCCAGATCGTTCGCGTCAAGGTTCTCGAAACCGACGACCGCGGCCGCGTCAAGCTGTCGATGAAGGCGGTTGCCGCTGAAGAGGCCGCGGCGCAAGCCCAGCAACAGCAGCAGTAATCGCTGCAACGGGCTGATGCGGCAAGCGCTGTGTCAGCCTGTGGCAGAGGCTGAATGACAAAGGGCACCCTCGGGTGCCCTTTGTATTTTGGCCAGATTTTGCGGTTGACCGCAGTCGTCCTCCACGTGGCGATCACTTCGCCATCTGTTTTTCCTTCATCTCGTCCAGCGTCTTGCAGTCGATGCATAGTGTTGCTGTCGGCCGGGCTTCCAGGCGCTTGATGCCGATTTCAACGCCACACTTGTCGCAGTAGCCGTAGTCGTCGCCATCAATGCGGGCGAGGGTCTCATCGATCTTCTTGATCAGCTTGCGTTCGCGATCACGGTTGCGGAGCTCGATGGCGATATCGGTTTCCTGGCTGGCGCGATCGTTGGGGTCGGCAAACACCGTCGCTTCATCCTGCATGGTATGCACCGTGCGGTCGATATCCTCACTCAATTCCTTTTTCAGGGATTCCAGAATCTTGCGGAAATGCGCAAGTTGCTTAGAACTCATGTACTCCTCGCCGTCCTTGGCCTGGTACGGGGTGAAGTGCTTGTGGAGCAGGTTTTCTGGCATGTTGTCTGGCGCCTTGGTGTTCACGAAAAGGCGTTTAAATATCAGAAAGGGGGCAGGGTGGCAAGCAATCTTTATTCCTCTGGATATCTCCCTGATCTGGTGCGGCTTTCAGAGGAGTGCTACAATTCGCCTCCACGTCGGGGCGTAGCGCAGTCTGGTAGCGCATCTGCTTTGGGAGCAGAGGGTCGTGAGTTCGAATCCCACCGCCCCGACCATTTCCTTGCCTGCATCACCCTCAAGTGCCCGTAGCTCAACTGGATAGAGCAGCTGCCTTCTAAGCAGCAGGTCGGGGGTTCGAGTCCCTCCGGGCACGCCATAAAATCGAATAGTCACGTTGATTTTGGCAAGGAATTATTTGTTCTGTCGGACCTTTGTACTTCATGTGTACTCTGTTTCGAGCCATCCTGAACAATCTCAATCGATCACTTTTCGACGCCGGGTATCTTCCGCTTTTCAGTTCCCCGCAGGGATGTGGCTTTTCGAACGTCCCAGGGCGTTGGTGGCCTGGCTCAGGCCATCGAATATGGATTTGGCCAAGTCTTCTGGGAAATTGGCGGGTAGCTTGGCGGCTACCTCGGCGATGGCTTGGGGGGTTCTGGCAACCAACTCGTCGATTAGTGCTGATGCATCTGGCAAGTGGCAGCGCTGGGCTGTCTGTTCAAAGTGATCGCGACGAATTTCTGACCATTTGTAATGGCGGTTTTTGCCGTCAATCGCCATGGCCATTTTGACCTTATGCGAAGAAAGGCGCCCGGCACCATGCCCCATGACCGGGTGAGCGGAAAGAACGTCGTAGCGAGGGGTCAGGCGGTAAAAGCCCTTTGGCTCAATGAATACGCTGAAATTTTTGGCGTGACCATCGATTGCGGCCAGCATCCAGAATAAAACCTGGGTTCGGAAGAAATCGTGCCGATCGGCTTGAGCCTGGCTTGATCCGTTAAGCTGATCGAGAATCGGACGAATCCCGGGGCCACCCTGACTTTCGTACTTGATGTCTGGCGGAACACCGAAGACTTGCGCAAAGTCTTCTTGGGGGAGACGGAGAAGGCGGCCATCCGCCATCCAGCGACGATCAAAGCGTTCGACACAGAGCGCTTTCATATCCCCAAAGCGCACAATCTCTGCGTTGGCGACGGGGATGTCATAAGCCTGCAGCAGGCGGTGGCATAGCCACTCGTTTTCAACTGAGGTCGAAAGATCAATACCGCCCGGCATTTGACCCATCGGTAATTTGAAAATATGGGTTGTCGGTGTCACACCCAATGGGCGGCACCAGTTCTCCTCGTGCCAAAGGAGGGCTGTTTTTTCCTGTGCACCGGCAATGGAAATCCGGAAGGTATCGTCAGCTTGGGTAAAGGCAGGCGCTGTCAGGGTACCTGCCAGATGTTCAGCGACTTGTTCGTCGGAGAGCGGCTCGCACTGGATGGCGTCGGTTGATGGCGGATTTTCGCCATTGGGCATGATCTGCAGGGCGCCCACGCAATCTCGACCAATTTCGGCGAGTAAGCGGAATGCTTCTGTTCCGGTCGAGAATCGTTTGGCCAGCCGTTGCCGAATGTTGTCGCTGTCCGGCAGGAGATTCTCAAAGTAGTTGCGGACGAGCTCGCCCTTGTAAGGTGCTGTCGCTGGCCGAAGGGGCATGGACAGTGAAATCGGACGCCCTGACGGCGAAGCGAGCCATGTTTCATCGTAATGAAGTTCGTGGTCCCCCTGCGCAGTGACGACCCACGTGCCGACTCGTTGGCCGTTCATCCAGAGGCTGAGTGCACCTGATGTTTTGGGGCGCCGCACTACCACTCCTCGCTACTGCTGCTGCGCATTGCAGCGATGAAATCGAGACTCATGGCGACCTCGACCGCAGATATATAGCGCAAGAGGCTATCGACGCTGCAGCGCCATGGTTCGGTTTCAAGTAGCGAGATGGTTTTTTGGCCAAGACCGCTCTGTTTTGCCATCTGAACTTGCGTCAAACCTTTTTGCTTGCGCAATCCCTTTAACGTGGGGCCGAGCTGTTGCTGGTGGGTAATTACAAAGGCCACTGCAAACTCCGATAAAACGTCGTATAGGGTATATTACACAAATATTCCCTTTGGGGTGTATTTACTGGATATTCCTTATGGGGTGTAGTCTGCGATTTTCACAACCAAGGATAAGCTCAGGGTGATAAAGGTCTATGCGTTTAGGTTTAGTCCAAGCAGACTAACCCGCGTTTGATCTCCCTTGGATGTTGATACTTGGGCGACATCCCCGCCGCTGGAACTATCCTGATCGGCCTATAAATTGTGCGGTGCAGTATCCTGTTTTGCATAGATTTCAGCGCTATTCCCGGCATCTTGTCGACTGTCATTGGAGCCAGGCAGGCTTAGTCTGTTCTGCCAGCGAATGACGTTAGTCTAGTCAGACTATTGGTCCGGATGCTTGCGTTTGTTATCTTGGGGCTGTCGAAAATTTATTGAGGTGTGTCATGAAAAAAACCATTCTGGCTATCGCCGTCGCATCTGCCGCGATCTCCGGTAGCGCTCAGGCAGTACCTTACTCAGATACGGAAGTGCTGAGTTTTGCTGCAACTGCGTCAGATATGTCCTTCAAGCTCTCTTGGACGGATCTTCTCTACAAGAACACCAAAACTGGTGCGATGTTCGAGAAGGATGGCAAGTATTCCATCACCCTGACGGATGCCATTAACAAAACCATCTTCAGCATCGGTAACTCCAGTTTGAATGACGTTGCTGGCAAGACATTTGGCTATCTGACTCAGACCTTCAACTCCCTCAGTGTCGGTCAGAGCTATACCTTGACCTTCTCGGGCAAGTGGACTGGTCCGGATTTGCCGAGCGGTAAACTGGTGGCCACCGGGACCCCGACGGTAAGCATCGCTGCCGTTCCGGAACCCGAAACCTACGCCATGTTCCTGGCCGGTCTGGGCATCATCGGTGCGATCGCCAAGCGTCGCAGCCGCGCCTGATAGTTTTTTGATTGATTGAATGCCGCCTGCGGGCGGCATTTTTTATGGGAGGTTTTTGTGGCTAAGGGAATGATTCTGGCGGCAGGCCAGGGTACGCGGGTGCGTCCGCTGACGAAGGATTGGCCGAAACCGATGGTGCCGATCCTCGGCAAGCCGGTGATGGAGTATCTGATCGAGCATCTGGTGCGTTACGGCATTACCGACATCATGGTCAATGTCGCCTACCATCACAAAAAAATCGAAGAATATTTTGGTGATGGCCGGCGCTGGGGAGCCAACATTGGTTATTCCTACGAGGGTGTCAATGACCATGGTGACATTCTTCCCCGACCCAAAGGCTCTGCCGGGGGCATGAAAGCGATTCAGGACTTCGGTGGTTTCTTTGACGACACCACCCTGGTGATCTGTGGTGATGCGATCATCGATCTCGATATCGGCGCCGCCTTGTTCGAGCATCGCAGCAAGGGCGCATTGGCCAGCGTCGTGACGCTGGAAGTCCCGGACGATCAAGTACAAAACTACGGCATTGTCGTCGCTGATGACGATGGCCGTATCGAAACCTTCCAGGAAAAGCCCAAGCCAGGCGAAGCCAAGTCCAATCTCGCCAGTACCGGCATCTATATCTTCGAGCCGCAGGTGCTTGATCTGGTCCCGTCGGGGGTCGAATTCGACATCGGTAGCCAGCTGTTTCCACTGATGGCGGAAAAAGGCCTGCCTTTCTATGCCCAGAGTCGTTTCTTCAACTGGATCGATATCGGGCGTGTTACCGACTACTGGTCGGTGCTGCAGCGGGTTCTCAAGGGCGAAGTGGCCCAGATGGACATGCCGGGCAAGGAAGTCCAGCCCGGCATCTGGGTGGGGCCGAACACCTCGATCAACTGGGACAGTGCCAAAATTGTCGGTCCGGTCTACATTGGCTCCGGCGTTCGCATCGAAGCCGGCTGCTCCGTGATCGGTCCGGCCTGGATCGGCCATGGTAGCCACCTGCGCAAGGGCGCCAAGGTCATTCGCAGCGTGCTCTTCGAATACACGCGGATCGGCGAGGGTATGGAGTTCCCGGAGATGATCGTTTCACCACGCTACACCGTCGATCGTCAGGGCAATACCACCTATGTCGGCGATGACCGCTGCCCGCTGCGCTGGGGTGACGCAAGGGGATAATTCACACTTGGCCCGATTTTGGTCAAGCGGACTAATCGGGCCAGGCTTTGAATTTCCACTGCATGGATTTTTGTCATATCAGTAGTCTTCCCGGACTATTTTGCGACTTTGCGCAGGCTAGTAAAATCAAGATGTCATTCGTTAAAAGGTTCTGCATCTGACCATGAAACACCTCAACGCCTATTTCCTTGCTGCTGGTTTGAGCTTCCTCGCATCGCAGGCGCAAGCTGAGGCCTACACCTACAAAACGCCGATCAATGCCGGGGAGTCGTTCACCTTTGTGTCGTCGCCGATTTCCAGTACGCAGAGGGTGATCGATGATGTTTTCACCTACAAGCTTGCGTCCGGCATTTCGTCGGTGCAATTCCTGTTCAACATTGGTTTGCCTGGACGGGAATTGCAGGCGTTCTCGGTATCGCCTTCGCTGGGGAGCATTTCGCCCGCTGTCTCCGGCGGTTCCGATTGGGTTTTGGCGACATACATTGACGAAGATGGATACAAGACTACCGCGTCGTTGTTGAACAAAATCGAGTACCAGTGGGGCGTTATCGGATTGAATGAGGACTTTCAGACCTTGGACATCGATGCCTTGTTCGAGAAAGCTCCCGGAGGCTTTGCCGAGAACGTGACGTACAGCCTGACGATCACCGCCGGTCCGGCGGCTGTCGTTTCGGAACCCGAGTCGCTGGCCCTGGCTTTATCAGGCCTCGCTTTGATAGCCGGCTTGGGGCGTTATCGCTCCAGTGCTGAAAACCGGAAAGGAGCCAAGGCATGAAACATTTGATCTTTGCAGCATTTGCCGGGCTGCTCGTGGGGCAGGCGGCTGCCTCGACGGCGGTCAACGTGAGCGGGCGGGATGCCTTGGTGACCGTCACCGCGCCAAACAACAGCACCTTCGACGCCGTGATCAAGATTCAGCCGACAGCTGCCAATAGCTTGATCCTTGGGTTTTCCGCGCTGGATGGCACATTCTCGACGGTGAAATACTCTTTCTGGCTGGATCAGGGCTTGACCAATCGTGTTCAGCGCACCGATGTTGTCGGCGGTCCAACGGCTGACTACGCAGTGCGTCGCGTTGATGACAAGGACAACGCATCTGCCAGCTTTGCCAATGGCGTCGCGTTGATTCCTTTTGACGATGCTGCCCGGCCCAGTTTCGATCTCGCCGCTCAACCCTATTTCTTGCGCTTGACCGGTACCCTGGTCAATGGTGGCGGTGATTCGACCGGACAGCTGAAAATCACGGCATCCAATGCCATGATTGCCGCTGTTCCCGAGCCCGAGACCTACGCCATGTTTCTGGCGGGTTTGGGCGTTATCGGGGCGATCGCCGGGCGTCGCCGCCATCGTCAGAGCTGAGCCGACGATGTCCAAACAAAAACGGAACCGCGGGTTCCGTTTTTTTATGGCGAATCTGATTTTCGACGTTTTTTCAGGTTGACCGCAGCGGGTCGATTACTGGGTTTCCGACGTCTCGGACAGTGCCAGGTTAGGCGAGAGCACGGCGGCCGTCAGGTCCAGTCGGGTACCCGGCAGATACACCACCGACTTTGTCACCGGCGCCCGCCACTCCTGATACTTGCCAAGAACTGCCGGTACATAGTGCCGGGTTTCCTGGTATGGGGGAATCTGACTGCCGTGGCGCAGAACAGCCCCCTCGCCAGCGTTGTAAGCGGCCAGCGCCAGTTCCAGCCGCTGGTCGAAGCGATCCAGCAGCCAGCGCAAATAGCGTGTGCCGCCGGCGATGTTGTCTTCCGGCGACTCGGCTTTGGCGATACCAAAACGCGCCGCAGTTTGTGGCATCAGCTGCATCAGGCCGATGGCGCCTTTCGGGGAGCGTGCGTCGGCACGATGTCTGGATTCAACATGGATGACCGCATGGACCAGTGCCGGGTCAAGATCATGGCGGTGCGCGGCCTGTTCGATGGCGACGGCGAAGGGTTTTTCACGCAATACGCCCGCCGATGGCCGAGGCGCGGCTTTGCTCCGGGCCGGCACGGCTTGCGCCGTCGTCAGTCGGTAATCGGCTGCGCCCGGAAGCTGCAACAGGTAGGGGTTGGCCGCCCCGGCCGACGCGTGCGCGGAAAACGCCCAAACGCAGGCGGCCAGCACTGGCAGCAGGCGGTGCGCCCTCATCTTGGCCCCGGCCGCTGTTGCCAGAGGAGCAGCCCAAGGCCAATGCCGGCAAAATCCGCCAAGGCATCATCCCAGCTGGGGTTGCGATCCGGCACGAAACTCTGGTGAATCTCGTCGCTGATACCAATCAGTCCGGCAATCAGGAAGATGGCGGGAATGCTCAGTTTGGGCCACGCTGCCGACATGGCAATGGCCAGCGTTGCAAACACGAGCACGTGGGCCAGCTTGTCCCACGGTGGTGCGAAAAGATTCGCCGAAGCCGGGTGGCTGCCCAGAATGAACAAGCCGAAAATCAGGCCGCCGAACAGGTAGCGTCCTACGACAACCACCGGCGCCGGCCGATCAGTATGCATACTGATCCTTGAAGACCACACCGACCGTCATCAGAATGATCTTTAGGTCGAAGCCAAGGGACCAATGACGCAGGTAATCCAGGTCGTAATCAATACGCGCCTGCATTTTATCCAGGGTTTCGGTTTCCCCGCGCAGGCCGTTCACCTGAGCCCAGCCGGTGATCCCCGGCTTGACCTTGTGGCGAACCATGTAGCCCTTGATCAACTTGCGATACAACTCATTGTGGGCCACCGCATGCGGGCGGGGGCCGACAATGCTCATGCGGCCCTGCAGCACGTTGATGAACTGCGGCAACTCATCCAGCGATGACTTGCGCAGGAAGCCGCCGATCGGTGTAAAGCGGTTATCGTTGCGCTGCGCCTGCTTGATTTTGTCGCCATCCTCACAGACCGTCATCGAACGGAATTTGTACACCATGATCTCTTCGCCATCGAGCCCGTAGCGACGCTGCTTGAAGATGATCGGCCCCGGCGACGTGAACTTCACCGCCAACGCAATGCCGATCAGGATCGGCGAGATCAGCGTCAGGATCAGCAGCGACAGCACAATGTCGCTGCCCCGTTTGATCAGCCCGTTCGTCCCCGTAAATGGCGTATCGCAGACGGACACCACAGGCATGTCGCAGACGCTGTCCATACGCCCCTGGATCAAGTCGGTCACGAACATGTCCGGAACAAAGTAAACCGAAGCCGTCGTGTCACGCAGATCATCGAGAATATTCAGGATTCGCGGCTGGGTTGCCATCGGCAGAGACAGGTAGATCGCATTCACCCGATGTGTCTTGGCGTACTCCGCAAGGCCTTTGATTGGCCCAAGCAGGCGCTGGCTGGTGACTGCCGGCAGGCGATTGCGCGTGCGGTCATCAAAAAAGCCCAGTACCTCCAGATTGCTGTAGGCATTCCCGGCAATCCGTTCCGCCAGCTGAACGCCCTGATCGTTCATGCCGACAATCACCGCCCGCTTGGTCTGCCCCTGCAGCGACATCAGCCACGGCGTCGCCGCCCGCAGCAGCATGTGGGTCACCACCAGTGCCAATGGCCCCACCCACAGCCAGCCGACAAGAGTTTCCTGGTAAAAGAGCTTCAAGGACCGTGTTGCATAGCCAAAGAACAGAATCAAGCCGGTGATCATCAGCCACGACAAGACAATGTCGAGAATGCTACGTCCCAGCGTGTCCTGAAGCCGACGGCGTCCGGGAAAGGTCAGCGAAAAAGCCAGCAATGACGCAATCAGCGCCGGGGTGCTCAGCTCACCCTCAAAATAGATACTGACACCCCAGATTGTCAGCGCAAAGACGAGGGGTTCAAGCAGCGCTTCAATCAGCTCCAGCAGGTTGTCACGCCCGATTGGCATGTTCACCTTGCGATGGGTACTGCGCCCGGCAGTTTGGCTAAGCGGCATGGCCGAGGGTGCCTTCCATTTTTGCGACAGCTTGTGCGCGGTTGAGGACATCGATTTTCCGGAAAATACGCTGCAGGTGGTTTTTAACTGTAAAGGCACTGATATCAAGAATCATGCCAATCTCCTGATTGGTTTTCCCTTGGCGAACCCAGGACATGATCTCCAGCTCGCGATCGCTCAGCCCGAAGGGGTTCGGCAGGCTTGCCGGCAACTCCACGACGGGTTCCTCCTCAATCGCGAGATCGGGGTCATCCGCCGCGTCGCCCGAATATTGTGCAGGGAGGTGGGCAATCTGCCGAAATGACGCATCAATATAGGGCAGCAGAAAACGCAGTGCCTGCTTGGCGCGCGGCGTATCGAGTTCGCGCGGGCCCATCAGCACATAAAGGCAGTCGTGCCGCCCCCGCTGATCCTTGATGCCATGGACGTTGCAGCAGCGCATGCGCTGCATCGCGTCATCGATCTTCGAGCAACTCACGCCCGCATGCGAAAAGCCGTTGTCGGCGTTGAGGACGAAGGGCGAACGGTTGCTCTCCAGCCAACGCAGGAAAAGTCCGGTGACGAAAGGCGCCACCGAAGCCTCATCAAAAGCCTCGGTACGGATGCCGGGCAGAGGCGACACGATGTCGTAGCTGATCAGCCCCAGGGAAAAATCACCCCAGGCCGCGATCAGGATGTCGTGAGGCAGGAATTCCTGCAGATCTTCCTGCAGCCAACGGAACAGCTCGTAATGCCGCCGGATGCTGAAAGACTGCTGGACGACCTCAAGGAGCGTCAGCATTTCAGACATCGGGAGCAGGGCGGGCAGGGACATGGAAATTCGTAAACTTTCCGGTGAGCAAAAGTCACCGCAGGCAGGATTCTAAATGAATGTTGTGTACAAAGTGTGAATTCTCTAACGAATACCGATATCAAGTATTTTGCACTATATAAATCAATGAGTTGAATATTGTGAAATCGATTACGAACTATGATTTTTGTTCTATTACGTTGGTAAATCAGTGCGAATTTTGACGATTAAAGGTTTATTTCATTAAAAATAAGCATTAGTGCTATTGATCTGGTGTTGTTCCTTGTCGGATGGTGTTTGCCGGTCTAGTCCAAACGGCCCATTGCAGCGTGTTATGCATCAAAGGTACCTTCCATGGGGGAGTCTCGAATCCAACTCCTGACACGATCGGCATTCACCAAAAAACAAATATCGTCACTCACTGATCCCCGGGCATACACATGGTTCATCCAGCCGATCCCCACTTCGTAAATTTCGATTTTCTCGGCAAGGCGACCCGCTTCGCGGAGGACATCCACAAGGTCATCGACCACGCGCCGCTCTTCGATGAACTTAGCTTCCAGGAAATCGAAGCCCTGTGCGAATTCATGGTCTGCTACGCCGCTCCCCGCGGCAGTGTGCTGATGAGCGAAGGGCAGGGCGGCGATTTCCTCGTGGTGCTGCTCACCGGCGAGGTTGCAGTTTCCAAGTCGGGCGACGATGGCAATGCTCGTCTGGTGGCTACTGTCGGGCCGGGTGCGGCCTTGGGAGAAATGTCGATGATCGACAGCCAGCCGCGATTCGCCACCTGTACCGCCACCCAGCCGATCGACTTTGCCGTCCTCAGCCGCAAGGCCCTCAACGACATTCTTGTCAGTCTGCCCCGGCTGGGCAACAAATTCCTACTGCTGCTTTTACAACTGATGGCGAAGCGTTTACGTGAAGCCAGCATACAATTGCTGCCTCATCTTGGGCCTTCTGCTGTCTGACCTATGCCGCGTTTCTACCCGTCGATCCCACTCCTGGCCGCGTTGCTCGTTTCATCGTCGATGGCGCTGGCTGATCCTGAAGACAGCTGGAACCTGAACGCCGGCATCAGCACCACCTACGACAGCAACCTGTTCCGCCTGCCCGATGCCCAGGCTTCGTCTGATCGCATCACCGGTACTACCGTCGGCCTGCGCGTCAACAAACCCTATTCGCTGCAACGCTTCACCGTTGATGCGTCGATGACCGACTACCGGTTCAGCAAGAACGATCGCCTCGATTACCTCGGCAAGAATCTCAACGCCGCCTGGCTGTGGTCTGTCACCCCGCGCCTGCGCGGCAACCTCTCGACCAACTACAGCGAATCGCTGAACAGCTTCGTCGATTTTCGCAACACCTCGCGCAACATTCGCACCGTTCAAGGCGGCCGTTTCGATGCCGAACTGGAGGTCTGGGGGCGCTGGCGCCTGCTCGGCGGCGTCAATTACACCGAGCAGAAAAACAGCCAGCCGTTCCTCGCCGAAAGCGACTACAGCGCCAAGGCCGCTGAATACGGCCTCAAGTATGCGATGCCCTCCGGCAGCACCATTAGCCTGATTGGGCGGCGTACCAGTGGCGAATACGCGCGGCGTGTCGTCAACCCGCTCGTGCTCATCGATAGCGGTTTCGAGCAAACCGATACCGAACTGCGCCTGCTCTGGCTTGCCACGGGCAAATCCCGTGTCAGCGGCCGCCTTGCCTATATTGATCGCGAACACGACAACTTCGCTGTCCGCAATTACTCGGGCTACGTTGGCAACCTCGACTACACCTGGGATATCGGCGGCAAGCTCCGGCTCAACTTGAGCTACCGACAGGATCTCGTCTCGTTCCAGAACCTCGAGTCCAGCTATTACAAACTCAGTGCCTGGAACATCTCCCCGATCTGGACCATCACTGGCAAGACCGCCCTGCGCGCCCGCTATAACCGCGAAACCCGCGACTACCAGGGCGCACCGGTCGCTGCGCTGGCGGGGCGTGAAGATACCCTGACCCAGGCGCAACTCGCCTTCGACTGGCTGCCGCTGCGCACGCTGACGCTGTCGACCTTCTTGCAGCGCGATACGCGTGACAGCAACCGCGCCAATGCCGATTTCAAGTCCAACATGGCCGGTGTTTCAGCCAATCTGAATTTCTGAAACGCATACAATCTCTATTGAAACACCGCAGCAATTTCATCAGCTTATGCCCTTCGGAATAGTCCGGTCGGGCTATTGAGAGCGGCTGCGACGTCGCGTGTAATCAGGACGCCTCGGCAGGAGGCTATTTTTTTGTGCACCTGCGAAATAATTCATTCCGAATTCATGGTGCTTGCCGTAAACTTGCGCGTTGTCATCCATCCGGTTCCCGTCGAAAACATGAGCAAACTCACCCCCCTTCGCTACAGCGCCCTGGCCATTGCCGTCCTGGTCGGCCTCTCCGCCTGCGGCGATGGCAAGGATAAAAAGACCGCGACCCAGGTGGCGGCGAAGGTCAATGGCAGCGAAATCTCGGTGCATCAGATCAACGCCATCCTCCCCAAGCTCCCTGGCGTGCCCGCCGAAGCCGTACTCGACAAGCTGATCGAGCAGCAGCTCGCCTACGACCAGGCCATTGAAAAGAAACTCGACCGCACGCCGGAAGTCATGCTCGCCATCGAGACCGCCAAGCGCGAAATCATCGCCCGTGCCTACCTCGACCAGCTGATCGCCACCCAGGCCAAGCCCACCGACGACGAAGTCAACGCCTACTACGCCGCCAACCCGGACCTCTTTGCCCGCCGCCGCATCTACAACCTCCAGGAAATCACCCTCGAAAGCCGGCCGGCCGACCTCGACGCCCTCAAGCAAGCCGTTGCCGGTGCTCGCTTCATGGACGAAATTGCCGCCTGGCTCAAGGCCCGCAATATCAACTTCCGCCCCGGTGCTGCCACCACCGCCGCCGAGCAGATTCCGCTCGAAGTCCTGCCCAAGGTCGCTGAGATCAAGGACGGCCAGATCGCACTCATCGACGCCGGCAAGAACATCCTCATCGTGCGTGTCGTCTCGTCGCAATCGGCGCCGGTCGATGAAGCCACCGCCAAGCCGCGCATCCAGCAGTTCCTTTTCAACAGCAAGGCGCAAAAGTTCGCCGCTGAAGAAATCAAGAAGCTGCGCGCTGCCGCCAAGATCGAGCGCATGGGCGAGTTCGCCGGCAAGGGCGACGCTGCCCCTGCCGCTGCGGCTGTGACAGAGAAACCCGCTGAGGCCGCCAAGCCCGCCGCCAATGCCATCGAGAAAGGTGTCGCCGGGCTCAAGTAAGCCGGCGCTTAAATCACCATGGAGAACTCCCTGATGCCCAAGCTTTTCGGCCGCATCCTCACCCTCGTTTTTGGCCTCTTTTTCGCGTTCACCGCAAGCGCCCAGGACAAGATCGACTACGACTACAAACTCGGCCCCGGTGACGCCATCCGCATCGTCGTCTTCCAGAACCCCGACCTCACGCTCGATACCCGCGTTTCCGAAAGCGGCGCCATTACCTACCCGCTTATCGGCAGCGTCCCCATCGGCGGCCTGACCATCGATGCCGCCGAAAAACGTATCGCCCGTGGCCTCAAGGAAGGCGGCTTCGTCCAGCAACCGCAGGTCAACATCATCCTCAGCCAGGTGCGCGGCAACCAGGTCTCGGTGCTTGGCCTCGTCAATCGCCCCGGCCGCTTCCCGCTTGAAACCTTCAACACCCGCGTCTCCGACATGCTCGCCATGGCTGGTGGGGTCGCACCGCAGGGCGACGACAAGGTCATCCTCGCCGGCGTGCGCGACGGCAAGCCCTTCCGCAAGGAAATCGACTTCCCCGCCATCTACCTCGACAACACCCCCGATGACGACCTCAAGGTCGTCGGCGGCGACGTCATCTACGTCCATCGCGCGCCCGTCTTCTACATCTACGGCGAAGCCCAGCGCCCCGGCGCCTACCGCATCGAGCGCGACATGACCGTCCAGCAGGCGCTCGCCCAGGGCGGCGGCCCCACCCAGCGCGGCATGGAATACTGGATTCGCCTGCATCGCCGCAACGCCAACGGCCAGGTCGAGCGTATCTCCCCCGACTTCAACGAGCCGGTCAAGGCCAACGACGTCATCTACATCCGCGAGAGTCTTTTCTAAGGTCTGCCACCATGACCCTGCAGCAATTCCTCCTCATCCTCTGGGCGCGCCGCAAGCTGGTCATCGGCACCTTTCTCGCCACCGTCCTCACCGCGCTCATCGTCAGCCTGCTGCTGCCCAAGCAATACACCGCCGCCACCGCGGTCGTCATAGATGTCAAATCGCCGGACCCCATCGCCGGCATGGTCCTGCCCGGCATGATGGCCCCCGGCTACATGGCCACCCAGGTCGACATCATCAACAGCGACCGCGTCGCCCAGCGCGTCGTCAAGCTGCTCAAAATGGACGAAAGCCCGGTTATTCAGGAGCAATGGCGCGACGCCACCGAAGGCCGCGGCCAGATCCACGCCTGGCTGGCCACGCTGCTGCAAAAGAAGCTCGACGTCAAACCCTCGCGTGAAAGCAACGTCATCAACATCGCCTTCAGCGGCCAGGACCCGGCCTTTGCCGCGGCGGTCGCCAACGCCTTCGCCCAGGCCTACATCGACACCAACATCGAGCTGCGTGTCGAACCCGCCAGGCAATACGCCAACTGGTTCGACAGCCAGATCAAGCTCCAGCGCGAACGCCTCGAAGCCGCGCAAAAGAGCCTCTCCGACTACCAGCAGCAAAGCGGCATCGTCGCCACCGACGAGCGCCTCGACTACGAAACCCAAAAGCTCAACGAACTCTCAGCCCAGCTCACCCAGGCCGAAGCCCAGGGTGCCGACGCCGCCAGCAAACAGAAGCAGGGCGGCAGTGACACCCTGCAGGAAGTCATCCAGAACCCGCTGATCAACCAGCTCAAGGGCGAAGTCGCCCGTCTGGAATCCAAACTCAAGGAGCTCTCCGGCAACCTTGGCGCCAACCACCCGCAGTACCAGCGCGCCGAAGCCGAGCTCGCCGAAATGAAAGCCCGCCTCAAGGCCGAAACCAGCCGCATCACCGGCGCCATCGGCACCGCCGGCCGCGTCAGCGAAGCCAAGGAAAAAGACATCAAGCTCGCCATCGAAGCGCAAAAGAAAAAAGTGCTCGAACTCAAAAAGCAGCGTGACGAAATCAGCGTCCTGCTACGTGAAGTCGATACCGCCCAGCGCGCCTTCGACGCCGTCGGCCAGCGCATGACGCAAAGCAAGCTCGAATCCCAGTCCATCCAGACCAACATCTCCGTCCTCACCCCGGCGGCTGAACCGCTTGAGCACTCCAAGCCCAAGGTTTTCCTCAACGTGCTCGTCGCCATTTTCCTCGGCGGCATGCTGGGCGTGGGCGCCGCACTCATGCTCGAGCTCACACAGCGCCGCATCCGCTCCGCTGAAGATCTCGCCCAACTCATCGAACTGCCGGTGCTGGCGCAGCTGGATTCCACCCAGCGGGCCAGCGGCAAGGGCTGGCGATTTTGGGCAAAAAACACGGTTGACCGCAGCAGCCCCGCCGCCCCCAAAACCCTGAGCCCCAGCCGCGCCTGAGCCCCATGAACGCCATGACCGACACCCCCAAGGCTGCCGCCAGCCGCGCCATCGGCGCCATCCTCATCGACACCGGGCGCCTCACCCCCGAAGCCGCCGAGCGCATCCTCAAACTGCAAAAAGAGCAGGGCCTGCGCTTTGGCGATGCCGCCATCCAGCTTGGCCTGCTCACCGAAGCCGACATCCAGCAAGCACTCTCCCGCCAGTACGACTACCCCTACCTGATGCCCGGCGACGACCGCGTCAGCGAAGAAGTCGTCGCCGCCTTCAAGCCCTTCAGCCCGGTGGTCGAACAACTGCGCGCCCTGCGCAGCCAGCTCATGCTGCGCTGGTTCGACGCCGAAGCCGGCCACAAGACACTCGCTGTCGTCAGCGCCGGCCGCAGCGAAGGCCGCAGCTTCACCGCCGCCAACCTCGCTGTCGTCTTCTCCCAGCTGGGCGAACGTACTCTGCTGATCGACGCCGACCTGCGCAACCCCCGCCAGCACCAGCTTTTCCTCCTGCAAAACAAGCTGGGTTTGTCCAGCCTGCTGGCTGGCCGTGCCGAGCTGGCCGAGGCTGTCGTCCGCATCCCCGGGCTGATCGACCTCTCGGTGCTGCCCGCCGGCGCCACACCGCCCAACCCGCAGGAGCTCCTCAGCCGCCCGCTCTTCAACGCCCTGATCGCCACCACCAGCGGCCAGTACGACATCGTGATCGTCGACACCGCAGCCGGTAGCGAGACCGCCGACAACCAGGCCGTTGCCGCCCGCACCCGCGGCGCTGTCGTCGTCGCCCGCAAGGACATCTCGCTGGCGCCCCAGGTGCAGGCGCTCGTGTCCTCACTGCAGCATGCCGGCGTTGCCGTGGTCGGCTCGGTGCTCAACAACGGCTAGGCTCAATGCAGGCCGGCGCCTCCTCGCTTCGTCCGCTGCATGGGCGTTCTATAAAAGAGAACAGTCGTTCCTGTTTTCAGAACGAAAAAAACCGTGGTCTGTCCCCGGTTTTTCGCCCGGCTTTTCGGGGAGCTGTGTCTGTGCGTCACCAGTTAAATTCCGCCCTCGAACCAGCTAGGGGGAATTTTGAAGGCTGAGTCCTTAAATTGCGGGGAATCGCGATTCGCCTGGGTGTTGCTCGCCTGTGGTTTCGCAGCAATCTATTTTCCGACCTTCTGGGATCTCTTCAACGGTCTTTGGAAAACCGACCAAAATGCCCACGGGCCAATCGTACTGGCGATAACTGCCTGGTTTTTTGTCTATAAGGCTAGGGGAATAGCCGCAACCGAGAGTTTTTTCAGGCAACCCAGCCAACGTGCAGGGTGGACGGTGTTAATTATCGGGCTGCTGTTGTACGCCGCAGGGCGATCGCAAGCTGTCTATTTTCTGGAACTTGGATCAATGATTCCGGTAGTGACCGGTCTGGTACTGATGTTTTTCGGCAAAGTGGCACTCAAACAGCTTTGGTTCTCGCTGTTTTTCATGCTCTTCATGATTCCGCTGCCTGGGTCACTGATCGACACCGTTACCCAACCGATGAAGTTGTTTGTCAGCTACGGCACAGAAAACCTGCTCTATGCCTTGGGTTACCCCATTTCGCGCAGTGGCGTCATACTGAATATTGGCCAATACCGCCTGTTGGTAGCCGATGCCTGTGCCGGACTCAACTCGCTATTTACCCTTGAGGCACTAGGTCTGCTCTACCTAAACGTTGTGCAACACAGCTCCATCGTGCGCAACATAGTGCTGGCCACATTAATCATACCCATCAGCCTGTTATCGAACCTGATTCGAGTATGCCTATTGGCGCTGATTACCTACTACTACGGTGATGAAGTCGGGCAGGGGTTTGTGCACGGTTTTTCTGGCATGTTGCTCTTCATAACAGCGCTACTGCTGATCATCGGCGCAGATAGTTTGCTGCGGACGGGGGTCCGTATTGCTGCCAAGGCGGAAGGAGCTAAAACATGATTGCACGCCTGCTCCCCGCCTTGCCGCTCTCGACCGCAGTCAAGATATTCATCGCATTCATTCTGGCAGCGGTTTGTGCCTATCTTGCAACGCCTCGACTAAGCGCGATCAGCGACGAACCCAATCTGGAAGATACTGTTCCCAGACAGTTTGGCGACTGGCGTGAACTCCCCAATCCATTTGCCCAAGTCAGCCTTGCCACTGGGCAAGAAGCCGATCTGAACCAGCCTTACGACCAAACAGTGATGCGTACCTATATCAATAGCGAGGGCGAAGTGGTCATGCTCGCACTCGCGTGGGGAAGGCATCAGCGGCAGGAGGTCAAGGTTCATAGGCCAGACCTTTGTTACGTTGCCCAGGGGTACAAGGTTGCAAGTTTGACGACAGTAGATTTTGGGAAAGTTTCAGGATCAAAAGCAATGGTCAAGGGTAAGCACATGGTTGTGAACTCGGGCCGGGAAGGTGAGGCAGTCGCTTACTGGATACGTATCGGAACGCTTTACAGTGAAAACGCTTTTGAGACACGTATACACATATTTAAAGAGGGTCTGGCTGGTCGCATACCAGACGGTATTCTTGTGCGAGCTTCGCAAAAAATTCACGTTAATGCAGATGCTGAAAAATCCTTTCCAATTCTTGAAAAGTTTTTAGCCGATTTGGTTTCGGCTACACCGGACAATGCACGTTCGCTCATGGTTCGCGGTTGAGTCAGTGAAAAACACTGGCTTTAATCGTTTTCTTCCGTCAATGCTCTTTTCAGCATTTAAATTCATGTTCGTCAGCCTGTTTTTTGGCTTCGCGATAACGAGCTCGGCGGCCACCAACGGCCTGTCTGCTGGCCGTTTGCTGGGCTTGGGTATCAGCATAAACGATCCCAACAATGCCATTAGTCTTGCAAAAATATCTGGCGCAAACGCGATACGGGTTGACGCACCTTGGAAGCAGATTGAAACGGTGGCCGGAAAATATGCAATCCCCGACTGGCTTGAGCGCAAGGTTAACTCAATGGTTGAAAGTGGCGTAACCCCGCTTTTGATCTTAGCCTATGGCAACCCACTTTACGATTCTGGTGATAAACCCACCAGTTACGACGCTATACAGGCCTTTGCCCGCTACGCCGCTTTTGTTGTCGAGCATTTTAAGGGGCGTGTTACCTATTACGACCTTTGGAACGAATGGGATGCGCACACAGGAAAAACGACGCCTTTGGGCGCTGATGAGTACGTCAATCTGGCACGAATTTCATATCCAGCAATAAAGTCAGTTGACCGAAACATTCAAGTACTCAGTGGTGGCATTTCGGATAAGGGAATGCGGGAGGGTTTCTTTGAACGCTTCTTCCAGTTATCAGGGCATAAATACGTTGATGGCTTATCGATTCATCCCTACGTCTGGAACAGCCGTAAACGAAAGACACCTGAAGGTGCGTTGGAGTTTCTTGACCAAGTGGCTAATCTGGCTAGGAAGGCCAATGGCGGGAAAAACATACCGGTCTACCTTACGGAAATAGGCTGGCCGACACACACCGGCAAAGACGCCATTTCTGAGCAGGAAGCTGCTTGGTACCTTACCCGCTACTTCCTGCTTTCTGCCAGTCGTGACTATGTGCGAGGAATTTTCTGGTACTGCCTAATGGATCAGGGCAGTGATCCCTCCAACAAGGAGCATCGGTTCGGCATTCTTGACAGGAATCAGAAAGCCAGACCGGCTGCTATCGCACTCAAAAGGGTGGCAGGACAACTTGCCGGCGATACACGGGTCGCCATTCGGCTGAATGAGCGTCAAACTATCGCAGAAGTGTTCCGTGGCAAGATTTTGGAAGGTCAATATGTATGGGAAGAGGGTGATTCGGCGAAAAATGTTGTTGATTCGATGAAATCCTCGCTTCTAGGCGAGGGTTTTGCGGTCGACGCTAAAAAAGCGCCAATTTGGCAACCTGCAACCGCAGGAGTAAATGGCCAGTGATCGAAAACCTGGTTTTTTTATTCGCTGCAATTGTTCTGATTGTGCTGCTAATTGGGTTTTCCTTGGCTAGCCAGTTTGTGTCGGAGCGCATCTGGTTTTCCGGTATCGCGCTATTCGCCATACCGCAGGTCTATCTGCTGCCGGTGGCCGGGGTCTTTCCGTCCATTGTCCTGCTGGCCAGCATTGGCGCCTTGTATTCCTTTAAGCACCTGCCTGAGCTATTCAAGCTGAACTGGGTTAAAGCCTTTCTTGCTTTGTTCTTCATGCAACTGGTCAGTATCACCTGGTCGCAAAACCCGTTGGCTGGCGTCAGGCATCTGGTCTATTTACTGCCGTTCTTGATGGCGTCATTCATCGGTTTTGCCTACGCGCGCCAAAACGACCGGCAGGCGCAACGCTACATTTATTACGCATTGTGGCTATCGGTCATCCAAGCGATTCTGGTCATTGTTTTCCGCGTTGCGCCCTTTGTCGAATCAGCCTTCATCGGCTCCCGACTGGCTGGAATCGTCATCTCGCCCAACGTACTAGGTGCCTTGTTCGATGGCTCACCGAACAACATCTTCGACCCCGGCAAGGCGGGCGGGCTGCTGGTCAATGCCAATACTGCCTCCGCCATTCTTGGTTTCTGCTGCATGCTGGCCTGGAGCCTGAGCAAGACGCCCGGCATGCGTTCGCTGCGCCTAGTCGCCGGGCTCAACTGGGTGGCTGTTTTCTTTACCGGCTCCAAAGCCGGTGCAATCGTGGCCGTTGCTGTGCCAGCCCTGCTATTGTCGATTGAGTTGGCTCGGTCGCGGAGCATCGACATGCGCCTCGCCGCCGCACTTGCCTTCCTTGGTGCCATCGTCGTTGCTGCCCTGCCGTTCGCAATAGAGGCCCTGCTGGACAGTACCTTCCTCTCTGCCACCTCCAGCACACTTGATGTCCGCAAGGTCATCTGGAATTTCGCCAACCAGGAATTTTTCCGATCACCGTTAAAAGGGATGGGCTTTGGCGGTTGGGAAGCACGTTTTCCGTACTACGCCTATATCAATCGAGTCAGCCCGACCTATCCGGCGCACAACGCGTTCCTGATCCTCTGGGGGCAGAGCGGTCTACTTGCCGTATTAATGCTCGCTGCCTTCATGGGCTTCTTTGCTCAATGGCTCTTCAAAGCAAGCTTGCACGCGGATTCCAGTGTCCGTCATCTCGGCAGTGGTCTGCTGATGGGAGTGCTCTGGTTCTGGATACAGGCCCAGGGCGAGAACTTCGGCATTCTTGGCGAGCAGCACTTCACCCCCCTGCTTGGCCTGTTATCGGGCGTCTTGCTGGCCCGGATGCAAGCATTTGCCAAAAGCCACGCCAACAGCAATCCCGTGGAGTACAAATTTTGAAACCCATCATTTTCAGAATGCAGCTTTTCAAGCCCTCTGAAACCTTCATCACCGAACAAACCGCCGCCTTGCCGGGTGCGTCAGCGCTCCTGATGGGGCGCAAGCTGTTTGGCAAGCCCGACCCGCGCCTCGATTTCTTCAGCCCGAATCTTTCGAAGCTCAAAACGCTGCGTATGGTTGGGGCCGGCGACGTTTCATCGTTTATCGAGCCTGCCCGCAAATTTGGCGCCACGCTGATTCATGCCCATTTCGCCATCGATGCCCTATACGCCAACGCCATCGCCCGGCAACTGAAAATCCCGCTGCTCACCACCTTGCACGGCTTCGACATTACGACCAAGCGGGGCGATTTCCTGAAATCCGGCAGTCCGTCGCTGATGCGGTACGCCCTTTTCCAGCAAAAGCTGAAAGAGGATTGCAAGGTTTTCATCTGCGTCTCCGACTTCATGCGCAATCAGGCGCTCAAGGCCGGTTTTCCCGAAGCCAAGTTGCGCAAGCACTTTATCGGCGTCGACACCAAAGCCTTTCAGCCGGCCGGCGGTCAGGGCGATCAGCTCGTCCTGCTCCACGTTGCCCGTCTGGTTGAAAAAAAGGGCACAACCTACCTGATTCGCGCCTTTGCCGAACTGGTCAAACGCCTGCCGGAAGCCAGACTGAACATCCTCGGTGGCGGGCCGCTGCTCGAATCGCTGCAAAAGCTGGCAGCCGAACTCGGCGTTGCCGACCGGGTGGTATTCCTCGGCGTTCAGCCACATGCCGAAGTGCGTCGCCAACTGATGGCCGCCAGTGCCCTGGTGTTGCCCAGCGTCACCGCCGCCAATGGCGATGCCGAAGGTTTGGGCATGGTTCTGCTGGAAGCTGCTGCGATGGGTGTGCCCACCGTCGGCACCCGGCATGGTGGCATTCCCGAAGCCGTCCGCGATGGCCAGACCGGCATACTCGTTCCTGAGCGCAACGTGCCGGCGCTTGCCGACGCGATGACCACCCTGCTACGCGATCAGGCGCTCCGGCAACGCATGGGCATCCAGGCCCGGCAAATGGTCGAGCAGGAATTCGATATCATCAAACAGTCGCGGGCGCTGGTCGATATTTACCGGGCAGCCCTGCAATGAGTGCTCGTATTCTGGGTGTGGCCCGCACATTGCCCTTTCACAGCATCGGCGGCATGCAGGCGATTGCCTGGGATCTGTTTCGGGAATTTGCCCGGCTCGGTCACAGCGTTACGGTCATCACCACCCAGGTACCCGGCAAGTCCGGCCCGTTTTTCGCGGATGGCGTTCAGGTCATTCCACTAGAAGGTACACGCCCGGAACGTTGTGACGGTGGCTGGTGGCGAGCATCGGCACAATGGTTCGAGGAGGCTGTTCGGGGCGCCGCTTACGATGGCATCCTGAGCGTCAGTTCGGCCGGGGCGGCGCTTGCCGCACGCCGGCATCTGGTCCCGAATGCCCGCTTTGTCTTTCAGGCCCATGGCACCTCGTGGGGCGAGCTGGTTTCGAAATGGCGCTCGGGGCGGCCGCTGCAATGGGCCAAATCGGCCCGCAATGCGTACTGGCTGTTCAAGGATGCCGGCATCTACCGCAATTTCGATCACATCGCGCTGGTCGGCGATGTCTTGCAGACCCAGTTCCAGACCGCGCCAGTGAGCTGGATGCTGGGTGATACCGGCACGGCCCTGATCCGCAATGGCGTCGATGAAAATGTTTTTCGCCCGGACCCGGCCAGCCGCCAGCGGGAGCGCGCGGCGCTGGGCTGGTCCGCCAATGACCGGGTTGCCGTCTTCGCGGCGCGCCTGCACCCGCAAAAGGGGGGCGAGATTGCCCTGCGGGCGTTTCATCAGTTATCCGCCGGTCTCGAATCAGCCCGCCTGCTGGTCATTGGTGGCGGCGAAGAACTGGAGCGCCTCAAGGCGCTGGGCGAAGAATTGGGTTTTGGCAAGAAATTGCAGTTGACCGGGGCAGTTGCAAGGGAGCGGGTTTCTCAGCTTTTGGCCGCTGGCGATGCCTTCGTGTTTCCCACGTTGGCTCAAGAAGGGTTGCCGATGAATGTCCTGGAGGCACTCGCCTCCGGTCTGTATCCGGTGTGCTCGGCGCATACCCGCGAAGTATTCGATCCGGCCTTTCCGATTGCCTACGAAAATCCGCGGGATATTTCGGCCTTCAGCAGCGCCTTGCAAGTGGCCTTGTTGAAAGGTAACGCCAGCACATCCCTGCTGACGCCCGGTTATTCACTCAATGCGTGTGCCCGGAAATATCTCGACATTCTGCTGCCGCAAGAGGTGAGCTGAGCGATGTTCAAGGTGGTGCGGGTGCTGCTGCTCGGCGGCATGGTGGGCAAATTGCTGGGCGTCTTGCGCGAACTGATCTTCGCCTGGCTGTTTGGCACCGGTGCGGTGGCATCGGCTTATCGACTGGCGCAATCGGCCTTTTTGATCCCGTTGCACGGTTTCGTTTCCGAATCGATCAACGGCGCCTTCACGCCGCAATATGCCGCCCAGCGCGAAACGGCGCCGCAGCGTGCCAGCGCCTTGTTCTCCGGCCTTTATACCGTTCTTCTGGTGGTCTCAATTCTGGTGGCCATCGGGCTTTTTGCCGGGGCAGAGATCTGGGTTAGCTTGCTGGCTCCCGGTTTTGACCCAGATCGCCGGCAAGTGGCGACGACGATGCTGCAAGTGCTTGCGCTGGCCTTGCCGGCCTACGTCGTGTCGGGCTTGTTCGCTTCGGTCGATCTGGCCTGGGGGCGCGGCACGCTGAGTGCGGCGCGGGCTTCGCTGCAAAGTCTCGGCCTGATTGTCGGGACGCTGGCGGCGAGCTGGCTGGGCATGCCGAGCCTGATCGCCCTGGGCTTTGTCCTTGCCTATCTGATCTTTGCCGTCATGGGCGGGCGTGTGGCAGTGGCGGCCGGGCTCAGTTTGCGGCCGGTCTGGCGTTTGACGCCGGAAATCCGGCAAGGTCTGGTCGATCTTTTCAAGGTTTTCCGGGTACTGATCTGGATACCCATAGCTTTTCAGATCAATGGCGTGATCGAACGGCGGGTGGCCTCGCTGGTTAGCCCGGATGCGATGGCCGCCGTGGACTACGCGCGCTTCATTACCGAAACTCTGATTATTCTGGTGGCGATGCCGTTTGGCCTGGCTGGCCTGTCGACCATGGCCAGCATGGACGATGCGGCGTTTCGCCAGGCCAAGCTGGGCGCTTTCCGAGCCTTGCTTTATGTCGGCCTGCCGCTTTCTGCACTGCTATTTGCCAACGCAACACTGGTGATTTCTGTCGTGTTTGAGCGGGGTGCCTTTGGGGCTGGCTCGGTTGCCGTGACGGCGCAAATTCTTTCGGGCATGGCCATCGGTATTTGGGGTCAGTTGCTGGGTTATGCCGGGGCAAAATTCCTCTCGGCCCGAGGGCAGAATGCCGGGGCGCTGATCGCCAGTCTGGCCGGTGTTGCGTGCAGCGTGGCGATCCTGCTTCTCGGCCAGTCGTCGCTTGGCACGGCGGTACTGGGTGTTGCGGCTGCGGCGCAGGGGATCGTCTTTGGTGCGTTCGTGCTCTGGCGCTTGGGCGTCGTTCGCGAGCTGGCTGGCGAACTGAGCAGCCTCCTTGTGCTTGCCCTGCTGTATTGCGCCGTGGTGGCGCCAATGCTGCACGACGCAGCGCCCAATCTTTGGCTGAATGCGCTGGTCGCGCTGGTTTTCTGGCTGGTCGCGCTGATCGCTTTGCCCTGGCATCGGCGCAGCGTGATGCAGGCGCGTTCCCTGCTTAAGCGTTAGGGCCGAAACATGTCTGTCACACCCAAGAAATAAGATATTCAATATGAATCAATTGGCCGAAACCCGCGATGTCGTCCTGCTCTCAACGGCGGACTGGGACAATCCCTTCTGGACCAACAAGCAGCACGTTGCCTGCGAACTGGCGCGCCGGGGCTATCGGGTGCTTTATGTCGACTCGATAGGCTTGCGTCAGCCGTCGGCAACGGCGCAGGATTTGGGGCGCATCTGGCGCCGTCTGAAAAAGGGTCTGCGGCCGGCGAATGCTGTACGTGAAAACCTGTGGGTCTGGTCGCCCCTGGTAATTCCCTTGCAGCGCTTCGGCTGGGTGCGGGCGATCAACCGCTTGCTGCTGGCGGGTGGCCTGCGTTTCTGGATGTGGCGTCGTCGCATAGCGCCCGATGTGATGTGGACCTATAACCCGATGACGCTGGCCTTCTTTTCGAACGAGCGCTTTGCCTGCACGGTGTATCACTGCGTGGACGAGATCAAGGCGCAACCGGGTATGCCGGTAGCTCAGATTGAGGCGGCCGATACGGCGCTGGTCAAGGAAGCCGATGTGGTCTTTGTAACGGCGGAATATCTGCTGGAGAGCCGCCGGGTATTCAATCCGAACACCCACTATTTTTCGAACGTGGCTGATTTCGGGCACTTTGCCCGGGCACGCGACGAGGCGACGGCAGTGCCAGATGATATTGCAGCGCTGCCGGGTCCGGTGATCGGGTTTGTGGGCGCGATCAGTTCGTACAAAGTCGACTTTGAGTTGCTCAGGAAAATGGCGCTGCAGCATCCCGAGTGGTCGATCGCCCTGATCGGCAAGGTCGGGGAGGGCGACCCGCACACCAATGTGGCGATGCTCGAAGCGCTGCCCAACGTGCATTTTCTTGGCCCCAGGGATTATGCGGAGTTGCCTGCTTGCATGAAGGGCTTCGACGTCGCGATTCTGCCTTGCATGTTGAATGAGTACACTCGCTCGATGTTTCCGATGAAGTTTTTCGAGTATCTGGCGGCAGGTTTGCCGGTGGTGTCGACAGCGCTCCATGCGCTGCAGGGGCATAGCGATGTGGCCTACATCGCTAGGGACCAGGCTGATTTTGTTGCCGGGGTCGAGGCGGCCTTGCGGAACGAGGCGGCGCCGCTGGAGCAGCGTCTGGAACTGGCGCTGGAGCAAACGTATGAGCGGCGCACCGAGCGCATGCTGTGCTTGTTGCCGGCGCCAGGTTCGGCCGGAAATCATTTGAAGGAAAGTGCTGCACGATGAAGATTGCCGTTGTTCACGACTGGCTGACGGTTTATGCCGGTGCCGAAAAGGTGCTGGAACAGATTTTTAATATCTGGCCAGAGGCGGATTTGTTTGCGGTGGTCGATTTTTTGCCGGATGACAAGCGACATTTCGTCAAGGGTAAGCGGGCGACGACGACTTTTTTGCAGCGGATGCCGAAGGCGCGCACGCAGTACCGCAATTACCTGCCGCTGATGCCGGTGGCCATTGAGCAGCTTGATCTGTCGGCCTACGACGTGATTGTGTCGTCCAGCCATGCGGTGGCAAAAGGTGTTTTGACGGGGCCGGATCAGTTGCATGTCAGCTATGTGCATTCGCCAATCCGCTATGCCTGGGATTTGCAGCACCAGTATCTGCAGGAGTCGGGCCTGGTGAAGGGAGTCAAGGGGGCCTTGGCGCGGGCGATTCTTCATTACATTCGGCTGTGGGATTTGCGTACCGCCAACGGGGTGGATGTTTATGCGGCGAATTCGGGGTTCATCGCCCGACGTATCCATAAGGTTTATCGCCGGGATTCCGAAGTGATCTATCCGCCGGTCGATGTGGCGCGTTTCACCATGCAGGCGAAGAAGGAGGATTTTTATTTCACCGCTTCGCGCATGGTGCCCTACAAGAAGATTCCTCTGATTGTCGAAGCCTTTGCCCAAATGCCGGACAAGCGGCTGATCGTGATCGGCGAAGGGCCGGAGTTCGAAAAGGCAAAGGCAGTAGCTGGCCCGAACGTGAGCTTGCTCGGTTATCAGTCTACCGAGGTGTTGATCGACCACATGCAGCGTGCCAGGGGATTCGTTTTCGCTGCCGAAGAAGATTTCGGGATTACGCCGGTGGAGGCGCAAGCCTGTGGAACGCCGGTGATTGCCTACGGCAAGGGCGGCGCGCTGGAAACCGTGATCGCGGATGGTGAGTCGCGGACCGGGATGTTTTTTTATCAGCAGTCGACGGATGCAATCTGCGAGGCGGTGCGTTCTTTTGAGCGCTTGCCGCAGGCTATTTCGGCGCAGGCCTGCCGGGCCAATGCCGAGCGATTCGCCCCCGAGGTTTTCCGCGAGCGTTTGGCCAGCCTGGTGAATCAGGCCTGGGAGGCGTATTCACAGGGCAGGGCGTTGGAGCTGCCGGCGGGCACCGGTTGATTCAGATTAATCTTTCCGCGGAAGTCGGAACTCCATTCGTTTTTGAGGGTTGTTGAATGAAAATTGCAGTCGCTGGTACCGGTTACGTCGGTCTGTCCAATGCCATTCTGCTGGCGCAAAACCATGAAGTTGTCGCGCTGGATATCGTGCCGGAAAAGGTGGCGATGCTGCAGCGCAAGGAGTCGCCGATTGTCGATGTCGAGATCGAGGATTACCTGCAGAACCGTACCCTGAACCTGCGCGCCACGCTGGACAAGGCCGATGCCTTTGGCGGCGCCGAGTTCGTCATCATCGCCACGCCCACCGATTACGACCCCGAGACCAACTACTTCAACACGCGTTCGGTCGAAGCGGTGGTCAAGGACGTCATGGCAATCAACCCGCAGGCGACGATGGTCATCAAGTCGACGGTGCCTGTCGGCTTTACGGAAAAGCTGCGCGCCACGCTGGGCTGTGACAACGTGATCTTCTCGCCGGAGTTCCTGCGCGAGGGCCGGGCGCTCTACGACAACCTGCATCCGTCGCGCATCATCGTTGGTGAGCGTTCGGCACGGGCACAACAGTTTGCCGATCTGCTCAAGGAAGGCGCCATCAGCAAGGATGCACCGGTATTGCTCACGCACTCGACCGAGGCCGAGGCCATCAAGCTGTTTGCCAACACCTTCCTGGCCATGCGCGTCGCGTACTTCAACGAGCTCGACACCTATGCTGAGACCCATGGCCTCGACAGCCGGCAGATCATCGACGGTGTCTGCCTCGACCCGCGCATCGGCGCCCATTACAACAACCCCTCCTTTGGCTATGGCGGCTACTGCCTGCCCAAGGACACCAAACAGCTGCTCGCCAATTACCGCGACGTACCGCAGAACCTGATCCACGCCATTGTTGAATCGAACACCACCCGCAAGGACTTCGTCGCCGACAGCATCCTGCGCATGAAGCCCAAGGTCGTCGGCGTCTATCGCCTGATCATGAAAGCCGGCTCCGACAATTTCCGTGCGTCCAGCATCCAGGGAATCATGAAGCGGATCAAGGCCAAGGGTATCGAGGTCGTGGTGTACGAACCAGTGCTGACCGAAGCCGAGTTTTACCACTCACGCGTGGTGAACGATCTCGCCGAATTCAAACGCATCTCCGATGTCATCGTCGCCAACCGCCTGACGGACGACATCAGCGATGTGGTCGAGAAGGTCTATACGCGGGATTTGTTTGGGAAGGATTGAGTGGGTTTCATTTTTGGGCAAGTTTTCGGGTTGACCGCACCCGATTGGAATTCCCCGTAGGGGATGGCAATTGATGAATGGCGCGTCGATCTGAGAGAACTGGTAGAAGCATTCGGTTTCGGGTTTTTGCATGTAAAATCGTCCATTGAATGGATGATTTTCATGGAGCCTTTGCGTAATGTTTCCTCGCCATATCGAACCGTTGTTGAGCGAGGCCCTGGCTGATACGCCGGTGGTGTTGCTCAATGGCGCGCGCCAGACAGGCAAGAGCACGTTGGTTCAAGGCTTGGCAGAGCGACAGGGCAGGCGCTACCTGACGCTGGATGATCGTGTTGTGCTGGCAGCGGCCAGAGCTGATCCTGCCGGGTTTGTCGCCGGGCTTTCCGGCCCGGTGGTGATGGATGAGATTCAGCGGGCGCCGGCCTTGTTCCTCGATATCAAGGCGGCGGTGGATCGTGACCGCAGTCCGGGGCGGTTTCTGCTGACGGCTTCGGCGAATGTGCTGCTGTTGCCGGCATTGGCTGATTCGCTGGCTGGGCGGATGGAAATCCTCACGCTTTGCCCCCTTTCCGGTGGAGAAATGGCCGGAGATGCGGTTTTTAACCGTGCTGATTCCTTGTTCGATGGCGCGCTTGGAGCGATCTCGTTACCCGCCTGCAATCGTGAGGATTTGGTTGAGCGCTTGCTGCAAGGTGGCTTTCCCGAGGCGGTGTCGCGGTCGTCAGCAAAACGGCGGTCGGCATGGTTCGAGAGCTATTTGCAAACGGTTTTGCAGCGAGATGTGCGCGATCTGGCTAATCTGGAGCAACTGACGGAGGTGCCGCATTTGCTGCAGTTGCTGGCTACCCGGAGTGCCAACCTGCTGAACCAGGCCGAGATTTCGCGCGCCAGCCGGCTGACGCAAACGACATTGAAGCGCTATTTGAGTCTGCTCGAAACTTTGTTTCTGGTTCAGCGTGTGCCCGCTTGGGCACGCAACCCGGGCAAACGTCTGGTCAAAGCGCCCAAGGTCTTTTTGCCGGATACCGGCCTGTTGTCGTGGCTGCTCGATCTGTCGCCAGAAAAACTGCTGGGGCTGCCGGGCTTGCCCGGGCAACTGGTGGAAACTTATGTAGCGTGTGAGTTGATGAGGCATCTGGCGTTCTCGAACAAGGGTTTGTCCTTGTGGCATTACCGGACGCAAACCGATATCGAGGTTGATTTCGTACTGGAAAATCGCCTCGGCCAGCTGACCGGTATTGAAGTCAAGGCGAGTGCCAGCATCGATTGTGCCGATTTCAAGGGTTTGCGCCACTTGCAGGAAACCGAGGGGAGCAGTTTTCAGCGTGGCATTGTGTTTTATTCAGGGCGCGAGTTGGTGGCGTTTTCAGATTGCCTGTTTGCTGTGCCGCTCAGCTTTTGGTGGGCTGCTTTATGAGCGGCCCCTGAATTTATTGCCATCCCCGCGAAAACGGGGATCAAGTGCGTCGTTTTATGGATTCCCGCTTTCGCGGGAATGACGGTAGCAGATCAATCAGCCGTTCCCGATCAATGCTTGGGCACCTGATTTGTTTGTCGAGACAAAAGGGGGCTTTGTTGTGAAAGTGCATGCATAACGATAAAATGAATGCGTGGCATGCAATTTCGTGAGGTGACTATATGGCAATGCTGACGGTACGAAATCTGCCTGATGATGTGCATCGTGCATTACGGGTGCAGGCTGCTTTGCACGGGCGCAGTACCGAAGCCGAGGTGCGCGAGATTCTGGCTAACGCGGTGAAACCGGAGGCGCGTGTTCGTCTGGGTGACGCACTGGCGGCATTAGGGCGCAAACTGGGCCTTGAAAACGAGGATTTCGAGGTATTCAACGCAGTGCAGGATAAAACGCCGGCCGAGCCGTTGGGGTTCGAATGATCGTTCTCGATACCAACGTGGTTTCCGAGGCGATGAAGCCCGACCCGTGCCCGGCGGTTCAGAATTGGTTGAATGATCAAGTCGCCGAAACGCTGTATCTCTCGAGCGTGACGCTCGCCGAACTGCTGTTTGGCATTGGCGCGCTCCCTGATGGCAGGCGGAAGGAGGTCCTGTCGCAGGCGGTGGATGGTCTGATGGCGCTTTTCAAGGATCGGGTGCTGCCATTCGATATCGATGCCGCACGGCATTATGCCGAACTGGCCGTGACCGCCCGGGTTGCCGGGCGTGGCTTCCCGACGCCGGACGGTTACATCGCTGCAATCGCCGCGTCACGCGGGTTCATGGTTGCATCGCGGGATACAGCGCCTTATGAGGCAGCCCGCGTTCCGGTGATTAATCCTTGGGGTGCCAATTGAATATCTTGTTGCTTAATGGCGGTCTGCCGGGGGCAGATGCCATTGTGTGGCGTTTTGCACAGGCCAGGCCTTCCCGCTGACATATACTTCCCCCCACTTTGTTGAACGATGGATCAATTATGAAAATTGCTGTCGCTGGTACCGGTTACGTCGGTCTGTCCAATGCCATTTTGCTGGCGCAAAACCATGAAGTTGTCGCGCTGGATATCGTGCCGGAAAAGGTGGCGATGCTGCAGCGCAAGGAGTCGCCGATTGTCGATGTCGAGATCGAGGACTACCTGCAGAACCGCACACTCAATCTGCGCGCCACGCTGGATAAGGCGGAAGCCTTTGGCGGTGCCGAGTTTGTCATCATCGCTACACCCACCGATTACGACCCCGAGACCAACTACTTCAACACCCGTTCGGTCGAGGCGGTGGTCAAGGATGTGATGGCGATCAACCCGCAGGCGACGATGGTCATCAAGTCCACGGTGCCGGTCGGCTTTACAGAAAAGCTGCGTGCCACGCTGGGATGCGAGAACGTGATCTTCTCGCCGGAGTTCCTGCGCGAGGGCCGGGCACTCTACGACAACCTGCATCCGTCGCGCATCATCGTTGGTGAGCGTTCGGCTCGGGCACAACAGTTTGCCGATCTGCTCAAGGAAGGCGCCATCAGCAAGGACGCGCCGGTATTGCTCACGCATTCGACCGAAGCCGAGGCCATCAAGCTGTTTGCCAACACCTTCCTGGCCATGCGCGTCGCGTACTTCAACGAGCTCGACACCTATGCCGAGACCCATGGCCTCGACAGCCGGCAGATCATCGACGGCGTCTGCCTCGACCCGCGCATCGGCGCCCATTACAACAACCCGTCCTTTGGCTATGGCGGCTATTGCCTGCCGAAGGACACCAAGCAACTGCTCGCCAACTACCGCGACGTACCGCAGAACCTGATCCACGCCATCGTCGAATCGAACACCACCCGCAAGGACTTCGTCGCCGACAGCATCCTGCGCATGAAGCCCAAGGTCGTCGGCGTCTATCGCCTGATCATGAAAGCCGGCTCCGACAATTTCCGTGCGTCCAGCATCCAGGGGATCATGAAGCGGATCAAGGCCAAGGGTATCGAGGTCGTGGTTTACGAACCGGTGCTGACCGAGGCCGAGTTCTACCACTCACGCGTGGTGAACGATCTCGCCGAATTCAAGCGCATCTCCGATGTCATCGTCGCCAATCGCCTGACGGACGACATCAGCGATGTGGTCGACAAGGTCTATACGCGGGATTTGTTCGGGAAGGATTGAGCCGTGTGGGGGCATTTCAACTTGCTGAACCGGTTCATTGAAGTGTCCGGCAATGCTCGCTAATTGCGCTGGTTGGCGGGTATTTGTGGTTATACTCAATTAATTTATTTTTGAGTATAACTGCGTGCTTTCGTCGTCGCTTTCACTGACTGCCCAGACCGCGTTTTCGCAGGTGGTGGAGGTTGCGTTAACGGTGGAGCACATGCGATCGGTTGCAGATTTGCCCGGTGCCTTCGTGCCCAAGATAGTCAAGGGGCACAAGTATTGGTACTACCAGTACACCGAGCCTGCTGGCGTTCGTCGTCAGGTGTTTGTCGGGCCGGAAGGCGAGGCGGTCCAGGCACTTATCGCCAGAGCGGGCCAGCCTGCTGCTGCGGAGTCATTGGGGCCGTTGGCACGTGCTGCCGTGGTTCTGGGCGGTGCTGAAGTTCTGCCGCGACATTACCGGGTGCTGCGGCGTTTGGGAGAGTATGGTTTTTTTCAGGCAGGGGGCGTGTTGATCGGTACGCACGCCTTTGTTGCTTACGGCAATATGCTCGGTGTGAAGTGGCTTGGGGTGGATGCTTCTCAGACGCAGGACATTGACTTCGCCCACGCCGGAAAAAATATTTCTCTGGCGCTGGCACCGGAGTGTCAGGTTCAAACCCACGAGGCGATCCTGTCTTTGAATATGGGATTCCTGCCCATCACCGGGCTGTCGGGCAAGACCGGTGGTGCCTATCTGATTCCTAACGAGAAGGAGTTCCGCCTGGATTTTCTGACGACGGTCGGGAGTTCTGGCGAGGCTCCGTTCGAGCATCCAGACCTGCATGTCACATTGCAGCCTTTGCGATTTATGGAATTCTCTTTGGAAAACGTTCAGCAGACGGCGTTGCTCTGCGGGAATAGCGCGATCACAGTGAATGTGCCCCATCCAGCGCGCTTTGCCCTGCATAAATTGATCGTCGCTGGCGAGCGGGAGGGGGCGTTTGTGTCTAAGTCCGGTAAAGATTTAATTCAGGCCGGGCTTTTGCTCACGGTATTGAGAGATCAGCGTCCTTGGGAGGTCGAAGAGGCTTGGGCCGACCTCGTTGGGCGTGGTCAAGGTTGGTCTTCGCGGGCGCTTCGTGGCTTGCGCGCACTTGAGAAGCGCTTTCCCTCTGCTGGTTTTGGGGATTGGCTGACGGCTTAATGAATCCGGCGTACTGCTGCGGTCAACGCGAAATTCTGCCGAATTTTGGCAGGCATGTTTGCTGCTACGGTGGCGTTGTTGGCATGGAATTTGGGAGTTTTGTGGCAAATGAACGATGTGAAACGTAGCTTGGGAATCAGCGCCATGATGGACGCCAGCGGTGTCCGCTTTGGCACCAGCGGTGCCCGCGGGCGGGTGGTGGATATGACCGATGAGGTCTGCTTTGCCTACACGGCGGCGTTTATCCAGACGCTGCCGCCGGGGACGAAGCGGGTCGCGTTGGCGATCGATCTGCGTCCGAGCAGTCCGGCCATTGCTGCGGCCTGCGCGGCGGCAATCGTTGCGGCGGGGATGGCGGTCGATTACTGTGGAGCGATTCCGACACCGGCACTGGCCTATTTCGCACAGGTGCAGGGTATTCCGGGCGTGATGGTGACGGGCAGCCACATTCCTTTTGACCGCAATGGCATCAAGTTTTATGGCGTCGCGGGCGAGATTACCAAGGCGGATGAGGCGAGCATTGCCGCGGCGACGGTTTGCCTGCCGACCGGTCCGCTGACGATGCCGTTGCCCCGGGCCGGCGAGGGCGCTGCGGCCTTGTATCTGGCGCGTTATCTCGGCTTCTTCCCCAGTCGCTGCCTGGAGGGCATGCGCCTGGGCTTTTATGAGCATTCCAGCGTCGCGCGCAATCTGCTGACGGAGTTGCTGCAGCGCCTGGGGGCGACAGTGATTTCGCTGGGGCGGACTGACCAGTTCGTGCCCATTGATACCGAAGCGGTGGCCGAGGCGGATGTACTGCAGGCACGTGCCTGGGCGGGCGAGCATGGCTTCGATGCCATCCTCTCCACCGATGGCGATGCCGACCGGCCGCTGCTGGGTGATGAGCATGGCAATTGGCTGCGCGGTGACGTTGCCGGCATCCTGTGCGCTCAGGCTCTGGGGGCGCAGGCGGTGGTGACGACGGTCAGTTGCAATACGGCGCTGGAACTGTCCGGTGCTTTTGCTACGGTGCGCCGCACCCGCATCGGTTCGCCTTACGTCATTGCCGGCATCGAGGCACTGATCGCGGCTGGCGAGCAGTCGGTGGTCGGCTTCGAGCCCAATGGCGGTTTTCTGGTGGGGACGCCGCTGGCGCGCACCGGGGGCGCCTTGTCGCCCCTGATGACCCGCGATGCAGTGTTGCCGATCCTGTGTTTGCTCCATGCGGCGCGTAGTCGCGGGGTGCCGGTGTCGGCGCTGGCGCAGGGCTTGCCGCCGCGCTTCACCGCCAGCGACCGCTTGCAGAATTTTCCGACTGAAACCAGCCAGCGCCTGTTGGCGGAACTGGCGGCTTCGAATCCTGCGCTTTCAGCGCTGCTCAGCGGCATTGGCGAACCCGCCGCGCTCGATCAGACGGATGGTCTGCGGGTGACCTTGTGCAACGGCGAGATCGTTCATTTCCGCCCGTCAGGCAACGCGCCGGAATTGCGTTGTTACGCTGAGGCAACGACGCAGGCACGGGCTGGAGAACTGGTGCAGCTGGGCCTGCAGCGGATTTTGGCGCGTGCAGCTTGACTGTGCGCAGCGCCTCAGGATACGTGTTCGTCATTTCCTGTGCTGCAAAATTCCGCTATCGTTGAGCCCGTTCCCGATTTTTGACTGTTTTTCCGGTTGACCGCAGCCGGTCTGTTTTTGGAAGCCAAACATGAGCAAGATTCTGCCTGTCGTTCTTTCCGGTGGTTCCGGCACCCGCCTGTGGCCCTTGTCGCGCGAGAAGTACCCCAAGCAGTTGCTGCCGCTGGTCGATGAGCAGTCGATGTTGCAGGCTACCGTCGCTCGTCTCGACGGGTTGGCCGACCTGGGGCAGCCGCTGTTGATCTGCAACGAGGAACATCGCTTTGTCGTCGCCGAACAGGTGCGCATGCTGGGCAAATACGGCACGGTGCTGCTCGAACCGGTCGGGCGCAACACCGCGCCGGCGATGACGCTGGCGGCGCTGTGGGCCAACCGCGATGGTGAAGACCCGGTGCTGGTGGTGATGCCGGCGGATCATGTGATTACGGATGGCGAGACTTTCCGTGCGGTGGTGGCGCGCGCGGTGTCGCTGGCCGAGACTGGTGCGGCGGTGACGTTCGGCATTACGCCGGATTGTCCGGAAACCGGTTATGGCTATATCCAGCAGGGCGAGGCGCTGAACGATGGTTCCGGTGCGTTTGCACTGGCCCGCTTCGTCGAGAAGCCGAACCGCGAAACTGCGGAAAGCTACCTCGCTGCCGGCGACTATCTCTGGAATAGCGGCATTTTTGTCATGAAAGCCTCGGTCTGGCTGGCCGCTCTGGCGATTGGCCGTCCGGACATTCTCGCCGCGTGTAAAGCCTCGATGGCCGGCCCGCAGCCCGATGGCGATTTCGTCCGTCTGGTCAAGGATGCCTTTGCCGCCTGTCCGTCGGATTCGATCGACTACGCAGTGATGGAGCGCCTGACCGCCGGCACGCCCGGCCTGCCGCGCGGCATGGTGATTCCGCTGTCGGCCGGCTGGTCGGATGTCGGTGCCTGGGATGCGTTGTGGAAGGTTTTGCCCAAGTGCGGCGAGGGCAACGCCAGCCGCGGTGATGTGTTGCTCGAGAACTGCCGTAACACACTGGCCGTTTCTGAGAGTCGTCTGGTGGCCTGTGTCGGCGTCAGCGATCTTGTCGTGGTGGAAACCGACGACGCCATCCTCGTGGTGCACCACGATGCGACGCAGGATGTGAAAAAGGTGGTTGATCGACTCAAGGCCGATCAACGCAGCGTCGCGCAATGGCACCGCAAGGTCTATCGCCCGTGGGGCTGGTACGACGGCGTCGATGCCGGCGACCGCTTCCAGGTCAAGCGCATCGGCGTCAAGCCGGGCGGCACGCTGTCGCTGCAGATGCACCACCATCGCGCCGAGCACTGGATTGTCGTCAGCGGCACGGCGCGTGTCACCAAGGGCAGTGAAACCTTCCTTGTCTCTGAAAACCAGTCAACCTACATCCCGCTGGGGGTCACCCACCGACTGGAAAACCCGGGCGTGATTCCGCTGGAGATGATTGAGGTCCAGTCCGGCAGCTATCTGGGCGAGGACGACATTGTGCGGTTTGAGGATACTTACGGGCGGGCGTGAGTGGGCTTGACTGCCGTTGGTGTCAGAAGCACTTGTCTCACGCCGAGGGGGACGCGCGTTAATTGGTTGAAGTCGCGGCACGCTTAACTGCTATTTTCGCGCGGGGTCGTTTCTGGCTTGTTGATTCATGATCGCGGGAATTCACGTGCCAAGTGATACGCACGGTCACCGCAGTCGAGGCAACCCGGGCTTGTCGCCACCGATATTTCCCGATCGGGGATTTATTTCTTTGGGTGTGCAGGACCAAGAAAAAATTTCCCGAATGGGAAATATTGCTTGCCCGTCCCCTTGAACCGGTTGATAATTTCCCGAACGGGAAACAGGGCTGGCGATGAAATCTATACGTACCCCAAATCAACTCGGCGACATCCTGCGCGCTGCGCGAAAGCAGCTAGGCCTGACGCAGCCTCAACTCGCGTTGGTAGCTGGCGTTGGTGTGCGCTTCATCGTTGAACTTGAAGCTGGCAAGCCCACCGTTCGGCTTGAAAACGTGCTGCGCGTGGTGGATGCCTTGGGGGGAGTGCTCCAAGTCTCAGGGTTGCCATTATCTGCCCTTGAGGATCATCCTGAAGGCAATGCGTATGGCGCATGATCTGGAGGTCTGGCTGTCTGACGAGTGGGTTGGCACGCTGGCTCTGATCGACGGCCGGCTGAATTTCCGCTACGCCCCGGATTGGCTCTCGCGCCCTGACGCAGTGCCGCTTTCCTGCTCGCTGCCTCTGCAAGCAGAATTTTTCGACGATCGTCGCGCCCGTGCGTTTTTTGCAGGGTTGTTGCCAGAGGGGCAAATGCGGCGTCTCATCGCACAGCAATTCCAGGTGTCGAATCAGAACGACTTTGCGCTGCTCGATCGCATTGGCGGGGAATGTGCCGGGGCTGTGACCCTGCTTGCGCAAGGGCATTCGTTGCCCAGCCAAACCCATGATGTGCAGTGGCTGAGCGACGAAGAGATCATTGCCATTCTCGATGAACTGCCCCATCGGCCGATGTTGGCTGGTAAGGATGGCCTGCGCCTCTCGCTGGCAGGCGCACAAGACAAGTTGCCGGTGGTCTTCGATGGCGAGCGGATCGGCCTACCGAGAAATGGGACGCCCAGTTCGCACATTCTGAAACCGCCGATCCGAGCTTTACTTGAAACAGTAATCAACGAGGGATTTTGCCTGGCGCTGGCCGATGCCATGCAACTCAAACCGGCAAGGGCGCGGGTGCTTTCCGTGTTGGGCCGGCAGTTTTTGTTGGTTGAACGCTACGACCGGATGGATGGTGGACAAGGTCAGCGACTGCGCTTGCATCAAGAGGATTTTTGCCAAGCGCTGGGCGTTGTTCCGGAAATTAAATACCAGAACGAAGGTGGTCCCGATCTGACGAAGTGTTTCGATCTTCTTCGCAGAGTGACACGGCCCAGCGCACCGCAGATTCTGCGAATGCTCGACTATGTGATCTTTAATGCCTTGATCGGTAACCACGATGCGCACGCCAAGAATTTTTCGTTGCTGTATGCGAACAGTGCTCCTGTGCTAGCGCCGCTCTACGATGTACTGTCAACGGCAGTGTATCCGAATCTGACGCCCAAGATGGCAATGAAGATTGGCAGCAAATACAAGTTCAGTGAAGTCCAGGCACGGCATTGGGACCAATTTGCTGAAGCCGTTGGCCTCAGCAAGGCGCTGGCCAGAAAACGGATACTGGCTCTGGCAACATCGATGCCATCTGTCGCACGCAATCTGCAGTCCGAGCCCACGCTTGGCTTCGTGCAGTATGGCGTGGTTGAGCAGGTTGTGGCCTTGATCGAGCAACGCTGCGCGCTGACAGTCCGAAGGCTCGCTAGCGTTGCTGCCGACTTGGAAGACGAAACCAAGCCGTCCATGTGACGCACGAGGTTCTGCGAATCCAGACTATCATCCTTGCTTACCTGCTGCTGGCAAATAGTGCGGCCTGTTTGTCTCCGGACTTCGCTTGAGTCATCTTTGTGATTTCGGGCAGAATCCTGAGTATCACATTTCAATAGACGCCGGCAGCGCCGGCGCGACGGGGGATTCATGATTCTGGTGACAGGTGGCGCGGGCTATATTGGCTCGCATACGGTGGTCGAGTTGCTGAACGGCAACCACGATGCGCTGATACTCGATAACTTCAGCAACAGTTCGCCCAAGGTGCTGGAGCGCATCGAGCAGATTTGCGGCAAGCGGGCGAAACTGATTGACGGGGATATCCGTGATGCCGATACGCTGGACCGGATTTTTTCTGCCTATTCGATCAAGTCGGTCATTCATTTTGCCGGCCTGAAGGCCGTCGGCGAGTCGGTGTCGTTGCCGATGAGCTATTACGACAACAATGTCGTCGGTTCGCTGCGGCTGTTCGAGGCGATGGCCCGCGCAGACGTGTTCCGGCTGGTATTCAGCTCGTCGGCCACGGTTTATGGGGACCCGAAAGTGGTGCCGATCGATGAATCCGCCGAGTTGAAGGCGACCAACCCCTACGGGCGCACCAAGCTGCACATCGAGGAGATGTTACGGGATATCGGGGCCTCTGATCCGCGCTGGCGCGTGGCCTTGTTGCGTTATTTCAACCCGGTCGGGGCGCACGAGAGTGGTTTGATCGGCGAAGACCCGCAGGGCATTCCCAATAATCTGATGCCTTTCGTCGCGCAGGTGGCGGTTGGCCGTCGGGCGGAACTCAGCGTCTTTGGCGGCGATTACCCGACCTCCGATGGCACCGGCGTTCGTGATTACATTCATGTGGTTGACCTCGCCCGCGGTCATCTGGCGGCGCTGGCGGCGCTGGATCGCGAGGCTGGCGTCTTCCCGGTGAATCTCGGCACCGGGCGTGGCTACAGCGTTCTTGAGGTAGTCAAGGCGTTCGAGCGCGCCAGTGGTAGAGCAGTGCATTATCGTATCGTCGATCGTCGGCCCGGCGATGTCGCCGCGTGTTTTGCCAACCCGGTGCGGGCTGAGCAACTGCTGGGCTGGCGGGCTGAACGGGATATCGACACGATGTGCGTCGATGCCTGGCGTTGGCAATCCGCCAATCCGATGGGCTACGCCGACTGACCAAGTTCCGGTCAGCGGAGCCCGGGATGAACCCGCCCGACCAAGCCGCCGTCCGCTTGCTGGAGACTTTGCGCGCCAGCAAAGTTTTCGGGCAGCTGGCAGAGCCGGTTTTGCTTGACCTTGCTGCGGCGCTCAATCTGCGCTCATTTGAAGGCGGCCATCAGCTACTCAAGGAGGGCGAGGTCGCGGATAGCATGATCATCGTGATCAGCGGCCGCCTGCGTGTTTCCCGCCAAGATCAGGTCGCTGGCTTACGTCTCTATAATGAGGTTTGCCCGGGTGAAACGGTGGGAGAAACCGGCCTGTTGCTGCAGCAAAGACGTTTTGCCGACGTCACGGCAGTGCGGGATTCAACTGTTGCATTCCTCTACCACGGTGCCTTCGAGCAGCTCCTGCAACGCCACCCGGTCGCCTTGAACCGGGTGTTTGCTCAGGCGCTTTACCACCAGCTAAGGCATACACCGCAGGTGGCCGAGCAGCGGCGGGCGCAGACGTTTGCGCTGATTCCGCTGAACGCGGGTGTGGCGACCGAAAAAGCCAGTACGGCACTGGTCGAGG
Source organism: Azonexus sp. (assembly GCA_041917165.1). GTDB lineage: Bacteria > Pseudomonadota > Gammaproteobacteria > Burkholderiales > Rhodocyclaceae > Azonexus. The sequence continues at coordinate 203,167 of JAYRYB010000003.1, forward strand.
CGCTGCAGACTTTTGGCAAGGCTTTGCGGGTGCCGATGATTCAGCAGGCACCGGAAAGCTTTGATGCGCTCGAGCATCAATTTGACTATCTGGTTTTCGAAGGCGCTGCAGAGGATACGGCGGAGACCCGTCGGGCATTCCGCCAGGCCGATCAGGTGATCTTTGTGGCGAATGCCGGAGATAGTCGTGATCTTTCGGCTGTCGAACGCGCTCTGGTGGGCGAGGCGGGGTTTGCCATGAAGCGCAAACACCTGCTGCTAGTGCATGCGGCTGAGGCCACCGTACCAGACTTGCCGCAGCCTTGGCTTTTGCCGCGAGATGTTGAACGCCTGTACCCGGTGCGTCTCGGGCGTGACCGCGATTTTGCGCGGTTGGCTAGGTTCCTCACCAGTCGTGCGGTGGGGGTGGTGCTGGGCGGTGGCGGGGCGCGCGGATTCTCACATCTTGGGGTGCTGCGTGCCTTCGAAGAACTGGGTGTGCCGGTCGATTTGATTGGTGGCAACAGCATGGGTGCGTTGATTGGCGCGCAGTATGCCAGCGGTGTGCCACTCGATGACATCCTCGAACGTACCCGGCGCTTTGCGATGGGTGGCGAACGGCCGACCCTGCCGCTGATCTCTCTACTGTCCGGGCAGCGTATTTCGCGCGACCTGCGCCGCATGTTCGGCGGGCAGACCATTGAGCAACTCTGGCGTCCATTTTTTGCTGCGGCCTGCAACCTGAGTCGGGTGGAAACTACGGTGCTGGACAGCGGCCCCCTGTGGCGTGCGGTGCTGGCCAGCAATTCGCCGGCGGGTTTGTTGCCGCCGGTAGTTCACAACGGTGATTTGTTGGTGGATGGGGCGATTCTCGATAATGTGCCGATCAGCCCGATGCGCGCGCGGTTGGGTACGCCACTGGAGCAGCGACGGGGCAACGGGACGGTGATTGCCATCGATGTCGATGTCGGTGGCGCGCTGGGCGTCGCACCCGAGGTGCAGCGTTTGTCGGTCATGAAGACGCTGAAGTCCTATTTTTCCGATGATCAGCAGTCGCCGTCGATTGGTGCCATTCTTTATCGTGCCGGGCATATCGGTGGCTTGCATCAACGCAGCCGGACCAAGGCGCTGGCAGATCATTATCTGGCGCCACCGGTGACCGAGTTTCCGATCATGGCTTACCGGCGCGCCGAGGAGATTGTCGAGATCGGCTATCGCCACGCCTTGCAGCAGATTGCTGGCTGGCCGCATTTGCCGGGACAGGTCTGATGGCCGAACTGCTGCCGTTTTCGCTCAGTCAGCAGGAGGTTTGGCTGGATCAGCGAACCTGGCCAGACAGTACGCACCTCAATATCGGCGGTGCCGGGTTTATCGATGGCAAGTTTGATTTGGGCGTGTTTCGTCAAGCCTTCCTGCGGCTGATCGAAGAGTGCGAGGCGCTGCGCCTGGTACCGCGCCTGGACGAGGGCGGGCAGTGGCTGTTGCCTGCTTACACCCCGGATCTGCCGGTGGTCCAGATGCCGCCGAGCGACGATCCGAGGGCGGCGATGCAGGTGTGGTGGCAGGCGTGGATGAAAACGCCGTATCTGTTTGACGGCAAGACACCGCCCTGGCGATTTGCTTTGCTGCGTCATTCGGATGAACTCCATGGCCTGAGCATCCAGTTTCACCATCTGATCATGGATGGTTGGGGGACGTCGCGCATCATGCAGCGCTGGGCGGTGCTCTACAACACGCTGGCCGAGGGGGCGCCGATTCCGGAGAGTGGCGACCCGGGCTATCGCCGCTATATCGAGGATTCGCTGGAGTATCGTCAGTCCGCTGCATTCGAAAAGGATCAGGCCTTCTGGCAGGCAAAGTTGCCGGCCTTGCCCGCCCCGCTATTCGAGATGCGCTACCGGCAGCCGTCTTCGCTGAGTTTGCCTGAAGCGCACAACGGCACCGTTTGTCTTGCACGCAGTGCTTACGACCGCATCGGCACGGCCGCAGCCGGGCAGGGGATGACCCTGTTTTCGTATCTGGTGGCGGTTCTCGCGGTGTATTTTCATCGGACGACCGGGCGTCGCGATATCGTCATTGCGCTGCCATCACTGAATCGCTCCGGAAAGCGGTTTCTCGCCACGCCCGGCATGTTTGTGGGGGTCTTTCCACTGGTGTTGCGTATCGATCCGCAAAGTTCGGTCGACCAACTGCTGGCGCAGGTACAAAGCGCGTTGAAGGCCAGTGTCCGCTATCAGCGCTATCCGCTTAGCGAACTGGGGCGTGAGTTGGGCACACTCCGTCAACGGCGCGACAGTCTGTTCGACATTCTGTTTTCTTTTGAACGCCAAGATTACAAGCTGCATTTCGGAGAGGGGGCCTCCGCTGGGGCGCGGCAGACCTTCTCCGGCCTGGCCCGGTATCCGCTGGGGCTGACACTCTGCGAGTTTCAGGCGGTGCAAGATCAGGATGTTGAACTGACACTGGAAGCTCACCCGGCTTATTTCGCGGCAGACGAAGTCGGCCTGATCGGCAAGCGCATCTGGTACTTGGCGCAGACGATGCTTGATGATCCTGAGGCAGCTTTGTCGTCGCTCGACATCGTGCCGCCTGCCGAGCGTCAGCATTTGCTCGTGGAAATTCAACCGGCGACAGGTGCCCCTGGCGGCATCTACGGTGAACCTGAAAAACAGCCCTATATCCGGCATTTCATTGCGCAGGCCAAACGGGCGCCGGAGGCGGTGGCGGTTGTTTGGGATGGTGGTGAACTGAACTACGGGCAGTTACTGAGCCGGGCCTGTCATCTGGCGACCGAACTGCGCGCGCGGGGTGTGGCACGCGACCGTATCGTGGCGGTGGCGATGGCGCGCTCAATCGATCAACTGGTTGCCTTGCTGGCGGTCAATCTGGCGGGCGGAGCATTCCTGCCGCTGGACCCGGATGCACCGGTGGCTCGCCTTGGCCTCATTCTCGATGATAGTCAGGCGGTCTGCCTGATCGCGGATACGGAACTCACCCAACGTTTTTGTGATCTGCCCACGCCGCTTCTCCACGTTGACGCAAACGAGAGTGCACTGCTCTCCGATGCGTTGGTGAGCGGATTACCGACGTTAAGTGATCTGGCGTATGTGTTGTTCACATCAGGGTCTACCGGGACGCCCAAAGGCGTGATGGTCGAACATGAGGCGCTGGCCATCCGCCTTGACTGGATCGGCCAGGCTTATGGAATTCAAGCTGACGACCGTACCGGGCAATGCACGCAGGCGACCTTTGACCCCGCCCTGATCGAGTTTTTCCTGCCCCTGATCAACGGTGCCAGTATTGCCTTACCACCACCAGGACGCATGGTGCCCAATCAGATCGGCCCCTTTGTTGCCCGGTTTTGCGTCAGCATTCTGGCGCTGGTGCCGGCAACAGTGCAGGGCTTGCTGGCATCGCTTCCCGAGGGTGAAAAAACGCGACTTCGCAACGTCTGTTGCGGTGGCGAGGTGCTGGCTCCTGAACTGGCACAACGCTTTGTGGCGACGACCGGAGCAAATCTGTTCAACGTCTACGGGCCAACTGAAACGGCGATCTTTGCCACTGCCTGGCCATGTCGTGATGAAATCTCCGTGGATGCCTTGCCAATTGGCAGGGTGATTGCTGAGGCGCGTGTTTACATCCTTGATGATCACGGCAGCTTGCTGCCGGGCGGCGTCACTGGCGAAATCTACTTGGGTGGACGCGCCGTGGCGCGCGGCTATCTCAATCGCCCGGAACTCAATGCCAGCGCGTTTCTTCGGGATCCATTTTTTCATGATGGGCGCATGTATCGCACTGGTGATCGTGGCTGGCTGGATGGTGACGGTGTGCTGCATTTCGTTGGCAGGACTGACCGTCAGGTCAAACTGCGCGGCTATCGTATCGAACTGGGTGAAATCGAATCGGCGCTGCTGGCTGTGGCAGGAGTGACGCAAGCGGCAGTCAAGTTGATCGTCGGGGCTGACGAGCGTCGATTCCTGCATGCCTGGGTGGCGGGTGAGGGCCTGCCAGTGGCGGATCGACTGCGGACTTCGCTGGCGGGTCGGTTACCGGATTACATGCTTCCATCCGGTTTCAGTACGCTGGCTGAACTGCCACTCACCAGTTCCGGAAAAGTGGCTTATGACCTGCTGCCGGAACCTGTCGTTCAGGGGACGGAGCACAGCAAACGTCTACCTTCGACCGCGATGGAACTTGCCTTGCTGCAACTCTGGCAGCGCGTCATGAAGCGGGATGATCTGGGTGTGGCGGACAATTTTTTTGAAGCCGGGGGGGATTCGCTGGCAGCGGTGGATATTCTCGCCGGTGTCGAGACACTTCTTGGTCGTCGCGTGCCGCTGTTTCTGCTGACCGAACACCCAACGATCGAGTCTTTGGCGCATGTGCTTGATCAACACAACACGGCTGCGGCAGTGGCTGACCAAATCATGATCCCGCTCGGTCGCCATACCGGTGCGGTGCCGCTGTATTTCGCAGCGTCCGGGCATGGCGACCTGATTCGTTTGCAGAATCTGGCCAAGGCACTTGCCGGCGCGTGCGATCTGTTCATGCTGCAGCCCCCGGTTGATGGCGAGATCAAGACAATCGAAGCGTTGGCATCGTTGTATGCTGAAAAGATCGTGGCTTACGGTCGACCTGGATTTTTGGCTGGTTTTTCGGTTGGTGGGGTGGTCGCAGTCGAGACTACCCGCATGCTGCTCCGAGCGAATGCAACGCGACTGGTTCACAAACTGATACTGGTGGATGCGGTGTTTCCAGGCAGGGTCATCAGAAGCGCGATTCTGTGGCGGATTCTGGGCTTCCTCGCAAGTAAATCTAGCCTGCAGGCGCTCACCTTGAACGGTCGGCATCTTGGGGGCTTGCTTGGAGACTCCGGGCTGGTGGCGCAGATCAATGCGATGCGTGAATATCAGCCCAAACCACTCGATATTCAGGCTGTGCTTGTCCGCTCACGCGGGATGATGCGCTGGGAACGCTGGGCTTTCCTGCCGTGGCGCAAGGTTATTTCAGGGCTGAGTGAAAGCGATTGGGTCGAAGGGATGCACGGTTCGATTTTTGAACATGGCCTGCAGGAGTTGGTGGCGGCGATTCGTGCGGCGGTTACCAATGGCTGAACGCAGAGAGTCCAGATGTGATGTGTTCTGGACGTCAAAACGTAAATTGTTTTTGTTCATGGGGCTGCTTTTAGTACTACTCGGGTTGGCAGTTTATTGGCAAACGGGCTGGTCCGGTAGCTTTCAGGAGTTGCCGGCGAGGCTGGATGATTTTCGGTTTAAAGCCAGAACCCTCCCAATGGTTGTGGTCGTACTCGCGATAATGCTGGCCAGTGTTCTCGCCATGCCGCTTGGGATTATCATCATTTCCGGATCAGTGGTTTTTGGACCATGGCTGGGCGGGTTGTATGTGGTGATTGGCGCCTTGTTTGGTGCGATGCTGAGTTTTTTGATTGGGGTATTTTTGGGGCGGCAGGTGGTTGAAGATATCTGTGGGCCGAGGCTCCAGCGTGTGAGCATCTCCCTTGGCCGACGTGGCTTGTTGTCGGTGATCATCATCCGACTGTTGCCGATAGCGCCATTTGCCATCGTAAATATGTTCGCAGGGGCAACGCATATTCGTTTCCGTGATTTTGTACTCGGTTCATTCATCGGCATGTTGCCAGGGGTCGTAATACTTGGTGTTGGAATAGAGCAGTTCCTTACAGTGGTGATGGGCTGATTGTTACCGGTACGTGATTTTTTCCTCGTTTTATACCTTTGCGCTATGGCAAGATTAGTCGAGTTGCCAAGGAGCGCTCGGTGGTGTGTCGGATTTTTTTACAATCCAGGTAATGGCGGATTGTATGTTATTGAATAAATGATGTTTTTGTTTTTGGCTTGATTTTTGCATTGTGTCTCAATGAAAATCAATATTTTATGGGTGGCGAAATGAGTGAACAACTGCAAAAGCTAGTGGGTGATACGAAGTCGGATGATGTAGGTCGTCGCCGTCGTTTGATCTTGGGGGGAGGCTTGGGCGGTGCATTTGCTGCCTTCAAGAGTGGTAGCGCATTGGCGGGTGGTGTCTGTAATTCCCCCTCTGCCTTTGGTTCGATTGCAGCCAACCCTGATACCAGTCACAAACCGCATACCTTTGACGGCTGTAACGCAAGCTCCAAAGGGTGGTATGTCAATCCAGGACAAAAAACGCCACGAACCGAAAATTGGAATGGGGTTAGCACTGATCTGACGTTTGGAGGTGCGCAGTTTCCACCAGCTAGTGGTGTTACTGCATCCCTTAAGCTCTACGAAGCGCTGTGTCAGCCTTACTGGAAATCTGACTTCAATCTGGTGGTGATTTACTTGGATGTAAAAACCGGAAGAGCAAACGGCGTTCTGTCGGTTTCCGATGTTTTTGAAATGTGGAATATTCTCTTCAATTCTGCTGTTGGTACCGGAAAGTTTTCCGGGTGGAACGCGAGTACAGTGCAGGCGTTCTATACCAGTTGGGTTGGTTCGGCAAACGTCGCTTAGCTTTGAGTTAGCGTCGATTGAGTAGCTAGATGCAATTTGTGTATGAGTTGTCAGCGGATACTTGCACGTTTCGAGCTTTTTTTGATGGTTCGGTCGCTGTTTATCAGCCCTTTCTCGGTAGTGTAATTGCGCTTCCTTTTGATGCCTCTCTTATTGTCCAATGGGTTAAAGAGGCTCAATTGTCTGAAAGTGACCTTCGCGATCAATTCTCCTCTGCCTATGCAGGCGAAGATCCTTCTGTCTTCGGTGGGCGTTTTGAGGAGCTTTGCTACCTGCTAACTGAAGAGTATGGACTGCTTCGTAGGCGGCCAATTTGAGCTATATTGGCCAACCCCTTAACAGTCTTTTCTTCAGATCGTGCTTCAGTGACAATATTGTCCATCCCCCCATTCGTTTTTCGAATTTCCAGCCCGCTACGGCACCTCCAGTCCGCGGTGGATTTGGTGTACCGGGATTACGAGGTATTGACCGAAGAATCATTCGTAGACTTCGATATTGATCTGAAAGCAACAGACTTCTTTAGAAGATACTGGTCTCCAAAAGTCAATTTGGCCATTGATGGTGGCTTTCCTTTCGAGCCGCTACCGCTGGCTCAGGCGTATCCCCTCTTGGAGTGGGGAATGAATTGGTGTGTAACCGCTACAGCGCACCACTTTTTGATGTGTCACAGTGCAGTCCTCGCAAAAAACGATCTTGCGCTGATACTTCCTGCTCCTCCCGGCTCTGGAAAGAGTACCCTTTGTGCGGCCTTGGCCATGTCTGGGTGGCGATTGCTCTCTGATGAGTTGGCATTGATTGATCCCGATACGCTGGCGCTAACTCCCTTTGTTAGGCCGGTGAGCCTGAAAAATGCCTCTATAGCTATCGTTGCCGAGCGCTACCCGGATTCAGTGTTCACCCCTTCTGTACGGGATACAGTGAAGGGAACGGTTGCTCACATGCGGGCACCACTGGCGAGCATTAAAGCTGGCCGCCAAGTGGCTCAGGCACGCTGGCTGATTTTCCCGAAATTTATACCTGGTGCTGCGTGGCATTTGACACCGTTACCGAAAGCAACGGCGATGACGGAATTGGCAAGTAATGTGTTCAATTTCCGTGGTTTGGGCATGTTGGCGTTTGAGACCCTTTCTCGGCTGGTTGATTCGGTTGATTGCTTCCAACTTGAGTATTCGTCTTTGGCAGATGCCGAGGAACAACTGGGCATATTGGCGAGCCAATAATGAGGCTTCCGGCGATTGATGGGGCACTGCTGCCACTAGTTATCAGAACAATCCGTGATCCGGAAAGTGCCAAAGATTTCTCCAAGGCGCAGTGGAGTCTTCTTGTCCGTGAGGCGCGGTCTCGAAATGTTCTGGGGAGGGTTTTGCTCGAGATTGCCGAGAAAATGGCGCCTGAATATTGGCCATCGAGGGTGCGTCAGATTTTTCAGGGAGAGGCGAACCTTGCGTCACATCGCCGTCTCTCTCTGAAATGGGAGGTTGAGGGGCTGGTCAGCTTACTGGGTCAAATCAAGGTTGCACCGGTTTTTCTCAAAGGGGCAGCGTATGCAATCCAAGACTTTCCTTTCGCGGCATATCGCAACTTTGGTGACATTGATCTGATGATTCCAAGAGAGCGATTGGCGGACGCGGAGAGGATTTTAACCGCAGGCGGTTGGCTGCCAACAAACACAAATCCTTATGACCAGTATTATTATCGGACCTGGATGCATGAGCTTCCTCCTTTAAAACACATACATCGCGGAACAATTCTGGATCTACATCATGCCATTCTGCCGCTGACGGCACGTTATTCACCGTCACCGTCACACTTGTTCGACAAGGCGCATGAATTAGAAAAGATCCCGGGAGCCAGGATTTTGGCTCCTGTAGACATGTTCCTGCATGCTGCCACGCACTTGTTTTCTGAGGGTGAAAAGGAAAACAGTTTGCGAAATTTGTGTGATTTACACGATCTTTTCGGCGAACTTCTATCCGATGACAAGTATTCCGATGAGGCATTGGTTCAACGCGCCACTGAACTTGATCTGATACCAATATTGGCGTTGGCAAGTCGTTATCTACACAGGGTTTTGCAGACACCGGGAGCTGCATCTTTGTATGCATCACTCCACGAAAACGGCGTCTCAGCAAAATTGGGAGTCAGTTTTCAGGATTGGATGTTTGATACGGCATTTATAGGTAAAAACGGGGGCGGAGAGTCAGATGGATTTGCAGCTTGGGTGCGCTATATGCGAGGGCATTACCTGAGAATGCCAATGGGGTTACTTGCAAGGCATCTGTCACGCAAGCTGTGGCGTGAGCTTATGCGAAAAGAATCGCATTGACTGACAGTTAGTGCTTTAAGTGTTCTGCTGGAATGGCATAGGTGATTCCTGAGGGCGCGGTAATAGCTGCTTCTTTGCTTCCCTTGACGAACACCATGTTGATTACACCGACCACGGTACCGTTTTCAGTTTCATACACCGGGCTGCCGCTGTTCCCCGGGTAAGCGGTTGCATCCAACTGAAAAACGTCAAATGCGCCGCGTTTGAGTTGCTGAATCAGTTGGGCGTTCAGTTGACTGGCATTGCCGCCGGGGATGCCAATCGGGGTGATGGCGGAGACAATGCCGCGGTGGGTCACAGGCGAGTAGCCTAATGCCCCTCCGATGGGGAAGCCGGTAAATGCGATTGCTTGGCCTTCGCGCACGGTAGATGAGTCGCCCAACTTCAATGCGGGAAGCGGTGGTCCGTCTATGCGTATCACGGCAAGGTCCCGCTCGGGATTGCGCTGAACGAGTCTGGCGAGGCGCAGACTGCCCTCGCTGCCTTTGCTGCGAATCAATACTGCGAGAACTGGGTCGTCGGGGCCGCTCGCGTTGGGCAGTACATGGGCGTTGGTCGCAATCTGGTTACCATCGCCAAAAGCAAAACCGGTACCGCGAAATACAAACGGGGGGCTGTGGGTTTTTTTGTAGGTGCCAATTGCAACGATGGATGGCTTGATCTTGTCGATAAGGTCCGGCAAGTCAGCTCGTGCTGCGGTCAACCCGAAAAACAGGCAAAAAATGGCAAGTCCAAGATGGCTGGCCGAACTCACATCAGCCTTCTGGAATTGAGGATCCTGGGCAGGTCAGGGGAGGGCGTGGTGATTTTGGCGTCGAAGGGGTGTTCTTCCTTCTTGAATATCTCGCGAATGCGCTTAACGTAGCCTTGGGTTTCGGCATAGGGCGGGATGCCGGCGTAGCGATTGACGGCGCCTTCGCCGGCATTGTAAGCAGCAGCTACTAAAGCAATGTTGCCCTGGAAGTAGGCGAGGAGCCAGCGCAGGTAGGCGAGGCCGCCGCGGATATTCTGCTCCGGGTCGAAAGGCTTCTTTACGTTGAAGCGCTCGGCAGTTTCCGGAATCAACTGCATCAGACCTTGAGCATTTTTTGGGGAGACTGCCGTCGGGTTGAAGTTTGATTCGGCGCGAATGATGGCCATCGCCAGTCGCGGGTAAACACCGTATTCCGGCGCGAGTTTTTGTACCAGATCCATCACCTTACGATGCTCGGGCATGGCTCTGGCGACAATGTCATGTCCGTCAGCGTCAAAGCGTCCAAGGATGTCGGCAACGCATTTCGGGGGCTTGTCGGGCGCAGTACCGACCTGTTTTAGCATCCGCGTCGCCAAGGGGTCACCCTGTTGGGCGGCGAGCGTGAAAAAGTAGGCGGCAGCGGAGTCGTCACGCTCGATCCCACGCCCCATGGCGTACATCCAGCCCAGGTTGTATTGGGCCTCAGCATCACCAAGATGCGCTGCTTCACAATAGAGCTCGACCGCTTTATCCGGGTTACGAGGCGGCCCGCTGCCGTGTTCGAAAGCTTTGGCCTCGATCCGCAATGCGGCCGCTTTGTCGCGATCTGCTTGGGGAGTGGCCTGTGCCGGCTTATGCAGTGTGCCCAGCAGCAGCGCGCAAACGATCCAAGGCGCTTGGTGGACTAAGCGGTTCCTTGCACGCTGCATGATTCCCCCCATTACAGACGCCAGATAGTGATGCCAGCCTGCTTGAAGGCTTCGCTGTCCAGCATGCTCTTGACGTCGGTGATGACGCCACCAGATTCAAGTTTAGTCGCGAATTCGGCAACCGAAAGGGCCTTGTATTGCTTGTGATTGACCGCCGCGACGATGGCGGCCGCCTTCGGGAGGTTATTCCAGGAAACGAGGTCAACACCGTATTCGTGACGCGCCTCGGCGGCATCGGCGACTGGGTCGTGCACGATGACTCTGGCACCGTAGGACTCCAGTTCTCGGATAACGTCGATGACGCGGGAATTCCGCAGGTCGGGGCAGTCTTCCTTGAAGGTCAGGCCCAGAACGATGATCGGGCAGTCCTTGATCGGATGGCCAGCGCGGACCAGCATCTTGATGGTCTGTTCGGCAACGAACTTCCCCATGCCGTCGTTGATGCGACGTCCGGCAAGTATGACTTCGGGGTGATAGCCTAGTTTCTGAGCCTTGTGTGTCAGGTAGTATGGATCGACGCCGATGCAATGGCCGCCAACCAGGCCGGGGCGGAAAGGCAGGAAATTCCACTTGGTGCCAGCGGCTTGCAGGACTTCGAGCGTATCGATGCCGATCTTGTCGAAAATGATGGCCAACTCGTTCATCAGCGCGATGTTGAGGTCCCGCTGAGTGTTTTCGATGACCTTGGCGGCCTCGGCAACCTTGATGTTGGAGGCTGGATAGACGCCCGCGGTGATTACGCTGCCGTAGATTTCAGTGACCTTGGCCAGGGTCTCAGGGGTGTCACCGGAAACGACCTTGACGATTTTGGTGACCGTGCGTTCCTTGTCGCCAGGGTTGATGCGCTCTGGTGAATAACCGACGAAGAAATCTTTCTTCCAGGTTTTTCCGGATTCTTTTTCAAGAATCGGAATGCAGACCTCTTCCGTGGCGCCGGGGTAGACCGTAGATTCATAAACGACGATGGCACCTTGCTTCAGGTTGCGCCCGACGGCAGTGGAGGAGCCGACAAGCGGGCTGAAATCGGGCTGATGAGCATCATCGACGGGGGTGGGGACGGCCACGACGACAAAATCGGCATCGCTCAGTGCGCCAGCATCGGTTGTTACCATCAATTGCGTGGCGGCCTTCAGGTCTTCGGTGCTGACTTCGCCGGTTGGGTCGATGAACTTCTTGTAGCTCTCGACCTTTTCGTGCGAGAGGTCAACGCCGATGGTCCGGAATTTTTTGCCAAACTCCACGGCGAGCGGCAAGCCAACGTAGCCCAAGCCTACGACTGCAATTGTGGTCATCGATACTGCTTTCTCGAAAATTCGTTGCAATACTACGCGCGCCGTCGGGTTAGCACTGTGATGCTCGCCACGGTCAACGCTAAAAAGCGGCGAATATACCGATCAAAGCGTTTTTTGCAAACGTGTCACTTCCTCTTGCCCCGGGAATTTGTCGCCCAGTTTCGCCAGTGCATCAAGTTCCTTGCGTGCTTCGTCTTTTTTGCCGGCACTGACCAGCACCTTGGCAAGATTAAGCTGGATTGCTGCCGCTTGCGGCGCGAGGGTCATTGCCTTGCGCAGCAATTCAATGGCCCGGGCGCTTTCGCCTTTGGCTGCCAGCAGCATGGCGAGGGTATCCATGAATGCGGGCTGATTCGGCGCAAGCTGATTGGCTTTCTCAGCATACTCCAAGGCCTTCGGAGATTTTATTTCACCCGACACCCAGGCCAGGTTGTTCAGCACCAAAGCGTTATTGGGTTGCTGAGCGAGCGCGTTGCTGTAATGCTGGATTGCGCCGGCGTAATCCTTGCGCGCCGTGGCCAGGTCGCCTTGGTGCATCCGGAATGCGATATCTTTCGGATGATCCTTGCTCCAATTGGCGGCAAATTTTTCGGCTTCGCTGGTGTTCCCCGAGGCCAGGATAGCGGTATGGGTCTTAACCGCAAGTTCAGTCGCTGGCGTCGTTTTCAGCGCGTTGCGGTAGGCTGCGATCGCTTCATTCCAGTTCTTTTGCGAGGCATGAATGTCACCTTCAAGAATCAGGCCGGCGGGTTCTTTGGGACGCTGTTTCTGAACGTCCCGGGCGATGTTGAGCGCCTCGCCAGTACGCTTGCCATCCAGTGCCAGCAATATCAGGCCGCGCTGTGCTTCCAGGAGATCGGGTTTGATCTCGAGAGCCTTCTTCAGGCTCTTGGCAGCTTCTTCCTTGGCTTTGTTGGCGACATGAACTTCCGCCATACGCAAATGCGCGAGGGGCGACAGCGGTTGCAGGCTGGCCAGCTTGCCATAAGTGCTCAGTGCCTGGTTGAGGTCACCAGAAACTTGTTGCACCCGACCGAGGGCGTCCAGTACCTCGGGCTTGTCCGGGAACGCCGCGACTGCATCATTGGCAGCAGCCATCGCCTTCTTGTTGTCTTTTTGCTGGAGCCAATACTGGATCAGCGCCAGGCGGGGGGGCAACTCTGTCGGATTGGCCGTGACAGCCTTGTTGATCAGGCCGGCAATTTCATCGGGCGTACCGCCATTGTTAGCACGCAATTCAGCGAGTGCCAGCGTTGCCTGGATGTTCTTTGGGTCTGCAGCCAGGACTGCGTCGAAGCGCTTGCGTGCGTCCTCAGGTTTCTTGTCCGACAAGTCGAGCGCGGCCAGGCTTGCAGCTGCGGGGAAGAACGACGGATTGAGTGACAGAGCTTTTTCAAAGTTGGTGCGTGCGCCGGCAAGGTCCTTCTTTGCCAGCAGGGTCCGTGCCCGCAAATTGAAGGTGGCCGGGTTGTCGGGCTGTTTTTTCTCCAGCGAGTCGATCGCTTTCAACGCCTTGTCGACTTGATTGCTACGCAGGTGGGCTGCGATCAACGCAAGGTCGGCACTGGTGCCTTTGTCAGTGACGGCAATCTGCTCAAGATCGTTGAAGGCGCTCTCAACCTGTCCCTGCGCCATACGGGCAAGGGCGAGAGAGGTTTTCTTTGCCGGGTCATTCGGGTCAAGCTTGCTGGCTTTGCCAAAATACTCGGCCGCCTTGCTTGCGTCGCCGTTTTGCAGATAGGTCTCACCGGCCAGCGAAAGCAGAGCAGCATCCTGATCAATCTGGCTCAGCACCGGTTGCAGTGATGCCAGTGCCTTGGCGGGCTGCCCGGCACGCAGATAGCTCGCGACGAGCATGCGCCGGGCCAACGGCAGTTGTGGCGCTGCCTGCAGTGCTTTGGCGAGATAAGTTTCAGCCTGAATATAAGCGCCCAATTGATATTCAACCGCACCCGCCAGTTGCAGCGCCTGAGGGCTGTTGGGTGCAAATTTCAGCAGCTGTTGCGCGAGTTCGCGTGCTGCCTTGTAATCTTTACGCTGATAGGTGAGTTGGGTGTCGAGGAAAAGAGTTTGTGGGTGTTTGGGCGCAAGCTTCTTGAGGGCTTCGAATTGCTTGCCTGCCTCATCAAGCTTCTGTTGCTGCAGCAATTGATTGATGGCGGCGACATGAGCACTGATGAAGTCAGGTTTGGCTTCAATGGCTTTCCGGAAACTGGAGAGTGCCTCCTCGGCCTGACCATTGATCGCGGCAAGTGCGCCGGCCAGCAACAGGGCATCATGGTTTTTCGGATTGTTTGCAAGGACAGACGTGACAATGGCGCTGGCGCCAGCGAGGTCCTTGTTGCTGGCTTTCATGCGAGCATTTGCCAACTGGGCGGGTGCGTAATCAGGCTTTTCTGCCAGGGCTGACGACAGTTGTTCGTTTGCCAGGTCACCCTTGCCTTGGGTGAGGTAAGCGATACTGAGTGTTGTTTTCAGATCGGCTGCGGGTTCTCCGCTTGGAATACTCAGCTTCGCGAATTCGTCCGTAACTTTCTTGGCGTCACCGGTGGCGAGGATGACTTTAGCCAGCAGCGGGACGGTCAGTTCGGGGGCGTATTTTTGATCAAATGCCTTGCGAAGCTCGACCTGCGCGCCAGCAATATCGCCGCTTTCGAACAGTGCCTTGCCGAGCAGGAAGCGGGCTTCTGGTAGATTCGGGTTCTGCTGGATCGCGTTCTTCAATTGAATGACGGCAGCTTTTCCGTCGTTCTTGGCCAGATATTCTTTACCAGATGCGATCAGTTTTTCGGGACTGTCGCCGCCACAGGCGCCCAGGGTTGTAGCAAGCAGCGTGGCTGAAATCAGCGAAGCAAGGGTGGTTTGGCGCAATTTCATGTCGATTCCAGTTTTCAGAAGTTATTTGAGACCAAGACGATGCATCAGGTCGTACAGGGTCGGTCGGCTGATGCCCAGTATTTCCGAGGCCCGAACCATATTGCCATCGGCGCGGGAGAGTGCGAGCGCCACAGCACGGCGCTCGGCCTCTTCCCTGACCTGACGCAGATCGATAAATTCTCCCGCGGCATCGACATGGTCGAGACCGATGTCCTCGGCAGTGATCTGTTGGCTATCCGCCATGATCACTGCTCTCTTGACGGCATTTTCCAGTTCCCGGACATTGCCGGGCCAAATATGTGCCTCGATTGCTCGCACCGCATCTTCGGTTAGGGCCATCGTCCCGCGCTTGTGTTCACTAGAAAAGCGATGCACGAAGGCATGGGCGAGGAGGGCGGCATCGCCATCGCGCTTGCGTAGCGGCGGGATATCGACAACGATTTCAGCCAGCCGATAAAACAAATCCTCGCGGAAACGTCCTTCCTTGATATGCGCCTTGAGGTCCTGATGGGTTGCACAAACGATACGAACATCGACCGGGATCTCCTGGCGTCCGCCCAGACGCTCAATCACACGCTCCTGAAGAAAACGAAGGAGTTTTGCTTGAAGTGCCATCGGCAGATCACCGATTTCGTCCAGCATCAGCGTGCCGCCATGCGCTGATTCGATCTTGCCAGGAGTTGTCTTGGCTGCACCGGTGAACGCACCTTTCTCGTAGCCAAACAACTCGCTTTCCAGCAGGTTGTCGGGAATCGCGGCACAATTGATCGCAACAAAGCGCGCGTTCTTGCGTGGTGAGGCTTCGTGAAGGCCGCGTGCCAACACTTCCTTGCCTGTGCCGCTTTCGCCAAGCAACAGGACCGTTGCGCTGCTGCTGGCGACTTTTTCAATCGTCCGGCAGATTTTTTGCATGCCGGCATCGCGCGTCAACAGTCCACCCAGGGCGCTTGGGTGCTGCAGCGACTGCAGACGCCGGTTCTCCTGCTGCAACTCGTGAAGTCGAAACGCCCGATCGATGGTGAGCGAGAGCAATTCCGGTTCAAATGGTTTGGCAAAGAAATCATAGGCCCCCAAGGCAATTGCACGCAAAGCGTTTGCCTGATCATTTTGTCCCGTAAGGACAATGACCTTGGTATCGGGGGCTACCGAAATGATTTGCTCCAACAGGCGAAAGCCTTCAGAGACCGAGTCTGCATCCGGCGGCAGGCCAAGATCCATGGTGACAACGGCAGGTTCATGACGATGAATCTGCGCCAAGGCGCTTTCGCGATCGCCGGCCGTCAGCGTCTCATACTGGTCGAACGACCAGCGCAATTGCTTTTGCAACGCTGGATCGTCTTCAACAATCAGCAGGGGGCGGTTCTTTTCCGAACTCACGCGGCCTCCTGTGGATGTAAGTCAGACCGCTGCCGCATTTCAATCAGGGGCAAGACCAAAGTCATTTGCGTGCCTACGCCAGGCGTGCTATCCACTTCCAATTCTCCCCCAAGTTCTCGAATGTATTGGGCGCTTTCATAGGCACCAATACCCATGCCGGCATCCTTTGTCGTTTGAAAAGGTTTGAAAAGTCGATCACGAATGAACTCCGGGGTCATGCCATGTCCGGTGTCTCCCACGACAAGGTAGGCACGATCACCACGGCGTTCGAGCTGAACCCACACTGAACCTGTTGCCGGTGTGGCGTCCAGGGCATTCTGAACCAAATGACCGATCACTCTTTCCAGTCTCTCGCGATGTCCTCGGGTGACTAATGGGGCGCTGATACGCACATCCACCTGGCGGCCTTGACGCGCCTTTTCACTCTGGACCTGTTCAATGACATCGGAAAGATTAACACCAACCGGCGATCCCGGGGGGGTGGCACCTTCACGTAGCTGCATCATCAATTGCCGCATGCGCTCGACCGAGTGGGCAACGGTCATCAGCATGTCATCCTGAAACTCGGGATTGTGGCGATGCCGCTCGGCGTTCTTCAGCATCAAGGCCAGCTGTGTCACGATGTTTTTGAGGTCGTGAACAACGAACGCGGACATTTTGTTGAAGGCATCGAATTTTCGGGCCTCGAGGAGGGCCTCGGTGGCTTGCATCTTGGCGAGAAAACTTGCAGCCTGACAGCCGGCTGTCCGGAGAAGGTCGTTGACCTCCCAGTTAACGTCGATTTGAGTACGCGCGCTGGCCAGAATCACAAAGCCCTGCAATTCACTGCCAACCATGAGTGGGACGATGAGCCATGCCTCCGGAATCTCGGAAACCCAGCTCGGAATTTCCAGTGTCCCATAGCGTCCGGGGTAAGCGCGAAATTCCTCGAGGTTGACCACCCAGCCACTCTCCATCAGAAAGGCTATCAGAGGCGTTTGGCAATCCAGCGTACTGTCGTTTTCGGGAAGGTTCCACCGTGCTGTCTGACGATAGCTGTCTCGGGCGTGGTCATGTAGCCAGAGGCTGCCTGCAGGACTTTCAACCATGTTGGCCAAACCGCGAATAACCTGCTCGCCCATGGCCTGAGGATTGTCCTGGGCGGCAAGTGTTTGGGTGAAGCGTAGCCATTCCTCACGATAATCATAACGGTAGGCGAAAAAATGCTTGCCGATCAGCACGCGGATCTTTGCGCGCATTGAGCCAGATACCAACAGAATGCCGAGCGCGAGAAGCCCGGTGAAGATCAACGCGTATTGGAAGGCACGGCCCCATTCGCCGCCAAAATACCGGACGTAATATCCGACTGCGGACATCAAAAGGAGATAGAGTCCCGCCGCCAGCAAGGTGGCTGAGTGAAACGCCGCGCGTTGCGACAGTCGAATTTTGGAAGTCCAGTCCCGGCCACGGAGTGAGGCGATGAAGAGAAGCGGGACGGTGATCGCATGGACGAGCCCCTTGGCTGTCGCCGCATCTGCGTCGATGTGCTGGAACATCAGGGCATCGGAATACAGGTAAATGTCGAACATCATCTGGCCGGCGAGTGCCAAACAAAGCGGCTTGATGTTCCACCGCACGTCATCAGCGACGTTTCGGAAAAGCTGCTCAAGCAGGATCAAACCAAGGACTGGTTTGGCCAGGCCGTAGAAATAGAAGATGCGAGCCCAGTCTGGGCCATTGATGGCACCGAGTACCAACGCTATATGTAGCGCGATCCCACCGATGATGGTGATCGCGCTGGCTGGTAGAAGCCATGCTGGCAGCGCAGCAGTATCGATGGAGTTGCCATGTTCTGGGCTTAGCAACTGGTAGAGAAAGGCATACCAGGCGCCGTAAAGCGCAATTTCACTGATCGCCGATAAAACGAGAAGACTTGGAGATTTTGCCGCCAGAGAGAAAAACGTTAAACCTGCCCAGAGCGCACCGAGTGTTGTTGCCAACAGCATCATCCGCGCTCGTTTGCCTTCCCGCCATTTCTCGCCTAAAGATGTCAGGTAGCTCGCAAGCAATGCGTAGCCGATGCCGGCAACCCCAAAAAACCAGGCGAGGAAGGATGAAACGTCGCCGTCCATACCCACTCAACAATAGGAATGAAATGGCATCGGCTGTTTGTACTGCGCAGCTTACTGCGCACCCTTGCCCGTCAGGACCACACCGACGGTTTCAAAGAGAACCAACAGGTCCAGGAACAGCGAGTGGTTTTTCACATAGTACAAATCGTACTGAAGCTTTTCGGCAGAATCTTCGACCGTTGCCCCATAGTGATAACGAACCTGTGCCCAACCGGTCACGCCGGGTTTGACGCTATGCCGGACCGCGTAAAATGGGATTTCCTTGGTCAGTTGATCAACGAAAAAAGGGCGCTCCGGTCGAGGTCCGACGAGACTCATGTCGCCTTTCAGGACGCTGAAGAGCTGTGGCAATTCATCCACACGAATTTTGCGAATAATCCGGCCGACTTTGGTGACACGGTCATCCTGAGCCTTTGCCCAGACCGGTTTGCCATCCTTTTCGGCATCGTTTCGCATGCTGCGGAACTTGATGACTTTAAAGAGGCGACCATTCAAACCGACACGTTCCTGACGGTAAAGGATGGGGAAACCATTCTCAACAACGATGGCGATTGCCGCAATCAGCATCACGGGGAGCGCCAAGGTGATCAGGATCAAGGCGCAAACGATGTCGAACACCCGCTTGACGACTGTTCTCAGCGTACCTTGCTGGAAGCCGTCACCAAAAATCAACCAGCCCGCATAGAGCGAATCAAGGCGAATCTGGCCAAGGGTCTGCTCGAAATGGCTGGCCAAGTCGAGTACCTTGATGCCATGTAGCTTGCAGTCGAGTAGTTCACGCAGGGGCATGGCGCCGCCACGGCGTTCGGTGATGGCGACGACGATTTCGTCTGCCTTCAAGGCTTTCGCTGTATCCGTCAGCGAGGTCGCGCGCGAAAGGATCAGATTGCCCGGGATCGCAGGCTCTTCTTCTACCGGGCTCGGAAAAAAGCCGACGATTTCAGCAGCAGGATCAGATTTGTTCAGGGCGCGTTTGACATCCAGTGCTCGTGCTCCTGTACCGAAAACCAGAATTCGCCGGCTGACTGCCTTGGCGCTGCTTGCGCTGTGTGTGGCGCTGACCCGGGTTACCAGCATACCGAACACGGCCGACATCGCAGAAAGTTGAACAAACTCCTTGTTCAAGGAGGTCATCGGCAACAGGGCGAAGATTGCGTAGGCGATCGGGACAGCAAGATACAACGATAGTACCGCGCGGGCGCGACTTTCGGATACCGTCCGGTTGTGATGGCGCTCATAAAATCCTAGCCACGCATTGATCAGGAGCATCACGCCACCCAGCAGGGCGCCGTAGATGATAACCTGCCGCAAATTTACCGGGAGGCCATGTCCGACCCACATCATCGCGATGATCAATCCGACGATGATGAAAGAGAAGTCAAAAAGCATTTGAGCCAGAGCCCGGGCTCGCATCCAGTGGTTAAAGATTCGAATCATGAAGATTCTCCGCCATAGTGTTTCGCGGAATTGTAGGCTTCCGTCACCATCATGCTTGTGGAGTATTTCACGCTAAGGTTACAGTGAGGTGTTCGCGTCCTTGAAGGGCGAAAACTAATTCGGTAGCAATGACAAATCTGGCGGTCTTGCCAGACCGGTGGGTGAGTTGGGGCAAATAGCGATGGTGCGTTGCAGCAAACTTGCCCGGCATTCTAGCCGGATTGGTTGTAAAAAACATTACGACCTTGGTGAGGGACGGGATGGCATGCTTGCAAAGCAGTTGAACGTATTTTGCCAAAGTTTCCCATTACGAGATGATGGTAGTCGCGAAGTGAGCGGGTGAGATCTATGAACCGGGGTCCAATGCGAGCGTTACGCAAGTGGCTGCACAATCAGTTGCGCCATTTGTTTGCCGCTTTCCCAAAGGAACTGCGGTTCTCGATTTATCGAAACTTCGTCGATTGCGATCCGCATCCTTCAGAGCGGCTGCAACTCAAAATCGCCGATACTCAGGCAGAGCTTGAAGCCTGCTTCGCGCTGCTGCACGACGCGTATGTCGAGGCGGGTTTCATGAAGCCGGATCCTTCGGGCATGAGGGTGACGCTTTACCATGCACTACCGACCACTACGACCTTGTGCGCGAAATGGGACGGCGAGGTGGTTGGGACCATTTCGCTTATTCGCGAGAGCGCCTTCGGCTTTCCGCTTCAGAAAATTTTTGACCTGACCGCGGTCCGGCAGAAGCAAGGGAATCTGGCGGAAGTCTCAGCGCTTGCGGTTCATCGCAACTTCAGGAAGACCGGTGGTGCAATATTGTTCCCGCTGATGAAGTTCATGTACGAATATGCAACTCAGTATTTCGATACTCGGCATTTGCTGATTGCCGTCAATCCGAATCGGATCGAGATGTATGAGTCATTGCTGTATTTTCAGCGACTGACGGCAAACGTGGTGGAGAATTACGATTTCGCTAATGGTGCCCCGGCTGTGGGCGCCAGCCTGGATTTGACCGAAGCGCCTGCGGTGATGGCAGCCGAATATGCACGGAAGCGTCCGCGAAAAAATCTCCACGCCTACTTTACCGAGGTGAAGCTCCCTAACCTTCAATTGCCCCAACGGCGCTATTTCACAACCAATGACCCGGTACTGACTCCGCAGTTACTCGATTATTTTTTCAATATTTGTACTGACCGTTTTGCTAGACTGGATGCAAGACAGGTGGCATTGATCCACTCGATATACGATTTGCCAGCCTACAAGGCGATACTGCCTCCGATGCCACCACAGGGGACGGTAAGCGTCCGTCAGCACCAACGTTTTTCGGTCAAATGCCCGGGTAGGCTGACCTTGGGAGGCATGGCAACGGCGCAAGCAATCGAGGTCCAGATTGTCGAGGTGTCCGAATATGGCTTTCAGGCCTATGCCAAGCAGGAAATTCCGCTCAATAACTGGTTCCCGGCCGAGGTTCGTGTTGGTCGGGAGGAGGTCTCCACCGTTCAGGCGCTGGCGGTTCGGGATCACGCCAATGGGTTCAATGGCTTCTACGGTTTTCGCGTCGGCGAGCCGGATTTGGTGTGGCGAAAATTCGTTACCGTCCTCTCGCATGCACAGCGCCACGACGAGCTTGAGCACGCCACGATGTTTCTGGTCTGATTGATTTCAGACCAGAACTTCAATGACGGGTGGGTGGCCGAGAAAGGCTTGCGGGCTGGCACTAGCGCCATAAGCGCCTGATTGGAAAACGACGACAAAATCTCCAGGAACCGCCTCAGGTAACTGCATTTTGTCCGCGATCAGGTCCAGCGGCGTACAGAGTGGCCCAACGATGCTGGTGACTTCTTTCTCGGAGCTGTCCATGCGATTTCCGATTACAACCGGATAGTTCTTGCGGATCACTTGGCCGAAATTGCCAGAGGCCGATAAATGCTGGTGAAGCCCACCGTCGACAATCAGGTAGGTGAGGCCCCGGGAAACTTTGCGGTCGATGATCTGGCTGACATATATGCCCGCCTCGCCAACCAGATAACGACCTAGTTCAATGACGATTTCTGCATGGGGCATTTCCTGCGCTGTTCGCTCGACCAGTGTGCTGAGGTTGACACCTATTGGCGCTAAATCCAGGCGCTGTTCTCCAGGAAAGTAGGGAATGCCGAACCCGCCGCCCAGATTCAAAAAACGAACCGGAGAAGGCGCATGATCTGCCAGTCGACGTGCCAACGCCCAGGATTTCTGCTGGGCTTCGCAGATTGCTGCTGCGTTCAGGTTTTGCGAACCGGCAAATAAATGAAAGCCTTCGAACTGCAGACCGGCGACACCAATTTCATGGAGCAAGTTAGGTACCTGCTCGGCATCGACGCCGAATTGCTTGGGACCGCCCCCCATCTTCATGCCAGATCCCTTGAGTTCAAAATCCGGGTTGACGCGTACTGCTACGCGAGCCGGATAACCCAACTTCGCTGATAGCGCCGCCAAAACCGGGATTTCGCGGAAAGACTCAACATTGATCAGCACCCCGGCAGCAATCGCCTGAAGCAACTCGCTCTCACGCTTGCCCGGGCCGGCAAAGCTGATTTCTTCGGGGGAAGCCCCTGCATCGAGTGCGACTTTCAACTCGCCGGCTGAGGCGACATCGATGCCGTCGACGAGTCCCGCCATCAGCACCACCAGAGCAGGCATTGGATTCGCCTTCATGGCGTAATGCACCTTGATTTCTGATGGCAGCGCTTTGCGCAGCTCAGCAACCCGAGCCTTAAGCAGACTTCGATCGTAGGCGTAGAAGGGCGTTTGTCCGACCCGGCTAGCCAAGCGTTCAAGCGGGATGCCATTGACCATCAATTGGCCGTCTACGGTCGCGAATTGAGTCATGTCGGCATGCATCGGCTGGTTTTGAGGGGGAGTTTCAAACATAAGCAGGCAATGTTGGCATACGAAATCAGGCAGAGTGATTGGTAACCCACTCGGAAGACAGCGCTTTGCGATCGATTTTTCCATTCGGGTTACGAGGCAGCGGCCCCGGGCGAACCTCAATGCCAGCGGGAACCATGTAGGCTGGCATACGTACTTTGCACTCAGAAAGCAGCTCTGCAACGTCCAGACTGGAGTCAGGTGGTGCTGTCGCAATCAATTGAATCACTTGGCCAAGGCGGTCATTCTCAACACCAAAAGCCATGCACTCGCCGACCAATCCGGTTGAGTAGATGATTTCTTCGATTTCGGTCGGACTAACGCGGTAGCCCGAGGTCTTGATCATTTCATCGCGCCGGCCGATAAAATACAGAAAACCATCTTCATCCATTCGTACCGTGTCCCCGGAAAAGACGGCGATCTCCGGCAAAACCAGCCCATTACCGCGGCCCGGGAGGCTCGCGGGCAAGGGCTTGAAGCGTTCGGCCGTTTTCTCAGGATCATTCCAGTATCCCTGTGCGACCAAAGCTCCGCGGTGCACCAGTTCTCCCGGCTCGTTGGGGGCACATACAGAGCCGTCTTCACGTAACACGAGAATTTCAGCATTGGGGATGGCTTTGCCGATTGAATCCGGTCTGCGGTCGACCTCGGAAGGGGGCAAAAATGTCGAGCGAAAGGCCTCAGTCAAGCCGTACATCAGGAATGGCTTGCTGCGAGGTAGTTTTTGGCGCAGGTTGTCCAGGGGGGCGCGGGGCATACGACCACCCGTGTTGGCAAAATAGCGCAGATGATCGGTGATGCTTTCAGGCCAGGAGAGTTGCGCCACCAGGATATAGAGTGGCGGTACCGCGGTCAGGCCGGTGACCCGCTCACGCTCGATGGCTTTCACCACGTCCCTCGGAAATAGGTAGTTCAATAAGACGACACGGGCGCCAACATGAAAAGCGGTTGTCAGCTGACTAAACCCCGCATCAAAGGACAGCGGCAAGGCGGCCAGCAGGGTGTCACCCGCATGATTTTCAAGATAGCTGGCCACGCTTTTTGCGCCAGCGACCAGGTTGCGGTGGGAAAGAACGACGCCTTTGGGTTTGCCCGTACTTCCTGATGTGTAAAAAATAGCGGCTATGTCCGTATCGATTATGCGATGCGGGCTGGAAGGCGCAGTGATGTCCATCTCATCCCAGGCATGGATGGGAAGCGGTAGTGGTGGAAGAACTTCCGATGCCTTGATGTCTGTGACGATGATCGCTTCCAAAGAAGTGTTGTCTGTAAACTCGATTGCCAGTAGCGACAGCCGCTGAGCTGACGTGACCAAACATTGTGCTCCGCAGTCTAGGAGGATGTGCCGAACCTGTGCCGGCTTGAGCAATGGATTGATCGGGACAAACACACAGCCGGCTGCCGCGGCACCGAAATAGGCAATGACTGCTTCTGGGCATTTTTCCAGGTAGACCGCAACTCGCGCGGCACGGGGAAGATCAAGCGCTACCAAGCGAGCAGCGAATTGCTCAATCTGCAGGGTCAGGTCGCCATAACGCAGCGAGTCGGTGCCGTAAGTCAGTGCAACCGAGTCTGGGCTACGGGCTGCCGAGGCGAAAGGAAGTTGATGAAGTAAGTTGGTCTCAAACATGACGAGGCAATGACCGGCGACAGAGGAAGCCAGCAATGGCCCTATAATGCCGCGTCTGAAACAAAAAGTCTTGGAGCCGCTTTGAACATCGCGCAGGAAGTATTGGCCATTCTGGACGATGCAATGAGTCTTAAGGGCCGTGGATTGCAGTTTACAAACGACACGGTCTTGCTGGGGGCGCTGCCCGAATTGGATTCGATGGCTGTGTTGGCCATCATCAGTAGCTTTGAGTCCCGGCTTGGGCTGGCAATCGACGACGACGACATCGATGGGGCTGCCTTTGCCACTGTGGGGTCGCTGATTGACTTCGTTCAGGCCCGCTGCCCGGGGTAAGCCATTGACGCAGCGGCAGGCCTTTTTCCTTCCCGCAGAGAAAGGGCAACGCTTTTGCATTTTTTCGCCGTCGCAGTTGCCTGATGCGCGGGGGGCCATCCTTTACCTGCATCCATTTGCCGAGGAACTCAACCTGAGCCGACGCACGGTTGCGTTGCAAACACGCGCACTTGTTGCAGCGGGCTTTGACGTTCTTCAAATCGACTTGTTGGGGTGTGGCGACAGCTCTGGAGAGTTTGAGGATGCAAGCTGGACCAGTTGGCTGGAGGATGCTCATCTCGCGTTGGCATGGCTGCAGGCGAATTCAGCCGCGCCACTGTGGCTCTGGGGGCTCAGGAGTGGCGCCTTGCTGGCGGCAGATCTTGCACGACAGAGCTCACTGGAAGTTTCTCAGCTTTATTGGCAGCCGATACTGTCCGGCACTTCGGTGCTCAGAGATTTCCAGCGCCTTGCGGTGGCGGGTGAGCTTTGGAGCGGCAGAGGAAAGGCGCGGCTTGCTGAATTCAAGGCGTCTTTGGCGGCCGACATGCCAATTGATGTTGCCGGCTACACGCTTTCGTCGGCGATGGCCAAGGGGCTCGCCGAGTCCCGGTTGATCGGTGATCAGGGGGCATTCCCCAAACGCCTCGGCTGGATCGAGATCGTATCATCGCCCAAAACAGAACCATCCGCAGTGGTCGCTCAGTCCCTTGCTCGCATGAAGGAACGAGGGGGTGAGTCACGCTACGCAGCGGTCACCGGCCAGGCTTTTTGGCAAAGCCACGCGATTGATATACCGCCGGGTTTGATTGAGCAGACTTTACGTGTTGTAACCGATTTGTCATGTGCGTGACCGAAAGCGCATTCTTCTTCGAATGCAAGGGAGCGCAACTTTTAGGCGTCCTCTCTCACTCGGCGCCAGCGTCTGATATTGGCGTCATCGTGGTGGTTGGTGGCCCGCAATACCGTGTGGGGAGCCACCGGCAGTTCACGCTGCTGGCGAGGGAGCTGGCGAACGCTGGTTATCCTTGCCTACGCTTTGATCATAGAGGGATGGGGGATAGCGATGGCCCACCGCGTTCCTTTGATGATCTGGACGCAGACATTGGTGCTGCCATGCATGCCTTCCAGACGAGAATGCCGCAAATTCGTCGATTCGTCTTGTGGGGCTTGTGTGATGCTGCGTCGGCGATACTGATGTATCGGGCCCGTTCGAGGGATGAGCGCATAGCGGGTATGGTGCTTCTGAATCCGTGGGTACGGTCCGAGGCAACCCTTGCATCAGCGCGTGTCCGCAGTTACTACGGCAACAGGTTGTTGAATCCGGAGTTTTGGCGAAAGCTTTTGACGGGCGGCATCAATCCCATGCAATCGCTGGGTGAATACTTCGGCAACTTGCGCGCGATGGGCAAGGGGAATGCAGAGGGCGGCGGATTTGTAGAAACCATGCTGAAAGGCTTATCCAGCTTTTCGCATCCGGTCAGAATCATCCTGTCCAGCGAAGATCTTACTGCAGACGAATTCAGAGTCTTGTGCGAGCGTGACGCCCGTTGGAAGACAGCTTGTCGTGCGAGCAATGTTCAAATCGCCCACTTGTCCGGCGCCGATCACACGTTTTCACATCGACAGTGGCGGGATGAGGTCGCAAATTTGACCATTGAATGCCTAGACGCCATTGCGAAATCTTGAAGCGTATGCACAAGCAATGTGCTATTCCTGACTTCGTAACACCGGACGCCTTTGTCGAACAAGCCGAGGCCTTGATTCGCCTATCCTCCGTCGGGACTGAGCAAATTGAGGGCCAAACGAATCACGCCAAGTTCGCTGGCGACCCGCATCTTGAGCTGTCATGGTTTGCCTTGTTGGCAAAAACGGCCATGCCACCCGGTACGCAGCTCACATTGTTGCTCTGTGGAGGCGCCTGGCTGCCGTTGATGCACTCACCAGCGGCGAAAGGCCGCATTGAAGGGTTATCAAATTTTTATACCCCGATGTTTGGCCCGATCAACGGGGAATCAGTTGATGAAGCTGCGCTGCAGCAACACTTCAAAGCTTTACGAAATTTTTCCGGGATATCCGAGCTGCGCTTCGCACCCATGGATCCCCTGAGTAGGGATTTCCAAGCACTGAGTGTCAGTCTGAAAAAAGCGGGCTGGTGGGTCAGCGACTATTTTTGCTTTGGCAACTGGTATCACCCGGTTACTGAGCGGGGTTGGACCGACTATCTGGCCGGGCGCCCGGGGCGCGTTCGCACAACGCTGGCACGAGCAGAGCGTAGGCTGGCCAAGCTTGGTTTTGAGATCGAGATCGTCAGGGATGCTGGCGACTCCCTTGAAAAGGCGGTTGATGAGTTCGTTGCGGTTTATGGCGCCAGTTGGAAAGAACCAGAGCCCTACCCAGCGTTCATTCCGGAGCTTTGCCGTATGGCGGCGGGGAAGGGGTATTTGCGCTTGGGGGTACTCCGCACAAATCAGCGGGCGATTGCCGCACAGCTTTGGCTGGTTACGCAGGATACCGCCTATATCGTCAAATTGGCCTATGACCCGGATTTTTCCAATTTTTCGCCCGGATCTGTTTTGACTGCAGCAATGTTCCGAAGCGCGATCGATGAGGATCAAGTGTCATGTATCGATTACCTGATCGGAGACGATCCTTACAAAAGGGAGTGGATGACTTTACGCAGGGAGCGGCGAGGTGTGATTGCTTTTAATCCAGGGGACTTTCGGGGGGTGGTCGGTGGATTACGGCACTTTGCCAGTGCGCATTTGCGCAACTACTTACGGTGAGCTTTAGAGCACATGTCTGACATCGTGTACTGAATTGAATTGAACAGGCAATAATTCACGAACCGGGAACATGCTTTGCGGGTAAGATCGCAACCCAATCTGACGTCATCAAGACGACACAGTGCGTCGAAATGACTTTTTGTTCTGCAATTATGGAGTTGGCTGTCGTTCATGAAGAAAGTCATGTTGGTTTTCGGTACCCGGCCCGAGGCAATCAAGATGGCGCCGCTCTATCACGCGCTAAAGGCCGAGTCGGCGGCTTTTCAAACCATGGTTTGCGTGACAGCACAGCATCGCCAGATGCTGGATCAGGTGCTCAAGGTCTTCTCGATCACGCCTGACATTGACCTGAATTTGATGAAGGCAGGGCAGGATTTGTTTGATGTCACCGCCAGTGTTCTCCTGGGGATGCGCGATGTTCTGCGTGAGCATCGTCCCGATGTGTTGCTGGTCCATGGTGACACCACAACCACCATGGCGTCGGCCATCGCGGCCTTTTACGCTGGGGTGCCGGTCGGTCATGTTGAAGCGGGTTTGCGTACGCACAACCTGATGGCGCCATTTCCGGAAGAATTCAACCGGCAAGTTGCCGGCAAGGTTACGCGCTGGCACTTTTCGCCAACGACAACCAGTCAGAATAATTTGCTTGCTGAGCGAATCGATCCGGAAAATATTTTTGTTACCGGGAATACGGTGATTGATGCCTTGTTCTGGGTGCTTGCCAAGATTGATTCGGCCCCGGATCTTCAACAGCAGATCACCGGATTACTCAATGCATGTTTGCCTTTTGCCTGGCAGGAAAAGCGATTTGTCTTGATTACCGGACATCGCCGGGAAAACTTTGGCGACGGTTTTTTGCAGATTTGTCATGCCCTGCGCGAGCTGGCCCAACGCTATCCAGATATTAATTTCGTTTATCCAGTACATCTCAATCCCAATGTCCAGAAGCCGGTTCACGAGATTCTGGAGAATTTGCCTAACGTACACCTCATTCCACCGCTGGAGTACGAGCCGTTTTTGTACCTGCTCAAGCACTGCTATCTGGTTTTGACGGATAGCGGCGGCATTCAGGAAGAAGCGCCCAGCCTCGGTAAGCCGGTTTTGGTGATGCGGGATGTGACCGAGCGTCCGGAGGCAGTAGATGCGGGTACCGTCCGTCTGGTGGGCGCCAATAAAACACAGATTGTCGAGAACATCATCGAGTTGATCGATGATCCACAGGTTTATGTCAGGATGTCCCGAGCCCATAACCCGTATGGGGATGGTCAGGCCTGCAGAAAAATTGTTCAGATCTTGAAGGGGGTAAGTTGATATGCATAACAAAACCGTTTGCGTTGTTGGGCTTGGCTACATTGGCTTGCCGACTGCTGCCTTGCTGGCAAGCAGCGGCTACCAAGTGCACGGTGTCGATTTGAACCAGCACGCCGTCAACACCATCAATCAAGGCAAGATTCATATTGTTGAGCCGGATCTCGATGCCTTTGTCCGCTCGGCAGTTACTGCTGGTCGATTGCGTGCTCATCTGAAGCCTGAGCCCGCTGATATTTATATGATTTGTGTGCCCACGCCTTTCCATGAAGGCGAAGGAATTCCGCAGCCCAATCTGGATTATGTGCTGGCCGCCACCCGAAGCGTTGCCGGGTTGATCAAGGAGGGGGATCAAGTCATCCTTGAATCGACCTCTCCGGTGGGTACCACTGAGATGATGGCCAACGAGCTCGCTGCTGCTGGCGTTGATGTTGCCAAGGTGCATATTGCTTATTGCCCGGAGCGGGTCTTGCCTGGGAAGATCATGCATGAGCTGATCGAAAACGATCGCGTCGTCGGGGGGCTGACTGCGGAGGCCACGCAGGTTGTCGGCGATTTCTATCGCAGTTTTGTACGCGGTGCCGTGCTTGAAACGGACGCCAAAACCGCTGAGATGTGTAAGCTCACTGAGAACAGCTTCCGTGACGTAAACATTGCCTTCGCTAACGAACTCTCGCTGATCTGTGCCAAAGAAGGCATCAATGTCTGGAACCTGATTCAGCTGGCAAACCACCACCCTCGCGTCAATATTCTGCAACCAGGTGCAGGCGTTGGTGGCCACTGCATTGCTGTTGACCCCTGGTTTATTGTCGCGCGTGACCCGGAAAATGCGCGCGTGATTCGCACCGCACGCGAGGTCAATAACTACAAAACCACTTGGGCAATCGATCAGATCAAGGTCGCAGTTGCCGACGCCTCGGCAAAAACCGGCAAAAAGCCGCTGGTTGCCTGTCTTGGCCTGGCCTTCAAGCCCGATATTGATGATCTCCGTGAGTCCCCGGCGTTGCATATTGCTGAAGCGCTGAAGCGTGCTGACTACGATGTCGTGGCTGTCGAACCCAATATCGAATCACACCCGGACTTTACCCTCTGTTCGCTTGAAGATGCGCTGGAGCGGGCGGATGTGATTGCTGTACTCGTCAAGCACCGCCAGTTCCTTTTCCCCACGGCTAAGCAAAAGCTTGTCGAAAAGGGGGCGCTCGATTTCTGCGGGATGTCTGCCTGAGGCATTTGACTAATGCGGATTCTGCACATTCTGGATCACTCCATTCCCCTGCATAGCGGCTATACGTTTCGTACCGCTGCATTATTGCGGGGGCAGCGCGCTCTGGGATGGGAGACTTTCCACCTCACATCCCCAAAACAAGGGGAGTCCGCAGCCGCCGAAGAAACTATCGACGGCCTGAATTTCTTTCGTACTCCTCTGGTGACTGGTGGTGGGGCACAGTTTCCTGTGCTTGGGGAACTTGCGCTAATGCGTGCTTTGGAACAGCGTTTGGAAGAGGTGGTTGATCGTGTTCATCCAGACATCATTCATGCACATTCCCCGGTGCTGAATGTGCTTCCCGCCTTGAAAGTGGGGCGTCGCCATGGCTTGCCCGTGGTCTACGAGATTCGCGCCTTTTGGGAAGATGCAGCCGTCGACCATGGAACAACGACTGAAGGCAGTCTGCGTTACCGCAGTATCCGCGCGCTTGAAACCTATGCCCTAAAGCGTGTTGACCACGCATTTACCATCTGTGAGGGATTGCGGAAAGACATCGTACAGCGGGGTATCTCTGCCGAGAAAGTTACGGTGATTCCCAATGCAGTAGACGTCAACGCGTTTCAGCTGGCAGGGAAACCATCGCCCGATCTACTTGAAAAATACGGGCTTACTGGCAAAACAGTCATTGGTTTCATTGGTTCGTTCTACGCCTATGAAGGGCTCGACCTGCTGCTTGATGCGCTTCCCGAACTCTTGGTGGCTCGCCCCGATATTCGGGTCTTGCTCGTCGGCGGTGGGCCGCAAGAGAACAAGCTGAAGAATCAGGCGCAGGCCTTGGGCATCGCCGAGAAGGTGATTTTTGTTGGGCGCGTACCGCACAGCGAGGTTAACCGCTACTACGACCTGATCGATATCCTTGCCTACCCCCGGCACCCGATGCGCTTGACCGAACTGGTTACGCCGCTCAAGCCGCTGGAGGCGATGGCCCAGGGCCAGATTTTTGTCGCCTCGGATGTTGGGGGGCACAAGGAACTAATCAGGCATGGTGAAACCGGCATGTTGTTCGCTGCAGGGAATAGCAAAGCGCTGGCAGCAGCGATTCTTGAGTTACTCGATCGTAAGTCATCGTGGCAAGCGATAAGTGATGCCGGCCGCCGCTATGTAGAGAGCGAACGAAACTGGACGAACAGCGTAAGCAACTACGTTGGCCCATACCTAAAATTGCAGGGAAATTCGCGTTGACCGCAACACAAAACCGAAAAATTCGGACCCTGCTGTTTTCGACGCTTTACCCAAGTTCCGTCAGGCCGGTTCATGGCATTTTCGTCGAAACGCGCTTACGCGAGTTACTGAAATCCGGTGAGCTGGAAACCAAAGTTGTTGCCCCGGTGCCATGGTTTCCGTTCAAGGCCAAGTTGTTTGGTGAATATGCCCAGTTTGCCGAAACCCCCAGTTTTGAATCCAGACATGGCATCGAGGTTTATCACCCAAGGTATTTGCTGCCGCCCAAGGTAGGAATGAATGTGGCGCCTTACACCCTGGCCAGAGCAGCGTTGCCTACAATTAAAAAGCTGATTAACAGCGGCTTCGACTTCGATCTGATCGATGCTCACTACTACTACCCGGATGGCGTTGCTGCATCATTTATAGCAAAGGCGCTGGGCAAGCCCTTCGTTGTTACGGCGCGTGGTACCGATCTAAACCTCATCCCAGAATACGAAAAGCCCAGAAAACTGATTCTTGAAACCGCGGAGCGAGCGAGTGCCTCCATAGGTGTCTGTAAGGCGCTGATGGATCGCTTAGCGGAATTAGGCGCCGATCCGGAAAAACTCCATACCTTGCGGAATGGCGTCGATCTCGATCGATTTAGGCCAATCGACCGCAAACTTGCACGTCTGCAGCTTGACTTGCCTGAGGATCAGCGAATTTTTATTTCTGTTGGCCACCTGGTAGAGCGTAAAGGTCACCATATTGCGATTGAGGCAATGGTGAAACTGAGCGAAAGCCTGCTGCTCATCGCTGGCGCCGGGCCGGAACTAGGGCGTTTGCAGCAATTGGCGGTGCAGCTCGGCGTAAGTGATCGGGTGCGCTTTCTTGGGCAGATTGCAAATGATCAACTCAGCGGGTGGTACAGCGCCGCAGACGCGCTTTTTCTTTGCTCCAGCCGGGAAGGGTGGGCAAATGTCCTTTTGGAGTCTATGGCCTGTGGTACGCCGGTCGTGGCGACAAATATATGGGGGACACCGGAGGTCGTATCGTCACCTAGTGCGGGTCGGCTCATGCGGGATCGGTCAGCCCATGCGCTAAACAACAGTGTTTCAGACCTCCTAGAAGATTTTCCATCCGCAAAGGATGTGCGAAAGCATGCAGAAAATTTCGCTTGGGAATCCACAACCAATGGTCAAATTTCGCTTTTTGAGCGGATTTTAAGTCAGCCTGGCATTTTATAAATCTAATGGAAGCATTCCTACTTACCCTAGATGTCGCATGCATTGTTTTATTAATGCGCAATGTGCTTCGGGTTATTAAATCCGGGAAAGTCGAAGAGCTCGGTATCTTTCGCTATAGCGATTCTCCAAAGGAAGGTAACGGAGTGCGACCAAGTGCGTGATTTGATGATGCTGGGGGCGATGTTTTTCCTGATTCCTCTAGCGCTTAGACATCCGTTTACGGCCTATTTGATGTGGGGCTGGACGGCGTTTATTGCAATTGATGAGTATATGTATGGATTCATGGCAGATATGCGCATGAATCTGGTTTTTGCGTTGATTTCTTTGGGGTTGATTTTAACAAATTGGCAAAGACTGAAAAGCCGGTGGAAGCTTGATAAAATCATGGCTCTTTTAATTGCTTGGCTTATTCATGGAACACTGTCTGCAATTTTCGCTTACCCAGATGTTGTATCTAATTGGCCGTTATACGAAAAATTAGTCAAGGTTTTGATTTTTGTGTTACTCATGCCGCTCGTTGTGTATGGCAGATTCAGGATACATGTTTTTGTGGTTGCATTGGCGCTTGGCATTGCTTTTCATGCATTGATTGAAGGTTTGAAATACCTTAAATCAGGCGGAGGGCATCATGTCGTAGGCTTGGCGAAATTTGGGGATAACAATCTCTTTGCGGTGATGATCCTCATGGGGATGCCATTACTTCTCTATATTTATCGACAATCGGTTCACCGTTGGACAAGAATCGCTGCATTGGGTGCAGCAGGACTAACCGTGGCGGCGGTGATGGGGACCCATTCGCGAGGAGGTATGCTGGGGATGCTCGGAGCCGGATTGTGGTTGATTCTAACCGGTCGCAGAAGACTAAAAACACTTGCTGTTACTTTCGCATTGGCTTCCATTGTCCTTGCTTTTGCGCCGAGTAGTTGGCTGGAGCGTATGGAAACGGTGAAGACAGCCGACCAGGATCTGTCATTTCTTGGTCGTGTAGAAGCTTGGCAGATCAGTAGTGCAATGGCATTAAATAATCCGTTACTGGGAGGAGGCTTTCATGCGATTGAAAATCCGGCAGTCTGGGGTCAGTTTCGTGGTAACACCGGGTTGCTAGGCTTTTTGCCGGATTATGAGTATTCGCCTGTTAATTTTCGTGCCGCCCACAGTTCGTACTTTGAGGTAATGGGTGATCGTGGCTTGTTAGGCTTTTTGATCTTCATGGCGATTTTGCTCAATACCTTGATTAGTACTTTTAAAACAAGGCGACTTGCTATCGCCGCTGGGCCTGAGATGGCGTGGGCAGCCGATTTGTCTACGGCATTGTCCGCAGTCATGATTGCATACGCGGTTGGTGGCGCAGGGGTTAACCTTGCTTATGCAGAAATGTTGTATGTCGTGGCTGTATTGACCGAGATTCTCAAGCAGCACGTATTATCGACAGTTGCTGATCGAAAACTAGGCATTGGCGAGTTAGAGAGAAAAAATGCTTGATCGATTTCTGCTTCAGAGCCTAACTGCAAATAAGCTCTCGGTACTGCTTTTTCATAAGGTACCGGTTGTCCGGCATGCTCTAAATCAAGATGACCTCGATCTGGCTGAATTCAACCAGACGATTGATTACATACAAGAGCAGTTCAAGGTTATTTCTTTGGACGATGCCGTTGAGTGTCTGCGGAAAAAAAATCTACCGCCGCGGGCTGCGTGTATCACGTTCGACGATGGTTATCCGGACTGGGAAAGTGGTGTCGTCCCCATTCTGCTAGAGAGAAACCTGCCAGCGACATTTTTTATCACAGCAGGACAATTTCAAGGGCCGCCTATGTGGAATGAACGCATTCTGCATGGAATTGCGAACTGCCACGAATCACACAAAAGCCTCCGTACTTCGTTTCTAAATGAGTCGATATCACTAGAAGGCTTGAGAAACAGGCAGAGAGCCGTTTCAATTATTGAAAAAACGCTGAAATTTCATTCAGCCTCAACCCGCGAGCAGATGTTGATCGAGCTTGAGTCTGTGCTGGACGTACGCATGGAAAAAACGCCAGCCATGACCGAAGAGCAGGTTCGACAGATTCACAACAAGGGATTCGGTATTGGAGCTCATACAGTCGGGCACCCGATTTTGACTTGCTGCTCCGATGAGGAGGCACGGGAGGAGATAGGTGCTTCCAAGGAGATTCTCTCTGGCATTATTGGTGCACCAATCCGTTCGTTTGCTTATCCGAACGGTTTGCCCGGGAGGGATTTTTCATCCAAGCATATCAACTTGGTAAAAGCAGCGGGTTATGCATATGCCGTTACCACTGGGACAGGGACTGCTGATTTATGCAGTTCTCCCTTCCAGATTCCACGCTTTACTCCTTGGGGACCGACTAGCAGCCGTCGCACAATGCAGGTGGCTCGGAACCTATTGACCAAAGCCGACGAGCTACCTGAGACAGACAGACCAAAGCGCGCGCTGATGGTGGCATTTCATTTTCCGCCTCAGGCGGGAAGCAGTGGCATTTTGCGTACGCTTAATTTCGTTCGTTATTTGCCCAAGAGTGCTTGGCAACCTGTCGTTCTGACGGCACACCCGAGGGCATACGAGAATACAAGCGAAGATCTATTGAAGGTGATACCAGAAGGCGTCGAGGTTGTCCGCGGTTTTGCACTGGATGCCGTGCGGCATATGAGCCTGAAAGGAAAATATCCACAGTGGCTGGCGTTACCCGATCGTTGGGCATCGTGGTGGCTGGGTGGAGTTAATGCTGGATTAAAAGCAATCCGTGAAAAAGAAATTGATTTGATCTGGAGTACCTATCCGATCGCCACGTCTCACATGATTGCAGCCACTTTGGCAAAGAAATCAGGTTTACCGTGGGTGGCAGACTTCCGCGATCCCATGGTGGGTAACCCCAGTAACCAGTTCAGTGAACTACGTAGGAAATTTGTCGACAGGTTTGAGGCGCGCATCATGAATGAAGCCGCGTGCTGCATCTTTACGACTGAACGCGCTGCCGAAAAATACCGGAAAAATTATCCATTTGCGGCCAGTAAATGCCATGTCATTGAAAATGGTTACGATGAAACCGCATTCATCGGCGCAAAGCCTTCACGCTATGGTATTCCAAACGACAGCCTTTTTCTGCTTCACAGTGGTGTCATCTATCCAGGTGATCGAGATCCAACGGTTTTTTTCAAAGCAATTGCATCGTTGATTTTCTCGGGGGATCTTGACAAGGCAAAACTGCGCATCCGTTTTCGTGCGCCGGCTCACGGCGACGAAGTGATGGCAATCGCTCAGGCGCAGGGCGTTGCAGATGTGATTGAGATTGCGCCGCCCGTCCCTTACCGGGATGCAATTGCAGAAATTCTTGCTGCAGACTTGCTCCTGGTTTTTCAGGGCTCCACATTCAATGCCCAGATACCGGCCAAGATTTACGAGTACCTGCGTGCGGCACGTCCTATCTTTGGTGTCGTCGATACGTCGGGTGACACCGCGACCAGATTGCGACAGTTTTCGGCGACTGCGGTTGCCAGCATTACCGATTCTGAAGAAATTCGATGCCAGTTAAAGGCGATGATTGAGGCAATGCGTTCCCAGGGTATTGATGCAGAGCTAGATAAAAACGTCGTTCCCGTTCAAGCCTTGTCGCGCGAAAGCCAGACTGCACAGCTCGCACATCTCCTTAATAAAGTCTCGGCTCTCCGAAAGCTGTGAGTAGTTGGAGCAGATTTGATGATAACGATGTGTTCACCAAGCACTCCTCTCGATGATTAAAGGACTCGCCACTGGCTTGCAATTTGCCATGCAGCCGGTTTGGAGCGACGCACAGGGTTGCTGGTGCACCAGTGATCTCTGGATTTATCGCTACGACTACGTGACGGCTAAGCTCTCAAAAATCTTTCGTCTTCCTTCCAAAGGCGTTGGGTTGCCAGGGCGTTTGAAAGATTTTCTTGCGCGCAGTTGGCTGCGTCGGCATATTTTCCCTGTGGTTGGCATCTCCAATCTTGTTGAATTGCCTAGTGGAGATCTCGTTGTTCTCTACGATCAGGTCTACTGGTATTCCCCTAAGCATCACTCAGGTTTTGCCGTTGCATTGCCATGCCTTAGCGATCCAGTCATGGCGCCACCTCTTAGGGGCGGGATGGCCGTACATGCGGAAAGCAATTGCGCCTATTTTGGCGAGTATCTGAATGGCCACGAGCGAAATGTCCGCGTGTTCCGCATCGACGTGTCGAGTCGTTTGGTCGAAGCCTGCTGGTCGTTTCCACGCAGTGAGATCAAGCATATCCATGCTATCCATTATGATCGTTTCCGTAACAGGCTGTGGATATGTACCGGCGATCTTGATCACGAGTCTGCTCTCTACTACACAGATAACGAATTCGTAACCGTGCACCGTTTTGCCGGTGGAGACCAGAGTTGGCGTGCCATTGCATTGCTGTTTGATGAAACCGGGATGGAGTGGGGTATGGACGCCGGTAAGGACGCGCCGGCAGAGGCTATCAACCGCATATACCGTTTTGACTTTGAAACCGGTACGCGTACCGAATGTGCGGTGATCGGCAACCCCGCCTATTCCGCGCTGGCCTTCGAGGATGGAACCGCGCTGTTGCAGACCAGCTTTGAGCCCGGTCGTAAGCAATATACCGCTGAAGCGATGAGCCTATGGTTTCGGGGGGAGGATCGTTCTTGGCGTTCTTGCTTTAGCGCGCCTTATCAGCTTTGGACAATTAAAGGTGCTGGGATGTATGGACATATATTCCTTCCGTCAGGTACCGCACCCAAAAGGAAAACCTTGTTTACACCCTTCAATTGCCAGGATGGCAATTACCGTTTGCATCTCCTGAAGTTGAAAGAGGTGGGAATGGAAAAGGAAGAGAGCGAACAATCTTGAAAGCGGTTACTGCTATCGTCGTTGGAGGAGGGCTAAATGCCTTGGGCGTTGTACGCAGTCTTGGGCAGGCAGGCGTGACGGTTTGCGTATTGGACACCGATCTAAAATCACCCGCCATGCGCTCTCGGTATAGCATCCCCCGCCAAGTCTCCACGCTGGAAGGGGCGGAGTTTATTGCTGAGCTCAAAAGATTGCTGCCTGAATTGGGTCCGAAGGTTGTTCTGTTCCTGACTGAAGAAAAGACCGTAGCCACGGTCTCTGAATACCGGGCAGACTTACCCCCTTCTTTATTGATTCGCTTGCCCGAACATGAGCGATTGATGGCCCTCATGCATAAACAGGGATTCTCTGACCTGGCTGAAGCGATTAACGCTCCTGTGCCAAGAACGGTCCGCCTTCAAAACTTGCAAGACTTACCCAAAGTAGCTCACTTGACTTACCCCTGCGTGCTTAAGCCAAGTGAAAAGAGTTATGAATATGGCGCCCGGTTCAAAAAAGCCTACAAAGTATCATCACCGGAAGAGGTAGACAGGCTTTATCGCGAAATTTTCCCGATCCTCGCCGATATGGTTGTACAAGAGTGGATCGAAGGCCAGGATTCAGACATCTATTTTTGCCTGCAATACATCGGCAGAAATGGTGAGTTGATCGCATCCTTTCCCGGCCGAAAGATTCGCTCATGGCCACCTCTCATTGGCGGCACAGCACGTTGTACCGCTGCTTGGGAATACGAAATGGAGCTCAGAGAACTAACCCTGGATTTTTTCCGCCAAGTCGGTTTCAGCGGCATGGGTAGCATGGAATACAAGCGCGATATCCGGGATGGCCGTTTTTATATGGTTGAGCCAACTGTGGGACGAACCGATTTTCAGGAGGAGGTCGCTACGGTCAACGGCGTAAATCTGCCAATTTTTGCCTATTGCCATGAGCTCGCGCTGCCTGTTCCTCGCCTTAAGCCGACGAACCCGCCAAAAATTTGGCGTGAAACTCAGATAGACCGATGGTCAAAGCAAGAGAGCGGCATGGCTGAAGACGAAGCCTTCCAACAGCACAAGGTAGTGGATGCGCATTGGCGGTGGGATGATCCCCGACCGTGGTTCGATAATTTCTTTGCGCGCCTGCACAATGCGATGCGGCAGAGGGGGGGGCCATGACGCTTAAACCCGCTTTATCCGCCTATTTGGATTGTTTGAGATTCATTGCGGCCTTCGCTGTTCTACTCGGACACATGGATCAAGACGGCTTGAGTATGGCGTGGATGCCATTGAGTCGATACAGTCATGACGCGGTCGTGATTTTCTTTGTGCTTTCAGGATTTATTATTTACTACAGCACTACGACACGTACCCACAATTGGCGAGAATATGTGGTGATGCGCCTATCACGTATTTACTCGGTGGCGTTGCCAGCGGTGTTATTCAGTATCATTCTAGCGCTGGCTCTATCCGGCCAGCCTGATTTTGACCCATCACAGTATAGTAATTACAGTCCGGTTTCTCTCTGGCATACAGTCAGTAGCCTTCTGTTTCTAAATCAATCGTGGCTCAACGAAGCCGATCTGACTCTTAATATTCCCTATTGGTCGCTTTGTTACGAGGTATGGTTTTATGTGCTATTCGGTGCTTGGTATTTCACCAAAGGTAGGCGCCGGATTGCGTTGGTATCCATTGCATCGTTGATTGCTGGGCCGAGTATCATGCTTCTCATGCCCATCTGGCTCATGGGAGCATGGCTAGCTGCGTCGAGAAACTACGCGTCACAAATGTCCCCGGCCAAGGCTTGGCTGGCCTTTGTTGGGCCGTTGTTATTAATTGTATTGTTCAAGTTATCAAAAATTGACAGTTTGATTCAGCATAGTCTTTACGAGCTTATTCCTGGTTATTGGCGACTTGAAAATGCACAGCGCTTCGTCACAGACTATTTGATTGGTGCAGCCCTTTGCTTGCACATCGCATCGTTTTCATCCTTGCCGCCAGCGTTTCAGAAATGGTTTGAACGCTTTCAATGGTTTTGGGCATTGCTAGCAGGCTTCTCATTCACCCTATATTTGTTTCACCGACCGATGACTCAGTGGTTGGGGGCTAATTATCCAATTTCAACGGGTCAGGTTCTGCAATCCACGCTTGTCGCATTGGTATTTTTGATTGTGTGCTGGCTGATTAGCTTCGGAACTGAAAAGCGGCTACGAGCTTGGCGTAGTAGCCTTACGAGGGTTTTCAAGAATTAAATATTGCCTTATGGTTAATATTATTTAATTTTTCGCAAATAAGCGAAAGGGATATCAAATAGTAAACAAATATTTTTGTATATCTGTCATGTGCTAAAATTAATTTTTCGGATAAAATTAATATGGATGGTGGTTTTGAGATATTAAATGATTTGGTGGTTATTAACGATCCGTCTGCTGCCTATACATGTACGAGCCAGTTTATTGAATATCAGAATTCGCGCGGTAATGGCGTTGAGTTGTTTGTCATTGATAATTCCGCTTATTCCTTAGTCAAGCTTGAGCATTACGTCGATCAAGAGTTTAGTCTCCTGTATAACAACGGATTTTTTAATTTAAAAATCAGATCCGCAAGATTTCTTGGGAGTCAAGTTCTCTCTTCGGGTATGCCAAATTCAAAATTAATTGAAATGTCCAAGGAGATATTCAGAAAAACAAATGTCTCAGTGATTGTTTTGCCAGCACTCAGGATGGCTAATTTTAAATATAGCGTTAAGGATTTTAATAAAAATGGTATGTCATATTTTTTACTTGGCGGATGGCAAGAGTGTATAAATATTCTCGTCCCGGAAAATGTTGAAATTTATCTCAAAAAATTGGGAAAAAAGAAAAGATACAATCTTAATAGGCAGTCAAAAAAAATTGGAGAATTAATTGGTTCTGAATTGAAAGTTCATGAGTTTTATTCGGAAGAACATGTTCCGGAATTTATTCGGCATATAGGTATTTTGGATCCGAATTTTATTGAAAATAACTCATGGATTAAAGATGGATATGTTGAACTAGCGAAAAGGGGGCTATTTCACGGCTTTGTATTTGGGTCGATCGATGAACCGGTGGCAGTAGTGGATGCGAAAAAAACAAATGCAACATTGTATGTTACGAAAATCTTCATCAACTCACGATTTAAAGAGCTTTCGCCTGGTTCAACCGCGATGTTTGAGATAATAAAATCAATTATAATGCAAGGAGCGTTTTGTAAAATTGATTTTGGCTATGGAGAGCCGGGGCAAAAGAATAGCAGCGTTTCGAGTATTGATTATCGTGGTCGTATGGTTATTGTTAATAAGAGAGCTTTGGCTTTTTATTTGTTTTCTGTTTTTGATAAAATAATTTCAGCAAAATTATTCATAAAATCAAAAATATTAAGGCGGTGATTGATTAAATAAATGTTGCCGCAAGTTGTGTCTAATAATTTTGAATTCATTTTTGCACGATCGAGGCTATTCAACGTTGTGCGTTTCGATCAATGAAACCATGGTAGTTCCTCCACTGCGTTGGTGATAGAAATTGTCTCAATTGGCGATAAATTTTAAGTAATAATTAGATTAATATGACTTCTTATTGTGGCTGTTTTGTTAGGCGTAATTCACCCGGTGGCGAGTTGCTGTCGGATGGCTTAGATAATTTAAGACTGAAGGCGCGTAATATTATTACGAGAAACCCAAGTCATCTAGTGCAAGAGTACAAGGATTCAAATTTTTTCTTGTTAGCATTCGATAACGGTGCTTGGTCAAATGGGATAATCCATGAAACCACTAAAAAAAACATTGGGTGGGTTAGTGGAAATCCCTTGGTTTCTGATGAATATGGATCTACCTTACCAATCGAAAATGGTTGTGTCAAAATTATCAATGCTTTAGAGAATGATGAATGCTCTAGCCTAATTGCAACAAATGGGAGTTTCGCAGCCGTAGTATGGAATCCTATACAAAACAATCTAAAATTATCAGCAGATAAACTGGGTCTTCGTCCTGTTTATATCTATTTATCAGAAGACGTATGTTATTTTGCGACAAGCATAAGAGTACTCAGGTCACTGCTTCGCGTAGAGCTAGATTTTAATGATGAAGGCATTGGTCAATTTTTGTATCTGGGTCAATGTATTTCAGGGAAAACATGTTATGAAAGTGTGCAGGTTATTACTCCAGGATGCTATTTTGAAATAACATCTCTAACTTATTCAAAAATTCAGTATTTTTCATGGGATAAAATAAAGTCAATTAATAATTTAGGTTTTGACGATATAGCAGCTGGTACTTATGATTTATTTATGCGTGCCACAAAGCGTCGAATAAATTCATCTTCGAACGCTGAAGCCTTTCTTACTGGAGGCATGGATTCACGAAGCGTAATTGCTGCGCTGATCGATAGTGGGCTGAACGTGAGAGGCTTTAATTATTCATACGTGAATAGCGCCGACCATATTCTTGGCCAATTGTTAGCAGAAAAACTTGGGGTTGATTGCGTTTTTTATCACAGCAATCCACGTGACAGGTTAAAGGTTAATTTGGATTATTTTGCATTAAGGGCAAAGATACATTTTCCATCCAATAAATCACAACATTTAGCCCGAACAATCTGGTCAGGTGATGGTGGAAGCGTTGGCCTTGGTCACGTATATTTAACTACCAAAAATATTGCTTTAGCTGAGCAACCACTAACGCCTGAAACAGCAATAAAAATATTTGGCAATCTTGGAGAGATAGGTTCTAGACTTTTGCGCAGTGACGTCGAGAAAAAGTTGAGAAAGCTGGCTCTTGACTCGCTAATCGAATACTGGGCCAGCTTGAATCCAGCCCAGCCCTCTCGGCGCCTATTTCTCTATTATCTTCTTAATGACCAGATGCGTCATTTGCATCACCATTACGAAGAAATAGATATAAGTAATATTGAATTCGAAACACCATTCTTCGATATGGATTTCTTAGGGTTTATTGTTTCACTTCCAGTTAATTCATTTTTGAAGCACAAACTATATAATAACTTTATCAGGAAGTTTTCTGCGCCAGTAAGTGATGTTCCGTGGCAGTCATATCCAGGTCACGAGCCATGTGATTTGCCTTTGCCTAAAGGCATTTCTTCCCAGTGGGGAACTGACTGGTATGGAGGGCGTACCGGGAGCGACATTTCAAAAATCGTCGTAGACACTATCCTTAATGATGGAGAGAGTTTACAAGTGAGAAAGTACTTCAGTAGAAAAATGTTATTGGCTCTTAAGTGGGGATTGAAACTCGGGGTCAATCGATATAATTACGAAACAAATTTCGCACGAAGATTTTATGAGGAATTGAGTGGGAGATTTGTTTTCGATATATATTCCTAGCGAGACGTAATCGAATTGTTGTTGTTTTTGGTTATTTGGTTGTTTTGTTTGTGTGAAAAATTTTGGTTATTAATACCTTTTCCGAAGACTCGGGTTTTCCCGCGGCAAACCATAAAGAGATGAGGCTGGTGGTGTATATTATCGAGCCTGTTAATATTTTAATAAATAACGACAAAGTTGTACTTAGTGTTGAGTGATCGAATATATATTTTATGCTTAAGAACATGATGACTGCACTGAATATCGGTCGCCAAAGGTCCTTGATTAGCGGTAATGTTGAAATTATGTCAAACTTTCTTAGCGCGGCAATGCACAATAAAGATGTAATGAGCTGAGAGATCACGTACAGCCAAGCTATTCCACTAACATCATAGTTGATGTACGCCGGGTAAAAAAGAAAAAGTATCATTATTGCATTGATCCAAGATAACTGAGCCGCAGTCTTTATGTGGCCATAGAGTATAAATGCGCCAGCAGATGTTTCCCTTAGTGCATATGGAATTCCACTTAAGCATAATATAGAAATTATCGGTATTATTTCTGACCATTTGTCACCAAATAACAAGGTCACAAATTCATTAGATACAAGTACAAGTCCAAATGAAGCTGGAGCTGCTATTATTATGGTTCCTGGAATTGATTTGCTAATCGCTAGTTTTTGTCGATTCTGGTCACTTGAGAGTTTAGCTAGAGTTGGTACTAAGGCTCGACCAATTGGAAATACTAATTCGGTAAGTGGAAGTGATGCGGTTTCTTTAGCAGCATTAAATATT
Organism: Azonexus sp.; assembly: GCA_041917165.1. Lineage (GTDB taxonomy): Bacteria > Pseudomonadota > Gammaproteobacteria > Burkholderiales > Rhodocyclaceae > Azonexus. Next base: position 246,313 of record JAYRYB010000003.1, read on the forward strand.
CCAGTCGATTTTGGCCCTCCTAGAACGCCTAGTATGAATCGATCGGATTCAGCCGATAAAAATTCTCCAAGACCTCGCAACATAAACCATGATGAGAAATTAAAAATACTTCTCCAAGCGACAAGCGTCCATCTTGGCCGTTCCTTGACAATTAAGTAGCTAATCAATGTCCGAATAACTTCGGTTGTGCAAATTCCAATAACCAATCCCCAATAAGTTTCAAGTATAAGTACTGAAGACACGGCTGCGCTGAAAGATGCAAAGCGCGGTACTGCCATATATAGAAAATCGCCTCTGAAATTCAAATTCATGCGCAGCTTTACTGTGTATATGTTTTCAAATGCGCAGAATAGTTCGGCTAGCCCAACGGCAATCATTATCATGGTTATCCGTTGATCATCATAAATGTCTGCAGCAATAGGTGCAGATACTAGTACGCATAGCGCAATTAATCCGCGCTGAATTATTCTTAAAGACCAAGCTGTATTGAACAAATCGTTCGAATTCGTTTGGCTACGTATTAGCGATGTTTCTACACCTAATTCAACTAGAATTGATGCAAACCCAACAACAACAGTAGCCATTGAAACTAACCCGTAGTCCGCGGGGCTGAGAACTCTAGCGCAAATAGCGAGGCTAATTATTCCAAGCAGCTTTGATGTCCATCGGATTGATATTGACCAAACAGCTCCACTTAAAAGTTTCCCCGATAAGGATATATTATTTTCGTTTGGATTTTTGTTCTCGGTCATAATTGTTTGTGAGTGTTTATCTTTATCAAATGGTTGCGTTATTGATTATGGGTTATTTGAGTAACCAGCCATTCCCGCACATCGAGTGAAATAAAAGGTAAATATTCGTGTTGTTTTCCGTCGAGCGCGTATTCAAAAATTTTCACTTTGTTTCCCGATTTAAAGCCATACCTCGCCCAGTAACTGCAACGATTGCTTGCGCGTGAAGCGGATATTTTGAGCGTAAACCATGCCATGATCTGCCCCGTATTCTGCGTCGGAACGCGGTAGCGAACTATCGTAAAGATAACTGCAGTTTAACTACCTTGGCTACGAAGTAACCACGAGTCCAAAAATGCTTGGCCGTAAAGTTCCCCTGCGACCCGCCAAACTTGCGGGTAATCTGGATCGCACGTTTCTCTTTCATGTACTCGACTGTGTTCGATATCGCCTACTTCGGTGGAGGGCTCAAGCCACAGACCATCGTATTGGTCAAACCTTGGTGAGTCCCCCGGCAAAGCCCAAGGGCTTAACTCACGATGAGCTACATGACCTTAAATCACGGAGAGTTTGGTTGGTATGATTGATTAATCCGGACATCAATAATTTTCCCGTCTATGTTTGGAGTTATATTCTTTCCAAATGTAATCGTGCGCTTCGGCGCGAGAGGCAGAGGATTGTCATAATTGTGTTCTGCATACTCAGTTGGGTAGCCCATCAGTATCAATGTACTTGGAAATATCTGGCTGTGGCTGTGAGAATTATTGGTTGTTTCACGGGGTCCGAGTTTTCTCTCGTAGGTTTTAGGCAGGAACGCGAGTAAGGGAACGGAAAACTCATCTGAATAAGGCTTTGTATTGCAATGTGGGACAAGCCCATTTTTCAGTACCTGGCCATGATCAGATGTATATAGGATGGCAATTTTTTCTCTATCTACGTCTTTTAGCAGGGTTTCAAATACGTCTCGCTTTGAGTATTCAATTGCTTTGGTGTATTGTACTTCTAAAGGACTATTCCTTGAAAGTTCTTCTTCGGGGTAGTTGCTGTGATACTGATAATGAGCTCCTTTTAATACGGCATAAACAAAGTGTTTCCCATCTTTCAGTAGAATTTCATTGATTGATTTTGCTATTTTCTTGTCTGTTAAATTACCGCTTTTGGCTGGTAAAAATTCTTCGATCAATAGACGTTCGGGAGGCCATATCATATTCTGCGGCGCACCGGACACCTGGCCATCAATAAGGACTGTTTTATACCCTGATTTTAGTGCATATCCCCATATGGTTGGTGTTTGTGTTAGGTCGCTGTTATGATCTATAGAATTAACATTTACCCCCCACCGCAATGCAGCATTACTTTGCGCGCTACAATTTCCAAAGGATGAGGCTTCGCCATAGTCAATTGCGCCTAAACTATTTAACTTCTCGGCTGTAATTGCCTTTTTAAAATATTTGTGGCTAATACTTTCGTCAATCAACCAGACAATTTTATTTATACTTGAATTATGACTGGGAGAGATTGATACAGGTGATCGATTTGGGTATGTTTGAAATTCTGATTTGATGATCAGTGTATATATGTTTGTTTCTGCCGCATGTGAGGAGTTGAATTTTTGAATGAAAGGGCCTATTGCCAGAAATGAGGTAAGTAAAGCTATGGAAACTGGTTTGCTTTCAAATTTGCCAAACAAGTACTTATCAATACCGGATCTAATTAAATGGCGTGCCAAAATTAGTAACGTCACGGCTAAAATTGTTTTTAGGAGTGCAACCAAAAAACTAGGCCAAAACTCTATGAACGCTGGCACTAATTGACGATACTCAGTTAACATCCATGCCATGTGGCTTAGGTCAATGTTTTCATTCAAAATCTGCGTGTGTGCAGAATTAACGAATCCTGAAATTGAGGCTATTAGCAATACGATAAAAAATAGATATTTCGGCATTAATGTGGCTGCTAACAAAAAAATCGCGGCTTGAATGCTGAAAGTAAATAAGTTGATTATTGCCCCGCCATGGTCATTCGCCGCCCATCTGTATAAAACCTTTGCTACCAGTAGCTTGTGATTAAGGATGGCATAAGAAGCGGAAAAGATGACTACTCCAAAAGATACTCGAGAAAATTTATTTTTAAATTTTATTGATATATTTGACATGGCTGTTGCTTGTGCCTCATCGCCAGAGTGTTGAAGGTGCCTGTATTTATCGCACTGCCATTTTTGAAATGACTTCATCGCCATGAAGCCGGACAGTTAGGTAGAAAATGCAGCAAATATTGTTTGGAGTGGAAATCTGTCTATGGTTAATTGGATGTCTTTTCAATGCTAATATTTTATTGAGTCAGGATTAATAATTAACGCGTTTAATCGTATCCACGAATTTCAATATGTAATTTGAATGCATTTAGTTAGAATGTAGATTGCAATGAGTACTCTAAAGTAACTAACCGCTCCCACTGCTGCAATTTGTAACCGCCCAACGGTTTCGACGGATTCAGCAATGCGAAGGTTGTTAATTCATCAAACAGCGGCGAACTCAGTAGGCGCGGTACAGCCAATAGATGATCCAGACCTTGTTCGAACAAACGTTTATAGCGATCTCTGGCGCTTGGTGGGGGAGCTTGCATGGATGCCATTGGGCGAATTTTTGCATTTATCTTTTGTAAGATCTTGTGCTGATAATGAAAATAGGCTGGTGCGAAACGGTGGATATTTATGAGTTTGACTATTGTTGGTGGGTAGCCATGTTCGAGGGGGATACCGGCAAGTTTCTCGTGTCGAGTGGCAAACAAATAGCGCGGTAACAGGCTACGTAGACGGCTGGTAGGTTGCGCAGCCAACATGGGAGTAAGTACTGAGGTAAAACCAAGTGGCGCCATGGCGGGCCATATCTGGTTGGTGTTGCTGGAGATGCGGCCTTGCCAGCGTTGCATTCGCATTGTCAAATAGACATAGTCCATCTGCGAAGCCTGTGGTAGATCACTGAAGGGCATTACTACGCGGGAAACGACTCCTGCCAAATGACTCGCCAGTGTGGCTGCTGGTGGGGCCTTGAATATGTCGATATAAGGAATTGCTCCAAAGCGCTTACGTGCAAGCATTTCGGCATTGAGAGGAGCTTTTTTTCCCAGATGCGGCCAAAGCAATTCCCACCAGTAGCCACGTGCCACCTCACCGAATGAGCCATTTAAGCTGGCACCATGATTGGCGGTGAAGGGTGCTTGATTGCGCATAATGCGGGCCGCATCGAACGCATTGTATTCGCCATCACAGAGGCGCAGCGCTTGATGGAAATCATCGATGGCAAAGTCAGCTTGCTCTTGAATGGGGATTAAGTTGAGATCCAGTTGCTGAGCGATTTGCTTTGCGGTAGTGACGTCGGGCGCATCGCTGGGCCCCGCGACGGTGTTGTCGAACTCGATGCCGCTTTCCAATAGTCCGAGCAGCAGGAGTCGTGAATCGTATCCACCTGTGAGGTCGGCCATAACAGGTTGATAGCGTGCGCCCACCGCTTTTAGAGCTATTCTCAGGTTGGTTGCCAAGGATTCTGCAGCTTGCTCCAGCGTCAGAGATTCAGCAAGCGCCTCGCGAAAACTCCAGTAGAAGGACGTAGCGCTTTTGCCGGCGGTGATTGTGGTAACGCTGGCAGGGGGAAGTTTCTTTATGCCTGCCCAGACCGAACGGTCTTCGTAGATGATGCCGGTGGTCACAAATTCATATGCCCCCACTGGATCCAACTGGCCGTTGGCCGACAAGGCCATCGACGAAGTGCATATAGCCGTGCCGGCGTCATCTTCTCGGACATAGACATGCAGGCTACCGCGTGGATCGGTAATGATGGTGACAGCGTCACTATTTGAATTGCCAATGGCGAGCGCAAAGGTGCCGTCTAGTTCTTTGGCCAGGGCAATTGCACCGATAACCTTATAGCGTTCGAGCAGGGAATTCGTGTCGGTGATGGGTTTGCTGCCCATGTGAACCCAAGCACCCGCGCTGCATAACCAGTCACCGGCGAGAGATCGGGCAATGCGTACATCTCGCTGGATGGCTGTTCCTGCAACTGCAACGGAGGCTGTGGTGCATTCAAGCTGGTCGGAAGCCCTGATTTGCTTCAAATGCAACCAGCGTGAAATGTCATGACTTGCGACATTCGTTGCGCTTGCCTGCTTACCTGCCATTACATAAAAACCTGCCACTGCTTATCTCCTATATGACGTATTCAGTGGTTATCACCTGATAATACTGTGTTTTGGTCGCGTTAGATAATTTAAAATCGTTACGAGATCATGTGGCACATGACGAGAATGTGAGCTTCGGAATATCAGACAAAGAAGTGCTAAGGTTTTTTTGGTTGTAGGTTAACGAAGACTAAGATGGAATAGATAGGTTTTCCGGGTCTATTTCTTTTAAGATCTAGCTCTTTGATATTTTTTCCAAGAGCTTGTTTGTGCTACCGCCCAAAGGCATGTCATTACGCTATAGGCAAGTGCAAAGCGTAGCCAGAGATTTATCCCGGAGGCGTAATTACTTCGATCGCTACTTAAAAGAAACTGCCACGCAGAGAATACGTGTCCATACTTGACGATTATTTCTTCACTACCCAGCCAGAAACATGCTGTTGAAATTAATGTGGAGGCTAATGCAAGACCCATCGCCCTTGTACGATAAGTTGAAATAGCGAGTGCATGTGCAAGACCACTTCCCGTTGTAAAAAAGGCTAAGAACCCAATTGCAAGTGTTGAGCTACTCAGGAATGTTCCATTATCTCGCATGAGTTCTGTGAGATTATCGGTGGCCGCGCTGTCAACAACGACAACATACAGCGGCCAAGAAAGAAGAGTAGCCCATATTAGCCAATTAATAATTATTTCAATCTTTGCTTGTTTGTTGAACAACGATATCAATATACAAGCACCCATTGATTGAAGCATGATCGCTGCATGCAGACAAAGGAATCGCCCCAGCAACTCCCATTCCCATGGCCATTTGAGTACCGGTGAACCGATGATGTCATGAATACTTTCAAGTGGAATGCTTCCACGTATGAGTATCCAAGTGACTAGCCCATGAACTATTAACCAGACTGGGAGTATGAGTATACGGCCACGTTTGGCCCATTGAAAGAAAATAAAATTTCCGTTAATTATCCAGTAGATGGCTAGTCCTAGTCCGATCACTGAAAGTAACCCTGCTTTTCCTGGGGCAATGAGCTCCCGGATATTGTAGGGAATAAAAGGCAGTTGGGTGATGACTCCAATGGTGACGAATATGGCTAGTAGTGCAAATGCATGTGCCTTCCATGGAGCGGCTTGAGTTTTCGATAATTGTATATTTTTCTTAAATAATGGTTGGGCATTAAGTGCTTGCTCGATTTCACTGTTTTTCTGGCCGGAGAGTATCCATCGAGTAACGAAAAGTCCAAGAACACCACCTGAAAACTCGAGAAACACATCAGTGATGTCAGCAGTTTTTTGGGGCAGGAATACCTGTCCAATTTCAATGAGGAGGGCTAACAAACCAATGAGAAGAAAACCTTTTGCTACCAATGGTTTTCTGGATTTGGTTTTTTGGGTAGATGAAATAATTAACGCCCAGAGTGAACCACCGGGTAGGAAAAATCCGATTTTCCTTAACAATTCATTAACGGCGTGAAACTCTGTCCCGTAGTAGTATGTAACGAAGGGTACTCGGGCGATTTCGCTAAGGGCTTCTGTTACGGATTGGTTGGTTGTTCTGAAATCAAAAGGGAACCAGAATATTCCGAATATGCTGATTAGCCAGACGATCCAGAGAGATAACCAGAATGATGGCTTGAGTTGTGCTGTGTTTAAGCGGGGTTGCCCTGTGGTCTTGGCAAAGTACCCGCCCAAGAGTGCGCCAACGCTTGCAAGCAAAATGTCAGTTACGTCACTAACCCGTGAGTAGACGAAAAGCTGTGCTGTTTCCAGGGCAAGCCCAGCTAAGAAACCATGTAGAGCGATCCGTGCTAGTGATTGATGGCGGCTTAGCATCCACAATATTCCAGGGGGAATCCAGATGATGATGTCGGTCAGCGTCTCATATACGTTTTCGAATAGGTTGCCTTTAAGTCCAGAAAAAGGGAAAATTACAACTTTTCCCTCCGCCCATTTGTGATAAATCTCTACAGGGCTAATGGTCAAATCGAGAGGGAGTACGCTAAATGCTACAATTAAGAGTAGGTAAGCATGAAGCAATCGGCTTAATCGATTAGCTTGATTCTCCTTGCGCCATAACGAGCTAATCAACTCTTGTAATCGATTGCCCCAGAAGGCTTGAGCAACGAGTCCGAGAATCCCGCCAAGCGATTCAGCGATGATGTCATTTTGTGAAACGGTGCGTTGTGGAAAAAATATTTGGATAAATTCAATAGAGCAAGCTAATGCTGAGAACGTGACAACCAGCGAAAGTCGAATGAACAGTCGGGCTTTTGGGCCCTGTTTTGATAAGAAAATCTGGCCCCAGAGCAAGCTCAGTGGAATAAATAACAATAAGTTGGCAACCCAGTCAGCACGTGAACCGATACCGAGGTCAAGGAAAGGTATTTCCTTGAATCTTGAGATAGCTTGATCCCAAGGCATCGGGACAAATCGAAGTGGGACTAGGCTTCCGTAAATAACGAATACTAAATAAGCGAGTGCTACAGCCAGCAGCACCCTTTGCGAATTTTTGCGCAGGAATTCATCGCTATTCGTCACAGAAAACATTCCCCAAGAAAAATATTTCCTGAATGTTTGTTAGCTTCTAGGTAGGTAATGGCAGATTTATTTATGCACAACATCCGAAATTTCTGACTTGAGAATTGGGTTGTTAAGTTCGAATGCAGATTTATCTACACGGATGCGATTGAGTTCGGCTTCAATATTATCGGCATTTAAAGTGGCGCCGAATTTTAAGTTCAAAATTTCATGATTTTGGAAAATGCAGCATGAAAGGATGTGGTCGCCTAGTTCTTTCTTAAAGTGACCTGCTTCCCAGTACCACTTCGTTGCAGTCTTTTTGTCTTGTTTGCTCGGTATTGCTTCTTGAGCAAATTCGGAAAAGCCACTGAAGTCAATCAAGGCGATGTTGCTCTCTGGTGATTTGAGCGACTCTTCGATAACGATACGCAAAATTTGTCGCTTCCATTCTTCAAAGGTTGTCCAAAGTCCAACTTCGTCAATAAGGAGTAGGAGTTGTGCATGGTAGGGGTAGATCACTAACCGCAATTTGGTGTTATTTTCGGCTGACCACCTGACGATCCGGCGAATGTCGTCAAAGGTAGGTGATGACTGAGTTCCCCTCAAAAAAATATTCGCAGGTTTTCGACCATGATTTTTGGCGTTATCTTCCAATCGCTGACGGAATAATGACCAGTACCCCTCCATTTTGGCAATATCTTTATATTCAAGGAGTGGGTTGAATCCTTGCATAGTTAATTGCTGAGGGTTCTCCTGAAATTGCCTTCGGACTGTGGTCACCGAGTCAATCATGGCTTGGACTGTCAATGTTGCGCCTAGAGTCCAACGAGCGTCGTCTAGTTTACTATTGGATGGCTTCGTGCTATGGGTTACTTTTTTGTCTGGTTGAATTGGGAAGTCAAAAAAATCGATACCTAGGAGGATAAATTTTGGCGACTGGCGCTGTGCGATCTTTTGCAGTTGATTCCATGCCGTGCTGGGTGAGGTGCCGGCAATTGCAGCGTTATACACTGAGCGATAGCCAGCGCTTTCCCAGGCATCATGCATTGGGTCAAATCCGACTTCGGCGCGCGAGTTACCAAGGATAAGCGCATCGGGTGACATATGGCGCACGGCGTGCGCCTTGATGGTCTCGAGGTTGTGATCAGGATAAGGCTTGATGTGATTGAGGCCCCTGATATCTACCAGGCGAAACGTACCGTAGGGGTCGATGATTAGATTAATCAATCCAGTGGCGATGATGGCACCGATGAAGGATGTGGTCAGTTTCCAGAGATAGCGCTTGCGTATGTATGTGATGGACATGGCGGCTAGAACTGGAAGTAAAGAAATTCACTCGGGCGAGTGAGTGAAAGTGAGCCGGCCGCAGCGGCAAGTCCAATGGTAATGGCCCAGCCTGCGTTAGGCTTCCAGCGAAGTGGAATCAGTGCAAATGATGGTTGCTTGGCTTGACGGGAGTCAGGAAGGGCTGGCACATAGCGGCGCAGCAGTTCTTGTGTGTTAGGAAAGGCGAAAGTGATAAAGGCTGCTGCTGCAATCCACAGGTAGTTGGTGATAAAGTTGGCGCCACCACCAAGGAATGTACCGATGTGCAAGGCTTCGGCGAATGGTTGCAGCATATCGAGCCGGGTGAGGATGGCTGCCGGGATGGCGGCGCCATTCAGACCGAAGATGCCGCGCAGGACCGAGAATGCGGTGGTGATATCAGGTGCGCGGAAGAATACCCAGGCGATATTGGTACATAGAAAAGTAAGCAATACGCTGAAAACCAATGCAACTCGTCCGCCTTTGGTCCAGCCGAGGCGGGCTGTGGTTTCTTGCCAGGCGTGGTTAATAATGAGGAAAAGGCCATGTAGTCCGCCCCAGATCACGAATGTCCATCCGGCGCCATGCCAGAGTCCACCGAGCAGCATGGTTGCGACAAGATTGAGTTTTCGTCGCCATGGCCCTTTGCGGTTGCCTCCTAGCGGTACGTAAAGGTAATCGCGCAGAAAGCGCGAAAGTGTCATGTGCCAACGGCGCCAAAAATCGGTGATGTTGGCTGCTTTGTACGGAGAGTTAAAGTTGAGCGGTAGTTTGATGCCGAACAGGCGTGATAGCCCGATGGCCATGTCCGAGTAGCCGGAAAAGTCGAAATAGAGCTGGAAGCTGTAGGCCAGAAGGCCGCCCCAGGCAACAAAAAAGCCGGGGTTGGCGCCCGGTGCGAATACGGGCGTTGCGTAGCCGGCAAGCGAGTCGGCGATCAATACTTTTTTGCAAAGACCGATAGTAAAGATGGTGAGGCCGATCTGAAAATTGCCGAGATGCGGGCGGTAGTTACGGTCCACATCGAATTGGGGCATCATTTCTTTGTGGTGCAGCACCGGTCCGGCAATCAGGTGAGGGAAATAGGTCACAAAGAGAACGTAATAGCTAAAGCGGAATTCCTTGGCCTTGCCTTGATAGGCATCTACCAGAAAGGCGATTTGCGTGAAGGTAAAGAATGAGATGCCAATCGGGAGCGCAATATTCAAAAGCGGCACCGCCGAACCGAGCAAGTGGTTGGAACTGAGAATAAAGAAATCAGCGTACTTGTAATAGGCGAGCAGGCCAAGATTGGCGACAATCGAGCCAATCAGCAGGCGCTTGGATATTTTTGTTCCCCGGTGCTGAGCAATCCATCGACCGGCGTGATAGTTACCAATTATTGAACCGGAAAGCAGCAGGATGTAACGGTAATCCCACCATGCGTAGAAGAAGATGGAACACAGCGCGAGCCAGATGGCGCCGTAGTTTTTGCTGTATCGGCCAAGCTGAAAATAGCCGATCAGGCAAATCGGCAGGAACAGAAGCAGGAATTCGTAGGAATTGAATAGCATGGAGTCAGACTGTCGGTGTGATTACTCTTCTATTCTTATCCAAACAGCAATTTGATCACAGGCAGTACTCGGTGAGTGTGGAGGTGTTCATGCCTGGATGAATTTGTGTCGCTAACTGAGTTGAAGGTGGAGAGAGCTGCGGTTGACCTGAAATTATGTCAAAAATTAGGAGAACAGCTTACGGTATTGGTCCTGCATTCCCTGCTGGGAGAAATGATCCAGTGCGAACTGGCGTGCAGATGAGGCCTGGTGGCGGGATTCTTCACTGTTGATGAAAGTTTCCCAGATCGCTTCCGCAAATTCATCTTCATTCTCGGTAGAAATCAGACGCCCGGCACGTGCTGGGTGGATGAGATCCGGGGTGCCACCGACGGCCGTAGCAATCGAAGGCAGGCCGGTGGCCATGGCTTCTTGCAAGGTGCAGGAGGTGCCTTCGGTCTGCGAAGGAAGAACAAAGCAGTCGAGCATGCGAAGAATGTCTGGAATGTCGCTGCGGGCACCCGCCAGCCACGCGTATTCAGCAACCTGACCTTCACTCAAGGTTTGTTCAACCTCCAGGCGAAGCGGGCCATCGCCAACAATGATCAGGCGAATTTGTCGTGCTGCGTCCGGATATTTCTGCAGGAGGCGTACAAAGCTTCGTGCCAGATAAGGTTGATTCTTGACGGTCTGTAGCCTGCCGACCGTGCCGATCAGCCAGTATTTTCTGGGGGAGAAAGGGCAGCCTTCAACAACGGGGGCTGGCTTGCTAGAGGCGGGGGAGAAGCGTTCGGTATCGACGCCGTTGGCAATCAGGCTTTTCTTGTGCGCGGGGATGCCGATGGCTTGGGTGAGGTAGTTGTCGAGATCTTTGGAAACTGCGACGTAATGACTGACGAACGGTTTGTACAGCTTGCGGAGTTTTTGATAGCGCGGGTTGGTGCCGTTAGGGTCATGGGCATCCCAGCCATGCTCTGCGTGGATACGGGTTTTTACCCCGGCCAGCCAGGCGATGGGGACGATCTCAAGTGCTGCTAGGTTGCAGGTGTGAACGACATCCGGCTTGAGTTGGCGCAGCAGGCGATAGATCTTTGGGTAGAGCGGAATCGCATGTCCCGGGGGTTTATTCAGGGCAATGAACTTCACATCCGGGCGGGTGATCCTCGCCTTGAAGTCGCTGATCGTTGTCAGCGATAGTACGGTGTGCTCGAAGTCATCGGCGGGCAGACCATTGATGAGCTGGACGATCACATTCTCCAGTCCTCCAATGGAAAAGCTATAAACGACATGGACGATGTGGCGGCGGGTCATTTAGAAGTGAGGCCGGAAATCATTCTATGCAGTTTTGCAGGAAGGCATCGAACATCAGCAATGACCACAACGGTACGGAGAAGTCTCGCTGCCCGCTCTGGTGCTTTTCGAGAAGGAAGCGCAAATTGGCTGGATTGAAATAACCGGTTTCAGCGATACGCGGACCGAGGATGGCCTCTTGAGCGCGTTTGGCAAGCGGACCACGTAGCCAGCTGGCGAGCGGGATCGAGAAGCCCATCTTGGGACGGTAGAGCACATCGTGCGGCAGTTTTGGCTCCATGGTTTTCTTGAGCAGCCATTTGCCCTCCTGACCATGGATTTTCAGGTTGTTCGGAAGTGTCGCCAGCCATTCGATCAGTCGATGGTCCATTAGGGGCTCGCGGACCTCCAGCGAATGGGCCATGCTGGCACGGTCGACTTTGGTGTTGATGTCGCCAACGAGCCAGGTTTTATAGTCCAGATACTGGATCAGTGCCAAAGGGTCATCCGTGCCCGCATTGGCGGCATGTTTGCGGAAAACTTCCAGAGCGTTATAGCCCTGCAGTTGGCGTTTGAGTTCCGGGGAGAACAGCGCATTGCGTTCGTCCTGGCGCAATGTACCGACACTGTGCAGATAAGCTTGAACACCATCGTAGCTCAGGGCTTGAAAGGTGGTCTTCGCGCGCAGCGGTCGGGGAGCCCAGTCCGCTTTCGGGTAAAGCCGGCCAAGGGTGCCAAACAGCGGGCGGCGCAGCGATAAGGGCAGGGCGTTGCGGGCTTTTTCCTCCATGAGGTGGAGGCGATAGCGGCGATAGCCGCCAAAAGTCTCGTCTCCACCATCGCCAGACAAGGCGACGGTGACGTGCTGCCGAGCCAACTGGCAGACGCGATAGGTGGGCAGGGCGGAGCTGTCGGCGTAGGGCTCGTCATACAGCCACGCCAAATGGTCGATGAGGTCAAAGCCTTCACTATCGACAATGTCGAGGTGATGGTCGGTTTTGTAGCGCTCGGCGACCATTTGGGCAAACGCCGACTCATTGAACTTGGGATCCTTGAAGCCGATGGCGCAGGTACGCACCGGCTGATCGGTCAGGCCGGCCATGGTGGCGACGACTGCGCTTGAGTCGACACCGCCGGAGAGGAAGGCCCCGAGTGGCACGTCGGCAATCATTCGTAGCCGGATGGATTCTTCGAGGCGGGTAAGGAGTTCCCCCGTCGCATCTTCGGCAGAGACCGGATTGTTCAGCGTGAAGCGGACATCCCAATAAGGCACGGGCGAGGGGAGCGGCGTGCCACGGCGCAGGGTCAGGCAGTGTGCCGGTGGGAGTTTGTGGGCGGTACTGTAAATGCAGCGCGGGTCGGCAACATAGCCCAAAGCAAAGTATTCTTCAACCGCCAGCGGGTCGAGTTTGCGCTGGAATCCCGGGTGGGCGGTGATGACCTTTAGTTCGGAGCCAAAGATGAAGCTGCCGTCATCGAGCAGGGCGTAGTGCAGGGGTTTGACGCCCATCCGGTCACGGGCTAGAAACAGAATTTGCTGATTGCGATCCCAGATGGCAAACGCAAACATCCCGCGGAATCGTTCAACACAGGCGGGGCCCCAGGCTTCCCAGGCGTGGACGATGACTTCGGTATCGCTGCGAGTGCGGAAATGGTGCCCCAGGGCCTGCAATTCGGGGACGAGTTCCTGATAGTTGTAGATTTCGCCATTGAACACGACCCAGACGCTGTCGTCTTCATTGGAGAGTGGCTGCTGGCCGGTGGCGAGGTCAATAATCGACAAGCGTCGATGCCCCAGGCCAAGGCCGGGTTCAAGATGCAGCCCGGCCTCATCCGGCCCGCGATGTGCCTGAATATCGTTAATTCGCGTCAGCAGGTCACGTGAATAGTCACGTTGACCCCGGGTATCGAAAATGCCTGAAATACCGCACATAGTTATTGAGAGGTCTTGGCTGCTTGCGCCAGCTGCTGGTGGATGGTGGGGCTGTGTGTCTGAACGAACTGCTGAATGATGTTCGGCGGGGTGTCTGCGTTGGCATAGACGATGATGACGGCGCTGTCATCTCCATGCCCGGTCAACATCGAAGCGGCCGTCAGCAGCTTTGCTTCACTGTCGCGGATGGTGGTTTTCCCGTTGATCCAGTACCAATAACTGACATTCAGCCGTTGCCGGGCACCCTCATGTTTGGCGATTAGCTCGGCCTGACGCATTGGCAATGCGCCGCTTGGGAGCTGAACTTCAGCAGTTAGGCGATTAACCTCCTGCCAGATATCGCTCTTGTAGGGCACCAGGAGATTGGTCGAGGACACCATCTTTCGGTCATAGTTTTGATTGCGGTAGTACGCGACATAAAGACCAATCGTGTGTCCCGCGGTGGTGTAACTTCCCTGATGCGCGACGGAGGCACCAGCATAAGCTGGAACCCAGGAAGTGAGCGGCTCGCTGCTGAAATCCGAACTGGCTAGCTTGAACGGCCAGTTCAACTGAACGGTATCGTCACCCGCCGTGGCTGTCAGTTTCTTGAAGCCAAGCGGGCCAGCCATCAGCAGGATGGCGATGAGAATCGTTGTGCCCCAAATGCCTGCAGTACGATTGGGTGTGGCGTCAGCATTTTGCGTTTCGTTGCGAATCTCGATCGGGGGATCGGGCTCGCTCCAGCGCATGCCGATTGCAAACATGATGGCGATGACGATGCCAAAGAAGACCCAGCCGTAGATCAGGTGATCTGCCCCAGCGGCGAGCTTGTTGCCGGAGACATGCCCAAGAAGAACAATGAGATAGGCGCGCAGCCAATTGGCGACAATGGGAACCGCCACGGCAACTGCCAGGAAGATCAAGCGGCGCTTCAGGGAGTGATAATTCAGGTAAGCGAATAATGCGCCGACGGTGAGGGAGGCAATGAGATAGCGAATGCCGCTGCAGGCCTCGACGACTGACCAATTGCCGCTGGGAATGACGAACTGCAGGCCTTCGCGATACACGGGGATTCCAGTGAATTGAAGTGCCATCACCGTGAAGTCGGCTGTCCAGTCCATCAGCCGCGGCATCAGGAAATCCCCGATAGGAACGGCAAAGAAAAGGAAAAGCAGAGGGAAGGCGAGTGTCTTGCCGATACGCAGGCCGAGCAGAGACAGCGCGACGAGCACAATCAAGGCAACGACAGAAAGCTGGGTCAACGCGTTGACGGCAGTTAATTCACCTAGCAACCACGCAAAAACAACGAGGGCAACAGGAATTGCGATCCAACCGACGGGCTTGGGGGACTGCTGCGCCAGAAGTTCACGCTTGCGCCAGATCAGCCAGGCGACAATGGGCGGAACGACCAGACCATGCTGATAAGTATCGGAGCGCCACCAGATGGCTGCCATGTTGCTCAGCGTTGGCCAGTACCAGAAGAGCATCCATACATAGGTGACCCCCAAGGCAATGGTGAGGACTCGCCAGGATTGCCCTGTGGGGTCTTTAGCTTGAGCGGTAGTCATGGTTGTACCGAAATATAGCGGTCGATGGCGCGTAGATGCGCTTCCCAGCTGTAGTCGGAAACGACACGCTGGCGGGCAGCTTTCCCGATAGTGCAGGCCTGCTCACGATTGTCGAGAAGCAGGGAAACCTGCTCAACAAAATCGTTGGCAGTGCTGGCGGTTAGCAATTCTTGGCCAATTTTCGCGTTCACCGCAGCAGCGCATTCAGAAGATGCAACAACGGCCTGTTCCATGGCCATGGCTTCGAGAATCTTGTTTTGTATGCCGCGAGCGATACGCAGCGGAGCGACAACAACCGAAGCATGCTGCAAGTAAGGGCGAACGTCCGGGACGGTTCCCGTGACAATGATTGAGTCCGAGGCAAGTGCTTGAACTTCGGGGGTCGGACTACGACCGACAATGTAAAACTTTCGATTTGGCTTTTGCCGGATCAGTTCGGGCATTACTTCCCTGGCAAACCAGCTGACTGCATCACAGTTCGGCAGGTAGTCCATTGCGCCGGTGAAGACGATGGCTTCTGAGTCTTCGGGGAAGGGAGAGGCCATGTCTTGTGCGGGCGAGAAATACTCGGCATCGACACCGTTGCAAATTGCTTCGACGCGGACTTTGCACTCGGGGGCCATGCGAGTAAACAGGGCTGCTTCTGCCTCGGTAACAAAAAACGAGCGCGATGTTTTTCTGGCGACTTGTCGCTCATAGCTCAGCAGGGTTTCCCCCTCGCGTCGATAAATCCAGGACATCGGCCAGCGATGTTGGTCTGCATATTGTGTCCATTTGGCTGAGTCGACATCAACGAAATCAACCACAGTCGGAATGCGAGTGTACTTCTCGACGTATTGCGCCATGGCTGAACAGAAAACCACAATGGCATCAATTTTCTGATTCCGGATGGTGTCATCAACCCAGGACTGCAGGTTGGCATCCCGGTAATAGCGTAAGGTCAGTGGCTCGCCGGCAAGCAGTCCATTCAGGCTACGGATTTTTGCCTGTTTTGGATTCAGCATCACCGCTTTGACATCGCTGCAGAGCGGGTTAAGTACCGAAAGGTATTGGCTGTCCTCTGGGTCATCGATAAATGTGCCCAGAAATACCCGATTGTCGCGAATCAAATGACGCAACAGATGGTACGAGCGCACTTTATCGCCCTTGTTTGGCGGGTAGGGCAGGCGATGAACAAGGTAGAGGATGTTTGCCATCGTCAATCAGCCAAGGTTGCGGACGATGTGGGGGCCAAGCCAGTTGGCTAGACCAATAGGCATTCTCCGCCACGCTTCAATAAACAAGCGATACTTTGCGTTATTGGGATTGTTTTGCGGGATGGCCTCACGCTTGTACAAACGAAATTCATAGTGCAACGGTGTCGGTTCGAAGCCCCAGTTTTTCTTGAAAGCGTAGGGGCCGGTGCCTTGTTTGCTCCGACCATAGTCAAACAACTTAATGCCTCGCTCACAACTGCGGCGCATGAGTTCCCAGTACTTGAAATCGTTTGCCGCGAGATCGCGAGCCGCTTCATCATCGCCGGCGTAATAGGGCAGGACTTCATCTCGGAAGTAAAACGACAACACGCTGCTGAGCGGCTTCCCGTCGGTCGTGGTGACCGTCAGAACTTCGCAATCCTGGCCAAAGACCGACAGCAGGGTCTCAAAGTAGCGCTTGGGCAGGGCAGGGGTTCCGTGACGATGGACGTTATCCGAAAACAGCTTGAAGAAGCGATCTGGATTAGGATCAATATGGCTGACTAGGTTGTTCTTGATGCCCTTGCGTACCATTGCGCGCTGCTTGCGAGGAATGGCGAGCATGTTGGCCTCCACGTCAGGGAGAATCTCCTTACGAAAGGTCACGTAGAGATCTTGCGTCGGCCAGTCGGCGTGGCATGGGGCAATATTTCGATATTCAAGATGCTCGACATCAAGTTGACGGGCGATCCGTTCGGCCTCGTTTTCAAGTGCGGATCTCGCGGTTTCGCTGTGAGCAACGACTCCGCCATAAACCGCAAAGGGTAGGGCTGTCAGCGCGTTGCCAAAGAGCAGGCTTTTGACATGCGCAAGGGGTAGAACGCCCTGGATAATTCCGGCCTCGTCTTCAGCGTACAAAAAATAGGTTGGGTGCCGAAAAACTGTACTGATGATCATCTGCCATTCGGCACGATGGAAAAAGGTCGCATTCGGGCTGGAAAACACAAACGCGTTCCAGCGCTCGGCGGCAGCTTTATCAGAGAGCAGAAGTTGCTTGATCTGCATAGTCAGGCGCGTCCGGAGTCGAGGAAGAGCCTATCCATGCGTCCCCAGGAAAAATCCTTCAGCAAGCGCCGCAAGCGGTTTTCCATGCGATGAATATTGACGTAGTGACGGAAACGGGTCTTTGCGCCAATTCCGGGAATCCGGGGTTGCTCAGTATCGATTTCCCAAGGGTGAAAATAGAAGACTGCGGACATCCGGTCCTGGCGGTTAACATGTTGAATCATCCAGCGGGAAAGCCCATAGGGCATTAGGCGGAAATAGCCGCCACCGCTGGCTGGCCAGTTTCGATTAAAAAAACGCAAGGTTGTTGCCGGGATTTCAAGCAAATTGCCGATTTGATGTGCTTTGCGTGGCGCATCGGGCATACCGTAGTGGTCATGCTGAATGGGATAGATACTTGAACTGTAAAGGTATCCCGCTTTTTCCAGACAGTCGAAGGCCCAGAGATTGTCTTTCCCGATTGAGAAACTTGGCGCGCGATAACCTTTGACTTCGCATCCTCCGATATCCTCAAGCATGCTCTTGGCGCGATGGATATCATCAAAAAATACATCCGGCGATTGCTCACTCGCGCGCTCGTGGCCGAATCCGTGGCTGGCCAACTCATGTCCTTGATCAACAATGTCGCGCACCATGGTCGGGTAGCGCTCTGCGATCCAGCCTAGAGTGAAGAAGGTCGCATGCGTGTCATGCGCTGCCAGCATTTCGAGAATGCGAGCCACATTTCGCTCAACACGGCACTCCTTTTGATCCCAATGACTACGTGGGATATGCGGGGCAAAGGCCGAGACCTGAAAGTAGTCCTCAACATCGACAGTGAATGCGTTGGCGGGTTGGGTTCGATTCATGCGTCCTTAGTCCTGATTCTTGCGGAACTGGATTGGTGTCCATGAAACGATTGGCAGAAATATCCGACAACCTGTTCCGCAGCCTGACCATCCAACAACAATGGAATAGTACCTGTCTCGACGTCTTGGCGACGAATAGGATCAATGGCGGCGTGAATCATTTCACGATCATGCAGTTCAACAAATTACGGTTGCCGCATTCGAATAATTCGCAACCGTGCAGTTTGGAGGCTATTGAACGCGTGTGCGATGCATAGACTCAGCGCGACGTATCGTCCTGTGAGGGCTTTTTGCCCTTGGGAGTCAGTGTGTGCTGAAGCACGTTCAGCGTCGCAGTGTTGATACGCAGCAGTTGCTGAAGTCCTTGCTCCAGGCGAAGCAGACGTTCACCAAATTGCTGAACATTCAGTGCTGCAATCAGTTCGACAGGATTGCCGGAGTCCGTTGAAGTGGCTGTTGAAGCAATCGATGAACTCATCGAACCAGGGGAGATACTGGTCGCTGTACCATCGACAGGCGGCTGCATCACGGTGTGCGTCGAAGAACCCATGGTTTCTTCGAAAATCTCCCTTGCCACTTCCTCAACATCGGCAACGCCAAAGGACTTCTGGTTGCTTAAAAAGCCGAATAAAAGCAGCCGGTCACAGACCGAGTTGATTCGCCGTGGAATGCCGCTGCTGGCCTTGAAAATTGCTTCAAATGCATCTTGAGATAGCTCCGGGAGGCCGGAAGAGCCAGCGCAAACCAATCGATGCTGAATATAGGCACGGGTTTCTTCGACATCCAGCGGCCCGATATGGCACGCGGCAATCACGCGCTGGCGAAACTGCATCAAGTGAGGGCTTTGTAGAATCTGGCGGAATTCGGGTTGCCCTACCAGGAAGCTTTGGAGAAGTGCGTGGTTCCCATATTGGAAATTGGACAGCATCCGCAGTTCTTCAACCGCGCGTGGCGTTAAATTTTGCGCCTCGTCAACGATCAGCAGGCAGCGTTTTCCCTTGCCAGTTTCACTGATCAGAAAGGCCTCCAGCGACATGAGAACGTCGGCTTTGGAAACATCCTTGGTTCTAAGGCCAAATGCGGCGCCAACGAGGCGAAGTGTGTCTTCCGCATCCAGTTGGGTACTGACGAGATGCGCGGCGACAACCTTGTTCTGATCAAGGCTATCCAGCATGCCTCTGACAATGGTCGTTTTGCCGGCGCCGACCTCGCCGGTGATAACGATGAAGCCTTCATTCTGATGCAGGCCGTAATCAAGGTAGGCGGCAGCCCGCTGATGCTGCTTGCTACCGAAATAGAACGACGGATCCGGATTGAGTTGGAATGGCTTGCTGTTGAGACCGTAGAATGCTTCGTACATTGTCAATAGGTATAAGTTACGGTACCGATGATGGCGTTTTCCTTGAAGGAAGTCGTGCCATCGGATTCGGTGTGTCGAACGCTGACTGAGCCCGAGGTCTTTGCCCCTAATTTGGTGGCGACGTTAAGCTGATATAGGTTGGTCGTCGTCTTCAGGGTATTGGTACCCGTACCTGTACTTTCCTGGCGAGAAAGTAGGGCATTTAATGTCGTCAGCTGACTGAGTTGATGCGAATAGTTGATGCTGAATCCTTGCTGCCGAATTTCTGAGGCGCGTGAAAAATCGTCGGCTACTGCATTGCTTGCCAAGGTAGATTGACTAATATTTCGGTTAGCAAGGAAGGTAATTGAGTTTCTCACACCCAGAAGCACGATAGAGAGCTGCTGTCGCCGTTGAATGGTGGCTCGCGACGTCAAGAAACTGCTGGTCACTTGCGCGTTCGGATTCAGCGTCGGGTTGGCTATAAAGAAGTTCTGTATCGCGGTGGTTCGGTCTGGTTCCGGTAATCCGGCAAACTGCGCAGCAATCACGTCATACAAGCTACCGTAGCCTTGGTTGGCAAATTGATTCGGCAACACGGAAACATCACGGCTATCGGTAAATCGGATGCTGCTCCTGGGGAAGCGATGCGAAAAGCTTATGTTGTGGCCATCACCAAAGAAACGACGCTCTTTGAAGGCAGAAAACTGGGTTCTTTCAGTGGGATTCCAATCCAGACCATAGCCGTGAGTGGTACGGCCCTGTTGGTCGATTGACGCGTAGTTATTTTCCTCCCAGCCGCCAGAGCCTATGATCCGAAACTGTGGAGTCAATGCATAGGTCAAGCGACCCGTCATGCGGCTTGCCTCGGTTTCGCGCCCTGAACTGTAATCGACCGCTTGATTACTGGCATCGAGCGACCACTGCAGGTTTCGAAATGGAGTGCCCCCTTTCAACTGACCGGACCACTCCGCGAGATCAATATTCGAAACTCTTGAGGCAGACGAGCGCGTGGTCGATCGGTTATAGCGTAGGCCGTAATCCACCAGGCCCCCGATCTGGCCGCGAATGTAGGGTGAGACGCCAACCGTGGACGTCTCGGTTGAGTTTGCGTTGATAGATGTTGATGATGGAGATTGTGCGCCAAATGCAGAGATGGCCTGTTGGGCAATTCGGGCATTTGCGTCAAGAAATAGCCAGTTATCCACTGCTTCTAAAGTGCCGAAGCCATTCAGGCTATTCTGGGTTCGGCTGGTATCCGATTTGGCGTAGAACTGCGCATTGAGTGCGTAGTCCATGTAAGCCTTGAGGCGTGCCGACTTCCCTTCTATACGGATTCCGGGTGACAGCTGCGTAATCAGATCACCTTCCTTGTTACCTTGGCTTCGATTGATCGCAACGTTATCAGTCAATGTTTCTGTCAAAGAAACTCTGGGCTTTATCGTCCAGGCGCGACCCAAGGTGCTTTCCTTGCTATCCTGAGTCGGTAAGCCAGAACTCTGTGAAGTGAGGCCGCTACTGGACGTTGATCCAGTGACGTTTGTGATTGAGCCCGGCACGGTTTGGGCCATTGCGGCGGTTGCCAGAACGCTAAGTGTAACGAATGGTAGCGAGTGGAATTTCATTCTAGGCATTCTGACCGTATCCATACCCATAGCCATACCCATAGCCGGCTGCACCCACTTCACGGGACTGGTTAAGAATCATCATTTTGATCGGGCAGGCTTCAATGGCATTAACTGCATCCTTGACGGCCGATTGGGCTGTTTGGCCAGCATGGACGACCATGACCACTTGGCCCATATGTGTTGCCAGGGCGCGTGCTTCAGTCGTTAGCAGCAGTGGCGGGGAGTCGAAGATAATAATTCGATCGGGATAGCGACTGGCCATGTCATGCAGCAGGCGGACCATGGCAGCACTGGCAAGCAATTCGGTGGCCCGTTGGTGCTGCGTTCCACTTGGAAGGATGGACAGTTTTTCAATATTTGTCCGCAGCAGTACGTCGGAGATATCGACAGAGTCCTGATCCACCACGTCCAACAAACCGCGTGCTGGCGGAAGCCCCAGCATATTCAACACGGACGGACGCGCAACGTCGGCATCGACGAGCATCACGGTGTTGTCGAGCTCCATCGCGATACTGATCGCCAAATTGATTGCGGAAAAGCTCTTTCCTTCGCCGGGTAGGGCGCTGGTAACCATGATCAAATTGCCATTGGCCACGCGGGGCACACCCTTACCCATGGCGTTAGCAATCAAGGGGCGCTTGATGACACGATATTCATCCGCCATTTTGCTGCGCGTGGCATTGGGCACCAGCAAGCCCGCTGCCGAAATCGCCTCAAGATTAATATCAACCTGTTTGCTTACAGCACTAGGTTTAGCGGGCGGTGTTTCCGATGCCTCATCCGTTGGCTTTGGTTTTAGCAGCGGAGAGTCGCTCATTCCGGGTATGCCACCCAAGACTTGATGACGTCCTGGTCGATCAACCGGAGTTGGTGTATCGATGGCTGTTTTGGATTCTGGAAGTTCAACGCCTGCTTGGCGCAACTGCTCAAGACGTTTGGCTGCTTGTTCAATGAGACTCATGGTTATCCCCCTGCCACACGGTTGGCGAGGAAACTTAGTGCGGCGATACCGATGCCATAGCACACAAACAATCCGACGGTCGCGATCAGGAATCGCCGTAAGCTTGCACGTTCCTGTTTGGCACGGGCTTCGTTCGCGGTAAGTGATACCGTGCCCAGCACCTGCAGTCCAGTCGTGTCGCGGAGCGTTTTCGCATCAAAGAAGACTGGACGAATCTGGCTTGCCGCGAAGGCAACAAAAAGTCCAGCAGCAAGGGCAACAACCAGTCCGCCCGGGAAGAGCAGCATTCGATTGGGCGCAACAGGAGTATTTGAGGCACGTGGAGGGTCAATCAACCGAAAATCCGCGACAGATCCGGTCGAGTCAAGATCACCGGAGAGTTCCGCAGACTCTCTGCGACTGACCAATTGTTCATAGTTCTTCTTGTGAACATCATAGTCACGGTTTAGCTGGACAAATTCGGCTTCAATTTGCGGGGCGGATTTCATCATTTCCTTCTGACGAGCGGCACGACTCTCGTATTCACTGACTCGGGCGCGCAGCGAGGCGACTGCTGCTTCAGAAGTAGCCAGTGAACGCTTGAGTTCCATGCTGGCTGCACTGCTACCAGCGAGAAGTGACGGATTGGAAGCGGCTGCCTTACGCAATTCGGCGACTTCACGACGCTTTTGATCCTCGAGCTCCTTGATGACGCGGCGAGTATTGAGTACATCAGGGTGCTGCTCCGTGTATTTCTGCAACAGGGTATCCAAGTTGCGCTTTTGGGCTTCAATTCGGCCATCCAACTCCGGCATGGATACGCCGGCGCCGTCTGAATCCCCGCCTCGTCCCATGTTGTCCCCAAGAATCTGGCGCTTCAAGGCATCGCGGGATTGCTCTGCTTCCCGAAGCTCCAGTCTTGCCTGGGTCAGCAGGTTATTCGTGTCAGCAAAGCGACCCAACGAATCCTTACCTTCCGTTGTCTGAAATTCAATATTCTTGACTTTGAATTCCTTAAGGCGAGTTTCTGCTTCGGTCAGCTTGGCTTCTACTCCCTTGATCTGGTCATCAATGAATTTTCGTGCCGATTCCGAGTCTTGCCTCTTGTTGCCGAGACTCGACTCAACGAAGATGGAAACCAATGCCTGAACAACTCGCTGTGCACGAGCAGGGTCGGTATCTCTATAGGCTAAGGTGTAGAGGTTGTCACGCCCAACGCCAGAAATCTTGAGGGATTTCGTGACGGATTCAATCAACTCTTCCTGTTCAGCCTTGCCTTTGATGTTGAGGTCCAGATCAGCCATCCGGATCACCTTTTCAACATTAGGACGACTGATCAGGGTCCGACTGAGCATCATGATCTGCTGGTCGACGTTCGGCTGAACAGCCAAACCGGCCATTAGGGGCTTCAGAATAGATTGCGTGTCGACAAAAATGCGGGCAGATGCTTCATAGCGATCAGGAATTCTGAGGATGACTCCAGCCGCGATCGCGCCAACGATCCACGCGACGAGCATACCCAAGCGCCGATGTTTCCAGGTCGCACGCAAAATCGCCAGTACCTGGCGAAGAATTTCATCCATCTAGGTGTCCACAATCAAAGCCGCTCGCGATCAGAAGACCGGAGCGGCAGAGTTATCAAACAGCGTATCAGAACCAGCTTTGCGGAATGATCAGGACATCACCCGGCTTCATTTCAACGTTGGCGGAGACATCGCCACGCTTGACCAGATCCTTAAGGCGAACACTGTACTGCGCATTGTTCTCGGAAGTACGCAGGATGGAGGCACGGTTGCCATCAGCAAAATCGGTAATGCCACCCACTGCAATCATGACATCCAGCAGGGTCATCTTCTGCTTGTACGGCAGGATCTGCGGCTTGGCTGCTTCACCAATAACGCGAATTTGTTCGCTGTATGGACCAACAAAGCCGGTGACGATGACAGTGACGACCGGGTCGCGAATAAATTTACCGAGTTCTTTTTCGATCTCGCGGGCGAGGGCAGTGGAGTCCTTACCCATGGCGTTGAGGTCATCAATCAGCGGCGAGGAAATCTTGCCATCGGGCCGCACGGGCACCGACATAGAAAGCTCAGGATTTCGCCAGACAACGATGTTCAGGTTGTCTCCCGGACCGATTTTGTAGCTGTAATCGGCAGATGCTGCAGCAGACGGTGCCGGTGGGTGTGAGCCGCAAGCAACGATGGAGAGAGATGCGGTAGCGATCGCCAGCCATTTGAGCAATTTTTTCATAGGATTCATCGTGATGGACATTTCAATTTTCCGGACAAAGATGACCGGCAAGCCGGATCAGACAACCAACAGGCATAATCATAGCGGAACTCCGACTGATTATAGTGAGGCTCTGTGGATTCGGACGGAAGTATTTCACGCTAATGTTACACGCCGTGACGCAGGGCTTCGACGATATCGAGTTGAGCAGCCTTTCGGGCAGGCATAATTGTTGCCAAAACCGTTGCAATAAAGCCGATTCCCCCCGCTGTGGCCACCGTCATCGGATCAAGGAGGATTTGCGCGGTATAACCCATGTTGGCGTTAGGCGGCGGGGGCATCGGAATGCCGATCGCAGATATGCCCAGCGCAGCCAAACAACCTAGCGTTACGCCAAGAATTGCTCCGAGTGTGCCAAGCAGAACGCTTTCAGCCATGATGAGCTTGAACAGTGAATCAGTGCGATCACCCAGTGCGAGCATGGTGCCGAATTCTCGCGTACGTTCGAACAGGGTCATATTGACGCTATTGACCACACTCAGAATAACCATGAGCAAAATAATCAGGCGTAACACCCCAAATTGGCGATCGTAGAGCTTGACGGCTTTATCGTAAAAATCGGAGAGCTCATTCCAGCCGATAATCTCAAGCCCGTCGCTCGAAAACTGCTGCTTAAGCGTTTCGACTGCAACTTGTGTGCTTTCCGTTTTGTCGAGCGTGATGACCACTACGTGAGCACCTTGCGTGTCCATCAGGATTTTTGCAGCATCCATCGGGATACGTACGGCGCGCGCGTCGAAATCTTTCGAAAAGCTTTGAAAGATGCCGAGAAGCTCAAAGTCGAGCGTATTCACAGCGCCTGCAGCCAAAGTAATGACCAGTGATACGCGGTCTCCTACTTTGAGTCCAAGAGATTTTGCTACTCCTTGACCAACAACGATTCCATCTTGATCGCTGTCCTTTAGAGGTCGTCCTTCAGTAAAGACTAGGAATGTACCAAGCTTCGCCTCCGCATCTGGTTCGATGCTTTCGCCGATGATTCCTATGTCACGCTTTCCATTGTTGAGCGTTCCAGTAAAGCCCAGTCGCTCCATCGTTTGATCGATCGTTGGGGAAGAGTTTTGAATCTTCGCTTTTAATTGCCCTGGCTCAGGGAGCAGGAATTTCTCGGGTTCGCGAAGTCGGCCCTCGCGATAACCTGCTTTTGTCACTTGAATGTGACCTGTCTGGGAGTGGATGATTGCCTCACCCAACTGGAAAAAAATATCTTGGACGAAGCCGCCAGCAAGGATCAAACCGGCAACGCCAACGGCAATAGCGGTCAGGGTCGCTGCAGAACGAGCCTTTTGGCGAAATATGTTGCGTAGCGCAAAAGTCCAGAGTTGCATTACTGGCTATACCTCAAGGCATCAACCACATTCATCCGTCCCGCTTTCCATGCCGGGAAGGCACTCGCCAGCAGGGTTGTCACGATAGCGAGAACGAAAGCATCCATTGCCAACTCAGGGGAAATGATAATGCCGGCGATGTAGCCATGGGCCATTCCAGGTGCTGGCGGCATGGGGATGCCAATCGCAGATATCACCAGACTTAATATGTAACCGCAAACTAGTCCGATCGATCCCCCCACCATGCCAATCAGGCCGCCCTCGAGAATAAACATCTGAATGATCGTATTGCGGCGCATGCCGATGGCCAGGCTGGTTCCGATTTCCGTGGTTCTTTCAAGAACCGCCATGGTTAATGTGTTTGAAATAGTCAAAATAATGATCAAGCCGATGATCGCCCGAACAACGTGAACCTGCTTCTTGAACAGCTCAACCGTCTTGTTGTAGAAATCGGACAACGCATGCCATGGGACGACCTCAAAGTCTGACGGAGGGAGTGACCTCTCGAGAAGCTCGACGGCTGGGTCGGTACGTTGCCACTGGTCCAATACGACGACCCATGACGTTGCTGAATTAACACGCATCAGTTTGCGCGCTTGATCGATTGGTAGGCGCAGGGCGTAGTCGTCATATTCCTTGGTAACTGTCGCGAAAATTCCGGCAACGGTGACCTCCAAAGCACTGGCACTGCCACTGGCGGTATTTGTGAGCAAAACGACCGTGTCGCCAGGTTGAGCGCCGAGATTTTTTGCGAGCCCCTCGCCCAGCATCACCGATTTTTCGTTGCTTGATGCCATTTCCTTGCCTTCAAGCAGGGTAATGCGGGTGGTAATTGGCTTTTCTGCAACCGGGTCGATTCCTTCACCGGAGAAAGAGACGGTGGTCTCTCCCCGATTGATCAGGCCACTGAAAGTTAACCTTGGTGCCAACGAAACAAAGCCGGGCAGGTCGCGGATCGTTGATTGCTCCTTGCCTTCTGCTGGTAGCAGAAAATCGTAGGGGCTGGCGATCCCTTTGTCGAAAAACTGTGGTCTTACTATCTGAACGTGGCCTAGTTGGGAGTGGATTGTCGCCTCACGCATATCCACGAACACCCAATTGATGTAGCCACCTGCCAAAAGATAGGCAATGACGCCGCTTGCAACGGCCATGATGGCGGCGAGCGTGCGACCTCGGTTGCGACCGAGGTTGAGCAAGGCAATTTTCAATAGGAGCCCGTAATGCATCGGGGATCAATTCCTTGTAGGATGATCGAAAGCACCATGTCTCATGAATGATAACGGATCGGTTCAATAGAACAGAGTGCCAGTAGCGACGATTTTAATCGAACAGGGGAAAAACATGACGAATTCCACGAGCGGTTCAGGCTTTGACTACGATGTGGCCTTTTCCCGAAATATCGGCTGGGTGACCGATGAAGAGCAGAAGCGCTTGCGCAACTGCAGAGTGGCGGTCGGTGGACTGGGCGGGGTGGGGGGGAGTCATACCCTGACTTTGGCGCGGCTGGGTATCGGTGCTTTTACGATTACCGATCTCGATAACTTTGATTGGGCCAATATGAACCGTCAGGCGGGGGCGATGTCATCGACTATCGGGCGCCCGAAGCTGGACGTGATGGCAGAGCAGGTGCGCGACATCAACCCGACTGTGCAACTCGAACTCATGCCCAACGGCATCAATGAAGACAATATCGATCATTTTCTCAAAGATGCGGATATCTATGTCGATAGCCTGGATATCTTCTCCTTGAATATCCGACGCAAAGTGTTCCAGCGTTGCTGGGAACTGGGCATTCCGGCGGTAACGGCTGCGCCGATGGGCATGGGGACGTCTACGCTGGCCTTTGTCCCGGGGCAAATGAGCTTTGAAGAGTATTTTGCGCTGGATGGTTATTCATTTGAGGATCAGATTCTCAAGTTTATCGTTGGCGTCTCGCCATCGATGATTCAGCGTCACTACCTGCTGAACCGGGAGTCGGTGAATATTTTCAGAAAGAAAGTGCCATCTACCTGCATGGGCATTGAATTGGCCGCGGGGGTGGCCTGTACTACCGCATTGAAACTCCTCCTTAAGCGTGGGGATGTCCGAGCCGCACCCCGTGGCTTACATTTCGACGCTTACCGCAACCAGCTGGTAAAAACCTGGCGGCCGATGGGTAACCGAAATCCGTTGCAGATGTTGATGTTCTGGTATGTGCGCTGGATGCTGAGTAAGAACAAATGACAGAAAAGCAAAAAGGGGCTTGCGCCCCTTTTTTGCTTGAGTAACGTAGCTGGTTAGGCTGCGGTCTTGCGGCGGCGGGCAGCGCCCAGACCGAACAGACCAGCACCCAGAAGTGCGAGGGAGGCGGGTTCTGGAACATCAAAAGAAATGTCGCCACTGTGCAAGCCGGAGATCGTGTTGCCTACAACCACGGGCGGAAAGTTGGTGTTGAAATTAAACGTCGCCCATATTGGCGCTTCAGTACCACATCCATCGACAATTTGTTTGAAGCCGGTACCGCTACTGCAAGCGGGAGCTGTTGCTGCATCAAATAAGTTGTTAAATGAAGAAGCAGTCGCGCCGGTGAAATCCACCAACCCACTCAGATAAGTGTTTCCAGGTCCCATAAAACCACCGGTAACTTTGACATCCATGAAGTTTGTCTTCGTCCAAGCATCAGCGGTAGTTGCGCGGGTGAGCACGTACATGTCAACGGTGCCACCGGTGTATGTCAAAACAGGAGCGCCTGACACCAATGTAAACGTACCGGTTGCGGTGCCCCCGAAGGAAACCAGTCGCAGGGACGTTGAGATGTCGTCATCGTAGCCACCATTACCTGAAGATGGAATGAAGCCGTTTACGAGGTTGTTCTCCAGGGCGGCAAGACCCCCAGTGATAGTGCTGGTATCCCAACCGAAGGTTGTCGTAAATGTCCCTGCTCCGAGAGTAGTGGTCGAGCCATAGGCATATTTGAACAGAGACTTGAGGTTCGTGCTGCCAGATGCTGTGTCCATAGAAACAAGGGTCGCACTAGCTGTCGCAGAAACTGCGAGGGCCACGGCAGCGCAGAGCGTCTTGATCGTTGTATTCAGTTTCATGTTTATTCTCCAGAAACAGTCAATTTGAAAATTTTTGGTTCGGCTGCTGCCTTGCCACGCCACCTTATAAGCATGGTGTGTGCCAGAAATTTAATAGATTGAATAATAAGGGAAAAATTTCTCTGCCTGTTGGTGTTTTGTAGTGTGTGTAAAAAAAACCGACACATCACTACATGTGGATGAAGGAAAAGTGCAATCGCTGGTCAGTACAGTCAATACGGATTTGAGGGCAAATTCCAGGTTCACCGTGACGCTTTGCTTTCTCCTAACTCAGAAACTGTAGCGGAGCTCGGAATACACGCGGTCGGCCTGATCGTAACGTCCAAACAGCCCCATCGCGGGCCCGTTAAAGACATCAGCACCAAGCACCCAGCGCCAGTTGCGCTGGAAGTTCCAGGTCACCCGGGGGCGAAAAAGCCAATCCGGCCGGTTGAGGCTGGAGATGAAAAGTGCCTGGGCTTCCCAGTTGGTGACAACCTTGGTGTTCAGGAGCAGGCTGTAACCGTTTTCGCGCTTGTCGGAAATGATGTCTTCGTTAAAGCCCAAGTGTTGGCGCTGGAAAAACTGAACATTGAGGCGGCTTTCTGCGGGCAGGGTGAAGTCAAGTCCCGTTGCCCAATCAATAGTGTTCTGGCGGACGACGCCGTCGCTGTCCATGGCGTTCAACGATGTAAAGCTGCGACCGCGTGTATATACGCCTTCCGCCTTCCAGACGATATCGCCAAAGTCCTTTGCCAGTGTGCCGCCGTATTGATGGATGCGGTCATGGCGGGCTTCGTAAATGAAGGTACGTGAAGGCAGGTCGATCTGGCGGTAGAAGGTGCCGTTAATGTCGGTGCTGCGATAGTAGAACGCCGAGACATCCCAGCCGTTCTTCAGCGTCGAGACCCGCGCGCCGTAATTCATGTTGTCAGCTCCGTTCGCGGAGCGGCGTTCCTGAAGGTATCGGGCGTTAAATCCCGGCGCGACCGGCTGGTTCGGGAAAAACTCTGCGCCGGGTTTGCCAATGTTGTCGACGGTGGCGACGGGAATCCAGAGCAATTCCGCGTGGATGTCATTGACAAAATATTCGGCGCGCGCAGCCCACTGCGGTGTTCTTAGCTGATCAAATTCAGGCAGGATGAACTCGCGCATGTCGCGGGCGGAAACGACGTCGGCAAAGAACAGGCCGACCATTTCTCCCCAGACGACATGTTGGCGACCCAGGCGAAAATCCCAATTGCCGGCACTGAAATCGACGTAATTCTCGCGAAGTTGCGCACCCCAGCGCTGGTTTTTCTCGACATCCGGGTTGTAGAAATCATTGATGCCGTAGGCGAAGTCGTAATCCAGACGAACACCGAGTTTCCATTTGATGCCATCGCCAAGCTTGCCGTTGCCGCTCAGGTCGGCACGGGTGCGTAATTTGGACCAATGAGCGGGGTCGGGCGTGGTGCGTGCGCCTTCAAATTGAACGAAGCCTTTGATGCCACCTCCAGTGTCCCTGGCTTTGCTTGCGGGTTTGGGCAAATCATCGCCAAACAGCGCGTCGCGGCCCAGGGGGTCATCCTCGGCGGCGGTGGCGCCCAAGGAAAGGCAAAAAGCGACAATCAGGGTCAGGCGGCGTGGCGGCATTGAGGAAATCACGATTGTTTTGTTCCGGCGACGGGGGAAGAATTGAGGATCATCGATTGCGAGTGCGGGAGCTCCGGTAGTGGGTCATCAGGAGGCTCGGGCAGGGTGCGGATTTTTGCCATGTTCCAGGTTTTGCCCACGTCATCGCGAACGCCGAAGGCGGTGATGTAGCCATCCTCGATCTTGACCAGGCGGTCGGCCTGATCGATGACCTTCTGGTCATGGGTCGAGAAGATGAAGGTGGTTTTCAGGTGGCGATTGATCTGCTTCATCAGGCGCAGGATTTCAATGCCAGTGGCTTTGTCGAGGTTGGCGGTCGGCTCATCCGCCAATACGATTGCCGGCTTGACGGCCAGAGCGCGAGCAATGGCGACGCGTTGGCGCTGGCCGCCGCTCATTTGGTTGGGGCGGTTATTGGCCCGATCGGTCAGGCCGACAATGTCAAGAAAGTATTTGACGCGCTTCTTCCGCTCTTCCGGTGAAATGTCTTTGCGACGAAGCAGTGGGTATTCGACATTCTCAGCGGCGGTGAGTACAGGCAGCAGGTTGAAGGTCTGGAAAATGAAACCGATCGAGTGCGAGCGCAGGTCCGCAAGCTGATTTTCGGTCAAGCTTGAGACATCCTGGTCGTTGATGTAGATTTTTCCCTTGCTGGGGCGATCAATGCAGCCGATGAGGTTAAGTAGTGTGGTCTTCCCGCTGCCCGAGGGGCCTGAGATGGCCAAAAACACGCCCGGGTCGAATGAGCAGGTAATATCATGCAACGCCTGAACGGTCTGTTCCCCGAGCTTGAAATCCTTGAAGACGTGTTCGATGCGGACGACGCTCATGGGCAGCCCTCATTAGATGAATTCGGCAGAGATTTTTGGAGAATGCACATGGTTTGCTTTGACCGTCGTCGAGTGTCAACTTTTTTCGGTTTGCTGGCTTCCGGCATTCTGTTTTCGCTCCAGTCGGGGGCGGGTCTGGCGCAGGAGACTGCCGCTGCACCGGCGGATGATGCTTTGGCCCGAAGTATAGTGGATAAGGCGGACAAGATCCGCTTTCCGGCCGAGGGCTTTCAGGTTGACATTGTAATTAATACCTTGAGGTCGGACAAAGACGCAGAGATGCGGAAATTCCGTGTTCTCTCGAAAGGAAACGAGAATACGGTGGTTCAGGTGACGGAGCCGGCCTCGGAGCGGGGGCAGATCATCCTGATGAAAGGACGCGATCTGTGGGTGTTCATGCCCGAGGTTTCGCAGCCGGTGCGAATTTCACTTTCGCAGCGTCTGACCGGGCAGGTGGCCAATGGCGATCTGGCACGGGCCAACTTTGCCGGTGACTACAACCCGAAGATCGTCCGGAGTGAAACGATCAATGGCGAGAAATATCACGTGCTTGAATTGACCGGGGTTGATCGCTCGGTGACCTATCAGCGGGTGGTGTACTGGGTCAACGAGAAGAACAACTGGCCATTAAAGGCGGAGTTCTACTCGCTTTCCAATCGGCTGCTCAAGAAGTGTAGCTACGAGAATTTCCAGACGCTTGCCGGCAGGGTCAGGCCGACGCGATTGGTGATGGAGGATGCGTTGCGGGGAGGGGAGAAGTCAGTGCTGGAATACAGCGAAATGAGGCTTCGTGAGCTTCCGGACAAGATTTTCACCAAGGAATATCTGAAGAAACTTGATTAACTTTGAATTTCAATTTCATGATTTTAAATACGAAATTTAAGTATTGTTTTGGTCGAAATGTGTTGGTTTTGGCAACGTGCTAAGATCATTACGGATACTCAGGCAAAAGGAGTTTTTCTGTGCAAGCCTACGAACACGACATCAATGCTTGGGCTATGGAGCAGGCGCGTTTGTTGCGGGCCGGCCGTTTTGAGCTACTGGACATCGAGCATATTGCCGGGGAGATTGAGGACGTGGGCAAAAGCGAGCAGCGTGAGCTGGCAAGCCGGATGGTCGTATTGCTTGCACATCTGTTGAAATGGGCGTTTCAGCCGGAGCGTCGGGGGGCAAGTTGGCAAAAGACAATTACGGCGCAACGTAAGGAAATTCGATATGCGCTCGATGAGTCACCGAGCCTAGTGCCAAAGTTGGAGGAGGCGCGTTGGCTCGATATGGTTTGGGCGAGGGCAATCGCGCAAGCGGTCAATGAGACCGGCTTGGATTGCTTCCCTGAGACCTGTCCTTGGGCAATTCAGGACGAGGTGTTGGCGGAGTCCTGGTTGCCCCAGTAGGCGATCAATCAAAAAGTAACGCGGCGGCAACATGCCGCCCTTCGGCTGCCAGGATGTTGTAAGTGCGGCAGGCAGCTTGCAGGTCCATGACTTCGAGGCCTATGCCGGCCGGTGCGAACGGGCGCATCAGTGGACCGGCAGGAAAACGCAGGCGCTTGCCGGTGCCAAGCAGCACGATTTCGGTACCCAGCGTCAGCAACTTGGCCATGTCGGCCTCGGTCAGCGTGCCGACGTTGGCTTCGGTCCAGGCCTCGTTCAGCGCATCCGGCAACAGGATCAGGTTTTTTTGATGCTTTTCGTGGTTGACCGCAACATAGTCGTCCCCGTAGGCGGTGAATAGCTTGATGCCTTGCGTGTTGGCGAGATGAAGTTTCACGGGCGCGATTCCTAAATGATGTGCTAGCGTGCCCGCTGAAATTGCGGTGCACCATGCGATAAAGTAGGATTATACCTTTTGGTGCATCGTCGCTTCCCGGTTTGCGACCTGCATCGGCATCATCCCGGAATCCCCATGAAACACATCAAGAAATCCGCCAAGCTTGCCAACGTCTGTTATGACATCCGCGGCCCCGTGCTGCAGAAGGCCAAACAGATGGAGGAGGAGGGCCACAAGATCATCAAGCTGAACATCGGCAACCTGGCCGCGTTTGGTTTTGATTCGCCCGAGGAAATCCAGCAGGACATGATCCGCAACTTGCCGAATGCGGCGGGGTATACCGATTCCAAGGGGATTTTCGCAGCGCGCAAGGCGATCATGCACTACACCCAGCAGAAGGGGATCAAGGGCGTGACGCTGGAGGACATCTATGTCGGGAACGGCGTTTCCGAACTGATCGTCATGGCGATGAATGCCTTGCTGGATGCAGGCGATGAGGTTCTGGTGCCGGCACCGGATTATCCGCTATGGACGGCGGCGATCAGCCTGTCCGGTGGCACGCCGAAGCATTACCTGTGCGATGAAGCCAAGGGGTGGTTGCCGGATCTCGACGATATCCGCAGCAAGATCAATGCGAAGACCCGCGCCATTGTCATCATCAACCCGAACAACCCGACCGGTGCCTTGTATCCGGATGATCTGCTGCACGAAATCATCGAGATTGCCCGCCAGCACCATCTGATCATCTACGCCGACGAGGTGTACGACAAGGTCTTGTACGAGGGCGAGAAGCATACTTCAATCGCCTCGCTGTCCGAGGATGTGCTGACCATTACCTTCAACGGCCTGTCGAAAAACTATCGCTCCTGCGGCTATCGCGCTGGCTGGCTGGTGGTTTCCGGCGACAAGCGTCATGCCAAGGACTATATCGAAGGCCTCGACATGCTGGCCTCGATGCGCCTGTGCGCCAATGCGCCGGGGCAGCACGGTATCCAGACAGCACTGGGCGGCTATCAGAGTATCGATGACCTGATCAAGGAAGGCGGTCGTCTGCGTCGCCAGCGCGATATCGCGCACCAGCTGATTTCGGCGATTCCCGGAGTGTCCTGTGTCAAGCCGAAAGCCGCTTTGTACATGTTCCCCAAGCTCGATCCGAAGGTCTATCCGATCAAGAACGATCAAGCTTTCATTGCGGAACTGCTGCAGGAAGAAAAAGTGCTGCTGGTGCAGGGTAGCGGTTTCAACTGGCCGCATCCGGATCATTTCCGCCTGGTTTTCCTGCCGCACGAGGACGACCTGCGCGATGCCATCGCCCGCGTGGCGCGCTTCCTCGAGAATTATCGCAAGCGGCATAATACCAATCATCTCGTTGCCCCGGCGAAGGCCTGAGGCAGTTTTTCGTTTTCACCAACCGTAGAAATCCATCCATGAAACCTATCAATGTTGGCCTTATCGGCATCGGCACCGTCGGCGGTGGCACCTGGACCGTTCTCAAGCGCAATGCGGAGGAAATTACCCGCCGTGCCGGCCGGCCGATTCAGATTACTGCCGTGGCCGACAAGAACGTCGAACAGGCCAAGCAAGTCACGGGCGGCGCTGCCCGCGTCACCGACGATGCATTTTCGCTGGTCAATGATCCGGAAATCGACATCGTCGTCGAGCTGATCGGTGGCTACGGCGTGGCCAAGGAAGTGGTGATGCAGGCGATTGCCAACGGCAAGCACGTGGTCACCGCCAACAAGGCGCTGCTTGCCGTGCATGGCACCGAGATTTTCTCGGCCGCCCAGCAAAAGGGCGTGATGG
Source organism: Azonexus sp. (assembly GCA_041917165.1). Classification (GTDB taxonomy): domain Bacteria; phylum Pseudomonadota; class Gammaproteobacteria; order Burkholderiales; family Rhodocyclaceae; genus Azonexus. The sequence continues at coordinate 281,062 of JAYRYB010000003.1, forward strand.
TGGCTTTCGAAGCCGCAGTGGCCGGTGGCATCCCCATCATCAAGGCCCTGCGCGAAGGTTTGACCGCCAACCGTATCGAATGGGCGGCCGGCATCATCAACGGCACGACCAACTTCATCCTGTCGGAAATGCGTGACAAGGGCCTGTCCTTTGACGATGTGCTCAAGGAAGCCCAGCGGCTGGGCTATGCCGAAGCCGACCCGACCTTCGATATCGAAGGCGTTGATGCTGCGCACAAGGCGACGCTGATCGCCTCCATCGCCTACGGTATTCCGGTGCAGTTCGACAAGGCGTACATCGAGGGGATTACCAAGCTCGAAGCCTCTGACATCAAATATGCCGAGCAACTGGGCTATCGGATCAAGCTGCTGGGTATTGCCAAGCGCCGCGATAATGGCATCGAACTGCGCGTGCATCCGACCCTGGTGCCGGCCAAGCGCCTGATCGCCAATGTCGAAGGCGCGATGAACGCCGTTATGGTCAAGGGTGATGCCGTTGGCACCACTCTTTACTACGGCAAGGGCGCCGGTGCCGAGCCGACCGCGTCTGCCGTTGTCGCCGATCTGGTCGATGTCGCCCGTCTGGCCGATGCCGATGCCGAACACCGCGTGCCGCACCTGGCCTTCCAGCCGGATGCCATGTCCAATCTGCCGATCCTGCCGATGAGCGAGATCGAGACCGGTTACTACCTGCGTCTGCGCGTCGAGGACAAGCCGGGCGTGCTCGCCGACATCACCCGTATCCTTGCCGATCAGGGCATCTCCATCGATGCGCTGCTGCAGCGCGAACCGGAAGAGGGTGAAGGCGAGACCGACATCATCATCCTGACCCACGTGTGCAAGGAAAGCGCCGCTGATGCGGCGATCGTCAAGATCGAAGGGCTGGCCGCGCAAAAGGGCAAGGTCAAGCGCATCCGTCTGGAAGAGCTGCAGTAACCTTTCGCCAGGCTTCAAAACAACGGGGGCTGCGGCTCCCGTTTTTCTTTTGGGGTCCTACCGGTGCAGGCGATCCTTGGGTTTGCCTGGCTTTTGGGGAGGGGCAAAGCGCCCGACGAGGGCCAGCGCGACGATCAGGGAACACAGCACGAAGGCGCCGAGGATGACATGCCCGGTCAGCATCAGCAGGACGGGAAGGGTCGCGAGGCCGGCCATCAGGAATTCGATCGCATCATCGACCGTGCGGTAGCCCAGCTGGTGCAGGAATTCTTTCATGATCGCCTCCGCTCGGTGACAGACTCCATTTGGTTATAGCAGCCGGCGGCATCGGCGCAAGTGTTGGCTTGATACGGATCGGGCGGGCGTGACATCGATCAAGGACACGCCTTTCAGAGGCAAGGAAAATCCGCTCCCACGCGCCATGTCGGCGGATCACTCTGGAGCAAGCAATGCAAGCCATTCACGTCTGTAATCACACCACCCCCGAAGCCCTGTATCCTTTTGACGCGCGCGGGATCGCCAAACGTTTCCGTCACGCGGCGATTTTCGGTGCGCTGGATGCGCTTCAACCCGGAGAAACCATGCGTTTCTGCAATGATCACGACCCCTTGCCCCTGCTTGCCCAGGTGCAGGCACGCTATGGCGAGCATCTCGGTATCGAGTACAAGCAGCGTGAACCGGGCGCTATCGTCATTGACTTCAAGGTTCTGGGATAAAGGTTTCGGGTTAATTGTTAGCGACGGTTGCGGTCACCCTCATTGCCCTGTTGCTCAGCGTCGTCTTGACGCTGGGTGGATGGGGAGTGCCGCTAGCCGTCGCACATCTTGCCTTCGCCTTGGGCATCGTGCCGCTGATTTTTGCGGCGATGCTGCATTTTGTGCCGGTGCTGACGCGCACCGGCGACCCCGAAGCTGGGGTCAAACGGCTGCCGCTGTGGGCGCAGCTGGCCGGACTGGTGGCGGTTGTCGCCATGGAAGGCTGGCTACCACGGGGCTGGTTGCACGCGGCTGCTGCGGTCGACCTGATTTTTGTGCTGATTTTGCTGGTCTGGATCAGCCAGCGAATGCGACGCTGTTTGGGCGCGCCGCATCCCGGAATGCGCTGGTATGGGGCGGCATTGGCCGCGCTGCTGCTGGCTTTGCTGGCGGTGCTGGCCATGCCGGTGATTCCTGATGCCTGGGGCCCGCTGCGTCGTCTGCATCTGCATCTCAATACGCTGGGGCTGGTCGGGCTGGCGGCGCTGGGGACGCTACCGGTGCTGCTGCCGACGGCGCTGGGCAAGCCTGATCCGCAAGCGGCGGTCTGGTTGCGCCGCCGACTCTGGCCGGCCGTGGCGGCCATCCTTCTGCTGGCCGCAGGCGCCGCAATTAGTTGGCCCCTTGCCGTACCGGGGGCAGCTATCATGCTGGTGCTTGCCTTGGGGCTCTTCGGTCAGTGGGCACGTTGCTTTGGCCTGCGGACGCTGGCGACCGATGGCGTGAGCGCCTCGCTGCTTGCCGCCGTCCTGGGGCTGATCCTGTTGCTGGCTGCCGGGACGCTGCATGGCATGGGGGTACTCGCCGCTCTGCCTGTATTGCTGGCCTGGGTGGTTGGCTTCTTGTTGCCGCTGGTGACTGGGGCGCTCAGCCAGCTGTTGCCGGTCTGGCGCTGGCCGGGGCCGCAGATTCCGGCTCGGCATGCCATGCGCGCCCGTCTGGCTGCTGGGGGTGTATGGCGCGGCGGCGGTTTCCTGATCGCTGCGGGGCTGCTTCTGGCGGGCGCCAATCTCGCAGCGGCGCTGGTTTTGGGCGGCACACTGGCGATCTTTGTTGTCAATCTTGCGCAAGCGATACGCGTCCCGCGGTCGACGCGGTAAAATCGCGGTTTTTCCGCTTTCCAGGGTTTCGCCATGCGTTATATCTCGACCCGCGGCCAGTCCGCACCCCAGGCTTTCTGCGACATTCTCCTCGGCGGCCTGGCCCCGGATGGCGGTCTCTACCTGCCGGAAACCTATCCGCAGGTCACCCGCACCGAACTCGATACCTGGCGCCAGCTTTCCTATGCCGATCTGGCCTACGAGATCCTGTCGAAGTTCATCACCGACATTCCGCCCGCTGACCTCAAGGCACTGGTTGCCAAGACCTACACCGCCGATGTTTATCGTTTCACGCGCAATGGGGGCAATGCGGCCGAGATCACTCCGCTGACCAAGCTCGAAGACGGCCTGTACACTCAGGAACTGTCGAACGGCCCGACGCTCGCCTTCAAGGACATGGCGATGCAGTTGCTGGGTAATCTCTTTGAATACGTGCTGGACCAGCGCGGTCAGTCGATCAACATCCTCGGTGCCACCTCCGGTGATACCGGGTCGGCCGCCGAATACGCGATGCGCGGCAAGCACAACGTCAAGGTCTTCATGCTCTCGCCGGATGGCAAGATGAGCGCCTTCCAGCGCGCGCAGATGTACTCGCTGCAAGACCCGAACATTTTCAACATCGCCGTCCGCGGCATGTTTGATGATGCTCAGGACATCGTCAAGGCAGTGTCCAACGACGCCGAATTCAAGGCCAAGTACAAGATCGGCGCGGTTAACTCGATCAACTGGGCGCGTGTCGCGGCACAGATCGTCTATTACTTCCAGGGTTACTTCCTGGCCACAAAGTCCAACGACGAGCAGGTGGCTTTCTGCGTGCCGTCGGGTAATTTTGGCAATATCTGTGCCGGCCACATCGCCCGCCAGATGGGCCTGCCAATTGCCAAGCTGGTGCTGGCGACCAACGAAAACGATGTGCTCGACGAGTTCTTCAAGACCGGCGTCTATCGTCCGCGCACTTCGGTCGAAACGAGCGTCACTTCCAGCCCGTCGATGGATATCTCCAAGGCTTCCAATTTCGAGCGTTTCGTTTTCGATCTGGTCGGGCGCGATGCCGATGTCGTCCGCGATCTGTGGGCCAAGGTCGACAAGGGGCAGGCTTTTGACCTGTCTGCTACGGTCTACTGGAAAAACCTGCTGAAATTCGGATTTGTCTCCGGCAAGAGCACCCATAACGACCGCATCAAGACCATCCGTTTTGCCCAGGGGCGTTACAACGTCATGCTCGACACGCACACGGCAGACGGTCTCAAGGTGGCGCTGGAAAACCGGCAGCCCGGCGTGCCGATGATCGTTCTCGAAACCGCGCAGCCGGCGAAATTCGAAGAGACGATTCGCGAGGCGCTCGGCACCGAGCCAGTTCGTCCGGCAGAACTGAAGGGCATCGAAGCCCTTGAGCAGCGGGTCGTGGTCATGGACCCGGACGTCAACTCCATCAAGCAATTTGTCGTCGAGCGCGTGTGAGCTTTCCTGACTACGAAAGCTTCTGGACTCAGCGCTATCGCGATGCCGGGGAGAATTACCTCTTCGGCACCGCCCCCAACCGTTTTCTGGCCTCGCAGGCGGCGCGATTCGGCGCGGATATGCGGGTGCTTTCAGTGGCCGATGGCGAGGGACGGAATGCCGTCTGGCTGGCAGAGCAGGGCTGTGAGGTCACGGCCACTGAAATTTCCGATGTCGCGCTGGCCAAGGCCGGCCATCTGGCACGAGCGCGTCATGTCGACGTGGAATTCGTCCGGGCAGATATTTTCGACTGGGCGTGGCCGGAAGCGGCCTTTGATGCCGTCGTCGGCATCTTCATCCAGTTTGCCGGTCCTGCGGAGCAGCCGAGGCTGTTCGAGGGCATGAAAGCAGCAGTCAAACCCGGAGGCTTATTGCTATTACAGGGCTATACGCCCCACCAACTTGAATACCGGACCGGTGGCCCGTCGAGTGTCGAAAATCTTTACACCCGGGAAATGCTGCTTGAATGGTTTGACGACTGGGACATTCTTCATCTGCGCGAGCATGATGACGATCTGGCCGAAGGCAGCGCCCACAACGGCCGGTCGGCGCTGATTGATCTGGTGGCGCAGCGGCCACAAAGTTAGCAGGCGCGCTTGCGGCCGATTATCGATCCTTGAAAAGGATTGTATCGGCTAGGTTTTGGACTGCTCTCGAAATAGCGTGAGGGCACGTTCCAAAACATTCCGGTCGGTAACATCTTTATCGCGCATCGTTTGCTTGGTGCGCAAGAGACCTTCCAGACTGACCGTCCGCACTGGAATACCCTCGAGATCAACGGTCATCGCATAATTTCTCAACGAATCGTAGGTTTCACCACAAGCATTGAGCATGATATCGACGAGAAAGGCATCGGCAACGCGAATGTTTTCGCCTTCCTCAAACCAGCTGGCTTCGAGGTCTTTCACTGCTTGATCCGGAAGTAACATCAGGGCCTGCTTGATCTTCGTGCCAGACTCAATGGTGGCCGGAACAAGTACATCAATGTCCGTGGTGGCGCGGTGATAGCCGTGGATGAACAAGGCATATCCGCCAATGAGGAGATAGTCGACCTGATGCTCATTGAGCGTCCGGATCAGCGCTTTCAGGTCGTCCAGTGATGCTGGACGACAGTAGTCGCTGTTGTCAGTCATGACGCCGCTTGAGGGCAATCAGCGACATTCCTTTGGCAAGGCAATCAAGCTGATGGCGGTTGGCTTCTTCGTGAGTTTTGAAACGGTAGAGCCCTTTGGGGATGAAGCTTGAGTCTCCGGTTGGAAGGCGGTGGATTTCATCATTGAATCGGGCACCTTCCAGCAGAAGCTCTCCGCTGGCACACATTCCGATAGGGCGTTCACCGCGTTTTCCGATAGTTTTCACGCTGATTCTCTCCACAATGAGTCTAGAGTAAAACCAACGGTCCTGCCGTGACAAGAGCAAGAGTGATGGCGACGCTTGGTGCTTAGCAAATCGTGGTGATGCAGCGGGCCAGAAGACTTACAGGTAGATAACTGCCGGAAATACCGCGACTGCGAGCACGAGCACCAGCCACTCCAGATTGTGGCGGGCGAGGTAGCCGGTGAAATGCAGCACCAGGATGGTGATGGCAACGACGTAGAACAGCGCGAACAGCATCAGTGGCTCCAGACGGGGCTGTTGTCTTTTATGAGGCCGGATTATGACGGCATTCGGGCGCCCTGACTAGCCGACGAAGCGCATCGACAGGTCGAGTGCCTTGACGTCCTTGGTCAGCGTACCGATCGAGATGCGGTCAACGCCAGTTTCGGCAATGCCGCGCAGGGTCTCCAGCGACACGTTGCCGGAGGCCTCGAGCACAGCGCGGCCGGCATTGATCTGGGCCGCTTCGCGCAGCATGTCGAGACTGAAGTTGTCGAGCAGGATCATTTTTGCGCCCGCTGTCAGCGCCTGTGCCAGTTCATCAAGATTTTCGACCTCGACCTGAATGAACTTGCAGCAGTCAGCCGCGGTGGCCGCCACTTTTTGCGCTTCCGCCATCGCCTGCGGAATGCCCCCAGCGGCATGGATATGGTTTTCCTTGATCAGGATGGCGTCCCACAACGCCAGGCGGTGGTTGCCGCCGCCGCCGGCGCGAACGGCGTACTTCTGGGCAATGCGCAGACCGGGCAGGGTCTTGCGGGTGTCCACCACCTGCGCCTTGGTACCGGTGATGCAGTCCGCGTAAATCCGGGCCTTGCTGGCGACGGCTGACAGGAGTTGCAGGAAATTCAGCGCGCTGCGTTCGGCAGTCAGCAGTGCGCGGCCATTGCCCTTTATTTCGCACAGCAGCTGGTTGGCAGCGATGCGGTCGCCATCGGCCGCCTGCCAGGTCACCACGGCGGACGGGTCACAACGGCGGACCACTTCATCAAACCAGGCGGTGCCACAGAGCACGCCATCCTCACGGGAGATCACGGTTGCCCGCACGCGGCGGTCGCCGGGCACCAGGCTGGCTGTCAGATCGCCAGGGCCGACATCTTCGGCGAGCGCGGCGGCGACATTGCGGGAGATTTCTTCAGCGAGCGGGTAATCGAAGTCTATGGACATGTTCGTGGCGTGTCAGGCATGCTAAAGCCCGAATTGTACCGTCTGGGGGAATGCGATGGCCGAAGTGATGGGCGTTTTCCACGTCAGCCTTGGCGTGTTTCTGGTGCTGGTGGCGGGCGTGCTGCTGCTTTTCTGGTACTTGCGAGACGTTACCCAGAAGCGGCATACGGTGCTACGCAATTTTCCGATCATCGGCCATCTGCGCTTTTTTCTCGAAAGTCTGGGCGAATACTTCCGCCAGTATTTCTTTCTGGGTGATCGCGAGGAAATGCCCTTCAACCGGGCAACCCGCGCCTGGGTGTACCGGCTGGCGAAGAACGAGGGCGGCATGCTCGGCTTTGGTTCGACCTACGATGTCACTCAGTCCGGTGCGCTGCTCTTCGTCAATGCCGCGTTTCCTGTCCTGGAAAGCGAGCACGAGCCAACGCCGCCGGTGGTCATTGGCGAAGGCTGGTGCAAGCAGCCCTTTGCTGCGCGCTCGATCATCAATATCAGCGGCATGAGCTTTGGCGCGATCTCGAAACCCGCCGTGCGGGCGCTATCCAACGGGGCTGGCAAGGCCGGCTGCTACATGGATACCGGCGAGGGCGGCCTCAGCCCCTATCATCTGGAAGGCGGTTGTGATGTCATTTTCCAGATTGGCACTGCCAAGTATGGCGTCCGTGACAGTCAGGGGCGCCTCAGTGACGAGCGCCTGCGCGAACTGGCGGCCATCGAACAGGTACGGGCCTTCGAGATCAAGTTGTCGCAGGGCGCCAAGCCGGGGAAGGGCGGCGTGCTGCCAGCGGCGAAGATTACCGAGGAGATCGCACAGATTCGCGGCATTCCGCGTGACAAGGACTCACTGTCGCCCAACCGCCATCCGGAAACCGGCAACATGGATGAGTTGCTCGACATGGTCGAGCATGTGCGGGTGGTGACCGGCAAGCCGGTGGGCATCAAGACGGCCATCGGTGGCTGGCAGTTCATGCATGAACTGGCGGAAACGGTGAAGCGTCGTGGGCTGGCGGCGGCGCCGGATTTCCTCACCATCGATGGCGGTGAAGGCGGCTCCGGTGCGGCACCGCAGGCGCTGGCCGATCACATGGCCCTGTCGATCAACGAGGCGTTGCCGCGGGTGGTTGATGCGCTGATCGAAAACGGCCTGCGCGAGCGGATCAAGGTCATCGCCTCCGGCAAACTGGTGACGCCGGCCAAGGTCGCCTGGGCATTGGCCTGCGGGGCCGACCTGATCAACTCGGCGCGGGGCTACATGTTCGCACTGGGTTGCATCCAGGCCCTGCGCTGCCACCAGAACACCTGCCCGACCGGGATCACGACGCACGATCCGAAGCTGCAGCGCGGGTTGGTGGTCGAAGACAAGGCCGAGCGGGTCTCGTATTACACGAAAAATTTAAACAAGGAAGTGGACATGATTGCCCACGCCTGCGGGGTGCGGCATGCACGGTTGCTGCGCCGCGAGCACGTCCGCATCGTGCAGCCGAACGGTCAGAGCATGGCGCTCAACATGCTTTACCCGTATCCCGTACCGACGTCGTCGGCAACCGCAGCCAACCATTGAAAACCGCCCGGGCGGCATCAATGACTTCACCGGCAGTCAGGCCGACCGGGCCGATGCCCTGAGCAACGAGGTGATCGGCCGCGGCGCCGTGCAGGTGAACCGCCGCCAGTAGCGCCTTGTCCGCCGGCCAGCCCTGGGCGAGCAGGGCGACGATCAGGCCGCTGAGCACGTCACCCATGCCGGCCGTCGCCATGCCGGGGTTGCCGGTGGTGTTGATCCACCATGCGCCTTCGACCGTGGCCACCACCGTACCGCAGCCTTTCAGCGCCACATGGCAGGCGTAGCGGCGGGCCAGTTCGCGGGCTGCGCTAATCCTGTCGGCCTGCACCTCGCGTACCGAGGTGCCGAGCAGGCGCGCGGCTTCGGCCGGATGCGGGGTGAGGATGGCTGGCGCGACGCGGTTGTAGAGATTGCCTTCAAGCCGGCCGTCGCTGGCGAGGATGTTCAATGCATCGGCATCCAGCTCCACCGGCAGCGGGCATTTCAGCGCCTGTTCGACCAGCTGGATCGCTTCGCTGGACTTGCCGAGACCGGGCCCGCAGGCCAGCGCCTGCAAGTCGGCCTGAAACAGCGTATCGACGCGGCGCAGCATCAGCTCCGGCTGGACCACATCGACCGCCGGTGCATCCGGGTCGATCATGCCGAGATAAACGCGGCCGGCGCCGAGCTTCAAGGCTGCGCGGGCGGCGAGCAGCGCCGCACCGGTCATCGACTTGCTGCCGCCGATGATGCCGGCTCCGCCAAAGCTGCCCTTGTGGGTATTGCGCAGGCGTGGCCGCAGGCGGCTGGCGAAATCGGCCAGCGAAAGCTGTTGGCCGTCAGGCGGCAGTTCGGTGCCGAGTGTCAGGTCGAGGTCGGCAACCGACACCTCGCCGCAATGGTCGGGGCCATCCGCCGTCAGCAGCCCCGGCTTGCCGCCGATGAAGGTCAGCGTGTGGGTTGCGTGGATGCACGGAGCGAAGCTGCGGCCGGTATCGGCATTCAGGCCCGACGGGCAGTCGAGTGCCAGTAGCGGGCAGTCATCACGGTCGCGCAGGCGATTGGCGGTGTGTATCCATTGCGCGTGGATGCCCTCCGGCGCACGGGTGAGGCCGATGCCGAACAGGCCGTCAATGATCAGTGCCCAGCGGGGTTCATCGGGAATCTCGGCCAGGCTGACGCCGCCGGCATCCACAAAGCGCTGCCGGGCGGCACGTGCATCTGCCGGCAATTTCTCTGGATCGCCGGTGAAGACCAGACGGATGTCGAAAAAGCGCTCACGCAACAGTCGCGCCGCCTCGAAGGCATCGCCGCCGTTGTTGCCCGGGCCGGTCAGAACGAGGATGGGACAGTTTCGGTCAACGGCGATTCTGGCCGCAAACTCGGCTGATGCTCGTCCGGCGCGCTGCATCAGCGGCAGGTGGGCATGCTCGGCTTCAATGCGGCGCAGGGTGGGGCTGAGGTAGAGGGCGGTGTTCATGCAACTGATTTTAGCCAAGGATCTGTCCGGCGAGGCGAATGGTTGTGACGTGGATGGCGACGGTGTCGTCAATCTGCCGTGCATAGCCGCCGGCCATTGCGACGGCGACGGGCAGGCCGAGTGACTTGCAACGCCCGAAGACGCGGCGGTCGCGTTCGGCGAGGCCGTTGAAGCTCAGCGCCAGCCGGCCGAGGCGGTCGTCGTGGTAGGGGTCGGCACCGGCCAGATAGATGACGAGATCGGGGCGGGCGAGGTCGAAGGTGGTGTCGAGGCCGTGGTCGAGTTGCAGCAGGTAGGCATCGTCGTTGCAGCCGTCTGGCAGTTCGATGTCGAGATCGCTGGTTTCCTTCTCGAACGGGAAATTGCGGGCGCCATGGATGGAGAAGGTGAAAATGCTGTCGTCGCCGTGCAGGATGCTGGCGGTGCCGTTACCCTGATGGACATCGCAATCGACGATCAGGACGCGCCGTGCCCGGCCTTCGGCCTGCATGGCGCGGGCAGCGACGGCGGCGTCGTTGAAGACGCAGAAGCCTTCGCCGCGATCGCGAAAGGCGTGGTGCGTGCCTCCGGCGAGGTTGGCCGAGATGCCGTCGGCAAAGGCTGCCCTGCAGGCGGCGAGGGTGGCGCCGGCCGAGCGGCGGGAGCGTTCGAGCATGCCTGGCGACCACGGGAAGCCGATGGCTTTTTGGGCCGGAATTCCGAGTTCACCGCAGCTGACGGCGGCGATGTATTCAGGATCGTGGGCGCGGGCCAGTTCTTCGTCGCTGGCCGCGGGTGGCAGGTGAAAGTCGCTTTCGGAAAAGTCGCCGCTGGCGAGCAGGGCCGCCCGCAGACGGGCGTACTTTTCCATCGGGAAGCGATGTCCTGCCGGCAGCGGCAGGACGAAGACGTCGGTGTAAAACAGCTTCACGACCGACGTCGCTGCGGGTTTAGTTGAGGGTGGCCGAGAGCTTGCGGCGGAATTCGCGGACGAGATCGTCGTACTGCTCGCCGTTCAGCGCTTCGAACAGCGACAGGATGGCTGCACGGCCGGCGCCCTGATCGAAGAAGCGGTCACGGCGGACGACTTCCAGCGCTGCTTCCAGCGCTTCACGGAAACGCCCTTGCGCGGCATTGGCCTTGGAGAGTTCGAGGCGGGTGGCGTGGTCGTCAGCGTTGGCGGCCAGTTTGGCTTCCAGCGGGGCGATGTCGGCGGCACCGTCGAGCAGCGCCAGACGGGCGCGCAGGGCATTGGCGCGGTCGGCTTCGTTGGCGTAGTCGCCACCGAGCAGCTGTTTGGCTTCGTCGTTGCGGCCGAGTTGCATCAGCACTTCGACGGCATCGAGCTGGATGGCCTGATCCTGCGGGTTGGCCTGACTGGCTTGCACCAGCGTCGCCAGGGCTTCTTCCAGTTTCCCTTCGGCGACGAGGCAGGCGGCGACCTGACGCAGGTCGGCGTGTTCCGGGCCGGGGGGCAGGGCGATGCGGTCGAGAAACTCGCGAACCTGCGACTCCGGAAGGGCGCCGTTGAATTCATCGACCAGCTGGCCCTGGAAGAGCACCTTGACGGAAGGGATGCTGCGCACGCCGAAGTGTTGCGCCAGTTCCGGGTTTTCGTCGGAATTGACCTTGGCGAGCAGGAAGCGGCCCTTGTATTCCTCGGCAAGCTTTTCCAGCATCGGCTTCAGCGTCTGGCAGGGCTGGCACCACGGCGCCCAGAAATCGACGACAACGGGCACGGTATCGGCGGGGATCAAGACCTGCGCCTCGAAATTCTCGATGGAAACGTCAAAAGCAAATTCGGACATGTCGGGGAACCTGTGGAGATGATTAGCGGGCGAATTCTACCGCCAGCTTGGGCAACGCGGGAGATTGCAGGCGCAGCCGTCGGTCGCTGCCGGCAGGCTGGGTGAGCAAGCTCGCGAGGTGCTTTGGGAAATCCCTGTCGTCGCGGGCCGGTGTGGCCGGCGCTGCGCTGGCCAGGCTGAGTTCAGCCAGCGGAGGATGCACGGAATGGCAGCGCAGCAGCAGCCAGTCGGCGCTTGCCTGGCCGTCGGCAATGTCGAGATGGGCGCACAGCACCTGTGCACAACGGCCTTCGCTCAGCCAGGCGTGCGCGAGGGCGAGCATCAGCGTCCATTGGGTCTGCGCTTCGTTGTCGAGCGGCAGGTGGTGTGCCGTCTGCAGGGCGGGCAGCCAGGGCTTGAGCTGGGCGGCGGCGATGGAGGGTTGGCTGGCGAGGAAATCGAAGGGCAGCGGCTCGCCCGCGCCGCAGCAGACTTCGTCGAGCAGCGCCAGCGTTTCCGCACGTGGGCCGTAAGTGGATTGCCAGAGCAGCGCCAGTGGCTGTGCGGGGGACGTGTCGGGCAGGCAGGCAAGGGCGCCGCTGACCGCCAGTTGGGTCAGCGGCGAAGCACGGCGTAGAGGCTTGCCGAGCCGCTGGCGGACTTCGCAGCCCAGGTCGGCGACCGGAAGGCGCTGCGCAAGAAGATGATCCAGCGTGATTTTCATCAGCGTTCGATAACCATCGCCGCCAGTCCGCCGCCAAACCCGACCAGATTGAGCAGCGCCCGGCGAACCGGGAGCGTGCTGCGGTGAACCGGAAAAACCGTCGAAAATTCGGGATCGGGCGTAAGGAAACCCGCCGTGGCGGGTATCTGATCGTGTTCCAGGCAGGCCAGCAGCGTGACCAGTTCGACAATCCCGGAGGCGCCCAGGGTGTGGCCGAGCGCCGGTTTAAGCGATAGCAGCGGCGGCCGGTTAGCGCCGAAAACCTGCTCGATGGCGCAGGCCTCCGCCAGATCGGTGATCGGTGCGCCAGCCGCTTGCAGTTTGATCAGGTCGATCTCAGCGGGTGTCGTTACGGCGGTGCTCAGCGTTTGCTCAAGCAGTACGGCCAAGGGGTGCCCGCTCGGGTCGGGGCCGGTCAGCGAGTGGGCATCGAGTCCTGTACGCACTGCCGCCAGACGCCAGTTGGCAGGCCGGGCGGACAGCCGGATGGCGGCCACGCCTTCGCCCAGCACCAGACCGTCACGGTCGCGGTCGAGCGGCCGGCTGGCGGTAGAAGAGAGTAATTCCATGGCGGCGAAGCCGGCCAGCGTCGTGTCGTTCGCCAGTTCGATACCGATCACCAGTGCCTCGTCGAGCAGGCCGTCGGCGATCAGGGTGGCCGCGGCATCGATTGCCGAGAACCCGGAAATGCAGGCGTTGGAGAAACTGTAGCGCGGCCCGGTCAAACCCAGCCAGCTGGCCAAGCAGCGGGTGAACGAGGCGCTCGCCGCCGGCAGGTCGAACGGTGCGCCCGTCGCTTCGAATCCGCCCATCTGAAACGACGACGAGGCAACGAAGAGTGGCGTCTCGAGTGGCAGGTCGGGTAACTGGCCGACGAGTTGCCGGATGGCGGTTTCAGCCCGCGACCACCAGTCGGAGTCGGGCAAGGGCAGCGTTTGATAAGGCAGGTGGTGCGGGCCGACCTGGCGCAGGCTGGCGCCACATTCGCCGCGCCAGAGCGCAGCGGCGGCTGTGGCTGGAGTCAGCCCGCGGGCGCAGAGCAGTGCGCTGTCGTGGAAGAAAACCGGTCGCTTGGCACGCATCTCAAGTCCGCTGCGCCAGCCAGCCTTCGAGATGCTCGGCCATGTTCGCCACGCTGGACAAAATACGGCGTGTTTCCTTGCTGTCCGGCAGGCGCAGGCCGTACTGCTTCTTGATCGCCATCGAAATCTGCAAGGCGTCGAGCGAGTCGAGCTGCAGTGGTGCCTCGGGGCCGAACAGGATCTCGTCATCGGTGATCGCCGACGCCTCGCAATCTTTGTCGCAGGCTTCGATGATCAGGATTTTCAGGGCGAGGCGGAGGTCGGTGGTCATGATTGGCTTGAACGATTGAGCCAGACGGCAGCGGTCAGCGACAGCGCGGCGAAGGTCAGCAGTTTGAGCAGGTCGGGCAGGATGGCATCGAAACCGCCGTGACGCAGCATGACGGTGTGAAAACCATCCAGCCCCCAGGCCATTGGCGACCACTCGGCGAGTCGCTGCATGGCGGCGGGCATCATGAATTTGGGGACCATGATGCCGCCGACGGCACCCATCAGGATATTGCCGACGCCACCGACGACCACCGCTTGCTGCGAGGTGCGCGTCAGGCTGGCGACCAGCAGCGCGAAGGCGACGGCGGCAAGGCTGACCGAGGCCGCCACCAGCCACCAGTGAAAGAGCGAGATGCCAGCCGGCATCTGCAATGCCTCGCCGCCGAGCAGGGGCACGATGAACATGCCGACCAGCACCATCAACACCGCTTGCAGCTGATTGACGATGAAAAAAGGCAGCAATTTGCCGGCAAGGATGTAGCCGAAGGGCAGGCCGATGGCGCGCAGGCGCTGCAGGGTGCCTTGCTGGCGCTCGATGATGAAGATCGAGGCAATCGGGATGACGACGAAGAACATGGCAAAGACCAGCCAGGCCGGGACGTTTTGCTGCACCGACGAGGGGGGGCGGATGCTGCGCTGGTTCTGTACGGCGACGCTGACGATTTCATCCGGCCAGTCACGTTCGGCGTTGGGTGAGACGGGTAGGCCGAATAGCTTGCCGGCGCGGCGCGTCAGTTCATCGGCACGGATGGCCCCGAGCGCCGCGGCGGTCTGGTTGCGGAAGGCGAGTTGCAGCGCGGGGTTGAGCGTCGGATCGACCAGCAGGGTCAAGGGTTCGGTCGGCTGGCCATCGGCGCCGGCGGGGGCAAGCAGGCGTTCGCCGAACTTTGCCGGTAGTGCCAGCACCAGCGCGTATTGGTTCTGGCGGATGCCCTGGCGTGCGGTCTCGAGATCCTGACCGACGGCGATGCGACGGAAGCTGCCGGATTTGTCGAGGCGGCGCACCAGAGCCTGTGAATGCGGGCTGTTGTCGAGATCGACGACGGCATAGGCGACGTCGATCGAGGCACCGGGCATGAAGGCGTCGTGCAGAGCCATCGTCATGACCAGGATGAAGATCACCGGCATGACGAACAGCGCCGCCAGGCCGTGACGGTCGCGCAGCAGCGCCAAGGTTTCCTTGATCCAGAGGGCGTGCAGACGAGGAAGCAGGCTCGACATGGCCGATCAGTCCCGCAGCGAGCGACGGGTCAGCCGCATGAAAACCTGTTCCAGATTCTGCCGTCCGAGCGACAGATGGCGGACTTCGCAGCCAGCGGCGGCGAGTTCGGAGAGCAATTCAGGCAGTGCTGCGGTCGACGGCAAAAACAGGCCAAAATCGAGCGCGCCGCTGGGGGCAGCATGGTACTTGTTGAGCAGGCTGTCCGGCAGGGGGCGGTCGAGGCGAAGTTCCAGCGTCTGTTCGCCACTGTCGAGCAGTTCGCCCAGCGTCCCGGCCGCCAGTACCTTGCCTTGATCGAGAATGGCCAGGCGCTGGCAGATCGCTTCGACTTCCTCCATGTAATGGCTGGTGTAGATCACCGTCGTGCCGCTCGCCGGCAGGCCTGCGATGGCGTCGAGCAGGAAATGGCGCGACTGCGGATCGACGCCGACTGTCGGTTCGTCGAGCAGCAGCAGGCGCGGCTCGCCGAGCAGGCCGATGGCGAGGTTGAGGCGCCGGCGCAGGCCGCCGGAGAGGGTTTCGGCGAGCTTGCCGGTGACTTGCTCGAGGCGGGTGAAGGCAATGGCGGCATCGCAGCGTTGGCGTAGCAAATTACCGGAGAGCCCGAGGGTGCCACCGAAAAAACGCAGGTTCTCGATGACGCTGAGCATCGGATAGAAGGCGTAATCCTGCGGCACCAGCGCGATGCGCGCCGGATCGGCGGCACGGATCAGGGCCAGCGGCTCGTCGTCGAGGGTGATGTGACCCTGATCGGATTCGAGCAGCCCGCAGATCAGCGAAATCAGCGTCGTTTTGCCCGCACCGTTGGGTCCGAGCAGGCCGAATACGCCACCGGCGGGGATGGTCAGCGAAACGCTGTCGAGCGCCGCCTCGCGGGCGCCGCGATAGGTGTGGGAGACTTCTTTGATCGTCAGCGTCATGCGGCGCGGCGCAGGTCGCGGAAGAAAGCCTGTTCGCGGTTGGCGATGGCGCGCAGCTTCTCGGCCAGACGCGGCGGCTCGAGCGGATCGCGGTCGCGGATCATGCGGGCGGTCGCCAGCGCGAATTCGCGCCACTCGTCGCCAATGTCGATCAGCGTGTCGGCCAGTTCGTTGAGCGCCGGGCGGGCCAGTCGGTCGGCGGCCTCCTGCAGGAAACTGGCGTAAATGAAGCGGAAACCGCCGCCGCCGGTGCCGATTTCTTCCTGCATGCGCACGACCTGGCCGATGAACAGTTTGCTGTGCTGGGCGTTGGAGCCGGTGTCGAGGCGCTCGATGGCCGCCGCCAGCCGGCGGATGCCGCGCACGCCGATGATCGGCAGCGGCGAGTCGAGCATGATGCGGGTGGTCTTGACGATGGCCTTGGGCAGCAACTTTTCCCAGGCAGGTTCCTGCGGGCGACCGAGCGGGTAGTAGATCAGCCCCTTGGGTGCCAGTAGCCCCTTGGCAAAACGTGCCCGCTGCAGCGCGTCGGGCGGACAGGTGACCGCCATTTCGGCAACCGGGTCGGAAATCCGGTAGCTGCCATCGTCTGCCTTGCCGAAGGCGAGGATATTGTGGGCGTTGAAATGAAAACGCAGGTCTTCCGGCAGGTAGGTCAGCCAATAGACCGAGGTCTGCAGGCCGACGACCTGGCCATCGGCCAGCAACTGATCGAGGCGGCGGACGCCGTCTTCGGGCCGGCGAAAGGTCTCGAAGCGCATCTTCAGCGCCAGCGGCTTTTGAAGACCCTTGATAATCCATTTCGGCGGCATGCGGTAGGCGACCAGCGGCAGGCCGTTGATGCGGACAATCGGCAGGTAGGCGAACGAAATCGCTGACGACAGCCCGAAGGCCATTGGCTCGCTGATAGCCAGTCCGTGATGACGGAGCATGGTCGACATGACGCCGCTTTCGCAGTGTGATGCCTGCGCGTGCTGGAATTCGCTCACGCGAGGTCCTTGAGCTGCGCCACGCTCAGGCCGAGCGCGTCGGCATAGCGTTGCAGCAATGCGGGTGAGAGTCGCTGGAAAATCTCCGGACGCAGATGCCGACGCACGCGCCACTGCCACAGGCCGGTGGCTTGCGCCAGCAAGGGGATGTCCATCCGCGCGCGGTGCATGTGCACCTCCAGCGGCGCGGTCAGGCCGGCGCGGCAGCGCTGCAATGCCTCGGCCGCTAGGCGTTCAAGGTCGGCCACCGCCTGGCTGGTAACGATTTCTTCGACCTCCCAGCCGGCGGAGGCGACCATGTGCAGTCGGCCATCGTCGCCACGGGCATAGACTGCCTTGCGATGGCCGCCCAGTGTCCGGTTGCCTTCCTGGGGGACGTCCTGGTCACGCATGGCGGCTGGCGCCGACAACGGTCAGGTGCATGAAGGCGCCGGTGAAGCGGCCGCTTTCCGGCACGAAGCAAAGGATGCGCTGGCCGTCACGAAGCTGGCCGCTGCGGAAGAGTTCATCGAGCATGATGTAGATCGATGCCGAACCGGTATTACCCTTGCTGTGCAGGTTGGTGAACCACTTGTCTTGCGGGATGGTGAAGCCGGCGGCGTGCATACAGTCGATCATCGGCTGCCGGAAAAACTCCGACGACATGTGCGGCAGGAACCAGTCGATCTGGTCGGCACGAAGCCCGCGGCGCGGCACGACATGGGCAATGGTTTTGCCCAGCGTCTGTTCGACGACGGCCTCGTTGAGCAGTCGGACGTCCTGTTTGACGGCAAAAACCGAGTGCCGCGCCCATTCGTCCTGGGTGAACTCCTGCCAGCCTTTGAGCTGGCCATCCGCAGCCTTTTCGCCGCCGGCGTACATGCAGGTTTCGTTGCTGTTGGCTTGCGACAGAATGTCGATCCAGTCGATGCGCAGGGATGGCCCGTCGGCGCGAGGCTGCGCTTCCAGCAGGCAGGCGCCGGCGCCGTCGGAAAGCATCCAGCGCAGGAAATCCTTCTCGAAGGCAATTTCCGGGTTGGTTTCCAGGGCCGCCAGCTTGGCCGCCGATTCGGCCTCGAAGTTGCGCGCCAGCAGGCCGCCGGAGGCGCGTTCCGAGCCGGTGGCGACGGCGCACCGAGCCTCGCCGGCCAGCACCGACAGCCAGGCGTATTTGAGCGCGGTCAGGCCAGAAACGCAGATGCCGCCGGTGGCGATGACTTCACACGGCGGATTGCCGAGTTCGCCATGAACCATGACACCATGATTGGGCATCAGCTGGTCCGGGCAGGAGGTGCCGCAGGCCAGCAGGTCGATTCTGGCAGTATCGAGCCCGCTTGGTTGCAGCTGGCGAATGGCCTCAGCGGTCAGTTGCGCGTTGGAATGGGTGAAGCCGCCGCTGGCCGGGTCGATGGCGTAATGGCGCTGGCGGATGCCATTGCTGCGCAGCACGATGCGTCGCGCGCGCGAAGGCTTGCCGCCGACCATGCCGAGGACGGATTCGATATCGTCGTTGCCGACCGGGGCGTTGGGCAGGAAGGCGGAGGTGCCGGTGATGAAAACTGCGCCGCTACTGTGCATGAGGTTCAATGAGGTGATCTGCGGACCCGGAAGGCTGCTCCAGCTCGGCTTTGAGCGCTGCCATGCGGCCTTTGAGAATGGGCGAAAGCAGCCATTGTACCAACAGGCTCAGCGGAACGACGGTGATGATGAGCGTCACCAGATAGACGGCGAAAACCAGCAGCATCGGGCGCCGGCGCCATTGTC
Source organism: Azonexus sp. (assembly GCA_041917165.1). Classification (GTDB taxonomy): domain Bacteria; phylum Pseudomonadota; class Gammaproteobacteria; order Burkholderiales; family Rhodocyclaceae; genus Azonexus. The sequence continues at coordinate 299,632 of JAYRYB010000003.1, forward strand.
CCCGTTGCCCGAAGGCGCGGATCAGTTTCGACCAGACCTTGAAGGCCCGGAAGCCGGCGCGCTCGCTCATCGCCAGGCGCGGGATGACGCTCACTGCGCTCAGCCCGGTCAGCATCGGCTGGCCGCTCCGCTCTTCATCTGCATCCAGGGCGCTGGCAAGGGCGCTGCCGAAGCGGCGGGCGCCTTCGATATCGGCCGCAGCAACACCGGCGGGCGGCAGGCCAAAGAAGCGGTCACGCTTGCCGGTCAGCACCCAGCGCGGTGTCGTAATGAAGGTTGCCAGCGGATGGCCGGGGTCGGTGAAGGCGATGTGATCGCGGAGCTGGCCACCGGCATCCGCGATGAGGCGCTTGAGCGTCTGCTGGGCAGATAGCCACATGTTGCGGCAGGCGACCACGGTGACCACCGGCTTGCCCTTGAGCAGCGCCGCGTGCGGGCTTTGCAGGAAGGCGGTGATCGGCAGGGCGGGGGATAAATACCAGACCTGATAGGTGATGATCACAAGATCCCAATCGACCCCAACAGGAATTGTCAGTGGTTTTAGCGGCGGCGGATCAAGCTGGACGCATTCGGGAAAGGCGTCGATGAAGTCGATCACCGGCCACGGCCAGGGATAAGGCGTCTCGGGTACCAGCGTCTCGACATGTACCCGGTGACCAGCCGATTCCAGCGGCGCGACGATGCGCGCAGCGATTTCCGCCAGTTGGCCGCTTTGCGAATAGGTGATGACGAGGACGTTTTTCAAGTTGATTACAAGCGCGAGGAGAGCGGCATTCTAGCAAAAGCGTTCATGGCGTTTGCCGAGCCAGAACATCCCTTCAGTTCGCGTCCGGATTTGGGAATTTCACCGATTGTCGGCTATCATTCTGCTTTCCCGCAGCCTGTCTTTCCATGACCAAATACGTTTTCGTTACTGGCGGTGTCGTGTCCTCACTGGGCAAAGGCATCGCCGCCGCGTCGCTGGGGGCCATTCTGGAATCCCGCGGCATCAAGGTTACCCACCTCAAACTCGACCCCTATATCAACGTCGATCCGGGCACGATGAGCCCCTTCCAGCACGGTGAAGTTTTCGTGACGGAAGATGGCGCCGAGACCGACCTTGACCTTGGCCACTACGAGCGCTTCACCAGCGCCAAGATGACCAGGCGCAACAACTTCACCACCGGCCAGATTTACGACACCGTTCTCAAGAAGGAGCGCCGTGGCGAGTATCTGGGCAAGACCGTTCAGGTCATCCCGCACATCACCGACGAGATCAAAGGCAAGGTCAAGGCCGGTGCCGAAGGCGCCGATGTGGCGATCGTTGAAGTCGGCGGCACGGTCGGCGACATCGAATCCCTGCCTTTCCTTGAAGCCATCCGCCAGATGGGTATCGAAGAAGGCCGCAACAACGTTTGCTACATGCACCTGACGCTGCTGCCTTATATCCCGACTGCAGGCGAACTGAAAACCAAGCCGACCCAGCACTCCGTCAAGGAGTTGCGCGAGATCGGTATTCAGCCCGACATTTTGCTCTGCCGCGCCGACCGTTCGATCCCGGTCGAGGAGCGCCGCAAGATTGCGCTGTTCTGTAACGTCATGCCGGAAGCGGTCATCGAGTGTCTCGATGCCGATTCGATCTACAAAATTCCGGGCATGCTGCACGACCAGATGCTCGATGAGATCGTCTGCCACAAGCTGAACATCCTGGCCAAGGCGGCCGATCTGTCGGTCTGGGAAAAGTTGATCGACGCCATGGAGCACCCGCAGGCGCAGGTCAAGATTGCCTTCGTCGGCAAGTACGTCGATCTGACCGAGTCTTACAAGTCGCTGATCGAGGCAATCAAGCACGCGGGCATCCACACCCGTTGCCAGGTCGACATCGTTTATCTCGACTCCGAAGAGATCGAGAAGAACGGCACCGGCGTGCTTGAAGACCTCGACGCCATTCTCGTGCCTGGTGGTTTTGGCCGGCGCGGTACTGAGGGCAAGATTGCGGCGATCCGCTACGCTCGTGAAAACAAGGTGCCTTACCTCGGTATCTGCCTCGGCATGCAGCTGGCTGTGGTCGAATTTGCACGCGACGTTGCCGGCATGACCGCGGCGCACTCCACCGAGTTTGTCCAGGATACGCCCTACCCGGTGATCGGCCTGATTACCGAGTGGCTGGATGCCTCAGGCAAGCTCGAAAAGCGTAGCGAGGATTCCGACATTGGCGGCACGATGCGTCTCGGGGCGCAGGTGTGCAAGCTGGGCGAGGGCACCCTGGCCCGCCAGATTTACGGCGCCGCCGAAATCACCGAGCGCCATCGTCACCGTTATGAGGTCAACAACACGCTGCTGGCGCAACTCGAAGCCAAGGGGCTCGTTGTTGCCGGTCGCGCGCCGGGGACCGATCTCTGCGAAATGGTCGAGTTGCCGGCAGACGTTCATCCGTGGTTCGTTGGCTGCCAGTTCCATCCGGAATTCACCTCCAATCCGCGCCAGGGCCATCCGTTGTTTACGTCCTACGTCAAGGCAGCGCTGGCCAGCAAGCAGGGCAAAACTCAATGAAACTCTGCGGTTTCGAGGCTGGTCTTGACCAGCCTTTTTTCCTGATCGCCGGGCCGTGTACCGCCGAATCGGAGCAGCTTTGCGTCGATATCGCCGGCTACATGAAGGCCGTCTGCGGTGAACTCGGAATTCCGTACATTTTCAAGGCCTCGTACGACAAGGCGAATCGTAGCTCCGGAAAGTCGGTGCGTGGTCCCGGTATCGACGGCGGCTTGAAGATTCTGGAAGCGGTGCGCATGCAGATCGGTGTGCCGGTGCTGACCGATGTCCATGGTGAAGTCGACGTGGCTCAGGTGGCGAGCGTGGTGGATGTCTTGCAGACGCCGGCCTTCCTGTGCCGCCAGACCGATTTCATCCATGCGGTCGCTTCCTGTGGCAAGCCGGTGAATATCAAGAAAGGCCAGTTTCTGGCACCGGGCGACATGAAGAACGTCGTCGACAAGGCGCGCGAGGTGAATGGTGGCGCCGACAACATCATGGTCTGCGAGCGCGGCGCCAGCTTTGGCTACAACAATCTTGTCTCCGATATGCGTTCACTCGCCATCATGCGCGAAACCGGCTGTCCGGTGGTCTTCGATGCCACGCATTCGGTGCAATTGCCGGGCGGGCAGGGGACAAGCTCCGGCGGACAACGTGAATTCGTGCCGGTACTGGCGCGTGCCGCGGTCGCCGTCGGTATTTCCGGCCTGTTCATGGAAACCCATCCTTGCCCGGAAAAAGCATTTTCGGACGGTCCGAACAGTTGGCCGCTGGATCGCATGGCCAGCCTGCTGGCAACCCTGAGGGCGCTGGATCAGGCGGTGAAGGTGGCCGGCTTCGAGGAGTTGCGTTGAGCCAGAAGGGCTACCTCATTGCCGAGGCGAAAGTCTCCGATCCGGCGGCCTATGAAGGCTACAAGCTGCTGGCGGAGCGTGCCATCGCGCAGTATGGCGGCCGCTATCTGGTGCGCGGGGGTGCTGTCGAAATGCTCGAAGGCACCTGGAAAAATATCCCCCGTCTGGTCATCGTGGAATTCGACACGGTCGATCAGGCGAAATGCTTTTATCATTCCCCTGAGTATCAGGCAGCGCGCGAGGCGCGACTGGGGGCTGCCGAAATGAATATGCTGGTCATCTCCGGTATTGATATTCCACTTTAGTTTGTCTTTTCAACCTGTTGATAATAAGGAAGAAATATGAGTTCTATCGTTGATGTCGTTGCCCGCGAAATCCTGGATTCCCGCGGCAATCCGACGGTTGAGGCCGATGTGCTGCTGGAGAGCGGCGTCATGGGTCGTGCTGCTGTGCCGTCCGGTGCTTCCACCGGCACGCGTGAAGCCATCGAGCTGCGTGACGGCGATGCCGCCCGTTATCTGGGCAAGGGCGTGTTGCAGGCCGTCGAGAACGTCAATACCGAGATCTCCGAAGCCATCATCGGTCTCGACGCGCAGGAACAGGCTTTCATCGACCAGACCATGATCGACCTCGACGGTACCGACAACAAGTCGCGTCTCGGTGCCAATGCCATCCTCGCGGTGTCGATGGCTGTCGCCAAGGCCGCTGCCGAAGAGTCCGGCCTGCCGCTGTATCGCTATTTTGGCGGCATGAGCCCGATGCAGATGCCGGTGCCGATGATGAACATCATCAACGGTGGCGAGCACGCCAACAACAGCTTGGATATCCAGGAATTCATGGTGATGCCGGTCGGTGCCTCGTCCTTCCGCGAAGCCATGCGCTGCGGCGCGGAAATCTTCCACGCACTGAAGAAGCTGCTGGACAAGAAGGGCCATTCGACCGCCGTCGGTGACGAAGGTGGTTTCGCCCCGAACCTCGGCAGCCATGCCGAAGCGCTGCAGATCATCATGCAGGCGATCGAGAATGCCGGTTACGTGCCGGGGCAGGATGTCCTGCTGGCCTTGGACTGCGCCGCTTCCGAGTTCTACAAGGACGGCAAGTACCACCTGTCCGGCGAAGGCCTGCAGCTGACCTCGGCCCAGTTCGTCGATTATCTGGCCAATCTGGCTGACCAGTTCCCGATCGTTTCCATCGAAGACGGCATGTCTGAAGCCGACTGGGACGGCTGGAAGATGCTCACCGACCGCCTCGGCGACAAGGTGCAGATCGTTGGCGACGATATCTTCGTCACCAACACCAAGATCTTCAAGGAAGGCATCAAGAAGGGCATCGGCAACTCGATCCTGATCAAGATCAACCAGATCGGTACCCTGTCCGAGACCTTTGCCGCCGTCGAAATGGCCAAGCGCGCCGGTTACACTGCCGTGATCTCGCATCGCTCCGGTGAAACCGAAGACAGCACCATCGCTGATATCGCGGTGGGCCTCAATGCCGGCCAGATCAAGACCGGCTCACTGTCGCGTTCCGACCGTATCGCCAAGTACAACCAGCTGATCCGTATCGAGGAAGATCTGGGCGATACCGCGTCCTACCCGGGCCGCGAAACTTTCTACAACCTGCGCTAACGCGCGATGCGCTGGCTGACGGTCAGTCTTCTCGCCCTGATCGTCCTCCTCCAGTACCCACTGTGGCTGGGAAAGGGAGGATGGCTCAAGGTATGGGAATACGACCGTCAGGTTCAGCAACAGAAGGAAGTTACCCGCAAGCTGGAAATTAGGAACGCGGGCCTCGATGCCGAGGTTCGCGATCTGAAACAAGGCTATGACGCCATCGAGGAACGTGCGCGCTTCGAGTTGGGCATGGTCAAGCAGGACGAAACCTTCGTGCAGATTCCGGAAAAAGTTCCCGGAAAATAAGCGCCAAATAAGCGGAAAAACCCAGTAGCCACCGGTGTTTTGCTCCGATAGAATGAGTCTCGGAAGTCCCCCAAGGGAGCATTCAAGGAGACCACCATGCTGCTCAAGGCTGGAGAAAAAGCACCTGTGTTTTCATTGCCGGATGCGGACATGGAAACCATTGATCTGGCGCGCTATCAAGGAAAAAACAGCCTGGTCCTGTTTTTTTACCCCAAGGATGGCACCCCGTGCTGTACGCGCGAGGCCACGGATTTTTCCGATCACGAGAACGATTTCAAGCGCCACGACTGCCTGCTGTTCGGTATCAGCCGGGACGATTGCCTGAAGCACGCGGAGTTTCGCGACAAGGAGGGCATCGGCATCGAGTTGCTGTCCGATGCCGAAGGTGCCGTCTGCAAGCAATACGGAGTCTGGCAGGCCCGCGAAGTCGATGGCCATCGTAAATTCGGCATCGTTCGCTCAACCTTCATCATCGATCGCGGGGGTATCATTCGCCACGCGCTCTACAACGTCAATTACAAGGGCCATGCACTGGAAGTGCTGCGCCTGGTCAAGGAAATGAATTCATGAATACGCAAGTCGTCCGCAACACCGTCATCACCCTCGACTATCACGTCACCGATCCCGATGGCGAGGTCGTGGACGAAGGCCGCGAGCCGCTGGTTTATCTCCACGGCGGTTACGACGATATCTTCCCGAAGATCGAGGAAGCACTGCAGGGCAAGAAGGTGGGCGAGTCGATCCAGGTCAAGCTGCAACCGGACGAGGCCTTTGGCGAATACGATTCGGAAATGGTGCAGATTGAGCCGCGCAAGGATTTTCCCAAGGAACTGCAGGTCGGCATGCAGTTCGAAGGCGGTCCGGAGGATGGCGGTGAGGACGATTTCGTCATCTATCGCGTCACCGATATTGCCGATGACAAGGTGATCCTTGACGGCAATCATCCCCTGGCCGGCATGGCTCTGGTGTTTACCTGCACGGTGACGGCGATTCGCCCGGCGAGTGCGGAGGAGGTCGAACACGGCCATGTGCATCACCCGGATGACGACGAGGAAACTTGCCACTGATCCTCTCTGGCAATACCCCAATCAGCCCGCAGCGAAGCGGGCTTTTTTCTGCGCCTTTATCGGTGTTGGCTTTCTCGCAGGGCGCATATTTATTGCGCATTGAATAACAGATTGCGGTATAGTTAATCCACGTTTTGGCTTCGAATCGGCGCAAGGAGACCGCGCCGATTTTTTTGACCCTGACGTAATTAATAATTATTGATAAGGAGTTATGACCATGAGCAAGAAAGTTGCCTACGTAACCGGGGGCATGGGCGGCATCGGGACCGCGATTTGCCAGCAACTGGCCAAGGATGGCTATACCGTGGTTGCCGGTTGCGGGCCGAATTCACCGCGCAAGGACAAGTGGCTGGCTGAGCAGAAGGCGCTAGGCTTCGATTTCATCGCTTCCGAAGGCAACGTTTCGGATTGGGACAGCACCAAGGCGGCCTTCGACAAGGTCAGGGCCGAGGTCGGCGAGATTTCGGTGCTGGTCAATAACGCCGGCATCACCAAGGATGGCGTATTCCGCAAGATGAGCGTCCAGGACTGGATGGCGGTGATCGACACCAACCTGAATTCGCTGTTTTTCGTCACCAAGCAGGTGGTCGACGGCATGATGGATCGTGGCTGGGGCCGCATCATCAATATTTCGTCGATGAACGGTCAGCGCGGGCAGTTCGGCCAGACCAACTACTCGACCGCCAAGGCGGGCATGCACGGCTTCTCGATGGCGCTGGCGCAGGAAGTGGCGAGCAAGGGCGTGACGGTGAATACCGTATCGCCGGGTTACATCGGTACCGACATGGTGCGTGCCATTCGCGAAGATGTGCTGGAAAAGATCGTGGCGACGATCCCCGTCAAGCGTCTGGGCGAGCCGGAAGAAATCGCTTCCATCGTCAGCTGGCTGGCTTCCGACAAGGCGGGCTTCACGACCGGCGCCAATTTCGCCTGTAACGGCGGCAACTACATGGGCTGATGCCCAAGGCAGGGCGTCGCGTGGCGAGGCCTTGCCCTTATTTTCCTGGCCAGGGGTGGGGTTCGAAGCTGAACAGTTTCGGATCGTTGCTGTCGATTCGCCCCTGCGTCCAGCCCATGACCGGGTAGCCAAAGGTTTCGACCCGTGTCAGCCTGCTCATCGGCTTACCCTGCGTATCGCGCAGCGGCTGGTCGATGCGGCTGGTGTGGGTGTCGCCATGGACGACCAGCACCTGCCCCTCGAAGTTCTGCACCTCCTCGCGCAGTACCTCCAGAAATTCCCGATAGCCGCGGTGCCCGAGCCCCTGATTGAAATGCCGGAAACCCGGGTTGGCCTGGAAGAGCAGCGCGACACCACGTAAGCCTTCGCGTCGCGCCAGCGCAAAACTGTCACGCAGCCAGCGGGTGACCTGCGGCTGGCGCTGGCGATATTCCGCCGATGGCAGTTCGCCTGGCCCCCAGTTATTGTTGCCGCCGGGCAGGTTGAGGGTGACAAAAAGCACCGGCCCGAGGCGGAAACGGCTGTGCTCCGGCCAGCCTCCCCCTTGCCGCGTCAGCGGCAGGCGCTGCCGGCCCAGACTGCTGTCAGTCGCCCAGAAACGCTGGCGCAGGGCATTCAGTCGTTCCAGCGGGTCGTAAGCGCCATTGCTCAGCCGGTCGCAATCACTCCATTCATTGTCGCCGGGCACGAAAATGAAGGGCAAGGCGGCGTTGTCGAACAGCGCCAGCCGGTCATCGAACAGCGCGTCGTCACAGCGATCCTTGCCGTGCTTGATATCGCCGACATGGACGACCAGTGCGTTGCCGCTGGCGGCAATGTGTTCCAGCATCAATGGCAGTTCGGCGCGCTCAAAGCTCGAGTAGGGCGTGTCGCCAATCAGCGCAAAACGCCAGACCTCGGCGTGGGCAGAGGTGCAGCACAGCCAGAGGCAAGCTGCGGTGAACACCGATTTTTGCCAAAATTTCAGGTTCACCGCAGAAGGCCAGCGTAGCGCCGTCATCGCAGCAAACCTTTGAGCGCGTAGAGTGCATCCAGCGCTTCGCGCGGTGTCAGGCTGTCCGGATCGATGGCCGCCAGCTGGCTGAGTGCAGGATGCGGCTCGGCCGGTTCTGCCTCCGGCGCATCGTGAACCTGCGCGAACAGATCCGGTTGCAGCGGATCGACGGCTGCCCGCTGCTCGAACTCCCGTAACTGCTTGCGCGCAGCGCGCACGACGGCGGAAGGAATGCCCGCCAGCGCGGCCACCTGGATCCCGTAACTCTGGTTGGCCGGGCCTTCTTCAACGGCGTGCATGAATACAATCCGATGCGCGTGCTCGACGGCGCCGAGGTGCACGTTGGCCAACTCGGAATACTCGTGCGACAGACGCGTCAGCTCGAAATAATGGGTGGCGAACAGCGTCAGGCTGCGATTCTTTTCGATCAGGTGGCGCAGGATGGCGAAGGCCAGCGCCATGCCGTCGAAAGTCGAAGTGCCGCGCCCGATCTCGTCCATCAGCACCAGGCTCTGGTTCGTCGCGTGGTGCAGGATGGCCGCCGCCTCAGTCATCTCGACCATGAAGGTCGAACGGCCGGAGGCGAGGTCGTCGGAGGCGCCGATACGGGTAAAAATGCGATCGAGCGGGCCGAGCAGGCAGCGATCCGCGGGCACGTAGCTGCCAATGTGGGCGAGCAGGGCGATCAGCGCCACCTGGCGCATGTAGGTTGATTTACCGCCCATGTTCGGGCCGGTGATCAGCAGCAGGCGGCGCTCGTCGGCCAGCCGGCAGTCGTTGGCGATGAAGGTTTCGGCGCTCTGCGCCAGTTCGTTCTCGACCACCGGATGGCGGCCGCCTTCCACGGTCAACCGGATTTCTTCGCAAAAATCGGGTTTGCACCAGTTGCGCTTCAAGGCCGACTCGGCGAAACCGGCCAGCAGGTCGAGCTGGGCAATGGCGCGGGCGATGGTTTGCAGCGTCGGCACGACCGGCAGCAGCGCGTCGAGAATGCCCTCGTAAAGCAGCTTTTCGCGGGCCAGCGAACGTTCCTGGGCCGACAGTGCCTTGTCCTCGAAAGCCTTCAGTTCGGGCGTGATGTAGCGCTCGGCGTTCTTCAGCGTCTGCCGGCGGCGGTAGTCGTCGGGAATCTTGTCGACATTGGCGTGCGTGACCTCAATGTAGAAACCATGCACTTTGTTGTATTCGACCTTGAGACTAGCGATGCCGGTACGCTCCCGCTCACGGATTTCCATGTCGACCAGGAAGGCGCCGCAGTTGTCGTTGAGCGAGCGCAGTTCATCCAGGTCAGCATCAAACCCTGGCGCGATGACGCCACCGTCGCGTACCTGGGCGCCCGGCTCGGCGGCAATGGCGCGGACCAGCAGGTCGAGCGTTTCGGCCGGTGTTTCGAGTTCGGCATAGGCGCGGTCGAGCAGATCGGAGGCCGTCCCGGCCAGCGGCGCACGCAGTTCCGGCAGGCGGGCGAGCGATTCGCGCAGGCTGGCGAGATCGCGTGGACGGGCGTTGCGCAGCGCAATGCGGCCGGCGATGCGCTCGATGTCGGCAATCCCGCGCAGGGCTTTTCTGGCGTCACTGGCCAGACGACCGTAGTTATCGAGTAGCGCCTCGACCGCGCCATGACGGGCGGCCGGAATGCTACGGTCGCGCAACGGGTGATGCAGCGTGTGGCGCAGCAGTCGCGAGCCCATGCTGGTCACGCAGTTGTCGAGCAGCGAAAACAGCGTCGGCGACGGCTGGCCGCGCAGGGTCTCGGTCAGTTCCAGATTGCGGCGGGTGGCGAGATCGAGGCCGAGGTAGGCGCCCTCGATTTCCACGGTCAAGCCGCGTAAATGCGGCAATTTCCCGGACTGCGTTGCCTGCGCGTACTGGAGCAGGGCGCCGGCGGCGGCGATCGCGGGTTTCAGTCCTTCGGCACCGAAACCGGCGAGCGACGCGACCTCGAACTGCTCGGAGAGCAGGCGGCGGGCCGAGTCGAAATCGAAATACCAGTCCGGCTGACGCGTGCGCGCTACATCGATGCCGAAATTCGGCGTCCAGCTCTCCGGGTACAGAATCTCCGCCGGGCGGACACGCTCCAGCGTCGCCGGAATCTGCTCGACCGCGACCTCGATCAGGATGAACTCGCCGCTGGCCAGATTCAGTCGGGCGATGCCGGCGGTGTTGCGCAGCGTCGTCACCGCCAGCAGCCAGATATCCTGCTTGTCGTCGATCAACGCCGCATCGGTCAGCGTTCCCGGCGTGACGATCCGCGCCACAGCGCGCTCAACCGGCCCCTTGCTGGTCGCCGGATCGCCGATCTGCTCGCAAATTACCGCCGACTCGCCCAGCTTTACCAGCCGCGCCAGATAGGGCTCCAGCGAATGAAAAGGCACGCCGCACATCTTGATCGGCGTGCCATTGCTCTGCCCACGTGTGGTCAGCGTAATGTCGAGCAAACGGGCGGCTTTCTCGGCATCCTCAAAGAACAACTCGTAAAAGTCGCCCATGCGATAGAAGAGGAGGGTGTTCGGGTGGTTCGCCTTCAGCGTCAGGTACTGGACCATCATTGGGGTATGGCCGGCAAAGCGCGGGTCGATATCGGTGGCTGCTTTCTTTTTATTCATTGGGTTCAGATAGTTATTTGTTCTCAAGCGTAAAAGTGACGCTCATCGGCTCACTACCTTGATGGCTCTGATAACGGACCGGACCAAAGTAGCTAAACGGAGCGGCTTTGCCGGCTGCAAGTTTGTGTTCACGGACGAATAGGTGGATTTTTCGGCCAGCTTTCTCATGCTCGATGATTTCCCGGCCGCGCTTGCTGCTGGGGGTGGTTGCGTTTTGCGATTGCCAGTGGAAGGTGTTTTCGTCGATCCAGTAGTCGGTGTAGCGATGGTCTGCGGCTTTACCCTGCTTGTTCAGCGTGACGAGCAAAATGTGGGCGTTTTGCTCATTCAGGACGACGTGGCCGCTATGCCAGCTGCCGGCATTGAAGATCTCACCAAATAGCCCGGGGATTTCCTCGCGCATGAACGACTGACCCACTACCAGATCCAGCGGATCAATGATCTGTTTGAAGCGGGCCAGGGTGCGCATCGAATCGTCGGCGGGCAGGTCTTCGTATTCGGGATTATTGGCTTTCAGGAGGTAACGGCCGGGGCCTTGTTTGACGACCACGCGCAGCAGGTACTGGTTGTCACCGTATTCGTCCTGGCGTTCGATGGCGACGGTATGGCCGCTGATTGATCCGGCGTTATTGGCGGTCAACAGCTCCAGCAGCAGGAAATCACCATCACGGATCGGCTGTTTGCCGCCGTTCATTGAATTGCCGCTGGCTCGGGCGATGAAATGGCGGGCAGGATCGAGTTGACCGTAAGAAAGCGGTAGCACCCGGTGTTCCATGATTTCTGCAGAACTGGTGCGGAAGTGGCCGCAGGCGATGCGCAGGTCGTCGAAGTAGGGCAATTCGACGACCTGGCGTTGCGTCGGCGTCGGGAAGGGCAGGATTTGCGCGCTGTCGCTCTGTTGTGACTGGCGGGCTTCGTAGGTGGCGAAGCGAAAATCGATCAGTTCCTGGACCAATTCGGCGAAGGATTCGGCTTGTTCGCCAGCAATGGCGAGCGAATTTTTGAAAATTTCACGGTCGACCGTGAAAAAAGACGATTTTTTGTCAGTGAGGTTGCCACCAGTCCAGGCATTTACCGGGTTTTTGCGCCAGTAACGTTGCCATTCGCTGGCGTCACCACTGAGCTGGCGGATGTTGTCCGGCAGGTCGGCGAGAAGCGGCGGGCGGCGATGCAGAATTTCCCAGGAGGCGCGGGCCAGGTCGGGCAAGGGTACGTCGTTGGTCCAGCCTTTGAGTTGCTGAAAAGCTTCCAGTAGCACCATCTTGAAACTGGCCGTCATCCGGGTAGTTTCGAGTTCGACCAGGAAAGCGCGGTAGCGGTCGAGCAAGCTCCGTTCGGCATCACTCAAGTCGCCCATGCTCGCGACTAGGCTGAACCAGTCGCCGTATTGTTGGCGAATGCGGGTCGGTGCTGCGCCTGCGCGGTAGAACTCGGTCAGCGTGGGGCGACGACCAAGCACTTCGCGCAGTGTCGCGTAATCGTCGGCTAGGCCGTTATTATCCAGCGATTTCAGGAAGTCGATAAAGCGCAGGTCGTAATTGATGAAACAGCCGTCGGGCAGCGGCCAGGTGTTTTTTTCCAATTGCCGGGCAAAATCGACCAATTCACGTAGTTGACCGTGCAATCCGGCCAGAGCCTGGGGTTTGTGCAGGAAGGATTTGTGATTGGCGATGAAGTCGAGCACGACCAGACGATTTTTGCCTTCCGCGTGACGTAGACCGCGACCGAGTTGTTGCAGGAAGAGGATCTTGGACTCTGTCGGGCGCAGCATCAGTACCGTGTCGATGGCTGGCAGGTCAACGCCTTCGTTGAACAGATCGACCGAAAAAATGACTTGCAGACGGCCATCGGCCAGTTGTTGCAGCGCTTCGCCCCGAGAAAGTGCCGAACCGGCGTAGACGGCAGCCGCTACGATACCGGCGGCGCGGAATTGTTCGGCCATGAAATCAGCGTGGCGGCGCGAGACGCAAAAGGCCAGCGTTCGAGTTTGCGCTTTATCCTGCCATTCCTTCAGCGCATGGCGGGCGCGGGCGTGGGTGGCCAGTTTGTTGGCCAGCATTTCCGGATCGAACTGGCCGTTGCGCCAGGGAATTTCCCGGTAATCGACCGATTCGTCGAGGATGCCGAAATAGTGGAAGGGGGCAAGAAATCCGCCATCGATACCGGCAAACAGATTGCGTTCGAAAACCAGGTTGTCATCGCACAGCGCCAGGATGTCGGACTGATCGCTACGGTCCGGCGTTGCCGTCAGGCCGAGCAGGAAACGCGGCGTGAAGTGCTGCAACAGACGCCGGTACATCGGTGCGGCAGCGTGGTGGAATTCATCGACGACCACATAATCGAAGTGCGTTGGTGAAAACTGTTGCAGATGCTGGTCGCGGCCCAGGGTTTGGATCGAGGCGCACAGGATGTCGACTTCGGCATCGCGTTGGCGGCCGGTGTAAAGGCCAAGGCTGGTTTGTGGGCGAATGCGCAGGAAGGTGCTGGCGGCCTGGTTGAGAATTTCTTCGCGGTGGGCGACGAAAAGAATACGCCGGGCCTGTGCTTGTTGCGTATCGAAGGCGGCCAGCCAGGTTTTACCCAGCCCGGTCGCCAGCACCACCAAGCCACGCTGATAGCCTTGAAAACGCGTGTCGCGTAGCGCAGCCAGGGCATCGCGCTGGATATCGGTTGGGATTGGCGGCGGGTCGTCGTCCTTGTTGCCGAGCGAGACAGGCAGCAAAGCGTCCGGCGACATTGGGTTGCGCCGCGCTTCGTAGGCGCTGATCCAGACATCGCTGAGCGTGACGCAGCGCGGATCAGCAAACTGCATTTCAAAACGTGATCGTGCTTCGATGAACCCGTTGTCGCCAGGGTAGTCGATGCGGTAGTTCCATTCCAGGCCGTCGGTCAGCGCCGGGCGGCTGATGTTGCTCGAACCAATGAAGGCGGTGCCATGCATCTGCCCGTCGCGAAAGTGCGCGAACAGGTAAGCCTTCATGTGGAAGCTTTGCCCGGTGGTTTCATACACTTTGATCTGTGCACCTTGCGATTGCAGCAGCATCAACTGACGAAGTGCTTCCGGGTCGGTCACGTCGAGATAATCGCTCGTCAGAATGCGCAGGCGAACGGGCTTTGCCGGCGTGGCTCGTGCCAGTGCTTCCTGAAAATCGGGCATCAACAGGCGTAGACCGCTGGATTTGATGAAAGCGACGGTCATGTCGATTTCGTCAGCCCGTGCGATGGCTTGGGAGAGTTGCGGCAGAAAAGGATGATCGCAGCCGCCGATGATCAGTTTTTCGTGTGGGATGGGGGCGCGGAAAAGTAGGGCATTCAACCAGCGTTCGCTGCGGTCCGGGCGTTGATCCTCGCTGATCCAGGTTTCGCTCGAAAGCATGTCGGGAACGTTGGCAAGCCACGCAGCCAGGCGGCTTTCATTGGCATCGGTGAAGTGGCGACCACCGTATTGACGCTCGCCTGCGCCATATTTGAAGCTCAGATAAAACACGCCGCCCGGTTTCAGTGCCTGCCATAGGCGCTGCAGGCTACGGGATAACTCGCTTTCAGGTACATGCAACAGGCTGGCACAGGCCCAGATGCCATCGTAAACAGCGATTTCGTTCACGTCGGCAAAGCTGCGGTACCCGATGGGTAGGCCGGTATGGCGACGGGCTAGCTCAACCAGCCGGGATGAAGCGTCGAAGGCGGTGACGCGGTAGCCTTGTTCTTGAAAGGCCTTGCTGTCGCGTCCTGAACCGCAGCCAGCATCCAAAATATGCGCTCCCACCGGCAACCGGGCGAGAAAACGCTGCTGGAGGGGGGCCATATCGACGTTCTGTGTATCCGAGAAGAAAGGCTCGGCATGGATGTCGTAATAAGCGACGGTGTCGATCAGTGGCATCGGTTGGTGGTGTGGTGACAATTGATTCGGTTTCCGGCCGAAAACAAAACCCGCCGAAGCGGGCCTGATGGGACGGCGCAAACAGTCAAGCCTTGGGAATGAACAGGGCAGGACTGACTCCGAAAAAATCGCCAAGCTTGCCGGCCAGTGTTGCCGAAATCTTGCGCTGACCAGCAAGTATCTTCGACAGATTACCTTGCGCGACGATGTTTGAAAGGTCTTCCTGTTTCAGGCCTTTTGCCTCGATCAGAAAGCGCAGGGCATCCTTTGGCTCCGACGCTTCGATAGTGAAGTGTTCGCGCTCGTAGTTGGAAACCAGATCACCGACAAGCTCCAGAAGACCTGCCAACTGGTGCTCCTCATTGTCGCCAACCACATCGAGCAGGTCATTCATAAGTGCAACCATGCGGTCATAGCCTGCTTCATCATGGATAGGACGAATATGAGCCATTGCATCGAGTTTGGCCCAAGAGGTCTGGATTGCGCGGATGTCAAAACCGCTTTGAACAGCTTGCATGATTACACTTTTCCTTTCCTGTATAGCTTGTTCCAGTCGTCGTATTCACGGTGTGTCATCACTTCGCGAACATAGACCTTCTTGAACTTGTACTGCACGACAACAATAACGCGATAGTTGTTACCACCCACATCAAACACCGTGTAGGGAGGGACGTAATCAGCCGAGTTGAACGTTTTCTTCAGTTCGTTGTAGTCCTTTGCGGAGGACTTCTCCAGAACTGAATGCCAGTCCCTCAAGACTTGTTCAGCTTCTGGGTGCCTCTCCCAGAACTCCCGTAGCATTTTTAGTGAAATGATGTGCATGTCCAGGAGTATATCAATCTGATATAAATTTGCTGGTCTATATTTTGGCGCTCATCGCCGGTTCAGATGATGATTGCCGTGCGATGCTGCCATCGCGCTAAACTCGGCCTTTTCGACATTACACGGTGACGTATGGCGGTCAGGGAAATTCTTCGCATGGGTGATCCGCGGCTGTTGCAGGTCGCGGATTCCGTTACCGACTTTGGCTCGCCGGCATTGCGCGGATTGATCGACGACATGTTCGACACCATGCGCGCGGCTGGGGGCGTGGGCTTGGCGGCGCCGCAGATTGGCGTGTCGCTGCAGGTGGTGATATTTGGCTTCGAGCACAGCGAGCGTTACCCGGAGGCGCCACCCGTGCCGCTGACGGTGCTGATCAATCCGCAGATCGTGCCGCTGGGCGATGCAGAAGCGGCTGGCTGGGAGGGCTGTCTCTCGGTGCCCGGGCTACGTGGTGAGGTATGGCGCCCGGATCACATCCGCTATTCCGGGTTCGATCCGGATGGCGTGGCCATCGAGCGCGAGGTGTCCGGTTTTCATGCGCGTGTGGTTCAGCACGAGTGCGACCACCTGAATGGCGTGCTTTACCCGATGCGGGTGCGCGATTTTCGCCGCTTTGGCTACACCGAAGTCCTGTTTCCCGAGCTGAACTAAAACCTGCGAACTTCGATCATCTGCGGTCCACCTGAAAAAATGGCCAATTTCAGGGCGCCGGCCAGGCTTTCTGCCGACTCCGCACGCTGGTAGCTGAGGCCAAACGCTTGGGCGGCGAGGGCGAAATCCAGGGTTTGTGGCGTCCGCCAGCCGGTTTCAAACTCGGGCAGTGCAGCTTGCGGCAGGGTATCGAAAATGCCGCCGCCGCCGTTGTTCAGCACGACGATGATCGCGTTCAGGCCGTGGCTGCTGGCGAGGGCACCGATGTCGTGCTGGCAGGTGAGGTCGCCGACGAGGGCAATGACCGAACCTTGAACCCGGGCGATGCCGAGCGCGGTCGACAGATTGCCGTCAATGCCGCTGGCGCCGCGATTGCCAAAGAAATGCAGGGGTTTGTCACCGCGGCCGGAAGCCGCATCAAGCTGGCGGATGGCCAGTGAGTTACCGATAAACAGCGGACTGCCCGCGGGCGCGGCATCAATCAGGGTGGTCACTGGCCAGAAGCTGGCGGTCGGAGTTTGTTGATCCAGTTGCAGGCAGAGGTCGCGCAAACTGTGGTCAGTGTGTGGCGTCGAGTCGCCGATGGCTGCCGCGACAAATTGCGCAGGCGTCGCGCGAATGACGTGCGTAAGACGATACTGCGGGTCGCTCATCCGTGGCCATGGATCAACCCAGAGGTGTTGCCGAATGCCGGCGAGGAAGTTCTGCAGCTTGCGGGTGACCGGAAAACTGCCAAAGCGCAGCACCCAGTCGATCCGAAAGGGGTCGGCGGCCGGTTCGCTGGGTAGCCAGTTCAGGTAGTTGGCGCAGATGGCAGCGTCTTGCGGTGGCCCGAAGCGCAGGTTCGACAAGGGCTCTGCAAGGATGGCACAGCCCAGATGGTCAGCGAGGCGGCGGATGGCTGTACCCTCGGCCTCACCTTCCGCGGAGTCGCTTCCGGCTAACTCGCCACAGACGATGAGGCCGCGTCGGCCGCGCAGGTTATCGAGCAGCGCCTGACAAGCCAGGGCGTCTGGCTGGAGGGCGCTGCGGCTAACGGCAATCGGCGGCAGTTGAGGAATCGCGGGCGAGTCCGTGGGGAGTAGCGGTTCGCGGAAGGGCTGGTTGATGTGAATCGGCCCCGGATGCGGCCAGCAAGTGGTTTCGACGACCTGACTGGCGAGATGATGCAGGCTGGCGGGGTCGAAGTCAGCGTGGGGGGGCGCCAGCAGATGCGTGGCGCGCGCCTGATTGGCAAACAAGCGGCTCTGGTCGATGGTCTGGTTGGCACCCACGGATTGCAATTCGGGGGGGCGGTCGGCGGAAATCAGAATCAGCGGCACGCCGGCCTGATCGGCCTCGATCACCGCCGGTAGCCAGTTGGCCGGAGCACTGCCGGAGGTGGCGACGACGACAACCGGCATCCGGGTGGCCTTGGCGATGCCGAGCGCGAAAAACGCAGCGCAACGCTCATCGACGATGACGGTGCTGGTCATGCCCGGCTGCCGCAAAAGGGCCAGCGTCAGTGGTGTCGATCGCGATCCCGGCGAGATCACCGCCTGCCTGACCCCTGCCGAGTGCAGACCGGCGACGAGGACTTGCGACCAGCAGTAATTGAGCGTTCCGGTGTCCATGAAAAAGTCAGCCTGTGAAGGGAGACGATCATCCGGTGAATTGAATTTCTTCGCAAGCTTTGTAAAAGCCTGTGATATGATGCGCGCCGTTCTGCACCAAACGGTGCGCACCGACGCGGAGTGGTAGTTCAGTCGGTTAGAATACCGGCCTGTCACGCCGGGGGTCGCGGGTTCGAGTCCCGTCCACTCCGCCAGAACAAAGTATCCGTTGCCAGCCTCGCGCTCGCAGCGGATTTTTGTTTTCTGGCGCTGTTTTTCGCTGTTTCAAACACCAACCTAGGGTAATGCCGAGTTATCAGACCGATGCCCGGCGGTTATGCTGGAAAGCTAACAAAAAACAACAAGGTTGGTTGAATGTCGATTCCTGACGCTGCACCTCCGGAGAACAGGTTGTGCCATCTGGATTATCTCCGCATCAATCTCGGGCGGAGCGAGGCTGCGGTTCATCGGCTGGTGGGTTTGTTCCTGATGAACTACGGCGAGTTGCTGCAGCGTGTCCGCGAAACTGCGGCAGCGGCTGAACTGCCGGCGCTGCAATCGGCGGTGCATGATTTGCGCAGCAATTGCGTGCTGTTTTCTGCCGAGCGTTGCATTCAGCAGGCGAGAAAGATCGAAACGGCCTTGCGCGATGCCTTGAGTGACGGTGGTACTCACGATGCACTGGATTGGGTGGCAGAGGCCGAAGTGCTCTGCTGCTGCGTCGAGACGATGTCGCAGGAGTTGCGTCGTTATCAGGCGGACAATCCCGCCTGATTCAGAGTATGCCGTTCTGCACGGCGTAGCGGGTGAGGCCGGTCACATCCCGGACACCCAGCTTTTCCATCAGCTGGCCACGGTGAAACTCGACGGTCTTCGGGCTGATGCCGAGTTCGCGAGCGATTTCCTTGGTGGTCATGCCGGACGCGACCCGGCGCAGCACTTCCGACTGCCGCGTGGTCAGCGCGCCTTTGCCCTGGCCATTCGCGCCGTCGCGCTCGGCGGCGAGGCGGGGTGAGAAGTAGCTCTCGCCGGCACGCGTCGTTTCGATCGCCTGCTGCAACTCGGCCAGCAGGAAATCCTTGAGCAGATAGCCATCGGCGCCGGCCGCGATGGCCTGCTCGACCACCTCGACGCGATCAATGCTGGACAGGATCAGGATACGGACATTGGTGTCGAAGCGGCGAATCTCGCGTGCCACATCAATGCCGGAAGGGCCGGGCATGGCGATGTCGAGAACGAGCATGTCGGGCTGATGACGGCGAACGCTGTCGATCGCCAGCGTACCGTCGGCACACTCATCGACGACCGTGCAGTCCGGCAGGCTTTCGAGCAAGGCACGGATGCCTGCACGGACGAGTACCTGGTCATCGGCGAGAACAATTCTTGATGTAGGCATGATGGGGTTCGCGATTGTTGGTGTTGTTGCGGACCAGTATGAGCTTGGCGATTTGTTGTCTTTCTGATTTAAGTCAACCGGATGACATTTTTATCCAGTTTGACGTTTGGGTAACATTATTGAGCCTTGCTGTGGACTTCGGGCTGCATGACCAAGCCGCGGGTTTCACCATGCTTGAACATCCACAGGCGGCTTTCAGGCAGGTTTCTCGCTGCCAGCGCGGCGCGGACATCAACCGGCGGCTGGTCAAATCGCTCCTGGGTCAGTTCAAACGTGCCCCAATGGACGCCAATGGCCTGTGACGCTTCCAGGTCGAGCAGGATTTGCACGGCATCGCCCGGGTTGGTGTGCTGTGGCGCCATGAAATCGCGGGGTTCGTAGGCGCCGACCGGTACCGCCAGCAGGTCTACCGGCCCGAGGCGGCGCCGGATTTCCTTGAAATCCCCGGAGTAGCCAGTGTCACCGGTGTACAGGAAACGCCAGGCCGGCTGCGTTTGTCCGCGTACTTCGACATGAAATCCGCCCCACAGGCTGGCATTGGTGTCCAACAGCGTCCGCTTGCTCCAGTGCTGTGCGGGCGTGAGGGTGAAGGTGAGTGGACCGAGCTGTTGGCGATCCCACCAGTCCATTTCGATCACCGGGCCGAGGCCGCGGGCGTCGAACCATGCCTTGAGGCCGAGCGGCACGAGGTAGGTTGGTTGCTGGCCGGCAGCCTTGAGGGCGAGCAGCGTGTCTTCGTCGAGATGGTCGTAATGGTTGTGCGAGATCAATACCCAATCGATTTTTGGCAATTGCGCGGCCGTCAGCGGTGCTGGGACGCGACGTTTCGCCGAGAGCAGGCGCAGCGGGCCGGCGTAGTCGGAGAGTTGCGGGTCGATCAGCAGGTTCTGCCCGGCGACCTGCAGCAGCATGCCGGCATGGCCGAGCCAGGTGATCTGCGGGTCCATTCCCGGTTTTTGCAGCTTTTCCAGGTTCACCGCAGTCGTCCATTCGGCGGTAAAGCGGGCGTAACCGCCGGGCGGTTCCTCGCTGGGGCGGAAATCCCCGCGCGTCCGGCGCCAGAGAATTTCATACCAGGGAAACTGGCCGATGCGGACCGAGGCATCGCTGTTGCTGAAGCCATCCGGCCGGTGGTGCGTCTTGCTGCGGTCGTAGTGAGCGTTGATCGAGCCACAGGCGGCGATCAGCAGCGCGGTCAACAGGCCGGCAGCAAGGTGCCGTCTCATCTTGGCAGTGCCTCGAGAATGGCGTTGGCGAGTACAGTCGGGTCTTCGGCACCGACAATGATCCGGCCATCGGGCAGGATGAAGGTTGGCACCATACTGATACCCAGTGCCCGCAGTTGTCGGGCGTCTTCGCGCACGACCGCGCTGTCGGCATCCGAGGCGAGATACTCCCGTGTATCCGCCGGCAGGCCGCAGGCTTCTGCTATGGCACAGAGCACATCGAGGTCGCCGACATGCTCGCCACGTTGGAATTGCGCCTGAAACAACTGTTCGACGACCGCATCGCCACGTCCGGATTGCTGGGCGCGGAAGATCAGTCGATGCGCCATCAGCGTATTGGCGCGCAGACGGATTTTCTCGAATGCATATTCCAGCCCGTAGGCGGCGCCTGCTTTTCGGACAAGCGCGAAAATTTCTTCGACGCGGGCCCGGCTGCCGAACTTGTGTTCAAGAAATGGCAGATAGGGTTCGCCCTCGGGCGGCGTGTCGGGATTGAGGAAAAATGGCCGCCAACGAGTGGCATGACGAAAATCCGGATGGTGGGCACGGACCATTTCAACGGCTGCCGCCAGGCGCCGTGTGCCAATGAAGCACCAGGGACAGACGACGTCGGAAACGATGCTGATGGTGAACATGGGCGGCATCCTTTCAAGAGTTGGCATCGCGTTGCGGGCTGAATGCGGGCAAGGTCAGGTGGTAGCGGATGGCGGCCAGACGCAGGATGAGCACCAGTGCCATCGCCAGCCAGCTGGCCGTGACCGAGGGCACGCCAGCGGCCTGCATGCCGATCATGGCCAATGCCCCGGCCCAGGCGGCGCTGGCGTAGAGCTCGCCTTTCAGAAAGACCATCGGCACATCGTTGCAGAGAATGTCACGGATCACGCCGCCAATGACGCCGGTGATCATCCCCATCAGGCTGGCAACCAACCACGGGGTGTGCCATTGCAGCGCGATCTGGGTGCCGACGATGGTGAACAGCGCGAGTCCGATCGCATCGGGGATGAGAAACAGCCGCGGCGGTACGGCCAGTGCCCGGGCGACGAAAAAGGTGACTAGCCCAGTGGCCAGCGCCGCCATCAGATAGGTCTGATCAACGACCCAGAAGACATTGCGATCCAGCAACAAGTCTCGGACCGTGCCGCCACCGAGCGCCGTGGCCACCGCGACCAGCAGCGCACCGATCAGGTCCATCTGCTTGCGGCCGGCATCGAGCACGCCGGTCAGCGCATTGACGGCGACCGCCGCCAGTCCGACCCAGTAGAGCAGGGCGTCGATGCTCACTTCAGCGCAGGCGTTCCTTCATCGCCCGTTGCGCTTCGCGCTTGCCTTCCTTCTCCTGCTGGTCGGCGCGCTTGTCATGTTGTTTCTTGCCCTTGGCGAGACCGACATCGAGCTTGATACGGCCGCGCACGTAATGCAGATCGAGCGGAATCAGCGCATAGCCGGCACGCTCGACCTTGCCGATGAGCTTGTTGATTTCCTTGGCGTGCAGCAGCAGTTTGCGGGTCCGGGTCGGATCGGGATGGATATGGGTCGAAGCCGTCGGCAGCGGGGTGATGTGCATGCCGATCAGGAAAATCTCGCCACCCTTGATGATGACGTAGGATTCCTTGATGTTCATCTGCCCGGCGCGGATCGCTTTCACCTCCCAGCCCTCGAGGGCGAGCCCGGCCTCGTATTTTTCCTCGATGAAGTAATCGTGGATGGCTTTTTTGTTGACGGTGATGCTCATGCTGCCGAGTGATCCATTAAAATTCGCGATTTTAAAGCATATACGTATTTACGCGGGTTTCGGGCTGTTTTTTTGTAGAAGCTTCTACAATTTCCGTTGTAGAACATCCACCGCCTGCGCTTCCTCGATCTTGATATAGCGGTCGCTCATGGCCTTGGTGCTGTGGCCGAGCAGTGCCTGGTAGTCGATGCCGTCGCGCTTGGCGTCGGTGGCGGACTTGGCGCGGATGTCGTGGAAGTGCGCGTCGGCGATGCCGGCTTTCTCGCGGGCTTCCTGCCACCAGGTGTTGATCGTGGCGTAGCTGTAGGGCTGGCCGCGCAGGGTGCAGAGCAAGTACAGGCCGCGCACCGGGCGCTTGATGGCTTTGGCCTGCTCGATCACCGTCTCCAGCGTCGGCGTGCGTTTGAATAGCTGCAGCTTTTTGGTCTTAATCTGTCGAATTAAGAGTCCGTCGTCGTTCCAATGCGCCAGGCGGATGGCCAGCACGTCGGAAATTCTGGCGGCGGTGATGTAGCTGATGTCCATCGCGGCGCGCAGCACCGGCGTGGCCTGCTCGCGGATGGCGCGGTATTCGGCATCGGTCAGGTAGCGGTCGCGCGCCTTCATGTTGTGGCGCTTGATCTCGGTGACTGGGTTTCGGTCGATGAATCCCCGGCGGACGGCGATGGCCATCACGTTCGACAGCACAGCGCGGCCGAGATTGGCCTGGCTGCGGCTCTTGTGCTCGTCCATCCATTGCGCCACATGGCTCGGCTTGACGTCGGCAGCGTGGGCGCCACGGAAGAAAGCCTTGACCTGCTTGCTGACGGACTCGTAGCAGATGCGCGATGACGGTGCGAGCTGGTCGAAGGCGTCGGAGTTCAGCCACTTGTCGACCAGGTTTTCCACCAGGCTTTCGTCGCGTGGGCCGTTCTCGAGGATGGCCCACTGCTTGCGCGCTTCGTCCAGGTCGCTGCCGAGCGCAATCCACTGGCGCGGCTTGGTGCTGGTGACGTAGTAGAAGGCATTCCCCTTCTGCTGCATGCGGGGTGGTAAATCGAGGTTTTTTTCGCGTCGGCGGCCCATGGTCGTGCTCATGCTATGCCTGTTGGGTGGTGGATTCAAGCCCGCCGAATCGCGGCGACGTTTGGTTTCCATTCGCTCACCTTCGGCGGGGCGCTGGCCTCGACGATGCCGCCGAGCATGATTTCCGCGTGGCGGCGGCTGACGACCGGCTTGCTGACGGCAGAAAGCGCAAACGTCCATTTGTTGCGCGTTAGCCAGCCGATCTGGTCGGCGCGGCGGGTGTAGCCGGTGATGTCGGCCAGTTCTTCGTCGCTGAGGTAAAAGGTTTCGATCATGCTTTCTCCTTTACGCTGGCGATGGCGGCATATAACGGTCGCTGCCGTTTTGCTTCCGAACAAGGCCCACAAAGTCTGCCCGGTTCGCAGGCGCAGCCAAATCCTTCTGGATTGTTGTCATCAAGAAACTTCTCAAGCGCCGCCAGCAGTTCGTCGCGCTCGGCGGTTAGCTTATCGATAGCGTCAGCAGCCTCGTCCAGCAACGGGTTGTTCTTCGCAAGCTGTGTTTCAAGCTCATCAATCCGTTTTTGCTGGTGTTCCCATGCTGCCTCAGCAAACAGGTATGCGCCTTCGTAGGCAGTGCCCTGCTGTGATCTGAACCATTGGTCGTAGGTCATCCCGCAGCCCTCCCCAGCGCCTTGATCCGCCGATGAATCGCCGTCTCGACGGACTTCTGCAGGCCGTCGACCTTGAGTGCGGCGTGTAGCTGGTCGAGGCTGGTCATGCGCTTGACGGCGGTGATGCGGTCGGTCGTGCTGCAGTAGTAGGTTTGCAGCGGGCCGCTTGGGGTATCGACGACCGAGGCGGCGAAGGGCTTCCAGGTGTCGGTGCTGGTTATCTTCATGCCGCCTCCTTCATGCTGGCTTCGGCCAGGTGCATCTCGCGTGCTCGGCTTAATGCGGCCTCGGCGTCGATGAACAGGCCGCCGCTTTGGCGCTTCCACCAGTCCTCGCTCACGTCGCACAACAGCTCAAGTGCCCGCAGTTCGTCGCCGGTGGCGCCGAAGCGCTTTTTCTCCGTGTAGCGGTCCTTGATGTTGAGCAGGGCAACGCCGGCGAGGTCGCAGACGCCGATAACGGCTTTGTCGTGCTTTTCGCTGGCGGCCAACATGAGCATGTCGCGGCAGTCGGCGAGCACGTTGTAGTGACTGCCCTCGGCCCAGCCGCCGCGCAGGGCGAGGACGGCGGCGCGTTCCTGGATCGTCACTTCCGGGTTGAGGCTGTAGGCGATGATGGTGGGCGCGACGATGCGGCGCACGGTGCGTTTGCTGCGCTTTCTCATTTGACGAGCTCCAGATGGATGATGCCGTGAATGGTTTCGCGCCGGACCTGGCCGGCATCGATGGCGGGGCGCATGATGTTGCGGACGGACGCAATGGTCAGTCCGGCGGCGTCGGCGAGGTGCTTGAGCGGCATGGGCTGACCGGCGGCTTTGAGGATACGCAGCAGCCCCTGGCGGTTTTCTTCGGAACGCTTGCGGGCGGCGGTGTTGCTGCGCCAGGGCTCGGATGGCTCAAACCACCAGGTGCCGCGCTGAATCTGGGAGAGGCCGAAGGCGACGAGGGAGGTCATGCTGCGCTGCCTTTTATGCGGTCTATGGCGGCGTTGATGGCCTCGCGGATGCTTGTTATTTTTCCGGATGGCTGAATCACGGATGAAATCAAAAGATTCCCAACCGGTGCGGCACCAACGTGCCAACCCATTTTGAAGCGCATGTTTCCGTCAAGAAAATCGAGCCTCATCTTGTCCGCCAGCAGTTCGTCGCGCTGCTTCTCCAATTCAGCGACACGTGGATCAGGGTGGGCGTAGAGCGGAACAAGATTAATTGCATCATTCGGCGGTGTTGGGCCTGGGAAATAGCCGGAGCCAGGCATTGCTACAACTTGAGGGTCATCTGTAAAAAACCAGCCAGTAGGCTCTGGCGTATGCTCAGTTTTCGCCCCTTTTCCAAGTTCACCGCAGCTCATGCCGATTTCCTCCCGGCGGCTTCCATCTGGCTGGCGAGGCTGGGCACGGTGGGGGCTTGGCCGACGAGGCGCGGCGCGGGCTGGTGCTCGATGAAGCCGCTGCAGACGTTGGCGCCGGTGGCCTTGGCGTAGTCGATCTCGGCCTTGGCGGTGTTGATGATGGTCTGCGACAGTTCGCTGATCGCTTTGGCGCGGTCGATTTCCATGTTGCCGGCTTTAACGGACTGCAGTGTCTCGAAGAGGACGCTGCGCAGTTCGGTGATGGTACTCATTTGTTCCTCCGGTTGATCTGGCGCGTGATGGCGCCCTTGAGCTGAATGGCGGCCGCGATCTCGGGGCCGTGGTTGTGTACGCTGTTGCGGCGCATCAGGTCTTGCCGTGCCGTGAGCTGCAGGTTGTCGAGCGTGATGTTTTGCTTGTTGCCGTCCTTGAAGGTGACCGCGTAGCCCTTGGGCAGCGGGCCGTTGGCCGACTCCCACAGCAGGATATGGACAGCCCGCCAGCGGCGCTGGATGGGCAGATCGTTATTGACCTTACGCTGCAGGTAGCCGTCCTTGCTCAGGCGCTCGGCGCCGATCGGCTTGAGCAGCGCCCGGGCGGCGCCGGAAAGCTGGCCGGGCTTGAAGCGTGTCTCGGCGCTGCGGCCACCGGCCACCCAGTGCGTGCCTTTGTTCCAGGGCGGGTTGCCCGGGCCAAAGCGGCCGACGTTGTCGGTCTTCTTCAGCCCCAGCTTCACAGCGCGATTTTGCACGGCGCTGGCACTGCGACCGAGGACGGCGCCGATCTGGCTGCGCGTGTGCGTCGGGTACAGCTGGCGCAGCGTGGCTTCTTCGGTGGTTGTCCAGGGGCGGTTCATGCGGCGCTCCCGGTGGTGATCTGGCGCTCGAAGCGAATCGGCTTGACCTCGTAGCCGTCGGCGCGCAGTTCCTGCTGCTGGGCCTTGCCGATCTTGATCGGCGCGTGCGTCAGGCTCTTGCCGGCCAGCCCCCAGGCCAGCCACCACAGATCGTCGGCCTTGAGCCCGATCTCGATCACCTTGGGCTTGCGCTTGCCGTGGAGTAGGGCGTGGGCGTTCATGCTTGTGCTTCCCCAAAGGCCTTTGCCTGCTGGATCTGCTCATCAGTCATTCTTTCGTGCTGACCGATGCCGAGTAGCTTGCGGATTGGCTGGCCAATGTGACTGCTGCCGCCTTGGTGATGGTAGAGAGTCCAGAACAGTGCTGATTCCATCTGCTGCCGCTTCGGGTGGTGCTCTATGCAGTCGGCGTCGGGGTCGATGCACTCGTTTTTTGGGTCGCAAATAACTGCCATTCCAAACGCGACGCGGAATAGTGATCCTTTGTATAGCAGTTTCTGGAGCCCAAACACGAGGCGCTCATATTGCTGCCGGTCGTTCGTATCAATCCACTCCGTTTCCTCGGCGTCTTCATCCGCTTGAAATTTCGTTGGGAAAAATCCTCGCTCAATGTCTTCAAGTGCATTAGCAAGATCAATTGCCATGTCGATGTCGGCTTCGGATGCTTTGGCCATCTTCATGCTGCTCTCCCTTTCCTCTCCCGCACAAACCTGAAAAACCGCATTGCCGCGACGATGCCGAACGGGCCGCCGAGCAGGAAGGCGGCGATCTCGATGCCCGAGGCGTCCGGCGCCAGCTTGAACAGCACCAGGTTGCCGAAGCCGATGCCGAAGCTGGTGAAGAAGGCAGCGAGGTAGTAGCCGTTATTGACGTTGAGCGACTGCAGGCCGAGGAAGAAGACCAGCGCGAAGGTGGAGATGAACAGGGCGGCGGCGGTCATCGCGGCACCTGCACATTGAGGAAGTTTTCCGGGTTGCGCGGGTCGATGATGCCGCCGGCGCGCTCGATGTAGCGCAGCAGGTGCAGGGTGCTGCGCACGTCGCCCAGGCAGTAGTCGATCAGCCGGCCGTAGTAGCCGCGCTGGAAGTCCTGCGGGGCGTCGGCGCCGTGGCCGGTCTTGCCGGGCAAGTTGTGCGCCTTGCAGCAGGCGTCCAGCCCGAGGCCTTTCGGGTGCTCGCCGTTGGGCACGCCGGCAGCGCGCCAGATGAGCGCGGCGAGGTCGTGACTTTTCTCGGCGTCCAGGCGCAGGCCGTTCACGCGCAGCAGCGGGTCGTCAAAGCGGTGGTTGTTGAAGCCGATGACGCCATCGCGCTGGTCGACCAGCTGCTCGAAGGCGCGGAAGTTGTCCTCCATGAAAACGCGGTAGCGCGCCTCCAGGATGTCGTAAGCGCAGATGACAGCGATGCCCATGCCGGCGAAGTCGTGCCAGCCGTCGGCGTACTTGAAGCCCGGCTGCGGCGGGTTGTCTTCGGTGGTGACGCCGTGGCGGATCTCGGTGTCGTAAATTAGAAGGTTTTTCATGCGTGATCCTGAGTGCTTCCGTGGTTTAGGGTTGCCAGCGCCCCGGTGGATGTCCGGCGTGCGGCCCTCGACGAGGGTGGCCGGTCACTGGCTGCACGTGTTATGTCCCCACGACGTGCTTGGGTCGAGTTGCCTCTCGCTTACATTCCTTTGATGATTTCGGGCAGGTAGGCGGCAAGTGCGCCTAACCAGATCAGTGTGATCGCCACCGCCATCGCCAGAATCAGCCGCCCGGCGGTGTCGCAGGCTTCGTCCTCGATGCGATCGAACTCGTCGCGGTAGTCGTCGGCGCTCATGCCCACACCTTCACAAAGCCGACCGGCAGGGTCTGGTTGTAGGCCTGGCGCAGGCGGTCGCGTTCGCGGCGGGCTTCTTGGCGGGCGAGGGTGATGCGCAGGTGACGCGACGGGTCGCGGACGAGCTCAAGGCAGGTGTCCTGGCCGTCGATGGTGGCTTCTACGGCGCGCAGTTGGCAGTAGATCCAGATGCGCAGCAGGGCGAGGTAGAGTGTTTTCATGCGGCCTCCTTGGCTTGCTTGAGGGCTTCAGCGGCGTGGGCTTCAATCTCGGCGGCGTCGTCATCGATGCGCTGCTTGAGTTCGCGGGCGTGCTGAGCGGCTTGCACCAGGTAGGCGGCGAGGTCTTCCATGTCTTCCGGGGTCAGGGTGATCTCGGTGACGTGCGTGGCCTTGTCTTCACGGATGCGGATCTGCAACTCGGTGCAGAGATTGAGGCTGCTGACGTTTCGCAGGCCGGTGAAGTGATGAATGCCAGTGAAAACGCAAATGCTGGTGCTGGTTCCGTCAA
This sequence comes from Azonexus sp., assembly GCA_041917165.1. Classification (GTDB taxonomy): domain Bacteria; phylum Pseudomonadota; class Gammaproteobacteria; order Burkholderiales; family Rhodocyclaceae; genus Azonexus. The sequence continues at coordinate 328,049 of JAYRYB010000003.1, forward strand.
TACGAACGGTGCGCTGTGTGGCGGTCTCGGTCCAGATGGTTTCTCGGTTGATCATGATTCGCTCCGGTGGTTGGTGGGTGGGTTTAGAGCGATACTAGCGAAGCTATTTTAGATAGTCAATAGCAACGCTAGTACATCGGACAATAAAAAACCGCCCAAAGGCGGTTTGGTTTTGAAGCCGTTTTGATTAAGCGGCTTTTCTCGAGTCGCACTGAACCTTAACTTCTGGTTCATCTGTGCTCATCGACTCAAGCGCTATTTGCTTTAGCTCAGAGTCAACCCAGCGATGCAACACCTGGCGAATCAGCGGCTGGTATCCGAGACCTCTGTGCTTTGCGATGGCCTTGATTGCGTCCAATACCTCTATCTCCATTCGGATGGATATTGGCTTAAGCCCAAAAGCCGCGTCGATGGCTGCAGCGTCCGCTGCTTGCTGCGCAGGCGAGAGCACGCCAACGTATTTTTCATCGCGGCCAAGGGCGCCGGTTTCCCATGCTTCGATGGTGTCTTCAATTTTTTCGGTCGTCATTTGTTTCCCTCTGCATAGGCTTTGCGCTCGGCATCGTCGGGCGCGTAGGCAGTTTTAATATGAATGTTTCCTTCCCGTTCAATGTAGGCAATCTTGAGCTGCCTTCCGAAGTTGGTTTCTGAGATGAACCAGCGAGTTATTGGGTTGGTAATGTGTTGGGCCCGTGTGTCGTAGAGGATGTTCCCTTCAATGTTTGCAAAGCATTGGCGGATTTCTTCCATGCTCACGCCGCCATGTTTGTCTTCTAGCTTTTCCTGCACGCGCTTTGATATGAAAATCGCCACTGGCTTTCCTCTTGTATATACATCGGTATTGTATATACGCCAGAGAAGACAGACAACCATTTTGTAATTATGGGTTTTGTGGACTCTTTGCAACCAAAAACCGCCTGACGGCGGTTGGTTACCTGGTAATCACTGCGGTCCCTGTTCCGGTCACCATCAGCATGAATCCGCCTTTATCTCCGATCTCGGCGTGCTCAATGGTGACGGCGATCACGGCATTTCCACCTAGTTGATAGGCGGCTTTGCGTAGTTCCTGACAGACCTCGGTCCGTGCCTCGGCGATTTTATTTTGCAGCCCTTGGCTGCGGCCGCCAACAAACTCGCGCAGGCCTCCGGCCAGATCGGCAAGCGCATTGACGCCATAGACGCACTGCGCGCCAACGATGTCGAGCGTCGCAATGATTTCCCGGCCGGGTAGGGTTGGCGCGGTGCTCAGTGGCATGCTGGCGATGTTTCGGCGGGTTTGCCATGCCTCAAGATCAAATTCGATAATGTTCAGCACTACGCCAAGGGTGGCCGAAGTGATCTCGAACTCGTGCAGCTGGTCGCTGCGCATGATGGTGAGGCGCGCCGATCCGCTGGTAATGCGATCGGTGACTTGTTGTGGGTCGGTCACCGTCTCGTCGTTGACTTGGTAGATGATGTCCTGCGGCTGGATGCCAACAGTGGCAGCGTAGCCACCATCGCGGACGATTGAGACGATGACGGCGGTCATGGCGTCGCGCTCATCGATTTGACGAGCTGTTGCGCAATGCGCTCGGCTGAAATGGTGATGCCACGCTTCAGTGCCTGATCGATTTCGCTGGCGCGCAGGTAGGCGCTCTGGTCATCGAACCAGCGCTCGGCCGGCGTTGCAAGGATGGTGCTGTCGTCGGCTTCGGCGTAGTTGTCACCAAAAGCAATGCGCCCGCCGTGAGCGCAGTCGTCCTGGATCGCTTGCGTGGTCATGCAATAAACAAAATGCGCTTTGGGCTGGTAATAGCTGGTGTTGTGGTGCGAGCGAATGCCAATGCTTTCGATATACACGTAGAGGCTGTTTGGCCCGCTGGCGCTGATCTGCTTGAACTTGTAGTTCCAAGGTTTTTCCGGGTTGACCGGGAGTGGTGGTGCGTCGCTGATCGCGATGCCTGATGCCGTGAGGTGCCTCTTGAGTTCGTCGCTCAGCAGGCCGCCGTAGTTCTGGTTCAGTCGGTAGAGTTCTGAGGTCAAGCGCTCGCTCATTGCTGCGTTGCGAATCTTCGATACGCCCAGCATGGCCAGCCCGGCGACCAGCAGGTGCGGGTCGTTCTCCATGCGGATGGTAGCTGGGTTCTGAATTTTGATCAGCGTAATCGTGGCCGGTGTTTTTTGATTCTGCACGTGGTCTGCCGGTGGCTGGCTGGCGGGTAGCTGTGCTCTTGATGCGCAGGCGCTTAGCAGCGCGGCAACAATGGCAATGGCGATAACTTTCATGGGGTAGTTCCTGAAGGGTAATTAGGCGGATTATGCCCTTTGTCTAATTCCCTTGGAATAGTTCGGCTTGCACAATACGCAAGCGCCATTCCGTCATGCTGATGATTTGGGCGTTTGCTTGACGGCAGGATACATCGTGGCCATTTCTCTGGCCTTGTCGAGTGTCACCGAAACGCCACGGTCGTCCATCTCCTTGAGCAGGGCAGTTATCTGCTCGATCTCCAGGTCGCGCTTTGACTTTTTGGCAACAACGTATTCGACTAGCTTTGGTTCGTTTGCTTCCGGTACTGATTTTGGTTCGCTGTTGCTGGCAAATCTTGCGATTCTGTCGATGACCTCTTGAAGGGATGGGCTGAAGTCTGAAACAGGGCGATTCAGACCACGCGCAAACCCGATTGCTGCTGTGATGTTTAGCGGGCGACCTTTCTTGGTTGTCGGGTTTAAGTATTGCCATAGCTGCGCTTGTGATCCGATGTCGTACTCGGCGGCAAAGTCAGCTTGAGTTTTTCCGCATGACTTGACCATCTCACGAAGGCGTGCGGCGTCTTCTTCCGGAGTTTTGCTGATGGTGTCGGCGTTTGATCGAGTGCTCATGCACTGATTATTAGCGTCGCTATAGTATCCGCAACTCGCTTTGCTATTGACTTCAATTAATAGCATGGCTAGTATCTCCGGCATGAGAGAAGAAAACGAGGCCGTGAGGCGTGCGATTAACGTGATCGGGAGCGGCGTAAAGCTGGCCCGCGTTATCGGCGTTCACCAGTCTTTCCCGTCGCAGTGGCTGTCTGGCCATCGCCGTGTTCCAGCTGACCGCTGCCCGGCCATCGAGCGCGCCACCAACGGCGCTGTGCGCTGCGAAGACCTGCGCCCCGATGTCGACTGGGCCTACCTGCGCGGCACATCTGCGGTGAACCCGCAAAACCCGCCAATTCCTGAAAGAAAGGCGGCGTGATGCAGCTTTTGAAATTGCTCCAGGGGATTGCAATGAGCCATGGCGCCACGCTGACCTGCGCGAAAACGCTACTTCCGCTGAATATCGAGAGGAATGCGAAGCAGGGGGATTTTTCGCGTGGTGTTCTGGCGACCGTGACTGAGGTATACGCGCAGGTGCTTTCAACCGCCGATGGTCGGCAGGCCGCGCGTGATCTCGGATTTCAGCCACTCTTTGAGCACATCGAAGGTGAATGAGAGGCCGGGCGCAATGACTTTCTCTTTTGCCTTTCCCCACAAAGTGTCGCTCGATATGGCGTCTGCAAACTCGCAGCCGTCCCAGGTGAGCCGGTTGACGATGGCGAAGTTGGCCTGCGATCCGCCGCCGATTTGTGCTTGCCCTTCGATCAGTCCTGCCTCGAGCAGCCAGACGGCGTGCATGACGAATTCGTTCTCGTCCATCCCGTCGATACCCATCATGTTTTCGCCATATGGCAGTTCTGCCGTGGCGAGGATGAGTTTTCTGATGGTGTCCATGTTCCGTTTCATGGCCATGCCTTTCCTGATGATGAGTGAGTGGAATCGTGATTCTAACGGTCATGGCATGGCCTCCTGTTTCGTTTCTCCGTCCTCTGCACTGCCGGTAACCCCCCGTCTCCACCGCCGGCAGTTTTCCCGTGCGTCAGCGCGGGTTTTTTCTTCCATGGCTTCAGCTTGCGCTTCGCTGGCTGGCCGGTCTATTGAAAGGGTGCGTCATGTCTCATCGTGATCCTGCCGATGTGATCCATGCCGATCTGTTGCAAACGCACGGCGGCATTACCCAGGCGGCGCGGGCGATTGGTCGCTCGCCAGGGACGTTGCACAACAAGTTTTCGGAGTCGATGCCGCAGTGTGAGCTGTCGTTGCGCGAGGCGATTGCGTTGGCGCATTTCGTCGGTACGTCGCGCTTCGCCGAGGCGATTGCTGCCGAGTTCGGCGGGGTGTTTGTGCCGGTGCCGCATGGTTCGCCGGCTGAGGATGACGTGTTGCAGGCGTATCTGGAGATCATTGCCCGCATGGGCGAGCTGTCGCAGGCCTTCATTACGGCACGCTCTGATGGTGTGATCACGCCGCCGGAGTTCGATGACCTGGAGGCGCGTGGCCGGACGACGGTTGCGGCGATCCTGCATCTGCTTTCCGAGCTGGAGACGATGGTGCGCGAGCTGCCGCCAGCGGTAAAACGCTTTGGAGGTGCGCGATGAAGCTGTACCCGGACAACGCCCGAGGCGTGGGCTACCGTCGCCGTCGTGGCGATGGCGTGCTGGCGCTGGCGGTGTGTGTGGATCTCGGCGGCGCCGGGATCGAGTGGAAGGATGGCGAGGATACGGACTGGATCGGCATTGTGCCGACGCAGCCCGTGGCGTCTTACGACTACGCCTGCGCGGCTGGGCTGGTGTGCGTGGTGTTCGCCAGTCATTCGAACAAGCGCGCCTACGCGATGGTGAACGAGCTGTACCGCGCCGGGGCGCTGGCCGTGTGGCTGGATATGCCTGACGGTGTCTGGCGCGTGTGCCGACCGCAGGTGGGTAAGCCAGTGGTTGCGGACGAAGGGCCGCTGAAGGTGTCGCAGGTGCTGTCACAGGCCCGCGCGTTGCGCCTGGCGCGGGGCGGGGTGGCGGCATGAGCGAGAGCCCCTGGGCGCCCATCACGCTGGAAGAGATGGAGGCCATGCACGGCTTGCCGCATCTGCAGCGGGCGCTCTACCTGCAGTTGCTTTGGGCTGCTGATCGTAAGACGTGCCGGGTGGGCGAGAAGACGAATATCTCGATTCAAGGGCTGCGCGAGCGCCTGGAGGTGGATCACGTTCGCGGGCGGCATACGGCGGATGCTGGAAAGCCGACGCGAAAGGCGGTGTTGTCGGCGATTGACGGCCTGGTCAAGGCAGGGCTGATCGAGCGCATCGGAAACGGTGAAGTGCTCGTTTTTCTGCTGGTTTTGGCGCGCCGCGCTTCTTCACGTCTCCGCGATGAGGGGCACGTCAGGGGCCACTATCAGGGCCGGAATAATCAACAGGTAAAACAGCCGGAAAGCCTTGCTGCATCAGGATTTGAGGAAAATGACGCAGCCCATGAAGGTGCCGGCACGGATGCCGATGAGGGGCACATATCAAGAGAAAGAGTAAACAATCTCTCCGTAGAAACAACATCATCATCTGAATGGCCTGTGGATAACTTTTCTCCCGGCGTGATGATGTTGCCGATGTCCAGAAAGAATTTGGCTTTGCTGGTGGTTTGGCTGGAGCGCAAACGGGGCAAGGCGGTGGTGGTGTCTGAGACGGATGCGGCCGTGGCGCGATGGGCTGCGGATGCGGTAACCGGTGTCGAGTTGAGTGAGGCGCACAGCATCGCTGTGCGACAGCGACGGGCAAGCAACAGCCAGGCTGCGGTGAATCCGGGGTATCTGGATTCGATCCTGCGCTCTCAGGTGCTGAACCGCCGTGTTGTCTGCAAGAGGGAGGAAGGTCAGCGTCCTGCGGTCTGGTTTGCCAGTACCTTGGGCATTGAAGCGATGGGCGAGCGGCATGGCGTGCATCGGCAGGCGGGTGAGTCGGATGCGGCTTTGAAGGGCAGGGTGGCGCATGCGATTGCACTGGCCGAGGAAGCGGAACGGCAGGCGCGTCGAGCTCGCCGAAAGGTGGCGGTATGAGAGCCATGGCCCCCGGCGCCCGTGCGACGTGGGAAGCGATCAAGGCGCGCTATGAGCGCGGCGACCGCAAGGTGACGCCGGCCGTGCGCCGGATGGCCGAGGAAGCACTGGGTGAGGGGCCGTTCATCCGCCTGGGCAAGGGTGAGCGCCCGGATAGCGCCGACCGGGCGGCCAATGACCGCAGCGTCGGCCCGGCGCCGGACGATGACGGGATGGTGGTGCTGTGAGCGTCGTCACCCAGCAAACCCGTGATGACCTGATGCGCTTCACGCAGTGGTACGGCATCGATTTCGAGGCCAACGTGCATACCTTCCGCGCCCTGACTTCAACCTGCCCGGATGCGTTCGCGACCGTGATGCGCGCCTGGGCGGCAGAGATCGAGCGCGACAGCCGTGTCGGTACCAGCCAGCGCATCCGCCAGCAGATTGCGGACAAGCGCATGGCCGCTGCAAAGGCAACGGCGCTCGCACCAGGCAAGATGGTGCGCCGATGACGCTGCCGTTCTCCTGGATGTGGAAAGACCCGGCCTTGACCATTGACCAGATCCGCAGCCTGCGGGCGCGCATGGATGCCGAGGAAAAGCGATTGAAGGACGTGGAGCGTAAGCGCAAGGCGCGCCGCATCCGCCAACTGACCCGGCTGGCGAAGGCCGGCGCATTGAAAGGGAGTGACAATGCAAGATGAGCTCTTCCGCGTCGAGAGCGCGGTGACGGCAACGGCCTGCGGCGATCTGACCTGGGATCGCTGGACGCTGGATATGGTTGTTGCAATTGGGATTGCAGGAAGGCTCAACCCGCTCGGGTTCGCCATGGTTCGCTACCTGAATGACCCGCCGTCAAGAGAGGTCGTAACGGAGCTTGTGCTTCTGTTAGCCACTGCGATGCAGAAGCGCGGCGTTTCTGGCGATGGCATAAATGAGATGGCGTTTCGGGCCTTCGAGTATTGGCAGGACAGTCGCTGCCCGAGCTGCGGCGGACGTGGCGTCATCAGCGCCGATCAGCGCCAGTGCAAGACGTGCAATGGTACCGGCCAAAAGCCAATGCCAACCTCGCCAGACCCGGTCAAGGTCGGCATTGAATGCCTGCTTGAAGCTGAGCGGCGAATAAATGGAAGGCTTGGTTCTTTGATGAAGGTGGCGTGATGGCTGAACAGCCGGGTCATGTCTTCGATGAAGATGGGGTCTGCCAGCGCTGTGGATTTGATGGCGCAGAATGGGTTTGGTGGAAACGCGATACCTATGAAGGGCGGGCATCCTCGGCGGTAATGCCTGCTTGCGGTCAAAATGATCGATCGCAGGGGGTTGACAGCCATGGTAAGTTAAAAATATAGCCATGCCGGTCGCGGCGAAACGCCCCTGCAGGCACCCTGGGTGCAAGGCGCTGGCAACTTCCGGTGCCTACTGCGACGAACATCGTCGCGTTGCCCGCCAGCGTTACGACAGCCAGCGCGGGTCATCAACCGAGCGCGGCTACAACAGCCGGTGGCAAAAAGCGCGAAAAACATTTCTCAAGCGCAGCCCGCTCTGCATCAAGTGTCTTGAGGCTGGGCGCGTGGTCGAGGCCACCGTCGTCGATCACATCATCCCGCACGAAGGCGACTCGGCCTTGTTCTGGGACAGCGACAACTGGCAGCCGCTGTGCAAGCGCTGCCACGACTCGACCAAGCAGGCCGAAGAGCGCGCGAAGGGTAGGGGGGTTCAAAAGTCCACCCCGAACCCGCGCTAGACCGGTCGGTTAGTCGGATTTTTATGGGGAGTTTTCTGGATAGGGGGAGGGGGTAAGAATCTTTCCCTGTCATCGATTTAATCAAGCCTCGGAATGATTTTCCGGGGCTTTGTCGTTTTTGGAGCCACTGTGGACGAAGACAAGGGAAATCTGGTTGTCCTTCCAGGTGGTGGAGAAGGTTGGGTCCGCCGCGTGGTTGCCGGGGTCGAGATCCCGGCGCCGCCGCCTGGGCATAACCTCGACCGGCAAGGCCTGCGGCTTTACGACTGGATCGCCGAGGCGCTGATCCGCGACGGCCGCAACGTCAAGGCCGCCGGTATCCAGATCATGATGCTGGCCCACTCGATCAAGACCTGGTCGGAAGACATGAAGCTCTGCGTCGAGCATGGCCGATACGGCGAGAGCGAGAAAGGCAACCGCTACGAGCTGCCGCACAGCTTCAACGAGCGCAACGCCCGCACCGAAATCAAGAAGGAACTCCCGGAAGCATGCCTGACCGTCATGTCGATGATCGAAGCCAGGCTGCGGGAAAGCAAAACCGCCAATCCGAACCAGGACGACCTGTTCGGCGACATGGTCAAGTTCGCCGCCGGTCGTCCAGGCGTGCAGAACGGCTAGTCCCGCCAGAATCCGACTGGCAGGAGTGGGACCGCACCTACGGCGTGCCGGTCCTGCGCGGCGAGATTGTCGTCGGAAAGTTTGTTCGTCTGGCGGTCGAGCGCCACTACCGCGATCTGCAGGACGCCGCCGCCCGGGGTCTCGTCTTCAGTCCGTCGCATGCCTGGCATGTCATTGACTACATCGAGCGCTTTTTTGTCCACATCAAGGGCGGGCTGGCTGGCCAGCCCATCCTGCTCGACCCGTGGCAGAAGTTTTGGACCGCTGTGCTGTACGGCTGGCGCCGCATCGATGGCCGCCGCCGCTTTTCGCGGGGCTATGAAGAAGTCGCCCGCAAAAACGGCAAAAGCACCTGGAAAGGGCCCCAAGGCGCCTACCTGTTCATGATGGACGGCGAGCCCGGCGCCGAAGTCTACGCCGTGGCCACCACCCGCGAGCAGGCGATGACCGTCTTCAAGCCCGCGTTTGAGAACTTCAAGCGCTGGTCAAAAAAAAGCGCCGGCCTGGCGCGCAGCTTCCGCATCTTCGAAGGACTCAACCAGGAGCGAATCGAATCCGGCGCCTCGGTCTTCAAGCCGATCGCCTCCAACGCCGACGCGCAGGACGGCTTCAACCCGTCCGCCGTCCTCTTCGACGAACTGCACGCCCAGAAATCCCGCGAGCAATGGGACGTCCTGGAATCCGGCTTCGGCGCCCGGCAGCAGCCGCTGCTCTCCGCCATCACCACCGCCGGCTTCATCCTCGACGGCATCTGCACCGAAGTGCGCGGCTACCTCATCAGCGTCCTCGAAGGCCGCCGCAAGGACGATGACTTCTTCGGCTACATCTACACCATCGACGAAGGCGACGACCCCTTCGCTGAAAAAAACTGGATCAAGGCCAACCCCAGCCTCGGCAGCGCCAAGACCATCGACTACATGCGCGGCATGGCCCGCAAAGCCAAAGCGCTCCCCAGCGCCCTGGCCAACTTCAAGACCAAAGACCTCAACGTCTGGTGCAACGATGCTGAGGGCTGGCTTGACCTCGACATCTGGGACAAAAACGGCAAGCCGTTCAATCTCGACCAGCTGCGCGGCCGCGAATGCTACGGCGGCCTTGACCTTGCCAGCACGCGAGACCTCACCGCCTTTGCGCTCGTCTTCCCGCCCGTCGAAGCCGGCGAAGAATGGCACGCCCTGGTCATGGTCTGGTGCCCCGAAGCCAAGATCGAAGAACAAGCCGACGACGCCGCGCCCTACCAGCGCTGGCAGACAGAAGGCTGGCTCACCGCCACGCCCGGCAACGTCACCGACTACCAGCCGGTGCGCGAAGCCATCATTCAAGCCTGTGCCGACTTCGATGTCCGCGAAATCGGCTTCGACCGCTGGAACGCCCAGCAACTCAGCAACGAACTCATGGACGCCGACGTGCCCCTCGTCGAAGTCCCGCAAAACACCGGCGGCATGTACCCCGGTGCCCGCAAACTCGAAGAACTCATCTACGCCAAGCGACTCCGGCACGGAGGCAACCCCGTGCTCCGCTGGGCGGCCGGCAATGTCTCGCTGCTCTACGACAGCAACGACAACTTCCGGCCAGACAAAAAACGCAGCAAACCCAAAGGCCGCATCGACCCCATCGTCGCCACCGTCATGGCGCTCAGTCGGGCGGTCACCCATGTCGAAGACGCGCCGCTCGACGACTTCCTGACACAACCCATCTCAGGCTAAGCATGAATCGACTACTCACCTCCCTCTTCGGCTGGTTCGGCTGGGGTGGGGCGGCGCTCGGCGCCCGTGCCGGCCGTCAAAGCGGCGCACCCGCTGGCGCCCTCATCGAAGGCACCACCGCGCTGGCCCCCGAGGGCGCGCTACAGATCTCCACCGTCTGGGCCTGCGTCTGGCTGCTCGCCAACACCATCGCCAGCCTGCCGTTTTTTGCCTACACCAAGCGCGGCGGCGGCGAGCGTGAGCTGGCCCGCGACAGCACTCTCTACCAGGTGCTGCACGACACCCCAAACAGCCGCATGACCCCCGTCGAATTCTGGGTCGCCATGCTGCTCAACCTGCTCCTGCGCGGCAACGCCTACGCCCGCATCGAGCGCAACGCCGCCGGCGAAGTCATCGCCCTCTGGCCCATGCCCGCCGACCAGGTCGAAATGCGCGTGCTGCCAGATGGCAGCGCCGTCTATCTCTACCGACTCGACGCCGATGTTGCCGCGCTCGACGAATCCAGCGTCCTCCACATCAAGGAAATCGGCAACGGCACCATCGGCCTTGCGCGCCTCGACTACATGCGCGCCACCACCACCGAAGCCGCCAACGCCCAGCACGCCGCCAGCCGTCTTTTCGCCAACGGCGGCAAGCCCTCCGGCATCCTCATGATTGACCGAGTCCTCAAGCCCGAGCAACGCGCAGCCATCCGTCAAAACTTCGCCGACATGGCCGAAGGCACCACCAGCCGCCTCGTCGTCCTCGAAGCCGACATGAAATACCAGCAAGTCAACCTCACCCCGGCCGACCAGCAGTTGCTCGAAACCCGCCGCTTCACCGTTGAAGAAATCTGCCGATGGTTCGGCGTCCCGCCCGTCCTCGTCGCCCACTCCAACGTCACCGTCTGGGGCACCGGCGTCGAGCAGATCATCGACGGCTTCTACAAGTTCACCCTGCGCCCCTTCCTCGTCCGCATCGAGCAGAGCGTCGCCAAGCGCGTCCTCACCGCCCGCCAGCGCGCCACCATGACCGTCGAATTCAGCCTCGATGCCCTGCTGCGCGCCAGCCTCAAGGACCGCATGGAGATTTACGCCAAGGGCGTGCAAAACGGCATCCTCACCCGCAACGAATGCCGCCAGCTGGAAAACCAGCCGCCGGCCACCGGTGGCGACCAACTCACCGCCCAGACCAACCTCGCGCCGCTGCACATGCTCGGCAACATTCAAGGAGCTGCCCATGCTGGTACGCAAAACCCTGTCGCTCAGTAACTGCGACATCAAGCTCGACGACGCCGGTACCGGCAAGTTTTCCGGCTATGCCTCGGTCTTCGGCGGGGTCGACAGCTATGGCGACACCATCCTGCGCGGCGCCTTCGACTACACCCTCAAGAACAACGGCAAGCCCCGCATGTTCTACGACCACCACTCCTGGGAGATGCCCATCGGCAAGTGGCTGAAGGCCAAAGAAGACGACCACGGCCTCTGGGTCGAGGGTGAGCTCACGCCCGGCCACTCCAAGGCCAGCGACGTCTATGCCTCGCTCAAGCATGGCACGCTCGACGGTCTCTCCATCGGCGGCTACATCAAGGCCGGCGACTACGACGAAACCGAAGCCGGTGGTCGCGTTATCCGCCGCTGGGCCAATCTCGTCGAAGTCTCGCCTGTCGTCTTCCCGGCAGACGGCGCCGCCCGCATCGATCTCTCGTCCGTCAAGCACATGGATCTCGATGCCGCCCTTGAAGGCCTGGAGACCATCCGCGATTTCGAGCGCTTCCTGCGGGATGCAGGCGGCCTCACCAAAGGAGCGGCCACAGCGCTGGTCGCTCGCGCCAAGATCGTATTCGGGCAGGGGGAACCTGCGCCGCAGAAAATCGACGCGAAAGCAGCATCCGAGCTGGAGGCAATGATGCACCGGCTCAAGGCGCGCATCCCGCTGTAAGCAGTTCCGCACCCAATCCAGACCCGCCTCGGCGGGTTTTTGCTTTTAAGGAGCATGAGAATGTCTGATCTTTCCGCAGTCATGAAGGCCTGCGAGGCCATCGAAACCCAGCTGACCAAGTTCGCTGAAAAGACCGAAGCCGAAATCAAGGCCACCGGTACCCAGTCCGCTGAAACCAAGTCCGCCATCGAAAACCTGTCCGTCAAGCAGCGCGAGCTCGCCGACCGCCTGCTCGCCATCGAGCAGAAGGGCACCGCCCAGCCGGAAACCGAGAACAAGGTCGAATCCTGGGGCGGCCAGTTCATCAAGTCCGATGAATACAAGGGCAAGCTGCACCTGGTCGGCGGCAACCGTCAATTCGGCTCCATCGGCTTTGAAGTCAAAAACACCCTGGTCGGCTCCGACACCAACGTCGCTCCGGATCGCCGCGACACCATCGTCCCCGGCGCCTTCCAGAAGCTGACCATCGAAAGCCTCTACCGCCACGTCCCGACCACCTCCAACGCGGTCGAATTCACCAAGGAAAACGTCTTCACCAACGCCGCTGCCGAAGCAGCCGAAGGCGCTGCCAAGGCCGAGTCCTCGCTGACCTGGTCGCTGGTCAACCAGCCGATCTCCACCGTCGCCCACTGGATCAAGATCTCCCGCCAGCTGGCCGCCGACAACCGTGCGCTCGCCGCCTACGTCGATCTGCGCATGCGCTACGGTGTCAACCGCAAGGTCGAGACCCAGCTTGTATCCGGTGACGGCACCGCGCCCAACATCGCCGGCTTCCTTAAGGCTGGCAACTACACCGCCCACGGCTACGCCGATGCCGCCCTCGGCACCGTGCTGAAGAAGCTCGTCCTGATCCGCAAGATCATCGGCGACCTGCAGGCTGCCGGCTACGAGCCGAACGCCATTGTCCTCAACCCCGCCGACTGGGCGCAGGTTGAAATCGACATCTTCGTCGCTGGCTCTGCCAACGTCACGCCCTACAGCGTCGACGCTGCAGGCAACCCGCGCCTCTTCGGCGTCCCGGTCGTCACCTCTGTCGGCATGACCGCCGACTCCTTCGTTGTCGGTGCCTTCGGCGATCACGGCACCATCTACGACCGCGAAGGCGTCGTCGTTGAAATGTCCGACTCCGACGGTGACAACTTCACCAAGAACCTGATCACGCTCCGCGCTGAGCGTCGTCTGGCTCTGGCCTCCGAAGTTCCGGCCGCCATCCGTGGCGGTGACCTCACCCCGGCCTAACGGCTGAACCACCGGCAGGGCGGTCCGCCGTCCTGCCGGCAGGAGAACCCCATGACCCAGCAAGTGCAAGTCAAGATCAAGGGCATCGTCTCAACCCAGCGCTACGGCACCCTCGAATCTGGCGACATCCTCCGCACCGACGAAGACTTCGCCCGCTTCCTCGTCGAAGACTGCCAGGCCGCCGACTACCTCGACGCCCCGCAGCCGCCCAAGGCCGCCGCAGCACCCGCCAAAAAGCCCAAGGCCGCCAAGTAACCGACCGCCTGCGGTCAACACGAAAAACCTGCCAATTTCCCGGTCGCAAGGAGACCAAGCATGACCATTCGCTTCCTCAAACAATGGAACGGCTACTCGCCGGATGCCATCGTGACGCTCGCCGGCGCCGAAGAAACCCGCCTCGTCAACCTCGGCTTCGCATCGTTTGACCTCGATGGCGATGCTGAAGCTGAGTTTTTCGTGAAAGGTAAAACCAATCCCCTCACCGGGGGGGTTCAATTATCGCTATCCGGATACGACGCAGTGCGTCAGTTCTCCGACAAGTCTATTACGACCATTGCCACGGCTGATTTGTACATCGACACGATTGATTCGGTAGGCATCAGTCTGCCGAATCCGTACCCTGCGCTTGCGAATGCGCCTGTTCATCCCGGCACGCTATTTTTTGAAAACGGCTGGAATGGCGCACGCTATTGGATGGCTTATACACCCTATCCGGCGCTTAATTCGGATTACGAAAACCCGACCGTTGCATCATCAAATGATGGCATCGTCTGGAATGCAAAAGGTCGTCAACCTCTAGTCGATAAGCCAACGAACGGTTACAACGCAGATACGCATCTGTTTATGTCGTCTGATAATCTGACGATGTATCTGGCCTTCCGTGAGCGCGATACCGTGGCCTCTAAAAACAGGCTTAAAGTCATGCATACGACTGACGGCATAAATTGGACAGCGCCCGTCACGATCCGAGAAGGCAATATTGGCTCTCAAGATTACGCATCGCCAAGCATCTGGTGGAATGGCACTGGCTGGACGCTGATTTCGCACAATCTCGATGCCGCATTTCCGTATGTCACGCAGAGATCAGTATCTTCAAGCGCCGATGTTTACGGCGCTTGGGGCGCGGCAACAACTGTCACAGTGCCGACATTCGGCGCGACGAATGGTTGGTGGCACAGCTATCATCAGCGCCTTTCTTCGGGGCAGGTTGTGGCGTTGTTCCAGGACAACCGCGCATCCGGTCAGCCGGGTTTTGTCTATTGGGCAGAGAGTTCAGACGATGGTGTGACCTATGCGATTACCGGAAACGTCATGTCCGGGGCCGGGCCGCAAGGCGGGGTCGGTGTTCGCGGGTATCGGTCATCTTTTGTCCTTAGGAACGGGGCCAATGGCATCGAAGCTGACGTTTTTTTAGGCGACCTGCAAAGCCTGAAGATTTATCGACACATTGCACGCCCAGGTGCGAACAAGATTCGCAAAGACTTCTTGGCTCGTCAGTCGTTTTACCTGTCGCTAGGCTCAAGCCTGCCGAGTGATTGCATCTGGGCCGATACTTTCAATCGTGCGGATTCCGCTGTCTCAGTCGGCACGGCGTCGAGCGGTGGCACTTACACGGTGTCCTCGGGGACGTGGGGCATCAGCAGCAACCAGGCATATGCCGTCGCTTCCGGCAGGTTGTTGGCTGCTGGAACGTCGCCAAATCACGAAGTGTCAGTTCGCTTTACTGACCTAACGTTGAATATTCAGCAGTGGCTTTTGGCTCGCGTCGTCGATGGTAGCAACTATTGGCGCTGTGGTACGTTCTCAAATGCTAACGGCCTGTCAGTCCTGGTCATTCAGTCGGTAGTCTCCGGTACGATCACGGTCAATAAAGAGGTAGGAACGATCATGCGCGGCGATGTGCTGACGCTCCGCATGTTTGGCGTGACGTGCGAAGTGCTGGTTAATGGCATTGTTCAGCACACCGAAATCATGACCACTGCGCTCGCCGGTACAGGATTCGGAATTCAGTCAAACGCTGGTGCTACTAGCCGACTCGATAATCTGGTCTGTTGCCTGTTGTAAATCTAACCATCTCTGCACGATGATCAAAAACCGCCTCCGGGCGGTTTTCTACTTTTACACGAGAAACAAATGGCACTGAAAATCATCACCCCGCCAAGTGTCGAGCCGATCACGCTCGGCGAGGCGCGTGCCCAGTGCCGCTATGACGGCACCGAGAACGACGCCGTGCTTGCCGCGCTGATCGCCGCTGCCCGCGACCAGGCCGAGGCCGAAACTGGCCGCGCGCTCTGCACGCAAACCCGCGAGCTGGTGCTCGATGCCTTCCCGGAGGCCTTCGTCCTGCGCGGTGCGCCGGTGCAGTCCGTGGTCTCGGTCAAATACCTCGACGCCGCCGGTATCGAGCGCACGCTCGACCCGCAAGACACATTGCTCGACAAGGACAGCGAGCCCGGCTATCTGGTGCCCGCCTATGGAAAGGCCTGGCCGGATACCTACCCGGTGCCCAACGCCGTCCGCGTCCGCTACACCTGCGGCTATGGGGCTGCGTCCGATGTGCCGCCCGGCATCAAGCAATGGCTGCTGCTCGCCGTTGCTGCCTTCGATGCCCAGCGCGAAGCCGTCGGCGCCGCGCAAACCTTCGCGCTGCCCGATCGCTTCTGGCATCGCCTGCTCGATCAATACCGCATCTACGAGGTCGTCTGATGTTTGCCGCCGGCCAGCTCAAGACCCGCGCCACCATCCAGCAGCGCAGCGCCGCCCAGGATGCCCTCGGCCAGCCGGTTGAAACCTGGAGCACCGTCGCCGTCGTCTGGGCCAATGTCCGTTTTCCGTCCGGCCTCGCTGCCGTCAAGGCCGATGCCGACCTCTCCGTCGTCAAGGCATCCATCCGCATCCGCTACCAGGCCGGCATCGATGCCGGCATGCGCGTCAGTGCCGATGGCCAGCTGTTCAACATCCTGGCCGTGCTGCCCAACCGGCACGAAGGCCATACCGATCTCGCCTGCGAAGTGATCCAATGAGCACCATGCGCATCGCCGTCGGTCTGCAGTCCTTCAAGGAGCAGCTGCGCGCCGAAGCCGACAAGCTCAACCGCGCCACCCGGCCAGCCGCCCAGGCCGGCGCCCAGGTCATCTATGACCGGGCCCGCCAGCTTGTTCCGGTGTCCGATGCGCCGCACATGTTCCACGGCACGAATGCCGTCTATGGCCCCTACAGCCCCGGCAACCTGCGCGCCGCGATCTACCAGGTATTCAGCAAAGACAACAGCTACCGCGACAGCAGCACTTATCACGTCAGCTGGAATGCCGACAAGGCTCCCTATGGCGCCATGGTCGAATTCGGTACCAGCCATTCACCGGCCCACAGCTTCATCGGGGCCGCCATCAGAGAAACCCGCCCGGCCGTGCGCCTGGCCATGAAAAACCGCTACATCGAAGAGGTCAGCAAGTGAGCATGGAAACCGACCTCGTCGCGCTGCTGCAGGCCATCTGCCCGCGTGCCTATCCAGACGTCGCCCCGCCCGGCGCCGTGTTGCCCTACATCGTCTGGCAGCCACTCGGCGGCGAGGCGCTGCGCTTTGTCGACGGCACCGCGCCAGACAAGCGCAACACCTACCTGCAGGTCGCCGTCTGGTCTGCGACCCGCGCCGAAGCCATCGCCCTGATTCACCAGGTCGAAGACGCCATCACCGCCGCGCCGGCCTTTGCCAGCGCGCTGCCAGAAGGCGAGGCGAGGGCGACCTACGAGGCCACCACGCAGCGCTACGGAAGCATTCAACGCTTCGACATCTGGGCCACCCGCTAGCGGCCCGGATCACCCCAAACGAACCCGCCACCCCGGCGGGTTTTTTTATGCCCGGTTCGGGCGCAACCAGCCGCCCCATGGCGGTTTTTTTTCGTCCTCAGAAAGGCCCAAATCATGGCTACTTTGCCCTCTGGCACCATCCTCGCGGTCGCCACCGCCTTTGCCGCCGCCAAAACCGTCTCCGGCATTAGCAATGCTGCCGAAGCCGTCGTTTCATGCACGGCGCACGGCTACAGCGTCGGCGACATCGTTCAACTCTACTCTGGCTGGGGCCGCCTCAACCGCCGCGCCGTCCGCGTCAAGAGCGTCACCACCGACACCTTCGTCGCCGAAGCCATCGACACCACCAACACCGAATTCTTCCCGGCCGGCTCCGGTGGCGGTACCGTGCGCAAGGTCACCACCTTCACCCAGATCTCGAAATATATGAACCCGCAGTCGTCTGGCGGCGAGCCCAAGCGCGTCACCGTCCGCTTCATGGACGAAGACACCGACACCTCGCTCAACGACGGCTTCACGGCGGTGCAGGAGTCCTTCGACATCGATGCCGACCAGTTCGGCGGCGCGGCCTACACGGCACTGCGCAGCCTGTCCGAAGTCCAGACCGACACCATCCTCAAGAAGACCCTCAAGTCCGGGGTGAACATCTACACCCCGTGCAAGGTCTCCCTGAACGAAAACCCCAAGATGACCGACGGCCAGATCATGACTAACGCCGTCTCCATCGACGGTAACGGTCGCATCACCCGCTACTGACCGGCGCTTTGCCACGCCGCCCGCCGCCGAAAGGCGCCCGGGCGGTTTTTTACGCCCACGGGTCGCACCCGCCGGGCCTTTTTACCGCACACGAGAACAACACCATGGCAAACAAAATCAAGCTCGGCGCCCCGCCCAAGACCTTCAAGCCCGTCACCCTCAAGGTCGACATGCCAGACGGCAGCGAAGGCGAGATCCCGCTCACCTTCAACTATCGCACCCAGGACGACTACTGGGCCTATCGAGATGAATTCTTCAAGATCGTCGGCGCTGAAAAGCCCGTCGATGACCCGTCTGCGCTGCCGGTCGTCGCCAAGGAAGCCCGCCACCGCGCCGCCAGCCACATCCTCGGCGCGATCGCCGAATGGGAGCTCGATGTCGAGCTCACCGCCGACAACCTCTGCCAGCTGTTCAACGAGATCCCGCTCGCGGCCAGCGCCATCGGCGAGGCCTACCAGGTCGCCTGCATCCAGGGCCGGCTGGGAAACTGACCGAGGCGGCGCGGGCCCGCTACACCCGCCCGCCGTCCGCTGAAGAGCTCGAAGGCCTCGGTCTCACCGTCGAGGACTTCGAAGAAGAAGTCGAGGTCTGGCCAGACAACTGGCGCGCCTGGTGCTACTTCGAACGCCTCGCCACCCAGTGGCGGGTCGGCATGAACGGCCGCACCGGCCTCGACTACACCGCCGTCTATGGCCTGCTCGACAGGCTCGACCTCTCCGCCGCCGACTGGTGGCGATGCTTTGACGACATCCAGCACATGGAAGTCGCCGCCCTTAACGCCATGCACCCCGGCCCCTAGCCGGAAAACCCGGAGACCCCCGTGTCCGATCTCAAGATTCAAGGCGTCGTCGAGATGTCGAGCGAAGGCGCCGAGCGCGCCCTCGATCGCGTTGCCGACAAAGCCGGCCAGATGTCCAGCCGCCTCGAAAAAGAGGCGGGCAAGGCGGGCAAGGCGGTGGATAGCATCGCCGACGGTGCCGGAAAAAGCGCCGACGAGTTCAGCCGCGCCGAAGGCAAGATCGTCGCCTCGATCAAGCGCGCCACGACCCAGCTTGAGCAGCTGGGCAAAACGGCATCGCAAAAGCTCGAGCTGCGCATTTCCGAGCGCGGCCTCGATCCGGGTCGCTTCGAGCCCATGCTCGGCAAACTGCGCGAGCTGGAACTGGCCCAGGCCCGCGCCACGGCCGGCTCGGCAGCCATGGCGGCCGGCTACGGCGGCCAGTTCTCCAACAACGTCCGCAATGCCAGCTTCCAGATCCAGGACTTCGCGGTTCAGGTCAACGGTGGCGTCGATGCCACCAAGGCGCTGGCCATGCAGCTGCCGCAGATGCTGGTCGGCTTCGGTACTGCCGGCGCCGTCATCGGCGTCGTGGCGGCCTTGCTGCCCAACCTCGTCCAGGCCTTCAGCAACACCGCCGGCGCCTCCAAGACGCTCGGCGATGCCATGTCCGACTTCAACAAAGCTGTCGGGGCCGTTGGCGAGACGGTCAAGCAATTCGACATGGACAAGGTCTATGAAGAATTCAACAAGGCCAACGGCGCCACGCAGAAGGCCATAGCCGAGCAGCTGCGCTTTCAGCAGGCATTTATCGAGACCAGCCGCCTCGTCGCCGGCAAGAAGTTCGGCGAATCGCTCTCCGGTGTCGGTGAGTTCGGCACGCTCGACAAGCTGGCCGGCGCCTTCGGCAGCACGGGCGCCGAGCGCCTGGCCAAACAGCTCGGCATCGGACTCGAAACCGCCAAGGATCTGCTGCCGACGCTTAATGGCCTGAAGACCGGCACGGAGGACGTCAACAACGCCTTCCAGCGCTTCGGTACCGCGTTACTCGGCGGCAACGCCGAAGCCGTCAAGCTCGCCACCGGCATGGCCGATCTCGCCAAGGCCGAACGCGACGCCGCCAGCGCTTCGACGGCGATCAGCGAGGCGCAGGGCAAGATGGCTACCGGCCACGCCCAGACCAAGAAAGAAGCCGAAGACGCCGCCAAGGCGACCAAGGCACTGGTCAAAGAGCAGGCCGCGCTGGCCGATCTGCTCAACACCATCAACGCCAAAGACACCGGCTTCGATGCCAACTACGTCAAGAACGTCGAGCTGCTGCTCGGCGCCTATGGCAAAGGCAAGCTGTCGCTGGAAGGCTTCAATGAGGCATTTGGTCGCTACGTCGCCATGCAACCCGGCGCGGTGGCGGCCGAGCGTGAGCGCGCCAAGGCCTCCGAGGATTACGTCAAGGCCATCGCCGCCGCCATCGATCCGCTTGAAAAGCAGGCCAACAACCTGGAGCGCGAGGTGATGTACTACGGCATGACCGAGACGGCAATCCAGAATACGCTGGTCGCCCGCCTCGAAGAAGCCCGCGCCATCGCCGCCGCCAATGGCGCCTGGCCAGAGCACCTGGCCTTTCTCGACCGTGAGATCGAGGCGCGCCAGCGCATCGCCACGGCATCCTCGCAAAAGGACTACCTGGAGGCCAACAAGAAGGCTGCCCAGCAATCCGCCCGCGAGTGGGAAAAAGTCACCGACGACATCAACCGCAGCCTGACCGATGCCCTCATGCGCGGCTTCGAGTCTGGAAAGTCATTCGGCGAAAACTTTGCCGACAGCCTCAAGGCCTCGCTCAAGACGCTGGTCATTCGGCTGGTGGTCAATATGGTCGGCAGTACCACGGGCAGTCTGGTCTCGACCGTGGCCGATGCTGTGCTTGGAACGAAGTTCTCCGCGTCCTCCAGCGGTGGGTCGTCGTTGGGTGCTGCGCTCAGTGGTGCCAACAACCTATCATCCGCTTACAGCCTATACAACAACGCCGGCATCCTGGCGCAGTGGGCCTCCGGCAGCATGTCGACGGCCAACGCACTCGGTACCGTCTATGGCAACGCCACAACCAGCGGCGCTTATACCGCCCTCGACGGCCTGCTGGCTACCAATGGTGCCTATGGCACAGCGGCCAGTGGATCGACCGCCGGCGGCGCTGGGGGTGCTTCCGGCAGCGCGGCCGGCGCCTCGACCGTCGCCTGGGTCGCCGCTATCGTCGCTGGCATGTGGATGTCGTCGCAAGCCTGGAAGGCCGGCATCCGCTGGGAAAACTACGCCGGTCAGGATGATGTCAAGTATTGGGATGCAGAAGTCGGCATCCGGGCTATGAAAGACAAGCCCATGGCCGCGCTGTTCGGCAAGGACTTCGTCAATTCCGAGTTTTATGCCGTTATGTCCGGCTCGGCGCTGTCTGCACAAATCCACTACGCGATCCAGGGCGCGCTGTTCGGAAAAACCCGCGTTACCGGATCGCAGATCAACGGTACATTCAGCGAATCCGAGCAGGGATTCAGCGGCCAGCAGGGCGTCAACTACAAGCGCAGCGGCTCGTTGTTCCGCAGCTCGAAGGAATGGACCGAATGGTCAGCGCTGCCGGCCGAAGTCGATAGCGCGATGGACATGATCTATCGCGGTGTTCGCAACAGTTTCATCATGCTCGGCGAGGTCTTCCAGGACACCTCGCTCGCACAAAAGCTGCAGGGCTTCGTCTATTCATTCACCGTCGGCGAGCTGTCGATTGATTCGGTCACCAATGGACTGACGCAGATGATGTCGGCGCGCCTGACGCCGGCCATCAATGCCGCCACCAAGGCCGGCGAAACATTCCAGCAAACATTCCAGCGCGTCATCAACGAGTCGGCAGCGGTTAATCGCGCCTTTGACGTCATGGGCAGGTCGATTGTCGCCACGTTTGGCCAGAACAACCTAAACGGCATCCTTGCTGCATCCAATGCCTTCGTGAATTTGTTCGGTACTGTCGAGGCCTTCAATCAGTCGTTCTCTGGCTACTTCGGAAACTTCTACACCACCGCCGAGCAGGCCGCGCAGTCCTGGCGCGACATGAAATCCGCCTTCGAACAGGTCGGCGTCGCCATGCCGACCTCCCGCGCCGCCTTCCGCGCCCTGGTTGATTCGCTCGATCTGTCCAGCGCCAGCGGCCGGGCGACCTTCAAGTCGCTGATGGATCTGCAGGGCGCCTTCGCTGCGCTGACGCCGACCATTGAAGATGCCGTCGCCGCCGCCCAGGCGATGACCAAGGCTGCGCAGGAAATGCAGGCCAGCCAGATCAGTGCCTTCTATGCCGCCCAGCGCAAGGCGCAGGAAGACGCGATCAAGCTGCAGATCACGCAGGCGACCACTGCCGCCGCCACCGCGCAAGACCTGATCGACAGCTTCAAGGCCATTTCGGAAAACCTCGGCAACTATCGCGACACCCTGCGGCAGGCCGCTGGCAGCGGCAGCGATGCCTACGCCATCGCCCGTGGCAACTACCAGACGACGGCCGCGCAAGCCTTGCTCGGCAATGTCGATGCCGCCAACAGCCTGCAGGCCGTCGCCGAGACATTCCTCCAGGCCTCGCGGGATGTCGGTACCGCCGGCAGCTACGCCCGCGACCTGGCCGGCGTCATCGCCACGGTCGATAACGTTGTGGGTGTCGCCGATCGTCAGATTCCCATCGCCGAGCAGCAGCTCGCCGCCGCCACGGCGCAAACCGAGATCCTGCAGGCGATCCTGTCGCAGATGACCGGCAACGCCATGCCGACGCTGGTCGGCAACTACCAGCAGGCCGCCACCGACTTCGCCGCCTTCTTCGGTACCACCAGCATCGGCCAGACGCTGGCCATCGCCGGCGGCACCATGCAGCGCATCAGCGACAGCATGGGCCTGTTCATCGATGCGGCGGGCAAGGGCGCCACCTTCAGTCAGAACGACACGCCCTACACGCTGGCCGCTGCCAGCGAGGCCTATCGCCAGTACCTGCTGCAAAAGTATGGCGCCTGGTCTGGTCCGAGCTTTGCCGGCGGCGGCTACCACGCCGGCGGCCTGCGCCTGGTCGGCGAGCGCGGCCCGGAGCTGGAATTCACCGGGCCCAGCCACATCCTGAGCGCCAGCGATACCGCCACGCTGCTCAGTGGCGGCGGGCTGGCCACCGCCGTGGCGCAGTTGTCGCGTGAGGTCTCCGAGTTGCGCGCCGAAGCCCGCACCGCCCAGGCCGCCATCGCGGCCAACACCGCCAAATCTGCCCGCCTGCTCGACAAGTTCGACGTCGACGGCATGCCCGAGGTCCGTGCCGCATGAAACTGATTACCCCGACATCTATCTCTGACACCGGATCATTCCGTCGTGCATCCATTGGCACATATTTCGGAAGTGATGGATTAATGAAGTCCGCTGGAGTTAACGAGGCGCGCTATGACCATGATCCTGTTTCGCTGGCGTGCAAAGGTCTGTTGATTGAAGAAAGTAGAACGAATTTAATAAGCTATTCGTCGCAGTTCGACCATTCAAGCTGGGTCAAAATTAATGTAACGGTCACGGCAAATTCAGCCGTTTCGCCGGATGGTTCAGTGAGTGCGGCAACGGTTACTGTTTCCGCGACCGGTGACACTCACCTGACGCATGCGGCGTCTAGCGCCGCAACGCTGTGTCATTCTGTTTTTGTAAAAAACGGCGGCGGAAACCCATCGGCCAGGGTCTGCATGCGAGTCATAACTTTTGGATCTTCGACGGAAGATGATCCGATTTTCTTCGATTTCTCGACGAAGTCATTTTCCGGCGCAACAGGTAACTTTTTGTCATATGGATACAGTAATTTCCCTGGCGGATGGGTAAGAATTTGGGCGGTTAATTCGGCGGCAACTGGGCAAACAGGGTCTGAGTTACGAATAAGGCCAGATGATTCTGGTGTTGCCGTGGTCGGTAAGACGGTTTTAATTTGGGGTGCGCAAACAGAGGCGGGCAGCTTCCCGACCAGCTACATTCCGACCGCTACCTCATCGGTAACGCGTGCGGCTGACGTTGTTTCTGGCAGGGGCTTGATTTACAGCACGCTGCCCGAGAATGACTGGGCCGTCTGGGAATCCGGCACCATCTACTGGCAGGGCGCCCGCGTCATCAAGGGCCACCGCATCTGGGAGTCGGTCCAGGCCAACAACCAGAACCGCGACCCGGAGACGACGGTTGCCGGCTGGTGGATCGACGTCGGCCCGACCAACCGCTGGGCGATGTTCGACAGCGCAGTCGGCAGCCGCAGCCGCGCCGAGGCCTCGATCACCTTCACCCTGGCGCCGGGCCGTGCGGATTCGCTGATCCTGCTCGACCTCGATGCCGCCACCGTCACCGTGACCCAGCGAGCCGGCGGCACCGTGATCGCCGAGCGCGAGATCAACACCATCGACAACAGTGCGATTGCCGACTGGTTCGATTACTTCTTCGATCCGCTCTACCAGGCCGATTTTGTCGCCATCACCAACCTGCCGGTGTACGGTGAATCGACCATCGAAGTCACCATCGCCAAGTTCTCTGGCGAGGTGTCCTGCGGCGTCTGTGTCGTCGGCCTCAAGGCCGATCTCGGTCAGACGCTGGTCAGCCCATCCGTGGGCATCAATGACTACTCGCGCAAGGTGACTGACGACTTCGGCAACACCAACCTGGTGCGGCGCGACTACGCCAAGCGCCAGTCCGCCCGCATGGTGGTGCCCAACGATCAGGTCGATCGCGTCTTCCGCACGCTCGCCGCCGCCCGCGCTACACCGGCCGTCTGGGTCGGTGGTGATGCCTATTCAGCGCTGATCCTTTACGGGTGGTTCAGAGACTTCGAAGTCGATATTGCCTACACCCATGATTCCTACTGCAGCCTAACCATCGAGGGCATGATCTAAATGGCCATCACACCGCTACCGACCCCGCCGTCGCGGGAAGACCCCAACAACTTCGCCGAGCGTGCCGACGCGCTGCTGGCTGCGCTGGTGACTTTTGTCACCGAGTGCAATGCCATGGCAGCCACGGTCGATGCGCAATCGACATCGGCTACCGCGAGCGCGGCTACGGCCACCACCAAGGCCGGCGACGCTGCCGCCGCCCGCGACATCGCGATGGCCGCCGTTGCTTACAAAGGGGCATGGTCGTCGCTTTCCGGCGCGCTGGCGATCCCGGCATCGGCCTACCATAGCGGCAATATCTATATGCTGACCGAATCGGTCGCCAACGTCGCCCTCGAAACGCCTGGCGTGTCCAGCAAGTGGCTGAACGTCACCCCAGCGACCGGACTCGGGTCGGCCGCCTACCAGCCAACAAGCGCTTTCCAGCCAGCCATCGGCGCGATCACCGCGCTGCTCAAGAGCACCGGCAGCGGCAACATCGCCGGCGCCAGCGCTGCGGACATCGTCGCCGCCATCGGCTCCACGGCCGTGCAAAACGCCACCAACGCGACCACCGCGACCACGGCAGCCAACGCCACGGCCATCGATGACGGCACTGTCTCGACCGCTGCCAAGATCGCCAACAGCATCATCACGTGGTCGAAGATGGTGGCCATGAGCACCGGCAAGCTGATCGGGCGCAGCACGGCCGGCGGCGGCTCACCGGAAGAAATCAGCATCGGTACCGGCCTGGCGCTTTCTGGAGGCAACCTAAACAACACCGGCGTCACCAGCTTCAACAGCCGCACCGGAGGCGTCACGCTCGGCTCGGGCGATGTCACCAGCGCGCTCGGGTATACGCCTGCAATCAATTCGCATAACCATGACGGCGTCTATGCGCCGATGACGGCTGTTGTCTCGATAGGCAATCACTTCGGCAGCGGGCCGACATATATCCGCTGCACGCGCGCAAACGGCACGACATTTGACGTCGAAATTGCATACACCGGGATCTAAAAAATGAAATACGCCAGCACATACACCGAAAATGGCGTCGAGCGCGTCGTCGTCATTCTGCCGCTCTCTGCCGTGCCCGGATTCGACCCGGCCAATCCGCCGCAGCAAAACACCTACGGCGTGCCCGACGATGTGCAGATCGGCTGGATCAAGCAGGGCGGACAATTCGTCGCCCCGCCGACAGCCGAGGCCGTCGTCCCGCAGATCGTCACCCGCGCCCAGTTCAAGCTGGCGCTGCTCGACCTCGGCCTGCTCGATGACGTCGACGCCCTGGTCGCCGCCAGCAATGACCGCGCTTTGCAGATCAACTGGGCCGAGCGGCTGGAATTCGAGCGCAATCACCCGCTGGTGATCGCCACCGCCGCCGCGCTCGGCAAGACCGACGCCGAAATCGACGCGCTGTTTGTCCTCGCCGCCAGCAAATGACCTCCCGCATGATCCGCCTCGGCGACGCCGTAAGCCAACTGGCCAACGTGCTGATCTTCAACGGCGACCCGAATTACAGCATCAGCGGCGAAGCCTGGCGCAAGGGGCGCCACCGGCTGCGCCGCGTGATCGACTGGCTGTTCTCGCCATTCGAGGTGGATCACTGCCGCACGGCGTATCTCAACGACGTGCAGAAGGCGAGGGCGCTGGTCGTGGAGGCCATGTATCACAAGGGGAGAAAAAGTGGGTGATTGGGACGGAACAGAGCGGCGCGGCATCGATGGCCTCACGCTGCAGCTCATGACGGAGGTCAGGAAAGCCATGGAAGCACACGAAAAAGCCGAAGCCGGCGAAATGCACGAGATAAAAACCTTGATCAAGGAAAACAAGCGCGACAGCGAGCGCCGGCACGACGAACTCGGCAAGCGCTTCGACGCCATGCAACAATCCACCGCGTCTCTGCTGTTCGAGAACAACCGGACGACCTCTGAGATTCACAAGCTGTTCAAGGCGGCGTTTCCGCAAGGTGATGCTGAATCACACCGCAAGGCGCACGAAGCATGGATGGCCAAGGAGCGCGAAGAACGCGCCTTCTGGCTCAAGCTCAAGGAGGACGTCATCAAATGGGCAGTCGTCGCCGTGCTCGGCTGGGGCGGCATTGCGCTCTGGGCCGCCTTCGTCAAGGGTCCGCAGTGATGTGGTGCATCACGCCTGACTTCGTTTTCTGGTCGGTCCAGGCGGCCATCATCATCGCCGCCGGCTTCGTTCTCTGGTTATGGTGGTGACAATGGCAGACTTCGAGAAAGCCTACGAAAAAACCCTCGCGAAGGAGGGCGGCTACGTCCTGCACACCGTCAAGGATGACCGTGGCGGCATGACCTACGCCGGCATCAGCCGCCGCGCCCACCCGCACTGGCCGGGCTGGATCGTCATCGATCGCGGCCAGGAACCCGATGCCGACCTGGTGCGGCACTTCTACAAGCTCAACTACTGGCAGATGATTCGCGGCGACGACATCGCCCGGCAGGAAATCGCCGAAAGCCTGTTTGACTTCGCCGTCAACGCCGGCGTAAAAACCGCCGTCAAGCTGGCGCAGATCGTCGTCGGCACCACGCCCGACGGCGTCATCGGCCCGAAGACGCTGCAAGCGATCAACGCCTTACAGGTGGATTATTTTCGCGCATCTTACACAGTGGCGAAGATCAAGAGATACCGCGACATCGTGGCAAAAGACCGGACGCAGATGAAGTTCCTGTTCGGGTGGCTTAATAGGACGCTGGAGGGCGTGCAATGAAGCCCACAGAGATCATCGGCGATTGTCATTTATACCTGGGAGACTGCCGCGAGGTGCTTCCGCATCTGCCGAAGGTTGATTTGGTGCTGACTGATCCACCGTATGGGATTGGTTTTGCAGCACAGCCAACAACGGGGCAGCGAGCTGCAGGAATGCAGCCTGAATCTTGGGATGATTCCGCGCCGGAGTTTATCGAAGATGTTATTGCGCTTGGGGAGTCGCAGATCATTTGGGGTGGAAATTATTTTGCGCTTCCGCCAACTCGCGGCTGGCTGTCGTGGTTCAAACCAGATGCCCCGCCAAGCATGGGGCACTTCGAACTTGCGTGGACAAGTTTTGATGCAAATTGCCGCCAAATTTCTCAATCAATTAGCGCCACAAACCCTGAGCGCGTCGGACATCCGACGCAAAAGCCGCTTAGGGTTATCGAGTGGTGCCTTGATTTAGCCCCAAAAACCACGTCGACCGTAGCCGATCCGTTTATGGGCAGTGGCACGACCGGTGTTGCCTGCGCCAACATGGGCAAGACATTCTACGGCATTGAGCGCGAGCCGAAATACTTTGACATCGCCTGCAAGCGCATCGAACAAGCCTATGCACAAATGAGGTTATTCGCATGAATCCGCTACTTGTACCCGTCATCGGCGAAGTCGTCGGCAAAGTCGGCCAACTGGCTGACGATCTTTTCACAAGCGACGAAGAACGCGCCCGCGCCGGCATCGATGCCTACAAGGCAGAGACCGACCGCATGCAAGGCCAGGTCGAAATCAACAAGATCGAGGCCGGCCACCGCTCGCTGTTCGTCGCCGGCTGGCGCCCCGCGGTCGGCTGGGTCGGCGTGATCGCCATGCTTTACCAGTTCGTCGCCTACCCGTTTTTAACCTGGGCATGGACCGCCATGCAGGCCGCCGGCTGGATCAGTATCGGCCTCATGCCGCCGCCGCAGCTCGAAACAGAAAGCCTGTGGGTCATTCTCACCGGCATCCTCGGGCTGGGCGTCTATCGCACAGCCGAGCGGCTCAAGGATAAGGCCTGATGGCCGACAACTGCCTGACCTACGCGCTGCGAATCTGGCGCTATGGCCGGGCAGGGGATCACCTCGTCGTCCGCCGCAGCCGCTTCGGCTGGTTTCCGCACTTCTCCGTCCTCTTCGAGTTGGCCAATGGCGACATCGTGCGCAAGGAATACGTCCCGCTCAAACCCGTCCGCCGCCGCTTCCCGCCGCTGTTTTTCAAAGGCAAGGAAGTCACCACCTACTACAGCATCAATAAAGTCGAGGTGAAGCCATGACCGCCACCGTCACCGACCTGAAAGAATACCGCCGCACCCACCCGCCCGCTGTGCGCTGCTTTTTGGCGGTGAATAAGTGCTGGTGGAACTGGATGTCACTTGCATGGTATCCAGTGTTTTTGGCTTCTACAAAACGAAAATAGACCACGTAGTGGCGCGGTTTTCGGCGGGTGCGTTTTATTGATTTTTGTAGAAGATGCCACCACGAAAATCGCCGCGCTTGCCGCGTGGTTGCTGGCTTTTAGCCCTGTTCGCGGGGTAGAATTCGCGATTCTACAAGGATACAGGAACGCTGCCGAGGCATGGCTCTGGTTGAAAAGACAGTCTTGATCGAACATTCAGCGGAAAGGATGTTCGAGCTGGTTGATCGTTGCGAGGACTATCCGGCGTTTTTGCCGTGGTGCAGCCAGACCGAGGTCAAGTTCCGCGATGCGGCACGCACGGTCGCGACGCTGCATATCAACTACCATGCGGTGAAGTCTTGCTTTACGACCGAAAACGATAAGGTTTTCCCGACGTCGATGCTGATTCGGCTCGTGGATGGCCCGTTTCGTCGTCTTGAGGGCTCCTGGCACTTCAAGCCGCTGGCCGAGCATGCCTGCAAGATTGAATTCCGGCTGCACTACGAATTTTCCAGCAAGCTCTTCGAAAAGGTGATCGGCCCCGTGTTCAGTCACATCGCCAACACCTTTGTCGACGCGTTTGTCCGTCGCGCCAACCAGATTTACGGAGTCAGCCATGGCTGATGAAACCATTACCGTCGAGGTCTGCTATGCGCGGGCCGACAAGCAGGAAGTCGTCAATGTCCGGTTGCCGGCAGGGGCCACGGTGCTTACTGCGCTTGAAGCCTGCGGTCTACTCGAAAAATACCCCGAAATCGACGTCAAGAAGAACAAGTTCGGCATCTGGAACAAGCTGTCCAAGCCGGATAGTGCGTTGCGCGACCGTGATCGCGTCGAAATTTACCGGCCGCTGATTGCCGACCCCAAGGAGGTGCGCAAGCAGCGTGCGGCCGAGGGCAAGGTCATGAAAAAAGGCGCTGGCGACAACGAGGCCGCCGACGCCTGATTGCCTTGAAGGCTGCCTAGGGAAACGAGCTGATTTAATCGAAAACGTCATTCCCGCGAAGGCGGGAATCCATAAAAATCAAGGAACTGGATCCCCGCTTTTGCGGGGATGACGATTGGTTCGGCGCCTTCTTGCTAGCGGCAGGCCTCGCCGACGAAGGCGCGATTCCGTTCCAGTTCAGCCGCGCGCTGGTTGGCATCCATCGGTTGCGGATTGCCATTCGCATCCAGAGTGCCCATCG
Source organism: Azonexus sp. (assembly GCA_041917165.1). Classification (GTDB taxonomy): domain Bacteria; phylum Pseudomonadota; class Gammaproteobacteria; order Burkholderiales; family Rhodocyclaceae; genus Azonexus. The sequence continues at coordinate 357,707 of JAYRYB010000003.1, forward strand.
GGCGGTCCGATTCCAGTGCAGTCAGGTTGCGGCGCGCCAGCTCGCAGTTCTGCTGACGTTCCCGGGCAGCCTTGGCTTCCTTGGCGTCTTTCTCGGCTTTTTCGCGAGATTCCTGCTGGCGCTTCTTGAATTCCATCTCGCGTTCAGCCGTGGTTTTCGGGGCGTCGGCCGGCTTTTCCGCGGTGCTGTCGTTGCTGCGGGTGATGGGGATGCCGCCGACAGTGCGCGCCGTACTCTTCACAGCACCCGGCGGCGGCGTATCCGAAATCGCGGTACGGCCAGCGCTATCCTTCCATTGGTAGGTCTGGGCGATGCAGGGTGACAGGGCCAGCGTCGAGGCCAGTCCGAGGGCGACAAGAAGCGCAGTACTGTTGGTCATCGGGGTTTCCACGGGTTTTCTGTATAATACGATTTTGTGACCTTGGATTAAAGGCCATGCGACTGCTGCAAAAAGCCCTTACTTTCGACGACGTCCTGCTCGTCCCTTCACATTCTCAAGTCCTCCCGCGCGATGTCAGTCTTGCCACCAAGCTGACGCGCAATATCACCCTGAACCTGCCGCTGCTGTCCGCCGCCATGGATACCGTGACGGAAGGCCGCCTCGCGATCGCGCTGGCGCAGGAAGGCGGGATCGGCATCATCCACAAGAACCTCTCGGCCCGCGCCCAGGCAGCGGAAGTCGCCAAGGTGAAGCGTTTCGAGTCCGGCATCCTCAAGGACCCGATTACCGTTTCGCCGACGATGACCGTCCGTGACGTGCTCGAAATTACCCGCCAGTACCGGATTTCCGGTCTGCCGGTGCTCGACAAGTCGGGCAAGGTCGTGGGTATCGTCACCAACCGCGACCTGCGTTTTGAAACCAACCTCGACCAGCCGGTCAAGGCGATCATGACGCCGAAAAAGCGTCTGGTGACCGTCAAGGAAGGCGCCAGCGTCGAGGAAGCCAAGGAACTGATCCGCACCCATCGCCTTGAGCGCGTGCTGGTGATTGACGACGAGTTCCACCTGCGTGGCCTGATCACGGTCAAGGACATCCTGAAGTCCACCGAACATCCGCTGGCCAACAAGGACGCCTCGGGCCGTCTGCGTGCCGGTGCAGCCGTTGGTGTTGGCGCCGGTACCGAAGAGCGCGTCGAACTGCTGGCTGAAGCCGGGGTTGATGTGGTGGTGGTTGATACCGCCCACGGTCACTCGCAAGGCGTGCTTGACCGCGTCAAGTGGGTCAAAAAGAACTTCCCGCAGATCGAAGTCATCGGCGGAAATATCGCGACCGCCGATGCGGCGCGGGCGCTGGTTGATTTTGGCGCCGATGGCGTCAAGGTCGGGATCGGCCCCGGCTCGATCTGTACCACCCGCATCGTCGCCGGTGTTGGCGTGCCGCAGATCACTGCCATCCAGAACGTTTCCGAAGCGCTCAAGGGTACCGGTATTCCGATGATCGCCGACGGTGGTATCCGCTACTCCGGTGATATCGCCAAGGCCATTGCCGCTGGCGCCAATACGGTCATGCTGGGTGGCCTGTTTGCCGGTACCGAAGAAGCGCCGGGTGAGGTCGAGCTCTTCCAGGGCCGTTCCTACAAGTCCTACCGTGGCATGGGTTCGCTGGGGGCGATGCAGGCTGGTTCTTCCGACCGCTACTTCCAGGACAACACCGCCAATGTCGACAAGTTCGTGCCGGAAGGTATCGAAGGCCGTGTTCCGTACAAGGGCTCGGTGCTGGCCGTGATCCATCAACTGATGGGCGGCTTGCGTTCCTCGATGGGTTACCTCGGTACCCCGACCATTGCCGAAATGCACGAAAAAGCCTGTTTCGTCGAAATTACCTCGGCCGGTATCCGTGAATCGCACGTTCACGACGTGCAGATCACCAAGGAAGCCCCGAACTACCACCTCGACTGATCGTTTCAGTGTCCCGAAGGGCGGCTCCGGTAGCCGCCCTTATTCTTTCAAGGTTCAGCCCATGTCTCACCAGAAGATCCTCATTCTCGATTTCGGTTCGCAAGTCACCCAGCTGATCGCCCGTCGCGTGCGGGAAGCGAAGGTCTTTTGCGAGATTCATCCCTACGACGTTTCCGAAGACTTCATCCGCAACTACGGCGCCAAGGGCATTATCCTCTCCGGCGGCCCGAGCTCGGTGACAGAAGGCGACACGCCGCGCGCCCCGAATGTCGTGTTCGATCTGGGTATTCCGGTGCTCGGCATCTGCTACGGCATGCAGACCATGGCCCAGCAACTGGGTGGCAAGGTGATGACGGCGGAAGCCGCCGGCAAGGCCCGCGAATTCGGTTATTCGGAAGTCCGCGCCCATGGCCATACGGCATTGTTGAACGACATCGCCGACTTCTACAGCCCGGAAGGCCACGGCATGCTCAAGGTGTGGATGAGCCACGGCGACTCCGTCATGGAACTGCCCCCGGGTTTCATCAAGATGGCCTCGACCGCTTCGTGCCCGATTGCCGCGATGGCCGACGAAAGCCGCAAGTTCTACGCTGTGCAGTTCCACCCGGAAGTCACGCACACGATGCAGGGCCGCGCCATTCTCGAACGTTTCGTGCATGGCATCTGCGGCTGCGGCAACGACTGGGTCATGGGCGACTACATCGCCGAAGCCGTCGATGCGATCCAGCGTCAGGTCGGTGACGAAGAAGTCATCCTCGGCCTCTCTGGCGGCGTCGACTCGTCGGTGGCCGCGGCGCTGATCCACAAGGCGATCGGCGACCAGCTGACCTGCGTCTTCGTCGATCACGGCCTGCTGCGCCTGAACGAAGGCGACATGGTCATGGACATGTTCGCCCGCAACCTTGGCGTCAAGGTCATCCGCGTCGATGCAGTCGATCAGTTCATGGGCAAGCTGGCCGGCGTTTCCGACCCCGAGCAAAAGCGCAAGATCATCGGCAAGGAGTTTGTCGAGGTCTTTCAGGCCGAATCGAAGAAGCTGGTGTCGGCCAAGTGGCTGGCACAGGGCACGATTTATCCGGACGTGATCGAATCGGCTGGAAAGGGCAAGAAGGGCGCCCACACCATCAAGAGCCACCACAACGTCGGCGGCCTGCCGGAAGACATGCACCTCAAGCTGCTTGAGCCGCTGCGCGAGCTGTTCAAGGACGAAGTCCGCGAACTGGGTGTGGCGCTCGGCCTGCCGCGTGAAATGGTCTATCGCCACCCCTTCCCGGGGCCAGGCCTCGGTGTCCGCATCCTCGGCGAAGTCACGCAAAAGGCAGCCGGCCTGTTGCAGCGCGCCGATGCGATCTTCATCGACGAACTGCGCGCCACCCACGCCACCGAACGCGACGCCGCGGCCGGCCTGTGCGGCGAGAAGGATATCGGCAAGAGTTGGTACGACCTGACCAGCCAGGCCTTCGCCGTTTTCCTGCCGGTCAAGAGCGTTGGCGTGATGGGTGATGGCCGTACTTACGAAAACGTTGTTGCGTTGCGCGCTGTCGTCACTAGCGACTTCATGACCGCCCATTGGGCGCATCTGCCGTACGAACTGCTCGGTCGGGTCTCGAACCGCATCATCAATGAGGTGCGTGGCCTGAACCGCGTGGTGTACGACGTTTCCGGCAAGCCGCCCGCCACCATCGAGTGGGAATGAGCGACTACGAAGTCACGCCGCTGGGCGACGACTTCTTCATGCGCGAGGCACTCTCGCTGGCACATGCTGCGGAGTGCCTCGGCGAAGTTCCGGTCGGGGCGGTGGTGGTGCTCAACGGGCAGATCGTCGGTCGCGGCTTCAATTCCCCAATCGGTGAAAGCGATCCGACGGCCCACGCCGAAATCGCCGCGCTGCGCGATGCGGCCCGCAATCTCGGCAACTACCGCCTGCCCGGTTGCGAACTCTATGTCACCCTTGAGCCCTGCGCGATGTGCGCCGGGGCGATCATGCATGCACGGATCAGCCGTGTGGTTTACGGCGCCCGCGATCCGAAAACCGGAGTGCATGGCAGCGTCGTCGATCTGTTTGGCGTCGAGCGCCTGAATCACCACACGACGGTGGTCGGCGGCGTGCTCGCTGATGAGTGCAGCCGAACCCTGTCCGCCTTCTTTGCTGCCCGTCGGCGAAAGGCTGCGCAATGAAACTGCGGGTATCGGTGGCCAGGCAGACGCTGACGGTGTTTGACGATCACGGTGCCGAAATTTGCCAATATTCCGTGTCGACCGCAAAAGCCGGGGTCGGTGAAGTGTCCGGCAGTTATCAGACACCGCGCGGCCGGCACATTATCCGTGCCAAGATCGGTGCTGGCCTGCCGGCGAACACCGTATTCGTCCGTCGCCGGCCGACCGGCGAGTTGTGGACGCCTGAGTTAGCCGAGGCGTTTCCCGGTCGCGACTGGATACTGACGCGCATTCTCTGGCTATCGGGTTGCGAGCCCGGCCGCAATCGCCTGGGCTGTGTTGATACCATGCGCCGCTACGTTTACATCCACGGCAGCCCGGATAGTGCCGAGATGGGTACGCCCGGCTCGCATGGCTGTGTGCGCATGCGTAACGCCGACATCATCGAACTGTTCGACCAGGTGCCGTGCTACACCGAGGTCGAGATCACCGAAGACTGAATCGGGCCAGCGGCGTCGAAGCTGCGCTCGACAAAGTGCGTCCCACCGCCGCGGTGCCGCCAGAGCACGGTGGAGGCGCGGGTGCCGTAATCAGGCGAGCGGACGAACACCGCCGACAATAAACGCTCCCAGGCCAAGGGCACGCCGGTGTCCGGCAAGCGGTCGTCGGCAACAATCCCTTCATCAGCCAGCAGTTCGAGCAAGCCTGTGGTATCCGGCAGATCCGGCAGTGCATCGGCAAAGGCTGTCCTTGTCTTCACCAGCTTTGGCCAAGGGCTGTCGAGCAAATGATTGGAGAGGCCATACACACCCGGGGCGAGCGGGCGAGGCCCACCATCCCGGTTGGATGCGTAGTACAGGTTGTCGCCATCGCCGAGCAGCAGGTTGAAACCGGAATAGGCATCGTGATCGATGGCCCGCGCAAAGTCTGCGGCAGACGCCTTGCCGGTCAAAAAGCGCCGCGTCAGATCGCCGCGAGAGCGCTGGCCCTTGGCCATTCCCGGCTCCCGAACGTTGGTGACGGCGGCGAAACGCCCGCAGTCGGTGACGCCGAGCCAGGTACCGCCGGCCTCTAGATCGAGGCCGCCGATCACCGACGGCGCGTCCGGCCAGCGCCCGGCAAAGGCCGTTGGCCGGGCAAAAAACTCATCGCGGTTGGCGGCGACGACCAGCGGGTAATCCGGGTGCGCCCGCCAGCCGACGACGATCAGGCACATTTTTGGCCGTTTTTACGGGTTGACCGCAGCAGCTTCAACCACCGGGCCTTCAAGCGACCCGAGACGGATATTGCCGGCAAAATTGGACTGAACCACGGCCAGCGCCTCAAAACCTCCCGCCGGCGACGGGGCCACGGTCATGACCGTGCCGCAGGACTGATCCGGGTTGTCCGGCGAGTGCAAATGCTGGCCGGCACTGAGCGTGCTATTGCTGCGCAGACGGAACAGGTGGCGCTTCACCTTGCCGAGGTACTGCGTCCGGGCGACGATTTCCTGCCCCGGATAGCAACCCTTGTGAAAGCTGACGCCGCCGATTTTCTCGAAGTCAGCCATTTGCGGTACGAATTCTTCCTTGGTGGCGAGCGTGACCAAGGGGTAACCCGCCTGAATATCGAGCCAGCGCCAGACAGGCAGGCCGGCCGGTCGCGCCTTGACCGAGAGTTTCTGCCACAAGGCGGCGACAGCGGCTTCGGGCACGGCGACAATGAAGCGCTGGCTGTCGATGCGGATAACCACCTGTTCGCCGGTGACTGCGGTGCTCATCGGTTCTTCGGGGATGGCCAGACCGGCATCGCCCAGGGACTCGGCGGCTTGCGGGCCGGAAATGCCGAGCAGCAACAGGCTGTCGGTCAGCGATTGCAATTTGACCTTGGCGCGCAGGATGAACATCTGCAGGCGTTTTTGCGTGGCTTCCTGCAAATCGGCGGCCAGCAGCATCCGGTAGGCATCGTTCTGACGCCAGACCAGAAAGCTCGCCTGCATCCGGCCCTTGGCTGTGCACCAGCCGGCGTGTTGCGCCTGGCCTTCCTTCAGGTGATTCACGTCGCTGGTGAACTGGCTGTGCAGGAAGCTCTTTGCATCTTCGCCTGCCGCTTCCAGCAGTGACAGGTGGGTGAGGGGAACGAGGACCGTTTGCGATCCGGCGGCTTTCAGTTCGCCGGCGGCATCGCCGAAGGTGGTGAGTTCATTGCTGTCGCCGTCGAAAGCGGCTTCGGTGGATTCGAGAAAGCTGCGCCAGTTGGGGTTCATGGGGGCTCCTGAGGGGGTTTGGGATATTATATCGCCCGTTGATTGATGCTCGTTTCAGACGAGCAAGACCTGCTTGCCGCCTGCGAGTTCCCGTGCGCCCCATTATCAAGCTTTTCGTCCTGTTTTGCGTCGTACTTGGCGTGATCGCCGGCTACGGCTGGTGGTGGTCGCAGCAAGCCCTGACGCTGAAGACGACACCCGTTGATTTCCGGATTCCTCCGGGCACCGGCCTGCGCGGCGCCATTGGCCAGATCCAGGCTGCCGGCGTTGACGTCAATGCCAACGCGCTGCTGCTGCTGGCGCGGGTTGGCCGGGCGGAGGCCGCGATCAAGGCCGGGAGTTATTCGGTGGCGCAAGGCATTACTCCCGCGGCGCTGCTTGAAAAGCTGGTTCAGGGCAAGGTGACACAGGGTGAGGCAACCCTGGTAGAGGGCTGGACCTTTCGCCAGTGGCGGGCGCGTCTCGACAAGCACCCCGATCTGCGCCACGACACAGTCGGGCTGAGCGAGCAGGAGATCATCGAGCGGCTGGGGCTGAAACTGCCGAAACTCGAAGGCTGGCTGTTCCCCGATACTTATCTTTTCGACAAGCAGTCCAGCGATCTGGATTTGCTGGCACGGGCGCATCGGGCCATGCAGGGGCGTCTGGCAGCCGAATGGGCGGCGCGTGCTTCAGGGCTGCCTTACCGCAACCCGGAGGAGGCGCTGGTCATGGCATCGATTGTCGAAAAGGAAACGGGGCGCGATGCCGATCGCGGCCAGGTGGCTGCGGTTTTCGTCAATCGCCTGCGCAAGGGCATGCTGCTACAGACTGACCCGACGGTGATTTATGGACTGGACGAGCAGTTTGACGGCAATTTGCGCAAGCGCGACCTGCAGACTGATACGCCCTACAATACCTACACACGGGCCGGCCTGCCGCCGACGCCGATATCCATGCCGGGGTCGGCATCCCTGCGGGCGGCACTCAATCCGCCGGCCAGCGACGCCTTGTATTTCGTCGCACGCGGTGATGGCAGCAGCCAGTTTTCGCGGACGCTCGACGAGCACAATCAGGCGGTCAATCGATACCAGAGGGGACAGAAGTGAGCGGAAAATTCATTACCTTTGAGGGCATCGACGGTGCCGGCAAGAGCAGTCACGTCGAGTGGCTGGCCCAATGGCTGCGCGATCACGGCAAAACCGTAGTCGTGACCCGTGAGCCGGGTGGCACGGCACTGGGCGAGCGCCTGCGCGAACTGCTGCTCAATGAGCCGATGCACCTGGAGACTGAAACCCTGCTCATGTTCGCGGCCCGCCGGGAACATCTGGCGCAGGTGATCGAGCCGGCACTGGCGCGTGGCGAGTGGGTCATCTGTGATCGTTTCAGCGATGCCACCTACGCTTATCAGGGTGGTGGCCGCGGTCTGGACCGCGCCAAGTTTGCGACGCTGGAGCATTGGGTACACGCGCATCTGCAACCTGATCTCACGCTTCTGTTCGATCTGCCGCTCGACATTGCCCGCGAACGTATCGTGCTGGCCAACCGTGTGCTTGATCGCTTCGAGCAGGAGCGCGTCGATTTTCACGACCGGGTTCGTCAGGCCTATCTCGACCGGGCGCTGCATCATGGCAACCGAATGCGGGTAATCGACGCCAATCAGCCCCTCGAAGATATTCGTAAAGTACTTGAGAATATTGTTTCAAGTATCGGTTTATGAACGTTATTGAACTTCACACAAAGGTCTGGAACAGCCTGCTGCAGCGTCGGGAGCGTCTGCCGCATGCACTCTTGCTTGCCGGGCAGAAAGGCTTGGGCAAATTCGATCTCGCCCGCCAGTTTGCTGCCGCCTTGCTCTGTGAAACGCCGACTGCCGATGGTGCGGCCTGCGGCCAGTGTCTCGCCTGCAACTGGTTTGCCCAGGGAAATCATCCCGATTTCCGTTTGCTGCAACCCGAGGCCATGGCGGAAGACGGTGAGTCGGAGGACGGCAAAAAGAAGGCCAGCCAACAAATCACCATCGACCAGGTGCGCGGCCTCGATGACTTCCTGAGCGTCGGTACGCATCGCGGTGGTTTGCGCATCATCCTCGTCAATCCGACCGAGGCGATGAACCGCAGCACTGCCAATGCACTTCTTAAAACACTTGAAGAACCGGCGCCAAGTACATTGTTTTTAATGATTACCAACGAGCCGACGCGCTTGTTGGCGACGATACGCAGTCGATGCCAACTGGTGCCTGTTCCGGTGCCGGCGCCGGCGCTGGCGGCGCGCGTGCTGGCCGATGCCGGTGTCCAGGATGCCGACCGCTGGCTGGCACTGGCAGGGGGATCACCGCTGTTGGCCGTCGAGATGGCGACGGGCGCCGGCGGCGGGCAGGGCGCCTGGCTGGCGTCGATGATCGGCAAGCTTTCGGACGGCCAGAGAATTGATCCGTTGGCGGCTGCCGCGGAACTTGAGAAAGCGGTCAAGGAAAGCAAGGGCAGGGTGCTGCTGAAGCACCTGGTCGAGGCACAGCAAAAATGGCTGGTCGATCTGAACCTGGCCAAGAATGGCTTGCCAGTGCGCTATTTCCTGCCGCATCAGGCTACAATCGTGGCATTGGCTGATGCCATCCCGCTGGCCCGTCTGATTCAGTCCTACCGGACCTCACTCAGGCAACGTCAGGCGGCGGAGCAGCCGTTGAACCCGCGCCTTTTCCTTGAGGGCGTTTTTCTGGATTATCGAGCCCTGTTCGCCAAAGACCGACAATGAGTGAAGCAAAGCCTGCTCCCCAGCGTCCCAGCGTCCTGTCGCTGAACATCAACTCGAAGTCGGCGCTCTACGCGGCGTTCATGCCGCATTTGCGCAGCGGCGGCATCTTCATCCCGACAACGCGCAGTTACAACATCGGCGACGAGGTCTTCATGTTGCTGTCGCTGATGGATGACCCGGCGAAGCTGCCGATTGCCGGTACGGTGGTCTGGATTACGCCTCCCGGGGCACAGAACGGCCGCGCCCAAGGTATTGGCGTACATTTCAACAGCGATGAAAGCGGCCAGGAAGCACGCCGAAAAATCGAAGGCCTGCTCGGCGGTGTGATGCAGTCCACCCGCCCGACCCACACACTCTGATTGATCAGCATGCTGGTCGATTCGCATTGCCACCTGGATTTTCCTGATCTCGCCAGCCGGCTGCCGGAATTGCTGCAGCGCATGGAGGAGAACGCCGTCGGCCTGGCGGTGTGCATCGGTGTCAATCTCGAGGATTTTCCGCGTGTACTGGCACTGGCCGAGGCGCATCCGCAACTCTGGGCGACCGTCGGCGTGCATCCGGAATATACCGATGTCCGCGAACCCGACGAAAATGAATTGTTGGCACTGGCGAACCATCCGAAAGTGATCGCCATCGGTGAAACCGGGCTGGATTATTACTGGCAGAAGGACAAACCGGAGTGGCAGCGGGCGCGTTTCCGGACGCACATCCGCGCTGCCCGCCGTTGCGGCAAGCCGCTGGTCGTGCATACCCGAGAATCCGCCGAAGATACCTTGAACGTGCTGGCAGAGGAGGGCGCTGATGCGGTGGGTGGCGTCATGCACTGCTTCACCGAAAACTGGGAGGTTGCCCGGCGGGCGCTGGATCTGGGTTTCTACATCTCGTTTTCCGGCATCGTGACCTTCAAGAATGCGGCCATCGTCAAAGACGTGGCGCAGAAATGTCCGCTGGACCGTATTCTGGTCGAAACCGACTCGCCGTACTTGGCACCGATGCCGTACCGGGGCAAACAGAATCAGCCGGCCTATGTCCGTCATGTCGCCGAAGAAATCGCCAGGTTGCGCGATATTTCTCTTGAGGATGTCACGGCGGCAACCACCCAAAATTTCTTCACCCTGTTCAAACACGCTCAGGCACTCCCGAAATGATCAAGAAATTCACGTTCACCGCAGCAGTCGCCTTGTGGTTCCCGTTCACTGCGCTGGCAGCCACCTACGACGACCTGATTAACTCCGCCAAAATGGGCGATACCCGCGAGGTCGCCGAGATCGTCAACAAGGGGGCATCGGTCGATAGCACCGATATCGAGGGCAATACCTTGCTGATGCTCGCCGCGCGCGATGGCCATGTCGATACGGTGAATTTCCTGATCAAGGCCCGCGCCAAGGTGAATGCGCGCAACGCCGCCGGCGACACTGCCTTGCGTCTGGCAGCATTTCGCGGGCATCTCAAGGTGGTCGAAGCGCTGGTTGCCGGTGGTGCCGCGGTGAACACCCCGGGCTGGACGCCGCTGGCCTACGCGGCATTCAACGGGCAGACCGAGGTTGCCCAGTACCTGATCAAGGCCGGGGCAGACGTCAATGCCGCCAGCGAGAATGGAACGACCCCATTGATCGCCGCCGCACGGGGAGGGCATCTTGAGATTGCCAAATCCTTGCTGGCCAACAAAGCCGACCCGGCAAAGACACTCGATACCGGCGAAACGGCCATCGACATTGCCCTCAAATTCCAGAATACGGATATCGCCGATCTGGTCCGCAAAGCCGGTGGGCGCTCCGGGCGCAGCGTCACGATCGAGGTTCGCTGAGCTTTAGCTGGGTGCTTGGCAAGCCCGTTGTACTTATCTATATTGAATTTTCGGATTTCTGCCTGCTCATAGGGAGGCACGCGTGACGGACCCGCATCGACAATTCCTGCCGGAAGAACTGCTCGTCAACGTGCGTTTGATGGACGATCAGCACGCCCATCTATTCGCCCAGCTCGAAGCCCTGAAAGAACTGTGCATTGCGCAGAATGCCTTACCTCAATCGGAGGCGGAAGCGCTTTATCAGACATTGGTCGAGCACTGTGACAGCGAGGCGGGACTCGCCGCTGCCGCAGGCGTTGACTTCACCAAGCACAACCAGAAACATCAGGCAATGCTCACCGGCATACGCAAAATGATCAACGAGGTGCTGCACGAGCGTCTGGATGTTTTCAGTCTCATTCGCTACGTTGATTACTGGTTTGAGCGCCACATTCTCGACGAAGACAAGCATCTCGCCGAAGCACTGGGCCAATCGTGAGGCCGTGATGATGAATGAGCGCCTTGCCGCAGAGTGGCGGCGACTGTACCTGCTGCCTGGCGAAAGCTGGCCGGATGCCGATGACGCGGTGCGAAACTGCCGCCTGCTGTCTGCAGAATCGACGGTGAGAAGCCTGGTCATCGAATTTACTCGTACCAGTGATTGGCCGGTGCTTGCCGGCTTGTACGAGAGCCTCCAAATCGACGAGGAGTTGCCGGCACAGGCAATCGCGGTGACGCCGAGTGGCTACCAACTGTGGCTCTCGCTGGCCAACCCGGTGAGTGTTGCAGAGGCACGAAAATTTCTCATGCATCTGCAAGCGAAATATCTGGCGGCGTTGCCCGCAGGGCGCGTTGCGTTGCTACCAGATACGGCGAGCGGTGTGTCCGAACTGCCGATCATCCCGAACTTTAATCCCGAAAGCCAAAAATGGGTGGCCTTCATCGACCCGGGTATGGGAAGCATGTTCATCGATGAGCCGGGACTCGATATTGCACCTAATCCCGAGCGTCAGGCAGATCTGCTGATGTCAGTAAGAAGCATATCGCCGCAAATGTTCAAGCGTATTGTTGATGAGGCTAACGATCGAACTGCGCCGCAACCATCATGCACGGCGCGTCCAGTGCAGGATGCGGCATTCCCATCGACCAGTTTCAACGATCCACGCGAATTCCTGTTGCTGGTGATGAACTCATCCGAAGCTGCACTCACTGAACGGATCGCTGCGGCAAAGGTGTTGCTCGGTTCAAAGAGAACTTACGGGGCAGACGGAGAGTAAGCCGAGGTGTCACGCCAAGAGTTATTCAGGTAACTGTAACGTTGTAATTCAGTAACTTAGAAAGACCAGCAAAAAAATGATCGCTGGCCTTTGTTTTGATTAAATGCGCCATAAATCAGTGACTTGCAAACGACTGACAATATTCGGCAGGAAAATTTGGTAACCTGACCCAAATCGGTAGTTAGCGGAAAATCTATCGATGTGGCGCTGGTGGATTGAGGCGCTTTTGTCGTATGGCTCTTGGTCTGGCTAAGCTCTGTTGTGAACTCCAGTATTTTCAACACACCGAGTTCACCATGACCTCAAGAAAATGCCTGGCGTGCGGCCAGTTCTTCAAGCCCAGGCCACAAACCCGAGAACAAACCTACTGCTCTAATCCAGACTGCCAGCGGGAGCGACGCCGACGCTCGAAACAGCAGCAGCGACTTGCGAGCGCCTCCCTCAACTCAGTTGGCGCCAAGAGAAAATCTGAGTATTGGCGAAAGTATCGTGAGCAACACCCTGGGTATGTCGAACGGAACCGGGTGCAGCAGCAGTACCGAAACCGCCGCAATTTGCACCGGAGCAAAACCAATGAAATCGCTCGATTGCCGCCAGGGCGCTATCTAATCACGCGGTTAGACGGCGACATAATTGCAAAAGGGCACGCGTGGCTCGCCGAAATCCGCATCCTGTCTGCGTTTCCAGAGGATGGATAATTGCAACTGTCGCCTACATGTTCAACTGATTCTTTTCTTGCTAGCGTCCGGCAACTGTTTGTTTTTCAGTGGTTTGGCAAGAAGCCAGACTCATTGCAGGCCTGGCCATGAAGGTTGGAGAACAGCATGACGACGCAGCGACTGCCGCACGGCAATGGGGACTCCCAGACACACGCTTTCCGGGCTGCCGAATATGTCCGCATGTCCACCGAGCATCAGCAATACTCGACCGAGAACCAGGCTGACAAAATCCGGGAATATGCCCAGCGCCGCGGCATCCAAATCGTCAAAACCTACGCGGACGAGGGAAAAAGCGGATTACGAATCGACGGCCGTCATGCGCTCCAGCAGTTAATAGCCGACGTCGAGTCCGGCAAGGCCGAGTTCAACCTCATTCTGGTCTATGACGTCAGTCGCTGGGGCCGCTTCCAGGATGCTGACGAATCGGCCTACTACGAGTACATCTGCAAGCGCAAAAACATCCTGGTCAGTTACGTGGCCGAGCAATTCGAGAACGATGGTTCTCCGGTTTCAACCATCGTCAAAGGTGTCAAACGTGCGATGGCCGGCGAGTATAGCCGCGAGCTCTCCGCCAAAGTCTTCGCTGGCCAATGCCGTCTCATTGAGTTGGGATACCGGCAAGGAGGCCCGGCCGGGTATGGCCTGCGCCGTGTGCTGATTGACCAGCATGGTCACCACAAGGCTGAGCTGGCCCGCGGTGAGCACAAAAGCCTGCAGACAGACCGCGTTGTCCTCGTCCCAGGTCCGGAAGACGAAGTGCGTGCCGTCAACGATATCTACCGATGGTTTATCGAAGAAGCGTTGTCCGAATCCCAGATTGCGATGCGCCTGAACGGGATGGGAATACGCACCGACCTCGACCGGCAATGGACGCGAGCCACGGTCAACGAGGTGCTGACCAACGAGAAGTACATTGGCAATAACGTCTACAACCGCATCTCCTTCAAGCTCAAGAAAAGCCGCGTCACCAACACTCCGGATATGTGGATACGCAAGGAAGGAGCTTTCCAGGCCATTGTCCCCAGCGCATTGTTCTTTACCGCCCAGGGCATCATGCGAGCGCGTTTTCGTCGCTACTCGGACAACGAATTGCTCGACCGCCTGCGTGACCTCTATCAGAGCCGAGGATTTCTCTCCGGCCTCATCATCAATGAAACAGAAGGGATGCCATCGACCTCGGTCTATGCCCTGCGCTTCGGTAGCCTGATACGCGCCTACCAGATGGTGGGCTTCACGCCGGACCGCGACTACGGCTACCTGGAAATTAACCGCTACCTGCGAGAAATGTATCCCGAGGTGGTTAGTCAGAGCGAACAACGGATTGCAGAACTGGGGGGACAGGTCGTTCGCGACCCGGCAACCGGCCTTTTCGACATCAACAACGAGTTCACCATCTCCATCGTGCTGGCGCGCTGCCACACCACCGAGGCTGGCGGCCGCCGCTGGAAAATCCGCTTTGATACCAGCCTGTGCCCGGATATCACCGTGGCCGTCCGCCTTGACCCGCATAACCGGTCAGCACTCGACTATTACCTGTTGCCGCGATTGGACTTTGGACAGGAGCGTCTTTGCCTGGCGGAGTCGAACGCCTTCGAACTCGACACCTACCGATTCGATACGCTGGAGTACCTGTACGGAATGGCTGAACGCTTCCGTATCCGGAGAGCAGCGTGAAACCGGACTTCGATATCCAGCAGGTTCAGCAGGTGCCGCTCGACCGAATCCAGGTTCTCAATCCACGCGACCGGAACCAACGAGGCTTTGAGAGCATCGTTGAAAGCATCCGTAACGTCGGCCTGAAAAAGCCCATCGTAGTCACAGCGCGCCCATCATCGGATGACACGCCGTCCTATGCTTTGGTTTGTGGCGAGGGGCGCCTGACAGCCTTTCGTCTGCTGGGGGAAACGCATATTCCTGCCTTGGTTATCGAGGTGAGCAACGAGGAGGCCTACATCATGAGCCTCGTTGAGAACATTGCCCGACGACAGTACCGCCCCCTGGAAATTCTGGCCAGTATTCGCCAGTTAGCCGAACGGGGTTACACCGCGGCCGAAATCGGTCGCAAAACAGCGCTGTCGGCGCCTTACATTTCCGGCATCCTGAACCTGTTGAACAGTGGAGAAGAGAGGTTGCTGACGGCTGTTGAGCGAGGGGTAGTGCCACTCAACACGGCATTGGATATTGTGGGCGCCGGCAACGATGATTCGGCACTGCAAACTGCCATGCAGGACGCCTACGAATCCGGTGCCTTGCGTGGCAAGCGACTGGCTCAGGTTCGGCATATTGTGGAACGAAGACGAACCCTTGGACCATCAGCCCATCGGCGCGCTAAACGGGGCATGACTGAAATCACCACCTCAAGCCTTGTTCGGGTGTACGAGAGGGAGGTTGAGCGCAAAAAACTCATCCTGCGCAAAGCCGACCTGACGCAGAAGCGGCTGTTGTTCGTAACCAGTGCGTTACGCCAGTTGCTCGGCAATGAGCATTTTGTGAATCTGCTGCGCGCCGAACAACTCGACGTGATGCCGGTCTATCTTGCGGAACGTGTCTGGCCAGAGCGGGTGCGCCGGTGAGCCAGTTACCCCAAGCCTTTTCACCCAATGTACTGCGGGTGCCGCTCGACAAGCTTCTACCCTCCAGGAGACTCCCTGTCCTGCTAGGCAGCGTGAAATTCCGGCAAATCATCAGTTCCATCCAGAGTGTCGGCCTGATTGAACCGCTATCGGTCACTCTTGCAGATGCTGCCACAGGCCAATATCTCGTTCTGGATGGCCACGTTCGGCGTCTTGCTCTCGAGGAGCTTGGCATACCGACAGCACCTTGCTTATTGGCTTCTGACGATGAGGCTTATACCTATAACACCCGCATCAACCGCCTATCAACCATCCAGGAAACACGGATGCTGCAGGAGGCGGTGACCAAAGGGGTTTCTCGGGAACGCTTGGCCCAGGCGCTCAATATCGACATCAGCAGCCTCCTGAAAAAACTGAAGCTGCTGGATGGCATCTGCCCGGAAGCGGTCGCCATGCTGAAGGACCGCCAGTTCTCCCCGGAAATATCTCGTATTCTGCGGAAAATGAAGGCCATCAGGCAGGTCGAGTGCATCGACCTCATGCTGTCGGCCAACAGCCTGACGGTCAATTACGCCGAAGCATTGCTGGCGTCCACCCCTGCCGAATTATTGGTTGAGGGCAGCAAACCCGAGATGCGAGGAGTGACGGCGGAGCAGATGACCCGCATGGAGCGGGAGATGGAAAACCTGCAAGGCCAATACAAGCTCATCGAGGACAATTACGCAGATGACGTCTTGAATCTGGTCGTGGCGCAGGGATATCTGAGCAAGCTGTTGGCCAATGAGGCGGTTTGTCGGTTCATCACGCAGCAGCGGCCGGATATTTTCGAGCAGTTCCAATCAATCGTTGCAATTAGCTCGCTCGACGCCTGAGCACACCTGTAGCAGCTCTTTAACAATTCGGAGATTTCGACTGGAGAGGCTACACGGCTCATGACGCTGCCGGAGGCGCGAGTGGTTTCCGATGGCCTCTCCAATATTTTTTCGGAAATCCACAAAGTCGACAGTCGGCCGCAAACGGCCATGAGCCGCCGGTCGAGGTGGCCATCCAATTTCGATAGTTGGGGCTACAGTTGATTTACCCGAGCGTCCGGTATTCGGCTAGCGATTTGACGCATTCACTGCCTCGACCTGGCCAGGAACAGCCGGTTGCCTATGTGCGGTGGGCTGTCTGCTTCAGGCTAACAACAGACATCGGAACGCCCCGTCAAGACGGTGGCAGAGCGTTGATGGAGCGAAGAATGTGGCGAGTAATCTCTTGCCGCTTTGAGAGGTCGTCCAATCTGTTGGGCGTGTCGATATTCAGTGCGAAGAAAACCGGTCCTGTTGGCCACTCGACCCAGCCTACCCACCAGCCAACTTTTCCACTCCAGCCGGTCTTGGCCCGTAGTATCCAATCACGGCCAGCCTCATTCA
This sequence comes from Azonexus sp., assembly GCA_041917165.1. GTDB lineage: Bacteria > Pseudomonadota > Gammaproteobacteria > Burkholderiales > Rhodocyclaceae > Azonexus. Next base: position 374,511 of record JAYRYB010000003.1, read on the forward strand.
CCATCACGTCCTTGACGAGCCGCTGATGCTCGACCCGGAACGGCAGTTCATTACGATAGAGATGGCGCAAGAACGATATTTGTTCATTTGCAGAAATTGCCAAGTCGCCTTCGACCCAGAAAGGTTTGCTGCCTGCCGCAACTGCGTTGCCATACGCAATCTTTCTCATGTACGCAGTCTCACGCGCATCGCCAAGCCGTCGAGCGAATCCTTCGTATACCCAAACAGTCGAATTACGTATCGCAGAACGTAGGTTCTGGTCCTCATTCCACGCCTCTATCGAGCGCTTAACACCATCCCAGGGTATTACCTGGAACTCATCTCGGAGGATTCCCGCGTCAAGGGCGAATAGGCTGTGAGGAATTTTGAAGGTTGAAGCCGGCGAGTAGCGACGACTTGCGCGCTCCGAGTCGTATACGAAGGCCACGTCACTCCCATTGCGGTTGTCCCAGACAACGATAGTGCCGTGCGCCTCGGCCGCAGCAAAGAAACTGGACCAGTCTGTGCGCTCCTGTGAAGTAGGGGCAGCAAGCGCTCCAAACGCAAGGAAGATTGATAGTGCAAAGAGAATGAGGTTGCGTCGATTCATTGCGCCAATTTTAGCCGTGTAGCCAAGGTCAAATGACTGGTCCGTATTTTATTCCGGTCGTGCTGGCTGAGAATTGCGACCGGCGGCATTGGGTCGTGAGTACCTTGTGGCGACTGGCCGCATCCAGGAAGCGTAATTTCACTGGCCGCTTTCCGGCTGTGAATTTGAAGCGACGACTGTCGCAAGCCGACCCTAAGCTGCCATAGCGGTTTCCTGATAGCTGCCAGTCAGCCAAACCCAGGGTTTTCGAACTGGACTGCCAAAAGCGGCCGTTGGCGAACTCACCCTACCGGTCATGAACGGACGGTCGCCTGTCTTTATCAGCAGCCATTTGAAAGACTGGTTAGCGCTGATACCCGCCGCAAAGCCTACACGATTAACTCTGATATATCAGTTATTTAAGTATCGCTCAGCACATAAAAATAATTGAAATAATAACCAATATGGGTTATGCCAAGGATGCTTGAACTTGGGCTGAAAGTGTCTTCGGCTAGCGCACTCAACAAGCCACGGAAACCCGTCTTGGCTTTAAGCTTGCGTTAAGATTAGTTGACTATATTAGTTGGATATTACACCCGTATCATAGGAGACCCGATGAAAACCATTTTCGCCGTAGTTCTGACTGCCATTGCGCTTGGAGCCTCGCCCAATATCCTCGCAGCGGAAAGTGCCGCACACAACCATAGCCATGGGAGTGTCGAACCGACAAAGCTCCACCTTAACGCTGGAAAAAAATGGACAACTGATGAGCCGCTGCGTCAGGCTATGAACGACATCAATCAAGCGATGGCGAAGGCAATACCGGCGATTCACAAGAATCAATATGGCAACGACGACTATCAAGCATTAGCGACGACAATCAGTGAGAAGGTGACTTATGCAATACAGAATTGCAAACTCGAGCCCCAGGCTGATGCGATGCTTCACTTGGTTATTGCAGACCTGATGGAAGGCGCCGAGACCATGAGAGGAAAAACCTCAAAGTCCCGCCACGATGGCGCGGTGCAAGCACTTGAAGCGCTGAAGGCATATGGGAAATATTTCCAGCATACGGGGTGGAAGGCCGCCAAAGGCTGAAGAATCATGATGCGCCAGGGATGAACCCTGATTAACTAGTCATCTGCAAATAGTTAGCCACCAATACTTGCAGCCAGGAGAGGCGGGCAAAACGGACAATGCATTTGATTTCGCTTGAAATAGGGCATTCTCTGCCCGCCTATCTGAGACTCAGTTCTGCGCCAGACCTTTTTCTTCAAAGGTTTTGCCATCTCGTATGTGGTAAATCCGCTTGAAGGTAGGAATGATTTTCTCATCGTGGGTCACCACGATGATGGCCGTATTGAACTGCTGCGCCATCTGGTTGAGGATGCGCACGACACTCAGGGCGCGTTCGCTATCCAAAGGAGCGGTCGGCTCATCGGCGAGGATAACGGGTGGCTGATTGGCCAGGGCTCGGGCAATGGCGACGCGTTGTTGCTCCCCGCCCGACAGTTGCGACGGTTGGGCCTTGGCGCGGTGCCCGACATCCAGTGCTTCAAGCAACTCCAGCGCGCGCTTTCTCGATTCACCATTCGGTCGGCCTGCCAGCATGGGTAACAAGGCTACGTTGTCGATGACATCGAGGAATGGAATCAGGTACGGGGCCTGAAATACGAACCCGATTCGGTCGCGGCGCAAGGCGCGCAGGTCCGGAATCTTCCAGCCATTGTCGTAGATGACCTCATCACCCAGGGTCATCTTGCCGGTTGTCGGCTCAATCACCGCGCCGAGGCATTTGAGTAAGGTGCTTTTTCCGGAACCAGAGGGGCCAATCAATCCCACCACCTCCCCGGGGGCGACGGTCATATTGACGTCTTTCAGGGCGTCGACTGCGGTATCGCCTTCACCGTAGCGCTTGCTCAAACCTTCGATGCGAATGCCGAAACCGTCCATCTCATCCTCCAATGGCGGTGGCAGGGTCGACACGCAGGGCAGCCCGAATCGCCAGCGTGCTGGCCAGCGCACAAATGACCATCACCACGACAAAGCCGCGCACTGCATCGCCTGGCTCCAGCAGAACATACTTGGGAAAGAATGGCGCCCAGGCAGTGGCCGAAACCTTGCCGACGAGAAAACCGATAAGCCCCAGGCCCAGCGCCTGCTGAAGAATCATGCCGGCAATGGTTCGGTTACGCGTGCCTATCAACTTCAACACGGCAATCTCACGAATCTTGCCCAAGGTCATCGTGTAAATGATGAAAGCGACGATTGCCGCGCTGACTACCGCGAGAATGACCAGAAACATCGCGATTTGTCTGGCCGAGGTGGCAATCAGCTTGGCCACCAGAATCTCTTCCATTTGAACCCGGGTGAAAGCCTGCAAGTGCTTCCAGCGCCTGACTTCATTGGCGACCGTCTCGGGCTGGCTTCCTGGAGACACCTGAACCAGCACGGCATTGACGTTGCGATTCGCGTTCTGCGATGCCTGGATGGCTTCGAGCAGACCCGGCACGCCCGGTCGATTTAGCGTCGGATTGGCCGCTGTTCTTGCCCGCTCATTGAGGATGGCATCGTTGTCCTTAAGGAACTGGGCTTCCTGGGCATCCTTGAGCGGAATGAAGACCATGGGGTCGCCGCCGGACGAAACCATGCGTTTGGTCAGGCCGACGACCCGGTAGTCGTGCCGACGAATCCGAATGCTATCGCCCAGCTGGAACCCGGTTTTAATGTCAGCCACCGCTTCGTAATGGTTACGGGTAATGTGACGTCCGGCAATCAGGTAGCCGGGCTCTCCCGGCTGGCCCGGTTCGAAGCCAACGACCATCGCACGCACATCGGTATTGTCCAGACGAACCTGCATGGTCAGATAAGTCACGTTGGCGGCACGGGCCACGCCAGAGAGGCTGAGCAAGGAGCGGTACACGTCGTCATGGATGCTCGACGACTCCGCATACGGCCCCTGCGTGTCCTGCTGCACAACCCACAGGTCAGCACCACTGTTATTGAGCAGCGCCTTGGCATCATCGACCATGCCGCGATACACCCCGGCCATGGTCAGCGTGACGCCAATCAGCAAGCCAAGACCGATTCCGGTCAGCACGAACTTCGACCAGGAATGCAGAATGTCGCGCCCGGCCAGACTTATCACTGGCGTTGTCCTGCCAGTTGTTCGACAACTTTGACACGCCCACCTTCAGACAGCTCGCGCTCGCTGTGAACGATGATTTCGTCACCTGCGCCAAGTCCTTCCAGTACCTGCACCGAACCATCCAGGGTGCTGGTGCCGAGTTTGATGGCGACAAAGACGGGCTTGCCATCGCGTAGTTTCCAGACACCAGAACCCTCAGGCATTTGTTTGATGGCTGCATTGGGTAGCGTCAGGCCTGATTGATTGGCTGCGGTTTGAACGGTCACCTCGGCCATCTCGCCAATACTGAGGCCTGGCGGAATCTGGTCGAAGGTAATCAGGGTGATGCGCTCCTCGGTCACGCTGTCACTGACCGGTTCAATCCTGACTACCTTGCCGGTTAATGGCATTCCCGGATTGCTGCGCAGGGCAATGCTTGCGGCTTGTCCAGCAGCCAGCCCGCGGGACCGCCCCTGGTCCAGCCGGACCTTGACCCAGAGACTGCTGGGCTCTATCAACTTGAGCACCGACTGCCCGGCAATGACCGTCGAGCCAGCTTCAACATCACGGCTGGTCAGCACGCCGTCAACGGGCGCGACCAGGCGCAGGTTATTCCGTTGCTGCCGCAAAGCATCCTGGTCAGCCTTCAGGCGGACGACCTCCTGCCGTGCGCTTTGCAGATTTGCTTCGCTCGCATCGACGGCGGCTTGGGCCGATGTCAGTTCCTGTTGTTTGCTCTCGACCGCACTCGGGCTGACGAAATGCTTATCGCCGAGGTCGCGATAGCGCCTGGCATTCAAGCCGGCTACCGTCTGGCGGGCCAGAACATCCTTGCGCTGAGCTTCAGCCGCCAAAACCGCGCTGGATGCCCGAGCGTACGAGGCATCAAGGGAACGGAGTCGTTCGTCCAGGTCGACTGGGTCGATTTCTGCCAGCAGTTGTCCGGCCTTGACGTGTTCGCCCACATCGACATGAACTGCTTTGACGCGACCAGCAGCGGTTGGGCCAATAAAATAGCTGCGTCGCGCTTCGACCGTGCCAATGCCGAACAGGGATGATGACAGACTGCCGGCTTCGACCCGGGTGATGGTGACTTTGGTCGGCGCCAGCGGGCCTGACCGGGCGACCACAAAGCCAAATCCAATCAGAAGAATCACTGCAAAAGCCAGCAGGCCAAACTTGCGACTGAGAAGACTATCGAGCTTCATGACTTGACCCCAAGGGCAGCAAGATAAAGCTCCAGAACGCCGACCGCCTGTTGCTCCATCTGCTCGGTGCTTCCACTGAGCATGGATTGAATGACCAAGCCCTGAATGGCCCCAAGAAACAGGGCTGCTGCCGATGGGCAATCGGCATCGGCGCGAATCAGCTTCGCCTCAATAGCCGCGGCCAGGGTTTGGGAAAGGGTTTGCCGATAGCGCTGCATGATTTGCTGAACCCGCTGCTTGACGGGGGATGAAGCAGGTTGCTGAAGCTCGCCAAAAATGAGGCGAGG
>JAYRYB010000004.1:0-250746 GCA_041917165.1 Azonexus sp.
ACCGCCCCGGCCACGACCGCCGTTACGCCATCGACGCCAGCAAACTCGAACGCGAACTCGGCTGGAAGCCGGCCGAAACCTTCGAGACCGGTATCCGGAAGACCGTGCAGTGGTATCTCGACAATCAGGCCTGGGTGGCCAATGTGACCAGCGGCGCCTACAAGCAGTGGGTTGGCAAGCAATACGGGAATGGCAACTGATGCCGATTCTGTCGGTTTTCTTCGGCATGATCGTGCGCATGTGGCATGACGATCATCCACCACCCCATGTGCATGTTGAGTATCAGGGTTTTGTGGCGCAAGTCAGCATCGAAACCGGCGATATCCTTCGTGGTCAGTTGCCGCGCAAAGCGGCTGCAATTGTTCAGGAGTGGTGTCTGAAACATCAGGACGAATTGCTCGATAATTGGCAGCGCGCACAACGCTTTGAGCCACTTGAGCGAATTGAAGGGGCGGATCATGACGATTAACCTGTTGTCGGTGTCCTATGCTGGCGAATGCCGATTCGCCGTATGTTTTTCCGATGGGCGAGCGGGTATTCTGGATATGGCCAGTTACCTGGCAACACGCAGTGGGCCCTTGCTGGCAGCACTCGCCGACGAAAATTACCTGAAGCGCGCCTTCGTAGATGCGGGGGCGCTTGCCTGGCCGAACGGACTGGAGATTTCGCCAGAGAGGCTTTACGAGGTCGCAGCATTCGTCAAGGATGCAGCATGAGCAGGGGGAACATGAAAATCCTCCTCACCGGCAAGAACGGCCAGGTCGGTTTCGAACTCCAGCGCAGCCTCGCCCCCTTGGGCGAGATCGTTGCCGTGGACCATGCTGACTGCGATCTTTCCAACCCGGAAGCCATACGCAGCCTGGTGCGCCAGACACGCCCTGACATCATCGTCAATCCCGCCGCCTACACAGCCGTCGACAAGGCAGAAGCAGAGCCCGAACTGGCGGCAGCGGTGAACACCACTGCCCCCGGCATCCTCGCCGAAGAAGCCGCGCACCTCGGTGCCTTGCTCGTCCATTACTCGACCGACTACGTCTTTGACGGTGCCACGTCAGGCGCCTACCGGGAAACCGATGCCACCAACCCGCAAAGCGTGTACGGCCGCACCAAGCGCGACGGCGAAGTTGCAGTAAGTCACGCCAATGCGCGCCACCTCATCCTGCGTACCAGCTGGGTGGTCGGCGCCCATGGCGGAAACTTTGCCAAGACGATGCTCAAGCTCGCCGCCGAGCGCGACAGTCTCAATGTGGTCGCCGACCAATGGGGGGCGCCAACTTCCGCAGCGCTCCTGGCCGACATCACCGCGCACCTCGTTCGTCAATACCACCACGCCCCTGAAGCCTTTCCCTACGGTACCTACCATTGCGTCGCGGGGGGTGAAACCAACTGGTGCGACTACGCACGCTTCGTTATCGGCGAAGCTATCCGTTCAGGCAGGGCGATGAAAGTCACCCCCGAGGCTGTCCGTGCGATTACCACGGCGGACTACCCGACCCCGGCGCGTCGCCCGGCCAATTCGCGCCTCGACACCTTAAGTCTCAAAACCACCTTCGGCTTGGAACTGCCCCACTGGCAGCAAGGCGTCCGTCACATCCTTGAGCAGATTCTGTAAATCATGACCCAACGCAAAGGCATCATCCTCGCCGGTGGCTCCGGTACCCGGCTCTACCCGGTCACGCTGGCAGTCTCCAAGCAGCTACTGCCCATCCACGACAAGCCGATGATTTACTACCCGCTGACCACGCTCATGCTGGCCGGCATCCGCGACATCCTGATCATCTCCACCCCGCAGGACACGCCGCGCTTCCAGCAACTGCTCGGCGATGGCAGTCAGTGGGGGCTGAACCTCCAGTACGCCATCCAACCCAGCCCGGATGGCCTCGCCCAAGCCTTCATCATCGGTCGTGACTTCATCGGCCATGGCGACAGTGCGCTCGTCCTCGGCGACAACATCTTCTACGGCCACGAGTTTGCCAACGATCTGGGGGCGGCTGGACAGCAAGCCCACGGTGCTACCGTCTTCGCTTATCACGTCCACGACCCCGAACGTTATGGCGTGGTCGAATTCGACGCCCACGGCAAAGCCATCAGTCTCGAAGAAAAGCCCAAGGCCCCCAAATCCAACTACGCCGTCACCGGGCTCTACTTCTACGACAATCAGGTGCTCGATATCGCCCGCGACCTCAAGCCTTCGCCGCGTGGCGAACTCGAAATCACCGACGTCAATCGTATCTACCTCGAACGCGATCAACTCAACGTCCAGGTCATGGGCCGTGGCCATGCCTGGCTCGATACCGGCACCCACGAAAGCCTGCTCGACGCCAGCCAGTTCATTGCCACCATCGAAAAGCGCCAAGGCCTCAAGATCGCCTGCCCGGAAGAAATTGCTTTCCGCAAAGGCTGGGTGGATGCTGCCCAACTTGAAACGCTTGCCCAACCCATGCTCAAGAACCCTTACGGCCAATACCTGATGAGCCTTCTCAAGGAACGGGTGTTCTGATGAACGTCATCCCCACCAAAATCCCCGATGTCTTGATCATCGAACCGAAAGTCTTTGGCGATGACCGCGGTTTCTTCTTCGAAAGCTTCAACCAGAAAGCATTCAACGAAGCCACCGGGCTGAATGTCACCTTCGTGCAGGACAACCACTCAAAATCCGCGAAAAACGTCCTGCGTGGGCTGCATTACCAAGTCCAGCAGCCTCAAGGTAAGCTGGTCCGAGTCGTGCAGGGTGAGGTCTTTGATGTTGCTGTCGATATCCGTAAGGGCAGCCCCACCTTCGGGCAGTGGGTGGGCGAGGTTCTGAGTGCCGAGAACAAGCGGCAGCTATGGATACCCGAGGGTTTTGCTCATGGTTTCGTCACCTTGAGTGATACGGCAGAGTTTCTCTACAAGACGACCGATTACTATGCTCCTGCTCATGAGCGGTGCATCGTGTGGAATGATCAAGATATCGGTATCGAATGGTCTTCTGGGATTCGCCCGGTTCTATCACTCAAAGATGAGAATGGAACCACCTTTAAAAATGCTGAAGTATTTAATGATGAATAGAATTTTGGTTCGTGCAGGCATTTCTTTATCGGCGCTGTTTGTTTCGGCGCTACTTGGCGGATGTGGCACTTTGCCATCTAGCGGCCCGTCTAAGTCGGATGTGCTTGGTAGTGCGCCATCAAGCGAGTTTCCGGTCAAGGTTGTGGATGTGGACAACAGCCTTGCGAAACGCATGCTCGGTTCAGAAAAGAGAATTCGTTTTGATGACGTTTTTGGTTCTACATTACGTAGTGGGCACAAGGTTGGTGCTGGCGATGTCATCGAGGTCTCGGTATGGGAGGCGCCACCAGCCACCTTGTTTGGCTCGACTGTTCTTGATCCGCGTCTAGGCGCTGCGACAACACGGGTGACTACATTCCCAGAGCAAATGGTGTCGTTCGAAGGTACAGTCAATGTGCCATTCGCGGGTGCCATTTCCGTAGCGGGTAAGTCAACGCAGCAAATTGAGGCCGAGATTGCTCGTCGGTTGATTGGTAAGGCGAATCAGCCGCAGGTTTTGGTTCGTGTTACGCGCAACGCGACATCTAACGTTACGGTTGTCGGTGAAGTCGCCCAAAGTGTCCGGATGCCTTTAACTGCCAAAGGCGAGCGACTTTTAGATGCAGTTGCTGCTTCTGGGGGAGTGCGCCAACCTGTTGGAAAAATGACCTTGCAGGTTACGCGAGGGGACATTGTGCAAGCCATGGCGCTGGACACCGTGATCCAGGATCCAAAGCAGAACATTGTCTTGCAGCCCGGAGATGTGGTTACTGCCTTGTTCCAGCCTTTGAGTTTTACGGCTTTGGGGGCGACGGGCAAGAATGAAGAAGTTTTTTTCGAGGCGCAAGGCATTACCTTGGCCCAAGCTTTGGCCCGTTCAGGTGGTCTTCAGGATCAAAGGGCGGATGCCAAGGGGGTCTTTATCTTTCGCTATGAAGAGCCGCTTGTTCTTGGCTTGGCAAGTGAAAACCCACCTCTGACTCCTGATGGAAAGGTTCCTGTTATCTACCGAGTTGATTTGAAGAACCCCCAAAGTTTTTTGGTTGCTCAGGGTTTTCCAATTCGTAATCGTGATGTCCTATACATTTCGAACTCACCGACTGCTGAACTGCAAAAATTTATGAACATCCTTACCTCAGTCGTTTTCACTGCGACGGGTTTAGGGGCAATTACTACTCGCTAGTGCTCCGCCATGGCTGAGAATTTGTTTTGGAGTCATGCCTCGGTGGGGGCGACTGATCGCGCCCGGTCCCTGGGTCAAATGCCGATGTGTTTATGGCTGACCGGGCTATCCGGGGCAGGCAAAACGACGCTCGCTCGGGCCTTGGAACGTCAGCTTCACCAACAGGGAAAGCACGTATATGTGCTTGATGGCGACAACGTTCGGCATGGTCTCAATCGCGATCTGGGCTTTTCATCGGCAGATCGAGAGGAGAACATTCGTCGCGTGGCTGAGGTAGCGAGGCTCATGGTTGATGCGGGGCTGATTGTTCTTGTGGCGTTTATTTCGCCATTCAGAGCGCAGCGCGAGTCTGCCCGGGCTTTGTTTGATTCGGGTGATTTTGTCGAGGTTTTTGTGGATGCACCGTTCTCTGCTTGTGAGGCACGGGACACGAAGGGCTTGTACGCTAAGGCAAGGCAGGGCCTAGTTAGAGATTTTACGGGCTTGGATAGTCCCTACGAGCCACCGGTGTCGCCAGAGTTGCATTTACGGACAGATCTCCTTTCAATCAACGAATGCCTTCAAAAGATTCTCGAGCGCATGGGAGTGGCTTGAGTGCCGGATTTGTCGCTATTGGCGGCCGGCGCATTCACCGGGTTTTTGGTCGGCTTGACTGGCGTAGGAGGCGGTGCGCTGATGACACCGTTGCTGCTGTTGTTTTTCGGTATTGCGCCAGTGACAGCGGTGGGTACCGATTTGTGGTTTGCGTCATTGACGAAGCTACTCGCGACGCGTGTTCATCACCACCACGGTTTGATTGATTGGCAAGTTGTTCGCCGGCTTTGGGCCGGGAGTATTCCAGCATCTGCGATCACGCTGGTGTTGATGAATTGGTTTTCTCCGGGCTCCCAATCATTGGAGTTCCTGAAGTTTGCCATTGGGGTTGCTGTATTGATTACTGCCTTGGGCGTAGTGATGCAGAAGCACCTTCAGGATTTTGGGCGCCGCTTTCGCTTGACTGAGGAGATTCGCTTCAAGCGGATGCAGGCGCCGATGACCATTTTTTCAGGCGCGGTTCTCGGTGCCTTGGTGACGCTGACTTCAGTGGGTGCCGGGGCATTGGGAGTGGTGTTGCTCACGTATCTTTATCCATTGCGATTGACGCCGCCGAGATTGATTGCCTCTGATATTGTTCATGCTATTCCGCTCGCGATGTTTGCCGGTATTGGGCATTTGGCTATTGGGCATGTGGATTTCGGACTCTTGGGGAACTTGTTGTTAGGATCATTGCCGGCGGTGGTCTTGGGGGCGATGGTGTCTTCCAAACTCTCTCATCAATGGCTTCGCTGGGCGTTGTCAATTGTCTTGTTCTCCGTCAGTTCCAAGTTGCTTCTAAGCTAGATGATGCACGAGGGGATTCTTTTGCTGGAAGATTTGGTCCGAATCGCCCGTAGAGCTGGGCTGGCGATTATGGATGTCTATGGTGCTGATAAGGCGGCATGGCAGAAAGAGGATGGTTCGCCGCTCACGACTGCAGATTTGCGTGCGGACGAGATTATTCGGTGCGAGCTGGAAAAGTTGTGCCCTGGAATATTCATTCTTTCGGAAGAGTCGGTCTCTGAAAATGGTGGTTCGGGCGAGGCATTTTTCTTGGTTGATCCGCTGGATGGCACCAAAGAGTTCTTGAAAAGAAACGGCGAGTTCACTGTGAATATTGCCCTTGTGGTGGAGGGCGTGCTTGAGGCTTCTGTTGTCGATGCCCCTGCTTTGGAAGATACGTTCTTTGCCGCTAAGGGATGCGGGGCGTGGCGTTTATCTTGTGATAAATCGACCAGGCTCTCGTGCGTTCCGCCGCTTGGCGTTTTGCGGGTAATTGGTAGCCGGTCACATGGCGACGAGCGGTTGCAACGTTGGCTTTCGTCTTTAGCTATTCCGTTTCAAATTGATTCAGCGGGGAGTTCGTTGAAGTTCTGCCGTATTGCCGAAGGGCGCGCAGACGTTTATCCGCGATTTGGCCCGACGAATCAGTGGGATACGGCAGCAGCGCAGCTCGTACTCGAGGAGGCGGGAGGTTGTGTTGTCGATTTTTCTGGAAAGCATCTGGCTTACGGATTGGATCGACCGATACTCAATCCAGCCTTTATTGCCTCAGGTTTTGAACTCGGGCATCCCTTTCTGGGCTTGGAGCACCTTGAGGAATGTTGATCGATATCACTCGGCTTGTTGATCGACACTTGAAACACCGGCTACCGACCGGAGTGGATCGTGTCAGCCTCGCTTACCTTCTCCATTACCGAAGCAGCGCCAAGGCAATGGTCCGTTTTGGCGGGAGATGGCTTGAGTTTGCAGAACCTCAGTCAGTGTTTTTGTTTGACGCATTGCATGAGGATAGCGACAAAGCGAGGAGAGCCATCAGGCACCAGATCGCCAGGGCGTACGCCGGGTGGGGGCGGCAGGATTCGGCTAGTCTCTTTCTCAATACCGGCCACAGTGGCCTCGATCAACCGGGTTATGCCATTCAACTTAAGCGCAGGCGTTTGAGGCCGGTTTTCTTTCTGCATGATCTGATCCCTATTTCGCATCCGGAGTATTGCCGTCCGGGCGAAGCAGATAAACACCATCGACGGTTGGATACGATGTTGGCAACCGGTTGTGGCTTGATCGTTAATTCACAAGCGACTAAGGATGATTTGGTGGCGTACGCAGAAAATTTTGTGCGTGACTTGCCACCGGTAGTTGTCGCGCCTTTGGCGCCCGGGAGACTTCCCGATCCTGATGCTTCTCCACCCTTGGATCGGCCGTATTTTCTGGTTCTCGGGACGGTAGAACCGCGAAAGAATCATTTGTTGTTGTTGCACCTCTGGCGACAATTGGTCGCTCAGCATGGGGCGTCCGCACCAACATTGGTGGTGATTGGGCAACGCGGCTGGGAGTGCGAGCAGGTTGTGGATCTGCTTGAGCGCTGTGAGGCGTTGAAGCATCATGTGATTGAGTTACCCCGTTGCAGTGACCAAACGTTATCTACGTGGTTGCGCCATGCTCGAGCCTTGCTATTTCCGTCTTTTGTGGAAGGATTTGGCATGCCGTTGGTCGAGTCGCTTGCCCATGGTATTCCGGTGATCGCAAGTGATTTGGGAGTGTTTCGTGAGGTTGGCGGTGATGTGCCGGAATATCTCGATCCGTTGGATGGGCGTGGCTGGTGCGAGATGATTCTGGACTATTCGAGTCCCGTAAGCGATAAGCGAGATGCACAGTGTCGAAGGCTTTCCTCGTTCAGGCCGACAACATGGGGGCAGCATTTTGAAATTGTGGATGCGTTTCTCGATCAGGTGCTGTTGAAGAAATAGCTGTGGTTAACATATTGTTTTGTATGGGGTTTTAGCAGAAATTTTTGTGGATTCGTCATGCCAGAAAAGGCGGTAATTTTTACAAAATGGATTTCCGGTAAAGCCCGGAATGACGGGACGGGCGGTTTGAAATCTGTTTTGCTGAGTAAGTTGGGGGATTTGTCTCTCAAATGTCGTGGTGGCGATGATGAACAACGATTTAGATAAACTTGATCTAAGCAGTCTGCGGAATGCAGTCGATTCACTTTTTCAGAGTCTGGAAATTGTGGGGAACGAGGCATGGTTTAGTGCACAGACAATCGCAGTTCGAAATACATTGACTGCAGGGGTCATTCAGAATTTTGAGTTTTTTATGAGCAAAGCATCAAAATGCTGCGTCGGGAGTTGGAATGAATTGCAGCGAGTCCAAGTGAAGTGGATTTCAGCAATTTCCGGGATTTATTGAGAACTGCTGCTGAGTGGGGTCTGATTGACGATGTTGAGGCGTGGTTCGGTTACCGCAAGATGCGCAATATCGCTGCACATACCTACGATCACGGTAAGGCGTTTCAGGTCTATCAAGGGACACTTATGTTCGTTGGTGATGCCCAAAGGTTCTTGGCGCGTCTGGAAGCCCGAAATGCTTGATCTCACGAGATTGGATATCCATCCGTCACATCTGAAGATTGTGCTGGACATTCTACGCAGATATCTTCCTCAGTATGAAATATGGGCGTTTGGCTCGCGGGTGAAATCGACGGCGAAGCCCTATTCGGATCTTGATCTTGCTGTTATCTCGGAGCATCCATTGCCTTTGATAACCAGTGCGCATTTGTCAGAGGCATTTTCAGAGTCTGATTTGCCGTGGAAAGTGGATGTTATTGACTGGGCTACGACAAGTGCGGCATTCAGAAGCATCATTGAGCGTGAGAAGATAGTGCTTTGGTTGGCCGGCGGTTTTTCATCTCCCGAAGGCGCTCTGCCTGCCCGGGAATAATCCTTGAAAGGTGTGCTCATGAGAATCTACTCACGACTGGTATGAGTCACATTCGCTCGGCCGCGAGTGCTGAGGACGACCGGCATTCAGGGATGATCGAATTGTCGAGTCATGAACTGTTTGTCCTTGGCTTTCAGCGATGGAAGCGTCCATTCGTTCGTCCATTCTTTAAAGGAAAGTGTCTTCGGTTTATCAAAAAACCCGAGCACTTGCCTGTGGACTGCACTGTCCTGATCTGGGGGATGCAATTCAGTGAGTTTGCATTCCCAAAAAACACGCGTGTTATCCGTGTTGAGGATGGGTTTATAAGATCTGTCGGGTTGGGGGCAGATATCGTGAAGCCGTTGTCTTGGGTGATCGATGATCTGGGAATTTATTACGATGCAACGAGGCCCTCAAGACTAGAGCGCATTTTGGCGGAGACGAAGTTCTCAGAGGCGTTGCTTGAGCGTGCAAGTAAATTTCGTCACGCATTGGTTGGTAGTGGCATAACGAAATACAACGTGGGCAAGGATTACTGGCAACGACCTGAAGGAAAGCGGCAAGTGATACTTGTGCCGGGGCAGGTCGAGACGGATGCTTCGATTAAATTTGGGGCGCCACCACCTCAATGCACGATTCGCCGAAACATGGATTTGTTGCGGGCAGTTCGGCAATCACACCCGGATGCCTATATTGTCTATAAACCGCACCCGGATGTTATTGCTGGACTGCGCATGGCGGGAGAAGGGGAGGGCTGTGCGAAAACGTGGTGTGATGAGATTGTTACTGACGTACCTATCGGGCAGATGCTTGAGTTAGTGGATGAGGTGCACGTCATTACGTCCCTTGCCGGATTTGAGGCACTTATTCGGGGAAAGTCAGTGACTTGTTACGGTCAGCCCTTTTATTCAGGGTGGGGGCTGACGAAGGACGTATTCCCACTGATGAGACGGACGAGACAACTGGCATTGTCCGAGTTGATTGCCGGGGTCATGTTCTGCTACCCGATTTACGTGAGTCGCGTAAATAACCGATCAATTAGTGCAGAAACATGCTTGAGTGAATTGGTGGATTGGCGGGGAAACTTTTCTTCGACCTTGCCACTGTGGCGCAAACCGCTACGCTGGTTGCTGCAACAGGGAAAATGGTAGCGGCCCGATGTTGGTTTTACGAGGCATTTGCTTTGAAGACATTTTTGTCTTGCAGGATTGGTGGCTTGTTCATGAGCCGGTAGCCCCACGCCACGAAGGGTGCCAATAAGGGTGAAACTCCCTTGAGGGCAAGATTAATTGGGCCAGGATTACCTCCAAGATCCTGTTTTATTGGATAAGTGGTCAATCCCATTTCGAGTCGTTTGACGCCCAGTTCAATCGCTGCCTCGATGACAGAATGCGCGACATACAGGTAGAGGCTGTCATTTTTTGCGATGTTTCGGCCGAAGTAGAGCCAACGGAGGACCTCGTTGTCTAAAAGTAGCAATGCATGCCCAACCAAATCATGATCCCTGTAAAAAAGTATGGCTTGTGAGTGGTCACCTAGCCGCTTTGAAAAGGCTTCGTAGAAGGCAGGGGTGAGAACTTCACGTTGAAATTCATCTGCCTGATGATGGACGGTGAGCCATTGACGGCATAGGTCGCTCGATAGGTCGTCGAATGAATTGACACGGCGGTGGGTGATGCCGAGTTCATGATTACGCTTCAAGTGTTTATTCAGTTTGCTGCGGTAATAGCTCTTTAGCGAAGCATGGTATTCGGCTATGGATCGCCAATGGATATCGAGATAGGTATTCGGTAGGCTAACCAAGCTGGCATAACCCAGCTTGGTCAATAGTGACAATTCCTCTGCCGCATTCGATTCAAAATCCCTGATCACAATAATCCAGCAGCCTTGTTGGCGGGCAGTCCGGTGAAGGTGATGGTTGACCTCATGGATTGCCGCCTCAACGTCAATGTTCTTTGCGGTCAGGAACGGTGGGCTACTTACTGTAATTGGCGTCCCGCATTCGATCATTCGCCATTTCAGGAATCCTGGGAAAAATCTCCGAATTCGGGTCAGTATCTCTCTCAGTGGCTTGGGGGCGAATATCGCGATGTCGGTCGTGATGGTGTAGAAGCTCGTGATCAGGAGCGGTTGCTCATCGTCGTCCACAAGTACAATGTGCTGATAATTGAAGTCGTTTAGCTTGGAGCTCTCGATGGTTTCCCAAAATTCGCGTGAAAATGCAAGTGATTTACCTTGTGACAACGGTTCCCACAAGGTTTTTGGCACATCGCGAATGGAATTGAATTGTAGAATCTGCACGGTATTGGGCCTGATGGCTTCGAGTAAGACTGGATTTTAGTTCAAAAGCATGAATCAGCAGGAATTGATCCTGATTACCGGGGCTACTGGATTTATTGGTAACCATCTGGCAAGGGATTTGGTGGCCAGAGGGTGCCGATTGCGCTTGTTTGTGCGAAGTCGCGAGCTTCTGACGTCCTCGCTTCAGGATCACTGCGAAATCGTACTTGGTGATTTAGGTGACCCCGATGCGGTTCAGCGTGCGGTGTCGGGCGTTTCAGTCATTTTTCACTGCGCTGCAAACGTCAGTACCTGGGATAGTGAAGAAAACTATTTCGCTGCGAACGTCCATGGAACCGCATGTTTGCTTGCTGCTGTCATCAGGCAGGGGGTTTCGCTGTCGCGTTTCGTGCACGTTTCGAGTATGGATGTTTATGGATTTCCGGAGCAGCCATGCGATGAGAGCGTCAAGCTGAATAGCCGTTTTGGCTATGGCAGGAGCAAAGTCGAGGGGGAGGCAATCGTTCGTTCGATGTGCGAGGAGGCGCAGATTCCGTTTGTGATTCTCCGTCCCGGCAACGTGATTGGCCCCGGCAGTCAGTTTATCGATCGGATCGGTACGGCTTTGCAAACCGGAGTAATGGCCTTGATTGATGGCGGAAAAATCCACGCTGGTTTGTTGAGTATCGACAATTTACTTGAGGTGATGCATTGGTCAGCAACAGCGCCAGCAGCGATCAATGAATGTTTTAACGTGCGCAATCCGGAAGCCATGAGTTGGCGAACCTTTACAGATCAATTTCGGGAGGCGATTCGTGGAAGGGGAGTCATTATTTCAATGCCTTACAGATTGGCGATACTCTCCGGTCAATTGATTGGTTCGGTTTCGGGAAGACTGATGCCTTCGCAGGAACCGCTATGGCACCTTTTGCTGGTAAATATTTTTGGCCGCACGTGTGGCCATCAGATAGCCAAGCTGCAATCCGCCAAGGGCTCGGTGGGGGATGTCACACTCGAACAATGTCTTAAGCAATCGTTTGATTGGTACCTTACGCGACACGAAGAGACAGTGTCGATTTCTGGTGAATCGAATTGATGACCACTAGGCAGGTGCATTTTCTGTTTCTGCAGGGCATGCCGTCTAGCTTGTTCAGGCGAGTTGGAAGCGAGTTGCGGGGCAAGGGCGCCCGGGTAAGTCGAATTAACTTTTGTCCTGGCGACTGGCTGTACTGGCGTAGAAATGGGGCGATCAGTTACAGAGGCAAGCTAAGCCGTTGGCCAGAATATATTGAGCGGTTTTTCAAGGAGCAGCAGGTCACCGACTTGGTGCTCTTGGGCGAGCAGCGTGATTATCACAAAGCGGCGGTAGTGATTGCTCAGCGCCTCGGTATTCGCGTGTCCGTGACGGACTTTGGTTACTTACGCCCTGACTGGATCACTTTTGAACGCGATGGCATGGGTGGAAATTCAAGATTTCCAAAAATCGCACAGGAAATAAGGGACCGTGCCAGTCAGTTCCCCGCACCTGATTTCAGCCCTCGGTTTCGGGATAGTGCATTTGGTATGGCGAGTCGCGACCTTGTCTACAATTTTTCCAACCTTTTCTTCGGTTGGTGCTACCCACATTATCGGCGCAGCGACCGGCGTCCGCCGACCTTGATATATACCGCGGCGAGTGCCGCATTTCTCTTGCGAACAAAATTGTGCAAGAGGAAGAACGCTCAACGCGTGGCAGAGTTGTTGGGTGATGACCTACCGTTTTATGTTTTTCCGCTCCAACTTGATCATGATTTCCAAATCATTGCTTATTCCGAGTTCACCGGGATGGCGTCGGCAATAGAGTGTGTTATTGCCTCCTTTGCGGGAAACGCACCAAAAAATAGCCGCTTGGTGATCAAGGTTCATCCTTGGGATGCTGGGCTCCGCGATTGGTCAAGGATGTCGGCACGCTTGGCTGAGCAACACGGTGTGATTGATCGTGTCGTCTATTTGGGGGGCGGGGATCTTGACTCGCTCAGTGCGCGTGCCCAAGGTATGGTGACCGTTAATAGTACATCGGGGTTAAAAGCCATGATGCTGGGTTGCCCAGTCAAGGTACTGGGACAAGCTATTTTTGATGTTGATGGGTTGAGCTATCAGGGTAGCTTGGACGATTTCTGGTCCTGCGATGCGGCACCTGATCCGACCTTGCTTTCCGCCTTCGTCAAATTGCTCGCCAATGACTTTCAGATAAGAGGCGTGTTTTTCAGAGAGCCAGGATTGACAGAAGCCGTGAATCAGATGAGTCAACGTCTCTGGCAAACTGCCATCGGGACTCAAGGTACTTGATTCTGTTCGTATTAAGGTTTTTTGAACACCTTGAGTAGATAGAGAACATCCTTGCTTCTCAGTGCGTTGTACAACAATGTACCTTTGGCACCAGCAAATTGGCGTAGAGCTGCGGCACCAAATCGTGCCTGAGCAAGGATTTCTGACTTTCGCTTTTCTGCAGCGTCGAGGGCGCGCACGACGCCTTCGTTGAGTAAATCCTCCCGCTGGAGCATCAGTCCCGATTGGGTGAAGGCTCGAGTCGTCCCCTGAAGCATGTTGACGCTGCGCATATCCACCCAACCAAATTGTCCGCCGCAAGCGAGAACACGTTCTACTTCTTGCACAAAGCGTGGCATGTCGCCATAGCAATGCGAGCTCTCTACATTGATAACGACATCAAAGGATGCATCCGGAAACGGGAGGTTTTCGGCGTCGCCCTCAATAAATTTCAAGTTGGTGACACCTCCATGCCATTGCTGCGAAAGCGCGATCGCTGCAGGAGAAAAATCGAGACCGACCATTTCCTTTGGTGAATAATGCCGAGCAATCCAGGAGGCACCACCGCCGCGGCCCGAACCGATTTCGAGAACGCGCTTTCCAGACAGGTCGAGTTCACTGGCAAGGCGGTGATAGAGGCCGATGAAATAGCGATCCTTTTCGTCACGTTCGTCAAGCCGAAGATCGACATCGCCGCTTGCCGGTAGCCAGCCGTAGTTCATAAAGGTCCAGTCGTCGCTTTGCCATTTCTTGGCGATGAACTGGTAGCAGCGCTTCCAGATAAATCGGTGCACAAACGGCGGGATTCGGCCTTGATCGATGAACCTCAGGAGTGACTGGAAGGCCTTGTCAAGCATGAGAGTTCTTTTCTGTTGCACGCTGGTTGAAATGTTGCCGCCAGGGAAGTGCGTAGGGGACTTCTGCTCCGTGGCTTGGGAAAAAGCCAGGTTTAAGGAAGCAAAGGTAGTAGCCAATGATGCGTCGATAGTAGCCAGGTCGCCCGAGCATTACCCAAAGGAGCTTGCCTTTTGTTTTCCAGGTCGTCTGATAGCCACGAACGCGCAGAATTTCGAGCGCCAAGTCGTACTGCATTCGGGAAATCAGTTTCGTTGCTACGAGTAGGACACTGCATCTCAGCAGGTAGACTTGCCATTTAGGCAGCTTGGCAGTCGCGATCTGGAAAACCTCAAATGCGACCGCCTTGTGTTCAATTTCCTCTAGGGAGTGCCAAGTCCAAATTTCGCGGTATCGTGGGACGGAGTTGGCAAGAATTTCAGGGTATTTGAGAGTCACGTAACCGAGGCAGGCGGTCAGATGTTCGAGACCAACGGTAACGGTGATGCGCTCAAGACTGCCCGTCACTTTATTGAGCAGTGTTCGAATGCGGAGATACACGTCGTCCAAAGGCAGCCCCTCCCGGCGCAGGGCTTCGTTGTATAGCTCGTGCTCGCGTGTGTGAAGGGCCTCTTGGGCACTGAATCCCTTGATGTCTCTGCGCAGGCGTTCATCCTTTACCTGATCCAGGTAATGATGAACGGCTCGGATAAAGAAACGTTCACCTTCTGGCAGGAAAAGCGAGAACGCATCGAAGAATGCAGTCCGTATCTCGTCATTGTCACACCAAAGCGGCGCGGGATTTTCGCCGATGCCGAAGTTGATGTCGCGCCTCAGTATCTCCATGTCAACGGCGTTTTGGGAGCGTGTCTCACTCACAACTTTAGGTTTATTCATGAAATGTGACATGAGATACAAGGGCGGGTGGCGTTATTGGGTTCGCCAAATAATGAGGGCGTCGCGTTCAGTTGGCGCTGATATTGCAGCCCTTTATACATCAGCGTCGACCAGTCCGCCGTCCTTTTCCATCCATGCCCGGCGACCCGAGGCTTCGCCCTTGCCCATCAGCAGCGTGAAGGTGCGGTGCATCTGTGTGATGGTGTCGCGGTCGGCCTGGAATGGCACGAGGCGACGGGTGTCCGGGCAGAGCGTGGTTTCCCAAAGCTGGTCCGGGTTCATTTCGCCGAGGCCCTTGAATCGGGAGACGGTGATCTTGTGTTCCTTGACGCCTTCTTCGGCCAGTTTGTGCAGGGTTTGCAGCTTTTCGGCCTCGTCGAGGCAGTAAATCTTGCGGGTATGGCCCTTGGCTTCGACGTCGACGCGGAAGAGCGGTGGCTGGGCGACGTGGATGTGGCCTTTCTCGACCAGTGCCGGGAAGTGCTTCAGAAACAGCGTGAACAGTAGCACCTGGATGTGGGAGCCATCGACGTCGGCATCGGACATGACAATGATGCGGCCGTAGCGCAGACCGGAAATGTCAATGCTGTCGATCTGGTCGATGCCGTGCGGGTCGACGCCTATGGCCACCGATATGTCGTGCACTTCGTTGTTCTTGAACAACTGGTCGCGCTCGACTTCCCAAGTGTTCAGCACCTTGCCGCGCAGCGGCAGCACCGCCTGGGTTTCCTTGTCGCGGCCCTGTTTGGCCGAGCCGCCGGCCGAGTCGCCCTCGACGAGGAAGATTTCGTTGCGCGTGATGTCGTCGGATTCGCAATCGGTCAGCTTGCCGGGCAGGGTGGCGATGCCGGAGGACTTCTTCTTCTCGACTTTCTGGGTCGATTTCATCCGGTTCTGCGCCGCCTTGACGGCCAGTTCGGCAATCTTCTTGCCGAAATCGGCATGACTGTTCAGCCACAATTCAAACGGATCGCGCACCATTTGCGATACCAGCTTGTAGGCGTCGCGCGAGGTGAGCTTTTCCTTGGTCTGGCCCTGGAATTGCGGGTCGAGTACCTTGGCCGATAGCAGGTAGGTCATCTTGCCACAGACGTCTTCCTGCGCCAGTTTGACCTTTGCCGGCAGGATGGCGTGGTGCTCGGCGAAGGCCTTGACCGCGTCGAAGACGCCGGCCTTCAGCCCGGCCTCGTGCGTGCCGCCATCGAGGGTCGGGATCAAGTTGACGTAGCTCTCCGGCTTGCCGCCGCCTTCCTCGAACCAGGCCAGCGCCCATGTGGCGCCTTCACCGACGGCGAAGCCGTTTTCGACCTCAACGTATTTCTGGCCGACAAAGATCGGCGCGACCGGCGTGCCGACCATCATTTCGGTCAGGTAATCGGCCATGCCGTTCTGGTAGCACCAGACTTTTTTCTCTTGCCCTTCGATTTCCAGTTCGACGGAAACGTTGGGCATCAGCACGGCCTTGGAGCGCAGCAGGTGCTCCAGCTGGCCGAGATTGACCTTGGGCGAATCGAAATATTTGGGGTCCGGCGAAATGCGGACCGTCGTGCCGGTGGTGCGCGGGCCGACCTCGCCGATGCGGGCCAGCGGTTCGATCACGAAGCCGTCGGCGAAAACAATCTTGTGCACGCCGCCGCCGCGCTTGATCTCGACTTCCAGGCGGGTCGACAGCGCATTGGTCACCGATACTCCCACGCCATGCAGGCCGCCGGAGAAGCGGTAGGCGTTGCCTGATTCCTTCTTGTTGAACTTGCCGCCGGCGTGCAGCTTGCAGAAGACCAGCTCGACCGCCGGCTTGCCTTCTTCCGGGTGGATTTCGACCGGGATGCCGCGGCCGTTGTCGGAAACCTCGATGATGCCGTCAGCGCCGATACGCACCGAAATCTTTTTGGCGAAGCCGGCCAGCGCCTCGTCGGCGGCGTTGTCGATGACTTCCTGCACGATGTGGGTCGGGCAGGTGGTCCGGGTGTACATCCCGGGGCGTTCCTTGACGGGTTCGAGGTCCTTAAGGACACGGATGGAGGCGGCGGAGTAGTCGGTCATGCGGCTGTCGATTTCGGGCGGTTTTCCGGGTTCACCGTGGCAGGCACGGGCGGGGCGACATTCTAACGGTTGCGACAGCCGAATCGCCAATTGAAGCGGTGCCGGATTGCGCGCCGGCATCGGCGGCGCATGCGAGCGGAATGGGAAAAGGGTATAATTCCTATAGGACAAGCCGCCAATATGATTAGCCACATGACCTCTTCGCCCACCGACGACAAGAACGCCAAGCCGTGCCAGCCGCGCGGCACCGAGCGTCGCGTGTGCAGCGAGATGACGCCGCCCCCGTTTGCAGCGGCTGAAGGCTGGGTTGCCGAGGACCGGCGCACGCATGTCGATCGCCGTGCCGCTTGGTTGCGCGAGTACACGCTCAAGCTCGAACACAACGATTGAGGCTGCAGGCCGCCCTTGCAGGGGTGGTCCTGATGATGGCAGCCAGCCGGGCTCTCCGGTAAGCTGCATGCTCCCTGATTAATCACGAACGGATTCCCCATGGCCGGAGCCAGCCTGCTTGCCCTGCTCGACGATATTGCGACCATACTCGATGATGTCGCGGTGATGACCAAGGTTGCTGCCAAGAAGACCGCCGGCGTGCTCGGCGACGATCTGGCGCTCAACGCCCAGCAGGTTGCCGGCGTGCGGGCCGAGCGGGAACTGCCTGTGGTCTGGGCGGTCGCCGTCGGCTCCCTGAAAAACAAGCTCATTCTGGTACCAGCCGCGCTGGCGATCAGCGCCTTCGCGCCGTGGGCCGTTTTGCCGCTGCTGATGCTCGGCGGCTTGTATCTGTGTTTTGAAGGCGTCGAAAAACTGGCGCACAAATGGCTGCACACGGCGGACGATGCAGCCGAACACGAAGACAAACTTGCGGCCATGGCTGATGAAACGCTCGATCTGGCCGCCTTCGAGGCGGACAAGATCAAGGGGGCCATCCGAACCGACTTCGTGCTGTCGGCCGAAATCATCGTCATTGCACTGGGTACGGTGGCCGACAAGCCGTTTTCGAGCCAACTGGCGGTGTTGGCCGGTATCGGCCTGCTGATGACGGTCGGGGTCTATGGCCTGGTGGCGGGCATCGTCAAGCTTGATGACGTTGGCGCGTGGCTGCTGACAAAGCCGGCGGCCGCGGCCAAGGCCGTGGGGCGGGTGCTGCTGTTGGCGGCGCCGAAGCTGATGAAGCTGCTGACCATCGTCGGCACGGCGGCGATGTTCATGGTCGGCGGCAGCATTCTGGTGCACGGCCTGCCGCCGGTACATCATTTCATCGAACATTCCGCGTCTGGTGCGGGCGCCCTCGGCTGGCTGGTGTCGCTGCCCCTTGAAATGGCGGTCGGCGGCGCCGCTGGTGCGCTGGCGCTGGGGGTGATGCAAATCGTGAGCAAGATTCGCGGGAAAAACGGGGAACACTGAGATGAGCAAGGCACTGCGCTGGTCGGAAAAATGGTTCCGCTTCGGTTTGTGGCTGGTGGCGGTGGTCTTTGCCAGCTTTTTGATCGGTCTGGGCGGTACGGTCGTCCAGAACCTGCCCAGGGTCGAACACCGAGTCACTCTTGAAGATTTCATGGACAAGGCCGCGGCCGATCAGGCGCGCACCGAAATCCGGCAGACCGGCGAAACGCGGCAGGTGGCGCAGGACCAGCGGGATCAGGCGCAGCTGAAGCTCAATGCGGCGCGGGCGAATGCTCAGAGCGCCCGCGATACCTTCAACAACTGGCTGGCAACGCGGGCCGTGACCAAGCGGCCGGAGCAGGACAGCGAACTGATTGCCCGCACGCAGGAACTCGATGCCCTCAAGGCGGCCGAGCGGCAGGCGCTGGCGGCGGTGGAAAAGGAGCAGCAGGTACTGCTCGATGCGCAACAGGCCGAGGCGCGCGCACTGCGGCGCTTGCAGGCCTTGCAGGAGGCGGCCACCGACACCTTCCAGCGCGAACAGCGCAGCCAGGAGTTGCGCGTCTTTGCCTACCGGCTGGCGCTGACCCTGCCGCTGCTCGGTGTTGCTGGTTGGCTGTTCGCGAAGAAGCGGCAGAGTACCTGGTGGCCCTTCGTCTGGGGCTTCATCTACTTCGCGCTGTTCGCTTTCTTTGTCGAACTCGTGCCGTATCTGCCAAGCTATGGCGGCTACGTCCGCTACATCGTCGGCATCCTGATCACCGTGCTCGTTGGCCGCTACGCCATCGTTGCGCTTAACCGTTATCTGGAGCGGCAAAAGGCCGCCGAGGCGATGCCTGACGTTGAGCGGCGCAAGGAGTTGTCCTACGACACGGCGCTGGCGAGGCTTGCGAAGAAAGTCTGCCCCGGCTGCGAACGGCCGGTTGATCTGACGAACACCGCCATCGACTTCTGCCCCCATTGCGGCATCTGCCTCTTTGACCACTGCGGCCAGTGCAATGAGCGCAAGAGCGCCTTTGCCCGCTTCTGCCACGCCTGTGGCGCGGCGGCCCGCGCTCAGGGCTGATCTTCGGGCGAAAAATCGACGGCGAGGTCGATGCTGAAGGTCTGCCCGAGCAGGCTGTCCGGCACCCGCGTATGGCTGGCGGCGAGTTGCATCATGGTCATTGCCGCTTCGTCCAGTTCGCTGTGTCCGCTACTGCCGATCAGGCGCAGGGCGACAGTCTGGCCATCCTGATTGACCGTCAGCCGGATCGCTACCCGGCCGCGCACGCCGGCTTCGCGCAGGCCCGGTGGGTAAGTCTTGAACGGCCGCGCTGATCTGCCCAGCGCCAGATGGTAGGAGCGCAGCCCGCTGCGGTCGATGGCACGCACCACTTCCGGTGCGGCTGGCGACAGCGGGGGCGTGACGCTGGCCGGTGCATCTCCCTGCGGGCTGGGCGGCGTTTGCTGGGGCTTGGCGGGCGAAGTGTCGATGGCGGCTGGTTGTCGCTCCGGTGGCGGGCGGACCGCCGTTGCGGGTGAATCTGCACGGGTTATCGGTGCTGGCAGAGGCTCACGCATCGCCGGTTCGACCGTCGGCGCTGGCGGCGTCCCAGCCGGGCCGTGCAGACGGGCGGCCAGGTTCCGCGCGGGGGGCGAAGCGGAGTCGACGCCCGAGATGGCGGTGATACCCACGCCCAGCGTCAGCACGACCGCGTGTGCCGCCAGCGAACATAGCAGGGCGCGGGGCAGGTTGCGATGTGTTTCGGATGGCGAAATACCGGTCGGCAGGGCGGCTGACATGTGATGGAGCGGGGCGATCAATGAGCAGTGGCGTCCTCTGGATTGTGCCTTTTCTCTCGCCATTTTTGCGTCTTTTTCGGGTTGACCGCAGCCGGCGCGCTCCCGACAATCGGCGCATGCCCATCCAGCAAACCCTGCAGACCCCCCATGTGCCGGTCAGTCTATGGACCGACGACGTTGACGACGCCTCGCGCCAGCAGCTGCGCAATATCGCCAGCCTGCCTTTCGTGCATCACCACGTGGTGGCGATGCCGGATGTCCATCTCGGTATCGGTGCGACCATCGGCTCGGTGATTGCGACGCACCAGGCCATTGTGCCGGCGGCGGTCGGGGTCGATATCGGCTGCGGCATGGTCGCCGCCCGCCTGTCGCTCGATGCCGGCAAGCTCGACGAAAAGCGCCTGCAGCGGGTGTTCGACCAGATCAGCCGTGACGTGCCAGTCGGCCGGGCGCAGCATGATGACGACGCGGTACTCAGCGATGCCGCGCAGCCCTTCGCCAGCGGCCTGCGGGCAATTCTCGACAAGCACCCGCAGGTGCAGAAGGGCATGGGCAAGTTTTCGAAGTGGGTCAATCAGCTGGGTACCCTCGGCGGCGGCAATCACTTCATCGAGGTCTGCCTCGACGAGTCGCAGCAGGTGTGGGTCATGCTGCATTCCGGCAGTCGCGGCATCGGCAATGCGCTGGCCAGCTATTTCATCGAACTGGCGCGCCGTGACATGGAGCGGCAGCAGATCCACTTGCCCGACCGCGATCTCGCCTATTTCCGCGAAGGCTGCGCGATGTTCGACGATTACGTCGAGGCCGTGCATTGGGCGCAGGCCTACGCCTATGCCAACCGGGAGGCCATGCTCGGTCTGGTGCTGGCCGGGCTGGCTCGGCACCTGCCGCCTTTCGTAGTCACCGGCGAAGTCGTCAATTGCCATCACAACTACGTAGCCCGCGAACATCATTTCGGCGCCGATGTCTGGGTCACGCGCAAAGGCGCGATCCGCGCTGGAGCGGGCGAGATGGGCATCATCCCCGGCAGCATGGGCGCCCGCAGCTATGTCGTGCGCGGGCGTGGCGAGCCGGCCAGCTTCTGCTCCAGCGCCCACGGCGCCGGCCGACGCATGAGCCGCAACGCCGCCGCCCGCAGTTTCAGTGAGGCGGATCTGCGAAAGCAGACGGCCGGCGTCATCTGCCGTAAGGACAAGGGCGTCATCGACGAAATTCCCGGCGCCTACAAGGACATCGATACGGTGATGGAGAACCAGCGCGACCTCACCGACATCGTGCATACCCTGAAGCAGGTCATCTGCGTCAAGGGCTGAGTCCACGCACCTTTGCGGTGCGGTCTGTTGACGCAGATCATGACATGCGTCTGTCGCAGGTTTAGAATGGTCAGTGGATTTGTCATACGCTGGAGTACCTCGCATGCCGCAACTGGCCTTTTTGTCAGCCTGGCACCGGAATTTTGCGCTGCACATCGATCTCGCCGTCCAGGGCAAGGAGGGTCTGCACCTCTCGGCTGCTGAAGTTGGTGACGATCACCTCTGCCAGCTCGGCCGCTGGCTCCATGACAACGCAGCCAAGCTGACTGGACAGCCGGCCTACCAGCGCCTGCTAACCCTGCATGCCGAGTACCACGCCCAGGCGGAGCGGGTGATTCGCGCCCATCTGGCGGGTCACGCCGGACCGGAAGCGGTAGCAAGCCTGCATTCGGTGTCGGCAGAGGTCGTAGCGGCGATCAACGCGCTGGATGCCGAGTTGCGCCCGATCGCCGATCTGCGTCTGGATTCACCGGCCAATGCCTCGTTCTGGGATGACAGCCTGCTGATCGGCCACGGCGTGATCGACGAACAGCACAAGGCGATTGCCCTGCTTGGAGACCGGATGCTGCGCGAACCGGCGCTGCCGCTCAGCTCCGATGCTGGCAGCTGCTTCCTGCACGATTTTTACCGGCTGGTCGCGCTGCATTTCGATACCGAGGAAATCGCCATGCGGCGGATGCAGTTGGCGCCCGAGGTGCTGAAGGCTCATTTCGACGAGCACTCCCGTTTACTCGACCAGATCGTTTCCTACAGTGTCGATTTTTCGCGCAACCGGCAAATCAGGACAGTCGGCGATATCACTCAGGACCTCTTTGGCGTGATCATCGATCACGTGGTCAACTTCGACCTCACGCTGCGCCAACGCAAGCCGTCAGCCGAGTAAGGTCACCACGAGTTCGCGCCGCTGATTGCCGGTGCGATGCTCGAACAGGTAAATACCCTGCCAGGTGCCAAGCAGCAGGCGCCCATTGGCGAAAGGTATGCTCACCGACACGCCAGTGAGCAGCGAACGGGCGTGGGCGGCCATGTCGTCGTCGCCTTCCTGATCATGACCGTACGCCGGGTCGCCATCCGGCGCCCAGCGCTGCATCAGGGTCTCCAGATCGCGGCGCACGCTCGGGTCCGCGTTCTCGGTAATGGCGATGCCGCAACTGGTGTGACGTACGAAAATATGGGCAATTCCCGCGTTCACCGCAGATGTCGCGATGCAGGCAGCGATCTCGTCGGTAATTTCGGTTGTGCCGCGACCACGGGTCTGGATGCTGAGGCGGTGCTGTTCGGTCATGGCGGGCGGGCGAAGGTCATCTGGATGACATTGATTTTACGCGTCTGGCCCTACAATCGCGCTTTTGCACTCTGAATACAACACCATGGCCCGCATCAAGATCGAACTGCCCGAAAAATTCGTTTTCTCGACCGAGATTCCGATCTATATCAACCACATCAACTACGGCAATCATCTCGATAACGCCGCGCTGCTGATGCTGGTTTCCGAGGGCCGGGTGCGCTTTTTCAAGTCACTCGGCTATTCGGAAATGGATGTCGAGGGCGTCGGGGTGATCGTTGCTGATTGCGCCGTGCAGTACCGCGCCGAAGCCTTCTACGGTGAAACGCTGGTGGCTGAATTCGCCGCCGACGATTTCAACAAGTACGGCTGTGACTTTGTCTGGCGCCTCAGCGACAAGGCCAGCGGTCGCGAAATCGCACGGGGCAAGCACGGCATGATGTTCTTCGACTACACCGCCCGCAAGCCGGCCGGCGTTCCGCAGGCATTTATCGACAAGGTGCAGGCAGCGTGATCCCCATCCGTTACGTCGAGCCGGTGTACCGGCCGCCTTCCGAGGCGGAATCGCTGATTCTGCCGGTGACGGATGGCTGCTCGTGGAATCACTGTACCTTTTGCGAGATGTACACCGCGCCACAGAAGAAATTCCGGGCGCGGGAGGATGCCGAAATTGTCGAGTCCATCCGCCTGACCGGGCAGCGTTACGGCGACCAGGTGCGGCGGGTGTTTCTCGCCGATGGCGATGCGCTGGTGCTGCCGACCCGTCGCCTGCTGGCCATTCTTGCCGCCATCCGCGAGCACATGCCGGCGGTGCGACGGATTTCCAGCTACTGCCTGCCGCGCAACCTGCGCAAGAAGTCGCAAACCGAAATCGATGAACTCGCCGCCGCCGGGCTAAGCATGGTTTATGTCGGTGCGGAGTCGGGCGACGATCAGGTGCTGGAAGCCGTCAAAAAGGGCGAAACCTACGCCACGACCGTCGAGGCGCTGAACAAGCTGGGCGCTGCCGGCATTACCCGTTCGGTGATGATCCTCAACGGCCTCGGTGGCAAGGTCTGGACGCAACAACACGCCGAAAACTCGGCGCGGCTGGCGAACGAGACGCAGCCGGAATATTTGGCGACGCTGGTGGTCAGCTTTCCGCTCGGCGAGGAACGCTTCCGCGCCGGTTTTCCAGACTGGGAGCCGCTCGGCCAGCACGAACTGTTCGTCGAAATGGAACAGTTCCTGTCGCGTCTGGAACTGAAGCGCACGGTGTTTCGCAGCGACCACGCCTCGAACTGGCTGGTACTCAAGGGCACGCTCGGTGCCGACAGGGAGCGCTTGCTGGCGCAGGTGCGCCAGGCGATTACAGCGCCCGCATCGGCGCCGCTGCGTCCGGCCTGGGCGAGGGGCTTGTAGCCGGCTTGACCCGGCGCAGGATCATCACCTGATAGCCGGCAGTGTCGGCGCCCGGGCCATCGACGACATAGCCGTCGGCGACCTTGCCGGCGTAACTGCCATCCGGTTCGCGCTTGAGCATCGCGGTGTAATAAACCTTGCGGCCGCTGCTGAGTACGAGATAGAGGTAGTTGCCGTTCAGCGACCCGTCGACGTAGTAGCTCCCCATCTGGCCATAGAAGCGGGCGCCATCCTGGATAAAATGCGCTTCGCCCCAGTTGCCGCCCCAACTGCCGCCGGTATCCCAGCGGCCGGAAACATCATAGTCATTGCTGCCGGCGCGGGCATCCAGCCAGGGGTTGGTGTCAATCTTGGTCAGCGTGGCGCCACAGCCGGCCAGGGTCAGGGCGAGCAGGGCAGTGCCTAGGAAGCGAAGGTGGCGCATGGCGGATACTCCGGAATGACTGTACTGAAGGGACATTCGCCGCAGGCGCACGGGCGGCTGGGCTACAATTGAAAAATCACCTTCAGGATAACGCAAATGAACCACAAACCGCTGACCGACGCCGACCTCGACCGCCTGGAAGAACTGCTTGAAGACGCCATTTTCGATGGCGACTCGATGCGTCTCGACGAAATCCAGGCCATGCTCTGCGCCGTGGTCAGCGGGCCGGTGCCGGTCGAGCCGTCGGTCTGGTTGCCCGAGGCGCTGGGCAAGGGGCTGGAAGGGGCGGCTGGTAATCCGCTGCTCGACGAGACCATCGAACTGCTGATGCGCATGAACAACGACCTCGCTGCGGCGCTGCTCGCCGACGAGACCATCGCGCCGGTGCTTTACCCGATCGACGAAAGCGGCGAGGAATACGATTACGCTGCCTGGGCAGATACCTACGTCTATGGCGCCGGGCTGGCCGGTGACTGGTACGAACTGGCCGGCAAGCGGGCCGACGATTTGTCGGAACTGCTGGAACCGATGTTCCTGCTCAACGGCATGCTCAAGGAAGATGTCGAGGAGTCCGGCGAACGCTGGTTCTCGCCGGCGGAAGAAGCCCGGCTGGTGGCCGATATCCAGGAAAACCTGCCGGTGATCGTGCAGACGCTCTACAACTTCTGGCGCAACAAGCGCAGCGGCCCGGTAACGCGCGATGAAGCCAAGACCGGCCGCAATGATCCGTGCCCCTGCGGTAGCGGCAAAAAATTCAAGCAATGCTGCGGTCGACCGGATAAACTGAACTAAATTACTACTATGGCATAGGCGGCAAGGGAGGTCGCTTGGGCGAAGACGGCCGCAAACGCATCAATCTGGAATGGCTGGCACTCGGCGTCGGGTTGAGCCTAATGGCCGCCCTGTTGCTGGCCTGGTCCTGGTTTGAACAGCGCAGTGCGCTGACGCGGGAAGAGGCGCGCCTGACCGTTCAGGCGCGCATCGTGCACGACTATGTCGTTCGCCAGCTGACGGTAACCAGCAATGCACTTGCCGCGGTGCGCGACGTTGCGCCAAGCTGGCTCAACATGCCGGACGGCATCGCTCTGGGTAATCGCCGCCTGACCAGTATTGTCGATGCCATGGCCGGCGTGCGGACGATGCTGGTTCTCGATGCCACCGGCAAGGTCATCATCAGCAGCCGCCCGGAACTGATGGGGCGGGCCTTCATTGACCGCGAGTTCTTCAGCGTTCCCCGTCAGTCTCCCGATCCGGCACGGCTGTATGTCAGCGCGCCCTTCAAGACCACCATCGGTACCTGGGTGATCAATGTCGTGCGCACCCGTCATGGCGCCGATGGCAGTTTTCAGGGCATCGTTTCGGCCTCTCTGGAGGCGGAGGATCTCGGGTTAATGCTCGATTCGGTGCGGTACGCCGACGACATGTGGACCGGGCTGGCGCATGGCGATGGCAGGGTGTTCGTCCTCAAGCCGGATATGGGGGCGGTCGAGGGTATCAATGTGCTGAGCCGGCCTGATTCGCTGAGTGCGCGGCATCTGGCCAGCGGGCAACTGGCGACGGTTTTGCGCGGTACGGCGATGACCCGGCAGGTCGACGTCCTGATGGCGCATCACACCATCCAGCCGGCAGCCCTGAACATGGACAAGCCCTTGCTGGCCGCCGTTGCCCGCGAATACGACAATATCCTGGCGCCGTTGCGCGAGGAGGCGTTGATTCGCGCCGGGCTGTTCGTCCTGATCGTCATCTACGCGGTCCTGGGTGAGTGGTGGCTGGGCAGGCGCCGCGCTGCTTTGCAGCAGATCGCCGGGGATGCCAGCGAGGCTCTGCGCGAGAGCGAGCAGCATTTCCGCACGCTGGCCAATGGCGGTTCGGCGCTGATCTGGACCTCGGGCACCGACAAGTTGTGCAATTACTTCAACGAACCGTGGTTGCGATTTACCGGCCGGACGCTGACCCAGGAGATGGGCAACGGCTGGGCGGAGGGCGTGCATCCGGATGATTTCGACCGCTGCCTGAAGACCTATGTCGAGGCCTTTGATGCGCGTCGGGCGTTCAGCATGGAGTACCGGTTGCGCCATGCCGATGGCGACTATCGATGGCTCTCCGATGACGGAACCCCCCGGTACGACAGCCATGGCCAGTTCCTCGGCTACATCGGCTTCTGCTTCGATATTTCCGAGCGCAAGCGGCAGCAATCGGCACTGGTCGCTGCTGAGCATAAGTTCCGCGGCCTGGTCGAGCAATCGCTGGTGGGTGTCTACATCATCCAGAAAGGGCATTTCGCCTACGTCAATCCGCGGTTTGCCGAAGTCTTCGGTTACCGCTCGCCGGATGAGATCGTCGGCATAGTTCCGGTTGGTGATCTGGTGGTACCGGAAGATCGGGCTCAGGTGGCCGAAAATGTGCGCCGGCGTATCGCCGGTGAGGTCGGGTCGCTGAATTACCGCTTTGGCGGCGTACGTCGTGATGGCAGCCGGGTCGAAATCGAGGTTTATGGCTCTGTCGTCGAATACGAGGGCGCTATGGCGGTGATCGGCGTCATGCTCGATATTTCGCAACGGGTGGCCGACGAGGCGGCGCTGGCGCGTTACCGAGACGAACTCGAAGCACTGGTCGAGGAACGGACCCGCGAACTAGACAAGGCGCGGGTGGCCGCCGAGGCGGCGAGTCGCGCCAAGAGCGAGTTCCTGGCCAATATGAGCCATGAAATCCGCACGCCGCTCAATGCGATTACCGGCATGACCTATCTGGTCCGGCGCAGTGGTGTCAGCGCCCAGCAGGGCGAGCAACTCGACAAGATCGACGTTGCCAGCCGCCATCTGTTGGAAATCATCAATGCCGTGCTCGACCTGGCCAAGATCGAGGCCGGCAAGCTGTCGATCGACGTTCAGCCGCTGTCGCTGAAAAGCCTGCTGGCGGATGCCGTGGCCATGCAGCAGCCGCGTGCCTTGCAGAAAGGACTGCAGCTGCATTTTGATCAGCCGCCGGTCGATCATGTGCTGGGTGACCGGACGCGCCTGCAGCAGGCTCTGCTCAACTACCTCACTAACGCCATTAAATTCACCGAGCGCGGCAGTATCCGGCTGGGTTGCCAGGTGCTGGCCGACGATGGGGGCACCCTGCTGCTGCGCTTCGAGGTGACCGACACTGGCATCGGCATCAGCGCCGAGGCGCAAGCGCGATTGTTCGGCGACTTCGAGCAGGTCGACAACTCGACCACCCGTCAGTTTGGCGGCACCGGGCTGGGGCTGGCGATCAACCGTCGTCTGGCGCGCTTGATGGGGGGCGAGGTCGGGGTAAAGAGCGTGCCGGGCGAGGGTAGTACCTTCTGGTTCTCGGCGCGTTTGCAACGGGCGGAGGCGCCGACGGCAGTCGAGGCGAACGTCGCGGAAACCGGCGATGCCGAGGCGATTTTGCGCCGGCGCTGCGCCGGGATGCGTGTGCTGCTGGTGGATGATGAGCCGATCAATCTGGAAATCGCCCGCATGCTGCTTGAGGATGCGTTGTTGTCGGTCGATACGGCAACCGATGGTGATGAGGCAGTCACCATGGTCAGCGAGGGTGAGTACGATCTGGTGCTGATGGATATGCAGATGCCCCGCCTCGATGGCCTCGATGCCACGCGGCGCATCCGGGCCATGCACGGGCGCGGTCAGTTGCCGGTCATCGCGATGACGGCCAATGCTTTCGCCGAGGATCGCCGACGCTGTCTGGAGGCCGGGATGAACGATTTCCTCACCAAGCCCTGCCGGCCGGAGCAGTTGTTTTCCGTCCTGGTGCGCTGGCTGCCGATCAGCGCTTACTGAGGAGCCGGCCGGCGTGCCGGTTCATCCGGCGTTGAGCAGTTCCGTGTCCTCGTGCGCGTAGGCCGGTGCGCAGCAGCAGAGAATCCGCAGTGGAACCTCGCCATCGTTGCTGACGCAGTGGGCCGTGCCCGGCGCGATCAAAATGCTGTCGCCGGGTTCGATGATGAATTGCGCGTCACCCAGCGTCATCCTGCCACGCCCTTGCGTCACGTGATAAATCTCTTCGCTTTGCCGATGGCGGTGCAGCAGCGTCGTCGTTCCCGGCGGGATCACGGCCTCGGCGAGGCTCTGATTGCGGACAGCGTGCGTTGATGGGTGCAACAGTTCGCGAATTTCGGAGCCATCCTTGGTGATGTAGGCCGCGACCTCACTCAGCCGGCTGCGGTCGCTCATGGTTTGCCCCAGGGCTGGATCGGTACGGTCGAGATGGCATTGGCCGGTGCGCCTTCGATGACGCGGCGGCTGATGGCGAGGTAGATCAGCACATTGCGCTTGCGGTCGAAGAAGCGGTGGATTTTGGTTTCCTTGAACAGCAGCGAGGTGTCCTCGGTGAACACGACTTCGTCGTCCGGCAGCTTGGCCGGCAGGGTGATCGGTCCGATCTGGCGGCAGGCCAGCGAGAATTGAGACGGATCCTCGGCCAGCCCGAGGCTGCCCTTGACCCCGCCGGTGCGCGCCTGGCTAATGTGGCAGGTCACACCCGGAATCTTCGGGTCGTCGTAGGCCGAGACGCAGACACGGTGGTTGGCGCCGATCAGCTTCCAGGCAGTGGTCGCGCATTCGATTTCCTCGGCGTGCGCCACGGGTGCCAAGGCAAGGGCAGTGAGGAGCGGGAGCAGGGATTTCATGGTCTTCCTTTCAGCGGGCGCATGCGGCCCACGTGTTTGGCGAGAATTTTGTAGGTGTCGCGATCGAACTGCGGCCGGCCGCGTTCGAACAGGTCGTGAAGTTCATTGTCGCTACGGGCGGTGCCGAGGTAGCGCCAGCCGTCGATGAGGTGGACGTCCTTTTCCTCCTGAATCACCGCCGGGCCGGGGAAGGGCCAGGAGACGAGCTTGAGGCCGGTGAGCGCGGTCATCAGGCGCATGGTGTGCTTGGCAAACGGCTCCTTGCCAACACAGACGCCCTTGCAGCGGCGGATCTGGTGACCGAAGCACGGCTTGCCCGGCTTGATTGGCTGCTGGCCGGTGAGCATGTCGCACAGGTGGTGGCTTTCGACCAGCTGGCGCATCGCCGTATTGGCTTCCTTGCTGTTCTTGAACAGGCCGTAGCAGGCAGTGGCGAGGCCGAAATCGAGGTCGCGCGCCCAGACCAGTTCGGGGCGCAGCCAGCCTTCGCCTTCATCGACCAGCGTCCAGGTGCATAGCTCGTTGTTCTTGCGCAATTGCCGGTTCTGCGTCGGCAGCAGTTCTTTGACCAGCGCCGACTCCTTGAGCAGCGCGCCGATCTCGCCGGCGGTTGCTATCCAGTCGATGCGTCGCACCTGTTGCGCCAGCGCCATTTCCTTCGCCGAGCGGACATCGGCAGAAAAGTGCGAAAGCACGCGCTTGCGGATTTCCTTGGCCTTGCCGACGTAGATCGGCAGGTTGTTTTCGCCGTAAAACAGGTAGACGCCGGGGCCGTCGGGGAGGTCATCGAGGACGGAAGCGTCGAGATGCGGCGGCAGGCTGGGGCGGGCGTACTGCTTCTTAATGGCGGCGTCGATGTCGTCGCTGCTGCGGTCAACCTGGATTTTTGCCCAAAACTGGTGAATCAGCTGGGCATCGGCCAAGGCCCGGTGGCGGCCATCAGCCTGCAGGCCGTGGCGCTGGATCAGGCTGTCGAGGTTATGGCGGTGGTGTTCCGGGTAGAGCGCCCGCGACAGCTTGACGGTGCACAGCACGTTGGCGCGAAAGTCGATGCCCAGCCGCTTGAACTCCTGCTTGAGAAAGCCGTAGTCGAAACGGGCGTTATGGGCGATGAACAGGCGGCCTTCGAGGCGGCGCATCGCTTCGCCAGCGACGTCCTCGAAGGGCGGTGCGTCGGCGACCATGGCGTTGCTGATGCCGGTGAGCTGCTCGATGAAAGGCGGGATGCGTGTGCCGGGATTGACCAGCTGCTGCCACTCGCGAACGCTGCCATCTTCATCGACCTCGACAATGCCGATTTCGGTGATGCGGTCGATGGTGGCCGTGGCGCCGGTGGTTTCCAGGTCGACGAAAGCAAGTGCAGGCATCGTTTTCAGCCGCCGGCCGCGATGAAACGGCCCTGACTGCGGTCTTTCGCATAGGCCGTGTGCGGCAAGACCCGGCCATGCATGGCGATATAGACACCCGCCGGCAGCAGCTGCGCGGCCGCGTAGGCGATGCCGATATTGAAGGCGGCATCGGAGCCGGCGATGCTGTGGGGCACCATCGCACCGGTCAGCACTACGGTTTTGCCCGGTGCGGCGGTGGCGATAACGTCGGCCGAGGCGCCCATGGTGTCGGTGCCGTGGGTGATCAGGATGCGTTCGGCCGGTGCTGCGGCGACAGCGGCGGCAAGGCGGGCGCGCTCGTCGTCGGTGATCTCCAGGCTGTCCTTGCGCAGGACTTCGGTTACCGCCAGATCGTCCGCCGTCAGGCCGGCACCGGCAAGGATACCCGGCAACACCGGTGGCCCGACATCGAGCTGGCCGGTGAGCGGGTTGTAGATCTTGTCGATGGTGCCGCCGGTGGCGATGAGGTGAGGGCGAGCGGGCATGATGGTGACTGAGAAATCGGGGCGAGCAGTCTACCCTGAGCAGGCCGCCAGTGGCATATCGGCGTCCGTCATTCGCCATCCAGGGAGAAAACGGCCGATCAGGCTTTCGTAAGCCGTCTTGTCCCAGAAACGGTGGCCCTGCACGATGAAGGCGTCGATTTCCGAGCGATCCGGGAAGGAGCGATAGCGACGGGTGCTGCGATCCTGCGGCGTGCCGCACAAGGGCGTGCCTGCGGTCAGTTGCCGGATGGCATCGAGCAGGTAGGGAATGGCCAGCGGGTAGATGTCGGCGATCTGATGCAACAACGCCTCCCCCGGGCGCAGGGGCAAGTCGGCGGAGTAGAGTAGCGGCCCGCTGTCGATGCCGGGATCAACGAGGTGCACGGCGCAGGTGAAGTGATCGTGAGCTTCCGCCATCGTCCGCATCGGTCCGAACAGTCCGGCGAATTGAGGCAGGGCGGCGGGGTGGATATTGATGATGCCGTGGCGCGTTGCTTTGATCATCGCTTCGGTGAAGATGAGGCTGAAGCGGGCGCTGATGATCAACTCCGGTTGCAGGCGGTCCAGGGCGTCGGTCAGTGTCGGGCGGTCAGCTACGGTCGACACGGAAAAGCCGCAAAAATCGGCCAGCCCCCGAAAGCTCAGCCAGTCGCCTTTCCGATGCGCCTGCGCATCGAGCATCGGGAACAGGGTTTCGACCGGCATCGTCCGTTCCAGCCAGGCCATTTCCGCCAGTTCTGGAATCTGGTTTTCACCGGGGCGGTGCTTGTCGGAGAGCAGTACGGAGATCTCGTGGCCGCGCAAGCCGGGCAGGAGCTGGTTGAGGAAGATGCAACCGTGCAGGTCGCGTTTGACGCAGAGGCTTATTCGCATGGTGTGCTCAGCGGTGGCAGCCGTGGGTTGTCGACGATTTCGGCATAGTCGAGCAGCTTCAGCGGTGGGTAGCGTTCAAGATGGCGGGCGGCCGCCATGTTGATCAGGAAGGAAAACTGTCTTGGCAAGCTGACCGGAAGTTTGGCTGGATCGGCATTTTCAAACAGGATACGCGACGCAAGCTGTGCGGTATGCCGGCCGACTTCGCTGTAGCGATTGACCACGCCCAGCAGCGCAGCAGACTGCACCACCGGCGCTTCGGCCGAGGCAAATACCGGCAGCCGGCAGGCCAGCGCGCTACCGGTCAGCGTGTCGCGTTGCTGGTTCAAAAAGCTGTCTGGCGGCTGGTAGATCAGATCGACGCCGGCCGCTTTCAATCGGGCGATCCGTGGCGCAATGGCCGCCACTTGCGGACGGCCCTGGGCGTCGAGCGGTAGCGTTTGTTCGCTGAGGCGATAGCCGAGCACCGGCGCCAGCTGACGCAGCCGGTCGCGGGTGCTCAGGGCATTCGGCTCAGCGGGATTCACCAGCAGACCGAGATGCCGGAAATCAAAGTAGCTGCGGGCAGCGCGCAGTTGTGTGGCTTCGTCGAGCAGGTAAAGCGTGCCGGTCAGGGACCGGCCGGGGCGGGCCAGATCGCGTACCAGACCGGCCTCAACCGGGTTGCTGACCGCCATGAAGACGATGGGGGTGTCGACAATGTGGCGTGCCGGGTCGGTCGCCTGCCAGGTGCCGGCGACCTCCTGCGTCATCGTCGTCCCCCAGGTGAGGATGAGATCGGGCTTGAGGCGGCGGGCCTCGGCGATGAAGCCGGGGATGCGTGATTTGTCCTGTGCGGCATCGCGAATGGTGAAGCGAACCGGCAGGTGCTGCTTGCGGAAATAAGCCTGAAACCCCTGGCAGGCCTCTTCGCAGCCGCGGTAAAGCAGCATCAGGATATGTTTTTCAGCCGCCACTGCGGGTGATATCAAAGTCATCCCGACCACAAAAAGCAGCGCCTGGAAGAATGTTCTCATGCGGCCACCGTGGCTTGCCGGGGGCTGCCCGCGACCAGTAGCAGTGCTCCGGCAAAGATGATGGCGCCAAGCGCGGTCATCACCAGCGTATATGGCAGCCAGGCGAGCAGTCCGGCAGCGATCAGCGGGCCGATAACACTGCCGAGCCGCTCCAGCGTGCGCAGCGCGACCAGCACCGGGGTCGGGTTGCCGTCACCGGCAATGTCGACGGCCAGCGTCTGCATTGGGGCAGCCGAAAGGCCGGTCCCGAGGCCGAGGCAGACAATGCAGATCCAGAACGCCAGATCGACGGCCAGCAGCGGCACCGCCAGCCCGGCCAGGGTACCGAGTGCGGTCAGCAGCATGCCGGCGGCGACGAGCCGGCGCGGTTGTCGCCAGCGGTCGGCAATCATTGAGGCAAGCGGGTTGCTGAGCGTCAGGAGAATGTAATAGGCCATGATGGCGCGGCCGATGGCAGCGGCCGAATAGGCTTCGGCGTGCAGGGCCAGCGGTGTCAGATAGAAGAGAAAGCCGGCGAGGGCGATCTTGGCGGGAATGGCCGCGCCGAGCATCAGCTGCATGAAACGCCGGTCCTGCAACAACGGCACGAGGTCGCGCCATCGAAAGACCGAAACTGACTTGGCCAGTGGCGTGGCTCCTTGCCGACTGATCAAGAAAACGACAAAGCCCGCCAAGGCGCAGCCCGCGGCAAGCAGCAGCACATTGCGGACGCCCATGCGTTCAGCCAGGACGCCACCGACGGCAGCGCCACAGATCGCGGCAATGCTGACAGCCGAGACAAAGAGCGCCAGCCCGCGTGTACGGTTGGTATCGGCGGTCAAGGCGATGATCTGGCGCTGACAGGCCATGGTGCCCAGCGCATAACCGGCGGCGCACAGGGCGCGGGCAAAAAGCAGCGGCCAGTAGCCTGCGGCCATTGCCATCCAGCCAAAGCCGGCGACACACAGCGCGGCACCAAGCGCAAAAACCCGCGTTGGGCCGAAGCGGTCGGCACAGCCCCCGGCATACGGAGTCATGGCGGCGAAGAAAATCATGTAGATCGAGATCGGCAGCCCGGCAGCCAGGCTGGCGCCGAGGCCGTTTTCGATACCGGCGTCACGAAAGAAGAGGGGCAGGATGGCGCGGGTGATTTCTTCAGAGAGGATGAAAAGAAACAGCGGCAGCCGCAGCGACTGCACAGTCAGCCAGCCTTCGTCGGTCGCCTGTCCTTCTGGTGCCGTGACCACCGCTGCCAGCAACTCGCGGAAGGCCAGCAGGGTCGCCAGCAGGACCACGGCAATATCGGCAGCGATGGCCCACAGGGCGCGATAGGCGTAGTTGCGGTCCGGGGTGACGGCGACTTCGCCGATCGCTTGCCCATCCTGAGCGATGCGTGCCAGGCCGGTGGCGTCGCCGATGGTCGTCGTCCCGGCCGGGATGCTTAACACGATACTGGCGATATCCGGATTGCGCTGGCGGATGTCGGCGAAGTATTCGGCGGTGCCAACGAGCTTGTCCGCAGGAATGCCCAGATCGATGGCGCGGGCGATACGCCCGGCCAGCATCTCGGCGACGGCGCCGGTTTTCGCAGCCAGAGCTGGCTCCAGACTGCCGGCAAGTTGCCGGGCGCTGCCCGAAGCCAGCGCCCCGGCGGCGAGTAGCGTCGGCAGCATGAGCAACAGCGCCAGCCAGCGCCGCATCTGCGGTGAACGCGAAAACAAGGCAAAAATGGCGATCAGCACGCCAGCGGAAAGTGCCGACACTTTGATCATCGCGGCGTGTAGACCATCCTCGAAATGCTCGGCATCGGCACGCAGGGGCTGCGAATCGAGCGTGACCAGCAACCCGCCGCGGTGAGCGCCATCGTGATCCTGAATCGTCAAAACCAGTTGCGGACGCGCTTCGCTGATCGCGACCCAGCGGCTGGTCGGCTGGGCGAGCGCCTTGGCCAGCGCGCTGTCGTCAGTCAATGGCATCGGGCTGTTGTCTGTCGAATGCACGATGTCCGCTGCGCCATCCGCGTTGACGGCGAACATCCGGATGTTTTGAATGCCGGTCGCGGTGCCCGGCAGCAGGTCGAGCTGGCGGTGCAATGGCTGCATTTCGGCCGCTTCCAGACCGGCCTGCGCCGCGCCGATCATGGCACTGCGGATGGCTGTCATGCTGATTTCGGCCTGCGAAACCGCCAGATCAAGTCGCAGGCTGCGCTGCTTGTGGGCCAGCAGGTAGCTCAGGCAGGCCAGCGCCAGAAAATGCGCAATGAGCAGAAACAGCAACACCCGCAGCGGGTGTGCGTTGCTGCGTGGCGGGCTGGCGGTGAGGGGAGTCATCTGGGTGAAGCGGCTGTCCGCGATGCTGGGTCAATATCTATAATAGGGCCATTCTCCGGGGAAATCGTATGAGCACCAATGGCATGTTGTCTCTGTTCAGGCCGTATCTGGCGATTCTGCTGCTTGGACTGTTGTTCGGTGGCGGCGCCTGGGCGGCGGACAAGCGGGTGGCGCTGGTGATCGGCAACAACGATTACCGCAGCGTTACCCGACTGGAAAAGGCCGGTAATGACGCACGGTCGGTGGGCAACGAATTGCGGCGCCTCGGCTTCGAGGTCATTTCCGTGAGCAACGGTAGCCAGAAGCGGATGAACCAGGCGATCAACGAGTTCTCTCAAAAGGCTTCCGGCGGCGGTATTGGCGTTTTCTTCTTCGCCGGTCACGGCATGCAGATCAACAACCAGAATTTCCTGCTGCCGGTAGATTTTGAATTGCCGAATGATGCCAACGATGTCGCCGACCAGTCGATCAGCCTGCAAGGCGTACAGGACAAGCTGGCCGAGGCGCGTGTCCGTTTTTCATTGCTGGTGATCGACGCCTGCCGCGATAACCCGCTGCCGAAAAAGGCCGGCCGCAGTCTGGCGGTCGGGCGCGGCCTGGCGCCGCCGTCGGCACCCAATGGTCAGATCGTGCTGTTCTCTGCCGGCGCCAATCAGCAGGCGCTGGACAAGCTGACCGATGATGACAACAACCCGAATGGTCTGTTCACCCGTGAATTCATCCCGATGATCGCCTCGCCGGGATTGAGCGTCACCGATGCGCTGAAACGCGTGCGCTCAGCCGTGACCCGCAAGGCCAAGGCGGTGGGCCATGAACAGAACCCGGCGCTCTACGACCAGACCGATGGCGATTTCTACTTTGTCTCCGCCCCGGCGGGTTCCGCCAAGCCGACGGCTGCTGCCGAGCCGGCCCGTATCGACCCGATGGCAGTGGAATTGAGCTTCTGGGATAGCGTCAAGGCCAGCGACAACCCGGACGATCTGCGCGCCTATCTGAAGAAATACCCGGACGGGCAGTTTGCCGAGTTGGCCCAGGGTCGCCTGCGGCGCCTGGCGAGTGCAGGTGCGGTGGAGGCTGGTGGCACCGTGGCGCGGACCCAGTCCGGCAAGGCGGATTGCCCGGCCTGTCCGGAAATGGTCGAGATACCGGCGGGCGAATTCCAGATGGGCGCGCCGCGCAGCGAGGTCGATAGCGGCGACATCGAACGGCCGCGGCATCTGGTGCGCATTGCGCAATCCTTTGCGATCAGCCGTTTTGAAATCACCCTGCGCCAATACACCGCCTTCGTCGATGCCACCGGTTACAAGGGCGAAGGCAGTTGCCATGTTTGGGTCGGCTCGAACTGGGAAAACCAGCCCGGCCGTTCATGGCGCGACCCCGGCTACAGCCAGACGCCGGATCACCCGGTCGTCTGTGTCAGCTGGAACGATGCACGGGCCTATGCGGCCTGGCTGTCGCGGCAATCCGGCAAGCATTTCCGCCTGCCGACCGAGTCGGAATGGGAATACATGGCCCGCGGCGGCACGCGCACCTCGCGTTTCTGGGGCGACGATCCGGCGCTGGCCTGCGAGTATGGCAACGTTCATGACGCCACGACGCAGAAATCTCGGCAGTTCGCTTGGGATGCCCACGACTGCCGGGACGGCTTTGTCGAAACGGCACCGGTCGGACGTTTCAAGCCCAATCCTTTCGGTGTTTTCGATACCGCCGGCAACGTCTGGGAGTGGGTCGAGGATTGCCTGAACAGCAATTACATCAACGCCCCGAACGACGGCTCGGCACGGGTAACCGACGACTGCAGCCGCCGTGTGTATCGCGGTGGCGGCTGGAGCGGTCCGTCGTCAGTGCGCTCTTCGACCCGGACCGGCAACCCGCCGGGCTACCGCTCGCAATTGCTGGGCTTCCGGGTGGTGCGCGGCGCGGACTGAGGCGCGGATTGTGGCGGAGTTAGCCGCCGACCACGCTCAGCCGCGAATGCCCGACGCCGCCGCCCTTGTCCACGCGGATCTGGGCGGGGATGCGTTCCTTGAGGCTTTCGACGTGGCTGATGACGCCGATCATTTTGCCGCTGGCGTTGAGGGCGTCGAGCGCGGCGAGGGCGGTTTCTAGGGTGTCGCCGTCGAGGGTGCCGAAGCCTTCGTCGAGGAAGAGGGAGTCAATCGAGGTCTTGTGGCTGACGAGGTCGGAGAGTGACAGCGCCAGCGCCAGGCTGACGAGGAAGCTTTCGCCGCCGGAGAGGGTGCGGGTGTCGCGGGCGGCGTCGCCTTGCCAGCTGTCGATGATGTCGAGTTCCAGTTCGCCGCCGGCCTTGCGGCGCAGCAGGTAGCGGGCGTGCAGGCGGGTGAGGTGGTGGTTGGCGAGGTGCAGCAGGTGGTCGAGCGTCAGGCCTTGCGCGAATTTCCGGAATTTGTCGCCACGGGCCGAGCCGATCAGGCCGTCGAGGCGCTGCCAGAGGTCGCTGTCGCGGGTTTTTTCGGCGATTTCGGCAAACAGCGTCTGCTGCGTGGCCCGCAGCGCATCGTCGCGGGTGAGCAGGCCGCGCAGGGTGCCGAGTTGCTCGGCCAGCGCCTGCCGTTGCCGGTCGAGGTCGGCAAGCATGGCGTCGAGATTGGCCAGCGGCAGTTCGACCAGTTGCGATGCGTTGGGGGAATCCGGCATGGCCTGTTCGAGCCGGCGGATTTTTTCTGCGGCGCTGGCGTGCAGGGTGTCGGCCTGCTGCATCGCCCGCGTGCAGCGCTCGCTGAGTTCGCTCAGCGCCTGCCGTTCTTCGGCCGGCAGCAGCGCGGAGAGGTAGGCGGTGGTGTCGTTGAAGGGGCTGGCGGCGAGTGCCGTCTGCCAGCCGGTGGCGGCGTCTTGCAGCGCCTTTTGCTGTTCGGCGAGCTGGCTTTCCAGTTGCTGCAGGCGGCCGCTGAGGGCGGCGAGTTCCTGCGTGGTGGCGGCGTGGGCGGTGCTGGCGGCGTCGAGCCGGGCGCGGGCGGTAGCGATCTCGGTCTCGGGCGATGCCTGATTTTCGGCAAAATTTCCGGTTGACCGCAGCTGGGCGAGATTTTCGCGCCATAGCGCGGCTTCGGCATCGGCGGCCTCGCACGCGGCCTGCTGGCGAGTGCGGGCTTCGGCCAGCGTCTGCTGGCGCTGCTGTTTCTGCTGCCAGTCCAGCCATTCGGCTTCGCGGGCCTGTAACCACGCGGCGGGTGAATCCGGCAGCGCGTGGCCGGCGGCGGCGAGGGTGGTTTGCAATTGGCTGGTGAGGGTTGCGAATTCCTGCTGGCGGGCGGCCAGGTCGCGGGCCTGGGTGGACTGTTGCTCGGCCAGTAGCTGCGCTTCGCGGGTGAGCAGGTCGCTGCGGGCGCTGGCGGCCTGCAGGCGCTGGGCGGCGGCGTTGGCCTGCTGGCGGGCCAGGGCAATGGCCTGGTCGCCGGCGTCGGCGGCTTGTTCCTGCGCGGCCAGACGCCGGGCTTCGGTTTCGGCGGCGCTCAGGCTGGCGTTGAGTACCTCGCCGTCTTGCCAGCAATCCTGCCAACGCTCGGGGGCCGGCTGGCTGCCTGCCGGCAGCGCGGTCAGTGTCGCATCCCATTCCGTCTGCCACTGGCTGATATCGGCGCTGGCCTTGTCCTGCTGGCGGCGCCATTCCTTGAGCTGTGCTTCCAGCGCGGCGATGTCCTCGGCGACCTTGCGGCCGTCGTTGGTCAGCGTTTCGAGCGCAGTTTCCAGTGTTTTCAGGGCGCTTTCGGTGCTGGAAACATCGAGTGCGGCGTAGGCGGCAATCGCCGGGTGCTCGGTGGCGCCGCAGAGCGGGCAGGGGGTATCGGGCTGGAGCTGGCGGCGGTGGTCGTCGAGTTGCTTGATCAGGCGTTCCTGTTCGAGCAGCTTTTTCTTGTCGGCGACTTGTTCCTGCGTGGTCCGGTAGCGCTGGCGCAGGGTGTCGCGCTTTTCGCTCAGGGTTTTGAGGGTGGCTTCGCCGCGGGTGATTTCGGTGCTGCGGGCCTGCTGCTGGCCGGCGATTTCGCGGCGGCGACCGGCCAGCGCCAACAATTGCTGCCAGCGGCCGACGGCGGCCTGCATCTGCCGCGCCTGTTCGCGTAGCTGCTC
Organism: Azonexus sp.; assembly: GCA_041917165.1. Taxonomy (GTDB): domain Bacteria; phylum Pseudomonadota; class Gammaproteobacteria; order Burkholderiales; family Rhodocyclaceae; genus Azonexus. Next base: position 39,264 of record JAYRYB010000004.1, read on the forward strand.
GCGGCTCTGGCCAGCAAGGCGTTGTTGTTGCTCGGCCTCGGCCTTGGCCAGCGCAGCATCGGCGGTCGATTTTTGCGTGTTTTCCGCGTTCACCGCAGCTAACTGGTTTTCGGCGGCTTTGCGGTTATCGGCCTGCTTTTGCGCCAGTTGGCGGGCGTCGTTTGCCAGCGCGGCCAGCGTTTGCTGCAACTGGTTGCGCTGCTGGAACTGCTGCTTCCACACGGCGAGTTCTTCACCGAGGCGGGCGCGTTGTGGTCGGGCGGAGAAGAAGGCTGCGAGTTCGCCGGCTTCATGCTTGAGCTGATCCAGCGTCTTGCGGGCGTGGCTGGCCAGCGCGGCGGCCAGCACGCCGGCAGCTTCGGCGTGCTGCAGGCGGGTCTGGCTGAGTTGTTGCTGGCGGCTGCGCTGGGTGGTGATCTGTTGCCAGGTTTCTGCCAGCGCGGCCTCGGCGTGCTGCCAGCGCTGGTGCAGTGGCTGCAGCTCGACGGCGGGGGCGCTGGCGGCGAGGCGGGCCAGTTGCGGGGCGGCGTCGGCGGCGGCCTGTTTGGCCGTGGTTTGCCGGGCCTCGGCGTCGCGCAGTTCGCGCTGTGCCTGATCGAGGTCGTTGCGCCACTGGCGTAGCGTTTGCAGCGCCTGCCATTGCGGCTGCAGGGCCTGTTGCTGGGAATCCAGCGCGGCGATTTCGGCGGTTTTTTCCGCCCGCGCCTCGACACTGAGCAGTTCAACGCCATCGGCACGGGCCTGCAGCGTGCGCAGTTCGTCACGCGCATCACGGGCTTTTTCAAAAACGCGGATCGAAATGTCGCGGTAGATTTCGGTGCCGGTCAGTTCTTCCAGCAGCTCGGCGCGCTCGTTGGCGCTGGCGTTCAAAAAGGCGGCAAACCCGCCCTGCGCCAGCAGCATGGACTTGGTAAAGCGCGGGAAATCGAGACCGGTGATCTGCGCAATGCGCTCCAGCTTTTCCTTGGTCTGGCTGGCGAGGATGGTGCCGTCGGCGGTCGCCAGTTCCACCTTGGGCGCCTGCAGCGCACCGTCGGTTTTTTCGCGGGCGCGGCGCTGGCTCCAGAAGGCGCGGTAGCCCTGACCCTTGACCTCGAATTCGACCTCGGCGAGGCAGTCGGCGGTGTGCCGGGTCATGATGTCGTTGTCGCTGGTCGAGATTTTGTCCAGCCGCGGCGTCTGGTGGTAGAGCGCGAGGCAGATGGCGTCGAGCAGCGTCGATTTGCCGGCGCCGGTGGGGCCGGTAATGGCGAAGAGGCCGTTATCGGCAAAGGGCGGGCGGGTGAAGTCGATTTCCCATTCGCCCTTGAGCGAATTGAGGTTCTTCAGGCGCAGGCGAAGGATTTTCATGCGCCGGCCTCCGCCGCGGGGTTGGCCAGCTCAGCGATGATGTCGCGGTAACGCCGGCTCAGTGCGTCGCGCATCTCGTCGGGGATTTCCTCGCCGGCCAGCCGGCGGGCGAACACTTCTTCCGGCGCCAGTTCGGCCAGCGTTTCCATGGCTTCGCTGACGATTCCCGCCTGCTTGCTGCCCCGCGCCTTGCGCACCCGCAGCACTTCCACCGGCCAGCCGTCGCAAACCGCCTGAATGCGTGCCGGCAGGTCGGCGAGATAGTCGTCTTCGATGATTGTGATTTCCAGCCAGGCCGGCGTTTCGCGCGTGCCGCGGGCGGCGGCGGTGCCAATGGCGGCGGGCAGGCCGGCGAGGCTGGTTTCGATGGCGATCAACGGCTGGAAGCAGGGCACGGGCAGCGGCGTCACCGCCTGCAGGCCAGCGGCGTTGAGTTCGACCAGCAGCATCTGCTTTTCCTGTCGCGCCTCGTCAAAGCTCAGCGGCAGCGGCGAGCCGGAATAGCGGATATGCTCCTGCCCGCCGACCGCCTGCGGCCGGTGGATGTGGCCGAGCGCGATGTAGTCGGCGGGCGGAAAGGCCGAGGTCGGGAAAGCCTCCAGCGCGCCGACGTAGATTTCCCGTACCGACTCGCTGCTGCTGGCGCCGACGGTGGTCAGGTGGCCGGTGGCGATGACCGGCAGCGGCAGGCCGAGATCGTCGCGCTTGGCCAGCGCCGCAGCATGGACGGCCGCATAGTGCTGCTGGATGGCCTGCTGCAGCGACAACTGCTTGTCTTCGGCGCTCTGCCCGGCCTGGCTTTGCAGCACGTCGCGCGGGCGGATGAAGGGAATGGCGCAGACGACGACACCTGGCGTGCCATCGCGGTGCGTCAATACCTGCACCTGCGCCGCGGCATCCTCCGCCCCCGGCACGACATAGCTGCCAAGGCGGGCCAGCAGCGCACGGCTCTCGCCCAGCACCGCCACCGAATCATGGTTGCCGCCCAACAGCAGCAGGCCGACGCCCGCCTCGTGCAGGCGCAGCACCAGATCGTTGTACAGCTCGCGGGCGTAGGAGGGGGGCGTGCCGATGTCGAACAGGTCGCCGGCGATCAGCACCGCGTCGATCTCCTGCGCCACCACCTGCGCCAGCAGCCAGTCGATCAGCGCCTGATGCTCGGCCTGCCGGGTCTTGCCCATGAAATGCTGGCCGAGATGCCAGTCAGAGGTGTGGAGGAGGCGCATGACGACGATGCTGATCGAATTCTGGAAACGCCCGATTTTACGGGCAAGTGAGCCTGATTTCGGTCATTTTTCACGGTTGACCGCAGATCGCGTGGCAAGGGCTCAACCTGTGGGCTAAACAGACGTTATAGAAGTCATGGCAGCTGCGTTGCTGCCGATCATCGAAGGAGCGCCATCATGTCGAATGCTCTCAACCCCGTCAGCCTCAAGGCCTTCGAAGCCACGGCCGCGAAAGCCGCCGCCTACCTCGACGCCTGCGACAACGGTGGCACGCATGTCACGCTCGATCCTGATTACTATCAGGCCTGCGGTTGCCTGTTGAGCAAGATGTTCAGCCTTTTCGATGCCCGCCATACCTTTCCCGATCTGCTGAGCCGCTCTGCCGCCGCCCGCGAAATTGCCGAGTCGGTCGGCATGGGGCACCGGCTGGAGACCAGCCTGCTCGTCTTCTACCCGCAACTGGCCGCCGTTCTGGGCCGGGCCGCGGCGCGCGGTCGCCATGCCTGAACTGCGGGCCGCCTGAAAACAATTCAGGAAACCCTGAATTCCAAGGTAAATTGAGCCCTTCGCGACATGGCGGAGGGCCAGATGGCCAATCAATTTCTTGCGGGCAAGCGTGCCCTGATCACCCATGCCGACCAGTTCATGGGCCCGGCGCTTTGCGACAGCTTTCGCCGCCATGGCGCTGAGGTCATTGCCGATACCTCGGCACTGCTGACACCGGATGCGCCAGCGGCGCTGATTGCCGGGGCCGGCGAACTTGATATTCTGGTCATCAACCTCGCCCTCAAGGCGCCGACGACGCCGCTCGATCAGATCGAGGATAGCGAGTGGCAGGCGGCTTTTCAGGCGCTGGTCGACCCCTTGCCAAGGCTGGTGCGGGCCGTGGTGCCGATGATGAAGGCGAAAAAGCGCGGCAAGATTCTGGTCATGGGCAGCGCCTCGGCACTGCGCGGCATGGAAAATTGCGCCACCTACAGCGCCGCCCGCGGCGCCCAGCTCGCCTATGTGCAGGCAGCCGGCGTCGAGCTGGCGCCTCATAACATCCAGATCAATGCCATCGCCCAGAATTTTGTCGACAACCCGACCTACTTCCCGCCGGAAGTGCAGGCCAACCCGCGTTTTCAGGAACGACTGAAACGCGAGGTGCCGCTCGGACGTCTGGTCGCTGCCGAAGAGGACTGCGAATTCGCGGCCTACCTGTGCAGCGATGCCGCCAACTGCTTTGTCGGGCAGGTGTTTCCGGTGTGTGGTGGCTGGGTTGGCCGGTGAGCCTGGCGGCGTAACGCCTGAACGCTGATGGTGATCAAGCTCGTCATCGGCACCCTGTTGCTGGTGCTAATGGGGGCCTTGCTGGCGTATCGCAAGCGTTATCGTGGCTTGGCGCTGGCGGTCAGCCTGTGCCTGCTGACCATGATGGTCGGGGTCTGGGCCATCTTTCAGTCGCGCTCGTCGACGGCCGCCATTGGCATCCTGTTCCTGCCGTTTTATGGCGTGTTTTCCGGTGCCATGGCTTGGCTTTATCGGCAGTTGGTCTTTGCCGAGCGCCGGTGGTTGCGTGGGCTAGGCTGGCTCAGCCTGGTCGTGTCGCTGGCGGTGCCGGTTGCGCTGGCTTACTCCGGCTGGCAGAGCATTGCCCTCAACCGCAGCCGCGACGCGCAGCATCAGTCCAATCTGGCGCAGATCGAGGGCTACCGCAAGGAACTCAAGGCAGCGCTGGCCGAGAACCCGGGGCGCGAGTCGGCGGTCGTCGAAGCGCTGATCAGTGCCAACCTGAACAACCGAAATTTTCTGTTGCCGCTGCTGGAAACGCCGTACGTGGCGCCTGCGACGCTGGACAGGCTGGCGGCGACTGACGACCTCGGTATTGCGCTATCGGCGGTCCGAAATCCGGCCTGCCCGTCGGCAACGCTGGCCCGTGTTTATCGGGAGCACAGCTACCCGGACTATTTTTTCCAGGCGCTTGCCGCCCATGCCAATACGCCAACGGACGTGCTGGTCGATCTCTACCGGCGGCCAGCCACCATCATGGGGCTGGATCGTTCCTTCGCGAAAAACCCGGCCACCCCGCGCGATGTCCTGCTCGACATTGCAACACGCACCAACGAAAGCTTCGTCGTTCAGCAACTGCTGCAGAATCCGCGGCTCGACTGCACGCTGCTCTCGCCCATCGAGGCCGCGCTGCGTCGTTCGGAACGCCCGACAGACAGCTACAGTGAAGGACGCCTGCGCGAACTGCGTGCTGGACCATGTGCTGCTGTCGGTTGAGACCGTGGGTCACAGAAAAATGAAATTGGCGACGGTTTAGGTTGTTATAAACCAAAAACTGCAGTAACTCGCCAGCATGGCGATTGACCTCGGATCAGTGCTCACAGATACTAAATGCATGGGCTGTTGAGATGCCTAATGCATCCTGTATCCAATGCACCTTTGTGCTCGGGAAAAGTTTTGAACGATCATGGACTAAGCCAGGCTCGCCGGTCGTGGGCCGCGATCTTGATCATCGCCAACGCGCTTGTGGTGATCATGGTGTCCCTGTATCTCGCCCGCGCATATTCCAGCGCCGAAGAGGCCGCGCAGGCGCGGACAGTCAATCTCGTTTCGCTGGTTCGCTTGAATCTCGATTCATTGGTTGGCGAGCTGGACATGGCATTGCGCGCCCTGGCCGACGAGCCCGTTACGGGTGAGGCCTCTGAGGCGCGGCGCCAGAAACTGATCCATACCATCGCCCGTGAGAATCCGGGATTTCGTACATTGGTCGTCCTTGATGCGGATGGGATTTTCGTGGGCGGGAAACTGGCCTCCGATGGCAAGCCATTCAACATCACTGGTCGTGACTATTACGAATACATGAAACAGACTCCGGATGCCAAAACGGTCATCGCCGGACCGGTTCTTGGGCGTTCCAATGGACGCTGGTCTCTTGTGTTTACACGACGTCTGAATTATCCGGATGGCCGTTTTGCTGGTGCAGTGCTGTCCGGGTATGCCGTTGGGCGCCTCTCGGAATCGTTTGGAAGCTTGAACCTTGAGGACTTCAGATCCTTGAACATCGCCAAGGCAGATGGTACGGTCGTCCTCAATTATCCGGAAAATCCCAGGCATGCCGTCGGTTCAAAACTTGTCATTCCCGAACTTCAGGCAGCGGTACTCCAGGAACCGGAAAAGGGTTTTATTGCCCGCATGGGCTCCGGGTCTATGGATGATCCGCTGCGGATGACGGCCTACGAACAGTCAGGCAATGGGGTCTTCATTGTTTCCGCTACGACCCGCATTGACGGCGCACTGGCTAAAGTCCACCAGCAGACGGCGGCTTTCCTGCTGGTCATCCTGGTCATGCTTTTCTCCTCCATTTACTTTGCGCGACGGATACGGCGGGCGGAGGCGGGTTTGCACGAATACCAGAACCAGCTTGAGGCGATGGTCGATCATCGTACGCAGGAGTTGCTGGTCGCCAAGGATCTGGCCGAGTCGGCCAATCGGGCCAAAACCGTTTTTCTGGGCAACATCAGCCACGAGTTGCGCACGCCGATGAATATCATCATGGGCATGACGGGCTTGGCCCAGAGTCATAGCCAGGATGCGAAGGTCAAGGACTACCTTGGCAAGGCAAGCCATGGTGCGCGCGATCTGCTACGCCTGATCAATGATCTGATCGATTACGCACGACTTGAATCCGATAATTTGAAACTGGAGATCGCGCAGTTTGATCTCTCGACGCTGCTCGATGAGGTTTATCGCCAGATTGCGCCAGCTGCGACCGAAAAAGGACTGGATTTCGATATCTCCGTCGCGCCGGAGGTGCCGCGGTACTTGATTGGCGATGCCGGTCGTCTGGCGACAATCTTGCGACATTACCTCGCCAATGCGCTGAAGTTTACGGATCTTGGCGGCATAGGCATCCTCGTCGAAAAGCAGGGGGGCGATGCGGCAACGGTGACGCTCAGATTCAGCGTTTCGGATACCGGTGTCGGGATCGGCGAGGCAGAGAAGGCCGTCCTGTTCCGCAGTTTCGAGCAGGTCGACGGCAGTTCAACCCGGAAATTCGGCGGTGCCGGACTGGGGCTGGTCAGCGTCAAGCAATTGGTTCAACTGATGCACGGCGCGGTCGGGGTCGATAGCGAACCGGGGCGGGGGAGTTGTTTCTGGTTTGCTGCCGTCCTCGGCGTCGCCGTCTCGGATCAACATGAAACCCAAACCGTAACGCTGGATTACCGCAGGACGACAAGTGCGCCATTGGCCAAGCCGCAGGTGGTTGATGCTTCTGAAGCAACATTCGACAGCATTGCGCTTGCCGATTTGCGCGGCGCCTGCCGCCCGCTGTTACGTGCGCTTGAAACCGGGAACATCGAGGCCAAGGACTTGCTGAAAATGAACGCCAGCCAGTTGCAGCACCTTTCGCCTGAGCAGTATAACGATCTCGCCAGGAAAATCGATGAATTCAGGTTTGAAGAAGCGGCCGCGATCCTGAACACGCTGTTGGGGGTGACGGACAGCAAACCCGAGTAGGCTGGTTCGCGCATGCCTGTGCCGGAAAGGCTGGCGAAACTGACGCGGATTTACCCTCGGCTTACAAAATCCCCAGCACATTCTCCGGTGGCCGGCCGATGGCGGCCTTGTCGCCATTGACGACGATCGGGCGTTCGATGAGCTTGGGGTGGGCAACCATGGCTGCGATCAGGGCGTCTTGCGACAGCGCCGGGTCGGCCAGGTTGAGATCCTTGTATTCCGCTTCGCCCTTGCGCATCAGGGCGCGGGCGTCGGCGAGGCCAAGTTTTTTCAGCAGGCCGCGCACGGTGGCAGTGTCGGGCGGGGTGTCGAGGTAAGCAACGACGTTCGGTTCGATGCCACGCTGCTGAAGAAGGGCGAGGGTGTCACGCGATTTGCTGCAACGGCTATTGTGGTAGATCGTGATCGTCATGGTGGGTGATTGTGTGGCGTGCCCGTTTTGGGCAGATTTTTGGGTTGACCGCAGATGGGGTTCAGGCGAGCTTTTTCAGCGCCAGTGCGTTGATGCAGTAGCGCAGGCCGCTGGGTTGCGGGCCATCGGGGAAAACGTGGCCGAGGTGGGCATCGCAGACGGCACAGGTGGTTTCGACGCGCTGCATGCCGTGGCTGGTGTCGAGGATGTAATTGACCAGGCCGGGCGCGATGACCTGGGTGAAGCTGGGCCAGCCGCTGCCACTGTCGAATTTTGTCTGCGCGTCGAAGAGGGGTTCGCCGCAGCAGGCGCAGGCGTAGCGGCCGGGTTCGAAAACCGCGCACATCGACGAACTGAAGGCGCGTTCGGTGCCTTTCTGGCGGGTGACGTAGAACTGTTCCGGCGTCAGCACTTCCTTCCAGTCAGCGGCGCTACGCTCGTGGCGGCGCGGCGGCAGAGGGTTGCCGTTGCGGATGATCTCGATAATGCCGTTCCAGGTCAGCAGGTCGGTGGTTTGGCTCATGTTTTGTCTCCCTGTTGGTTTCAGGTGCCGCAGAAGGTCATGTAAGTCTTGGTGAATTCACTCGGGGCGGGTTCGCCATACTCCGCGTCCGCCGCGCGTTCGTCAAATGGCGACTGGATGACCGCCAGCAGGCGCTCGAAGGGCGCCAGGTCATTGTGCTCGACCGCCGCATCCAACGCCGCTTCCACCCGGTGGTTGCGCGGGATGTAGGTCGGGCTGGCCTGCTGCATGGCGGCGAGCAGGGTTGGAGTGCGTATCGGCTGGCGTGCCTGCCAGCGGGTTTGCCAGTCGGCGAAATCCGGCGCCTTGGCCATCAGGCCATGCAAACGCGCGAAATCGCCGGCCGCTGCCGCCGTCAGGGCACGGAAGGCGAGGGTGAAGTCGAGCCGGTTGTGCTTGAGGATAAGCAGGAAGTCGTCGATCAATGTGCGGTCGGCTTCCGCATCGCCGGTGTCGTCCAGCCCCAGCTTGGCACGGAAGACGGCCAGCCAGTGCGCTGCGTGGCGCTCGTTGAAGGCGTCGATGATCTCGGTGGCCAGCTGTACGGCGCGCTGGGTGTCGGTATCGATCAGCGGTAGCAGCGTTTCGGCCAGCCGTGCCAGGTTCCAGCGGGCGATGCCGGCCTGCTTGCCGTAGGCGTAGCGCCCGCCGCTGTCGATGGAACTGAAAACGGTGCTCGGGCTATAGGCCTCCATGAACGCGCAGGGGCCGTAGTCGATGGTTTCGCCGGAGAGCGTCATGTTGTCGGTGTTCATCACGCCGTGGATGAAACCGACGCCCAGCCAGCGCGCCACCAGTTCGGCTTGCCGCTCGGCAACGTCGGCCAGCAGGTTGAGGTAGGGCTGGGTGCTGTCGGCCAGTGCCGGGTAGTGGCGGGTGATGACGTAATCGGCCAGGCGCTTCACCTGTTCCGGCCCCTGATGGGTGGCGAAGAACTCAAAGGTGCCGACGCGCACATGGCTGGCCGCCACCCGCGTCAGCACCGCGCCGGGCAGGGCGCGGTCGCGGCGCACCATGTCGCCGGTCGCCACCACCGCCAGCGAGCGCGTCGTCGGAATGCCCAGCGCGTGCATGGCCTCGCTGATCAGGTACTCGCGCAAGGCCGGGCCGAGCGCGCACTTGCCATCGCCATTGCGCGAAAACGGCGTGCGACCGGAGCCCTTGAAGGCGATATCGCGGCGCTGGCCGGCGCTGTCGATCACCTCACCTAGTAACAAGGCGCGGCCATCGCCCAGTTGCGGCGAAAAGCCGCCGAACTGATGCCCGGCATAAGCCTGCGCAATCGGCTCGGCCCCTTCGGGCACGCGGTTGCCGGCCAATGCCTCGACCCCCGCCGGCGACGCAAGCACCGCCGGATCGGCCCCCAGTTCACGGACCAGTGCCTCATTCAGGCGGATCAAAACCGGCTTGCTCGCCGGCGTCGGCTTCCAGGGAGCGTAAAAGCCCTCCAGGTCGCGGACATAGGTGTTGTCGAAGGCAAAAAAGCGGGGGGCAGGGGCGTTCATCGAAATCGTGGATTGTCGGTTTTATGTTGTCTGCTGCCGGATTTGTCGTAAATCGCGGCAGCAGAATGGCTTCAAGCAATTTCGATGCTAACAGGTAGGTTTGGTTCCCGAGGTGCCGTCAGTGGTGAGCACAGGGAGGGGGGCACTTGCCGATTTTGGACGAAATTCCGCGTTGACCGTGGGATTGGTTGAAGATGAACGGACTTATCCGTCTCGCTGGGGGCGAGACTGCGTGGCATGCTGGTGGAGGCGTGCAGGGATGATGAGATAAGCCTGTCTCAGGCGACCAAGCAAGCAGTCAGGCGTTGGCTGGCGGCACGCGAAAGGCAAAAGCAAAGAGCGAGGGAAGCTCGTTCCGAATGAGATGGTCTCCGGCTACACTTTCAGGATGACGAACGGGAACACGCAATGCCCCTGAAATGCCTTCGCGGCGAGGACGAGGTGTTCGCCTTCGACTTCGAGAGCGAGTCCGCATGGAAGGCCCTCAGGGAGTCGAACGCCAAGGAACGGAATCTCCGCATGCCATGCTGCGGAGCCGCCGTGGTGCTGAGGACGAGCCCTCTCGGCACGAGGCATTTCGCGCATGCAAGGCGAGGACCTTGCACGACCGCTCCCGAGACTGCGGAGCATTTGCTGGCAAAACGCAAGGTCGTCGAGGGCGTACGAAGGACAGAATGGATTGCCAAGACGGAACAGGAGGGAACCACGCCGGAGGGGGAGCGCTGGCGGGCCGATGTTCTCGCGACGAAGGGCAAGGGCCGCATCGCGATCGAGGTTCAGTGGAGCAGGCAGGAAGACGACGAGACCTTCCGCAGGCAATTCAGATACGACGACGCGGACGTGCGCGGCCTGTGGCTGTTCAGGCAGCACGACTTCCCCGTGTCGCAGATGGTCCCGGCCTTTCGCCTTGTTTTCGACGACAAGTCGAAGTCGTTCTATGTCCTCCTGCCGTCGCCTTCATACAACCCGGCAAGAATCAGGGCGAAGGACAGGGACGAGCCGCGTTATTGGAGCCAGAGGATAAGCTTGGAGGACTTCGCGGAGGGGGTTGTTTCAGGCAGGCTGAAATTCTTCCCTGTCATCAACAGGACGGTTCCTCTGGACGTGTTCGCGACTCCCGCGACATGTCGCAGATGCAAGGCCGGGACGAAACTTGTGACGCGTCTGGTGTTCGCCGTGTCGAGGGTCCTGCCGGGGCATCCCGACATTCCCGTCTCTCTCAAATCATTGGGGGAACTGATTGAGGGCACCGAACGAGTCAAGTCGTGGCTCCCGCCATCGTTGCTGAAAAGGCACGGCATGGGGGCCTTGAAGGTCAGGCAAAGTGGGCTGGATGTCGAGAACAGGGAGGAGTATTTGTCCAACGGTTGCGTCAAGTGCGACGCGATGCAGGCGAGATGGTTCGAGGACAGGCTGGAAGCAGACGAGGAGTTCGCCCTTTCCGTCGATGTCGTTTTCGATGTTCTGCTGGCGTTCCATCTGCCGCACATAGACCACATCGTTTCACGCTGGTGGTTCGACGAGCGGAAATAGCAAGCGACTTGAAAACCAAATCGACCTGCCATGTCTTCTCGCAGGCTTTTTTGTTGCGTGACTGGTTTACGGTGTTGTCATCAAAGGCGGTTCGGGATTTTGCTACCAACCCTATTTTGAAACATAGCCAAGAAGAAAAACGGTAGCTGCACAGTCACGACCACACTGAACAAGGTGAAACTCTGCTTTTAACTATGCGAACACAAACGGGATGCAGCCAATTTCCAAAAATTTTGGCTCTGTTCGCGTAGCGTGTTGATTTCGTCCATAATCAATCCAGACAAGGAGTCTGGCGATGAGGACAGAGCACTTCAACCGAATCATGAGTCGTCTCGATGCGCTGAGTCCCGCGCAACTTGATGAATTGGCAAAAGCAGTAGATGACCGCAGAGCATCGGTCGCTTCGTACCTGGCAATTGATACAGCCCGAGGCGAAGCGTGCTGCCGGCACTGCGGCAGCCTCGCAGTCGTTCGTTACGGTCGAGCGCACGGACTTCAGCGGTATCGCTGTAAGGATTGTCATCGCACCTCAAGCGCAATTACCGGCACACCACTGTCCGGACTGTGAATGAAACAACGCTTCTCGGTCAATACAGCCTGCATGGGGCAGCGCATGACGGTTCGGCAAACAGCAGCCGAATGTGGCGTAGCAGTTTCAACTGCATTCCGTTGGCGCCATCGCTTCCTGACGGCCATTGTCGCGCAGCAGCCCACAGCGGTAGAAGGGTTGCTTGAGGCTGACGAAACCTACTTTCTCCTCTCAATGAAGGGCCAAAGAGGACTGCCGAGACCCGCGCGGAGCCGCGGCGGGAAGGCGAAGAAGCGCGGCCTTTCGAAGGAGCAAGTTCCCGTGCTTGTCGCGATTGCGCGGGGCCAAGGTTATACAGCGGACCGAGTGATGGAGCCGGGAATGAAAGGTAAGGAATTGGTGGAGGTGCTACGTAGCGTTGTCCGTCCCGACACCGTAGTGTGCTCCGATGGAAACTCAGCCTACTACTCCCTCCAGCGCGAACTGGGCGTGACGCTGAAGATGTTCAGCGCATCAAAGCATGGTTGCCCGATTAACCCTTCATTTCATGTCCAGACCGTCAATAGCTACCACTCTCGGATGAAGGAATGGTTCAATGGTCGCTGCCGCGGTGTGGCTACCAAATACCTGCCGAACTACGTGGCCTGGCAGCGACTGCTTGAATGGTTCAGGAAGGGTGTAACGCCCAACGAATTCATCGCCTCAGCCCTCGGGCGGCAGCTTATCAACACATAACGCGAACAGCGCCAAAATTTTCCGCCATCTTGGAGAGCATTGAAGCCCTTGCTACATTGACCACTGACACTCCACTTCACCCGACGGTTGTACAGCCAATGTTACCCAGCCAGATAGTTAGGCGTGTCCGGAGTCGTGGTAAATCTGCCATTGGCGGCTTTTCTGCTGAATGGCCGCTAAGGCCGACAAGCCCCCCTCAACGCTGATCAATCCCTTACCGCCTATTCCCGATAATGCGCCTCGGCCAGCTGCTCCGCCGCGGCCCACAGCGCCGGCGCGCCGCCTTCTATCGGGGGCTGGCAGCGGCTTTTGATCTGCTCGAGGGTGACCGACATTTCGACCCAGGTGCCGCCGTTGGTGGCGGCGTTGTGGATCATGGGCTGGAAGCGGTCGAGGGCTTTGGCGAATTTTGCGTCGTCGCTGGTGGCGGCTTCGAATTCATCCCAGAGGTCGCGGAATTCACTGGCTTGGGCGGGCGGGAGGAGGCCGAAGAGGCGTTCGGCGGCTTGTTGTTCGCGGGCTTGCTGGCCGGCGTGGGTTTCGGGAGCGTGGAAGGGGACGTCGCCGGCGTCGATTTCGACGATGTCGTGGATCAGCAGCATTTTGACGACGCGCAGGATGTCGATGCTGCCCGCGGCGTGTTCGGCGAGCACCAGCGCGTACATGGCGAGGTGCCAGGAGTGTTCGGCGCTGTTTTCGCGGCGCGAGCGGTCGATCAGCGGTGTGAGGCGAACGATGCTTTTCAGGCGGTCGATTTCGCGCAGGAAGGCGAGTTGTCGTTCGAGGTCGGGCGGGGTCATCGCTGGCTCACTCTTCCCGGCGCTTCTTTTCGGCGGCCTGCCATTTCTTCCAGTTCTGGCGGAACTTGCTGAGGCCGGTGCCGCTGAGGTAGTGGGTTTCCTGGTGTTCCTTGGCAATCGCCGGGTTGATGACCAGTTCGTCACCCTGGCCGAAGAAGGCAAGCACGGCAGTCTTGGGGACAAGCGCGGCGACGACGCCGGGGATGTCGTCGGCGGTTTTGACGTTCTGTCCGCTGAGTTGCTTGGCCTTTTCTGAAAGCGTCGTCCAGCAGAGGCCGTTTTCGCGGTATTTCAGTGCCGTGGTGATGCCGCGGTAGACCGGGATCAGCTCGGGCAGTCCGGCGAAGAAGCTGGCCCAGTCGTCGCGGCGCGCGGTGACGCGGAAAAGGGTGTCCTTGTCGGCGGCTTCGAACATCTGGACGACTTGCGCGCTGCTTAGCGGAATGTGGTCGAGCATGGCGCGCTCGCCGCAATCCCAGGCGGTGCCGAGGACGGCGCTCCAGGCTTGGGCGCTGAGGCGGCCGGCCTGGAGTTCTTCCCAGCAGTACATGGCGAACTGGAAGACGGCGGTCGGCTGCTGCGTGCAGAACATTTCGTCGATGTCGGCGGTGATGGCGCTGGCGACCAGCGGGTCTTGCGTCGGCAGGGCGGCCAGTGCGGCGGTGACGAATTCGCCGAGGTTGCCATAGCGGTCGGTGTGCGCGGCGAGGTAGTCAAGCCAGGCGCTGGCGTCGATCTGCTCCTTGTCGGTGGTGACGCGGCCGTTGGCTTCAAGGACGAGATATTGGTAGGTGTAGCGCATGATGGTCGGCGAATGGGTCAGCGGGGTGCGGGTTTTTTGCGGGCGGCAGCCGGTTTGGCCGGGCCGGGGCGTTGGTTCGTGCTGCGGCTCGGGTCAGCATGCTCCAGCCAGATCAAGGTGTCGATGTACGACATGAAGCCTTGCAGATAGGCCGGCGCAACGTCGCGCATCAGCTCCAGGCTGCGCAGGACGAGATGCTGGGAGTTCATCGGGCCGGCGTTTTCCGGGGCCTGGGCGAGGGTTTGGGTGAGTTGCTGCTCGGTGCTGAGCTTGGACCAGGCGTCGCGGAACATCGCGATGGCCTTGAGTTCCGGCCCCGGTGCCGTGGCGCCGATGGGGGCTTTTTTCGATTTTGGGCGATTTTTCCGGTTCACCGTAGCGATGCCGGAATTTGGCATCGCCGTACCCGGCAGGTCGGGTGAGTGCTGGCCGATGTGGGCGAGCAGGTCGGCGAGGGGGCTGGCGGTGGTTTCCGGCGTGGTTTTGACAAGCGAAACGGGCTGAGTGGCAAGGCGGGCAGTCAGTTCGTCGGCCAGCGCCGCTAGCTTGGCGAGCAGCGGCTGGCGGATGGCGGAGGGTTGGGTAGCGGCGCGGCGGGTCAGGGCGTCGAGGTAGGCGAAGCCCACCGGTTCGCGCTCGGCGGCACCGCTGGCGCGCAGGGCATCCAGCCGGGCGACGAGGTCGTCCGCGCCGGCTGTGTCAGCCATTGGCTTCCTTGGGCGGCTGGCTGGATTTGGGCACTGGCGCCATTTCAACGCGGCGGTTGCGGGCGCGGCCGTCGGCGTCGCTGTTCGGGGCGACCGGCTGTTGCGATCCAAAGGCGGCGGCGAAGACGGCGTCCGCCGGCACGCCTTCCTCGATCAGCGTGCGGGTGACGGTCAGGGCGCGCTGGGCGGAGAGTTCCCAGTTGTCGCTGAATTTGCCGTTGCTACCGCGCACCGGCATGTCGTCGGTGAAGCCGCTGACCATCAGCATCTGCTGGCCGACCGACAGGTAGGCGGCGATGGGCTGGGCGAGGCCTTTCAGCACCTGCCGGCCCTCTGGCTGCAGCTGGTCGGAATTGAGCGCAAACAGCACGTTGCCGCTGATGCCGATCTTGCCGTTGTCGAGCGTGATGCGGCCGGAGGCGAGCGGGCCGGCGAGCGCCTTTTCCAGCGCCAGGCGGCGTTGTTCTTCCTGCTGGCGCTTGGCGATTTCGGCTTCCAGACTGGTAACCAGTTCGAGCTGCACGCCGAGCACGCCGACCAGAATGAGGACGAAGGCGCCGAGCAGGCCGGACATCAGGTCGCCGAAAACGGCCCAGATGGGCGTGCTGTGTTCGACGCTGGCGTCGATGTCTTCCATGCTCAGGCCTCGCTGGCAGCGACACGCTGCAGGTCGTCGACCATCTTCTTCTGCGACAGGATGCTGAGGTCGATGATTTCACGCGCCTGGGCGACGTAGTAGGCAAGCTGTTCGTCGCTGCGCGTCAGCGACTTGGCGAGCGCGCCCTCTATGCGCTGCAGGGCGCCCATCATCTTGTCGCTGGATTCGGCAAACATCTTCACGGCGGCGCCAAAGGCCTCGCCCAGGCTGGCCACTTCCAGCGCACCACCGGCGATGCCGGCACCAACCTCGACCAGCTTGCCGGCTTCGCTTTCCACCTTGCTGGCGAATTGGTTGCCGGTGCGTTCGAGCAGGTCGGCCGAGGATTTGACCAGCGCGTCGATGGCGCTGCGCTGCTCGGTCGAGGCGTGGTTGATGGCGTCGAGCAGGGCGCCCAGGGTTTCCATGATACGGGCGCGCTCTTCGAGCAGCGTGTTGTCGCGCGCCATGCTGGCCGAGAGCTCCTGGCGCAGCTGGCCGATGACCTCGGCAGCGGCCTTGGGCGCTTCGGCGGCCGTCTGCATCAGGCGGGTGACTTCGGCGATGGTCGTTTCCGACTGACGCTGGGTGGCGGCCACGAGGTCGCGGGCGGTGTCGCCGAGCGTCTGCGTGATCTGCTGCTGTTGGGCGAGCGCGGCGTCACCGTGTTGCTGCCATTGCGTTTCCAGCTTGCCGGCCATGGCGGTCAGGGCGTCGGTGAATTGGTTCTGGCGCGCCTGTTCGCCGGCCGCCCAGTCGCGCTGCCAGTCGGCCTGCGTGGCGCGCAGGTCGGCGATCAGGGTCGCGGTGCGTTGCGCGAAGGCGTCGGCCATGGCGTTCTGGGTTTGATCCAGGGCCGAGGTCAGGCGGTCGCTGGCCTGCTCGTGCTTGGTGAGCGCGGCGGTCCAGGTATCGGCCACGGCTGTCACGGCGCCATCGAAACGCTGGGCGATGCCGTCGAGCTGCGTGGCGACCTGTTGCGCCAGCGCCGCCTGCTGGTCCTGCGTGGTCTGTGCGAAGGCGGCGTGGCTGGTGGCCAATTCAGCCTTGAGCGTGGCGTGGGTGGCTTCGACGGAATCGAGCAGGGATTGCGAACGGCTGCCGAAGGTGTCGGCAAAGGCCGTGAGGGTGCCATTCAGTTGCGCGTTCAGCGCCTCGCCGTACTGGCCGTGCTGGGCCAGGGCGGCCTGCCAGGTGGTGGCGACTTGCGCGACGGCCCCATCAAGGCGGGCGGTAATGGATTCGATCTGCTGGGCGAGCGTGGTCGCCAGTTGCTGCTGGCTGGTGCTGGTGGCGGCTGCAAGCGCGGCTTGTTGCTGGGCGGCGTCGGCCTGCAGTTTGGCTTGTGTGGCATCGACCGAGGCGAGCAGCGCGGTTGAGCGTTGCTCGAAACTGTCGGCGTAGGCGGTGAGCGCGCCTTGCAGTTGCAGGCGCTGCGTATCGGTGGCCTGTTCGTGACGGGCCAGCGCCTGCGTCCAGGTGTCGCTCACGGCGCCGACAGTCTGAGAGAACTGACTGGCAATGCCTTCCAGCTGGCCCTGCACGGTGCCGAAGAGCTTGTCGTGCAGGCCGCGCGTTTCGTTGGCGATGCCGGTCATGGTGGCGGTAACGACAGGCTGGATGGTCTCGGCGGCGACGGTGGCGCTGTCCTTCAGGCTGGCCTTGAGTGACTGGTCGACGGATTGGGCGAGGTCGGTGTACAGCGTCCTGGCTTCGCTATGGAAGCGGTCCTGGCCGGCCAGCAGACGCTCGCCGAGTTGGCGGTTCTGCTCGGCCATCTGGCTCATCATCGCATCGAGCTTGCCGACCAGTTCGGGCAGCGCCTGCGCCTGCGATTGCAGGGCCTTGAAGGTTTCCTGACGCTGGTAGCTGAGCGAGAAGTCGCGCAGTACGCCGGCAATGCGGCTGTCGAGCAGTTGGCCGACCTTGAGTCGATCGCGCCGGCACAGGGCGGAAATCAAGCCGAGCATGGCCGAGGTGGCGACGCCGGCGACCGAGGTGCCGAAAGCGACGCCAAGGCCCTTGACCGGCGCGGCCAGCGCCGAGCGGATGGTCTGCAGGTCGGTGGTGCTTTCCAGCGCCAGTACGGCGCCGTTCAGCGTGACGACCATGCCGAGGAAGGTACCGAGCATGCCGAGCAGCACCAGCAGGCCGACCAGATAGGGTGTGATGCCGGGGCCGGGCAAGGCGACGCGCTCGCCTTCGATGCGCAGACGCACGGTGTTCTGCAGCGCCGATGGCACTTGCTGCAGCCATTCGCCAAGGTGGGCGAGATCGTCCGGGATGCTGTTCAGCGCCTGCGCCAACCCGACCGTGTTGCGGTGGAAGCGGCGCATTTCCAGCGCACCGGCGATATACACAGCGGTGATGATCAGCGTGACGGCCAGCGCCAGCGTGCTGCCGCCGATATAGGTGAAGGCCACCCAGACGGCGGCGAGCAGGCCGAGGACGAAGGCAGAGAGGGCGTAGTTGCGGTTCATTGTTCTGTTTCGGTGTGGGGTTCGGCCTCGCCGAGTGCGGCGATCAGGCCGGCGACGGGCTTCAGGCGCAGGTCGAGTTCGGCGAGCAGCACGGCCTGGGTGTCCTGGCAGAAGGCTTCGAGCCAGCTGCCGGGCTGCGTCCAGCTTGCCGGATCGTCTTCGCTGCCGGGCGGCAGGGCCTGCTGGTGTTCCTGATAGCGTTGCGCGTGGCGGCGGGCGAGCAGGATCGGGATATTGGCGAGCAGGGTGCGCTCGCGGCTGGCGAGGATCCTGTCGAATCCGGCGTCGAGTTCGGCGAGTTGGCGTTGCGCTGGCGAGCCTTGCTGCAAGGCCTTGCGGGCGTTATTGCGCAGCGCGGCGAGGGCGCTGCTCATGTCGCGCTGGTGCGCCAGGTAATAGCGGTGGCAAGGGGCGTAGTCCGCTGCGGCCTCGGCGCTGGCACCGGGCAAGGGCGTCGGGAAGCGGTGGCGCGGCGCCGGGTCATCGCCCGAGTCGTTGAAAACACCGTCGGCGCGGATGGCGGTGCCAAGCTGGTTGCGGACACGCTGCAACTGGGCGGACAGTGCGGCCGCCTGCGTGCCGGGAATGGTGGACGTATTCCGGCCGGCCGTCTGATTGAGGACCGAGAAGAGGGCGAGTGCATCCGAAAAATCCAGCCACTGCCCCAGGCGCTCTCCAAAATCATATTTTGGATCAATAACTTCCGGGGTGGTGTCGGAGAGAAGGCGAACAAGGCCGGAGCGGTTGAATGTGGTGCGCTGCAAGCCGCGCGTCATGACCGTTGGACTGGCGAAGTCGAAAAAAGGCCGCAAGGCTACACCAAACTGATGACGCGGTCAGCGTCTTCTGCCAAGCCGCTTGCCAGCGACGATTACGGCGGGCGTGGATGGCGTTGGCCGCCGGCAGGGGCATTTCCAGCGTGCCTGATAGTGACTTGTGGGTGCTTGGCGGGCCTTCGGAGTGGCCCCGGCTCGGGTATAATTCTGCCCTTTCCGCCACACCGAAACCACCTCATGGCCGACATTCTTTGCCTCAAGGGCGACGCCGCCTTTTCCGCCTTCCGCCTGCAACGCCTGCTTGCCCGCCTGACCGCGGCCGTGGCGGATATCGAATCGGTGACCGCCGACTACTGGCATGTGATCGCGCAGAAACGCGCCCTGAGTGCCGACGAGCGCACGAAGCTGGCGCAGCTGCTTGAAGAACAGCCGGCCGGGGCCGACAAGGGCGCGCTCTTCCTGGTCGCGCCGCGTATCGGCACCATTTCGCCGTGGTCGTCCAAGGCCACCGACATTGCCTTCAACTGCGATCTGGAGCCGGCGATCGAGCGCATCGAGCGCGTCGTGGCCTTCCATGTGGTCGTCAAGAACGGCCGCGCCCTGACGGCTGACGAGCAGAAGATCGTCGCCGGCCTGCTGCACGACCGGATGACCGAGTCGGTGCTGGCCGGTTTTGACGAGGCGGGCGAACTGTTCCGCCATTTTGCCCCGAAACCGCTGTCGACCGTGGATGTCCTCGTGGGCGGCAAGCCGGCACTGGTGGCGGCCAATGGTTCGCTCGGCCTGGCGCTGTCCGACGACGAAATCGACTATCTGCTCGACATCTTCACCAAGGCCGGCCGCAACCCGACCGATGTCGAACTGATGATGTTCGCCCAGGCCAACTCCGAGCATTGCCGCCACAAGATCTTCAATGCCTCGTGGGTTATTGACGGCGAGCAGAAGGACAAGACGCTGTTTGGCATGATCCGCGAAACCCACGCCGCCCACCCGCAGGGTACGGTGATGGCCTACGCCGACAACGCGTCGATCATCGAAGGTGCGACGATCAACCGTTTCTATCCGGATGCCGACCGCGGCTATTCCTACAAGGAAGAGCTGACGCACATCCTGACCAAGGTCGAGACGCACAACCACCCGACGGCGATTTCGCCGTTCCCCGGCGCCTCGACTGGCTCCGGCGGCGAAATCCGTGACGAAGGCGCGACCGGCAAGGGCTCCAAGCCGAAGGCCGGCCTCTGCGGCTTCTCGGTCTCCAACCTGAACATCCCGGATGCGCCGCAGCCCTGGGAAAAGGCCTACGGCCGCCCGTCGCGCATCGCCTCAGCGCTGGACATCATGATCGAAGGCCCGATTGGCGCCGCCGCCTTCAACAACGAATTCGGCCGTCCGAACCTGACCGGTTACTTCCGCACCTACGAGCAGGATGTGGCTGGTACCGTGCGCGGCTATCACAAGCCGATCATGATTGCCGGCGGCCTCGGCTCCATTCAGGCCGAGCAGTCGTTCAAGGAAGAAACCTTCCCGGTCGGCACGCTTTTCGTGCAACTTGGCGGCCCCGGCATGCTGATCGGCCTCGGCGGCGGCGCTGCCTCGTCGATGACCGCCGGCGTCAATGCCGAAGACCTCGACTTTGCTTCCGTGCAGCGTGGCAACCCGGAAATCCAGCGCCGCGCGCAGGAAGTCATCGACCGCTGCTGGCAGATGGGCAAGGACAACCCGATCCTGTCGGTGCATGACGTCGGTGCCGGTGGCGTTTCCAACGCCCTGCCGGAACTCGCCCATTCGGGCGGCGTCGGCGCCAAGTTCGACCTGCGCAAGGTGCCCACCCTTGAACCGGGAATGTCGCCGGCTGAAATCTGGTCGAATGAATCGCAGGAACGCTACGTGCTGGCGATTCCGCCGAACCGCATTGCCGAATTCCAGGCCATGTGCGAGCGCGAGCGCTGCCCGTTCGCGGTGGTCGGAGAAGCCACTGGCGACGGCCATCTGACCGTTACCGACGCCCATTTCGGCGTCAATCCGGTCGATATGGAAATGGAGGCGCTGCTCGGCAAGCCGCCGCGCATGACGCGTGACGTGACCTCGCTGCCGGCCAGCTTCGTGCCTTTCGATGCCGTTTCCTTCGAGCTGAAGGATGCTGCCTACCGCCTGATGAAGCTGCCGGCGATTGCCGACAAGACCTTCCTCATCTCGATTGGTGACCGTTCCGTCGGCGGCATGACCGCCCGCGACCAGATGGTCGGCCCGTGGCAGGTGCCGGTGGCCGACGTGGCTGTGACGACCATGGGTTACCAGACCAACCTCGGCGAAGCCTTCTCGATGGGCGAGCGCACGCCGGTCGCGGTTCTCGATGCCCCGGCCTCCGGCCGCATGGCGATTGCCGAATCGCTGACCAATCTGGCGGCTGCCGATGTCGGTGATCTCACCAAGGTCAAGCTTTCCGCCAACTGGATGGCGCCCTGCGGCGTGCCGGGCGAGGATGCCCGCCTGTATGCGACGGTCGAAGGCATTTCCGAACTGTGCAAGCAGGTTGGCGTGTCGATTCCGGTCGGCAAAGATTCGCTGTCGATGCGTACCGCCTGGGACGAGGCGGGCCAGAAGAAGCAGGTGGTGTCGCCGCTGTCGCTGATCGTGACCGCCTTTGCTGCTGTTGATGATGTGCGCAAGACGCTGACGCCGGTGCTCAACCGCGATTGTGGCGACAGCGACCTGATCCTGATCGACCTCGGCCAGCGCCGCCTCGGTGGTTCCTGCCTGGCGCAGGTCTATAACGCCACCGGCAGCGATGCGCCGGATGTCGATCAGCCGCAGCAACTCAAGGCGCTATTCAACACCGTGCAGCGTCTCAATCGTGCCGGCCTGATCCAGGCTTACCACGACCGTTCCGATGGTGGTCTCTTTGCTGCCGCCGCCGAAATGGCCTTTGCCAGCCGCTGTGGCGTGACGCTGGACCTCGATGGCATCTGCTTCGATGCGCAGGCGCTGGATGTCGATGGCTCCGAAAAGCGTCCCGACCTGATGGCCGGCCGCGATTTCGAAAATGTCGTTCGTGCGCTGTTCAATGAAGAAGTCGGTGCGCTGATCCAGGTCAAACGTGACGACCGTTCGACCGTAACGCAGATGCTGCGCGAAGCCGGCTTGCCGTACCACTTCGTCGGCTACCCGAACATGAGCGACGAGATCCGCGTCATCCGCAATGCCAAGAAGCTGTTGCGCGAAACACGCGTTAACATGCAGCGCGCCTGGTCCGAGACCAGCTACCAGATGCAGACCTTGCGCGACAACCCGAGCTGCGCCCAGCAGGAATTCGACCGCATTCTCGACACCAGCGATCCCGGTTTGTCGCCGAAGGTCACTTTCGACCAGCAGGACGATTTCACCAAGGTTTACCTGCAGCTCGGCGCCAAGCCGCGCATGGCCATCCTGCGCGAGCAGGGCGTCAACAGCCATTACGAAATGGCCGCGGCGTTCGACCGTGCCGGCTTCGCCTCGGTTGACGTGCATATGAGCGACATCCTGTCGGGGCGCGTCAATCTCAAGGATTTCAAGGGTCTCGTGGCCTGCGGCGGTTTCTCCTATGGCGACGTGCTCGGCGCCGGTCAGGGCTGGGCCAAGACCATCCTGATGCACGAAGGCTGCCGCGACGAGTTCGCCGAATTCTTCAACCGCAAGGACACCTTCGCACTGGGCGTCTGCAATGGCTGCCAGATGATGAGCGCGCTGAAGTCGCTGATCCCGGGGGCCGAACACTGGCCGGCATTCCGCCGCAACAAGGTCGAGCAGTTCGAGGCTCGCTTCGTTATGACCGAAGTCCTCGATTCGCCGTCGCTGTTCTTCAACGGAATGGAAGGCTCGCTGATTCCCATCGTCGTTTCGCACGGCGAAGGTCGTGCGGTGTTTGCCAACGATGCCGACAAGGCGGGCGTGCTGTCGGCGCTGCGTTACGTGGATAACAAGGGCGAAGCCACCGAGGTCTATCCGTACAACCCGAACGGTTCGCCGGGCGGCCTGACTGGCGTGACCACGGCCGACGGTCGTTTCACGATCATGATGCCGCACCCGGAACGCGTCTTCCGCAGCGTGCAGATGTCGTGGGCACCGAAGGACTGGCTGGCCGGCGAGGGTGATTCGCCGTGGATGCGCATGTTCCGCAACGCGCGGCGCTGGGTTGGCTGATCAACGTCGGCATGTAATAAAAAAGCGGCTCCGGCCGCTTTTTTGTTGCCCGGAATCCGGTGCCGGGTGCTGACTACGAAGCCCCGGCTATGGCTTGCTTGGGGTCGCTCCGGAAATTCGATGTTTTTTCGGGTTTACCGCAGCAGTCGGGATTTGGCTTGTTCAGCCGTTCCGGTGCTTGCCCGGGGCAACGATCCGTTGCCGGCGGCGCCAGCAGGCCGGGGTTTGCAGGGCGGCGACATCCGGTCCGTTCTGGGAAAAGATGGCGCGGGCGCGCATCAGGCGGGCTTGTTCTTCATGGCAGACGCCGGCAATGCGGTCGAACCAGACTTGTAGTTGTTTCATGTTGCATCCTCCGCGACAGGGGTTGATGTACTGTATGAACGACCAGTTGTTTTGGTCATGGCGCGAAGATACACAATAACTGTACGGATGTACAGTATTTTTGTTTTCAGGCATCGCGGGTAGCCTTGGCCAAAATTTCAGCGAGGGGCTGCTTATGGCGAAGACGCAAAAATCCTGGATGCCGCCGGTTGGGGCGCTGGTGGTTTATGCCGCGCGCAGCCGCAAGCTGACACGCAATGTCCGGGTCGTCGCCGAAGCGTCGGGCGGCCGGATGGTGGTTGAAGCCATCGGCCGGCAGGGCGTTTGCGTCCGCTTGACGGTCAAACGCGAAAATCTGCGGCCGATGGCGCCGGACCTCTTCGCCTAGGCGGGGTGGCTGCGGCGTCCGGCAGTGCCGGGCCAATACAACCGGCAGGCATGGCCTAGCCGGGCGAACTGCCGGCGAAATGCCGATATGAGCTGTTGCCTCTTTTCAGGCGCCTCGATCACAACCTGCGCCCGGTCCAGGGCGTCGATCAAGAGCAGGCCGTCGCCATCACAGATCCACGATTCACCCGCATCGAGAAAAATGTCCTCGGCCTGACCGCTGACGGTGATCCAGATGCGTCCTTCTGTACAACGAATGCAAACGCCCCGGGCGTTAACCGCTGCCAGCGGGTGGTTTTCCTTGAGCACGAATTCTGCGGATGCGTGTTTGAACTGCATGGCTGACCTCCTTTCCTGAGATGCGTCCAGTGTAGAAGTCGCCCGCGGAATGGTACAGTTGCAATGAAATTAAATTGTGACCAATACAGTTTTCATCATTGGCAACTGTATCGGTCTTCATGCCTGACAACTGTGCTGGTGGAATATGTCTGAATCCTTGTTGCGTTACGAAAAGCTGGCCGGTGAGCTGGCCGGCATGATTGCCGGCGGTGTCTTGCAGCATGGCGACCGCCTGCCTTCGGTGCGGCGGCTGTCGCAGGAGCGGCGCCTGTCGGTGTCGACCGTTGTCCAAGCCCTGCGCCAACTGGAGGATCGCGGCCTGGTCGAGGCGCGGCCGCAGTCCGGCTACTTCGTGACCCGGCCGCGGGCCTTGCGGGCCGAGCCGCGTGCCGGGGTGACACCGAGCGGGCCGATGCCGGTCGATATCAGCCAGCGGCTGGTGCGGGTACTGCAGGCTGGCGCGCGCAGCGGTGTCGCACCGCTGGCGGCGGCCTTGCCGGCACCGGAGCTGCTCCCCTTGGCGGCACTGCATCGCCTGTATGCCGGTGTCGCCCGTCGTCACACGGGGCTGCTTGCCGGCGGCAGTCATATCAATATGGATGAACCGGCGCTGGTGCGTCAGCTGGTGCGCCGCTCGCTGGCCTGGGGCGGGCCGCTGGATGGCAGCGAAATCGTCATCACCAATTCCTGTACCGAGGCACTCGGTCTCTGCCTGCGCGCCGCCACCCGGCCGGGGGATACCGTGGCGGTCGAGTCGCCGGCGTATTACCTGATGTTGCAGCTGCTCGAATCGCTGGGCCTGAAAGCGCTGGAGATCCCCACCGATCCGCGTAGCGGAATGTCGGTCGAGGCGCTTGATCTGGCGTCGCGGCAAGGGCGGGTTGCGGCCTGCCTGCTGGTGTCGAATGGCAGCAATCCGCTTGGCTGCCAGATGCCGGACGAGAAAAAGCGGCAACTCGCGGCCTTGACCGCCGCCCGCGACATCGCGGTGATCGAGGACGATATTTATGGCGATCTGCATTTCACCGAGCAGCGGCCGTGGCCGATCAAGGCCTTTGCCCAGGCCGGCAATGTCATGCTGTGCAGTTCGTTCTCGAAATGCCTGTCGCCATCGCTACGCATCGGTTTTGTCGCCGCCGGCAAGTACCGGTCAGCGATTGCCTTGCAGAAGACCATCAGCAGCGGCGGTACCAACCCGCTGACACAGCACGTGCTTGCCGAATATCTCGAATCCGGTGCCTACGAGCGCCATCTGCGCAGCCTGCGACGCAGCTACCGGCAGCAGGTTGCCGCGATGCAGGCGGCGGTGGCGCGGCATTTTCCGGTGGCGTCACGCATTTCGCAGCCGCAGGGCGGCTATGTGCTGTGGGTGGAGTTGCCCGAGCACATCGACACGACGGCCTGCTACGAGACCGCGCTGGCCGAAGGCGTCGCCTATGTGCCGGGCGAGCTGTTTTCGGCCAGCGGCCTGTACCGCAACTGCCTGCGCCTGAATTGCGGCAACCCGCACACGCCGGAAATCGAGGATGCCGTCCGCCGTCTCGGGCGCATCTTCTCTGCGTGCTGAATCAAATCGGGGCATTGCAAACTACGGTATCATTGCCCCTTTTTGGCTGGGGTAATCCAGCCGGTCTGAACGCAATCGAAGGGTTTTTCCGCTCATGTTCGACGCAGTCCGTAACAACAAACGCATCGTCCAGGTCTTTCTGGCGCTGATCGCACTGCCATTCGCCTTTTTCGGTGTCGAGTCCTACGTCCGCGATGCCGGCACCGGTGACAATGTTGCCAAAATCGGCGACATCAAGATTACCCAGCAGCAGTTCCAGCAGGCACTGCGTGACCAGCAGGAGCGCTTGCGTGCCCAGATGGGCGGCCAGCTGGATCCGAAGATGCTCGACAATCCGATGGCGCGCAAGGCCGTGCTCGACGATCTGGTCGACCAGCGCCTGCTGATGCTGGAAGCGAACAAGAAGCGCATGTTCGCCAGCGACGATGCAATCCGCCGCGCCATCGGCAGCATCGACGGTTTCAAGATCGACGGCAAGTTTTCCAGTGAGCGTTACGAAGCGGCCTTGCGCAGTCAGGGCATGACGCCGGCCAGTTTCGAGGCGCAGCTGCGCCAGGATCTGACGTTGCAGCAACTGGCCGGGGCTGTGGCGCAGTCCGGCGTTGTGTCTCGTACCGTCGCCGAGCGCGTGCTGGCCCTGCAGACTGAAAAACGGGAAGTGCAGGAATTCCGCCTTGACCTCGGTCGCTACCTTGATCAGGTCAAGCTGGCCGATGATGCCGCCCGCAAGTTCTACGACAGCAACGCCAAGCAGTTCCAGATTCCCGAGCAGGCGCAGGCCGAATACGTGGTTTTCTCGATGGAGAGCATCGGCGCCCAGCTGGCCGTGACCGAGGCCGAAATCAAGGCCTGGTACGACGGCCACAAGGATCGTTACCAACAGGCCGAAGAGCGCCGAGCCAGCCACATCCTGATCGCCTCCGAAAAACTGGGCAAGGACAAGGCAAAGGCCAAGGCCGAAGAATTGCTCAAGGAAGTGCGCAAGACGCCGGCCAACTTTGCCGATCTGGCGAAAAAACATTCTGATGACCCGGGTTCGGCGGCCAAGGGCGGTGATCTGGGCTTTTTTGGCCGCGGCATGATGGTCAAGCCCTTTGAAGATGCCACTTTCGGCCTCAAGGAAGGCGAAATGTCCGGCGTGGTCGAATCCGACTTCGGCTTCCACATCATCAAGCTGACCGGTATCCACGCTGCCAAGGAAAAGCCGCTGGCCGAAGTCCGTGGCGAAATCGAGGCCGAGTTGAAGAAGACCGCCGCCTCGCGCAAGTTTGCCGAAGCCGCCGAGGCCTTCAGCAACATCGTCTACGAGCAATCCGACAGCCTGCAGCCGGCCGCCGAGAAGTTCAAGCTGACGATCAAGAAGACCGATTGGCTGGGGCGTCAGGCCAATCCGGCCAATGGCCCGCTGGGTAACGAAAAGCTGCTGGCAGCGCTATTCTCGGACGACTCCGTCAAGAACAAGCGCAATACCGAAGCCGTCGAAACCGCGGCCAACACGCTGGTCGCTGCGCGTATCGTCGATTACAAGCCGGCGACGCTGCAGCCATTTGAAAGCGTCCAGACCAGCATCGAAACCCTGCTCAAGCGCCAGGAAGCCCAGGCGCTGGCGAAGAAGGATGGCGAGGCCCGCCTCGAAGCGCTGAAGAAGGGTGAGGACAAGCTCGGCTGGGGCAGCGGCAAGCTGGTGTCGCGTATGGATGCCCGTCTGATTCCGCAACCGGCGGCACCGGCGGTCTTCCGTGCCGATACCGGCAAGCTGCCCGCCTATGTTGGCGCTGAATTGCCGGGCGCGGGCTACGGCCTGTTCAAGATCACCCGTCTCGAAAGCGGCGAAGCACTCGACGACGCCCGCAAGCAGGCCATGCTGCGTCAGCTGGGCACCTTGCTGGCTCAGGAAGACATCCAGCTCTACCTGGCCGCCTTGCGTGCCCGCTACAAGGTGGAAATCAACGCTTCGGCCATCGAATCCAAGGAAAAGTGATCACAGGAGCTTGGCATGAGCACGCTTGAGGCCGCATTTACCGCCGCTGTCGCTACGTCCAAAACGCTGGCTGAGCGTCCGGACAACCAGACGCTGCTGCGCATTTACGCGTTGTACAAACAAGCCACCGAAGGTGATGTTGCCGGCCGGCGGCCCGGTTTTACCGATCTGGTCGGCCGGGCCAAATTCGATGCCTGGGCGTCCTTGCAGGGGACCGGTGCCGAGGCGGCGATGCAGGGCTATGTCGATCTGATCAAGGAACTGAAGGGCTGAGGTTCTGAGAGACTCAGCGCGGCACCGGCCGGATGTAAATCCGCTGCCGGACCAGAAATCAAAAAAGCCGGCGATGCCGGCTTTTTTGATGGTTTTTCGCGTTCACCGCAGCAGGGCTGCGGCTCACGTTCAGGCGGGCAGCGGGTCGGCGTTGCCCAGGGCGACAGTGTTCATGCCGCCATCGACGTACATGATTTCGCCGGTGATACCGCTGGCGAGGTCGGAGAGCATGAAGGCGGCGGCATTGCCGACTTCTTCGATGGTCACGTTGCGACGCAGCGGGGCATTGTGCGAGTTGTAGGCGAGCAGCTTGCCGAAGTTGCCGATACCGGAGGCGGCCAGCGTCTTGATCGGGCCGGCGGAAATGGCGTTGGCGCGGATGCCTTCAGGGCCGAGGCAGAAGGCCAGGTAGCGCGTGGCAGCCTCAAGGCTGGCCTTGGCCAGACCCATGGTGTTGTAGTTGGGCATGGTGCGCTCGGCGCCGAGGTAGGACAGGGCGAGCATCGAGGCATTCGGGCGGCCCTGCATCATCGGGCGGGCACCCTTGGCCAGCGCGGCATAGCTGTACGAAGAGATGTCGTGGGCGATGCGGAAGGCGTCACGGGTGATGCCGTTAAGGAAGTCACCTTCGATGGCTTCGGTCGGCGCGTAGGCAATGGAGTGGACCAGACCGTCGAGACCGTCCCAGCGCTTGGCCAGTTCAACGAAAACATTTTCAATCTGTTCGTCGCTGCTGACATCGAGAGGAATGGTGATGTCGCTGCCGAATTCGGTAGCGAACTTCTTGATGCGGTCTTCGAAGCGCTCGTTCTGGTAGGTGAAGGCAAGCTGGGCGCCTTCACGGTGGCAGGCCTTGGCGATGCCATAGGCGATGGAGTGCTTGGACAGCAGACCGGTGATCAGAATTTTCTTGTCGGCGAGAAAGCCCATGTGTTTGTTCTCCCTAGGGGGTTAGCCTGACGATTATAAAACAGAAACCGCACCGGAAAGCGCTTGCGGCGCCTTTTGGTGCGGTTGCCTGTCGCCGGGCGACTTACATATTGGGGTAGGTCGGTCCTTCGCCGCCCTGCGGCACCACCCAGTTGATGTTCTGCGTCGGATCCTTGATGTCGCAGGTTTTGCAGTGCACGCAGTTCTGCGCATTGATCTGCAGGCGGGGCTGACCTTCTTCCTGGCCGAGGATTTCATAGACCCCGGCCGGGCAGAAGCGCTGTTCCGGCGCATCGTAGGTCGCCAGATTGACCTTGACCGGAATCGAGGCATCCTTGAGTTGCAGGTGGCAGGGCTGGTCTTCCTCATGGTTGGTGCTGGAGAGGAAGACCGAGGACAGGCGGTCGAAGGTGATGACGCCATCCGGTTTCGGGTAGTCGATCTTCGGGCAGTCGGCAGCCGGCTTCAGTTTGGCGTGATCCGGGGTCTTGTGGCGCAGCGTCCAGGGCGCCTTGCCGCCGAAGACGATCTGGTCGATGCCGAACATGATCGAACCGAGCTTCAGCCCCTTGGCCATCCACGGCTTGAAGTTGCGCGCCTTGTAGAGTTCGTCGTAAAGCCAGCTGTTCTTGTAGGCCTCGGGGTAGGCCGTCAGTTCGTCGCGCTGGCGTTCGGCGGCGAGGGCGTCGAAGCAGGCTTCGGCAGCGAGCATGCCGGACTTGATGGCGGTATGCGAACCCTTGATGCGGGCAGCGTTGAGGAAGCCGGCATCATCACCGATCAGCACGCCGCCGGGGAACACCAGCTTGGGTAGCGACTGGACGCCGCCGGCCGTCAGGGCGCGGGCGCCGTAGGCCACACGCTTGCCGCCTTCGAGGAACTTGCGGATTTCCGGATGCGTCTTGTAGCGCTGGAATTCCTCGTAGGGCGACAGGTGCGGGTTTTCATAGCCGAGACCGACGACGAAGCCGACAGCGACCTGATTGTTCTCGAGGTGATACAGAAAGCCGCCGCCGTAGGTGTCCGGTTGCATCGGCCAGCCGCCGCTGTGCACCACGAGGCCGAGCTGATGTTTGGCGGGGTCGATGTCCCACAATTCCTTGATGCCGATGCCGTAGGTTTGCGGATCGGCGCCGGCGTTGAGCTGGAAACGCTCCATCAGCGCCTTGCCGAGATGACCACGGCAGCCTTCGGCAAAAAAAGTGTATTTGCCATGCAATTCCATGCCCGGCTGGAAGTTCGGGCCTTCGCTGCCATCATGCAACCGGCCCATGTCGCCGGTGGCAACGCCCTTGACCGCGCCGTTCTCGTCGAACAGCACTTCGGCACCGGCAAAGCCGGGGTAGATCTCGACGCCCAGCGCTTCCGCCTGTTCGCCCAGCCAGCGGCAGACGTTGCCCAGCGAGATGACGTAATTGCCTTCATTGTGGAAGCAGCCGGGGAGGAGGGCGTTGGGCACCTTGGTGGCGCCGGTTTCGCTGAGGATCATGAAGCGATCTTCGGAAACCGGGGCATTGAGTGGTGCGCAGTCTTCTTTCCAGTTCGGCAGCAGCTCAGTGAGGGCACAGGGGTCCATGACCGCGCCGGACAGGATATGGGCGCCGATTTCGGCACCTTTTTCGATCAGACAGACCGAGATGTCGCTGCCTTTTTCGGCAGCCAGCTGCTTCAGGCGAATCGCCGATGCCAGTCCGGACGGGCCGCCGCCAACGATGACGACGTCGAATTCCATGGCTTCGCGTTCCATGATGTCTCCTTGTTTATTGTTAACTTATTCACAATACGGTACAGTATGGAGTCGTATAGATCAACCCCTTGAAGAACAGACTGGCAATGGAACATAAAAAGAAACTGATACACGTCACCACGATCCCGATGCGCTGGGGCGACATGGATGCCTACGGCCATGTGAACAATACGGTGTATTTCCGCTTTATGGAGCAGGCGCGCGTCGAATGGTGCGAGGAAGTCGGCGTCGAAGTGCGGCCGGGCGGGCTGGGGCCGGTGATCATCAATGCCAGCTGCACCTTCCTGATTCCGATGACTTACCCGGGCACCGTCGAGGTTCGCACCTACGCCGGCCATCCGGGGCGTTCCAGCGTGCAGACGTATGTCGAGATGCGCATTGTCGGCGAGGATCAGCTCTACGCCGAAGGCGCGGCAAAAATGGTGTGGATGGATACGCAGACCGGCAAATCGGCGCCGATTCCCGATCACGTGCGGGCAGCGCTCGAAGCAGAGTAAACTCCGAGCCCATCGCAATCGCACAAATACACGCGCATGGGCAAACGGAAAACCTGGGAAAAACTGCTGTCGAGCGAACGCCTCGGCGCCGGCAAGGCGCCGGGAACAGCTGAGCGCACGGCATTTCAGCAGGATTACGACCGCATCGTCTTCACCTCGGCCTTCCGTCGCCTGAAGGACAAGACGCAGGTTTTTCCGCTCTCCAAGAGCGATTACGTCCGCACCCGCCTGACGCACAGCCTCGAAGCCAGTTGTGTCGGGCGCTCCCTCGGCGCCGTCGTCGGCCGTGAAATCATCGCCCGCCACGGGCTGAAGGATGTCGAGTCCGGCGATTTCGGCGCCATTGTCGCCGCTGCCTGTCTTGCCCACGATATCGGGAACCCACCGTTTGGTCATGCCGGCGAGGATGCCATCCGCGAATGGTTCCGCACTTCCGGCCTGCTCGAACGCCATGACTTCACGCCGGCCCAGCGTGCCGATTTCGAGCGCTACGAGGGCAACGCGCAGGGGTTTCGCATCGTCAGCCGCCTGCAGAGTCCGGCCAACCCGGGTGGTTTGCAGCTGACCAGCGCGGTACTGGCGACCTTTACCAAATACCCGCGGCCGTCTGCGGTGAACGCGGAATTACCGGGAAAAAGCGGCAAGAAATTCGGCTTCTTCCAGCAGGACGCCGACAACTTTGCCCGCGTCGCCCAGGCCACCGGCCTCATCGAGCGCCTGCCGGGCACCGCCTGGCGCCGCCACCCGCTGGCCTTCCTTGTTGAAGTGGCTGACGACACCTGCTACCTGATTGTCGATCTTGAAGATGCCGCCAAGCTCGGCTTCGTGCCTTATCGCGATGCCGAGTGCCTGCTCGCCGACCTCGCCGGCAACAGCGTCAGCGGCGGCCGGCTTGACCGTCTGCATGATCCGAAGGAGCGCATCGAATACCTGCGCGCCAAGGCCATCGGCCGGCTGCTGGAAAGCGCGGCCGCGGTCTTCCTTGAAAACGAAACGGCCATTCTTGACGGCGAATTTGACGAAGAACTGCTCGAGCAATCGCCCGTCGCGGTGCCACTGCAGGCTGTTCTGAAACTGGCCAAGGAAACCATCTACACCGCCCGTCCGGCGCTGGAAATCGAAACCGCCGGCTTCGAGGTACTGGGCGCCTTGCTCGGCCTGTTCACCGATGCGGTCGAAGCGGCGGCCGGCGTTGAGGGCACCCGCTTTACCACCCGCGAGCGCATGCTGATGAAGCTGCTGCCGGCGCAATTCCTCGGCCATCATGGCGAGCCTGATCCCGATCCCTACGTGCGCCTGTTGCAGGTGGCCGACTTTGTCGCCGGGATGACCGATTCGTACGCGGTGGATATGTTCCGGAAGCTGAAGGGCTTCGATTTGCCGACCTGAGCTGTTTCAGTCGAACGTCGCCAGGAAACGTTTGCGCGCGGACTCCAGTTCGGCCTGTCTGTTTTCATCGACCAGTCGCTGGCAGTGTCGGTAGAAGGTGTCGAAGGCGGCGCGGACAGTCGCTTCGGTGAGTTTGCCGCGGATTACCTTGTTTTCGCTGGCTGGCGTGTCGAGCGGCTTGAGAACGGCGTAGCGGGGGATGATCTGCTGGCCGCCGTTCTCGGACGAGGCGGTGAGCGGGCCGGTCTTGACGAAGGTCTTGCCCTCGTACTCGAAGCGGGCGCCGATGGCGAGATGTTGCAGTTTCATGGGCTGGGGTGCGATCGGGATGACTGCGGAGTGTAGCCCAGTTTCGCTGCAATCTCCGCTTGCCAAAAACCGGTAACTGTACAAAAATACAGTTACCGGTTTTTAGTGGAGCAGGCCATGAAACTCACCCCGCGACAGCAGGAAATTCTCGACTTCATCAAGAATACCGTCGAAGTTCTCGGCGCGCCGCCGACGCGGGCCGAAATCGCCTCGGCTTTTGGCTTTGCTTCGCCCAATGCCGCCGAGGATCATCTCAAGGCGCTGGCCAAAAAGGGCGCCATCAACCTTGAACCCGGCTCGGCGCGCGGCATCCGCCTCGTCGAGCAGCTCGGCCTGCCGCTGATCGGCAGCGTGGCCGCCGGTTCCCCCATCCTGGCGGTGGAAAACGTGCAGGGGCGCTATGCCTTCGACGCCGGCATGTTCAGCCCGCGTGCGGATTTTCTGCTCAAGGTGCGCGGCCTGTCGATGATGGATGCTGGCATTCTCGATGGCGACCTGATTGCCGTACACAAGACCGATCAGGCGCGTGATGGCCAGATCGTCGTCGCCCGGCTGGATGAGGAAGTGACGGTGAAACGCCTGGAGCGGCGGGGTAATTCCGTTCGCCTGATCGCCGAAAATCCCGATTTCGAGCCGATTGTCGTCAATCCCGGCGAAGTCGAGTTTGCCATCGAGGGCATTGCTGTCGGCCTGATTCGCGGTGTCATCGCCAAGCTTTGATCCTCACCCGCTAAATCTCCTGTTTACGCCCGTTCCGGGCAAGCCCAACCTGATGCCGCAAGGTGTCGGGGCGGGTTTTTGTCGCCTGAAATTTTCGAAAGCCCTGTCTGAACCATGTCCGCGCTATCGCCTCTTGCCGTCAATGATGTCGCCCTGGCCGATGTTCTGGCCCGCGGCGATATCTGGCGTGGCGATGCGCTGGCGCGCCTGCCCGGTCAGTGCATTCCCAGCGGTCATCCGGAACTGGACGATGAACTGCCGGGTGGTGGCTGGCCTTGCGGAAATTTGACCGAATTTCTGGTTGACCGCAGCGGCATCGGCGAACTGACGCTGCTCCTGCCGGCGCTGGCGCGGCTGGCTGCGGATGGCGGCTGGCTGGCCTTGGTGGCGCCGCCCTGGCTGCCGCATGCCCCGGCCTGGGCCGCCGCCGGCATTGCGCCGGAACGACTGCTGGTGGTGCGGGCCGGCAAGGAGGCGGCGTGGTGTATCGAAGCCTTGCTGGCCAGCGGCGGCTTTGCCGGCGTGCTGGCCTGGCCGGGGAGTACGCTCGATGCCAAGGCCTTGCGCCGGCTACAGGTGGCCGCCGAGGGACGGCCAGTGTTTGCCGCACTCTGGCGGGCTGCCACGGCGGCAGTTGCGCCGTCACCGGCACCGCTGCGCATCAGCCTCGGGCCGGATACCGAGCCCCGTACACGAGGCCAGCTGGCCTTGCGCATCCTCAAGCGCCGGGGCCGGCCGGCATCGCGCCCGCTGTCGCTTGATCTGGCCCGTTCTGGAAGTCGCCAACGTGCTCTGGCTGGCCCTGCACTTTCCCTGCTTGCCGCTGGAAGCCCTGCCGCTGCGGCAGTCGCCTAGCGCCGTTATCGCCCGCGGCCGCATCGTCGTTTGCGACACGGCAGCGCGGGCCGGCGGGGTGGCGGCAGGGCAGAAGCTGTCGACAGCGCTCGGTTTGCTGCCGGCGCTGCGTGTGTTCGAGCGCGACCCGGCACGCGAGGCGGCGGCGCTCGATGAGCTGGCCTGCTGGGCCGGAAATTTCACGCCCACCGTCAGCCTGCAGCCGCCGGCCGGCCTGCTGCTGGAAATCGGTGGTTGCCTGCGGCTATTTGGCGGGGTGGCGGTGATTGTAGACAAGGCACTGGCTGGTTGCGCGGCGCAAGGTTGGACGCCAAGCTGGGCGGTGGCGCCGACGCCCTTGGGCGCATGGTGGCTGGCGCTGGCTGGTGGCGGCGTGCTGGCCAACGATCTGCCAGCGCTGGACAGCCTGCTTGCTGGCCTGGATTGCCGGGTGCCGCCCTGGCCGGCCGAGGTGGCGGCGCGGCTTGAAAGCTACGGCCTGCGCCGGCTGGGTGAAGTGATGCAGCAGCCGGCGGCCGGCCTGCGCCAGCGGATCGGCAACGGCACGCTCGATGAACTGCTGCGGGCGCGCGGCGAGGTGCCCGATCCGCAGCGCCTGTTTGTCTTTCCGGAGCGTTTTTCCTCGCTGCTGGAACTGCCGTCACGGGTTGAGCATGCCGAAGGTCTGGCCTTTGCCGGCCAGCGGCTGATCGTTGCCCTGTGCGGCTGGCTGCAGGCGCGGCAACTGCTGGCGCGGGCCTGCACACTGCATCTTGGCCACGATGACGGCACGCAGAGTGCGCTGGCACTGCGTTTTGGTGAGCCTTGCCGTGATGAGGCGCGCTTTTTGCGCCTGCTGCGTGAGCATCTGGGCCGGCTGCAACTGGCGGCGCCGGTCGAGAGCCTGCGCCTGACGGCGGATGAAACGCTACTCAGCGGCGGTGGCAGCGAATCGCTGTTTGCCGAAGCGACCGCCGGGGAGGGCGCGGCCGCCTGTGTCGAGCGCCTGCGTGCCCGACTGGGCGAGGCGGCGGTGCAGGTGCTGGCACCGGTGGCGGAACATCGGCCCGAGTGCGCGACGCGCTGGGAAACACCCGATTTTCAGCGAAATTCCGGGTTCACCGCAGCGGGTGGTGGGCGTGCGGATGAACGGCACGCCGGTGCTCCGCCACGCCCGCTCTGGCTGCTGCCATCACCACAGCCACTGAGTGAATACGCCGACGGCCCGCACTGGCACGGCCCGCTGCAATTGCTGACGCGCGGCGAGCGGATCGAAAGCGGCTGGTGGGATAGTGGCGAAATGAGCGGGGAAAAGCGTGGCGAAACCTGTGCTGAAACCCCGGCCACCGGCGATATTCGCCGCGAATACTTCATCGCCCGCAACCGCCAGGGCCAGCAGGCTTGGATTTTCCGCGACGCCACCGGCTGGTTCCTGCACGGCCTGTTTGCCTGAGCGCCTGAAATGACCACGCTCCCGGCGTATGCCGAGTTGCATTGCCTGTCCAATTTCAGCTTTCTGCGCGGCGCTTCGCATCCGGACGAGCTGGTCGAGCAGGCGGCGGCGCAGGGGTATGCGGCGCTGGCGCTGACGGATGAATGCTCGCTGGCCGGCATCGTTCGCGCCCATCTGGCAGCCAAAGCTGCGGGGCTGAAGCTGATTGCCGGTAGCGAGATGAGCACGGCCGACGGCCTGAAACTGGTTTTTCTCGCCGAAAACCGCGAGGGCTACGGCAACCTCTCGGCGCTGATCACGCTGGCCCGGCGGCGGGCGGCCAAGGGCGATTACCTGCTGCAGAGGCATGACCTCAACGCCGTTTCGCCCAACGGCGCCGTGCCCGACTGCATCGTGCTCTGGATACCGGGTGCGCAGCCGGCGGTCGAGGACGGGCAGTGGCTGGCAGCGCGCTTTCCCGGTCGCTGCTGGCTGGCGGTTGAGCTACACGCCGGGCCGGATGATGCCGCCCGGCTGGCTGAATTGCGTGCCCTAGCTGCCGCCTGCGGCCTGCCGCTGGTCGCGGCGGGCGATGTGCACATGCACGTGCGCGCCCGCCGGCCGGTGCAGGACACGCTGACGGCCTTGCGTCTGAAAACCACGGTTTTCGACGCCGGCCACGCGCTGTTTGCCAATGGCGAGCGCCACCTGCGTAGCCGGCTGCGGCTGGCACGGCTCTACCCGTCCGATCTGCTGGCCGAAACCCTGGTGATCGCCGAACGCTGCCGTTTTTCCATCGACGAGCTGCGCTACGAGTACCCGGAAGAAATCGTCGGCGACGGCCACACGCCGACGTCCTGGCTGCGCCACGAAACCGAGGCCGGCCTGCGCCGCCGTTACCCGCAGGGTGCGCCGCCGGCGGTGCTGGAACGCATCGAGCACGAGCTGACGCTGATCGCCGAGATGCGCTACGAGGCGTATTTCCTGACGGTGTACGACATCGTCTGCTTTGCCCGCAGCGCCGGCATTCTCTGTCAGGGGCGCGGTTCGGCGGCTAATTCGGCGGTCTGTTACGCACTCGGCGTCACCGAGGTCGATCCCGCCCGTTCGGCGTTGCTCTTCGAGCGTTTCATCTCGAAAGAGCGCGGCGAGCCGCCGGATATTGACGTCGATTTCGAGCACGAGCGGCGCGACGAGGTCATTGCCTACATTTACGCCAAATACGGCCGCGAGCGCACGGCGCTGGCGGCGGCGGTGATCACCTACCGGACCAAGGGCGCGCTGCGCGATGCCGGCCGGGCGCTCGGCTTCGAGACGGCGCGCATCGACGCGCTGACCGCCTCGCTCGCCTGGTGGGACAAGCGCGAGCAACTGCCCGAGCGCTTTGCCGAGTGCGGTCTCGACCCCGCCGCGCCGCGGGTGCAGAAATGGCTGTGGCTGGCCGAGCAACTGCGGGGTTTTCCAAGGCATCTGACCCAGCACGTCGGCGGCTTCGTCATGTCGCGCGGGCCATTGGCACGGCTGGTGCCGGTCGAGAACACCGCCATGCCCGAGCGCACCGTCATCCAGTGGGACAAGGACGACCTCGACGCTGTCGGCCTGATGAAGGTCGATGTGCTGGCGCTCGGCATGCTCTCGGCCATCCGCCGCATGCTGGCCATTTTGGGCGAAATTTCAGGTCGACCGCAGACGATGGCCGACATCCCCGCCGAGGATGCCGACACCTACGCCATGCTCTGCCGCGCCGACAGCATGGGCGTCTTCCAGGTCGAGTCGCGGGCGCAGATGGCGATGTTGCCGAGGCTGAAACCCCGTCGCTTCTACGATCTGGTGGTCGAGGTGGCGCTGGTGCGGCCCGGCCCGATTCAGGGCGACATGGTACATCCCTACCTCAAGCGGCGGCAGGGCAGGGAACGCATCGAGCCGATTTCGCCGGCGGTCGATGCCGTGCTCGAACGCACCTACGGCGTACCGATTTTTCAGGAGCAGGTCATGCAGCTGGCCATCGTCGCCGCTGGCTTTACGCCGGGCGAGGCCGACCAGCTGCGCCGTGCCATGGCCGCCTGGCGGCGCAAGGGCAATCTGCAGCGCTATCAGGACAAGCTGCGCGCCGGCATGGCCGCCAACGGCCTGCCGGCTGAATTCGCCGAGCGCATTGCCCTGCAGATCCAGGGCTTTGGCGAATACGGCTTCCCCGAATCGCACGCCGCCAGTTTCGCGCTGCTGGTGTACGCCTCCGCCTGGCTCAAGCGCCACCACCCGGCGGTATTCCTGTGCGGCCTGCTCAACAGCCAGCCGATGGGCTTCTATTCGCCGTCGATGCTGATTCAGGACGCCCGCCGGCACGGCGTCATCGTCCGCCCGGCCGATGTGCTGCACAGCGACTGGGAAAGCCGCATTGAAGCCGACGGCGCCGTGCGACTCGGGCTGGGCGAGATCAAGGGGCTGTCGCAGGCGGCGGGGGAACGGATCGCGGCGTTGCGCCAGCGTGTTGCCCCGTCTGCTGCGGTGAACCCGGAAAAGTGCCCAATTTCGAGTGTTTCCCAGCTCGCCGCGCTGGCTGGCCTGCAGCGGCGCGACCTCGAT
This sequence comes from Azonexus sp., assembly GCA_041917165.1. Classification (GTDB taxonomy): domain Bacteria; phylum Pseudomonadota; class Gammaproteobacteria; order Burkholderiales; family Rhodocyclaceae; genus Azonexus. The sequence goes on from JAYRYB010000004.1 coordinate 77,282, forward strand.
CTGCTGGCCGCGGCCGATGCGCTCGCCGGTCTGGCCGGGCATCGCCGGCAGGCGGCCTGGGCCGTGGGTGCGGCGGCCCCGCCACCGGCACCGGTACAGCGCGATCTCTTTGCCGGCCAGAGTGTTGCCGAGCCGGCCGTGACGCTTGCTGCCCCGAGCGAGGGTGAAAACCTCGTCGCCGACTACCAGCGCCTCGGCCACACGCTGCGCCGGCATCCGCTCAGTCTGTTGCGCGAACACCTGGCGGCCCGGCGTTTCCTCACTGCCGGCGAACTGCCGCACATCGGCGACCGGGCCTTGGTGCGCGTTGCCGGCATCGTCACCGGCCGCCAGCGACCGGGTACCGCCACCGGCATTGTCTTCGTGACGCTGGAGGATGAAACCGGCTGGAGCAACATCGTCGTCCATCCGCAACTCGTCGAAAAACAGCGCCGCGAACTCTTGGGGGCCAGCCTGCTCGGGGTCTACGGTCAACTGCAAAAAGAGGGGGAAGTCATCCATCTCGTCGCCAAACGGCTGGTCGATCTCTCGCCCTGGCTGGGCCGGCTGGCGACGAGCAGCCGGGATTTTCATTGAGTCAGCGGCCGGGGCGTCCCAGCCAGCCGAGCAGGGCTTCGTAGAGCTTGTCCGGATCGACCGGCTTGGCGATGTGGCCGTTCATCCCGGCATTCAGGCACCGCTCGCGGTCCTCGTTGAAGGCATTGGCCGTCAGTGCGAGGATCGGGGTCTGGGTGTTGCAGGAGTCGATGCGGATGGCCTGACTGGCATCGAGGCCGTTCATGTTCGGCATCTGCATGTCCATCAGAATCAGGTCAAAGGGGTGCTGCCGCGCCAGAGTCAGCGCCTGCTGGCCATCCTCAGCCAGCGTGACGCGCAGGCCGGCCAGTTCCAGCAGGCCGCGGGACACCTCCTGCGTGATCGGTTCGTCCTCAGCGAGCAGGATGCGGGCGCCCGGGTGTTCGGACAACAGGCGCTGTTCGGCTGTCAGCCCGGCGATGCTCGTCGCCGGGGCAGCCAGCGGCGCATGACGCTTGGGCAGCGTGATGACAAACCAGAAAGTGCTGCCCTGGCCAGGAGTGCTCTCCACCCCGATTTCGCCGCCCATCAGTTCGACCAGCCGCTTGCTGATGGCCAGCCCGAGTCCGGTGCCACCATACTTTCGGGTCATCGTATTGTCGGCCTGCTCGAAGGCATTGAACAGCCGCGCCTGCGCTGAACTTTCGATACCGATGCCGGTATCGGCGACCTCGAAGCGCAGTTGCAGGGCGTCGTCGGTCTCGGCCAGCGACTGCACACGCAAGCTGACCGAACCGTGGTCGGTGAACTTGATGGCATTGCCGACGAGGTTGATCAGCACCTGCCCAAGACGCAAGGGGTCGCCCTGCAGCAGCTTGTGGGCGATGTTTTCCGGAAGTTCGCTGTGCAGTTGCAGGCCTTTCTCCTGAGCCTGATGCTCGAGCATGCTGACTACGCTGTCGATGCTTTGTGCCAGCGTCAGTGGCGCTTCTTCCAGCACCATCCGGTCAGCCTCGATTCTCGACAGGTCGAGGATGTCGTTGAGCACACCAAGCAGGCGGCTGGCGGAGGCCTTTGCCTTGTCGAGACATTCCTGACCGCGGGCGTCGACCATGCGCCGCTGGGCCATGTCGATCATGCCCATGACGCCGTTCATCGGCGTCCGCAGTTCGTGGCTCATGTTGGCCAGAAAGGCACTCTTGGCGCGGTTGGCGGCTTCGGCGGCCATTTTGGCGTCAACCAGGTCTTCTGTGCGTTTCTGCACCAGTTCTTCAAGATGATCGCGGTGCTGCCGCAACTCCTCTTCAGCCAGCTTGCGGGCGGTGATGTCGGTGTGCGTGCCGCACATGCGGAGCGGTTTGCCTTGCGCGTCGCGCTGCATGACGCTTGCCTGATCAAGAATCCAGACCACGCCCCCGTCCTTGCGGAGCATCCGGTATTCGAGGTGATGCATGTTGGAATCCCCGTCGAGTACGGCCTTGATCGAGTTCCATGCCCGTTCGCGGTCATCCGGGTGGATGAAGTCGGTCCACTGTTGAGCAGTGTGTTTGATCTCGGCATGGCTGTAACCCAACATCGTTGCCCAGCGTTCATTACGGTCGACAGTACCGGCGGCAATGTCCCAGTCCCAAAATCCGAGCTCGGAACCGGCCAGCACGAAGCGCAGTTGTTTCTCGCTATTTGCCAGCGCCTCACTGGCAGACATTCGTTCCGAAATGTCCTCAACCATGGCGACGACGTAATCCAGACTGCCATCCGGCTTGCGGACGTGGCTGACTGCCAGGCGGGTCGCTACGGGGTGCCCGTCCTTGTGAATGAAGCGTTTGTCCATCGCATAACTGGCGATCTCGCCGGCCAGCATGCGGTTGAACTGCTGCAGGTCCGGCGCCAGATCATCCGGATGCGTCAGCTCCGTCCAGGTCATTCGGGTGAGTTCCTCGCGTGAATAGCCCAAGGTGGAGCAAAGGGCGTCATTAACCTCCAGCCAGCCCTTGTCCAGGCTGGTGATGGCGAGCCCGACATTCGAGTGGTCAAAGTAGGCGTGAAAGCGTTGCATGCTGGCACGCTCTTCGGCGGCAACGGCAGCCTGCGCCGCCTGCAAGGCAGATTTGTCGACCAGCTGCTGCTCGTAATTGCGGAAAAACTGGCACAGCAGCATCGTCGCGAGCGGGTAGAACAGCAGCAATACCCACCACGCCTGCTCGATGAAAGGATAGCCCCCCCGGTTGGGTACCTGGGTGAAGGCCGCCAGTTGCATGAGCTGCACCATCACCCCCAGCGCCAGATAGTGCAGGGGCGAGGGCGGCTCCGCACGGCGCGACCACAACTGCCGGGCAAGCACGCCGAATAAGGCCGAGAGAAGAATGATCGTCACGCCGACCGGCGCGCCGATACCGCCCAATTGCCAGCGATAGGCTGCTGCGAGAGTGGCTGCAATCGCCGCCGCCAGACCGCCACCAACGACACCGGCCACCGACAGGACAATCGAGCGGCCGTCGAAAATCAATCCCGGCGCGAAGTTGACCGGATTGACCATGCCGAGCAGGGCGACACAGCCGAAAACCACCCCAAGCAGCACCTGACGGCTGCGCGAACCCTTCTGGAAATGCGCAAAAACAATCTGCCCGATTGCCGCCAAGGCAATCAGGAAGGCAATGTTGTTGATCAGGTTGATGTGCATACGGCTGTCAGGATGGGGGTGACAGATACCGATGCTATACCGCCGTGCGGCACTTGTGGGTTTTTTGCCAGAGGCCGCGAGTGCGGGTCGATGTCAGGCGATTCTCAATGGGGACAAAATGCCATCGTGCTGAGAGGGTTCAGGTAGGGAAGCAGGACGGAAATCCTTGCTCACTCGGGCGGATTATTCATGGCCAGAAGCTGCGTTTGCCCGGGGAGGAAATCAAGCTGGTTTTTTTGCAGCAGGGCGACGATCTCAGTGGGGGTGGCCGGGGTCGCGGTGAAGTTGACCGAACAGTCACGCCGTGAGCCGCAAACCGATGCCTTGGCCAGTTGCGCCGTGAAAGCCATGTCGAACGGCGGGGTGAACAACGGGATTTCGACAAAACGGTTGCGGAAGGCTGCCGGGTCGTTGCGCATCTGGCGAACCACTGCGGGCAGGTTGGCCGGCAGGGTGTTGGCAGCCGGTTGCGACGCGGCACTCGGGATTTCGTCAATCAGGCAAATGATTTTGACTTCTCGGTCATACCAGCACCGCCACTGCAGCGGCATGTCAGCCTGAGCGAATGTGGGAAGGGCGAGAAGCAGAAGCAGGAATGTGCGCAGCAGGGGCATGATGAACTCTCCAAGCGATCGAACGTGTCCGTTCCAGATCGACTGGCTGGTAGAGATTTTTCTGCCAACCCTGTCTTCGGTAGCTCCGCTGGCATGCACGCTGTGCGTGTTTAGCCCGGTAGCTTTGCGTCGCCGCTTTTCAACGGTTTTGCCTTTGTCGAACTGGTGATTTAATCATAATTCATACATTGACCTAGATCAAGCATTTTTTATTGTCATTATTTTGTTTTTATAAATTCATTGAAATTCATTGGTTTGCCGGATGGAGTGATTAGTGTCGATTTGCTTATATTCCGTCTTGCCGGAATCTCAGTTCTGCGTCGCCGAAGATGGCGTCATAGGCTCGTTATTGCATCAATAGCAGGGTCTTCTGATAGCGGCTTGCTCGTAAGCGTTGCGATGAAACAATACGATCTGCATCGTTAGGCGGTGCCGAAAAATGCCAATTGCTTGTATAAATCTATGAAATAATTCAATATCGCTGGCGATCCTTGAGGTTCAATGCGAGGTGAGTTGAATCACGGTGAATCACATGAACCCATCAGAACTGAGTAACCCCAATACCAACCTGAAACTGCATTTCGTGCTGATCGGCGTCGCGGTCATCAACATTGTCTATGGCGTCTGGTTCATCTCGGTTCCGCTGCTGGCCTGGGTGTTGGCGAGATGGGTGATCATGGGCGTGGCGGCCTTGAAGGATAGGGCAGCAGCACGGGCGATCGGCGATTGGAATGGTCGCTATTTTGCCTACGACGACCGGCAGGTCCGGATCTATTGGGACGATCGGTCGACCTGGGTTGTCGCCGATGATGTCTTCCGGGCGATCGACCGCTTGCCGGACGAGAAGACGCGCCAGCGGATTGCCGTCAGACTGGGCGCAGCCAGCTTCTGTACGCCGGAGTCGATTGGCAAGGCGTGCTTTTCGCGCCAGGGGGTACGTGACTACCTCGCTGGCCTCGATGGGGAAGGGCCAATGAAGCTCGGGCGCTGGTTCGAGCGGGAGGTTTTTGCCAACCTCGACCGCTTGCAGGCGCGGTAAAGCGACGGCTTGCATCCGCCTTTCGGCTGCTGGGTGGGTTGAGCGGGGTGGGGGCTGGCAGACCCGGCCGGGAATTTCGAAAAATTTGATCTGCCGCGTAGCAGTTAATTGTCGTTCTGGAAGAATTCCGGCATGACAGATCACGTTTCAGCCACGCTCACCAGCGATGCCGTGGTAGACCCTCTCCCGCGCATGGCCAGCAGTCACGGGCGCGTGCCCGGCAACAAGGGCATCTGGGTCGGTATTTGCTGCGAGTTCGTCGAATTCATCGTCCTCTTCATCGTCTATTTCGTCGCCCGGGCGCATTTTCCGGAGGCCTTCGAGCAGGGGGCGGAACGGCTGTCACGGTCAGCCGGGACGACGATCACGCTGCTGATGATCACCAGCAGTTTTTTCATCGCCTGCTCGGTGGCCACCATGCGTGCCGGGCAGCGACGGGCATCGCTGGCCTGGCTGGTCGCTGGTCTGCTGGTCGCCCTGGGCTACCCGGTGGCGAAGTGGCTGGAGATTCAATGGAATCTGGCGCAGGGCATCAATGGCGATTCCGGAATTTTCTTCACCGTCTATTACTACCTGACCTTTAACCACCTCGTGCATGCCGTCTGGGGCATCCTCGGCATCCTCTGGGTGCTGGCGCGACATCTGGCCGGCGGATACAGCGCCGAGGACTATAGCGGCCTGGAGGCGCTGGCCAGCTATTGGCACGCGACCGACATCATCTGGCTGGTTATTTTTCCCTTCTTTTACGTGCTCGCCTGACCATGACGCCCAGCCCGCAAAGAGCCCATCTTCGAGCGCTGCTCCTCGCCTGGCTGGCGCTGGTCGGGCTGACTCTGCTGGGCAATCAGCTCGGCACGCTGTTGCATGGTGCCGCCTGGCTGCAGATCGCCGTCGCCGGCATTGTCTGGCTCAAGGGCTATCTGGTGGCTGATCGCTTCATCGAAATGCGCGAGGCGCATCCGTTTATACGAAATGTGCTACGCGGCTTCATTGCCTTTGCCCCGCTGGCGCTGGTGGGGACGGCATTTTTCGGTGCACGGCTGGCGCGCTGGGCGACGTTGTAGCGCCGCCTGGCGAGTTGCTATCGGGTTCAGGGTGCGGTGAACCGGATTTCCTGAAGGATTTCGTTGCGGCGAAGGAAAGGCAGTGTCCAGGGCGGGTTGTAGCGCGCGAGTTGCGGGCTACCGATGATCTCTATCTTTTGCGCCTTCAGCCAGTCGAGCAGATCAGCGGTTTTTTCTTGCGCCATGCTTTCGGTCGTCGTGCCGGAGTAGGTCAGTGCGGCGAAGGTCTTGGCGGGGATTTCGCGCAGCTGCACTTCGGCGTTCAGCGGTTTGGGCAGCGTGGCGAGCGTGTATTGGCTGGGCATCACAAAGTGAATCCGCCAACGTCGGGCATTGGAAAAGGGGCGGTTGTCATCGTGCTGCGGTTCGATACTGACCGGCTTGGTCATGGCGATTTTCTCGGCGCGCTGCTGCGGCTCCGCCACCACAGGTACGGTCATGGCAATACGTGCGTTGTCGCCAAAGATGTAGTCTGCGATCCGGCGAAATCCGGTACCGGAGGCACTCGCCATGTCGCCGTCGACCAGAGTTTCGGCGACGATCAGCGGCGCGTAGCGGCGGATTTCAATTTTTCCGTCCGCCCGCAGGATTTCAAATTTGGGTTCTTCCGTTGCCATCAGTGTCGTCGTCCAGAAAACGCCTATCCACAATATGAAACGGTGACCAATCATTTCGTTCCTCTGGCTCGGGTGACCTTGATTTCCGGCACCCGGGCCGGCCAGACGCCCTTGTCGATCGCGCGGCCTTGCTCGAAAACCAGCCAGCTCTGGCTGCCGTAATGCGGCAGGCCGCGTTGCAGGGCCAGAATCGCCGCGGCATCGCGGCCGGAAATGACGGCCAGCGGAAAGGTGGTTCCCGCTACCGTCCAAACCTGCGCGTGGCCTTTATCCTTGAATTGAGTCGGGCGCGGCGGCAAACCGGCTGCGGCCAGTGTCTGGTCGACCTCGGCGTGCGTGCCGGCAATGAGCACCGGGCTGTTGCCGGTAGCGGCAGCCAGTAGCTGCGAGACGGTCAGGCGGGTTGGCCGGGCTTCGAAAAAACGCTCGACCAGTTGATTGACTGCGGCCTGGGGTTCGCCCGCTGTCGCAACATTGAGCACTTGCGGATTTTTTGCCGCCAGCCACTGACGCAGGATCGGCGGCAACTGGTTGGCCGCGAGTCGGCGCCAGACCCGCATTTCCGGGTCAAGACGCAGGCTTTGCGGCACAAATGGCAGTGTCAGGATGGCGCGATCGCTGTTCGGCGCCAGCGTAAGCCACTGGAGTTGCTGACGCCCCGGCGAGCGCAATTCAATCGGCAGACGCAGCGGGATGCCGGCGTTGCGCTTCTGGAACGTAATGCTTAGTCGCTGCTGCCTGCCAGCTTTCGTCAGCTCGGCACTGGCAATGCTGACGTCGGGCAGCGTGGTTTGATCGAGCCAGGCGCTGAAGAACTCACCAAGACGCTGCCCGGAAGCCTGTTCAAACGCGGCCTGCAGGTCATCCCAGCTTGCCACGCGAAATCGCTGTGCCGTCCAGAAATTGCGGATCCCCTGATCAAAGGTCTTTTTGTCCAGATGGTCGCGCAGCATGACAAAGAACATTGCGGCTTTGCCATAGCCCAATGCGGCTCCGGCAGCATCGGCACGGGCGCGGAACTCCCGCAGTGAACTGCTTTTTTCATCGGCGAATACCGCGGCGTCTCGCAACCACGACAAGCGCATTTCCTGGGCCGCGACGGGCGATTCATCCTCCTTGTAGGCGTAGTCGGCCATGAAGGTGGTCAGTCCTTCGGACCAGTTACCCCGTTCGTAATCGACATACACACCATTGCCCCACCAGTTGTGCAGAATTTCGTGGCCGAGCGAGGTTTTGCGGATGAAAGGAAGGCGCAAGACGTCGGCGCCGAGGTAGGTCAGCGTCGGCATGCCAAAACCGGTGGGCAAGGGACTGGCGACGATGGAAAATTCACTGTACGGGTAGGCGCCGATGTCGCGGCTGTAACGTGTAATGTAGGCCTGGGTATCGTCAAGATAGCCCTGCGCCAGGCCGGGCAGGGCGTCGAGTTCGGCCGTGAAGAAGGTTCGCAGCTGTATCGGCTCCTGTCCGGGGCGACGTACGGTTTTCTCGCGAACAATCCAGGGGCCGGCCATCAGGTCGATGCCGTCGGTGGGTTGATTGAACTCGAAGCTTGCCCGGTAGTTTTCGCCGGCACTGGCAGGCAGGGTTTCGGCGGTCCGCCGGCCGGCTACGAGCGCGCGTTGGTCATGGGGGACGGCCAGCGTGACCCGATACGAGAACATCGGCCCCGGGCGTGGATACCAGGCGGCACCGGCGGCCAGGAAGCTGCCTTCAGGGGCCGCCATCGGCGGCATGCCGCCAAGGACGCTGCGATGGTCGCGGTTCTTTTCCAGCGCCGGCAGGATGCCTTCATAGCGGATGGTCAGCTTTTGATTGGGCTTGCCGATGTGAATGTGCCATTGCGGGTAGCCCTTTTGACCACCACTGCGCTCCACGGCCAAGACCTTGTCGCCGGCCCGTGCTTCGCTGATGCGCAACGACTCGTGTAGCGCGAAGTGAAATATCGTTTCCCTGGATTCCAGTTCAGCGGTGGCCTTGAACTGCCGGGTTTTCGGGTCGAGTGACACGTCGAGCCGCAGGTCGGGCGCAGGGGCTGCGTGTGCGCCTGGAATGACGAGGGCGAGGAGCAGGAGTGCAGGGAAGAAAAAACGCGGAATATTCATGGTCGGGGTGGAAACTTAATGACGAAATCGAGCTGACTGTCGCCGCGGGCAATCCGCACCGGCAGCCAGGTTCCGGGGGGTTGGCGGCGAATGCTGAGCACCGCGTCGGCGCTGCCGCTGGCGGGGCGCCCGGCGATCTCGATGATACGATCACCGCTGCGCAGCCCGGTCTTGTCTGCCAGACTACCGGCGGTGACGGTGCTGATCTGCAGGCCGGCTTGGGTGTCTTCGAGCACCACGCCAAGGCGGGGTGGTTCGGGCGTTGGCTCGGCCTTCTGTGGCGTTACGAAAACGGCCGTCGCGAGCCCGGATTGCAGGTGGGCGCACTCACCGTCGGCGGATACCGGCAGCAGGCTGGCAATCTTGCTGGCACCCAGAGCATTCAGCTGGTGAGGCACGCCATGGCCGTAGCGGATGTGGCCGCTGCCCATGATGCCAACAACCAACGGCGGCGGGGCATTTTTCTCCGGGCTGCGTGCCTGGTGCAGGCCTTCGGCCATGGCGCGATCCCAGGTCAGCTGGCTATCGACGAAGCCCTGGAAGGCTTTTTCCGGCGATGGATTGGTCTTCGCAGCATGTGCGCCTGAGGTCTTTTCATGCATCTCGTAAATTTCGCGCAGGTAGGTGAGGTAATCGGGCTGCGGTGGCGCTGGGCGTCCAACGCCCTCGCGCAAGTTTTCCGGTACCTGCTCCCAGGTCTTTTCAGCGACCAGGCGCGTCAGTTCGGTGTCGACATTGAGGGCACGCATCGGAATCCTGTTCAACCTCGCAAATTCAAACAAGGGCAAATACATCTGCGCGGGATAACGCCATACCTTGTCCCATTCGGACTGCTTGAGCAAGGCCTGCGGCGTTAAGGAACCGGCGACCCACTGATCAAGCACAGGCTGCAGGCGCCGGGGGAACATCTCGAAGCCGATCACCATGTCCGGCCTCTGGGCATGCAGCGCCGCCAGCGTCTGTAACTGCCAACGGTGATGATCCTCGCTGTCGTGCTGTTCGCCAAGCAGCACAATATCCTGTTTGACTGCATGCGCAATGACTTCCTGAATATTGGTATCGGCTGGCGGTGCGCCGTTGAGCATCAGCCAGTTGCCACCCGTTTTGCAATAGCCGGGCGTTGGCGGCGGCGTGGCAGGTTTCCGGTTGGCCAGTGCCGCGATGGCGATGCCGGCGCTGATGACGAAAAAGCCGATGAGGACGGTCTTCAAACTGATTTTCAACATGCGATGTTCTCCTGATGCCGGCCACCGTTCTCCGGTATTGACCGCTCACAAGCCCAGTGTTTCCTTTTGCTCATTCAACCGATCCTCAGTTTCTCGCCATATCCCGCCAGTTCCAGGTAGCCTTCACCGACGGGCCGGTTGTTCTCGCTGGCACGGATCGCCCCTTCCCAGTAGACCGTGCCGACCGAGCGCCGGCTGTCCAGTTCCTGGTCATCGAACAGCGGATTCAGTTCAAACCGGCGATCACCGACCTGCAGCTGCCAGGCCACCGGGTAGTCGATGCCGGTTCGCGGCGAGCGCCAACGGCGCTGCGGCAGGAAACTGACCGCTTCAGGCGGGTAAATTTGGTCGATTTTTCCGGTTGACCGCAGCGAAGCCGCTGCCCAGTGCGCGTTGCCCGAGATGTCGCACAAGCGGAAGGCCATCAGGCCGCCACCATCGTTCAGGTTGATGCCGACCCAGTCCCAGCCCTGAGCGTCGGCGGGCAGCAATTCACTTGACCATTCATGATCAAGCCAGGCGTGGCCGGTCACCGTTTCAGTTCGGCCGGCCAGCGAAACGGTACCGCTGACAGCCAATTGCGGCCGACTGTAGTAGTAGCTTGCATGCCGTGGATCGGCTGATTTGCTGCTGAAACCGCTCCGACCATTGAGCAGCGGCGGGGCGCTGGCCACCAGACCAAGATCGTAAGCGAAGTCGCTGGCCCGGACGCTGGCCCGGTAACGATCGCCGTCCTGGGTGAGTCGCCAGTCGCCAATCCAGACCTGAGTGTGGCCCTGCCTGAAGCCGTTGTCGCCAACCCCGACGCGAACTGCGCGTTCGCCATGACGCAAGCGGCCCAAGGCCGGGTCGGCGATGGCGGCGTGCGCCAATAGCAGTTGGCGCGGTGCAAAACGGCTGGCGCTGGTTTCGCCGATGCCGGTACGCACGCGGAAAAATGTGATCTGAAATCCCAACGGGCGGCCATCATTGCGCCGCAACCAGCCGGTGGCATACCACCATTCGGTTCGGAAATCCGGGTGGGCGCCATAGTCATCGGGAAAAACCACTTTGCGCCCCGGAAGTACCGGCGGGAATTCCACCGCGGCAGACGGACCGATGAGAAGGCCGTTGGCGGCCGCCAGTGCAAGCAGGAAATCCCGGCGCTTCATCACCAGTCCTCGCGCACGGCGAACACCGCGGCCTGCTTCATCGCCTGTCTTCCGGCGAGGACTGCCGCCAGGCTGGCAAACAGGACAAGCAGGCTGGCGAACAGCAGCAGGCTAACCCAGGGAACATGCAAATCCATGCTCCAGTGAAAGCTTTGACGATTGACGACCTCGATCAGAACCAGACCGATGCCACCGCCTGCCAGGAGGCCGGTGAGCACGCCGATGCCGGCCACCAGCCCGCCCTCGCTGGCCAGCATCCAGCCAATCTGGGCGCGGCTGACGCCGAGATGACGCAGCATGCCGAATTCCTTGCGCCGGGTGGCCGCCAGCGAGGCAAAGCTGGCGGCTACGCCGGCCAGGCCAATCATAATCGCCACCGCTTCCAGCAAGTAGGTGACCGCGAAAGTACGGTCGAAAATCCTCAGGCTGAGTTGCCGAATCTCGCCGGGGCGGGCGATTTCCAGTGCAGCGCCAGCGCCCAGTTGCTGCAGTCGATCGACGATCGCCCCCTCGGCTGCCGATGTATCAAGATGAATCGCCGCGTCGTTTACCTGCAGATCACCGGTCATTTCGCGATAAACCGCCAGGTCAATCATCAGCGCGCCTGTCTGGCGCGAATAGTCACGCCAGACGCCGTTGACGTGAAAGTCGCGAAGCTGTCCGGCTAATGGCAGGCGCACGGTGTTGCCCGCTTGCCAGCCAAATTGATCCGCCATCGCTTCCGATATCCAGACGGCCGGCAAGGAGGAACGCCGTACCGCGCTGGCCAGCGGCAGCGTGTGGCCATCGTCGGGCAGCGGCCGGGCGATCAGTGCGACCGGGGCTTTGTCCGCGCTGAGACGCAATTGTTCGTGGCGGGTGAATTCGACCTGACGGATTCCCGGTGTCCGCGCAATCGCTGCCTGTAACTCAGGGTTCAGGTAGGCCGAGCTGTGTGCCCGGCCGGCGCGCAGGTAAAGGTCTGCCGGAAGCAGTTGCGCCAGCCACTCGTCGACCGATTCCCGGAACGAGGCGACCATGATCGCCATCGCGACCGCGAGTGCAACGCTGGTCAGGACGCCGGCGGCGGCAATGACGGCATAGCCGGGGGTGCTGATCAAACGCGCTGCCGCCAGACGCCACGCGGTCGATTTGCTGACGCCGGCCAGTGGCGAGGTGAGCGCCTGGGCGATGGCTGGCAGAAGCGCGATGCTGCCGGCCAGCAACAAGGCGATCGCGAGATAGCCACCCAGCGGCAGGCCGTCCATCGGTGGAATGAAGCAGGCGGCCAGACTCAGTGCCAGTGCGACCAGGCCCCACCACGGACGGCGATGTTGCTCGATGCTCAAGGCGTCACCGGCCGATTTCAGGGCGCGGGCCGGCGCGATATCGGCGGCCTGCCGTGCCGGTATGAGGGCTCCGGCCAGCCCGGCCAACAGGCCTAGGCCAACGTAAAAGGCCGTCAGCGCCGGCTTGAACTCAAGTCGCGGCTGCAACCCCGAAAAATAGCCGGCGCCGAGATCGCCACCGAGCAGTCGCAAGGCCGCCCAGGCGATGGCGTAGCCCAGTGCGACGCCGAAAAAGCCGCCGACCAGTCCGACCAGGGCACCTTCGGCCAGCAGCCAGCGCATGAGGCTGGCGCGCTCCAGTCCGAGCGCTCGCAGGAAGGCAAACTCGCTGCGCCGTTTGACGACGGAGAGCGCCTGCGCCGAGAAGACCAGGAAGGCCCCTGTCAGCAGCGCAATCGCCGCCAGCATGCCGAGATTGACGCGGTACGCGCGGCTCAGGTTATCCGCCTGCTCACTGGCCGCTGCCGGCGATTCGATCAGGACGCCAGCCGGCAGATGTTCCCGAAGGCTTTGCTGCAAGCGTTCAGGGGTACTCGATGCGGCAACGGTCAGGTCAATACGTGACAGTTTGCCGATACGGCCAAAACTGTCCTGCGCCGCAGCGATATCCATGACCGCCAGCTGCTGGCCATCGACCACACCCGGCACATCGCCGGCGATGCGCAGGTGGACGCTACGGATGCCGTCCTGCAGGGTCAGTTCGTCGCCAATACGGACTGCAAAGGCGTCTTGTGCCGCCTTGCTGAGAAAGATTGATTGTTCAGAAAGTGTCGCCAGACGATCCGTCGGATCGCTGCTTCGCGGCAGCAGGCGAGGCGCGACGCTGGCCAGCGTGAAGACATCAATGCCAAGGATACGCAATGGCTGTTCGTAGCCGGCAATCTTGGCCGCCACCTCGACCATCGGGGTTGCGGCGCCGACCTCGGGATGGCGAATAATGTCCTCAAAAAGGCTGTCAGAAAAGCCGCTGGCTGGTCCCTGGATGCGCAAATCTGCCTCGCCAGCCAGCGTGCGAACGCCACGGTCGAATTCATTGAGCGCGGCTTCATGGATTGCCTGGACGGCCATGCCCAGGGCGATGCCAAGGGTAATGGCCGCCAGCGAGAACAGGGTGGCCATTTGCCGCCTGCCCAGGGAGCCGAAAAAGACGGGTGCCAGGGTCATTGCTGCAGACCGTCGACAGTCAATTGGAGAGTGCGATCGGCAGTCGCCGCCGCCTCGCGGGAGTGGGTGACGAGAATACCGATGGCACCGAGCTTGCGGATGCGCTCAGCGAGTAACTCGAGGACACGCGCGGCATTGGCCGGATCGAGGTTGCCGGTCGGTTCGTCAGCGAGCACCAGGCGCGGACGATGTACCAGCGCCCGGGCGATGGCGACGCGCTGCAATTCGCCGCCGGAGAGTTCATGTGGCCAGCTGGCTGCCCGGTCGCCGAGGCCGACGGCCTCGAGCATGGCTTTTGCAGGGGTGTCGGCATCCGAACCCGACTTGCCCTGCAACCACAGTGGCAGGGCAACGTTCTGTTGCAGGCTCAGGTGCGGCAGGACATGGAAAGCCTGAAAAACGAAGCCCAGCTTCTGGCGACGCCAGCGGGTCAGGGCGCCTTCATCGAGCTCGGCTAGATTTTCCCCGTCAAGACAGACGCTTCCCCGATCCGGGCGGTCGAGACCGGCGATCAGATTGAGCAGGGTCGATTTGCCGACACCCGATTCGCCCACGATCGCGACGTACTCGCCATCGTTTAACTGTAGCGAGGTACTGTGAAGTGCTGTCCTGCCGTTGAAACTACGGCAGAGGTCTGTAATTTCAAGCATGTTGGGGTTTAATCTGCTTAGAGCCTGAGCGTCAGGTCGGAGTCAGGAACGCACGCGGGTTGTCGACTAAGATCGTACTGGATGCCGAGGTAATAGATCACACGGTTATCGCGATCGACGAGTGGGCGAATCGATAGACGGTTGAGGAACAACTCGCCATTCTTGCGATAATTGCGCAGCGTTACCGTGCATGCCTGATGCTCACGGATCGCGGCACGCAGGGTATCCAGCTCGGGTTGATCGTGATCTGCTCCTTGCAGGAAGCGGCAGTTCCGGCCGATCATTTCGTCCTGACTGTACCCCGACATTTCCTGAAATACACGATTGACATAAACGAGGGGGCAGTCCGGTAGATCCGGGTCGGAGAGGGTAACGCCGTTGATGCAGGCGTCGAGAATCTGGGTTAGCACGTAGGGGATGAGGCCGTCATCTTTACTGGCGATGAACATGATTGCTGCTCCCAAAAATTGGTTGGGTGGTTCTCTGGATCAGGGCGGTACATAACGGAGCGGGGCGCTTAATCGTCATCGAGCATTTCCTTCTCGATCAACAGCTTGAGGCGTTTGACCGTGCGCTTGGCACCTTCCTCCAGCGCCAGTCGGATCAGTTTCTCGAACGGACGGAACCTGGATTCGATTTCCCGCAGTTCGAACGTGAAGGTGAGCCGGGTCGAGGCGTTGAGATCTTCAAATTCATAAGTTGAGGTGTAGGGGGCATTCACGCCGCGAAAAACGACCCGGTGTGGCTGTACGATCTCGCTTACCTCGAAAATCGAATCGGTTTTGTGTCCCTGGTCAACACGAATTTGCCGGGCCTGAAATCCCGCCTGCACCGGGCCGGAACTCAGCGGCTCAAGTCTGGTCACTTCAGGTGACCAGCGCGGGTAGTTCTTGGGGAATTCCTTGGCCACAAAGCGAAAAACCAGTTCGACTTCGTGGAAGACCAGCACGTCAGCCTTGGTTGCAATCATTCGGCTCTCCTCGAGGCATCGTCACTTGATGATCGATCTAAAAACTTAAATTGTCCAGGACAAATTGAAATCTACTTTCATGTTCATTGGCATTGTTCTGTCTTATTTCGCTGTTTATTAGAAAAAGTGCGACGTCGGTCTGTGTTTGTGCCTGAAGTGTCCTGTTGTATATTTGTCATGGACAATACGAATTTGATCCGACTTTGGGCGCCTGCCTTGGGTATGCCAAAATCGGTTTGTGGCCGTGGCTGCTTTCATCTTCACGGAGGTAGAAATTGAGTAGGTGCCATCTAGGTAAATGGCTGGGCATGGCCTTCGTTGCGCTTTTGCTTGCGGCATGTGCTGCCGATCCGGCAACTCGCAGCGGCACCGCTACCTGGTCGCCCGCGCACCAGCAAAGCGCGTTGAGCGAAGCAAATCTGCTTCCTGTTCCAGAGGCCTTTGAAAACAGCTACTTCGACTGGATCGACAACGAACGCCGGCGCGAAGTGCAAGCCAAACTGTACATGCCTCGATCCGCCAGTCCGGAAAACCCCGTACCGCTGATCGTTTTCTCGCATGGGCTGGGCGGCTCGCGCGAGGGGTATTCCTACCTGGGCGCAAGCTGGGCCGCGCAAGGCTATGCGAGCCTGCACCTGCAGCACGCCGGCAGCGATCGCCGCCTCTGGCAGGGCAATCCCTTCGATCTGGTCGCTCGTCTGCAAGGTGCAGCCAGTGAGGCAGAGGCGATTAACCGGGTTCGGGACCTGCGTTTTGCCATCGATCAGATTCTCGCGGCGCCGGGCGTCGGCAGTCGATTGAACGCACGTCGCATCATCGCGGCTGGCCATTCCTATGGCGCAAACACCGTGTTGCTTGCCTCGGGTGCTGTCTTCGAGCGATCTCAAGGGCAGATGAGCTATCCCGAGACGCGCCTGGTTGGTGCGCTGGTGATCAGTGCGCCACCCTTTCACGGCGAGGCCGATGCTGGAGCGATATTGCGGCCTATCGGTATCCCCAGCTTGCACATTACGTCCACTGGCGACGAGATCCGCTTGCCGGGCTACCAATCCAGCTACCATGACCGAGTACAGGTGTTTTCAGCCACCGGCAGTCCGCGCAAGGCACTGGTAGTTTTTCGTGACGGAGCCCACAGCATGTTCACCGACCGCCTCGCACCCGGCGGCTATGACCTGAACGTCCAGGTCAAGGCTGCGACGCGGGATTTGTCCCTGGCTTTCTTTGCCGAGGTGCTTGGCGAGAAGTCCGGCGCCTTTGAGCAGGGTTTGACGCGTCACAAGGATCTGATTGCCTATCGCGAATCAAAGCTTGATCATCGACCTTGAGCAATTTTTCGACAGCCCGCTGACCGCGAAAGACGCGGGCAGTTTGAATAAGCAACTCCTCGCCAACTGACTGAAGGACATCCATGCCTGATTTGTTTTCACCATTGCAACTGGGTGCCGTAAAGGCGCCCAACCGTGTGTTCATGGCACCGCTGACGCGTTGCCGAGCCGGCGAAAGCCACATTCCGGACGAACTGATGGCCGAACATTACGCGCAGCGGGCCAGCGCGGGTTTGCTGATCGCTGAAGCGACCATGGCGATGGCGGGTAATTCTGCCTTCTGGAAGGAACCGGGTATTTACTCGGATGCGCACGTTGCGGGCTGGCACAAGGTCACTTCTGCAGTCCATGATGCCGGCGGGAGGATTTTCCTGCAGGTCTGGCATGGCGGGCGCGCCTGTCATCCGGCGCTCAATTGCGGCAAACAACCCGTTGGCCCCAGCCCCATTGCCATTCGCGGCGACGAAGTGCATACCCCCGAGGGCAAGAAGCCCTATGTCGTGCCGCGTGTGCTTGCCGATGAGGAAATTCCGGAGATTGTTGCCGGATTCAGAATGGCGGCGGAAAACGCCAAGGCGGCTGGCTTCGACGGGATCGAAGTGCATGGCGCCAACGGCTATTTGCTTGATCAGTTTCTACGTGACGGCACCAATCGGCGCGAGGGCGCCTATGGTGGCAGCCGGGAGAACCGGGCCCGCCTGTTGTTCGAGGTACTGACTGCATGTTGCGAGGTTTGGGGCAGTGATCGCGTCGGTTTGCGCATTTCGCCGCTCAACAGCTACAACGACATCATCGACAGCGACCCGATCGGCCTGGCAGGCTGGCTGGCCAGTCATCTCAACGCGTTCAATCTGGCCTATCTGCATGTGATGCGTGCCGACTTTTTCGGTAAGCAGACCGGGGATGTCATGACGCCGATTCGTGAGAACTACCGCGGGACGCTGATCGGTAACATGGGCTACACGGCCGACGAGGCCGATGCTGCCATTGAGGGCGGCAAGCTGGACGCCGTTGCTTTCGGCACCGCTTTCCTGGCCAATCCGGACCTGCCGGCGAGATTCAAGGCCAGGGCGCCGCTCAATACGCCGGACCCGGCAACATTCTATACACCGGGGCCAAAGGGATACACGGACTATCCCAGCTTGTCGTCGCTATGACTTGTTGATCCTGCTGAGCCCTCACTGGGACTTGCTGGTCTGGCCGGTATCGCCGATTGCGCGGGCCGGCACGGCCGCTTTTGACGAAAACACGCCGCCGATGACATCAGCGACGCTCAGGCCGCGATTGACATCCAGGCCGGTCAGTCGCCAGTCATGCACGGGCAGGTTGGGGATCGGCTTGATCAGGCGTTCGTAGAAACGCGTCGGCCAGACGACGCCGGCGATGGTATGGTGGTCGAAGAAGTCGACTTCGGCAATGGCGCCCCGGGTGGATTCCAGGCCTTCCATGGTGAAACGCACGCGGCGCAGATAGTGGTTTTCGCTGTCGATAAACAACAGGTAACGATCTTCCGCGGTATTGCCGTGGCCGGGGCGGCGAATGGCAAGCAGGGTCTGGCATGGCCGCCCGTTGACTGATTCGCTACCGGCCGTGGTTAGACTGGTGTTGCCGTCGAGAAAATAAAAGGGCCCGGTGAGGAACATCCGGTAGCCATCGGCGACCAGCGCCGCGGCGTCGAGAACGTCGGCACGCGAATCGGCGACCTCGTTGTAATGAACCTGAGTGGTATCTGACGTGCGGAAAACCCGCTTGCTGCCCTTGGCGCCGGTGTGCAACTGGGCGACGATGGGAGCAGGTTTGATGATGATTCGTTCCTGGGATTTTTGCCGGAAATCCGGGTCGACCAGCGTCGGTTGAATCTTGCCGACCAGACCATACCATTCGCCGGCATAGGCAACGCTGATATCAGTCATCTCCCGAAAAGCATTGAGTCCGTGCGCTTCGGCAGATTGCTGGAGCAGGGTGCGGGCGTCTGCCTGTATTTCGAGAGCGCCAACCGGCGGCATGCCGCGTGAGGCGCAACCCGACAAAAAGATGACTGTGGCGAGCGTCAGTCCCCGGAAAATCTGAAAACACATGGCGGTGTGCTCCCGTCGTAGTCGGCCAGAGCGCAATTTAACACCATCGGGTTGAGAGATTTCCTTGTTGGCATGCAGGCCATTGGCATGGGGGCTGACGCTTGCAGATGATGAGCACGCTTGCCGAGGCGCCTGACCTTCAGGCCAGGAAGGCCGGCAAACCCGGCATCGGCTGTGATTCGCAACCGGCTTCGGGTTTTGGCTCGCCCGGTCGCAGCGCCATCGGAATGACGCCCGCCCAGACGCGACGCTCCAGATCATCGCTTTTATCCTCGACGCCCCAGTTGCGGATCTTGGCTGCGGCTTCGGCGATGGACAGGCGGAGCAGGGTCGTGCCGGCGAGTTCGGCAGCATCCGGTTCGCGGATCAAGGCGTTGCGACCCGGGCTGACATGTTCGATGAAGGCGGCGAATGCCGATTTTTTGATGTTTTCCGCGTTGACCGCAGCAAAGCGGCCGTAGATGACCACGGAACGGTAATTCATCGAATGACGGAAAGCCGAGCGTGCCAGTACGAGACTATCAAGGTTGGTGATCGTCACTGCGCATTCGCCGTCCTGTAGCGCCCGCGTGATCCGCGAATTACTGGCGCCGTGAATGTAGAGATGATCGCCTTCGCGCCAGCAGGCCATCGGCAGGCAATGCACCGAGCCGCCATCCTGAAAGGCGATGTGGCAGAGCAGCGCTTCGTCGATGATGGCCTTGATGGGGGCGCTGTCGTAATGGGCGCGCTGCGGCTTGCGGTGGATTTCGGTCCGTTGGCTGGGGGGGGTGGCGGGGTTCATCGGTTTCTCCGGTTTAATTAAATGCGGTGTCACCAGATTAACCTGAGTATGGCACCATGCATGGAGCCAAGAATCACCGAGATTATGGAACCAGATGCTTGACAGTCACCTGCTGGCGGCACTTGCGGCACCAGACCTGACGGGCCTGCCGCGCCAGGAACTTCTCTACCAACGCCTCAAGGCGGCAATCCTCGACGGTCGCCTGCCGGGCGGCTTACGCTTGCCGGCATCGCGACAATTGGCAGCTGACCTGGCAATGGCCCGTAACGGGGTGATCCATGCCTACCAGCAGTTACTCGCAGAGGGTTTTCTGACTGCTGATCGTGGCGGCACACGTGTGGCACAGCTGCCAGGCCTCAAACGGCAAGCAGCGACGCGTTCTGAATCATTGGTGCATGGCGCAAGGCCGGGGTTGTCGCGGCGGGCCAGTGATCTGGCCGCACGGGCCGTGACTGGCAACGCATGGTTGCCGTTTTCTCCCGGGGTTCCGGATCTGGCGGCCTTTCCATGGGCGGCGTGGTCGCGGGCCTTGCAGCGTGCCTGGTCCGGCGTCACCGCGCGGCAGCTGGCTTATGCCGAACCCGGTGGCGAGCCGGCGCTGCGGCAGGCCGTCGCGCATTACCTGGCGGCCCGCCGGGGCGTGGTATGCACGCCGGCGCAGGTGTTCATCGTTGCCGGCGGGCAAATGGCACTTGATGCCTGCGCCCGCCTGCTTGCCGACCCGGGCGACGTGGTCTGGCTGGAAAATCCTTGCTACCCCGCGGCACGGAATACGATGCTGGCTGCCGGCCTGAAAGCGGTGCCGGTTGCCGTGGATGAATCCGGCATGGCGCCGCCACCGTCACTTTGGGAAACGCAACCGCCGCGGCTGATTTACCTGACGCCATCGCATCAGTATCCGCTGGGGAGCGTGCTAAGCCTGTCGCGGCGTCTGGATTTTTTGCAAAAATCCGCGTCGACCGCAAGCTGGCTGATCGAAGACGACTACGATTGCGAATTCCAGCATGCGCGCCAAGGCCGACGACCGCTACCGGCGATGCAGGGCCTGCAGCCGAGCGCTGCGGTGGTTTACGTCGGTACCTTCAGCAAGTTGCTTTACCCGGGGCTGCGAATTGCCTACATGGTCGTTCCGCCTTGGGCTGTCGGTTCAATTGGGGAGGGGATTGCCGCGCTTTACCGCGGCGGTCTGGCCGTAGAGCAACAGGCGCTGGCGACCTTGCTAGAGAACGGCACGCTGACACGCCATGAGCGGCGCATGGCGCCGATCTACCGTGGGCGGCAGCAAGTGCTGCGTGAGGCGTTGATCGAGTCGTTCGGGCCATCGGCCACGATCACCGGTGGTGACGCCGGTTTGCATCTGACGCTGCATCTCGCGGATGGGCCGCCGGATGTCGCCATTGCCGATGCTGCCGCAGCGCTGGGCGTGGTTGCCCGACCGTTGAGTCAATATGCCACTCAGACTCCGGGGCTGCCGCAGCTGAATGGTCTGGTGCTTGGCTACGGCATGGTCGATGCCGGACAGATTCCGGCACTGGTCAAACGGCTTGCCGAGGCCGTCGCTCGCGTGTCTTGATGGTCTGAGTCGGGCCAAATCGCTTACTGCGTGCGCTGTTGCGTAACCAGTTCAGCCAGGGTGGCGATGGAGCGCAGCATCGGCCGGGTTTTTTCATCGCCGGCTTCGATCACGATGCCGTATTTTTTCTTCAGGCCCAGCACCAGTTCCAGCGCGTCGATGGAATCCAGCCCGAGGCCTTCGTCGCCAAACAGCGGCGCATCGACGTCGATATCGTCGGGCGTCATGTCCTCGAGATTCATGGCTTCGATGATGAATTGCTTCAATTCCTGGTGCAGGTCGGTCATGTTGTCGTCTTTTTTGGCAGTGGCAGGCGATTTTAAGGCAATAAGCTCGAAACTTTTAAGGGTAAATAGCTGACAAATTCAGTCGAGTATTTTACACTTCCACCTTTCAATCAGGAGATCTGGCTTCATGTTCCGGCACTTGCGTGAGGATATTCGTGCGGTTTTCGACCGCGATCCCGCCGCCCGCTCGTTCTGGGAAGTCCTGACCTGTTATCCGGGCATCCACGCCCTGATCATGCACCGCATCGCCCACTGGCTGTGGGGGCATCGACTGCGCTGGCTGGCGCGTTTTACCGCCCATCTGTCGCGCATGCTGACCGGTATCGAGATCCATCCGGGGGCCACGATTGGCCGCCGCTTCTTCATCGACCACGGCATGGGCGTGGTTATCGGCGAGACTGCAGAAATTCACGACGATGTGACGCTCTACCACGGTGTGACGCTCGGCGGCACCTCATGGAACAAGGGCAAGCGCCATCCGACGCTGGAAAGCGGCGTCGTCATTGGCGCCGGTGCCAAGGTGCTCGGGCCGATCATCATTTCCGCCGGCGCCAAGGTCGGCTCGAATGCGGTGGTCACCAAGCCGGTCCCGGCCGGTGCGACCGCGGTTGGCAATCCGGCGCGGATCATCGATCAGCAGGCCCGTGAGCGCGAGGCGCAGGCCGAAAAAATGGGCTTCTCGGCCTACGCCGTCATCCGTGATCAGGATGATCCGCTGGCCAAGGCGATCCATGGCCTGCTCGATCACGCTGCCGAAACCGACCGTCGTCTGGCCTCCTTGCTGCGCGAACTGGAAGCACAGGGCGTGAAGTGTGATGAAGAGGTACAACCCGCTGACCGTTTCGATCCGCAATACCTGAGCAAAATAGTTGACTAATTTGATCTGTCTTCGCTATAGTTGAGCGTAATACTAGGTTATTAGCTGGAGAGCGAAAATGCGTTTGACCACCAAAGGACGTTTTGCCGTGACCGCCATGATGGACCTTGCCCTGCGGGGCGAGGACGGGCCGGTGGCGCTGGCCAGTGT
Organism: Azonexus sp.; assembly: GCA_041917165.1. GTDB lineage: Bacteria > Pseudomonadota > Gammaproteobacteria > Burkholderiales > Rhodocyclaceae > Azonexus. The sequence continues at coordinate 99,480 of JAYRYB010000004.1, forward strand.
CAGCGAGCGGCAGAAGATTTCGCTCTCCTATCTGGAGCAGCTGTTTGGCAAACTGCGTCGCCACAAGCTGGTCGACAGCGTCCGTGGTCCCGGCGGTGGCTACTGCATCGCCCGTCCGCTGGCACTGGTGACGGTTGCCGACATCATTCGCGCCGTCGATGAGCAGTTGGATGCCACACAGTGCGGCGGGCAGGAAAACTGCCACGACGAGCACCGCTGCATGACCCATGACCTGTGGTCGACCCTGAATGCCCGCATGTACGACTACCTGGCTTCCGTGACGCTGGCCGAACTGGTCAGCCGCGAAAAGCTCAAGGCAGAGGGCCGCTTGCAGAATGTCCTTGAGGACAAGCGACCGCTCGGCCCGCATCCGCAATCTCGCCGCGGCAGCCGCGACAAGGCAGTTGCGACTGCCTGATTCCGCGATGTTCCAGCCCGTTTACCTCGACCACAACGCCACCACCCGGCTCGATCCGGCGGTGCTGGCGGCGATGTTGCCCTGGCTGGAAGGTCAGTGCGGCAATGCCTCCAGCAGGCATGAATACGGTCGTCGGGCGCGGCTGGCGGTTGATGAGGCGCGGCAGCGGGTGGCGGCGGCAGTCAATGCGCATCCGACCGAAGTGATTTTCACGAGCAGTGGCAGCGAGGCCAACAATCTCTTTTTGAAAGGCGCTGCGGCAACGATGAAGCCGGGCACCGTGGCGGTGAGCGCCGTCGAGCATCCTTGCGTGATCAAACCGGCGCAGCAGCTTGCCCGTCAGGGCTGGGCGCTGCGTGAAATTGCCGTGGATGGCGATGGTCGCGTTCGTGCCGATGATTTTGCCGAAGTGGTGCTAACGCGGCCCAGACTGCTGTCGGTGATGCTGGCCAATAACGAAACCGGCGTGATTCAGGATGTGCCTGCGCTGGCGGCTGCTGCACGCAGTTCTGGTGGCTGGTTCCACAGCGATGCCGTGCAGGCACTGGGCAAGCGCGCCATCGACTTCCGTACGCTGAATGCCGCCGGCGTGCATGCGCTGACGCTATCAGCTCACAAGGCGTATGGCCCCAAGGGTGCGGCAGCCTTGATTATCGACAAGCGCGTCGAGTTGCAGCCGCAGATTGCTGGGGGTGGGCACGAGCGTGGCCTGCGTTCAGGGACCGAGAACGTGCCGGCAATTGTCGGTTTCGGTGTCGCGGCGGAACTTGCCGCGCAACGGCTTGCCGAAGCGACGTTCCAGGTTCAGGCGCTGCGCCAGCGCCTTGAGGCCGGTTTGAACGAACTGGGCGCAACGATTTTTGCGGTGAACGCTGAAAAGCTGCCAAATACGACTTACTTTGCTTTCGCCGATATCGATGGCGAAACGCTGGTCGGCAAGCTGGACCGTGAGGGGTTTGCAGTGGCCAGCGGTGCTGCGTGCTCCAGTGCCAATCCGGAGCCATCGCATGTGCTGCGGGCAATGGGGGTGGCGCCTGAATTTGCCCGTGGTGCGGTGCGCGTCAGCCTGGGGGCTGGCAATACCGAGGCCGAGACTGACCAATTCATTCATGCCTTGCGGGCCACTGTCGGACGCCTGCAAGGACTGACGGCAATTGCCGTTTGAACAACCCGACGACCTAGCGAGAATGACGATGAAACTTCCCATCTATCTGGACTACTCGGCAACCACCCCGGTCGATCCGCGCGTCGCGGAAAAGATGATTCCCTACCTGTGTGAGTTGTTCGGCAACCCCGCCTCGCGTTCTCACAGCTTCGGCTGGGTCGCCGATGCTGCCGTCGAGGAAGCGCGCGAGCAGGTGGCGGCGCTGGTTAATGCCGACCCGAAGGAAATCGTCTGGACCTCCGGTGCGACCGAGTCCAACAACCTCGCCATCAAGGGCGCGGCTAATTTTTACGCTGGTACTAAGGGCAAGCACATCATCACCGTCAAGACCGAGCACAAGGCTGTGCTCGATACGGTTCGTGAAATGGAGCGCCAGGGTTTCGAGGCGACCTATCTCGACGTTCAGGAAAATGGCCTGATCGATATTGAAGCCTTCAAGGCGGCGATTCGTCCGGATACCGTCCTCGCCTCGGTGATGTTCGTCAATAACGAAGTTGGTGTCATCCAGCCGATCGCCGAACTGGGCGAAATCTGCCGTGAGAAGGGCGTGATCTTCCATGTTGATGCGGCGCAGGCCACCGGCAAGGTCGAGATTGACCTGGCCAAACTCAAGGTCGACCTGATGAGCTTCTCGGCACACAAGACTTACGGCCCGAAGGGTATCGGCGCGCTGTACGTGCGTCGCAAGCCGCGTATCCGCCTCGAAGCGCAGATGCACGGTGGCGGCCATGAGCGTGGTTTCCGTTCCGGCACGCTGGCGGTGCACCAGATTGTTGGCATGGGCGAGGCTTTCCGTATCGCCAAGGAGGAAATGGCTGAGGAGAACGCCCGTATCGGCCAACTCCGCGACCGGCTTTACAATGGCCTGAAGGAAATCGAAGCCACTTTCGTCAATGGCGACCTCGAGCAGCGCGTGCCGCACAACCTCAACATGAGCTTTGCCTATGTCGAGGGCGAGTCGATGATCATGGCGATCAAGGATCTCGCCGTCTCCTCTGGCTCGGCCTGCACCTCTGCCAGTCTGGAGCCATCCTATGTGCTGCGTGCCTTGGGACGCAACGACGAGCTGGCGCACAGTTCGATCCGTTTCTCCATCGGTCGCTTTACGACGGAAGAAGAAATCGACTATGCAATCAATCTGTTGAAGGCGAAAGTTGGCAAACTACGTGAGCTGTCGCCGCTGTGGGAAATGGTGCAGGAAGGTATTGATCTCGATACCGTGCAGTGGGCTGCGCACTGATCGGCGGTCACGCCGGGAACCAAATTCGTTGGCCAGAGACTAACGACTGAATTAAGGAGAATTTACATGAGCTATAGCGTTAAAGTCATTGATCATTATGAGAATCCACGCAATGTCGGCTCCTTCGGTAAGGAAGATGACGGCGTTGGTACTGGCATGGTCGGCGCCCCGGCCTGCGGTGACGTAATGAAGCTGCAGATCAAGGTCAACAAGTCCGGCGTGATCGAGGATGCCAAGTTCAAGACCTACGGCTGCGGCTCGGCGATTGCATCGTCGTCGCTGGTGACCGAGTGGGTCAAGGGCAAGACCGTTGATCAGGCACTGGCGATCAAGAACACCGAAATCGCTGAAGAACTGGCCCTGCCGCCGGTTAAAATTCACTGCTCGATCCTGGCCGAGGATGCCATCAAGGCAGCCGTCGCGGATTACAAGAAAAAGCACGGAGAATAAGGATGGCAGTCACCTTGAGCGACAAGGCGGCAAGACACGTCGCCAACTTCCTGACCAAGCGCGGCAAGGGTGTTGGCCTGCGCCTCGGCGTACGGACGAGTGGTTGTTCCGGCATGGCCTACAAGCTGGAGTTCGTCGACGAGGTGGCGCCGGACGATCTGGTGTTCGAGACCAATGGCGTCAAGGTGTTTGTCGATGCCAAAAGCCTGCCCTATCTGGACGGGATGGAGCTCGACTATGCCCGTGAAGGCCTGAACGAAGGGTTCAAGTTCAATAACCCGAACGTCAAGGACCAGTGCGGCTGCGGTGAATCCTTTAACGTCTGAGGTGGGGCGGGGCATGCTTGCGTCCCGCCTGTCGTAGAATGCGCATTGTCTGTGCGGGGTCATCTGACCCCGCCTTTGCTTTGAGGATGGGCTCAATTTGAGCCCCCTTGAAGCTGCCGATGTGAGGTAAAGCTTGGACCTGACTGCCGATTTCTTCTCCCTGTTCGAATTGCCCCGGGCTTTCCGGCTGAACCTTTCCGAGCTGGACTCCCGTTTTCGCGATGTGCAGGCGCAGGTGCATCCGGACCGTTTTGCGCACGCCACCGAGGCGGAGCGGCGACTGTCGATGCAGTGGGCAACGCATGCGAACGAAGCCTACCAGACGCTGAAGAAGCCGCTGGAGCGCGCGAAATACCTGTTGCACCTTGCCGGTCACGACATTCAGGCCGAAAACAATACGGCCATGCCTGCCGATTTCCTGATGGAGCAGATGGAATGGCGTGAAGCGGTGATGGAGGCCCGCGGCGGGCGCGATCACCACGAACTGGAGCATCTGTATCTGCGTCTGCAGAACGATATCCGCTCAAGATATGACGAATTGGGCGAGTTGCTCGACGATCGCCAGGATGCGGCTGAGGCGACCGATCGGGTGCGCCGCCTGATGTTCCTGGAAAAGCTTTTGTACGAAATCGACGACGCACTGGCGTCGCTGGAAGACTAAAACCATGGCCCTGTTTCAAATCGCCGAACCCGGCGAATCCGCAGCACCGCACGAACACAAGCTGGCGGTCGGCATCGACCTCGGTACCACCAATTCGCTGGTGGCCACCGTCCGCAGCGGCATTGCCGTTTGCCTGAACGACGATCAGGGGCGGCCGCTGCTGCCGTCCATCGTCCGCTACCATGCTGATGGCACTACCGATGCGGGTTACGATGCACAGCGCCAGCAGGCGGTCGACCCGAAAAACACCATTGTTTCCGTCAAGCGCTTCATGGGCCGAGGGCTGAAGGATATTGCTCACGTCGAGTCCATGCCTTACGACTTCGTCGAAGCGCCGGGCATGGTTCGCTTGAAAACCGTTGCCGGCGTCAAAAGCCCGGTCGAGGTGTCGGCTGACATCCTGAAAAGTCTGAAAGTCCGTGCCGAAGCCGCGCTGGGCGGCGAACTGGTCGGTGCCGTGATTACCGTGCCGGCCTACTTTGACGATGCCCAGCGGCAGGCGACCAAGGACGCGGCGCGTCTGGCCGGCTTGAATGTGCTGCGCCTGCTCAACGAACCGACCGCTGCCGCCATCGCTTACGGCCTCGACAATGCCGCCGAAGGCGTCTATGCGGTTTACGACCTTGGTGGCGGCACCTTCGACATCTCGATTCTCAAATTGACCAAGGGCGTGTTTGAGGTGATGGCCACCGGTGGCGATTCGGCGCTGGGCGGCGACGATTTCGATCACCGGATTTTCTGCTGGGTGATCGAGCAGGGCAAACTGCAGCCGCTGTCGCCGGGCGACGCGCGACTGCTGATGATGCGTTGCCGCGAAGCCAAGGAATTCCTCACCAATAACCCGGAAGCGCCGATCACTGCCCGCTTGTCTACCGGCGAAATGGTTGACCTCAAGCTCGACGTCAGCACCTTTGCCGAAATTACCCAGACGCTGATCTCGAAGACGCTGCAGCCGGTCAAGAAGGCGCTGCGCGATGCCGGCCTGCGCGTCGATGACGTCAAGGGCGTGGTCATGGTCGGTGGCGCAACACGCATGCCGCAGGTACAGAAGGCGGTGGGTGACTTCTTCCGTCAGGAGCCGCTGACCAATCTTGATCCGGACAAGGTTGTCGCCTTGGGCGCGGCAACGCAGGCCAACCTGCTGGCCGGCAACAAGACCGGCAAGGATGACTGGCTGCTGCTGGATGTGATTCCGCTGTCGCTGGGTCTGGAGACGATGGGCGGCCTGACCGAGAAGGTCATCGTCCGCAATTCCACCATCCCGACGGCACGCGCCCAGGAATTTACGACCTACAAGGACGGCCAGACTGCCATGGCCATCCATGTCGTGCAGGGCGAACGTGAAATGGTCGCCGATTGCCGCTCACTGGCGCGTTTCGAACTGCGCGGCATTCCGCCGATGGTCGCCGGTGCGCCGCGCATCCGTGTCACCTTCCAGGTCGATGCCGATGGCCTGTTGTCCGTTTCGGCACGTGAGCAGACCACCGGCGTTGAGGCGAGCATCAATGTCAAGCCGTCCTACGGCCTGTCCGACGACGAGATCGCCGGCATGCTCAAGGATTCGATGGCGCATGCCAAGGATGACGCAATGGCGCGTGCCTTGCGCGAAGCGCAGGTCGAGGCCGAGCGCATGATCGAAGCGACCGAGGCGGCGCTGGCGGTCGATGCCCATCTGCTGAGTGATGCCGAGGCGGCAAAGATACGCACCACCATTGCCAAGCTGCAGGAAGCGGCCGCCGGCGACAACCGCCGGATCATCAACATTGCCATGGACGATCTCGGCTACGACACCCAGGAATTCGCCCATCGCCGCATGGATCAAAGCATCAAGAAAGTGCTCTCCGGCCGCAAGGTCGACGAGATCAACACGGGAGAAGAAGCATGACCCAGATCGTTGTTTTACCGCATGTCGAACTTTGCCCGGATGGTGCAGTGATCGAGGCCGACGCCGGTCAGTCGATCTGCGAGGCGCTCCTCGCCAACGACATCGAACTTGATCACGCCTGCGAGATGTCCTGCGCCTGCACGACCTGCCACGTCATCGTCCGTGAGGGTTTCAGCTCCCTGGAGCCGGCCGAGGACACCGAGGAAGACCTGCTGGACAAGGCCTGGGGCCTGGAGCCGAATTCGCGTCTGGGCTGTCAGGCGCTGGTGGCCGGCACCCCGCTGGTCGTTGAGATTCCGAAATACAGCATCAACATGGCGAAGGAGGGGCATCGCAAATGAAATGGACCGACATCAACGATATCGCCATCGAACTCAGCGACGCGCATCCTGACAAGGATCCGCTGAAGGTCAATTTCGTCGATCTGCGAAACTGGGTGATGGCCTTGCCCGGCTTTGATGACGATGCCAATCGCTGCGGCGAGAAGATTCTCGAAGCCATCCAGCAAGCCTGGATCGATGAAGTCGCCTGAACTGCTGCTGATGAAAACCCGTGACTTTCCCGGCCGTGGCAGCCAGCTCAATGTCCTCGGTGGCCCTTTGCTGACCTGCAGCGACCAGCCGAAGACCGGATTTTTCAGGGATGGCTGCTGCAATACCTCGGAAGAGGATTTGGGCAGTCACACCGTATGCGTGGTGCTCACTGCCGACTTCCTGGAATTCTCAAAGTCGCGGGGCAATGACCTGAGCACGCCACGACCGGAATTTGGTTTTCCCGGCCTGCAGCCGGGGCAACGCTGGTGCCTCTGTGCTGCCCGCTGGCTGGAAGCCTACCGCGCCGGCAAGGCGCCGCATGTTTCGCTGAATGCAAGCAATCAGTCGGCACTGGAAATCGTGCCGCTGGAACTGCTCAAACAGCACGCCATGGATCTGCACTGAACGCGACGGAGACGAAACGCATGGATACCCTGACCATCAAGATTTCCGGCATGAAAGACGCGGAGTGTGTTCGTACCGTCGCCAATGCGATCCAGGATCTGCCCGGTATCGGTTATCTGGAAATCTCGCTGGAAAAAGGCGAAGCCGAGCTTGAGCACGGCAAGTTCATCAGCCCGGGCGATATTCTCCAGGCCATTGAGGATGCCGGTTACCCGGCATCCTGCTGAGACTCAGTCGAACAAATTCAGCAGGGCGTCGAGGCCGCCGAAATTGATGGCGACGTCGGCCTTGGCACGGGTGGCCGGTTTGGCGCGGAAAGCCACGGAGATTCCGGCTTCTGCCATCATCATCAGGTCGTTGGCACCGTCGCCGCAGGCGATCACCTGATCCTTGCGCAGGCCCAGCTCGTCGCGCAGGCGGGCGAGGTGATGTGCCTTGGCGGCGGCATCGACAATATCGCCAACGACGCGCCCCGTCAGCTTGCCTCCGGAGATTTCAAGCTCGTTCGAGGTGGCGAAATCGAAGCCCAGTTCGATGCGCAGGCGCTCGGTGAAGTAGGTGAAACCGCCAGACAGGATGGCAGTGCGCAGGCCGGCATTCTGACAGGCTTCCAGCAACTCGCGGGCACCTTCGGAAAGCAGCAGGCGCTCACCAAACACACGCGCCAGCACGCGGGCATCCAGCCCGGCCATCAGTGCCAGGCGGCGGCGCAGGCTTTCACGGTAGTCGATTTCGCCGCGCATCGCCGCTTCCGTCACCTCGGAGACCTCGGCCTTTTTGCCAGCGAAATCGGCCAGTTCATCGATGCACTCGATAGTGATCAGCGTTGAATCCATGTCGAAACAGATCAGGCCGAAGTCCGAGAGCTTGCGGCCTTCCTCGACAAAGGCCCAGTCGAGCTTTTCGGCTTCGATCAGCGGAATTAGCGCATCGAATTCCGGCGTCCGGCTTGCTCCGGTGAGGCGGACGACCTGCGGTGGCCTAGGTTCAACGGCGCGGGCGCCGGTCGCCTTGACGATGTTTTCGGGCAGGAAGGTGGGCAGGGCGCCGCCCTGGATGACCAGATTCATGGGGCGATCAGGAAAGACGGAGCGGCAGCACGTCGCGCAGCAGCACGGCAGCGTCGCGGATCATCTTTTCGGTGGTGCCCCAATCGACACAGCCGTCCGTGACCGAACAGCCGTACTTGAGCTGCGACAGGTCGGCCGGAATCGGTTGGTTGCCCGCCTCGATGTTCGATTCGATCATCACGCCGACCAGCGATTTGTTGCCAAGTCGGATCTGGTTCACGACATCGGCCATGACCAGTGGCTGCAGCTCGGGCTTCTTGGAGCTGTTGGCGTGCGAGCAGTCGACAACGATATTGGCCGGTAGCTTGGCCTTGACCATGGCCTGTTCGGCAATGGATACCGAGACGGTGTCGTAGTTCGGACGACCGTCGCCGCCGCGCAGCACGACGTGGCCGTAGGCGTTGCCCTTGGTGCGGACGATGGCGACTTTGCCGGTGCTGTTGATGCCGAGGAAGGAATGCGGACGTGATGACGAGAGAATGGCATTGACGGCGACGCTGAGATCGCCATTCGTGGCGTTCTTGAAGCCGACCGGGGTGGACAGGCCGGAGGACATCTCGCGGTGGGTCTGCGATTCGGTGGTACGGGCGCCGATGGCGGTCCAGGTGATCAGGTCGCCGTAGTACTGCGGCGAAATCGGGTCGAGCGCCTCGGTGCCTGTCGGCAGGCCGAGTTCGTTGACCTGCAGCAGGAATTCACGGGCCTTCTGCATGCCAATATCGACTCGGAAGCTGTCATCCATGAACGGATCGTTGATGTAACCCTTCCAGCCGACCGTGGTGCGTGGCTTCTCGAAGTACACGCGCATGATGATCTGCAGCACATCGCCGACATCGTCGGCCAGTGCCTTCAGGCGGCGGGCGTAGTCGAGGCCGGCAACGGGATCGTGGATCGAGCAGGGGCCAACGACGACAAACAGGCGCGGGTCCTGGCGGTCGAGAATCTTGCGCAGCAGGGTGCGGCCGTGGGTGACGGTCTTGGTCGCCTTGTCGGAAATCGGCAGCCGGGTGTGGATCTCCTCCGGCGTCGGCATCGTGTCGAAGGTGTCTACGTTGAGGTTTTCAGTGTTCTTGATCGTCATTTGGTCAGCTCGCGTAGCATGTCCTTGACCGCAGCAACCTTGTCGCTGAGGTTAGGGCAATGGCGTAAAAGTGAAATTTTATCCTGTCCGGCCAGCTTATAGCTGCGGTTCTTCTGGATCAAATTGATGATCCTGATCGGTTCGATAGGCGGATTCTTTGAAAACGCCGGGCTGAACTGGAGCGTTATCTGGTCGTTGGTCGCGTCCAGCTTCTGTATCAGCAGCGGTTTGACCAGCAGGCGCAGGCGGTGATTGGCCAGCAGCGACTGGGCCTGCAAAGGCAATTCGCCGAAACGGTCGATCAGTTCTTCCTGCAGCGCATCGAGTTCCTCGTCGGCCTCGCAGTTGGCAAGGCGTTTGTACAGCGTCAGGCGCTCATGTACATCCGGGCAGTAGGCATCCGGCAGCAGGGCCGGCGTGCGCAGGTTGATCTCGGTGCCGACGCCGAGCGGCTGCGTCAGGTCGACGGCATCCAGCGTCTTGCCCTGCTTGAGGTGAGCGACGGCGCGGCTGAGCATCTCGGTGTACATGTTGAAACCGACTTCCTGCATCTCGCCCGACTGGTTGTCGCCCAGCACCTCGCCGGCACCGCGGATTTCGAGGTCGTGCATGGCGAGGAAGAAGCCGGAACCGAGTTCCTCCATCAGCTGGATGGCCTCCAGACGCTGCTTCGCCTGCTTGGTCATCGCCTTTTCGTCCTGCACCAGCAAGTAGGCATAGGCCTGGTGGTGCGAGCGGCCGACGCGGCCACGCAGCTGGTGCAACTGGGCGAGGCCGAATTTCTCGGAGCGGTTGATCAGGATGGTGTTGGCGTGCGGGTTGTCGATACCGGTCTCGATGATGGTCGTGCACAACAGCAGGTTGGCGCGCTGGCCGGTGAAATCGCGCATCACGCGCTCCAGTTCGCGCTCATTCATCTGGCCGTGGCCGATGACGATGCGTGCTTCCGGCACCAGCTTTTCCAGCTTCTCGCGCATGTTGTCGATGGTGTCGACCTCGTTGTGCAGGAAATAAACTTGCCCGCCGCGCTTGAGTTCGCGCAGCACGGCTTCGCGGATGATGCCGTCGGAGAACTTGCTGACGAAGGTCTTGATCGCCAGGCGCTTCTGCGGTGCGGTGGCGATGACGGAAAAGTCGCGGAGGCCTTCCATCGACATCGCCAGGGTGCGCGGGATCGGCGTCGCGGTCAGCGTCAGGACATCAACTTCGGCGCGCATCGCTTTCAGCGTTTCCTTCTGGCGCACGCCGAAACGGTGCTCCTCGTCGATGATGACCAGGCCCAGTCGGTTGAACTTGACGTCCTTGCCGATCAGCTTGTGGGTGCCGATGATGATGTCGATCTTGCCTTCTGCCAGCTCCTGCAAGGCCAGTGCCGATTCCTTGGCGGTCTTGAAACGCGATATTTCGGCAACTTTCACTGGCCAATCAGCGAAGCGGTCGGCAAAGGTCTGGTAATGCTGTTCGCAGAGCAGGGTGGTCGGGCAGAGCACCGCCACCTGCTTGCCGCCGGCCACCGCGCAGAAGGCGGCGCGCAGCGCGACCTCGGTCTTGCCGAAACCGACGTCGCCGCAGACCAGCCGGTCCATCGGCTTGCCGGATTTCATGTCCTGGATCACCGCCGCGATGGCCTGCGCCTGATCGGCGGTTTCCTCGAAGCCAAAACCATCGGCAAAGGCTTCGTAGTCGGTTTCTTTGAAATCGAAGGCATGGCCCTGGCGGGCAGCGCGGGCGGCATAGAGCGCCAGCAGTTCGGCCGCGGTGTCACGCGCCTGCTCGGCAGCCTTGCGCTTGGCCTTTTCCCACTGGCCGGAGCCGAGCGTGTGCAGCGGTGCGGCGTCGGGATCAGCGCCGGAGTAACGCGAAATGACGTGCAGTTGCGCCACCGGCACAAAGAGCTTGGCCTCGCCCGAGTAGTGCAGTTCGAGGAATTCCTGCTCGCCGAGGCCGAGATCCATGCGCACCAGCCCCTGATAGCGGCCGATGCCATGGCTTTCATGGACCACCGGGTCGCCGACCTTGAGCTCGGTGAGGTCCTTCAGCCAGTTGTCGAAGGTTGCCTTGCGCGCGGCTTCGCGGCGGGTGCGGCGCGGGCTGCCGGCGAACAGTTCGGTTTCGGTGACAAAGGCGAGGCCGGCAAGGGCAAAGCCGGCCTGCAAGGGGCCGACGCCGAGCGCCAGACGGACATCGCCGTCGATAAAGGCGGCAGGTTCGGCGCTGGCTGCAACGCTCAGGCCATGCTCGGCGAACATCGCGGCCAGTGTTTCGCGGCGGCCGGCACTTTCGGCCACCAGCAGCACGCGGCCGGCGTAGTCAGCCAGGAAGCGCTTGAGCGCACCGAGCGGCTCGTCGCTTCTGCGATCAACGGCGATATTGGGCAGAGTGCGGGCGAGGCTGTCGGCGGAACGGTCCGTTTTCGCCGGAATTCCGAGTTTACCGTAGCTCTTGGCGGCGATGAAGAACTGCTCGTCGGTGAGGAAAAGCTGATCCGGCGGCAGCAGCGGCCGCGCCTTGTCGCCCTGCAGCAGGTTGTAGCGCGAGCGGGTGTCGCCCCAGAAGGCGGTAATTGAGGCCGCGGCATCGCCATGCGTGACCAGCAGCGCATCCTTGGGCAGGTAATCGAAGAGCGTCGCCATCTCGTCGAAGAACAGCGGCAGGTAATACTCGATGCCGGCGCTGGCAATGCCCTGCGAAACGTCCTTGTAGATGCCGGACTTGGCCGGGTCGCCCTCGAACACCTCGCGGAACATCTGCCGGAAATGCGTGCGCCCCTTGTCATCCATCGGGAATTCGCGTGCCGGCAGCAGACGGACTTCCGGCACCGGGTAAATGGTGCGCTGGGTATCGACATCGAAGGTCTTGATGCTCTCGATTTCGTCATCGAAGAGATCGAGCCGGTAAGGCACCGGCGAGCCCATCGGGAAAAGGTCGATCAGCCCGCCGCGGATCGAATATTCGCCCGGCGACACCACCTGAGTGACGTGCGCGTAGCCGGCCAGCGTCACCTGACTGCGGAATTTCTCGGCATCAATGGTTTCGCCCTTTTTGAAGGCGAAGGTATAGGCCGCCATGAAGGCCGGCGGCGCCAGCCGGTAAACCGCGGTCGAGGCCGGCACCAGCAGGATGTCCAGTTCGCCCTGCATCACGGCCCACAGCGTCGCCAGACGTTCCGACACCAGATCCTGGTGCGGCGAAAAATGGTCGTAGGGCAGGGTTTCCCAGTCCGGCAACTGGCGCACGCGCAGATCCGGCGCAAACCACGGGATTTCCTCCAGCAGCCGCTGCGCATCCGCCGCGCTGGCCGTAACGACAGCCAGCAGGCGACCGCGATTGCCCGCCGCCAGTTCCGCCAGCGCCAGCGCATCGGCCGCGCCGGGCAAGGGCGGTAAATCAACACGCAGGCCGGGTTTGGGCAGCGGCGGCAGGGAGAGCAGGGCAGGTAGGGAGTGAGACACGGCAGGCAGCAACGACGATGGGGGGCTGATTATAACGGCAGCGCCACTTTGACGGCCGCCAAGGGCGAATAGCCTTGGCAGGACGCCAACTTCCGGTGGGGCAAGTCATCGGAAACTGGCAGAATGGCGGCAGAACAGCCCGCAGGAGAGAACAACATGGCAGTCAACGATCTGGTCAACAAGTTACGTTCGCTGATGAAGCCGGGTGCGGCGCGCAGCAGTCTGAATGCACGCAGCCTTGACCGCTTGCGCGTGCAGTTGCAGGAGTGTGCAGCGGGCCAGGGCGGTGAGGTGTCGGCTCGGACGCGGGCGGCGAGGCTGGCGGAGACTTATCTCGGGCTCAACGACGAGGGCCGGCAGCAGTTCCTGAAGCTGATCGCCCACGATTTCGGCCCGGACCCGGCGCGCGTCGCCGAGGCGCATGCGGCGTACCAGAAGGCGGTCGGCACGGACGAGCAATGGAAGGCGGAGGCGGCGCTGCGCAGCGCCATGCGCTCGTCGCGCATCCGCATCCTGACGCAGTTCAACGCCATTCCGCAGGGGGTGAAGTTCCTCGTTGATCTGCGCGCCGACCTGCTGCGCTATCTGGAGAACGACCGCGAACTGGCGGTGCTCGATCGTGAGCTTGAATCGCGGCTGAGTGCCTGGTTCGACGTTGGCTTCCTTGAATTGCAGCGCCTGACCTGGAGTTCGCCGGCCTCCCTGCTCGAAAAGCTGATCGAATACGAGGCGGTGCACGAAATCCGCTCCTGGACGGATCTCAAGAACCGCCTCGATTCCGACCGCCGGCTCTATGCCTTCTTCCACCCACGCATGCCGGCGGAACCGCTGATTTTTGTCGAAGTCGCGCTGACCGACGATCTGGCTGGCGATGTGCAGGCGCTGCTCGACGAAAATGCGCCGGTCTTCGACCACCGCAAGGCGAACACGGCGATTTTCTATTCCATCTCCAATACGCAGGTCGGCCTGCGCGGCGTGTCCTTCGGCAGTTTCCTGCTCAAGCGGGTGATCGACGATCTGAAGCGCGATTTCCCGAAGCTGGAGAATTTTGCGACGCTGTCGCCGATCCCGGGCCTGTCGGCCTGGGTGAAAAAGAACCCGCAGGTGCTGGCCGAGTGCGGCGTCGATTTGCCGCTGGATCAGCTGTCGACGGCCACCTGGGCAGACGACAAGACGCAGGCGCGGGCTTTGCGCGAGCCGTTGCTGCGGCTGGGCGCGCGCTATCTGGCGACCGCCAAGCAGCGCGGTGGCGACAGCGGTCCGCCGTTCGACCCGGTCTCGCGCTTCCACCTTGGCAATGGTGCCCGCGTCGAGCGCCTCAACTACCTCGGCGACATCTCGGCCAAGGGCTTCCGCCAAGCCTTTGGCCTGATGGTGAATTACCGCTACGAACTCGATGAACTGGAAGCCAACCTCGAAGCCTTCGCCGCCGAGGGAAAAATTGCCATGTCGGCGCCGGTCCGACGGCAGGCACGGGGCAAGTGAGACGCCCGCGCCGCTGCTGCGACCATAAACCCAACGGCTGGCCCCAGGGTGAACCCGGAAAACCGCCCAAAATCGACAGGGTTGAAACGTGACGCACAGCGCCGAACTGACACCGCGTAACGAGCGGCTGTTGCTGCTGACGCTCGCCGGCATCCAGTTCAGCCACGTGCTGGATTTCATGATCATGATGCCGCTGGGGCCGGTGCTGATGCGGGCATTCGGCATTGGCACGCACGAATTCGGTCTGCTGGTGGCCTCCTACAGTTTCAGCGCCGCCGCCTCCGGCATCCTCGCCGCCACCTTTGTCGACCGCTTCGAACGCAAACGTTTGCTGTTGCTGTGTCTGACCCTGTTTTGTCTGGCAACACTGGCCTGCGGCCTGGCGCCCGGCTATTCGCTGCTGTTGGTGGCGCGCGGCCTCGCCGGGGTGTTTGGCGGCGTGCTGGGCGCGATGATCCACACCATGATCGGCGACGCGATTCCGTTTTCGCGCCGGGCTACGGCCAGTGGTGTCGTCTCGACCGCATTTTCGGTGTCCACCATCGCCGGCGTGCCGCTGTCGCTTTGGCTGGCTAACCATCTCGGCTGGCGCGCCCCCTTCATCGCCATCGCGGTATTTGCGGTGCTGTTCATCGCCGTTGGCATACGGACATTGCCCGTGCTCAACCGGCATCTGGCCCGCGACAAGGGCGCGCATCTGCTCTCCGATCTGTTCGGCGTGCTGGCCGAAGCGAATCATCGAAGGGCGCTGTTCTTCTCGGCGCTGCTGATCTTCTCCGGCTTCACCGTTATCCCCTACATCACGGTTTTTGCCGTCAATAACGTCGGTATTCCGCAGGGCGATATCCCTATCGTTTACCTCGTCGGTGGCAGTGCCACCTTCATCTGCGCCCGACTGATCGGTCGCTGGGCGGACCGGCGCGGCAAGGTGGAGGTCTATCGGCGGCTGGCGCTACTGGCCATCTTCCCGTTGCTGGCAGCCACCCATGCCGGTCCGTTGCCGTTATGGGGCTGGCTGATCTGCTCGACCAGCTTTTTCGTGTTGATCTCCGGCCGCATGATTCCGGCCATGGCGGTGATCACCTCGGCGTCCGAGCCACGGCTGCGAGGCACCTTCATGTCGCTCAACGGGACCGTTCAGTCGCTGGCCATGGGGCTGGCAACGACGCTGACCGGCAGCCTGACCAGCATCGACGCCAGCGGCCGCCTCGTTGGCTACCCGGTCGTCGGCTATGTCGCCATCGCCGCCAACATCCTGGCCATTGCCTTTATCGGGCGCATCGTCCTGCACGGGCGCCCAAATGCGGAGCCCGTCAAACCATGAAGCAGGATGCCTGCTGGATTCTTCGTTGCGAGCACAAGTTGCTCGTTCTCACTGGCGACGACAGCCTGTTCCCGAGCCACCTGCCGCCTGACCACGGCGGGCTGGCCGATGCGCTCGCCGTCGGCGACTGGCAGGGACGACCGGCGTTCGCCGCCGATGTCGCGGCCTGGCCGCAGCTGCCGGGTGGCGAGGCGGTATCGCTGCGCCAGGTATTCGAGATTGGTGGCGAGGCGGCATTCGCCCTCGCCGGGCGCGCCGTGCAATTGCTCGACTGGCGTCAGCAACACCGCTATTGCGGCCGTTGTGCGACGCCAACCGACGCCGCCAGCGGCCAGCATGCCATGCGTTGCCCCGCCTGCGGCCTGCTGGCCTATCCGCGCCTGTCGCCGGCGATCATGGTGCTGGTGCGCGACGGCGAACGCCTGCTGCTCGCCCGCAGCCCGCGCTTCAAACCCGGGGTTTACAGTGCCCTGGCTGGTTTTGTCGAACCGGGCGAGACGCTGGAGCAGTGCGCGGTGCGCGAAGTGCGGGAGGAGGTCGGCATCGAGATCGCCAACCTGCGCTACTTTGCCAGCCAGCCCTGGCCGTTCCCCAATTCGCTGATGATTGCCTTCTTTGCCGACTACGCCGGCGGGGATTTGCGGCTGGATCCAGCGGAAATTGAGGCGGCGGAATGGTTTACGCCTGACCGGCTGCCGCTGCTACCAGAGCCGATCAGCATTTCACGCCGGCTGATTGATGCCGCCTGTCAGCTGCGGTGAACCCTGATTTTGGCCAGATTTTCCGGTTGACCGCAGTCGGCCCCTCCGTGCGTCACATGCCCAGCGACTTGAGCAATTCGTCCTGTTCGTTGCTGTCGGGCACGGCGGCTGCAGGTGCTGGGGTAGCCTGCTGGACCGAGTTCATCAGTTCATCCGGATCGACGGCTTCTTCGGCATCGAAGTCGTTGAGCTTGATGAATTCCGTGCGGTCGATGGCCAGTTCGAGATAGAAAATATTGTTGCGGGCGGTAAAGAAGGTGACGCGGCGCGACTCGGGTTGGTCGAGGTTGGTATCGACGCTGAGCATAACCTGCTTGTTGAGCGCCAGCATCTTTGGCTGGTTCTGCGTGATGTGAGTTTGCAGCTCACGGGCGATTTTGCCGGTGAAGTCGCCGACCATCTGGTTCATCAGCTCACCCATGACATTGCCGACGTCGTCGGCGGTGTGGCGGGTGGCGAGTTCCTCACGGGCCATGCCCATTTGGGTCATGTAGTTTTCGTACAGTTCCATGGCTGCGGCCGCCGAGAAATTGATCACCACCAGGCCGGAAAAGCCGCCGTCGAAAAGGACAAAACAGCCGATATCGGGCTTGAGACAGGTCCGCGAAATGCGCTGAACCATGCCGGAATAGCTGACCGGGCTCTGCGTTGCCACCGAAAGCACTTTCGTGACCGAATTGCACAGGCTGCGCAGGATATCTTCGGTGCCGTATACGACTGGGGCAGTGGACATGATTTTTCTTCTTTCGAGGTGCGATCGATTTCGCATTTATACCACATCGTCCGTATTGGCTTGATGCAAGATCGCAGACCGGCGATGATGCCACCCGATTTTCAAGGAGACAGCCGGTGACGGCGACGAGCGACCCGCACATGATTTACCTCGCCGGTTACCCGGAACGCCTGAGCGGACCGGTGCGGACGATGATTGCCGAGCAGCGCCTGGGCGACTGGTTGCGACAGAAGTACCCGCAGGCACACGACATCCGCAGCGACAGCGCGCTTTACGCCTACGTTGATGCGCTGAAAAACGAAGGCATGCGCAATGCCGGGCCACTGGCCAAGGTGTGCTACGACGGCAAGCTGCAAAGCGTGCAAAAGGCGCTGGGCACACATGCCCGCATCGCTAGCGTGCAGGGCGGCCGCATCAAGTCGCGGCGTGAGATTCGCGTCGCTGCGGTATTCCGCGAGGCACCGGCGGCCTTCCTGCACATGATCGTTGCCCACGAACTGGCCCACCTCAAGGAAAGCGGGCACGACAAGCCTTTTTACCAGCTTTGCTGCCATCTGCTGTCGGACTACCACCAACTTGAATTCGAAGTCCGTGCCTGGCTCTGCCATCTGGCGGCGGGTGGCGAGGCGGTCTGGTCGTAATGGCAGGGATGCGATGCTGACCCTGATTTTGGGCGGTTTTCCGCGTTGACCGTGCCGGCTGCTATCAGGCCGGTAAAAGTGCCTTCAAACCCAGCAAGACCGCCATGCCGACGATGAAGGGCAGCCAGGGATTGCGCCAGCGCATGGCGACGAGGATGGCGGCGATGCCGGCAGCCAGTTTCGGATTGACTGGGTCGATCTGGCCGCTGACGACCACGATATCGGGCACGACAATGGCCGCCAGCGCTGCGGCGGGCGCATAGCGCAGCGCGCGTTGCAACGTCGGCGGCAGGCTGAAGCGGTTGCCGAGGACGATGAAGCTGGCGCGGGGCAGGGTGGTGGCCAGCCCGAGCAGGATGAAAATCAGCCACAGCGACGCGTCGTAATTCATGCGGTTTTCTTCTCCTGCCAGTGTTCGGCGGCAAAGCCGGCGGCGATGCCGAGGCAGATGGCGGTGACGACGCCGAGGCGAAGCGGCATGCCGCGCAGCAGTACCGCGCCGCCGCCTCCGACGATGGCGGCCACCAGCATCGGCCGCGATTTCGCCATCGGCACCAGCAGCACGATCAGCGCAATGGTCGCCATGAATTCCAGCGACCAGCTTTTGGGGACGATGCCGGCGGCGAAGATGCCGATCAGCGCAAAAGTCTGCCAGAGCAGCCAGGACCAGGCGCCGGTGATGACGTAGTAACCGAGGCGCCAGCGCGGGTCATCGACTTGCATCAGCTTGTCGTAGCAGACGGCGAAGCTGCCATCAGTCAGGAAATGGCCGCACAGCCAGCGCCAGCCGGTACCGATGCCGCGAAATCCCGGGGCGATGCCGGCGCTGAAGATCAGGAAACGCAGGTTGAGCGCCAGCCCGGTGGCGAGGATCAGCCACAGCGGCGCGTTATCGGCGATCAGCGGCAGGGTGCCGAGCTGGGCGGTGCCGGCAAAGACGATGATGTTCATGCCCATCGCCTGCAGCGGGCTGAAGCCGGCGCTGGTCATCGCCATGCCAACCACCAGCGCCCACGGGATCAGGCCGACCGACACCGGCAGGAAGGCGATGAAGCCCTCCCGCACGCCGGCGTTGAAACCGCGTCGTTCAAAATCCGTTGCGTGCATGGTTAAGCGCTGCTGCGGTCAACCCGGAAAACCGGCCAAAATGCTCATTGTTCCGCCGCCGGTTTCGGCAGCAGGAAATTGAGCGCCACCGCCAGCACGCCGCACAGGCTGATGCCTTGCAGCGAGAAGCTACCGATATGCACGCCGAGGCCGCCGATGCCGGTGACCAGCGTCACCGAGACGATGCACAGGTTGCGCGGGCTTGCGAGATCGACCTTGGCGTCCATTAGCGTCTTCAGGCCGATACCGGCAATCGAGCCGAAGAGCAGGACCATGATGCCGCCCATCACCGGCATCGGGATGGTTTGCAGCAGCGCGCCGAACTTGCCAACAAAGGCCATCAGGATGGCGAAGCCGGCGGCCCAGGTCATGATCGCCGGGTTGTAGTTCTTGGTCAGCATTACCGCGCCGGTGACTTCGCCGTAGGTGGTGACCGGCGGACCGCCGAAGAGGCCGACGACATTGACCGCGAGACCGTCGCCGAACAGCGTGCGGTGCAGGCCGGGGCTGTCGGTGTAGTCCTTGCCAGAGACCGAGCCGATGGCGAGAATGCCGCCGACGTGTTCGACAATCGGCGCAATTGCCACCGGGATCATGAACAGGATCGCGGCGAGGTTGAATTCCGGCTTGCCGAACTCGGGGATGGCGATCCACGCGGCGTTGGTGACCTTGCTGAAATCGACGATGCCGACGAACAGCGAGGCAATGTAGCCGACGGCGACGCCGACAAGGATCGGTACCAGCTTGAGCAGGCCGCGGGCGCGGATGGCGGTCAGCATGGTCGCCAGCAGCGAGATCGCGGCAATGGCAATCGCCGTTTCGTAAGGCACAACCTGTGCGTCGCCGGCCTTGCCGGTCGCCATGTTGACCGCGACCTGGGCGAGGCCGAGGCCGATCACCATGACCACCGGGCCGATGACGACCGGCGGCAGCAGGCGGTGGATGAAATCAACGCCGCGCCATTTCACCAGGCCGGCGGCGACGTAGTAAAAGAAACTGGCGGCTGCCAGCGCACCGAGCGTCGCCGGCATGCCCCAGGTCTGCACCGAGTAGATGACCGGGGCGATGAAGGCGAAGCTGGAGCCCAGGTAGATCGGCACCTGGCGCTTGGTGCATAGCTGGAAGATCAGCGTGCCGACGCCAGCGCCGAGTAGCGCCAGGCTGGGGTTGAGGCCGGTCAGCAGCGGCACCAGCACGGTGGCGCCGAAGGCAACAAAGAGAATCTGGGCGCCGGACAGTGCGGTGCGCCAGGTCGGTTCGTGGGCGTAAGCAGTCATCACGCCTCCTTGGTGCCGAAGATCTTGTCGCCGGCGTCACCCAAGCCGGGGATGATGTAGCCAACTTCATTGAGATGGCTGTCGACGGCGGCGGTGTAGAGCTGCACGTCGGGATGCGCGGCGGTGAGTGCCGCGATGCCCTCCGGTGCGGCGACCAGCACCAGCGCCTTGATGTGCTTGCAGCCGTTGCGCTTGAGCATGTCGATCGTCGCGATCAGCGAACCACCGGTAGCGAGCATCGGATCGATGATCATTGCCAGGCGTTCATCGAGCTGGCCGACGAAGCGCTCGAAATACGGCTCCGGCATCAGCGTGTCGTGGTTGCGGGCGATGCCGACGACGCTGACCTTGGCATTCGGGATCAGGTCGAGCACGCCGTCGAGCATGCCGAGGCCGGCACGCAGGATGGGCACGACGGTGACCTTCTTGCCCTTGATCTGGTCGATTTCAACCGGGCCGGCCCAGCCGGCGAGGGTGACCTTTTCCAGCTCGAAATCAGCGCAGGCCTCATAGGTGAGCAGACGGGCGACTTCGGCCGTCAGCTCGCGGAATTTCTTGGTGCTGATGTCGCCTTCGCGCATCAGGCCGATCTTGTGTTTGACGAGAGGGTGTTTGACTTCGATGACCGGCATGGCTGTTCCCGGGAGTGTTTTTATTGAAGCCGCAAGGGTAGCCGAAAGCGCCCAATGCCGCACTTGGGGATTTCACGTGCCGAAGGCGGCGGCAACTGCGGTCAACGCGGAATATGCAGCGAAAACCAGGCGGCAACGCGCAGCACCGGGTCTTCACCGGGGCCGAGAACGCGGGTCTCGTGGAGGCAGCGCAAGCGGGCACCAGCCCGCTGGGCAGCGGTCTGCGCCAGGGTGTCTTCGTGATCGAAAAGCAGCAGCAGCGGCACCGCGAGCAGTTCCAGCGCCTGCCCGCCGGCGCGGTCGATCAGCCCGCCGTGGCAGGCCAGCACCTTGACCTGCGTGTCACGCTGGGCAGCGCAGCGGATCGCGGCGGGTGTCACATCGCCGGTCGCAAAAATCGCCAGCGGCAGATCCTGCATGTCGCCATCGTGACGGATCAGGTCGAGGATCTCGATCAGGCGCGTTGCCAGGCGCGGCACATTCTGCGTCGCGTCGGCAAACTGCGCTTCCTGCGACGTCAGCAACTCCATGACCAGCATCGCATGGCCCCGCGCCGCCAGATTGGCGGCAATCGTCGTATCCACCGGCGCATGATGCGAGCGCGCCAGCAGGACCAGCCCGCGCGGCTGCTCGGGCAGATCGAGCGTGCCGTGCAGATGGCCGTGCGGCGTGGTCAGGCTGAGGTGGCGGTGGAGGCTCATGCTGGCAGGGCCATCAGGCGGTGGTGTCGGTCAGTCTTCCGGCAATTGGCAGCATGATCCGGAAGCAGGTGCCTTTGCCCGGCGTGCTCGTAACATCGAGGCTGCCACCGTGTTTCTTGACGATGATGTCGTAGGAAATCGACAGCCCAAGCCCGGTGCCCTTGCCAACCGGCTTGGTCGTAAAGAAGGGCTCGAAAATGCGCTTGCGCACCTCTTCGGGCATGCCCTTGCCCGTATCCTCGATCTCGAACCACGCATAGTCGTTCTGCGTGCCTGAGCGCAGCGTGATCGTGCCCCGGGTCTCGATGGCCTGTGCCGCATTGACCAGGATGTTCATGAAGACCTGGTTGATCTGGGCCGGCACGCAATGTACCGGGGGGACTTCACCCAGCTGGCGATTGACCTCCGCCTTGTACTTGATTTCGTTCCAGACGACATTGAGCGTGCTTTCGATGCCGGCGTTGAGGTCAGCCTCCTGCTGGCTACTTTCGTCGACGTGCGAGAAATCCTTGAGATCCTGGACGATGCGCGTAACGCGGCCGAGGCCATCCTGGCTTTCCTTGATCAACTGCGGCAGGTCTTCCTTGAGAAACTCCAGATCGGCCTTGCGCCGGGCTTCAGCCAGCACTGCCGGATCGCCGCCGGCAGCCACGGCCTCGTGGGCGGCAACCAGTGCCAGCAGTTGTTCGGTGTAGGTCTTCAAGGTACCGATGTTGGAATTGACGAAACCGACCGGGTTGTTGATTTCGTGGGCCACACCGGCGGCCAGCTGGCCGATGGCAGCCATTTTTTCCGATTGCAGCAACTGGTTCTGCGCTTCCTCCACCTTTTTCAGCAGTTCGGTAAGTTCCTGCTGTTCGCGGGCCATGGTCTGGTTGGCTTGCCAGAGCTCGGCGGTTCGTTCGGCGATCCGTGTTTCCAGCGTCTGATTGACCGATGCCAGATTCTGGTTCTGTTCGGACAGCACACCGTACAAGCGCTCCATCGCCTCCAGCAGGATGGCCGTTGCCGGGTCCTGAACAAGGCTTTGTGCAGCGTAGGCCTCAGTGGCGTCCTGGCCACCGCGAACGGCAGCTATCTGCCGGGCCATGACCTGATCCTCGCCGAGGATATGCACCGTCAGCCAGGAAGCAAGAAAACCGTGCAGGGTTTCCGCTGGCCGGCTCAGTGAGCCGCGCGAATTCCACAGGCTGACCACCTGATCGACAAACTGGCGATGGTGCATCGCATGGGCCTGGAGATGGCGAACGTCGATACCGCTCTCGGTCATCAGGCGTTCTTCATCCGCGAAATGGCGGTGGGCGTACTGCGCCAGATCGTGAAAGAGCGATTTCAGCGCCTCGCTGTCGGGGTCGACACCCGATTCGAGCATGCTGCCCAGTTGATTTACGACGTCGACAAGGTGCATGTGCTGGCTATCGACCGTATCGATGCCGGTTACGAAACGTTGGTCCCAGACAAAGGCGAGCATGGTGTTCAATCTCCGGATTGTGGGCCGAGAACCCGAAGGATCTCTTCTGCTGTGGTGAGGCCGGCGCTGACGAGTTCAGCGCCATGATGAGCGATGGTCTGCATTCCCTTGCTGCGGACCAGACGGCGAATTTCCAGCATGCTGGCACCGCCGCCGATGCGGTCGCGCAGTTCGTCATCCAGCGTGAGGATTTCATAGACGCCAACCCGCCCGCGAAAGCCGCTGCCATGGCATTCGTCACAACCTGGCGCACGAAACACCGGGCGGGTCGGATCGAACATCGTCCCCAGGCGCGAATGGAGTTGGGCATCGGCCGCAACTTCCTCGCGGCAGTTAGGGCAAAGCCGGCGTACCAGGCGCTGGGCAATGATGCCTTCAAGCGCCGTGGCAACGACGTAGGGTTTGAGACCCAGATCGAATAGCCGGGCGATGGTGGCGACTGCGGAGTTGGTGTGCAGGGTGGAATAGACGAGGTGCCCGGTCAGCGCCGCGTGGAAGGCGACTTCCGCAGTCTCGAAATCGCGGATTTCGCCGAGCAGAATGACGTCCGGGTCCTGGCGGAGCAGGGCGCGAAGAACAGTGGGGAAATTGAGGCCGATCTTTTCACGGACCAGCACCTGCCCGGCCATGTCGAGGTAATACTCGACCGGATCTTCGATAGTGACGTAGTTCTTGTCCGGCGTCGCGTCATGCTGAAGCAGCGAGTACAGCGTGGTCGTCTTGCCACTGCCGGTCGGGCCGGTCGCGAGGATGATGCCCTGCGGTTTGGCGATCATGTCGCGGATGCGCGGCAGGTCGCCCTCGGGGAAACCGAGTTTTTCCAGGCTGTGCACTGCGGCGTTACGGTCAAGAATCCGCATCACCACCTTTTCGCCATTGATCGTCGGCAACGTCGAGATCCGCAAGTCGACCATGCGCATCGGTGTCTTGACGGTGATTCGCCCGTCCTGCGGCCGGCGGCGCTCGGAAATGTCGAGTTCCGACATGATTTTCAGCCGCGAGACCAGCGACTGATGCAGGTGATGCGGGATGTGGATCTTGTCGTTGAGTACGCCGTCGATACGGTAGCGGACGACCACGCTCTTGGTGCGCGGCTGGATGTGAATGTCGGAGGCGCCGAGGCGGATGGCCTCGAGGATGATGGCATTGGCCAGGCGGATTGCCGGCGGTGCCTCGGTATCGCGCAGCAGGTCTTCGAGGCCGGCAACGTCATCGTCCTCGATGACGACTTCAATGCCTTCGTAGGGATCCGGGCTGGAAACGAGCGTTTCCAGTTCCTTGAAATCCACCTCGCCGTCGCCGCCGTAGAGCATGTCGGCTTTCTTGCGAATGGCAGCGGCATCCGCCATGACGATCTTCAGGTCCAGACCGGCAGTAAACCGAACCTCATCAATCAGGCCTTCGTCCAGCGGGTCAGCCATCGCCAGCATCAGGCGGCGCCCCTCCAGCTTCAGCGGCAAGACCAGTTGGCGGGTACAGAAACTATGCGGAATCAGCTCGGCCATCGCCGGGTCGATGCGGAATTCGGCCAGCTGGACTTCCTCGATCAGCATGTCGGTGCGCAGGATCTCGCGCAGCCGTGCTTCGGGTACCCAATCCTTTTCAAGCAGCAGGCGGATCAAGGGCTCCTTGCGCCGCTCCTGTTGCAATGTCAGGTCTTGTAGTTGGGCTGCGCTGAGCAGGCCTTTCTTGTGCAGCACGATGCCCAGCCGGCTGCGATGGGTCGCCGCCATTTTCGACAAGGCTGAAATTTCCTTCGCCTTCTTGTCGTTTTCGTTGCGCAGGGCGCGGTTGCGGGCGATCAGGTCGAACTGCTCCAGGGCCAGGGCAACGGTCACGCGCAAGTCATCGTCATTCCACGGCTTGAGGATGAATTTATACACAGCGCCATCGTTGATGGCGCCCATCACGGCATCGGTGTTGGCGTGCCCAGTCAGCATGATGCGGATGGTGTCGGGCGAGCGTTGCTTGACCTCGTGCAGAAACTCGGCGCCGGTCATGCCGGGCATCATGAAATCACTGATCACCAGATGTGTGGTGGCCTCTGCCAGCCGTTGCAAACCCTCGCTGCCGCTGGCCGCGGTGACAATTTCGTAGTTTTCCTGGCGGAAAACGCGGGTCAGAGCCTTGACGATCCCGCTTTCGTCATCGACAAACAGCAACCGGTAGCGCGGCGGCGTCAAATGACTGGCGGGCGCTTGGGGGCTGCTGGCCTGGCCGGTAAAAAGCTTGCTGTAGTCGCTCATTTCGGCACCGGCAGAAAGATAGTGACGCGGGTTCCGGCATCCGGGCGGCTTTGAATCGAGATGCGGCCACTGTGCGCGAGCACGATATTGCGTGCCGAAGACAGACCAAGCCCGGCGCCGCTGCCGACCGGGCGCGTCGTATAGAAGGGTTCAAAGGCGCGTGCCTGCTGTTCGGCGCTCATGCCGACACCGTCGTCCTGAATGCTGATATGGATGCCCTCGTCGTCGGCTTCGCTATGGATGCTGATCTTGCCTGGCCGGCCGGCATCGGCAATCGCCTGCGCGGCGTTGCGCAACAGGCCGAGAAACATCTGGTTGAGGTGGCCGGGCAAACAGACGATGGGCGGTAGCGGCAGCAAGTCGAAATGCAGATTGATCCCCGCCGGCAACTGGCCCTCGATGACGCTGCCCGCATGGTGCAGACACTCGTTGATATCGGTGTATTCCTCGCTGGCATGATCGACATTCGAAAAACTCTTCAGTTCGGCGACGATGCGGGCGATCCGGTCCAGGCCCTTGACGCTGTCGCGCAACAGGTCGTTACCGTCTTCAAGGGTGAAATCAAGATCGAGCGCCCGCCAGGCGGCTTCACCCTCGGCCAGCCGCTGCTTCAGTTCGCCAAACTGCTGCAGGTAGTGCTGGAAGGTGGATAGATTGCTTCGGACAAAGCCCAGCGGATTATTGATCTCGTGGGCGATGCCGGCAGCCAGTTGCCCGACCGAGGCGAGCTTTTCCGCTTCATAAAGCATTTGCTGGCGCTCTTCGAGCTGGGCGACCTGTTGCTTCACACGGGCCTCAAGCTGTGTCGCCAGCGCCTTGTAGCGGGCTTCAGATTCGACCAGACGGGCATGTTCCAGACGCAGGGTTTCAAAATCCTCGGTCATCGCCCGCACATGCAGGTCAGCTGCCATGTGAAAACGCGCCTGAGCGCGCAATAACAGCTGCAACAGGCCCGCTGCTGGGGGCAGGGCAGGGGCATGAGAATCATCGCAGAGCAGCCAACCGATCGGCTCCAGTTCCAGAACCAGCGGCTCACGAATCGGCGACGCGGGCGGCGAGCCCCACAAAAAATCGCCTTGGGCATCCTGAATCGCCACCCCATCGCCCAGCAGCTGACGCAGCAGATTGCCGGCGCGCGCCAGCAGTGGGCTGTCGAGTAGTTCGGCAAGAGGCCATTCACGATCGAAGTTCGCGCTCATTTCTGTGCCACATTCCCCATCGCACCTTGCACGAAGGCATCCTCATCCAGACCGTCGCTGGTCAGCGATTCCTGATTTTCGAACCTTTTCCAGGTTGACCGCAGCAGGGCCTCAAAACTGGCGAGCACGCCGTTGCCATGCAGCGCCGAGGCAAACAGCAGCGGCCACGGCGCCTGCGACCAGCGTTCGCGGATCTCGGCCTCGGGGACCGCGCTAGGCAGATCCTGCTTGTTGAATTGCACCACCAGCGGCAGTCGCTCGAAATCAATGCCGACCCGAGAACAGTTCTCGGCGAGCATCTGGAAGGCCTCGCCGTTGTTGGTTTCCTGATTGCGCGCCGAGTCCGCGACGAACACCACGCCATCCGCGCGCGACAGCACCGCCTTGCGCGTTCCGTCATGGGCCACCTGACCTGGGACAGTGAACAGCCGGAACTTGATCAACAGCCCGGATGGCGCCCGAAAGCCGAGTGGCAACAGATCGAAGAACAAGGTCCGGTCGCCCTGCGTCTCCAGCGTCATCATCTCGCCCTTCAGCGCCGGGGCCAGCAGATCGTGCAGGCGGAGCAGGTTGGTGGTCTTGCCACTCTGCGCTGGCCCGTAATACACCAGCTTGAAGGTCAGGCTATCGCCCGAACGTTCGGGCATCTCAGTCTTTCAGCAAATCAGGATCGAGAATTACCGAGCCGTCCGGTGCCCAATCAACGTGGGTGATGCCCGGCTCCATCTGCTCCAGCCGCTGGGCTTCGAGGGCTTCCGGCGTCGTGTCGCCCATTTCCAGACGTACCAGATTGGCCAACTGGCGGTTTTCCAGCAGCAGATCGCGGTGCGCCAGCGCCTGGGCGATGGCTGACAGCAGGTCGTAGTCGTTCCAGGGTTTGCCGATGAAACGCTCGATGCCGACTTCGTTGACCGCACGGATCAGCGCATTGAGGTCGGCGTAGCCGGACAGGATCAGCCGGGCGGCATCGGGCTGGATGGCCTTCGCTGCCTTGAGAAACTCGATGCCGTCCATTTCCGGCATCCTGTAATCGCTGATGAAGAGATCGAATTCTTCTTCACGCGCCCGTGCCAGCGCGGCATGCGCCGAAGTGAAGGCCTCGACCTCCAGGGTGTAGGACTTGCCGCCAAAAGTGCAGGGGGCGACGCGCAACAGGCGTTTGAGTGACTTGAGGATCGATTCCTCATCGTCGACAAGCAGGATGCGGCTCATGCTTCCTCCTGACGGATGTAAAGCGTGTAGGGGCGCTGGTCGGTGCCTTCAAGCTTGACCAGTTGCTGGATGATGTCCGGCGTCAGCTTGCAGCCTTGTGCCAGCAGCAGGAAACCGTCGTGGTGATTCAGTTCGCGGCTCAGGATCATGCCAGGCTTGAGATGCAATGGCCGCACCGGCACTTCGCTGACCGTCGTCTGGTGCGTTTCGGCGAGGTGCGCAGCAAAGGCATCGACTACCTGCGGATCGTAGCGCTTGCCCCGGTTGTCGATGAGGAAGGTCAGCGCGTCCGCCGCCTTCAGCGGCCGCTGGGCGAGGGTGCCGATCTGCAGCGCGTCATAGTCGTTGACGACGGCCAGAATCCGCGCGCCGGTGGGAATCGCCATGCCGGCAAGATGATCCGGGTAGCCGCTGCCGTCGTAGTGTTCGTGATGGTGGCGGATGAGCAGGGCGCAATCGCGCAGCTTCTCGATCGGCATCAGGATGTTCTGGCCCATCGCTGCGTGTTTCATGACCAGCGCACGATGCTCCGGCGTCAGCAGGTTGAAGGGCTTGGCCAGTAACTCGTCGGACAGCCCGATTTTGCCGAGATCGTGGAGCAGGCCGGCGAGCATGATGTTCTGTACCTCGCCATCAGGAAGTTGCAGGCGCTTGGCGACAATGCGCGCGTGCTCGGCCACTCGCCGTCCGTGTCCTGCCAGTTGTCGGCCGCCTTGCCCTGAGCGCAGTTCGACCAGCCCGGCGCACACCTGCACCGTCGCCATGAAGGTCTTTTTCAGCTCGGTCAGGGCCTCACGGACCTCCTGCGTGCGCTCGGCGACCTTCTGCTCGAGACCGGCATTCAGCGCCTTCAATTCCTCGTTCTGCTGCTGAGTCAGTGCGGTCAGTCGCTGGTTTTCGGCCACCAGGCGCTGGCGTTCCAGTGCCTCACGGACAACCAGGGCGATCTCGTTATCGTCCCAGGGCTTGGAGATATAGCGGTAGATTTCGCCTTCGTTGATCGCGGCGATGGTCGACGTCATGTCGGCATAGCCGGTAAGCAGGATACGGATGATCCCCGGCCAGCGGGCGCGGACTTCCTTGAGGAAATGCGCGCCATCCATTTCCGGCATGCGCATGTCGGAAATCACCAGATCGACGGATTCGCTGGCCAGTATCTCCAGGCCGGCGCGGCCGCTTTCGGCAATCAGAATGCGATAGCCTTGCGGCCGAAACAGCCGGCGCAGGGCCGAAAGGATGCTCGGTTCGTCATCGACGAAGAGCAGGGTGGCGGGGCTGGCCTCGCTCATGCGGATTTTTCCTCCGTGCCGGGCGCGCCGGCTGCTGCTTGCGTCACCGGCAGGATGACGCGGAAGGTGGTACCGACGCCGACTTCACTCTCGACCTCGAAACGCCCATGGTGACGCTCGATGATACTGTAGGACAGAGACAGGCCGAGGCCCGTCCCCTTGCCCACCGGTTTGGTGGTGAAGAACGGGTCGAAAATTCGGGTCAGGTTTTCCTTGGGAATACCGCTGCCCGTGTCGCTGACTTCGACCACGACGCGATCCTCGCCATCGCAACGGGTGCGGATGGTGATGGTGCCCTGCTTTTCGATCGCGTGGCCGGCATTGACCAGCAGGTTCATGAACACCTGATTGAGTTGCGAGATCAGGCAGAACACCGGCGGCAGATCGCCATAGTCCTTGACTACCTGGCACTTGTATTTCAGCTCGTTCCAGACGATGTTGAGCGTCGAGTCGATGCCCTGATGCAGGTCGGCCGCTTGCCATTCCTGCTCGCCGACCCGCGAAAAGCTCTTCAGGTCCTGGACGATCTTCTTCACCCGCGAGAGGCCATCTTTCGACTCGGACACCAGCTGGAAAATATCACCACGCAGGTAGTCGAAGTCGAGTTGCTCCTTGAGGCGCGCGATCTGCTCGAAACTGGCGGTGCCGGTGGCGGTTTCGTCGGCCAGCGTCTGGTAGGCGTCGATCAGGCTCATCAAATCGTTAAGGTAGGCATCGAGGGTGCCAAGGTTGGAATGGACAAAGCCGATCGGGTTATTCAATTCATGCGCCACACCAGCCGCCAGCTGACCGATGGAGGCCATTTTTTCCGACTGCATCAGCTGGTTGTTGGCCTCTTCCAGCCGCTTGTTCAGCTTGCGTTGCTCACCCAGAGCCGCCGTCAGCTCGCTCTGCCGCTGTTTGCGTTCAGTGATGTCGGTCACGACGCCATCGTAGTATTGCGGCTTGTTATCCGGGCCACGAACTACACGGGTGCGGTCAACCACCCACAGCACCCGGCCATCAGCGGTCAGCAAGCGGTATTCCTGCTCATAGCCAGTCGCGCCCGCTGCAGTGTTCACCTTCACTTCGGCGATGATACGGGCCAGGTCATCCGGATGCACCATTTCGGTATAAGGAGGGTCACCAGCCAGCAAGTCCTCCGGGCTGTAGCCCCATTGCCGGACATTGTCCGAGACATACTCAATCGGCCAGCCTTCCACTGCGCGCCAGCGGAAACAGACAATCGGGCTGGCATTCACCACCTGCGAGGCAGCCTGCAGCGCACGTTCGCTGCGTTGCCGCTGGACGATGCGCCAGGTTTCGCTGCCGATCAACTGTGCGGTTTCGACATCGACCGGCAAATAAGGGGTGCTGCGATTACCGACACCAAGAATCATCCGCACCTGGGTGTTCTCTACGACCGGCACGCTGATGAAGCGCTCGAGATGGGCATGGCCGTCCGGCAGCCCTTTGCGCGCCTCAGCCGTCGCATAATCGTTGACGATCACAGGCTGCCGGATACGAGCCGCTTCGGCCCAGATACCCGCCTCGTCGAGCGGATAGTGGCGGTCAAAGACGGCATGACAGTAATTTGCCAGGGTCGATATCGACCAAGCGACCAGCTCGATGCTTTTGCCGTCATCGTTGATGAAATGGATAAAACCGATTTTACTGTCGGTCAGGCGCTCCGCCTGATCGATGGCGTACTGCATGAAGTCCGGCTCATCCATTGACTCGGCCGCTTTGGGCAGTTCAAGCAGCGCCTGAGCACGGCGGCTTAACAGGCGGTTCGTGTGCTCAGCCTGCTGGCGGGCAGTGACATCCTCGACGATCACCACGAAATAGTCCGGCTCGCCGTTCGCCTTGCGGATGATGCGGGCGGCGATGTCCGTCATTACCACCTCACCGTCGGCGCGGATGAAGCGCTTCTGGATCGTGTAGCTCTGCTGGTCACCGCGCAGCGTGGCCTCGAATTCGGCGATATTGGCGTCGAGATCATCCGGATGGGTGAGTTCCGCCCACGTTTTGGTCAGTAGCGTGGCCGAGTCGTAACCAAGAATTCTGCATAAAGCCGGGTTCACCGTAAGCCAACGGCGATCAACCGACGAGGTGGCCATGCCGACCATGGCATTGTCAAAAATTGCCTGGAACCGCTGTTCGCGCAACATTTCACGTTGCTGCTGGCGGGCGAGGAGCGTCGCGCCGGCGGCAAGCAATGCGACCAGCACGGCGATTGCCAGCCAGATCCGGGCGCGGTGCGCCGGCAGTGTCAGTGCCAGGTGTTCAGGCGAGATCCGCGATACCACCAGCCAGCGGAAAGCATTGGGCGCTTGCCCCATGGCTGTCAGCGGCTGCGACTCACTGGCCAGCGGGAAAACCGACGCGTATGTCCAGAGATGGCCTTCCTGTTCGAACTGCCCCTCGCTGTCCTGCATCTGTCGCCAGACGGCGGGGGCCCGGGCAGGCAGTGAGCGCAGCGCGTCGCGGAACATGAAGCCCCAGGCATCGGCAGGGTCCTCGGCATGCAGCCAGTAACCCTCGCCATCGAGCAGGCTGAATTGGGTGCCGTAACGATGGGTGACCATCTCGAAACGTTGCAGCATCTCGTCAGCGAGATAATTCAGCACGAGCAGGCCCGCCACATTGCCTTGCATATCGGCCACGGGCATTGCGATCCGCAACATCGGCTTGTGGGGCTGCTCGATTTCACCCCGTTCGACATTCAGATCGAGGCGCGACAGGAATATTTGCCCCGGCTTGCCGGTGATCGCCTCACGAAAATAGTAGCGGTCCGCCTTGTTTTGCAGTTCGACGCGCGGTACCACGCGGATTTCACCGCGTGTCAGCTCGATACGAGCCACTTCCTGCCCGCGAGCATCCAGCCAGCGAAGTTGATCGTAAACCGGTCGGGCGCGAAGGAAGTTGGCAAAGTCTTCCTCAAGCCGCGCCCGGTGATCCGCCGAGGGCGTCGCTGCGAGATTGCGGAGGCTGGCGCTGCGGCTGAGATAATCCAGGTCGGCCACGAGCGAATTGACATGGCGGCTCAGCGCCTGGGCGCCAAGGCCAACCGCCATGCGCTGCTCGTGCTTCAGTTCCTCAAGACGATGCTGGCGTTCGCTGTCGATAATGAACCAGGCGCCCAGCAGAATCAGCAGTGCGCCCGGCACGAAGTAACGCAGGAAACTCCTCCAGAAATTAGACATTGGGCGCAGCACCCCCATGCGGGCTTGCCAGATCGCGTGCCAACCGGAAAGCCTCGCGGATCTGGTCGCGCAATTCGTCATCATCCCAGGGCTTGGTCAGAAACTTGTAAATGGCGCCACGATTGATGGCATCCTTGACCGAGTCGATATCGGTATAGCCGGTCAGGACGATT
Organism: Azonexus sp.; assembly: GCA_041917165.1. GTDB lineage: Bacteria > Pseudomonadota > Gammaproteobacteria > Burkholderiales > Rhodocyclaceae > Azonexus. Next base: position 131,602 of record JAYRYB010000004.1, read on the forward strand.
CGCATCGTCGCCGGATAGAGTTGCCGGACGCGCGAGAAAAACTCGGTCCCGGTCATGTCCGGCATGCGTTGATCGGAAACGATCACCTGCACGGTGTTCTTGGCCAACAGGTCAAAGGCTTCCGCAGGCGAATTGGCGGTGAGAATGCGGTAGCCCTCGCGGCGGAACAGGCGGCTGAGGGCGTTGATGACATTCTGCTCATCATCGACCAGCAGTAGCGTCGGCGTGGCGTCATCGGTGCTGGCCGGTAACGGCAGTTGTGGCTTGCCGGCGAGCAGTTGCTCGAAGTCTGCAGGCAGCAGGGGCCGGCTGTACAGGTAGCCCTGCATCGCATCGCAGCGACGGCTACGCAGGAAGCGTGCCTGTGCCTCGGTTTCAACCCCTTCGGCGAGCACGCTCAGGTTCAGGCTGCGTCCCATGACGATGGCCGCCGTCGCAATGGCCGCGTTAACCGGATTCTCGGTAATGTCGCGGACAAATCCCTGGTCAATCTTCAGCTTGTCGAACGGGAAACGCGAGAGGTAGGCCAGCGATGAGTAACCGGTGCCGAAATCGTCGAGCGATAGTTTGACGCCGAGTTCTTTGAGCGCCAGTGCCTGAGCGACCGCGCCCTGAACATCATCGATGAAGGCGCTTTCGGTAATCTCCAGTTCAAGATGCTGAGGCGGCAGGCCGCTGCGCTTCAACGCATTGTCGACCTGTTGCACCAGATTGCTTTGCCGGAACTGGCGGGTCGAAAGGTTGACGGCAACGCGCAGGCTACTCATACCGACGTCCAGCCAGCGTCGCGTCTGCACACAGGCAGTTTCCAGGACCCATTGACCAATGGCGAGAATGAGGCCGGTTTCTTCAGCAATCGGAATGAACTCCGCCGGCGAGACGACGCCGTATTGCGGATGCTGCCAGCGCAGCAGCGCTTCCATGCCGATCAGATGCCCGGTGTCGAGGCTGGCTTGGGGCTGGTAAACAACATAGAGCTCCTGGCGGGCGAGAGCATCACGCAGCGCGATTTCCAGACTCAGGCGGCGTGACGCATCGGCATCCATCGCCGGCGAATAGAAGCGGAAACCATTGCGCCCCGCTGCCTTGGCGCGGGCCAGCGCCATATCGGCTGCCTTGAGCAGGGTATCGGCGTCGTCGCCATCACGCGGTGCGACACTGATGCCGATGCTGGCGGTGAGTGAAAAGCTGGTGCCATGCGCCTCGAAAGGCGTTGAAATGGCTTCCAGCATGCGCTGGGCGAGGGTAATGGCGTCATGTTCGTGGGCGACGTTGGCCATGACGAAACCGAACTCGTTGCCACCCCGACGTCCCACCGTATCGCCTTCACGGACCTGCAGGCTCAGCCGACGGCCGACCTCGACCAGCACCTCGTCACCGAGCGGTGGGCCGAGCGTGTCATTGATGGTGCGGAAGCGATCCAGGTCGAGCAGGATCACCGCAGTCTGCCGCTTGTAGCGCCGCATGTTCATCAGCGCTTGTGTCAGGCGGTCGGCAAACAGGTTGCGGTTGGGCAGATTCGTCAGCGGATCGTAGGTGGCGAGGTACTGGATGCGGGTGGCCGCCTCCTTGCGTTCCGAAAGGTCGCTGAAGATACCGACGAAATTGGACAGCTCGCCCTGCGCGTCACGGATACTCGAAATGCTCAGCCACTCGGTCAGCAATTGCCCATCCTTGCGCCGATTGGTGATTTCCCCCTGCCAGCATCCATCCCGGAGGAGATTCTCCCAAAGTGCGCGATAAAAGGCGGTTGCTTGAACCCCGGATTTGAGGACGCTCGGGTTGTGTCCGCGTACTTCATCCTCGGTGTAGCCGGTCAGCCGGGTGAACGCTTCGTTGACCTGCAGGATTTCCGGCACCGCATTGGTGATGACCACCCCGTCGCTGATCCCTGCCAACACCGTCCCGGAAAGCCGGTGTTCCGCTTCACGCTGGCGACGATCGGTGATGTCCTCAACCAGGCCCGTTAAGATGCGCTGACCTTCCCTTGTGACGCTCCATTTTCCGCGGATTTCCAGCCAGCGCCAGTCGCCTTGCGGGCTGCGGGAGCGAATCTCCTGCGTCGAGATATCCGCCTCACCATTCATCAGTCGAACAAATTTTTCCTGATCCTCGGGGTGGATCAGCGCCAGCCATGCCGTCAGACTTTCCGGGGTGTTTGAGTCGCCTCGCCGACTCGACAACCCCTGGCGCCAATGCAGGTGTTCGGGTTCATGGGCATGCGCCGGGCTGTATTCCCAAACCCCCAGGCCCGAAGCATCCAGGGCCAGGTCCAGTCGTGCCGATAAACGGGCATTTTGTTCAAGACGCTGGGCGACTTCATGTTCCAGCCATTCGTTTTCGTCGGCGAGGTGCTGGCGGGCCCGGCGCAGTTCCAGTTGGGCTTCGACCCGGGCGCGTAGTACCGCGGGTTTGATTGGCTTGGTAATGTAATCGGCGGCCCCCTCGAGCAGGCCACTTTCCTCATCTTCCGGTGTGTTCAGCGCAGTGACGAAAATCACCGGGATATCGCGGGTCTCAGGCAGTTTACGCAGTTCAGCCAGCACCTGATGCCCGTCCATGCCGGGCATCATGACGTCGAGAAGAATCAGATCGGGGCGAGGTTCGGCGTGGGCAAAACGCAGCGCGGTCTGGCCATTGGCTGCTGCCCGAACCTCAATACCCAGACTACGGACGATCTCAGACAGCATCGCCAGATTCAGCGGCTGATCGTCCACAACCAGCACGACCGGCTTGGGGTCAGCTGAATGTTCGCGCGGCATCTCGTTCATGTCTTGTCTTATCCCTGGTGCGCATCCGGTCAGGTGCTAGTGTCGCTCCGCCTGCCCCAGCGGGCAAGCCTTTCGCGGCTTTTTCTCAGTCTTCGCGCTTGGCTACGGCATGTCATTGGCAGTTTCGTCGGCCAGCTTGCGGCGCAGTTCCGCCAGCAAGGGCAGGATGCTGTCGTAATCATAAACAGACAGATGTTGCTCCACCTGCTGCGTGATCGTGGCGTCCAGAAGCTGTAGCGATGTCTTGAGCTGATAAAAACTGTGATTGGCCTCAACATTGCCGACCTCAAGTTGCGTCTGCCAGCGGTCAAGAGCTATCCGCAATTCGGCGTGAGTCAGCGTTGACGTATTAAGCGGCGGTGGCGCAATGGCGGGATCGACATCCAGATACTGTGTCAACAACTCGCGCAGGCGGGAAACGACGATTGGTTTGCTCAAAAAGCCGTTCATTCCTGCCGCCAGGCAACGCTCACGCGTGTCGGCAAAGGCGCTGGCTGTCTGCGCGATAATCGGGAGAAAGGCCCCCCGTGGCAAAGTACGGATGGCGCGGGTGGCCGCGATGCCGTCGAGAACCGGCATTTCGAGATCCATCAGCACCAGATCGAAGTCCTTTGCCTGCACTGCTTCCACGGCAAGCTGGCCATTTTCAACGGCGGTGACGCTCACCCCAAGCATTTGCAGCAGGTCGATACCCACTTCACGGCTGACCACATCGTCCTCGACCAAGAGCACGTGGCCAGCGAGCGTGCCCGTGGGTGTGCTGGCCGGCAACGTCGTTGCGCTCAGGTCAACGAGCTTGAGGCGAGCGGTAATCCAGAAATAGCTGCCGACGCCCTCGGTACTATCGACACCAACCTCGCCGCCCATCAAGGTGGCGAGATGACGGGCAATGGCCAGGCCCAGGCCGCTGCCGCCGTGCTGCCGCGTCATCGAGCTGTCGAGTTGCTCGAAAGGCTGAAAAAGGCGGTGCTGCTTGGCGGCAGGAATGCCGATGCCAGTATCGCTGACCGTGAATTTGCAGAGAGCAATGCCGTCGTTTTCGTCGAGGACTTCGCCGGACAGCGAGATCTGACCGTGTTCGGTGAATTTGATCGCGTTGCCGACAAAATTGAGGAGTACCTGACGCAAGCGCATTGCATCGGCAACGACACACACCGGCAATCCGGAGGTGTCGGCGATCAGTTGCAACCCTTTGGCCTCCGCCCGCTCCCGCAACATGAAAGCGACATCGTCGATGACATCGCCCGGTGCAAAGTTTTCCGTGACCAGTTCGAGCCGGCCAGCTTCGATGCGCGACAGGTCGAGAATGTCGTTGATCAGTTGCAGCAAATGCTGGGCAGCCTGATTGAGCTTGTGGGTCCGCGCCTGCTGTTCGGCATCCAGGCTGCTGTTCTGCATCAGGTGATTGAGCCCGATGATGGCATTCAGCGGCGTACGTATTTCGTGGCTCATGTTGGAGAGAAAAGCGGATTTCGCCCGGTTGGCCGATTCAGCAGCTTCCTTGGCGACAGCCAGTTCGTAGGTGCGCTGACTGACCAGCTTTTCCAGGCCGCTTCGATACTCGTCGAGTGCCAGTTCGTTCTGGCGTTGTTCGGTGATGTCCTGCTTTACCGCGACGTAATGCGTCGTTTGCCCAGCATCATCACGTACCGGTGAAACGAACACGGATTCGATGTATTCGCTGCCATCCTTGCGCTTGTTGATGAACTCGCCATGCCAGGTCTCGCCACGGTTGAGCGCCTCCCACATCTGCAGGTGCCGCTCGCGTGGGGTCTTGCCCGATTGCAGGATGCGCGGGTTCTGACCGATCACCTCTTCCCGGCTGTAGCCGGTGGCCCTCAGGAAAGCTGCATTGACGTACTCGATTTCCGCGTCGAGATTGGTGAAGACGATGCTCTCCGGACTTTGTTCGACGGCGCGCGACAGTTTTCGGATCGCCTCGAGACTGCGTTGCTGCTCGGTGATGTCAGTCGAGATGCCGATCAGCCCCTGCGGTCGACCCGAAGTTTCGTCAAAAATCGGGGTCTTGACATCAAGGTAGGTACGAGAGCCGGCGCGTCCGGGAATCTCGGTGACCATTTCCTTGCTGCGGCCACTGGCAATGACTTGCTGGTCGATCGCGTGCAGCTTTTCAACTGCGTTGGGTGTGAAATACACCTCGTCGCCACGACCGGCGATCTGCTCGGCGTCCACACCAAACAGCTCGAGCGTTTTCCGGTTCGCGTAACGGTAGTGTCCTTGCGCATCCTTGATATAGACGTAGGCTGGCACATCGTCGAGCGCGCGGCGCAGATTGTGCAGTTCAACGAGGGTGTCGGCAAAACGGCGTTCGACCAGTTCGCCGAGCAGGGCGCGGGCGATCAACAGGGCGAGCAGCGTCACACCTGCAATCAGCAACAGGCGAAACCAGAATTCGCGCTCGACCACAGCCAGCGTCTGCGCGACCGGGATGCCAACACTGGCTACCAACTGTCCGGCTGCAATATCAAGGGGGTGAAGCACAAATAGGCGGTCGACGCCATCCAGTCCAATCATGCGCACGCTGCGCTCGCCACGTGCCAGCGCCTGACGGAATTGTTCGCGGCTGGCCTCATTCAATGACTTGCCGCGCCAGTTCTCCGGTTCCGGAAATCGCGAAAGCGCCTGACCGTCGGCAGTCAATAACAAAGATGTCCAGCCATCGGGCAGGCTGTTGATCCCGGTGAAGCGATCGAACCATTCATTCTGGGTCGCGGCAAAAACCAGAAGGCTTGGCTTTCCTGCCCCATCTTCAACCCTCAAGCCGAAGGTCACACTAGGCTGGCCGGAAATCCGCCTGATCAAAAATTGCCCCGTGGAGACGCCCGGTTGAGCCAGCGCCTGCTGAAACCACAGTCGGTCGCTGACATTGACCGGGTTGGCAGAGCGCGTACCACTGCAAAATGTCAGACCATCCGGCGTTACCGCACCCAAATTCGCTAGATTGCGGTGTGCAGCCATCAGGCGTGCGGCCAGCGCGTTGCACTCGCGAGCATCTGCGGTACCCATCTCGTTGGCGCCGGCAAAGGTTCGCAACAAGGCCTCGACATGGCTGTGCTGCTCGATTTCAGCGATCAGCACACCGTTGAGCATCAGCCGTGCATCATTGGCAAAGCGGGCAAGCCGCTGTTCCCGCTCAACAAAATAGTCGCTGACGGTGAGGATGAACAGCGGTGCAATCGCCAAGCTGAGCACCAGCCAGATACGCTGCCGGATCGAAAGTTCGGAAAATCTGGCCATGCTTGACTGCGGGTGTATTTCCGGATTTTTATCAAGTTTGTAATCTGCCACTTTCACCGGGGCAGATCAAGAACATCCGACTGCTCGCTGACTATAATTCTAATATCGCCCCCAAAATCATCAGTGATGACCGACACCCGATCACCTGCTGCCCGTCATGTCCCGCGCGTCGTCCGCCAGCGTCGCTGGTGGCTGCTACCGCTGCTGATGTGGGCGCTGGCCAGCGGCGGGTACTACCGCAGCCACATGGCGGATCTGCAGGCACATACCGAGCAGGTGGCGATCGAGGGGGCGCGCAACATGTTCCGTATGGTGGTGCTGACGCGTAACTGGAACGCCAGCCACGGTGGCCTGTACGTGCGGGTGTCGCCACGCACGCCGCCCAATCCTTATCTGGAGCACCCGAAGCGCGACCTGGAGACCACCGATGGTGAGCGCCTGACGATGATCAACCCGGCCTACATGACCCGATTGATCGCCGAAATGGCGCAGGCTAACGAGGGGGCCATCTTTCGCCTGACCAGCCTGAAGCCGATCCGCCCCGACAACCGTGCCGACGACTGGGAGCGGCAGGCCTTGCAGGCTTTTGAGGCGGGTTCAAAAGAAACCTGGGGCATCGTCAACCAGGACGGCCGCACGTGGCTGCGCTACATGGCGCCGTTGTCGGTCAAGGCGGCCTGCCTTGATTGCCATGCCATTCAAGGCTACCGGGAAGGCGATATCCGTGGCGGTATCAGCGTTTCTCAGGATTACGCCCCGATTGCCGGGGCCATGGCGCATCATCATCGCGAAATCCTGCTGATGACGCTGGCGACATTTACCGGCGTCGCGTTGATTGCCTGGTTCCTCCTCGAAATGCTGCGCCGGCGCTGGCTGGAGCTGGCGGGCAAGCTTGACGAACTCGCTGCCACGCAGGGCAAGCTGCTGCAGTCCGAAAAACTTGCGGGCATTGGTCAACTGGCCGCTGGCGTGGCCCATGAAATCAACAATCCGGTCGGTTTCGTCAAATCCAACCTGAGCACGCTCAAGGACTACAACCGGCAATTGCTGGCGTTGCTCGATACCGGCCGCAAGCAGCCACTGAGCGACGCCGACTTTACGCGCATCGATTACGACTATCTGCGCGAAGACATCCCTGCCTTGCTGGCGGAGTCGCAGGATGGCCTCGGCCGGGTGCAGAAAATCGTCGCCGATCTCAAGAACTTTTCACGTATTGACCATGCCGAACTGGCCGCCGCCGATCTCAATGCAGGCATCGAAAGCACGCTCAACGTGGTCTGGAACGAGCTGAAGTACAAGGCCGAGGTCGTACGGGAGTTTGGCGAGCTACCGCCCGTGACCTGTATCGCTGCGCAGATTAACCAGGTGGTGATGAATCTGCTGGTCAATGCTGCCCACGCGATCAAGACCCGCGGAACGATTACCGTGCGTACAGCGCAAGTCGATGATTTTGTCCGCATCGAGGTTTGCGATACCGGCGAAGGCATCGCACCGGAGCATCTCGGGCGGATTTTCGATCCTTTCTTCACTACCAAGCCGGTCGGCAAGGGGACGGGCCTCGGGCTGTCGCTGTCCTACGACATCGTTACCAAGCACGGCGGGCGTATCGAGGTTGAGAGTACCGTGGGTAGTGGCACCTGTTTCCGTATTTTCCTGCCACTAACGCCACCGGCAACGCTGACCAGCCCGCCGAAGGCGTCCGCTTAAGGGAAACGCAGGTTATTCGTACTCGTTGATGGTCACCGGCAGCCGCTGCGGGCCAAAAGCCTGACCGTTGCGACCGAGTTGGGCTGTGAAACGCCCGGCGAGCGGTGTCGCACAGGTCGGGCAGCGGCCATCCACGGTCAACGCATAGTGCCGGATGTCGTACCAGTCGCGGACGATCAGCGGCGTCGCACATTGCGTACAGCGCGTGGTGCCGCCGGCCGCGTCGTGCACATTGCCGGTATAGACGTGCTGCAGGCCAGCATCGCTGGCAATCCGGCGGGCGCGCTGCAGCGTCGCCAGGGGCGTGGCCGGCCGGTCGCGCAATCGCCAATCGGGGTGGAAGGCGGTGAGGTGCAGCGGCACGTCGGCGCCGAGTTCGCGCGCGATCCATGAGGACAGGTCCTGCAATTCGGCGTCGCTGTCGTTTTCGCCGGGAATGAGCAGCGTGGTGATCTCCAGCCAGCAATCGGTGTCGTGCCGCAGATAGGACAGCAGATCGAGCTCCGGTTGCAGTCGGCCGCCACACAGGCGGTGGTAAAAATCGTCGCTGAAGGCCTTGAGGTCGACATTGGCGGCATCCATGACCGCGAAAAACTCGCGGGCCGGTGACGTGTGGATGTAGCCGGCAGTGACGGCCACGTTGTGGATGCCGGCATCGCGACAGGCGAGGGCCGTGTCGATGGCGTATTCGGCAAAGATCACCGGGTCGTTGTAGGTGTAGGCGACGCTGTCGGCTCCGTGGCGCTGGGCGGCGTGGGCAATCGCCTGTGGGCTGGCTTGGTCCATGAGCCGGTCCATGTCCTTGGCCTTCGAGATATCCCAGTTCTGGCAGAAGCGGCAGGTCAGGTTGCAGCCGGCGGTGCCGAAGGACAACACGCTGCTGCCGGGGTAGAAATGGTTCAGCGGCTTTTTCTCGATCGGGTCGATACAGAAGCCGGAGGAACGGCCGTAGGTGGTGAGCACCATCCTGCCGTCGACATTCTGGCGGACAAAACAGGCGCCGCGCTGGCCGGCATGCAGCTGGCAGTCACGCGGGCAGAGGTCGCATTGCAGGCGGCCATCGGGCAGCGGGTGCCACCAGCGGGCGGGGTGGCTGCTATCGACAGCTGCGGTCAGCATGAAAAAGCGCCCAAAAACGGGAGGCGGGCGAGCGGCTCATTCTGCCTCGCCCGGTTCAGCTTCATGGATGGCTCGCACCGGATAGGTCGCCAGCCGCACATCCGGCCCCCAGTAGTTTGCCGGCAAACCGGCCTTTTGCTTCAGGCGACCGATGAAGTCGGCTGGGGCGGGCAACTGCTCCCAGACCTGTGGCAGGAAGGTGGCGCGGCGGCCGCCGGCCGTCAGAATCACGCCGTCGATACCGGGACGCAGCCTGGCCAGTGCGTCGGCTTCATCCGTAAAGGCCAATGGCTGCGGTTCGCCAAGCAGCGATACCTCGATGCGTATGGCCGGTAGTTCGGCGGCGGTCAGCGGTGGAAAGCGCGGGTCGCGCAGCGCGGCCGCCAGCGCGTTGCTGCGCAGGTCTTCGCCGAGTGAGCGGTGTGCTTCCAGGCTGCCGATACAGCCGCGCAGTTGGCCATTGAGGGTCAGTGTGACGAAACAGGCGCCGGGTTTTTGCAGGATTTCCGGGTTCACCGCGCCCCGAAGGAAGTACCCCTGGGGTGTGCCCGGTAGGAAGTCGCCTTGGGGGCCACCAGTTGTTCTTGCCGGCAGCCCGAAATGCGCGGCCAATACGTCGCGGGCGAGAGCGGGCAGCCCGGCGAGCGGATCAGGCATGGGCCGCCTCCGGGCAGAGGGCAAAAGCGGCATAACCGACGACACGATGCCGGTCGCCGGCGGTATCGCCGGAATTGCAGGCCGCCAGCAGCTGCGGCTGCAACCCGCGCTGGCGGGCGGCCAGCAACAGGCCGTTGAGTGGGTAGGCGCCACAGGTTTCTTCGGGCCGCAGGTCGGTCGCGAAATCGAGGATGCGCTGGCAGGTATGGCGATCAACCTGCTGCGCGGTGGCGTAGGGCAGGAAATGCGACAGGTCGGCGCTGACGACGATCAGGGTGTCCGGCCCGCCCCAGACACGCTCCAGAACGTCGGCCACCGCAGCCGGTGAGGCATCGCCGACGGCCAGCGGCAGCAGCGTGAAACTGCCCAGCAGGCGCTGCAGGAAGGGCAGTTGCACCTCCAGAGCGTGCTCGAAGGCATGCACCGCATCGCTGAACACCACCTGCGGCAGGTTGGCGATGGCTGCGACACCGGCTGCATCAATCCGGATGTCGCCAAGCGGCGTGGCGAAGGCGCTGGGTTCCGGCAAAGTCAGTCCACGTACGGCAACGCGGTGCGTCGGGCCGAGCAGGACAACGCGGTGGATGGTCGCCGCCCACGGAGCCAGCGCGGCATAGCCGTGACCGGCGGTACTGCCGGAGTAAACGTAGCCGGCGTGCGGGACGATCAGCGCTTTCGGCGCGTGCTCCAGCCGGACGGGGGGCGCGCCGAGCATGGTATCGACCGTCTGCTTGAGCGTGACCGGATCAGCCGGATAGAAGCTGCCGGCGACGGCTGGCGGGCGGATGCTGGCACGGGCCGCAGGCATGTCATCAAACCAGGAAGACGCCACCGACCAGGCCGGCGCCGATGGCGAGCAGGCCGGGCAGGGCGTGACGGGCAAGGGCGGCGCCCCCGATGCTGACCAGCAGCCCGATCTTAAAAATCAGGTTGGCAACCAGTGCCAGCGTCACGGCGATGACCGCCTGATGGCCCGGCACCTTGTCGAGGTTGAACATGCGCAGCGTGGACAGCACGCTGGCGTCGGCGTCGGTGAGGCCGGATACCAGGGCAACGATGTAGAGGCCGCTGTTGCCCGCCAGATCCTGCAGCCAGGCGGCAGCGAGGACGACGATGGCGTAGAGGGCGCCGAAAGAGATGGCGGTTTTCAGTTCGGTCGGGTTCTTGACCTCCGGCATCGGCAAATCGCCGGCAGCGCTGAGAATCTTCCAGCCATACAGCGCCATCAGTACGCCCGGCAGCACGCCGCAGGCAAAGACGACCGCCAGGGGCTGCAGCAGGCTGGGCGCCAGCAGGCTGGCGATGACGCCAAGGCGCAGCATGACCATGACGTTGGCGATGAGGATGACAATGGCCGACATGCGCACCATTTCGGCATGATCGCGGGCGTGGCGGGAGAACATCATGGTCGTTGCCGTCGATGAAGCGAGACCGCCGAAGATGCCGAGCACCGCCGCGCCGTGCCGGGTGCCGACGATGCGCAGGGCAAGGTAGCCGGCCAGCGCCAAGCCGGAAATCAGCACCACCATCCACCACACCTGACGCAGGTTGATGGCGTTGTAGGGGCCGAAATCCATGTTCGGCAAAATCGGCAGGATGACCATCGACAGCACGCCGAATTGCAGGATGGAGTTGATGTCCTTCGGCGTCGTCCGCTCGCTGATGTGCTTGAGCTCGGCCTTGAAGTAGAGCAGCACGGTGGTGGCGATAGCCAGCATGACCGCCAGCGTCGCGTAACCGAGCCAGACAGCGGCGCCCAAACCGTAGGTGACGACGATGGCCGCCTCGGACGTAAAGCCGCGATATTGCTCTTCCTGCTGTGACGAGAAGTTGGAGGCGATCATCGCGCTGGCGATGACCAGCAGGCCAACAGCCAGCATCCACGGGCCGCCGCCGGTTTTGTCGCCAAGCAGCGCAAACAGGCAGCCGAGCATGGCCACCAGCGAGAAGGTGCGCAGGCCTGCTGCGGCATCCGGCCGCCGTTCTCGCTCCATGCCGATGAGCAGGCCGATGCCCAGTGCCGTGACGAAGGCCTCGACCGGTTGCGCGAGTTCAGGGGCGACGAAGCTCATGCGACTCCTCGTTTATTGTGGTTCTTCGTTAAAATTAAGCCATGCCACGACATTTCGCAATCGTTCCCGCTGCCGGCAGCGGCGCCCGCTTCGGCGCAGAGAAGCCCAAACAGTATCTCGACCTGCTCGGTCGGCCGCTGATTTATCACACACTCAAGGTTCTCACCGCCAGCCCGGACATCAAGCGGGTGTGGGTGGTGCTGTCACCGGATGATCGGGAGTGGGGCCAACACGACTGGTCGGAACTCGGGTCAAAGCTGGAAACACTGCGTTGTGGCGGCGCCACCCGTGCCGAAAGCGTGACCAACGGCTTACAGGCGGCGGCGATGGTCGCCGGCGACGACGACTGGGTGCTGGTGCATGATGCCGCGCGCCCCTGCCTGAGTCTGGCGATGCTCGATGCACTCTTTTCCGAGCTGGCCGAGGATCCGGTCGGCGGCATTTTGGCCGTGCCGGTCGCCGATACCATCAAGCGGGCCGATAGCGAACAGCGGGTGGCCGCCACCGAGCCGCGCGACGGCCTCTGGCAGGCGCAGACGCCGCAGATGTTCCGCTACGGTCAACTCAAAAAAGCGCTCGAAATGACCAGCAATGTCACCGACGAGGCCGGCGCCATCGAGGCGGCCGGCATGAAGCCGCGCCTGGTCAAGGCGGATTCGACCAACCTCAAGGTGACTTACCCCGCCGATCTGGCGCTGGCGGCAATGATCCTCAGGGCACGCAAATGAGCTCACCAATCAATTTCCGCGTCGGCCAGGGCTATGACGTGCATCGTCTGGTCGAAGGCCGCAAGCTGATTCTGGGCGGCGTCGAGATTCCGCATGCCACCGGCCTGCTCGGGCATTCCGACGCCGACGCACTGCTGCACGCGATCACCGATGCGCTGCTTGGCGCCGTTGCGCTGGGCGACATCGGCCGGCATTTTCCCGATACCGACCCGCGCTATCAGGGTGCCGACAGCCGGGTGCTGTTGCGCGCTGCGGTGGCCTTGCTCGCCGAGCGCGGCTGGCAGCCGGTGAATGTCGATGCGACGTTGATCGCCCAAAAGCCCAAGTTAGCGCCGCACGCGCCGGCGATGGTCGGCAATGTCGCGGCGGACCTAGGCATTGCTGCGGACTGCGTCAACATCAAGGGCAAGACCAACGAGAAATTGGGTTACCTCGGTCGTGAAGAAGCCATCGAAGCCCAGGCCATCGTCCTCGTCGAGCGGATCGGCTGAGAACGGCGGAGACGCCACGCCGGCGACGGCACGGCTGTTCTTTGCGCTTTGGCCACCGGCAGCGGTCGTTTCCGCACTCGATGCGGTGGCAATTCAACATGCCGAGGCCTTGGGCGGCAAAGCCACCCGGACGGAGACCCTGCATCTCACCTTGCTGTTTTTGGGCAATTTTCCGGTCGACCGCATCCCGGCGCTGATCGAAGCCGCGAGAACGGTTTGTTTTTCAAAATTTTCGCTCAGTCCCGACTGCCTCGGTGCCTGGTCGCACAACCGGCTGCTCTGGGCCGGTTGCCGAGAGGTGCCGCCAGCACTGCGAGTGCTGGTTGCTGATCTGCAACGTACTTTGGACGATGGCGGTTTGTTTTCGGCTTCGACCGCCCGGGATTTCGTTCCCCATCTGACGCTCGTGCGCAAACTGGCCCGCCAGCCGGCAGCTGAAGAACTATGGGCTGACTGGCCGCCACTGTCGTGGCCGGTGAGCGAGTTTGTTTTGCTGCAATCGCAGCGCGACAGCCACGGCAGCCGCTACGCGACGCGGGCCCAATTTCCGGCCGACGATGATGCAGACATATGCTGACAAAAATGCCGAATAGTGGCAAAGTGAAAGCCCTCACTCATTAAGCACTGGCCAACGACGATGAAGCAACGCGCTACCCTGCCTTTATCCGAGCTTGCTGCCGGCATGCGGGTCGCCGCGCCGGTGACCGACGCTGGCGGTCACGTGCTGTTGCCTGAGGGCGCGTCGATCAGTGATGCTATTCTCGGCAGTCTGGCCCGCCACGAAGTGGCCGAGGTTTGCGTCGAGTTTGACGTGGCCGAAGATCCGGCGCAACGGGCGGCGCGTGAAGCGGCCGCCACCGCCAGCGTTGCTACCTTGTTCCGCCATGCCGGCGAGGGTGTCGCCACCCGGGCGCTGCACGATGCGGTGCTCGCTTTCCGGAAGACCTTACCATGAGCCTCCTCAGCCGCGAGCAGGTCGCCGCCCGTCTCAAGCAACTGCCGTCACTGCCGGCAGTCGTGACCCGTCTGCTCGACAGTTTCGCCAACGAGGAAATCGACACTGCGGCCATTGCCCGCCAGATCGCACTCGATCAGGGGCTGACCGCCCGCGTGCTGCGGGTCGCCAATTCATCCTTTTACGGCCTGCAGAGCCGCGTCGGTACGATCAATGAAGCCGTCGTCGTTCTAGGTTTCCGTGCCGTGCGCAGCATGGTGCTGGCGGTGGGCGTCAATGGCGCTTTCCGGGCCGATCTCTGCCCCGGATTCGATCAGGCGGCTTATCTCCGGCATGGTGTCGGCACGGCACTGGCTGCCCGCGAACTAGCCAGCGCCGCCGGCCACAATCCCGAACTCGCCTTTACCGCCGGCATCCTGCACGATATCGGCCAGCTGGTGCTGGCTGCGAACTTCCCGACGCTTTACGCCCAGGTGATTGCCCATGCCCAGCAGCAGGATGTCGACATCCTCAGCGCCGAGCGTGCCGTTCTGGGGCTTGACCACACTGAGGCGGGGAGCTTGCTTGCTGCGAGCTGGCGCTTCCCGCCGGCGCTGGCGCTGGCGGTGTCCGGGCATCATGCGCCGCCTGCCGACGCACCGGGATCGCTCGCCGGTCTGGTGCACGTCGCCGATGCCGTCGCCCATGCATTGGGGCTGACCGGTAGCAAGAACGAGATGGTCATGCCGGTCGATGATGACGCCTGGCGGGAAACCGGTGTTACTCCGGCAGCCTTGCAGGCCAGCCTGCCGCGCATCGTTGCCGGCATGGATGAAACCTGCCAGGCCTTCAGCGCCTGACCGGCAGGACGATCTGCGCCAGCAAGCCGCCGCCGGGGTTTTCCAGCAACTCGAAGCGGCCGCCGTGCAGGCGGACCACCCGATCGACAATCGCCAGACCGAGCCCGGTGCCGGTGACGTCGGTGCGCGCTGATTCCAGCCGGGTGAAGGGGCGCTTCAGGCGCTCGACCTGATCGGCCGGCACGCCGGGCCCGCGGTCGGCAATTTTCAGGCAGATTTCGGCGTTCACCCTGGGGCCAGCAGTTGATTCTATGGTCGCAGCAGCCGACAGTGTTACCTCACCGCCACCGTATTTCCAGGCGTTGTCGATGAGATTGGTGACCGCGCGGGTGATTGCCTTGGGGCGGAGCAGGGTGGGCGGCAGTTCGGCCAGTTCGGCGGCCAGCGGCCGGCCAACCGCCTGCTGGCGCTCGACAATGGTCGACAACAGGCCACCCAACTCGGTCAGCACTTCCGGTTCGCCGGATTCTGTCCGGGCGTAGTCCATGAATTGCGAGATCACCGCTTCCATCTGCTCGATATCGGCGACGACGGCGTTGCGGGCGCTGTCGTCGGTCACGCTCAGTTCGGCCTCCAGACGCAGGCGGGTCAGCGGTGTGCGCAGATCGTGCGAGATGCCGGCCAGCACTTCGGAACGCTCCTTTTCGTGGCGCTCAAGGTCGGCGGCCATGGTGTTGAAGGCGTATGCCAGTTCGCGCAGCTCCTCGGCGCCTTCTTCGGGCAGCGGCGTCGGCTGCTGCCCTTTGCCAACGAGCGCAGCGGAGCGCGCCATCGCCTTCAGCGGCTTGCTGATGCGCGTGGCGATGTAGCCGGCGACGAGCAGCGCCAGCGCAATCGCCAGAGGCCCCCAGGTCAGCCAATGGCTGGCGAAATCTCGTGCTGCCCGCTCGCGCGGCAAAACCAGCCAGTATTCGTCTTCGTCATGGTCGTCGAGTCGGAAGCTGACCCAGAAGCCGGGGACGCCATCGACGGCGGCGGCAATCCGCGTGTGTTCGCCGAGACGGGCCGCCAGTTCGCGCCGCAGAAGTGCCACGAAACGCGTTTCCGGCATCAGATCGATGCGGTCTTCAGGTTCTGCCGGCAGCAGACGGATGCCTTCGCGGGTCACGAATTCGGCAAACAGGCCCGGGCGCTTTTCCGGTGCCGCAGCAAACAGCGAGGCGCGGATCAGGTTGACTGCCGACGCCGACAGTTGCGCGATCTCACGCGCCCGCGGTTCGGCATCGGTGTAGCGGAAAAGACTGAGCCAGGCGGCCGTCGTCAGCAGGACCAGCAGCGCCAGCAGCAAAAAGGTACGCGCCAGCAGCGTGCGCGGCATCATTCCTTGGCGCTGCCGTCCGGTACGAAGACGTAGCCGAAGCCCCAGACCGTCTGCAGGTAGCGCGGTTGTGCCGGATCGGCCTCGATCAGCTTGCGCAGCCGGGACACCTGCACGTCGATGGCACGGTCGAAAGGCCCCTGTTCGCGGCCGCGGGCGAGCGACATCAGCTTGTCACGCGATAACGGCTGGCGCGGGTGTTGCAGCAGCACCTTGAGGACGGCGAACTCGCCGGTGGTCAGCGCCTGCTGCTCGTCGCCGCGCTTGAGGGTGCGGGCGGCGAGGTCGACTTCGATATTGCCGAAGGTGATGGTGCCGACATCGTCTTCCGGCGCGCCCGGCGGCTTGTTGCCCTGACGGCGCAGCACGGCGTGGATGCGGGCGAGCAGTTCGCGCGGGTTGAAGGGTTTGGGCAAATAGTCGTCTGCGCCCATTTCCAGGCCGACGATGCGATCCACCTCGTCGCCCTTGGCGGTGAGCATGATCACCGGCGTCTGGTCGCCGGTGCCGCGCAGGCGGCGGCAGATGGTCAGGCCATCTTCGCCGGGCAGCATCAGGTCGAGCACGATCAGGTGGTAATGTTCGCGGCTGCGCGCCTTGTCCATCTGCTGGCTGTCGCCGACGGCCTTGACGGAGAATCCCTGCTCGCTGAGATAGCGGGTCAGCAGGTCGCGCAGGCGGGCGTCGTCATCGACGACTAGAATGTGATGTTGGGCTTCGTTCATGCGTGCAGGATACGACGGGTTGGCAGCTTGATGGCCTTGAATGGTAACAAGTTTTACCCGGTGGGCCAGGGTGAAACATTCATTTACACCTTGCAACCGCCACTTGCCGACGCACGGCGCAGAATGACGCTGTCTGAAACCGCCTGCTAACATTCGCCCACCATGAAGCGCCCGCTGTTACGCCTGATCCTGCTGCTGAGCCTGCTGATGCCGGCCGCCGGCGTCTGGGCGCAAGGTTTCTGGCGTGATCTGCCGCCTGAAGACCGCCGGCAGATGCGCCAGCAGATGCGGGAACAATGGCAACAGGAGCGCGAGATTCGCCGCGAGGATGGTGGTCCGCCACGCTGGCGCGACCTGCCACCGGAAGACCGGCGCCAGCTGCGCGAAGACATGCGCGAGCAGCGCGGTCGCGATCATCTTGGCTGGCAACCGCCACCGGATGGCGGCCATCGCCGGGGCGGACCGCGAGGCGGCGAAGGCGGCTGGCGCTGAGCCGTTGCCGTTTTTCGGCATATTTTGGGGTTGACCACAGACGGCTCCGGTAAAATGCCGCCGCATGCAGATTCTCGCTCTCGAAACCTCCACAGAACTCGGCAGTTGCGCCCTCTGGCGCGACGGCGAGGTGCTTGAACGCCTGTGCCCGAGCGGCAGGCCGCATTCCGAAACGCTCTTGCCGCTGGTCCGTGAGTTGCTCGCCGACGCCGGTACATCATTTTCTGCACTCGACGGCATCGCTTTCGGCGCGGGTCCCGGCGCCTTCACCGGTTTGCGCGTGGCCTGCGGCATTGCGCAGGGGCTTGCCGTCGCCGGCGGCCAGCCGGTCTATCCGGTCGTCAGCCTGGCCGCGATGGCTGCTAGCGTCGACGCCGCGCAGGTATTGGCACTACTTGATGCCCGCATGGGCGAGGTTTATGCCGGTGCCTACCAGCGGCAGGGCAGCGACTCTATCCTTCAGGGCGAAATCCGCGTGGCCTCACCCGAGACGCTGCAATTGCCGGCTTCCGGCGCATGGCTTGCCTGCGGTAATGCGCCGGCGGCTTATCCGGCGCTGGCCGCCCGCCTGGCGGAGATCGGCATCCCGGTCGTTGCCGGCATCCTGCCGCAGGCGGGCAGTGTTGCCCGGCTGGCTGCCGCGGCGGCAATGCGTGGGGAGGGGATCGATGCCGCGCTGGCGGCGCCGCTCTACATCCGGGACAAGGTCGCCAAGACCGTCGCCGAACGGCTGAGCGAGGGTGGTCGCGCATGACGCAGACCCTGCTGCGCGCCGAGTTTTTGCCGATGCACGAGCGCGATCTCGACGGCGTGACGGCGCTGGAGGCGAGCCTGCAGGTTTTCCCGTGGTCGCGCGGCAATTTCAGCGATTCGCTGAACGCTGGTCACAGCGTCTGGGTGCTGCGCGAGGGCGTCGATCTGATCGGCTTTTCGGTGGTGATGTCGGTGATCGACGAGGCCCACCTGCTCAACATCGGCGTCTGCAAGCGCCATCAGGGCCGTGGCTACGGGGCACGATTGTTGCGCCACGCGATGGAATGCGCGCATCTTGGCGGTGCCGGACGGATGTTTCTCGAAGTCAGGCCCTCGAACGCGCGTGCGGTCGAGCTGTATCGCCATTTCGGTTTTCGCCAGATCGGCCTGCGCAAGGGCTACTACCCCGCGGTCGTCGGGCGCGAGGACGGGCTGGTGTTTGACAGGGAGTTGCCATGAGTCTGAGCCGCGAACAGATGCTGGTCGAGATGGGCATTTCGCCGATCTGGGTACTTCGCGACACGCCGGTTGCCGACGCGGCAGCACCTGTGCCCGAAGCGCCTGCGCAACCCGAACTGCCAGAATCCAGTCCAGCTGCCAAACCCGCAGCATCCGCCACCCCGGTTGCGCCAGCAGCGGCACGGCCGGTAGCGCCACCGACCGTCGTCGCCAGCGGCCCGGTCGCGGACATGGACTGGCCGGAGCTCGCAGCGCAGGTGGCCGCCTGTCGGGCCTGCCCGCTGCACGCCCAGCGCCAGCAGGCCGTACTGGGTGTCGGCGACCGGCAACCGGAATGGTTGTTCATCGGCGAAGGCCCGGGTGCTGAAGAGGATGCGCGGGGCGAACCTTTTGTCGGCCAAGCGGGCAAACTGCTGGACGCGATGCTCGCATCGCTCGATATCGCCCGCGGACAGGCCGTGTATATCGCCAACGCCGTCAAATGCCGCCCACCGGGCAACCGGACACCGGAAAACGCCGAAATCGCCGCCTGCCTGCCCTACCTGGAGCGCCAGATCGCGCTGCTGAAGCCGAAAATCATCGTCCTGCTGGGCAAGGTGGCCGTACATGCGCTGCTGCGAGACGACAAGGCGCTCGGTTCCCTGCGCGGCCGGCGCTTTGAATACGCCGGCATTCCGGTCGTGGTGACCTACCACCCGGCCTATCTGTTGCGTAACCTGCCGGAAAAAGCCAAAGCTTGGGAAGACCTGCTGTTCGCCCGCCGCCTGTTGCGCGAATCGCGACCAGCGGCAATAGCAGCCGCCTTCAGCGAGCCCGAATTGCCGTTCTGAGTCGTCGCAGCTCAGTGATGCGGCGTGTCGTCGAGGTGACAGACGTCATCGCGCTCGGCCTGATTGGCGAAGTGTTTCTGGCGGACGAGGTACATCAGGCCACTGACGAAGAGCCCGAACATCGTGACAACGATGTAGATCGAGACATCGAACTTGATCAGCAGGTAGTAGATACCGGTCATGATCAGAATCGACAGATTCTCGTTGAAGTTCTGCACGGCGATCGAATGCCCGGCACCCATCAGGATGTGGCCGCGGTGCTGAAGCAGGGCGTTCATCGGTACAACAAAGAAGCCGGAGAGGCCGCCGATGAGGATCAGCAGCGGGATGGCCAGCCACATGCTGTGCACGAAGTTCATGATCAGCACAATCAGGCCCATGGCGATACCGAGCGGAATGACCTTCACCGACTTGCGCAGGGTGATGAACTTGGCCGCAATGACTGCACCAGCGGCAACGCCGATGGCGACCACCCCCTGCAGCAGCGAGGCCTTGGAGAGGTCGAGACCGAGGGCGACTTCCGACCACTTGATAACGATGAATTGCAGCGTCGCGCCGGCGCCCCAGAACAGGGTCGTGACTGCCAGCGAGATCTGACCGAGCTTGTCGCGCCAGAGCAGCGCCAGGCAGTGGTTGAATTCGTGGAACAGGTAGATTGGGTTCCGCTTGAGGACTTTGTGGTCAACACCGGTATTTGGGACGTAGATGTTGAAGATGGCGGCGATGACGTAGAGTGTGGCGACCACGGTCAGGGCCATTTCACCGGTGGTATCAATGCCGGTATTAATAACTGGAAAATCGAAAGAGAGCAGGTGCTGGGCGACATCGGGACGGATCAGCGCGCCGCCGATGACGACGCCGAGGATGATGGCGCCGACGGTCAGGCCTTCGATCCAGCCGTTGGCGACAACCAGCAGCCGGTGCGGCAGGTATTCGGTGAGGATGCCGTATTTGGCCGGCGAATAGGCTGCGGCACCAAGACCGACCACGGCGTAGGCGAGCAACGGATGAGCGCCGAAGAACATCATGCTGCAACCGGTGATCTTGATCATATTGCTGATGAACATCACCCGGCCCTTGGGCATCGAATCGGCGAAGGCGCCGACAAAGGCGGCCAGCGCCACGTAGGACACCGTGAAGAAGGTCTTCAGCAGCGGCTCGTATTCGGATGGCGCCTGCATTTCACGCAGGGCGGCAATGGCGGCAATGAGCAGGGCGTTGTCGGCAAGCGCAGAAAAAAACTGCGCGGCCATGATGATGTAAAAACCGAATGGCACAGCGGACTTGTCTCTTATATATGACTTTGGGCGAGGTTTATACCACGCTTTGGCCGGACTGCAAGGTTCGTAGCGGGCTTGTTGATGTTTCGTTGATCAAACCGCGAAGGTATCCAGCCTAGCACGCTTGCGCGACAGATTCGATGACATTGCCAGTGCGGCTGCGGTGAACGTTAAAAAACGCCGAAAATCCCGATGCTTGGCCGCATGGCCGGGGAATGTGATTGAATAGCGTCCGCATACCCCAAGGGAGATAACCGATGGCAGACCGGCGGCTGCAGGTCTTTCATGCCGTAGCCAAACACCTGAGCTTTACGCGCGCGGCTGATGCGCTGTTTATGACGCAGCCGGCGGTGACCTTCCAGATCAAGCAACTGGAGGAACAGTACAACACCCGCCTGTTCGAGCGCCGTCACGGCAGCATTTCCCTGACGCCGGCCGGCGAGCTGGTGCTTTCCTACGCCGAACGCATCCTCGCGCTGTCCGACGAGCTGGAAACCCGGCTCGGCGAGATGACCGGCGAAATGCGCGGCCCCTTGCTGGTCGGGGCGAGCACGACCATCGCCGAATTCATGCTACCGCGCATCCTCGGCGAGTTCAATGCGCTGTATCCGCAGGTGCGGGCGCGGCTGATCGTTGCCAATTCCGAGAGTATCGAGCGCCGGGTGGCCGAGCATACGGTCGATGTCGGCCTGATCGAGGCGCCGGCCAAGCTCGCCGGTCTCGCCAGCCGCATCTGCTGCGAAGACGAACTGAAAGTGATCTGTGCGCCGGATTACCCGCTGGCTGGCCGGCGCAGCATCAAGCCCAAGGATCTGGCCGAATATGAATTCATTTCCCGCGAACCGGGCTCCGGCACGCGCGAAATTACCGATGACTATTTCCGCACCCACCAGGTGCCACCGGAAAATCTCAAGACGCAGATGGAGCTCGGCAGCCCCGAAGCACTGAAAGGCGTGGTCGCCACCGGGCTAGGCTTTGCCATCGTCTCCGGAGCCGTGGTCAAGAAGGAAATCCAGGTCGGCGAACTGGTCAGCATCGCCCTGCAGCCGCCGCTCAAGCGCAGCCTGTACCTGATTCATCCGGCAGATCGTTTCCAGTCGCGGCTGTCGGCGACCTTTATCGATTTTGCCCATCGGCAACTGAAAGAAATGACGCAATGAAGACCTACCGCCCGATCCGGGCCCGCATCCATCCCGCAGCGCTCCGGGAAAACTACCTGCTGGCCAAGCGAATCGCCGCTGGCGCCCAGGCCTGGGCGGTGATCAAGGCCAACGCCTACGGACACGGCCAATGGCGTGCGGTTGAAACCTTGCGCGACGTCGCCGATGGCTTTGCACTCCTTGAGTGCGAAAACGCCGTCGCGCTGCGTGAGGCCGGTATCCGTCAGCCCATCCTGCTGCTGGAGGGGATTTTCTCCAGCCGCGACGTCCGCGCGGTGGTCGAGCACGGGATTTCCACCGTTATCCACTGCCCCGAGCAGCTTGAACTGCTGCTGAAAACGGCGCCGTCCGACGCGGCAATCGCTGTTTGCCTCAAGCTCAACACCGGCATGAACCGGCTTGGCTTCACGGCTGCCGACCTGCCGGCGGCACTGGCCCGGCTGCGCGAACGGCCGCAGATTGCCGTCACGCTGATGACGCACTTCGCCGAAGCCGATGGCGAACGCGGCGTCACCGAGCAGTTGCAGCGCTTCGAATCAATGCGCGGTGACTGGTCGGGCCCGGTGACACTGGCCAATTCGGCGGCCATCCTGCGCCATCCGCAAACGCATCGGGACTGGGTGCGACCGGGCATCATGTTGTATGGCGCTAGCCCGTTTGCCGAAATCACTGCCGAGTCCCTCGGGTTGCAACCCGCGATGACGCTGGAGAGCCGGCTGATTGGTCTCCAGACCCTGGCGGCGGGTGATCGCGTCGGTTATGGCGGCACTTTCATCGCCGACCGGCCGATGCGTATCGGCATCGTCGCCTGCGGCTATGCCGATGGTTATCCACGCCACGCGCCGACCGGCACGCCGATTGCCGTCGGCGGGCGACGGACGCGGACGTTGGGTCGGGTATCGATGGACATGCTGGCCTGCGACATCACCGATATCCCCGACGCCGGCATCGATGCACCGGTGACGCTGTGGGGGCCGGGGATTGCTGGTGCGGTGCCTGCCGACGACGTGGCGACCGCCGCCGGCACCATCGCCTACGAACTTTTTTGTGCGCTGGCGCCGCGGGTGCCGGTTACGGTCGACGCGAAATAATGGCCAAAATCAAGTCGCAATACAGTTGCACCGAATGCGGTGCGGTCAGCCCGAAATGGCAGGGCCAGTGCCCGGGCTGCAATGCCTGGAATACGCTGGTCGAAACCGTGGCCGAGAAGCCGAGCGGCCATCGTTTCGAGTCGCTGGCACCGACGACGCGCCTGCTCAAGCTGTCGGATATCGATGCCCGCGAAGCAACGCGAGTTCCGACCGGCATCGCCGAATTCGACCGGGCGCTCGGCGGCGGGCTGGTTGCCGGCGGTGTGGTGTTGATCGGCGGCGATCCCGGCATCGGCAAGAGTACGCTGCTTTTACAGGCGCTGGCCCATTTGGCGCAGGCGCACAAGGTGCTCTACGTCAGCGGCGAGGAATCCGGCGAACAGGTGGCATTGCGAGCCCGTCGGCTCGGGCTGGATACCGGCAATCTGCCGCTGCTGGCAGAAATCAATCTCGAGCGCATTCTGGCCACGCTGCAGGCCGAACAGCCACAAGTCGCGGTCATCGACTCGATCCAGACGCTATGGTCTGACCAGCTGTCGAGTGCGCCGGGTTCGGTGGCGCAGGTGCGCGAGTGTGCGGCGCAGCTCACCCGTCTGGCCAAGCAGGCCGGCATCACCGTCATCCTCGTCGGTCACGTGACCAAGGAAGGTGCGCTGGCCGGGCCGCGGGTGCTCGAACACATCGTCGACAGCGTGCTCTACTTCGAGGGCGACACCCATTCCAGCTTCCGGCTGGTGCGGGCGATCAAGAACCGCTTCGGCGCGGTCAACGAACTGGGCGTGTTCGCCATGACCGAGACCGGCCTCAAGGGCGTCAGCAACCCATCCGCCTTGTTCCTGTCGCAGCACGGGCAGGACGTTGCCGGCTCCTGCGTGATGGTGACTCAGGAGGGTACCCGGCCGCTGCTGGTCGAAATCCAGGCACTGGTCGATACCGCGCACGGCAACCCGCGCCGGCTGACCGTCGGCCTCGACGCCCAGCGCCTCGCCATGCTGCTGGCGGTGCTGCACCGTCATGCCGGCATTGTCTGTTTTGATCAGGATGTCTTCGTCAACGCCGTCGGTGGCGTTCGCATCAGTGAGCCGGCTGCCGATCTGGCGGTGTTGCTTTCGATTGCATCCTCACTTAAAAACAGAGCCTTGCCATCGAAACTTGTAGTGTTTGGTGAAGTTGGTCTTGCCGGCGAAATCCGTCCCGCGCCGCGCGGGCAGGAGCGTCTGAAGGAAGCGGCCAAGCTCGGATTCACCCGGGCGCTGATCCCCGAAGCCAACCGGCCACGCCAGCCGATTCCGGGCATGGAGGTCATTGCCGTGAAGCGTGTCGAGGAAGCCGTCACCCGGATACGCGAACTGGATTAACGGCCATGTTCAACCTGTCACGCTACTTCCTGACCCTCAGTTTTGTGCTCGTCGTCCTGGCCGCCGGCGTGCTGGGGCCGCTTTACCGCAACCTGTCGCTGCAGCAGATGAACGAACTGGCCGAGGCGCGCAATCTGGCGATGGCGACCGTGTTCGACAATGCCTACCGCCAGAAATTAAACGACCTGCTGCTCGCTTCCAGTGGACTGGATGCAGCGCAATTGCGAGAGTCAGCCGGCGAATCCGGCCTGCAGCAGGCCAGCAGCCAGCTGTTTTCCGGGAGCGAGGTGATCAAGGTCAAGCTCTATAACCGGCTGGGGATCACGGTTTTTTCGACCGAAGCCGCGCAAATCGGTGACAGCCGGCTCGATAACGGCGGTTTCAAGGCGGCGATGAACGGCGGCGTGTTCAGCGAACTGACACATCGCGGCGAGATGGCGGCCTTCGACCGGACGCTACGTGAAGTGGACGTCTTCGCCACCTACCTGCCGCTGCGTAGCCCGGACCAGACCGTT
Source organism: Azonexus sp. (assembly GCA_041917165.1). GTDB lineage: Bacteria > Pseudomonadota > Gammaproteobacteria > Burkholderiales > Rhodocyclaceae > Azonexus. Next base: position 156,180 of record JAYRYB010000004.1, read on the forward strand.
AACGGCGTCATCGAGATCTATCAGGACGTCACGCCGCATTTTAGGCGACTGAATTTCAACCAGTGGCTGATGTTTGCTGGCGTATTCGCCGCCTTTGCGCTGCTCTACCTCGGCCAGTTCGTCGTCGTCCGCCGCGGTCAGGGAATCCTTGAGGAACAGGAGGGGCGAATCAAGGCTGCCTGCGAGACGCTTGAAATCCAGGTGGCGGCACGGACTGATGAACTCAAGCGCATCAATACCCGCCTAGAGGCCGAAATCGGCGAGCGCCGGCAAGCCGAGAGCAAACTCAACTATCTCGCCTACCACGACCCGCTGACCGGCCTCGCCAACCGCCGCTGCTTCATCGAACGCCTGCAGGAAACCATGGGCGAGACGGCGTGCCGCGATCTGCGTCTGGCGGTGCTGTTCATCGATCTCGACCAGTTTGCCCAGGTCAATGACACCCTCGGTCACGTGGTCGGTGACGAACTGCTGGTCGCCGTGGCTGCAAGGCTGTCCGAACACGTCCGGTTGATCGACATGCTGGCGCGACTGGGGGGCGATGAATTCATCTGCCTGATGGAGGCTTTGCGCGACGAAGAAGACGTGACCGTGCTGGCGGGTGAAATCATCGGCGCCTTTGAGTCACCCTTCCAGATCGGCGATCACGAACTTTTCCTCAGTGCCTCGGTGGGCATCGCCCTTTATCCCGGTGATGGCGAAAGCGTGGTCGATCTGATGCGCAATGCCGACACGGCGATGTACCGTGCCAAGGCAGCCGGTCGCGGACAATCCTGTTTTTATTCGCCGGAGATGACGGCCATGGCACGCGAGCGGGCGCGGATGGAAAACCTGCTGCGCCGGGCGCTGGATCAAGGCGAACTGGCCGTACATTTGCAGCCGCAGGTACGTGCCTCGGATGGCCAGCTGGTCGGTGCCGAAGCACTGGTCCGCTGGCACAGCCCGGAGTTGGGGCAGGTGCCGCCGGTGCGCTTCATCCCGCTGGCCGAGGAAACCGGCCTGATCATCCCGCTGGGCGAATGGGTGCTGCGCGAGAGCTGCCTGCAGGTCATGCAGTGGCAACTCGCCGATTGCATCCTGCCGATGCTCTCGGTCAATGTTTCCGTCCGCCAGTTGCAGCATCCGGGCTTCGTGGCCAGCTTAAGCGCCATTTTGACGGAGACCGGCCTGCCGCCGCAGCGCCTGAAGCTGGAACTGACCGAATCGGTGGTCATGGCGGTCGAAGGCGGCGAGGACATTCTCGAACGTTTGCGCGATCTGGGTATCCAACTGGCCATCGACGATTTCGGCACCGGCTATTCCTCGCTCAGCTACCTCAAGATGCTTCCCGTCCAGCAATTGAAGATCGACCGCAGTTTTGTCACCGGTATCGGCGAGAACACCGGTGACGAGGCGATCATCCGCACCGTCATCGAACTTGCCCAACGCCTCGGCTTCGAGGTCGTTGCCGAGGGCGTCGAAACCGAGGCGCAGGCGGCTTTCCTGGACGGTCTCGGCTGTTATTGCCTGCAGGGCTACCTGCACGGGCGGGCGGTGCCGCCCGAGGATTTCCGCAACCGCTGGTTACGGCCGTCGTGATTTCGCTGGCCTGGCGCCTGTTCCGGCGCGAAATCCGCTCCGGTGAATTGCGCCTTCTCTTCGCCGCGCTGGCCATCGCCGTTGCGGCGGTGACTACTGTCGGCTTCTTCACAGAACGGATCGGGCTGGCGCTGATCCGCGAGGCCCAGCAGCTGATCGGCGGTGATCTGGTCCTGGTTTCGGATCATGCCTTGCCGGCTGACTACACCGCCGAAGCCGCCCGTCGCGGCCTGCAGCAGGCGGAAACCTTTGTTTTCCCGAGCATGGTGCTTGCCGGCGGCCGGCCGCAACTGGTCGACGTCAAGGCCGTGTCATCAAATTACCCCTTGCGCGGTCAACTCGGAATTTCATCAAAATTCGGCATGCCGACGACCGGCATCAGCCATGGCCCGGCCCGCGGCGAAGTCTGGGTGGACGAACGACTGGCCGGCGCCCTGCAAAACAGCGCGACGCTGCAACTCGGCGGTCAGACCTTCGCCGTGACGGCAACGCTGACGCAGGAACCGGATCGCGGCATCAATTTCTTCAGCCTCGCGCCGCGCCTGATGATGCATGCCGACGATCTCGCCGCCACCGGCTTGCTGCAATTCGGCTCGCGGGTCATCTATCGGCTGTTGCTGGCAGGCGCCGCGGCTGACATTGCCGCCTTTCGCGACTGGCTGACGCCGCGTCTTGCGCGCGGCGAACGCCTTGAAGATGCGCGCAATGCACGTCCGGAAATCCGCAATGCGCTCGACCGGGCGGAGCGTTTTCTCGGGCTGGCGGCCTTGCTGTCGGTGGTACTGGCTGCAGTGGCGGTGGCAATGGCCAGTCGCCGCTATCTGCAGCGCCATCTCGATGCCTGTGCGCTGATGCGCTGTTTTGGACTCAGCCAGCGGCGCTTACTGGCGCTCCATGCCTTGCAGTTTGGCTGGCTGGCGTTGTTTGCTGCCTTGCTCGGCACCTTGATCGGGTTCGCCGCGCACCATGTCCTGATCGGCGCGCTCGGGCGCCTACTGGCTGTCGCCTTGCCGCCGACACAGGGTCTGCCGGTCATGCATGGCCTGGCGGTCGCCTTCGTGCTGCTCTTCGGCTTCGCCTTGCCACCGCTGCTGCAACTGGCGCGCGTGCCCACGCTGCGCGTCTTGCGGCGCGATCTCGGTACGGCCAGCGGCTCTCAGCGCCTGGCTTTCATCATCGGCTTCGGCCTGCTGGCGTCGCTGATTGTGGTCGTTGCCGGCGATGTCCGGCTCGGGTTGATTGCTGCCAGTGGCTTTTTCGTGGCGCTGCTGGTTTTCTGGGGGCTGGCACGTGGCGGGATTGCGCTGCTCGGCACTGTTCGTGGCGGCGCCAGCGCCGGCTGGCGGCAGGGGCTAGCCAGCCTGCGGCGCCATGGCGCCGCCAATGCGCTGCAGGTAGCGGCGCTGGCGGTCGGGCTGATGGCCATGCTGTTGCTGACGGTCATCCGCGGCGAACTGCTCGGTGCCTGGCAGCAGGCCTTGCCGGCGGATGCGCCGAACCGCTTCATCATCAACATCCAGCCGGAACAGCGCGCCGGTGTCGGGGAATTGCTGGCAGCTGCCGGTATCGACGCCGAACTGCTGCCCATGATCCGTGCCCGCCTGACGCATATCGGCCAGCGCACGGTCAGCGCCGCCGACTATCCCGACGACGAACGCGCGCAGCGCCTGGTGGAGCGGGAATTCAACCTGTCCTGGCATGCCGACCTCCCTTTCGGCAACGTCGTTGCCGCCGGCCGATGGTTCCAGCCTGATGAAGCCGGGCAGGGACTGGCCTCGGTCGAGGCCGGACTGGCGGCCACTTTGGGGATCGGTATCGGCGACACGCTGACCTTCAATGTTGCCGGTATTGAAAAACAACTTCGCGTGAGCAACCTCCGCCGGCTGTCTTGGGATTCGATGCGTGTGAACTTCTTCGTAATGACGCCGCCGGGCGTCATTGAGGATGCGCCGGCCAGCTATATCACCAGCTTTTATCTGCCGCCGGCGGCTGCCGGCCTGCCCGAGCAGTTGCTGAACCGCTATCCCAATCTGACGCTGATCGATCTGGCCGGTATCCTGGCGCAGTTTCAGAATGTGCTGACACAGGTGGCGGCCGCGGTTCAATTTGTCTTCGTCTTTACGCTGCTGGCCGGTGGCGTCGTCCTTTACGCGGCGCTGCTGTCGGCCTTCGATGCCCGCCGCCACGAGCTTGCCGTCATGCGGGCACTCGGCGCCAGCCGGCGGCAACTGCAGTCGGCGCTATTGCTGGAACTGGGGCTGGTTGGCGCGCTTGCCGGACTCATCGCCAGCCTCGGTGCCGGTGCCCTCGGCGAAATCATCGCCCGCCAGGCTTTTCAGATGTCGCTCCAGCATTCGCCCGTCACCATCCTTTTGGCCGTCTTCGGTGGCGCGGCGCTGACGATGTCGGTCGGCGGCTTTGCCGTCCGGCGCCTGCTGGCCAGTTCACCGCTGCTGGCGTTGCGGGCTGCCTCCTGATTCGCTGGGTGCCTTACAACACCAATTCGTAGATGTTTCGCCCGTCCACATGGCGGGCCGAAATATGCCGGCAAAGGCCGTGAATCAGCGTGATGCCGAGGCCACCGATGGCAGATTCCTCGTCAGCGGTCGGGCAGGGCGACGCAGCCAGATCGAATGCTGCTGCCGCATCGCTGTAACGCAAATGGACGCCATCGGCATCGCGCCGTAGCAGGATATCGACGGCGCTTGAAGCATCCGAGCATTGCCCGTGGGTGATGGTATTGACGTACAACTCCTCGACAATCAATGCAAGACAGGCGGCGTCGGCGTCGGACAGCCCGATTTCCCCGGCAGCACGGGCGAGTGCTGCCTGCACCGCCGGCAATCCGGTAGCAAGCGCGGGCAGGGAAAAGTCCGTAGAATAGGCTTTCATCGCGTCATTTCAGGAATTGGCAATGATTAGAACACATCGCGTCCTTCCGGTTTCGCTGCTGCTCGTCTGTTCCTGGCCCGCCCTGGCGGCGGACGTCGCCGGCATGGTCAAGACCAGCACGGGCAGCGTTTTCATCGAGCGCGCCAGCAAGCGCCTGCCGGCACTGGTCGGCACCGAGGTGCAGGTCGCCGACAAGCTGCGCACCGGCGAAAACGGTGCCGTCGGCGTGACGCTACGCGACAACACGCTGCTGTCAGCCGGCCCGTCGTCGACGCTGGTGATCGACAAGTTCGTGTACGACAGCACCAGCCAGTCGGGGGCGATGTCGATCAACATTCGCAAGGGCACACTGGCAGTGGCGACGGGCAAGATTGCCAAAAAGACGCCAGAATCCATCGATTTCCATACGCCGACGTCGGTGCTTGGCGTACGCGGGACCGAATTCGTCGTTGAAGTGGGTGAGGGCAGCGATGACTAAAAGCTGGACCCTTGCCGCCATCACCACAGCGCTGCTGCTCACCGGTTGCGTCAGCGAGCGCGTCGTCCTGCTGCCTTCGGCTGACGGCCACCCCGGTGCTGTGGTGGTGCGTGACGCCAGTGGCGAACAGTTGATCCGCACGCCCTATACCGGCACGGTGCGCCGATTCGGCAGCAATACGCTGGCAGAAACCACGGCCGACGAAGTCAAGACCCGCTTTGGTACGGCGCTGGCAGCGCAACCACAGCGGCCGAACACCTATCTGCTGTATTTCGAACCCGGCGGCAATCAGTTGACGGAAGCATCGCGCGGTGATTTCGAGCGCATGCGCAAGGAAATCGCCGAACGACCGGCATCCGAAGGCCTGGTGATTGGCCATACCGACCGGGTCGGCGCCGCAGAAGGCAATGACGCCCTGTCCAAACGCCGGGCTGAAGCGATCCGCGAGCAACTGATCGCCAGCGGTGTCGACGGCAAGAGTCTGGAAGCAGTCGGCCGCGGCGAGCGCGATCCGCTGGTGCCGACCGCCGACGAGGTCGACGAACCCAGGAACCGCCGGGTCGAGATTATTCTGCGCTGACATTTTGGCCGTTTTTTCCGGTCCACCGCAGCAGTAGCAGTGTCAGGTCATCAGCCGGCGCTTCGCCGGCCTCGAAGGCCCGCACACGATCCCGTAGCCTGTTGACTGCCGTCGGCAGGTGGCTGATGTCGATTTCCGCGAGCGTCGCTTCCAGGCGCGCCCGCCCGTATAGGGCGTCGCCGTGGCTGGCTTCGCTGACGCCATCGGTGAACAGGCAGAGCAGGTCGCCGGCCTGCAACCGCGTCTCGCCAGCTTCATACGGGTAGTCACCCAGCGCACACAGCGGCGGGCCAGCGATGGCCTCGGTGTCGATCCGCAACAGCTCGCTGCCACGACGCAGGCAGGGCGCGTCGTGACCGGCGCAAACATACTGCAGGGTACCGTCGCGCAGGTCGAGAATGGCGATGAACGCAGTGACGAACAGATACGATGGATTTTCCCGCGACAGCTCCCGCTCCAGCAGTTGCACGGCCTCGCCCAGCGGCAGCTGGCGGCGGGCGACGATGCCGGTCAGCGTTTTCGAAATTGCCATGAACAGGCTGGCGGGCACCCCCTTGCCGGAAACGTCGCCAATAGCGCAGTAAAGATGCTCGGCATCAAGCAGGGAAATATCGTAGTAGTCACCGCCCACCGCCCGCGCCGATTCCAGCAGGGCAGCCGCTTCAGCGCGCGGTTCGTCAGCCAGCACGGCGGCCGGATCCGGCAGCATGCCCATCTGGATTCGCCGTGCGGCATCGAGCTCGCCATCGACGCGCGCGGCCGCCTCCCGGCTTTCCTGCAACTGCGCCTGCGCCCGCCGGCGTTTTTCGTCGGCGCGAATCAGCGTCCCGCTGAGCAGCGAAATGAAGACCGGGCTGAGCAGCAGAATCTGCGACTGGGCATCAAACAGCCAGCTGCCACCGGCGAAGGCCGTATAGCCACCGGCCAGCAGCAGCAGGGAAATGGCCAGGAAGCTGAAAACGGCCTTGCGCGGCCGCCAGGCGGGGACGATGGCGATCATCAGCAGGCCACCGGCCAGCAGCGTGCCCATCTCCAGCCAGCGCATCGCCGCCGGGCGGCGCAAGGCGTCGCCGGCAAGCAGGCTTTCGATCACCTGCGCATGCACGTCGATGCCGGGCAGGCTGTCGCCAAGCGGGGTGATGATCCGGTCCTGCAGGCCGGTACTGTTTAGGCCGATGATGACGAACTTGTTGGCAAACAGCGTTGGCGGGTGGATGCCATCGAGCACGTCTGCCGCCGAGAGGTAATAATTCGAGCTGGCCTTGCCGAAATGCAGCAGTAATTCGCCATTCGGCAGGGTGGGCAAACGGTAATCGCCGAGGCGGATTGCCTGCATGCCGCGTGCGTCGCCTTCTGCGATGACCGGTGCGTCATCGCCCAGCGCCTGACGGACCATCTCCAGCGGCAAGCTGAGCAGCGGATGGTCATTGATATAGGCCAGCGTAGGCACGCGACGCAGCACGCCGCGCTCGGTGCTGGAATCCGGCCGATCCGGGCTGGCGTTGATCAGCCCTTCGCCGCCCGCGGCTTTTTCGAGAACACGCAAGCTGTTCATCGCACTGGCGAATTTTGGCAACAGCGGCTCAATTTCAGGCGGATGGCTGAATGCCCGCAGAGGATTGGCCGGCTGACCGGCCCCGGGCAGCGGCTGGGAAACGCCGATCACCGCCAGCACGGTGGATTTGCCGCTCAGCGCCCGTGCGAGCTGTTGATCGGGGTCAGGCAACTGCTGGCGAAGTTCGGCGGGGATGTCGGGCAAGCGGCGCTTGAGGCTGGCAGGGCTGTACTGGTCAGGCTCGGCAAAGACGACATCGAGACCGATGGCGAGCGGCTCACCGGCGTGGATACGTTCAACCAGTCCGGCAACCAGATCGCGCGGCCAGGGCCACTGTCCGTGACGAACCAGGCTGGCGCTGTCGATGCCGACAATGATCACAGGTTCGCTATCGCGGTTGCGTGGCAGATGGCGCTGGTAACGGTCAAACTGGCTGTCGCGGACGCTGGTAAGCGGTGTGGCGTCGATACGCCAGAAAACGACGGCGGCAGCGACCAGAAGCAGTGCGGGCAGGGCGCGCCCGCGAAGCAGGCGGCGCAGGGTCGGTAAGACGCCTGCCTGCCTCACAATTCCAGGGTCAGCCCGTCGTAGGCGGAGATGATTTCGAGCGGCGCCGCATGGCCGCGGGTGATCTGCTCGAGGCGCCGGGTTTCAGCATACAGCCGTGCGAGCTGGGTATCGTCGTGCGAAGGTTCGTGGTGAAAGAGCGCCAGCCGCTTCACCTTCGCCGCCTGGCAGAGCTCGACACCGACGACATTGCTCGAATGCCCCCAGTCGGCGCGCACGGTCACCGCCTCGGCCAGCGAATACATGGCATCGAAAATCACCAGGTCGGCCTTGTCGAAAAAGCGCACGAAATCCTGATGCTCGGTGGCATTGTCGAGCTTGTGCTCGGAGTCGGTGGAATACACCAGCGTCCGGTCAACGCTCTCGAAACGGTAGCCATACGAGTCGCCGCCATGCAGTTGCAGCTTGGGCGTGACATTGAGCCCGGCGATGAAACGGGGCTTGCCCGGGGTCATCAGGTCAAACTCGATGCGGGCGCCAGCCTGGGAGTAGTCCACCGGAAAGCAGGGCGCGCTCATCTGCAGGCGGAAGGCCTCTTCGAGATTGGCATGGCAACCATGGACGATGATCCGGTTGCCCGGGATGTACATCGGCGCGAAAAAGGGAAAACCCATCAGGTGATCCCAGTGCAGGTGCGAGATGAAGATATGATAGGTCTGCGGATTGGGCGTGCCGAACTGGGCAATCTTGGCCTGACCCAGCGGACGGGCACCGCTGCCCATGTCGCAGATGATGTGTTCCGGGCCGTTGCCGATGATTTCGACGCAGGACGAATTGCCGCCGAAGGTACCGGCAACCGAGAAAGGGAGTTGTGACACGAACTGCTCGACGGCACCTTGCGTGGCAAACTTCTTGCCGTTAGCTGCGAGCAGGGCATTGACGATCTTGCTCCGGACCTCGCGTGACGTCATTGCAACCGGCAGCGAGCCACGCGTCCCCCAGAAGACAACCCGTTTCATTGCCCGATGACCTTGCAGGCGCTATCGACCGAGGCGTAACAGGGCACAATCAGGTTGAAACGGCTGATGGCGAAGACTTCCTGCACCAGCGGTTGCAGCGCCGCGATGGCGAAAACGCCTTTCTGGCCTTTGGCCTGGCGCGATGCGGCCATCAAAACCCGCAAGCCGGCACTACTGATGTATTCCACCGCTGAAAAATCGAGCAGCAGCGGAGGGCACCCCGCACTGCACGCCGCCATCAGCGGCTGCAAAGATTTTTCGAACGCTTCGCTGCTGCTGTGGTCTATGCGCCCGCTGACCGAGGCAACGACGACGCCAGACTGTTCTCGGGTAGGTAGATTCATGATCTCCTGAATTTGGCCTAATTCTGAAAGTTGAGTATGCCATGCCTCGTCGGCTGCTCGGGTAAAATAATGTATGGATACGATTCTCGCAAAACCCCGCCCCATCTTCGCTTACCGCAAATTCTGGGCACACCGCTTCGGCCCCGCGCCTTTCCTGCCGATGTCGCGCGCCGAAATGGAGTCGCTGGGCTGGGATAGCTGCGACGTCATCCTGGTCACCGGCGATGCCTATATCGACCATCCCAGCTTCGGCATGGCGCTGATTGGTCGCCTGCTCGAAGCGCAGGGCTTCCGTGTCGGCATCATCAGCCAGCCAGACTGGAACTCGGCCGCCGATTTCCGCAAACTGGGCAAGCCCAACCTGTTCTTTGGCGTCACAGCCGGCAACATGGATTCGATGGTCAATCGCTACACCTCGGACCGCAAACCGCGCTCGGACGATGCCTACACGCCGAACGCCGAGGCCAACCGGCGCCCGGACCGCGCCGTCACGGTGTATGCGCAGCGTTGCCGCGAGGCTTTCCCCGGCAGCAATGTCATCATCGGCTCGATCGAAGCCAGCCTCCGCCGCATCGCGCACTACGACTACTGGTCGGACAAGGTGCGCCGTTCGGTTTTGCCGGATTCCAAGGCCGATCTGCTTCTATTCGGCAATGCCGAGCGGGCGATCGTTGAACTGGCGCACCGTCTGGCGCGCGGCGAGCCGATCGCGCAGATCCGCGATCTGCGTGGCACCGCATTCATGGCGCCGCGTGGCTGGCTGCCGGGTGACGATTGGGCAGAGATGGACTCGACCGAGGTCGACACACCGGGGGCACTGGTCAAGCATGCCGACCCGTATGCGATGACGACACCCGGAATCGGGCAAAATTCCGAGTCGACCGCAGCCGGCAGTTGTTCGGCTGCGTCCGGTGAAGCGCCGATCCGTATTGTCTCGCGCAGCGAGCGGCTGGCGGCACGCCGCGAGCGCCGTGCGCATACGGTCGTCCGCTTGCCGGCCTATGAGCAGGTCAAGGACGATCCGGTGCTTTACGCCCATGCTTCGCGCACCTTCCACCTCGAATCGAATCCGGGCAATGCGCGGGCGCTGGTGCAGGCGCACGGCGAACGCGATGTCTGGCTCAATCCGCCGCCGGTGCCGCTGGAAACCGAGGAACTCGACGGCGTCTATGAACTGCCATACGCCCGCCGACCGCACCCGAGCTATGGCGAGGCCAAGATTCCGGCCTGGGAGATGATCCGCTTCTCGGTCAACATCATGCGCGGCTGCTTTGGCGGCTGTACTTTCTGCTCGATTACCGAGCACGAGGGGCGCATCATCCAGAGCCGTTCCGAGGAGTCGGTGATCCGCGAAATCGAGGAAATGCGCGACAAGACGCCGGGCTTTACGGGCATTGTTTCCGACCTCGGCGGGCCGACGGCCAACATGTACCACCTCAAGTGCAAGGACGAGAAAATCGAGTCGGCCTGCCGCCGCCTGTCCTGCGTTTATCCCGACATCTGCGAGAATCTCGGTACCGATCATTCGAAGCTGATTTCGCTGTACCGCAAGGCGCGGACCCTCAAGGGCGTCAAGAAAGTGCTGATCGGTTCCGGCCTGCGCTACGACCTCGCGGTCCGTTCGCCGGAATACATCAAGGAACTGGTGACGCACCATGTCGGCGGCTACCTCAAGATCGCCCCGGAGCACACCGAACAGGGTCCGCTGTCGAAGATGATGAAGCCGGGCATGGGCGCCTACGACCGTTTCAAGCAGCTCTTCGACCGTTTTTCACGGGAAGCCGGCAAGGAGCAGTACCTCATCCCGTACTTCATCGCTGCCCACCCGGGTACTGAAGACGAGGACATGCTCAACCTGGCGCTGTGGCTGAAGAAAAATAACTTCCGTCTTGATCAGGTGCAGACCTTCCTGCCGACACCGATGGCGCTGGCGACGACGATGTACCACAGCGAGCGCAACCCGCTGAAAAAGCTGCATCGGGAAGGTGGAGAAATCGTCGGTACGGTACGCAACGCCCGTCAGCGCAAGCTGCACAAGGCTTTCCTGCGCTATCACGATCCGGCCAACTGGCCGCTGCTACGTGAGGCGCTGAAGGAGATGGGGCGTGCCGACCTGATCGGCAATGGCAAGAAGCAGTTGATTCCTGCCTGGCAACCTGCCGGCACCGCAACTCACGGTCAACCCGGAAATCCGTCAAAAACCGGCACGCCGGCGCGTTCCTCAACGGGCAAGTCCTTCGTCAAAACGTCAGTCAGGACGCCTGAACGACATGCTCCCAGCGGAAAGCGATCTGGCGGTTCGCCTTCAGGTGGGCGAGGAACTCGCCGGCCGAGTTGAAGGCCATGTTCTGCATGATTTCCGGGTCGGGCATCGAAAATACCGCGACATCGCGATCGACGATGTCCAGCCCGGCGTCCGAGGCCATTTCGACAAGTTGCGTCACTTTCTGGGCGACGGTGTCGGGCGAAGTGTAGGGCACCAGAATCCAGAAATCGGTACCGTCGCGCGCCACCAGGTCGGTCTTGCGGAAGGATTGGCGCAGCTTCGCCGACAGATCGGACAGCATTTGCGTAGCATCGCGTGCGCCATACGCCTGACCCAGTTGCCGCTTGTTGTGGAAGCAGACATGAATCAGCCCGAAGTGCAGGGCATTCGTGTGACGCTCATGCAGGGCCATCAACCACTCCAGCGTGATCATGAAACGTTCGAGTGCGGCAATGTCTTCTTGCATGTCTGGCAGATCCACGTGGCGGGCCGGCGCCCGGATGGCGCAATCTTGCACCGTGCCAGCAGATTCGGCAAGCCGGCGCCACTCCGGTAAAATCCCGGCATGGATACGACAACGACTTATGAACGCATCGGTGGCGACGCTGCCGTGGGCAAGCTTTGCGACCGTTTCTACGAACTGATGGCCAGCGTGCCGCAATTCGCTGAACTGCGCGCCATGCACCCCGAAGACCTGAGCGGGTCACGCGACAAGCTCTACATGTTCCTTTCCGGCTGGTTTGGCGGCCCCGACCTGTTCGTCGAAAAATTCGGTCATCCGCGCCTGCGTGCCCGCCACATGCCCTTCGCCATTGGCGTCAAGGAGCGCGACCAGTGGGTCGCCTGCATGGTGCTGGCGATGGAAGATGTCGGCATTGAGGAAAGCATTCGCAGCAAATTGCTGGAAAATTTCTTCAACACCGCTGACTTCATGCGTAACAAGGAAGGCTGAGCGAAGCCCTCTGGCTTGCCCGGGCCTCGGGTTTTCACCCGGGCCCGAAAATCCGTTGCAGAAACGCTGGTTATTTCTCACCGGAGCGCTTTTTTTCCATGCATCCGATATTGCGGTGCAGCATGAGATGGTAGAATCACGCCTTTGATTTTTCTGGCCAATTCCCTTCCCATGTCCGCTCGCCCAATCCGCAACATCGCCATCATCGCCCACGTTGACCACGGTAAAACCACCCTGGTCGACCAGCTGCTCCGCCAATCCGGTACTTTTGCCGCCCACCAGCAACTGGTCGAGTGCGTCATGGACTCCAACGATCTGGAAAAGGAACGCGGCATCACGATTCTTTCCAAGAACACTGCGGTCGAGTACGAAGGCATCCACATCAACATCGTCGACACTCCGGGCCACGCGGACTTCGGCGGTGAAGTCGAGCGCGTGCTGGGCATGGTCGATGGTGTCGTGCTGCTGGTCGATGCCGCCGAAGGTCCGATGCCGCAGACCCGTTTCGTGACCAAGAAGGCACTGGCCCAGGGCCTGCGTCCGATCGTGCTGGTCAACAAGGTCGACCGCGATGGCGCCGATCCGGACAACGCCGTCAACCTGACCTTCGACCTGTTCGACAAGCTGGGTGCCACCGACGAACAGCTCGATTTCCCGATCGTTTACGCCTCCGGCCTCAACGGCTGGTCGGCCATGGAACTCGACCACCCGCGCGAGAACATGAAGCCGCTGTTCGATACCATCCTGCGCCATGTGCCGGCACCGGATGCTGACATCGACGCGCCGCTGCAACTGCAGATTACAGCGCTGGATTACTCTTCTTACGTCGGTCGCATCGGCGTCGGCAAAATCATCCGTGGCCGCGTCAAGACCGGCCAGAACGTGATGGTCATGTTCGGCACCGAGGAAGAAGCCGCCGAGCACGACCGCACGCCGATCAAGGCCAAGATTGGCCAGGTCTTCGGTTACAAGGGCCTGAACAAGGTCGAGATGGAAGAGGGCCAGGCCGGCGACATCGTTCAGATCACCGGCATCGAAGATCTCGTCCTCGGCTGTACCGTCACTGATCCGGATCAGCCGGAAGCCCTGCCGCTGCTCAAGATCGACGAGCCGACGCTGTCCATGCAGTTCATGGTCAACACCAGCCCGCTCGCCGGCACCGAAGGCAAGTTCGTTACCAGCCGCCAGATCCGCGACCGCCTGCACAAGGAACTGCTGACCAACATGGCGCTGCGCGTCCATGACACCCCGAACGGCGACGTTTTCGACGTTGCCGGCCGCGGCGAACTGCACCTCGGCATCCTGCTCGAGAACATGCGTCGCGAAGGCTACGAACTCGCGGTCGGCCGTCCGCGCGTCGTCAAGAAGATCATCAACGGCGTTGAGTGCGAGCCGTATGAGCAACTGACCGTTGATGTCGAAGAGGACACTCAGGGTGGCGTCATGGAAAGCCTCGGCCTGCGCAAGGGCGAGCTGCAGGACATGGTGCCGGACGGTCGCGGTCGCGTCCGTATCGAATACCGCATCCCGGCCCGTGGCCTGATCGGTTTCCAGGGCGAGTTCATGAACCTGACCCGCGGCAACGGCTTGATGAGCCACGTCTTCGACGATTACGCCCCGGTCAAGGAAGGAAACGTCGCCGAGCGTCGAAATGGCGTGCTGATCTCCCAAGACAACGGCGAAGCCGTCGCCTACGCCCTTTGGAAGCTGCAGGATCGCGGCCGCATGTTCGTCAGTCCGGGCGACAAGCTCTATGAAGGCATGGTCATCGGCATCCACAGCCGCGAGAACGACCTTGTCGTCAACCCGATCAAGGGCAAGCAGCTGACCAACGTCCGTGCCTCCGGTACTGACGAGGCCGTGCGCCTGGTGCCGCCGGTTCAGCTGAGCTTGGAGTCGGCCATCGAGTTCATCGACGAGGACGAACTGGTCGAACTGACACCGAAGTCGATCCGTATCCGCAAGCGTTTCCTGACTGAAATTGAACGCAAGCGCGCCCAGCGCGGCCTGTAAGTAAGCCCATCATGCAGATGATGACGCTCTGCCAACCCTGTCGGGTTCTGGTCAGGCGTCATCCCAAGGCGGTCCGTCGGGTCGTCTTTTTTCTTTTGCTTTCCCTGTTTTTTTCGTTTTTGGGGTGGATCAGCGACCCGGTTTATGCGCCGGGGCTGTGCAAGATCTACCCTTGATTGCGTTTGGGCGGGCTGCTGCGGTCAACCAGAAATTGCTCGCAAAATTGCTCGGCTGGCAACGGCCGGCTGAACAGGTAACCTTGCCCGACATCGCAACCGAGTCGCCCGAGGTGTTCTTGCTGCGCTGGGGTCTCGACGCCTTCGGCAACCACTTTCAGAGATAGGCTATGGGCCATGGCAATGATGGCCTGTACCAGCGCATCGCTGCCGCTGTGCTCGCTGTTGCCGAGATCGTTGATGAACGAGCGGTCGATCTTGAGTACGGAGATGGGTAACCGTCGCAGGTAGGACAGCGATGAGTAACCAGTGCCGAAATCATCCAGCGCCACGCGCACGCCCGCCTCGCGCAGCGCCTCCAGCTCATTGAGGGCACCGGTATCGGCATGCAGCAGCACCGACTCGGTGATTTCCACCTCCAGCGCCGACATCGGCAGACCGGCCGCCCGCATCTTGTCGAGCAGCACCCGCGCCAGCCCCGGCCGCCAGAACTGGCGCGGAGAGAGGTTGATGGCAATCGGCGGCAGATCGCCAAACCTTTGCCGCCATTCGACAATCCGGGCAATCGCATGCTCAGCTACCCAGTCGCCGATGGGGATGATTAACCCGGTATCCTCCGCGACCGGAATGAACTGATCCGGCGGAATCATCCGCCCCTCGTGTTGCCAGCGGAGCAGGGCTTCGGCACCGCAGAGCCGGCCACTGGCCAAGTCGATCTGCGGCTGGAAATGGAGTGAGAACTCGTTCTTGACCACCGCTTCGCGAAGATCACTCTCCAGACGCACCCGCGCCTGCAAGCGTTCGTTCATCTGCTCGGTATGCGTGCGGATGGCATTGCCACCGACGGCCTTGGCCTCGTACATGGCCGTGTCGGCGTTGCGCAACAACGTTTCGCCGTCTGCGGCATCATCCGGGTAGAGGCTGATGCCGATACTGGCGCTGGTAAAGAAGGTTTGTCCGGCGCCGGTAAAAGGCGTGGTGACCAGTTCGCGTAGCTGATTGGCTGCGGCGACCGCTTGCGACAGATCGTTTACCGGTGCCATCAGGATGATGAACTCGTCACCCCCCTGGCGGAACAGCGTGCATCCGGCCGGCAGCGCGCCCTGAAGGCGTTGCGCCACCGATTGCAGCAACTGGTCGCCGGCACGGTGGCCGAGCGTGTCGTTGATGTTCTTGAAACGGTCGAGGTCGATGAAAAGAATCGCCAGTCGCGCCTGACGCCGGTCAGCGTTGGTAATCGCCGCACCGAGTGTTTCTGCGAGAAGCAAGCGGTTGGGGAGTCCGGTCAGCACGTCGTGCTGGGCGAGAAATTCCATCGTTTCCTGATAGCTACGCCGTTCGCTGATATCGGTCACCGAGCCAACCATCTGATAGGCGCGCCCCCGCCGGTCGCGGACGGCGATACCGCGTGAAGCGATCCAGTGAAAACTGCCATCGCTGGCACGGACGCGATACTCGCAATAGAAAATCTCGGTGTTGCCCTTGAGATGGGCACTGACGGCCGCGTTATAGCGATCGACATCGTCCGGATGCACAAGCGCCAGCCAGGCATGGGTATCCGGCAGGAAATCCTCTCTGTATCCAAGAATTTCCAGCAGTCGATTGCCGGCATGCAGTTCCTTGGTGATCGGATTCCATTCCCAGACGCCATCATGCGCAGCCAGCATCGCCAAGTCGTAGGCCTGTCGGGTTCGCCGCAACCGACGCCACGCCAGCCAGATTTGCATGCCGAGCGCGCTGAGTGAGAGTGCCAGCACTGCGCCCAGCAGCGGGTCGTAACCCGCCGACATCCGCCAAAACAAAAGAGCGGACAGAACGGCCAAGCCAAGCGCCAACCACTTGCCCCGCGATGAGCTTCGGGAACCGGTGGAAGCAGGCGCGACCAGAGGCAGGGACATCTTCGGCCGGTGGCTTTAGCCGCCAGTCATCGACATGAAGCGTACGACCTGCGGCGCATCCATTTGCTGGGTGAAATCGTGGCCAAAAGGCTTGATGCCCATCGAGTCAATAATGGCCTGGCGAAGCCGGTCACTGTCGCCTGGATACTGACGCAGAATGGGCAGCAGGTGCATGGCATCGTTCTGACCCAGGCAGGGATACAACTCGCCCTTGGCGGTAATCCGAACCCGGTTGCAGCTGTCACAGAAATTGTGACTATGCGGCGAAATGAATCCGATCCGACTCTCGCTACCGGGAATGCGCCAATAGCGGGCCGGCCCGCCTGAATTTTCGTTCGATGGTAGCAGCTCGAAATGCTCGCCCAAACGCTCGCGAACCTCTTCGGAGGAAATGTAGGTGTTGCTCCGTCCATGGATTTCGCCCAGCGGCATCTCCTCGATGAACGACAGGTCGAGTCCGTGATCCAGTACGTAGCGGACGAGGTCGACGAACTCGTCATCATTGACGCCGCGCATCATCACCGTATTCAGCTTGGTTCGCGTAAAACCCGCCGCCTGAGCTGCGGCGACGCCCCGCAAGACCTTGTCCAGTTCGCCGATGCGTGTAATCGCCTTGAAGCGATCCGGCCGCAGCGTATCCAGGCTGACATTCAGACGTCGCACACCCGCAGCACGCAAGGCGCCGGCATAGCGGTCAAGTTGCGAGCCATTGGTGGTCAGGACCAGATTATCGAGGCCGGGCAGGGCGCCTAGACGCTCGATCAGCCACATCGCATTCTTGCGCACCAGCGGCTCACCGCCCGTAATTCGCAACTTGCTGACTCCCAATCCGACAAATGTCGACGCCACGGTCAGACATTCTTCCAGGCTGAGCACTTCATGGCGCGGCAGGAAGGTCATTTCCTCGGCCATGCAGTACGTACAGCGGAAATCGCAACGATCCGTAATCGAGAGGCGCACATAGGTGATACGCCGGCCATACTTGTCGACCAGCGTGCCTGGCGCGTGATTCAGGGCCGCAGTATTAACATGGGGCGCAAAACCAGTGAGGCCCGCTGGCGTTGTTTCCGGATTCAGTGATTCGTTATGCATGGTCCCCGCTTGCCGCTCCGATGATCGAACAATTTGTCGATGATTATCCGGGCTGACGCCTCATTTAAACAAGTAGAGAGATCAAAACTGAAATAGTTTCGAAAACCTGTGGCGTCAGGCACTTCCCAAGGGCTGCCAGTCTTGAAAAGCTGGAGTTTTAGCGCAGGTGCAACAAAAATGCAGCAAATAAGCCGCCAGAAAGCAAAAAGCCCGCTTTGTCGCGGGCTAACTGCTTGAATTTTCTGGCTCCCCGACCTGGGCTCGAACCAGGGACCTACGGATTAACAGAATCACCAGCTAGATTCTATTTCTATATAAATCAATACCTTGCAATGCTCGTCAATTTCAAGCGTAGCCTCAAAAAGCCGTGCACAGCCTCCAGTTTATGGACTGTAGCTACGATTTGGCTACACCCCTCGGCCATCAAGAGACATTGGCGTTCTGCGGGCTTACGTGCGCAACGAACCTGAAGCGGCCCTCAATGAACAAAAACGGGAGCCTAAGCTCCCGAAGTATCCAAGCCGCGGAAGAACTCAGGTTAATTTTTTCCGACGCATAGTGCCAAGTCCAGCCAATCCAAGCCCAAGAAGTGCCAATGATGCTGGTTCGGGAACATTTTGATTGCTACCAATTTCATTGATCGGGTTGTAAGTCGAATTGAATTGCCAAGACAGAATGTCATGATTCCCGTAGGCAGAACCAGTCCCCGACGTGAAACCCACAAATGCATCAGTACCTTGAAGGATGGTTGTCAAATCTACGGTGTAAGCAAGTAGCGCGGCAGTTGGGCGAGCAACATTACCGCCTTCAGCCAAACGCACTTCAAGTGCATCCGAGACACCGTTGTAATCAACCCAAGCGCTCCAAATAGAACCATTGTTCATTCTGGTTGCGACACCTGTCTGAACCGCAGAGTCGATATTACCGTTGAGGTCAATGCCAACGTGGTTACCGTTATTGTCGTCCCAACCACCATTGTTCCATGTGTCAAACTCAATGCCTACACTTCTTAAAAGGTATTGATAACCTATTCCGCCTCCTGCGCCACCAGCGGTATTTGAGACTGTCTGGACAGTAAAAACCAAACCGTCAGCACCGCAACCATCATTGTCACAAATGCCACCAGAATTTGTTATCCGAAATTTGAACGCACTGCTAAATGAGGCATTGGCGCTTAATGAAATAGCGGAGGTAGAGAAGAATGAGCCACTTTGCCCTGGGCCTGCAGAAGTAACTCTGAGATCAGATCCCACTCGGGTGGCGGTACCGTTTAACTGCAGTCCATTAATGTTGGAAAAATCGCTGTATAACAAAGTTGTGGCAGACGCACTCGTCGCCGCGAAACCCATCAGGCTACCAATCAGCACCGAACCTATAAATTTTGCTTTAGTCATCGTAAGTATCCTCAATAAAACATGGCTTTCTCGGACCAAGCAAACATCAGACCATTGCGCATAACCATTTGTTACTAAATAACATAATCGAGTAAACTCCTCTTCTAATCTGTGCTGGTGTAAAAAAGTTCGACATTACGGAAACAGACCGAAAATATCCCTAATCAAGAGTCCGCCTATGTCCCCAAAGAGGCATTTGCTGCCGAAGCGGTTTGAGAGGGCAAGGGCAGCTCAGGGTCGGTAGCCGCCAATTTTCCATGAATAACCGTTAGCACTCAGTGAATTCGCCTCAGCCTCAACAATTTGGACGCATCACTACTAGCCAGTTCCATCGGCTGGTAACGTCGCTGCCAGAACTACGGCAACAAGTGGGGGAACTTTCCGGTGTCCTCCGATCGAAATCGGAAAAATTAACAGAAATTCTTGGTGCTGCCGATCACAGTTGGGCTGGCATCTATGAGCTGCCCTTCCTGGATCAGATGGCTCAACTATTCATGTTATTGGGAATGCATGAGCCACTTCTAAAAACCTGGCGCTCTGATGACGCAATAGAGCAATTTTCACGTTGGGCTGAAGATGGCAGCGAACTCGATCAGTGGTATGAAGCCAACGAAGGAAGCATTAATTGTAAGCATCTTCTTTGGCTGGCTATTGTTTTTCAGCGCAACATTCTGAGCATCATGCTCTTTCATTGCTCAATGGGTCATTTGGTACAACGTGTCCGAGATGATGGAGACGATGATGCATTCTTTCATGCCGTTGAAGTTGACCGTGCAGTTTTGGGTTGCCCAACCTTTGCAGACCGCCTTGCACGAGCGGAAGCCACGGCAGATCGTTACTTCTTCCTTCGACTCCGAAAAGCTATCAAGGGCCCGAGCAAGAAGCACATGGCTGCCATTCAGGATTTGCGCTATTCCATCGTAGCCCTGCGCTCCATGGGATTTGACCGTTTCACAGACGAGGATCTGATTACGCTGTTTATTAAAACGAAGCTCTATCCCAACACCGCGGGCGCTCTAAAAAACCTCCGGAAACATGTTCAGGCGGCTCGAAAACTGCAACCACCTGAGATGACGATTTCAGGTGGTCGGCCTAAAGCTGACTGATCTATTTAATCCATATCCGTTCCAGGAAGCCACAAGGGCATGCCTGGCAGGTCCGAAAAGGAAACGGATATGTCGAAGCATCAAGAGCAAGACCGCAATGGCCTCAGCGAGCCGCAAACGCAAAACCTGACCGCCACCTCCCTGGCCTCCGCCCGCAACGCGGAGCGTGCGGCCGGGGGGCAAGAGGTGGCGGAATCTTCGGCGGTCGATGCCGCGCAGGCGGCAAACGGAGGCACCGAGGGTGCGCCACCTAGTAACACAGCACCCTATAACTGCAATTCAGGGGAAGAATGGTTCAAAGCCCTGCGCTGGGGTGTGGATAGTCTTTATCTTTCCTACCCTGGCGAACTCTCCCTTGAATCGGATAATCGCCTCAAGGCACTGAAGCAACTCGCCCAATCAAATGAACCTGGCGAGGTCGCCAAGGCCCAGTTACCGCTGGCGGGGCATATCTTCGAGGTCAAGGAGAAAGGCGCTTCGCTCTTCCCCTACATCCTGGAAGATGGCGCATTCCGTATCCAGCTCTCCCGGCCGGGTCACAAAGCACCGATGGCCTACGTGAAGGTGTCGGCCAAGTTCCTTGCCCATGTTGGTCCGGTCGAGGCCGAACGCCAGTTGTATGCCTTGCTCTCCGAACTCGGTGAGCTTAAGGAATCCGCCAACGTCAGCCGCATTGATCTGTTTGTCGATTTCCAGAGCAGTTTCGACATGGAAGGCTGGGATCGTCATGCCTGGGTGACACGGGCCTCCGCAATCAACGCCTATGCCGTCTCCGGCCAGTTCTCCGGTTGGTCGATTGGCCTGGGTGGCGTGATCTCCGCCAGGCTCTACAACAAGCTCCTGGAGATCGTTGTCACTGGTAAGGAATGGATCATTCCCTTATGGCAGAAAGCCGGTTGGGATAAGACCGGTGTGGTCTGGCGTCTTGAATTCGAGATCAAGCGGGAAGTGTTGACCCAGAAGGGGCTTTCCAAGCTCGCTGAGGTGATTCACCATCTCAATGGCCTGTGGGACTACGCCACCACCGAATGGCTACGCCTGATGCTGCCCAATGCCGATGACAAGACCCGTTCCCGGTGGCCGATTCATCCCCTGTGGCTCTATCTCTCTGCCGTCGATTGGGAAAGCACGGGCGGCCCACTCGCCAAGCGTTTCAGCCCCAGTCGTAGCCCGAACGATGACAAGCTATTGCAGATGGCCGCCAGTACGTGGTTCTCCTATGCCGCCAAGCATGGCTTTGATGCGGTGCAGCTCATGGAAGCCCATAAGGACTTGGTGGCGAAGCTGGTCGCGTTCCTCGAAAACAAGGCTTACGACCAAGGCATGGCGTTTGACGACTACGTTGCCGAGAAGATCGCGTTAAAACGTCGCCAGTACAACACGGCGGTCAATGATCCCGAGCAGGAAGCCAAGCGCAAGGCCAAGGAGGTGGCGGATCAGGCCAGGGCCTACCGGAAAGCCTCGGGGAGCTGATATGGACTCGCTCACCCTGCAACAGGCAGCCGCCTTTCTGAAGATTCATCCGGTCACGCTGCAAGAAAAAGCGCGTGCCGGGGAGATTCCTGGGGCCAAGATCGGGAAATGTTGGGTCTTCCTGGAAATTGACCTGGTGGACTACGTCCGGTCACAATACCGGCGGCGAGCGTTGCAGGGTGCGCATGAAAGGAATATCCCATGTCACTCTTCAAACGCAAAGACTCGTCCGTCTGGTGGGTCAAAATCGTCATCGATGGACGAAAGGTACAACGCAGTACTGGGACTGACGACAAAATCAAAGCCCAGGAATTCCACGACCGGCTAAAAGCCCAGATGTGGGAGCAGAATCGCTTGGGCATCAAGGCCCGGCGGTCCTGGAAGGAAGCGGTCATTCGTTGGCTGGAGGAAACTTCGGAGAAGGCCACGCACCAGGAGGACAAGCGCAAGCTGATCTGGCTTGATACTTACCTCGGGGAACTGATGCTGGATGAGATCACCCTGGATGTGATCGACAGTGTCAGGGCGGCCAAGCTCAAGGAAGCGGCCAAGGCGACGACAAACCGTTATCTGGCACTGATACGCTCGATTCTCCTTCGCGCCAGGGATGAATGGGAATGGATCGACAAGGTGCCGAAGGTGAGGCTCTTTAAAGAATCTGCAAGCCGTGAACGTTCTCTGACCCGAGAGCAAGCGGGCACGCTGTTGGCAGAGTTGCCGCAACACCTGCGAGATTTGGTCTTGTTCTCGCTGGCGACCGGACTCCGCCAAAGCAATGTGCTCAAGCTCGAATGGTCACAGATCAACCTGGAACAACGCCATGCGTGGATTCATGCCTGGCAGTCGAAGAACCGGCGACCGATTGCCATTCCGTTGAATGAGGCTGCCTATACGGTGCTCATCCGGCAGAAGGGGAAACATGAAAGTCGGGTCTTTACGTTTCGGGGGAAACCTTTGGAATCGGCCAATACCCGTGCCTGGCGTAAAGCCTTGCAGCGGGCGGCGATCTCTGATTTCCGTTGGCATGATTTGAGGCATACCTGGGCAACGTGGCAGCGACAGGCTGGAACACCGACGCATGAGCTACAACGCTTGGGCGGTTGGCGAACCGGAGCGATGGTCGAGCGGTATGCTCACTTGGCCCCGGATCATCTGGCGGAAGCGGCCTCTCGGCTCAATTCGGT
The DNA here is from genome assembly GCA_041917165.1 of Azonexus sp. Classification (GTDB taxonomy): domain Bacteria; phylum Pseudomonadota; class Gammaproteobacteria; order Burkholderiales; family Rhodocyclaceae; genus Azonexus. The sequence goes on from JAYRYB010000004.1 coordinate 178,687, forward strand.
CCTCCCTGGCTACGATTCAGCTACGGTGGCCTAGAAAAGCAAAAAGCCCAGTTCGAAAACTGGGCTAAGTGCTTGATTCTTTGGCTCCCCGACCTGGGCTCGAACCAGGGACCTACGGATTAACAGTCCGGCGCTCTACCGACTGAGCTATCGGGGAACAGAAGCGCGCATTTTAGGAGTAGAATCGACACACGTCAAGCCATAAGTGTGTTTTTCAAGAAGAAAATCTGGGCCATGGACCAAAAGCTTGTTTATGCAAAAACTCCGACCGGCGACGAAGCAGTGCGTCAGCGGACGCGGGTTGTTCAGCGCAATCTCCGGATGGTGCTTGTTCAGGTTGACGGAAAACTCTCCGTTCAGGAGCTATCCGCCAAAATCGGCAACCCCGTCCTGGTTGAAAATGCTTTGCTGGAACTGGAAGAGGGTGGGTTCATAGCGCCGACGGCAGTGGCGATGAGCGTCTGGGAGGACGCCAGCAAACAAGCACCACGCAAACCGCAGGTGTCGGCACTGTCGCAGTTTTCAACCTTTGGCAGCAAGGCGGCGGAGAGTACCGAGTCATCGCTTGTAAGCGAGGCGAGCCGTTTTTCTGCCTTTGGCAAACCGCTGATGGGTGAAACGCAGCGGGAACCGGTTTTTACCGTAAGCACCGAACCTGAGCCTGAAGCAACGCATGAGGCCGCACCCGACAAACCGCCGTTCCAGTTGAACATATCCGGGAAGTCGGTGCTGATGGCGGCATTGGGCATACCGCTGCTCATCGGTTTCGGTGCGCTGATTTATCCCTATGCACGCCACAAGCCCGCGTTCGAAGCCGCAATTTCGAGCTACGCGCAGGCGCCAGTGACTGTCGGCGACGTTACCCTCAGCATCTGGCCGAAGCCACAACTGGTGTTGAGCCAGGTGAGCGTTGGTGGCGACCTGCAGATTGGCGAAGTGCGCGTTGATCGCCCGCATCAGCTGCTCGGCGGCTCGCCGCATCATCTGACCTCAGTGTCGCTGGTGCAGCCGGCGATCCCGGTCACTCGCCTTTTCAGCCTGCCGGTACTGAATCCCGATTTTGGGCCGTTTTCCGGGTTGACCGTGGGACAGCTCCGGCTGTCTGACGCGAGCTTCGTCGCCCTGCCGGGTGCGGCGCTGGGCGATGTCGAGGGCGAGCTGCGTTTTGCCGGAAATGGCAAACTGGAAAAGGCTAGCTTGCAGTCGGCCGATCGCAGTCTGCTGATCGAAGCGAAACCCGGTGCCGACGGCCTGGATCTGCAGATTGAAGGCCGTGCCTGGAAGCCTGCCGGCAGCACATTGAGCTTCGACGCATTGCAGGCAACCGGGACGCTGGCGCGGAATCGCCTGTCAGTGCGCAATATCGACACAACCTTCCTGGGCGGCCTCCTCAAAGGACAATGGCAACTGGAATGGTCGAGTGCATTGAACATGAGCGGCGAGGCGCAACTGACGCGGCTCGACAGCCGCAGGCTGACCGCTGCGCTGGTGCCGTCATTGAAACTGGAAGGTGATTTCGGCGGACTGTTACGCCTGCGGGGTACCGGCAACGATTGGCCAGCCGTCTGGCGCAATGCTGAAGCGACAGTCGACATGAGCATTACCCGCGGCTTGCTGACTGGGCTGGATCTCGGAGAGGCCTCGCGGCGCGGCGCCGGCGCGACAGTTCGTGGTGGAGCCACCAAATTCGATCAACTGCGGGGTGAATTGCAGATCAATCCGGGGCGCGTTTCCGGTCGAAACCTGCGCATGGATGCGGGGATGGTCACTGCGGCGGGCGAGTTTGTAGCAAGCACCGGTGGTACGGTTTCGGGTGCAGCGATGGTTACCATGCAGACTTCGGTCAGTACCGTTCGTGTGCCGGTAAGGATTTCCGGCACTTTGCCGGACCTCGACGCGGCGAGCAGAAAATAAAAACGGGCAGGACTTGCGTCCTGCCCGCGCAACAGCTTGTCGTACGAATCAGGCCTTGGTTACGGCAGCAATGGCCTTGGCAACATAGTCCAGGTTCTTGGTATTCAGTGCCGCCAGGCAGATGCGGCCGGTAGACACGGCATAGATACCGAATTTTTCCTTCATGCGCTCCACCTGTGCGGCGGTCAGGCCGGTATAGGAGAACATGCCGCGTTGCTGGGCAACGAAGGAGAAGTCCTGAGCGCAGCCAGTGGCCTTGATGGCATCGACCAGACCCGAACGCATGGCACGGATGCGGTCACGCATGCCGGCCAGTTCGGCTTCCCATTGGGCGCGCAGTTCGGTCGAGGCGAGCACGGACGACACCAGGGCGCCGCCATGGATCGGCGGGTTGGAGTAGTTGGTGCGGATAACACGCTTGACCTGCGACATGACGCGGGCCGATTCGTCCTTGGAAGCGGTCACCACCGACAGGGCGCCAACGCGCTCGCCGTACAGCGAGAAGTTCTTCGAGAACGAGCTGGAAGCAAAGAACTGCAGACCGGACGCAGAGAAGGCACGGATGGCCACGGCGTCGGCATCGATACCATCGGCAAAGCCCTGGTAGGCCATGTCGAGGAAGGGCACCAGGCCACGCTCCTTGCACAGACCGACCACTTCGGCCCACTGGGCATCGCTCATGTCGGCGCCGGTCGGGTTGTGGCAGCAGGCGTGCAGCAGGACGACCGAGCCCGGAACCATCTTGTTCAGGTCGGCCTTCATGCCGGCGAAATTGACGCCACGGATGGCGGCGTCGTAATAGGTGTAGTCCTCAACCACGAAACCGGCGGCCTCGAACAGCGCGCGGTGGTTTTCCCAGGACGGGTTGGAGATGTAGACCTTGGCTGCCGGGTTCAGACGCTTCAGGTAGTCGGCGCCGATCTTCAGTGCGCCAGTGCCGCCAATAGCCTGGGCGGTGATGACGCGGCCAGCGGCCAGCAGGTCGGAACCTTGGCCGAAAAGCAGATTCTGGACAGCAGTACTGTAGGCAGCCGGACCTTCAATCGGCTGGTAGCCGCGCGGCGGTGCTGCCTTCAAGCGGGCCTCTTCGGCGGCCTTGACGGCAGCCAGCAGCGGAATCTTGCCATTGTCGTCAAAGTAAACGCCGACACCCAGATTAACCTTGGTGTCGCGGGCATCCGCGTTGAAGGCTTCATTCAGACCGAGGATGGGGTCGCGTGGGGCCATTTCCACCGCAGCGAAGATCGAAGAGGACATAGGGACTCCGTGGAATAATAGAACTGTGTCAGTCCGGCGACCATGCCGGACGAAGGAAAACCGAAGAATTTTAGCATGAGCGAAACCAAGAACAGCGTCCCGGTCGTTTGCTTTGAGGGCAGCCCCTACCGTTTGCATCAGCCTTTCCCGCCTGCCGGTGACCAGCCGGAGGCGATCCGCCTGCTTGTCGAGGGGCTGGAGGATGGGCTGGCCTTTCAGACGCTGCTTGGCGTCACCGGCTCGGGCAAGACCTATGCGATAGCCAACGTGATCGCCCGCACCGGTCGGCCGGCATTGGTACTAGCGCCCAACAAGACGCTGGCAGCCCAGTTGTACGCCGAATTCAAGGAGTTTTTGCCGGAAAACGCCGTCGAGTATTTTGTTTCCTACTACGACTATTACCAGCCGGAAGCCTATGTGCCGTCTCGCGACCTGTTCATTGAAAAGGACAGTTCGATCAACGACCACATCGAGCAGATGCGCCTATCGGCAACCAAGAGCCTGATCGAGCGCCGGGATGTGGTGATCGTTGCCACGGTGTCCTGCATCTACGGCATTGGCGACCGCGACGAATACCACAACATGATCCTGACGATGCGCGTGGGCGACCGTCTGGATCAGCGGGCGGTCATCAAGCGCCTGACTGACATGCAATACGAGCGCAACGATCTGGATTTCCACCGCGGCACCTTCCGCGTCCGTGGCGACATCATCGATATCTTTCCGGCAGAACATGCCGAACACGCTATCCGCGTCTCGCTGTTTGACGACGAGGTCGAGGGGTTGCAGTTCTTCGATCCGCTAACGGGCCATCTGCTGCACAAGGCCTTGCGTTTCACGGTCTTCCCGGCGTCGCACTATGTCACGCCGCGCGACACCGTGCTGCGCGCCATCGAGGCGATCAAGCAGGAGTTGCGTGAGCGGATCGATTACTTCACCAGGAACAATCAACTGGTCGAGGCACAGCGCATCGAGCAGCGGACCAAATTCGATCTGGAAATGCTCGACCAGATCGGCTTCTGCAAGGGCATCGAGAACTATTCGCGGCATTTCTCCGGCCGTCGTCCGGGCGAGGCACCACCGACCCTGATCGATTACCTGCCGCGCGATGCGCTGATGTTCATTGACGAGTCGCATGTGACCATCGGGCAGGTGGGCGGCATGTACAAGGGCGACCGTTCGCGCAAGGAAAATCTGGTCAATTACGGCTTCCGGCTGCCTTCCGCACTGGATAACCGCCCCTTGAAGTTTGACGAATTTGAGAGGCACATGCGGCAGACGGTGTTTGTTTCTGCAACACCCGCCGATTACGAAAAGCAGCACGCCGGCCAGGTGGTGGAGCAGGTCGTCCGGCCGACCGGCCTGATCGACCCGGAAGTACTGATCCGGCCGGCATCGACCCAGGTTGACGATCTGCTGGAAGTGATCAAGACCCGCATTGGTGTTCAGGAGCGGGTTTTGGTAACGACGCTGACCAAGCGCATGGCCGAGGATCTGACAGATTTCCTGTCGGAAAACGGCATCCGCGTCCGCTACCTACACTCCGACATCGACACCGTCGAGCGCGTGGAAATCATCCGCGATCTGCGCTTGGGGGAGTTCGATGTTCTGGTCGGGATCAACCTGCTGCGTGAGGGGCTGGATATTCCCGAGGTGTCGCTGGTCGCCATTCTCGACGCCGACAAGGAAGGCTTCCTGCGTTCCGAGCGCTCATTGATCCAGACCATTGGCCGCGCAGCACGACACATTCATGGCACAGCGATCCTCTATGCTGATACGATTACACAATCCATGCAGCGTGCGATTGCCGAAACCAGTCGCCGCCGCGAGAAGCAGATTGCACACAATGAAGCCCACGGGATCGTTCCGCGGGGCGTGACCAAGCGGATCAAGGACATCATCGACGGTGTCTATGACCCGGAAACCGCCCAAAGCGAATTGAAGGCGGCGCAGCAACAGGCCAGTTACGAGGCCATGGATGAAAAGGCAGTAGCCAGGGAGATCAAGCGGCTCGAGAAACTGATGCTCGACTGCGCGAAGAATCTGGAATTCGAAAAAGCGGCGGCAGCCCGCGACGATTTGTTCCGGCTCAGGGAACGGGTTTTTGGCGCGGCGCAGCACGACCCCTACGGAGATGAGACAAAATGAGCTATCGCGTCCTGCTCGTTTGCATGGGCAACATATGCCGATCACCCACTGCAGAAGGTGTCCTCAGGCATTTCATTAAAATCAATGGCCTGGGTGATAAAGTTGAAGTTGATTCTGCAGGAACGCACGGCTACCACGTAGGCGAAGCACCGGATCAGCGCACCCAGCGTGCAGCTTCTGCGCGCGGCTACAACCTGTCGCAACTGCGCGCCCGTAAAGTCGCCCGCCAGGACCTCGATTATTTCGACCTGATCCTGGCGATGGACAAGAGCAATCTCGACAACCTGCAGCGCATGGCCATGCCGGAGCAGCAGGGCAAGATCAAGTTGTTCATGGACTTCGCCCACAATTTCGACGATGACGAAGTGCCGGATCCCTACTATGGCCTTGGCCATGGCTTCGATCTGGTTCTCGACATGGTTGAAGACGCCTCTCAAGGTCTGGTCGAGAACATCCGGAAGCAATTGAAGAAGGGCTGACTCAACGCCGCACTGGGTTCCGTAAAGACCCACGACAGAAAACAAAACGGGCGCCCTGAAGCGCCCGTTTTCATGCGGGGCCAAACCGGCCCGCGCCATTTTGACCTACTTGTTGCCGGTTTCGACCATCACCAGCGGCTCATCGCTACCGGCCACAACCGCTTTCGGCTTGCGGGCACGGCCCAGCTTGGGTGCCGGCTCGGCAACTGTCACCATCGGTGCGGCGCTCGTCGTCTGCACCATCACCAGACCGCTATCCGCCAAGGTTGCAGCCAGGTCGACCGGTGCTACCGGAGCAGGTTTGCTGACCACCGGTGTTGCGGTTTCGACAACGGAAGGTGCCATAGTTACCGGAGCAGCGACTGCGGTTTCTTCAGCCGCTGCCACAGGCTCAACGACTTCCGCCACCACTTCCGGTTTTTGCTCAATTTCTGGGTTGACCGCAGCAGCTTCAATCGGCGCTACCGGTGCGGTTTCGACAACAGCTTCCGGCGTCGCAACGGCTTCAGCAACGACAACCGGCGCCTGCACCGGTTCAGGCTGCGCCACTGGGGCTGCCACTTCTGCCGGGACAACCACGACTAGCGGCGCCTGATTCTGCTGCTCGGCCTCAAGCGCCTGAACATTCGCGTCGATTGCATCAACGGCGACTGCCGCGTTTTCGGCTTCGTTACGACGTTCGCCACGACCACGGCCACCGCGACGGCCACGACGGCGACCGCCTTGCTCATCACCACCGACGCCATCCTGGGCCGGGGCGACTGCCGCCAAAGCGCCTGCCTCGATCGCTTGCGATTCAGTCACATTCAGCTTGTTTTCAGCCGCCTCGACCGGCGGACGTTCGCGACGTTCCTTGCGCTCACCGCGCGGACGACGTTCCTGACGGCCTTCGGCAAGGCCGGCTGATTCTTCGCGTGCCGCCTTGTCAGCATTACGCTCCTTGCGCTCGCCGCGTTCGCCGTTGCGCTCGTCGTCACGACGATTGCCATTGCGACCGTTACGGCGGCCATCGCGACCTTCGCCACGCTCGCGGCGGCCATCGCCACGACCTTCGCGCGGCTTGCGCGCTTCCGGTGCCGGAGCGGCTACCGGTTGGGCTTGCGGTGCCGGTTCGCTACGGAACCATGAGAACAGACGTGCAAACAGGCCCGGTTGCGGTTGTGCGGCAACGACCGGTGCTGGTGTCGGTTCCGGCGCCTTTTCGCTGACCACCGGCGCAGGCTGCTCAGGAGAAATGCCCTTGATCACGGCTTCCTGACGCGGCTTGGCGGCTTCGTCCTTGCCATTGCCGTTGCGAGTGGCTTCTTCGATCGGCTGATCGACCATCTTGTAGGACGGTTCGCGAACATCGTCGTTGTTCAGGTCGTCGTGACGCAGACGCGTGATGGTGTGCGCCGGCGTTTCGAGATGCACATTCGGGATCAGCAGGATCGTGACCTTGTGGCGCAGTTCGATTGCCTGGATGTCCGGGCGCTTCTCGTTGAGGAGGAAAGTCGCCACATCAACCGGTACCTGAACATGCACGGCGCCGGTGTTTTCCTTCATGGCCTCTTCTTCGAGGATGCGCAGGATGTGCAGCGCAGCCGATTCGGTCGAGCGGATGTGACCGGTACCGGTGCAGCGTGGGCAGGGGATGTAGCTGGTTTCGGCGAGAGCAGGGCGCAGACGCTGGCGCGAGAGCTCCATCAAGCCGAAGCGGCTGATCTTGCCCATCTGGACACGGGCGCGGTCGAAGCGCAGCGCATCGCGCAGACGATTTTCGACTTCACGCTGGTTCTTGCTGCTTTCCATGTCGATGAAGTCGATGACGATCAGGCCACCCAAGTCGCGCAGACGCAGCTGGCGGGCCAGTTCGTCGGCGGCTTCGAGATTGGTCTTGAGCGCGGTTTCCTCGATGTCGGACCCCTTGGTCGCACGGCCGGAGTTAACGTCGACAGCCACCAGTGCTTCTGTGTGATCGATGACGATGGCGCCGCCGGACGGCAGATTGACCTGACGGGCGAAGGCAGTTTCGATCTGGTGTTCGATCTGGAAGCGCGAGAACAGCGGCACGTCGTCGCGATAGCGTTTGACGCGGCTGACATTGGGCGGCATGACCGTGCCCATGAAGGCGCGGGCCTGTTCAAAGACCTCGTCGGTGTCAATCAGGATTTCGCCGATGTCCGGCTGGAAGTAGTCGCGGATGGCGCGAATGACCAGCGAACCTTCGAGATAGATCAGGAAGGCACCGGATTGCTGCTGGGCGGCACCTTCGATGGCGCTCCACAGTTGCAGCAGGTAGTTCAAGTCCCACTGCAACTCTTCTGCCTGGCGGCCGATGGCCGCGGTGCGGGCGATCAGGCTCATGCCCTGCGGCACTTGCAGCTGATCCATGGTTTCACGCAGTTCGGCGCGCTCGTCGCCATCGACGCGGCGCGACACACCACCGCCACGCGGGTTGTTCGGCATGAGAACGAGATAACGCCCGGCCAGCGAGACGTAGGTGGTCAGGGCGGCGCCCTTGTTGCCACGCTCGTCCTTGTCGACCTGAACGATCAGTTCCTGGCCTTCCTTCAGGGCCTCGTTGATCTTGGCCTTGCCGGCTTCAACACCCGGCTGGAAGTACATTCGGGAGACTTCCTTGAACGGCAGGAAGCCGTGGCGCTCGGCACCGTAGTCGACGAAGCAGGCTTCGAGCGACGGTTCGATGCGGGTGATGACACCCTTATAGATATTGCTCTTACGTTGTTCCTTGGCGGCGGATTCAATGTCGAGATCAATCAGTTTCTGACCATCGACAATGGCGACACGGAGTTCTTCCGCCTGTGTCGCATTGAAAAGCATGCGTTTCATTGTTTTGAGGCTCCAGCGCACGACTAAGGCACGCTGCAAGGAAACGCCCATGCAGGCAGCGACAGGTTTCTTATCGGGTTGCGTTCATCAGATAGCGAAGGGCAAAGGCGATTTGAGAGTGTGCTGATCAAAAAATGGCTGCGTGCTTTTTATTCAATTTCGCAACCTGAAAAATCCTGCAACGGGCAATCCGTGCGTGCTTATAGCGGGCTAATCCATTACCATCACTACTTTTGGTGAGTGAAGTTAACCAGTTTGCTTCACGTTGGTCTGGCCTGAGCAATTGGCGCAGGTGAGATCAGGAGCCTGCCGTTCGGCGGTCGCGCTGATGGCGCGAGGGCGGACGGTCTGACGGTTCGGGATCGCTTGCAAACCGAGACGTGAAACGTGGGCAGTATATTAGAAAAATGAGCAGTGCAGGAAACAATTCAGTCACCCACCGCCTGATCAGTGAAGAAGAAGCCGGGCAGCGCCTCGACAACTTCCTGATCCGCGTCTGCAAGGGGGTTCCCAAGAGTCATGTCTACCGCATCCTGCGTAGCGGAGAGGTGCGGGTAAACAGCAAACGCGTCGATGCCACCTACCGTCTCCTGGCTGGCGACAAACTGCGTATCCCGCCGATCCGCATCGCCGAGCGTCCGCAGGATGAAGTCGAGGAGGCAGCCAAGGCACGGGTTGATCTGCCCATCCTTTTCGAGGACGAGGCTTTGCTGGTTATCGACAAGCCGGAGGGCATTGCGGTCCATGGCGGCAGCGGCGTCAGTTTTGGGGTTATCGAAGCACTGCGCCGGCAGCGGCCACAAGCAAAATTCCTCGAACTCGCGCATCGCCTGGATCGTGAAACCTCGGGCATCCTGCTGGTCGGCAAGAAGCGGCTGGCGCTGACCGCCTTGCATGACATGTTCCGCGAGCATGGCGCTGGCGCCGACAAGCGCTATCTGGTGCTCGTCAAGGGACGCTGGATGAACAACACCCAGCACGTCAAAGCGCCACTACTAAAGTATCTCACCGAAGGTGGTGAGCGCCGCGTCTCGGTTCACGCTGACGGCAAACCATCGCACACGGTATTCAGACTGCTCGCCCGCTGGCCGGAAATGAGTCTCCTCGAGGCGCAGTTGAAGACCGGGCGGACTCACCAGATCCGCGTTCACCTCGCACACTTGGGTTTTCCGATTCTTGGCGACGAAAAATACGGCGACTTTGCACTCAACAAGCAACTTCGTCCGACGGGTCTCAAACGCATGGCACTGCATGCGTGGCGAATGAGCTTCAGGCACCCGATCAGCGGTGTGGCAATGCACTGTCAGGCCAATTTGCCGAATGGGATGGCCGACTACATTGCTGCGGTGAACCGTGAAAACACGCGAGAATTTGCCAGCGAACAGTTCCCGGAGGTTTTCAAGCAATCATGAAATATGAACTTGTTGTTTTTGACTGGGACGGGACGCTGCTTGATTCTGCCGGGGCGATTGTCCAGGCCATCCAGGCGGCCTGCGCCGATCTCGAACTGCCAATCCCCTCCGACCAGCAGGCGAGGCACGTCATCGGCCTCGGCCTTGCCGACGCCATGCGCCATGCTGTCCCGGACCTGACAGCCGACCGTTACCAGGCCATGGTCGATCGCTACCGTTATCACTACCTGTCGGGCGACCATCAACTCACACTTTTCGCGGGCGTGCCGGCGATGCTGGAACGGCTCAGCGCAGCCGGCCATATCGTCACCATCGCCACCGGCAAAAGCCGTCTTGGCCTGGAGCGGGCACTCGATCACTCCGGTTTGCGCCCGCTGTTTCAGGCATCCCGTTGTGCCGATGAATGCCACTCGAAGCCGCATCCGCAGATGCTGGAAGAGTTGATGGTGGAATTCGGCGTTCTGCCCGAATCCACAGTCATGATCGGAGACACCTCTCACGACTTGCTGATGGCACGCAACGCTGCCGTGGATGCGGTGGCTGTGACCTACGGCGCACACCCCCACGATCATCTGCTCGACCACAACCCGGTGGCCTGTGTCAGCGACGTGACCGAACTGGACGCATGGCTGCTGAAAAACGCCTGATCTGCGCCAGCGCCGAACTCGCCAACGGCGGCTCCGGGCATCGCTTCAGCATCAGCGAGTCCGGCCGAGAGATACCGGCCTTCGTCGTCCGCTTCAAGGACCGGGCCTACGCCTATGTCAATCAGTGCGGACACATTCCCGCTGAACTCGATTGGCGCCCTGGCGAATTGTTCGATGATTCCAAGCTATACTTGATCTGCTCGATACACGGTGCGCTGTACTCGCCTGAAACCGGGCGCTGCCTCACCGGACGCTGCGAGGGGAGGGGGCTGAAGCCCCTGCCCGTCAGTGAAGCGGACGGAAATGTCTATCTGGACCCAGAATAATCAATGGACACCCCCCAAGAGAAAACTCCCGACACCGCCTGGGAGCGCAAGACCCTCGAAAAGCTGCTCTTTGCGGCCTATGAAGAGCAGAAATCGCGCCGTCGCTGGAGCATTTTCTTCCGCACGGCCATCCTGCTTTTCCTGTTCCTGATCCTGCTCGCCTCGGTGGAGTTCGGCAAGGACGCGGATACCCACGTACGGCACACGGCGATGATCGACCTGCAGGGCGTCATCCAGCCGAAAGGCGAAAGCAACGCCGAGAACATCATTGCCGCGCTCAATTCCGCCTACGAGCAACAACATGTCGCAGGCGTCATCCTGCGCATTAACAGCCCTGGCGGCAGCCCGGTTCAGGCGGGCATGGTCAATGACGAAATCCGTCGCCTGCGCAGCAAGCACCCGGACAAGCCCCTGTACGCCGTCGTCGAGGACATGTGCGCCTCCGGCGGTTACTTTGTTGCCGTTGCTGCCGACAGGATCTATGTCAATCAGGCGAGCATCGTCGGCTCGATCGGTGTCCTGATGGACGGCTTCGGTTTTACAGGCACGATGGACAAAATCGGTGTCGAGCGCCGCTTGCTGACCGCTGGCGAAAACAAGGGCTTCCTGGATCCTTTCTCTCCGCAGGCCACGCAACATCGCGAACATGCGCAAACCATGCTCAATGACATTCACAAGCAGTTCATTGACGTCGTCAAGACCGGCCGCGGCAGCCGCCTCAAGGAAACGCCGGAAATGTTTTCCGGCTTGATGTGGACCGGCGCGCAAAGCATTCAACTAGGTCTGGCCGATGAACTCGGTAGCGTTGACTCCGTGGCCCGCGACGTCATCAAAGCCGAGAAAGTGCTCGATTACTCGGTCAAGGACAATATTGCCGAACGCTTTGCCAAGCGCCTCGGCGCCGGTGCTGTCCATGGCTTCTGGAAAGGCTTTTCGGAAGGCGCGCTGGGCGCACGCCTGCAGTAAGATTTACGCCAGCATCAGGAAGACAGTAGGGCGTCGCTCGATATCGAGCGACGCCCTTTTTTTCCAGGCCTGAACGCTGAGCGTTCGAATGTTTTCTGTGGGAAGGCTGATATCGGTCGCCACCGTCAGCCGCGTCGCCGGGTTCAAATTCGAACGCAGACTCTCGAAAAGCGCCAGATTCCGATAGGGCGTCTCGATGAAAATCTGCGTCTGACGCTTCTTGCGAGACTCGCTTTCAAGATCACGCAAGGCCTTGAGACGCTCACCTTCCTTCGCCGGCAGATAGCCATGAAAGGCAAAGCATTGCCCGTTAAGTCCTGAGGCCATCAGGGCGAGCAGAAGGGAAGAGGGGCCGATCAGCGGCACGACCCGCAGGCCACGCGCTTGCGCAAGCGCCACCAGGTCGGCACCGGGGTCGGCAATGGCCGGGCAACCCGCCTCGGAAAGCAGCCCGACATCGTGGCCGTCGAGCAGGGGTTGCAGCAGGGTTTCCAGGGCTTCGCGCCGCGTGTGCTCGTTCAGTTCCGTGAGTTGCAATGCCTGAAGTGGCTGTTCGGTACCCGCCGCTTTAAGGAATGCTCGCGCTGTCTTTGCCTGCTCGACGACGAAATGGGTCAGCGGACGAATCACAGCCAATACGTCGGGCGGCAAACACGACTGTGGCGCCACCGGTCCCAGTGGTACCGGAATCAGGTACAGAGTCCCCAGTGTCACAGGACGCGTACTCCCTGGTTGCGCAACAGGTCGCACAAGGCGATCAGGGGCAGCCCCACCAGCGCGTTAGGATCCTCGCCCTGCATCGCGCTCAGCAAAGCGATCCCCAGGCCTTCGGATTTGGCCGATCCGGCACAGTTGTAGGCTGGCTCACGCCGCAGGTAAGTCTCGATCTCGTCATCAGACAACTGCCGGAAGCTGACCAGCGTCGGAACGCCACGCACCTCCGACTGACCGGTGGCGGCGTTGAACAGGCAGAGGGCGGTGAAAAAGTTCACCGTCTTTCCTGACAGCGCCCGTAGTTGAGCGACAGCGCGCTCATGCGTCCCCGGTTTTCCGTATATTTTGCCGTCGACCGTAGCAACCTGATCACTGCCGATAATCAACGCCCCCGGGTAACGATCGGCCACTGCGCGCGCCTTTGCTTCAGCCAGGCGCAGGGCCAGCGCCGGCGGCGCCTCATCCGGTAACGGCGTTTCGTCTGTCGCGGGATTGGCAACTTCGAAAGGCAGACCAAGACGACCGAGGAGTTCCCGACGATACGGGGAGGTAGAGGCAAGGATCAGTTTTTGATGCATGAATGTTATTTACAACAAGGTGTTGCGCGACTAACTTGAAGCAGCACTTTGTTTTGACTTGGAGAGCCAAAAATAATATCATCCAATGTTTAAGTCGTAACAGATCAAGATTGAAAAGGATCAAGGACGCTTTCGTTTTTGCCAGAGAAGGCCGTGTTCTCGAGGGAACGCTGCCGGTATCGGGTTTTGAACGTCTGCAAGATCTCCTGACCGATAGCGAAGGCGAAGTCGCTTTTGTGCTTGAAGGTTTCAAGGGAGAGCGGGGCGAGCCGATGCTGCAACTGCAGGTCACCGGCACTATCGCGCTGGCTTGCCAGCGTTGCCTCGAAGCCATCCCTTTCGATCTCGATGTCGACAACCTGCTGGAAATTGTTCCTGAGGGTGCCGAACTGTCGCAAGACGAGCTGGAAGACGACACCCGGGATTTCCTGCCGGTGGCAAAGGAACTGGATGTGGCTGAATTCATCGAGGATGAAATTCTGCTGGCCCTTCCGGTTGCGCCGCGGCACGAAAGATGTGGCTTGCCGGGGGCTGCCGATGCTGGCGAACGGGTTCACCCCTTCGCGACACTGGCGGGCCTCAAAGGCAAGCCGAACTGATTTTTTTGGAGTAACAACATGGCCGTTCAACAGAACAAGAAGTCCCCGTCCAAGCGTGGTATGCACCGCGCTCACGATTTCCTGACCAACCCGCCGCTGGCTGTCGAAGCCACCACCGGCGAGGTGCACCTGCGTCACCACATTTCCCCGACCGGTTTCTACCGCGGCAAAAAAGTCCTGAAGGGCAAGGGCGAGTAATCGTTCTCTGAAGGGCAGGCGGCTTCGCTTGGAGCGCCTGCCTTTTCTTTTGCCATGACAACCCGCATCGCCATCGATTGCATGGGGGGAGACCACGGTCCGTCGGTGACGGTGCCGGCGGCGCTTCGCTTTCTTGGTGAGCAGGCTGGTGTTTCGCTGATCCTGGTTGGCCAGGAGGATGCGATTCGCCCCTTGCTTGCATCCCATGCCAGTAATCCGCGTCTCAGCATCGTTCACGCCAGCGAAATCGTCGGCATGGATGAATCGCCGGCGCTCGCACTCCGCAACAAGAAGGACTCTTCGATGCGGGTGGCCATCAACCAGGTGAAGAACGGCGATGCCGATGCCTGCGTGTCCGCCGGAAATACCGGGGCCCTGATGGCAATATCGCGCTTCGTCCTGAAAATGCTGCCCGGCATCGAGCGGCCGGCGATTTGCGCACCGCTCCCAACCGCCAATGGCCATACCCACATGCTGGATCTGGGGGCCAATGTCGATTGTGGTCCGGAACACCTTCTGCAGTTCGGCATCATGGGTTCATCGCTGATTTCGGCGATGGAACGCAAGGAGCGCCCGACCGTCGGCATCCTCAATATCGGCGAAGAGGAAATCAAGGGTAACGAGGTCGTCAAGGCAGCTGCCGAGTTGTTGCGTGCCTCTGACCTCAACTTCATCGGCAACGTCGAAGGTGACGGCATCTACAAGGGCGACGCCGATGTGATCGTTTGCGACGGTTTTGTCGGGAACGTTGCGCTCAAGACCTCGGAAGGCCTGGCACAAATGCTGGGATCCTCGCTGCGGTCCGAATTCAAGCGCAACTGGCTGACCAAACTGGCGGCCCTGATTGCCATTTCGGTACTCAACAACTTCAAGAACCGCTTCGATCACCGACGCTACAACGGCGCAATCCTGCTCGGGCTCAAGGGCATTTCGGTCAAGAGTCATGGCTCAGCTGACGAACTGGCCTTCTGCAACGCCCTGTCACGCGCTTACGAAGCCGCCCAGAACCGCGTTGTCGATCGCATCGCGGAACACCTCGCACGCATGGCAACGCCGCTCACGGCGGCAACGGAGACTGTCTGAATGTTTTCAAGACTGATTGGCACCGGCAGTTACCTCCCGGGCGATCCTGTCACCAATCATGATCTCGCGGCTCGCGGCATCGACACCAACGACGAGTGGATCATCACCCGCACCGGTATCCGCAGCCGTCATCTGGCGCCGGCGGGCACCACATCGAGCGAACTCGGCCTGATTGCCGCCCAGCGGGCATTGGCGATGGCCGGCATCGACGCTGCCGAACTCGATTTGATCATTGTCGCGACCTCGACCCCGGATTACATCTTCCCCAGCACCGCCTGCCTGATCCAGGGCAAGCTCGGCAACAAGGGCGCGGCAGCCTTTGACGTGCAGGCGGTCTGCAGCGGCTTCGCCTATGCACTCGGGATCGCCGACAAATTCATTCGTTCCGGCAGCCACAAGAAGGCTCTGGTTGTTGGCGCCGAAGTGTTTTCCCGCATCCTAGACTGGAACGATCGCGGCACCTGCGTGCTGTTTGGTGACGGCGCCGGTGCCGTTGTCCTTGAAGCCTCCGATAAGCCGGGCATTCTCGCGACCGCCATGCACGCCGACGGCAGCCAGAACGGTATCCTCAACGTGCCGGGTCAGGTCTGCAACGGCCAGGTGACCGGCGACCCCTTCCTGCGCATGGATGGTCAGGCCGTGTTCAAGTTCGCGGTGCGTGTCCTGTCCGATATCGCAGAAGAGGTGGCGACCGCCGCCGGCATGCAGACCAGCGATGTCGATTGGCTGATTCCGCACCAGGCCAATATTCGCATCATCGAAGCGACCGGCAAGAAGCTGGGCATCGATCGCGACAAGGTCATCGTCACCGTCGACCGCCACGGCAATACCTCCGCCGCTTCGGTGCCGCTAGCGCTTGACGAAGCCGTTCGCGACGGACGCATCCAGCGTGGCCAGAAAGTGCTGCTGGAAGGTGTCGGCGGTGGTTTCACCTGGGGCGCAGCCCTGCTCGAATTCTGATAACAGGAGACTCTGTCATGTCTTTTGCGTTCGTTTTTCCCGGCCAGGGCTCGCAGAGCGTTGGCATGATGGCTGCCTACGGCGACGCCGCCGTGGTTCGCGCCTCCTTTGACGAAGCTTCCGCTGCACTGGGCGATGACCTGTGGGCGATGGTTGCCGACGGCCCCGCCGAAGTCCTTACTCAGACCGTCAACACCCAGCCGGTGATGCTGACCGCCGGGATCGCCGCCTGGCGCCTGTGGTGCGAGAAGGGCGGCAAGATGCCGGCCGTAGTCGCCGGGCACAGCCTCGGGGAGTACTCGGCGCTGGTTGCTGCCGGTGTCATCGATTTCAAGGATGCCGTGCCGCTGGTCCGCTTGCGTGCCGCCGCCATGCAGGAAGCTGTGCCGCTTGGCACCGGCGCCATGGCCGCAGTGCTCGGCCTCGACAACGCCGGCATCGCCGCCGCCTGTGCCGAAGCGGCACAAGGTGAGATCGTCGAACCCGTCAATTTCAACGCCAACGGTCAGACAGTGATCGCCGGCCACAAGGCGGCAGTCGAACGCGCCATGGAGGCTTGTAAGGCCCGTGGCGCAAAGATGGCCAAGGCCTTGCCGGTCTCCGCGCCGTTCCACTCGTCGCTGATCCGGCCGGCCGCCGACAAGCTGGCCGCTCGACTGGCAGAACTGACACTGAACACCCCGAAGATTCCGGTGATCAACAACGTGGACGTCGCCATCGAAACCGATCCGGCACGCATCAAGGATGCGTTGATCCGCCAAGCGTACAATCCGGTACGCTGGGTGGAGACCATCCAGAAGATGGCGGCTATTGGCGTCACCACCGTTGCAGAATGCGGCCCTGGCAAGGTTTTGGCTGGTCTGACCAAGCGTTGCGCCGACGGCGTTGCCGGTGTTTCGCTGGCAGATGCTGCCGCCATTGAAGCCAATCTTGGCCTGGAGTAAATGATGCTGAACGACAAGATTGCACTGGTCACCGGCGCCACCCGCGGCATCGGTCGTGCCATTGCGCTGGAACTTGCCAAGCAAGGCGCTACCGTCATCGGCACAGCCACCAGCGACAGCGGTGCTGCCCAGATTTCCGTTTACCTGGCAGAAGCCGGGGCCAAGGGGCAAGGCGTAGTGTTGAACGTAACCGACACCGTGCAAACCGATGCCGTGCTCGCCGAGATTGCCAAGAGCCATGGTCCGATCACCATTCTGGTCAACAACGCCGGCATCACCCGCGACAACCTGACCATGCGCATGGGCGATGACGAGTGGGATGCCGTCATTGACACCAACCTCAAGGCGGTTTTCCGGCTGTCGCGTGGCGTGATGCGCGGCATGATGAAGGCGCGCTTCGGTCGCATCGTCAATATTTCTTCGGTGGTTGGTTACTCCGGTAACGCCGGCCAGGCCAACTACTGTGCTGCCAAAGCTGGCGTCGCCGGTCTCAGCCGTTCGCTGGCCCGCGAACTGGGTAGCCGCAACATCACCGTCAATTGCGTGGCGCCCGGTTTCATCGCCACCGACATGACGCATGCCTTGACCGAAGAGCAGAAGGCGGCCATGCTGGCGTCGATTCCGCTGGCGCGTGCAGGCACGCCCGAGGACGTTGCCGGCGCTGTCGGCTTTCTGGTTTCTCCCGCCGCCGCTTACATCACGGGGACTACCGTGCATGTGAATGGCGGTATGTTCATGGATTGATTTCGCTAAGCTTCGGCTTTTGGTAGAATCGTAACGTTTTTTTTCGTACCCCCGAGGGGAAGGAGTTTTTCGAATGGATAACATCGTAGAGCGCGTCAAGAAGATCGTCGCCGAACAACTGGGCGTGAACGAAGCGGACATCAAGAACGAGTCCTCTTTCGTGGACGATCTGGGCGCGGATTCCCTGGACACCGTCGAGCTGGTCATGGCTCTGGAAGAGGAATTCGAGTGCGAAATTCCGGATGACCAGGCAGAGAAGATCACGACCGTCCAGCAGGCTGTCGATTACATCCTCGCCAACAAGCAGTAAGCCAATTCCGGTTTGAACCAGGCAAGGCCGGCCTCCTGGGCCGGCCTTGCTACATTTGCTTTCGGAGTGCATATCTTGGCACGTCGCAGAGTCGTCATCACCGGCCTGGGCCTAATTTCCCCGGTTGGTAACAGCGTTGAAGAAGGCTGGCAGAACATCATTGCCGGCGTTTCCGGTATTGCTCCCATTACCCGCTTCGACACCACCACCTTCCCGGTCAAGTTTGCCGGCGAGGTCAAGAATTTCGATATCACACAGTACATTTCCGCCAAGGATGCCCGCCGCATGGATACCTTCATCCATTACGGCCTGGCCGCTGGCATGCAGGCAGTGCGTGATGCCGGCCTGGACAAGGAAGGTGCTGCCGACCCCGAGCGCGTCGGCGTTGCCATCGGCTCAGGCATCGGCGGCTTGCCGCTGATCGAAGAAACCAAGGCCGAGTACGACGCAGCGGGCATCCGCAAGGTCTCCCCGTTCTTTGTTCCGGGTTCGATCATCAACATGATCTCCGGCAACCTGTCGATCGAATTCGGTTTCAAGGGCCCGAACATCTCCATCGTCACGGCCTGTACCACCGGCACGCATTCGATTGGCGAAGCAGCACGGATCATCGAATACGGTGATGCTGACGTGATGATCGCCGGCGGTGCCGAATCGACCGTTTCGCCGCTGGGCATGGGTGGTTTCTGTGCCGCCCGTGCGCTGTCGACCCGCAACGATGACCCGGCAACGGCCAGCCGTCCGTGGGACAAGGACCGCGACGGTTTCGTGCTGGGTGAGGGCGCTGGCGTTCTGGTGCTGGAAGAGTACGAACACGCCAAGGCGCGCGGTGCCAAGATCTACGCCGAAGTGGCCGGTTACGGCATGAGTGCGGATGCATATCACATCACCGCACCGAATATGGATGGCCCCCGCCGCTCGATGGTCAATGCGCTGAAGAACGCCGGTGTCACGCCGGCCGACGTTCAGTACGTCAATGCCCACGGTACGTCGACCCCGCTTGGCGACAAGAACGAGTCGGACGCCATCAAGGCGGCCTTTGGTGACGCTGCAAAGAGCATCGTCGTCAATTCGACCAAGTCGATGACCGGCCACCTGCTGGGTGGTGCCGGTGGCGTTGAATCGCTGTTCACCGTGCTGGCAATCCATCATCAGATTTCGCCGCCGACCATCAACATCATCAACCAGGATCCGGAGTGTGACCTGGATTACTGCGCGAACAAGGCGCGGCCGATGAAGATTGATGTGGCACTGAAGAACAACTTCGGCTTCGGCGGTACGAACGGCTCGCTCGTCTTCAAGCGCATCTGATCGTTTTCCCGCTAGGGGATTGAACGGTGCAGTTTCCGATCATCATCGGACTGCACCGTTCGCGCATTCTGGGGGGTCTCGTGACACTCGGCATCGTCGCCGCTGCAGCCGGCCTGAGCTTGCTCCCACGGTCAACTCAAAATTTGCCCTTATTTTGGCTACTCTGGTTGTTCGCCTGCCTGTCGGCAATCCACGGCCTGCGCCCGGTGCGCTACGCCATCCGTCTTGAACGCAGCGGATCGGTATCGCTCCAGAACAGACCGGACGCAACTTGGGGAGAGGCGAAATTGGGCACCACCCTGTTCGTTCATCCGTGGTTGACGGTATTCAGGCTACAAACAACCGCTGGAGCTGCCAGTACCATTGTCGTCACGGTCGATAGCCTGCCGGCAGAGGATTTTCGCCGCCTGCGTGTTTTTCTGCGCTGGCGACTCAGCGTTAGCGCACCGGACGACGGCGCTTGAGTACGGTATTGCGCAATCTCGGTGACAACTCAGGGTAATCACGGGAGAAATGCAGGCCGCGGCTTTCACGCCGTTGCATCGCGCAGCGGACGATCAGATCGGCGGTGACGACAAGATTACGCAGTTCAATCAGATCGTGATTGACGCGGAAATTGGCATAAAACTCGTCAATTTCGCGCTTGAGCAACTGGATGCGGTGACGCGCCCGTTTGAGGCGTTTGTTGGTACGGACAATCCCGACATAGTCCCACATGAAGCGGCGCAGTTCATCCCAGTTATGGGAAATCACCACTTCCTCGTCGGCATCGGTGACGCGGCTCTCGTCCCACGCCGGCAGGGTCGGGAAGCGTCCCGATTTTTGCGACAAAATGTCGTTCACCGCAGCTTCCGCATACACCAGACATTCGAGCAAGGAATTCGAGGCCAGACGATTGGCACCGTGCAGGCCGGTGCATGAAGCTTCGCCAGCGACGTACAAACCTTCGACATCGGTACGGCCCCGCTGATCACTGACAATACCGCCACAGGTGTAGTGAGCGGCCGGCACGACAGGAATCGGCTCGCGGGCAATATCAATGCCCAGCTCCAGGCATCGCGCATGAATGTTCGGGAAGTGTGCCTTGATGAAGGCTTCGCCCTTGTGGCTGATATCGAGATATACGCAGTCCAGACCCCGTTTCTTCATCTCGAAGTCAATGGCGCGGGCGACGATATCTCGCGGCGCCAGTTCCTCGCGAGCGTCGTGCTCTGGCATGAATCGGGTACCGTCCGGCAGTTTCAGCAAGCCACCTTCGCCCCGCACTGCTTCGGAAATCAGGAAGGATTTTGCCTGCGGATGGTAGAGGCAGGTGGGGTGGAACTGAATGAACTCCATGTTGGCCACCCGGCAACCTGCCCGGTAGGCCATGGCAATCCCGTCACCGGTCGAGGTGTCCGGGTTGGTGGTGTAAAGGTAGACCTTGCCAGCGCCACCGGTCGCAAGCAGCGTACTCGGCGCACCGATGGTCAGCACTTCACCGGAACGCGAATCGAGGACATAGGCCCCGTAGCAACGATTGGCCGTCGTCCCCAGTTTGTCGCCGGTAATCAGGTCGATGGCGATGTGATGCTCGAAAATGGTGATATTCGGATGATTGCGCACCTTGCGCGTCAGCGTCTCCTGAACGGCTTGCCCCGTGGCATCGGCGACATGGATTACCCGCCGCGCACTGTGGCCGCCTTCGCGGGTCAGGTGATAGCCGGATTCATCCTTGGTGAAGGGCACGCCCTGGTCGATGAGCCACTCGATGGCCCGGCGGCCGTTTTCGACGACAAAGCGCGTGGCTGCCTCATCGTTCAACCAGGCGCCCGCCACCAGCGTGTCCTGAATGTGCGCCTCGATCGAATCGCGATTATCCAGCACGGCGGCAATGCCGCCCTGAGCCCATCCCGACGCGGAATCCTCAAGGGTTCGCTTGCTGACCATCGCGACGCGACAGGTTGATGCCAGGCGCAAGGCCGCCGACTGCCCAGCCAATCCGCTACCAATGATCAGGACATCAAATTTCTTCACTGCTGTTCTCGTGGGGGTGATGTTTTGGGCCGAATATAGCACGCAAGAAACGATTCATCCCGTTACAGTCAGTCACAAGAATTGATATTCCCGACTACGTTAGTCAATTTCTGCTGCGTTATACTCCGCCAAACAAAGCAACAACCATCCACAGGGAAGCGACAGCCATGAGTGAGCGCGAAGTCGATCAGGTGCTGGTCGAAAGGGCGCAAGGCGGTGATCAGCGCGCCTTCGACCAATTGGTCAGCAAGTACCAGCGCAAGCTGGGGCGCCTGCTGTCGCGCTTCATTCGCGACCCCGCCGAAGTCGAGGATGTCGCACAGGAAGCCTTCATCAAGGCCTACCGCGCCCTGCCTTCGTTCCGCGGCGAAAGCGCCTTTTACACCTGGCTTTATCGCATTGGCATCAACACGGCCAAGAATTATCTTGTCTCGCAGGGGCGCCGCGCGCCGACCTCCACCGAATTCGACAGCGAAGAAGCGGAGAGCTTTGAGGATGCCTCGCAATTGCGTGACATCAACACGCCGGAAAGCCTGCTCCTTTCCAAGCAAATCGGGCAAACCGTCAATACCGCAATGGATGCACTCCCAGAAGAATTGCGGACTGCCATCGTGCTGCGTGAAATCGAAGGTCTCTCCTACGAGGAAATCGCCGGCATCATGGATTGCCCCATCGGCACGGTACGCTCCCGTATTTTCCGGGCGCGTGAGGCTGTGGCAGCGAAACTGCGACCCTTGCTCGATACGGCGCCTGATCGTCGGTGGTAGGCATGCAAGGCGAAGCCAGCACAATCAAGGGCGTTGTCCGCTCCCTGGAAGGCCCGCAGGCTGTGGTCGAAGTCGAACACGGGGGCTGCGGTCGTTGCCACGAGCCGGGCGGCTGTGGCGGCCAGCAGTTAACCCAGATGTTCTGCAGTGGCCCAAAAACCTATCTGGTTGAAAACACCTGTGGCGCAGCGGTCGGCGAGCGCGTCACCATCGCCATTGCCGCTGGCACGGTAGCACGAACTGCCAATCTGGCCTACGGCACGCCACTGCTTGGCGCCATTGCCGGCGCATTGGCCGGTACGGCCGTGGGTGGCGACCTGGGTGGAATGATCGGTGCTGCTACCGGCCTTGTAGCCGCCTATATTTTCATCCGCCGACACGGCGATCGAAACGCTGGAAATTCTGCCAGTCACCCCCATATCGTTTCACGTTCCTAGCTGATTCAGGAGGTTAACTACCCATGAAACGTTTCGCGGCTGTTTTGTCGTTCTGGTTCATTTCAACGCTGGCATTCGCCCAGACGCGCGGACTGCCGGACTTTACCGAGTTGGCGGAAAAGCAGGGCCCAGCGGTGGTCAACATCAGCACCACACAGGTCGTGCGCAATCAGGCGCAGGCCATGCCGTTTCCGTTTGATGAAAACGACCCCGCCTTCGAGTTTTTCAAACGATTCATGCCACGCGTGCCTGGTGGCAACGCACCGCCACGGGATTTTGAGAACAAGTCGCTTGGCTCCGGTTTCATCATCAGTTCCGACGGCTATATCCTGACCAATGCCCACGTCGTCGATGGTGCCGACGAGGTGACAGTTCGCCTCACCGATAAGCGCGAGTACAAGGCCAAAACCATCGGCGCTGACAAACGCACTGACGTCGCGCTCATCAAGATCGAAGCCAGCGGGTTGCCTGCCGTTAAACTGGCCGACATCTCGCAGTTGAAAGTCGGCGAGTGGGTCGTGGCCATTGGCTCGCCCTTTGGTTTTGATAACTCCGTGACCGCCGGCATTGTCTCGGCCAAAGGGCGCTCTTTGCCGCAGGAAAACTACGTCCCCTTCATCCAGACCGATGTCGCGATCAACCCCGGTAATTCCGGCGGGCCCTTGTTCAACATGCGCGGAGAAGTGGTCGGCATCAATTCCCAAATTTACAGCCGCAGTGGCGGCTACATGGGCGTCTCCTTCGCCATTCCCATCGACGTTGCCATGGAAATCCAGCAACAGCTCCGCGCCAGTGGCAAGGTCAGCCGCGGTCGCCTCGGGGTGGTCATTCAGGAAGTCAGCAAGGAACTCGCCGATTCTCTTGGGCTGAGCAAGCCGATGGGCGCGGTGGTCAATGCGGTCGAGAAGGGGGGGCCAGCGGATAAGGCCGGCATCGAGCCGGGCGATGTCATCCTCAAATTCGACGGTAAGGCGATCAACAGCTCCGGGGATCTGCCGCGCCTGGTCGGCTCTACCCGCCCGGGCACGCGCTCGGTACTGCATATCTGGCGAAAAGGTGCCAATCGCGACATGCCGATCACGGTGGGCGAAATCGTCGATGACAAGCAGGCCAGCGCCCGCCAGCCGCGGAGCGGCAAGCCGGCCGAGCAGGCGGCCAATCGCCTTGGTCTGGTGGTGAGTGAGCTGACTGCCGACCAGCGCAAGGAATTGAAGATTGCTGGCGGCCTGTTGATCGAAGACGTCCGCGGCACCGGTAGCCGCACCGATCTGCGGAGTGGCGACATCATTCTCGCCCTGATCAGCAAGGGTGCGACGACCGAGATCAAGACGGTCGAACAGTTCAACCGCCTGCTTGCCCAGTTCGAAAAGGGCAGCAACGTCACCTTGCTTGTCCGGCGCGGCGAAATGCAGACTTTTGTGACAATCAAGGGTCTGAATGGCAATTGAACTGACAATGATCAGTCGCAGCTACTGCCACCTCTGTCACGACATGGAGGTGGCACTGACGCCACTCGCCGATGAGTTTGGCGCATTGGTGACGGTGGTCGACGTCGATGCCGATCCGGCCCTCGAAGCCCGATACGACGAACTGGTGCCGGTGCTGCTGCATGGCGAAACCGAGCTCTGCCACTACTTCCTGGACGAGGCCAAAACCCGTGAATATTTGGCTGGAATCCGCTAGAATTCAGGGTCTTCCGAATCGCTAAGGGCGCCGTTAGCGCCCTTTTTTACTGCCCGCAATGGACCACATCAGAAACTTCAGCATCATCGCCCACATCGACCACGGCAAATCAACCCTGGCCGATCGCATCATCCATCTCTGCGGCGGCCTGTCCGATCGCGAAATGGAGGCGCAGGTGCTCGATTCGATGGATATCGAGCGCGAGCGTGGCATTACCATCAAGGCCCAGACCGCTGCCCTGAGTTACAAGGCCCGTGACGGCAAGGTTTACAACCTGAACCTGATCGATACCCCGGGACACGTCGACTTCTCCTACGAAGTGTCACGCTCCCTGTCGGCCTGCGAGGGCGCGTTGCTGGTCGTCGATGCCTCGCAGGGTGTCGAGGCACAAACGGTGGCCAACTGCTACACCGCCATCGAACTGGATGTCGAAGTCGTGCCGGTGCTGAACAAGATCGACTTGCCCTCGGCCGATCCCGACAACGCGCGCCAGGAAATCGAAGATGTCATCGGTATCGACGCCACCGACGCCGTGCTGGCCTCTGCCAAAACCGGCCTGGGGGTCGAGGATATCCTCGAAGCCGTGGTCGCCAAGGTGCCGCCACCGAAGGGCGACCCCGATGCGCCGCTGAAGGCGCTAATCATCGACTCCTGGTTCGACAACTATGTGGGCGTCGTCATGCTGGTACGCGTGGTCGATGGCGTGATGCGTCCAAAGGACAAATTGTTCTTCATGGCGACCGAAGCGACCCAGCTTTGCGAGCAGGTTGGCGTGTTTTCACCCAAGTCGGTGCAGCGCAGCGAACTGCGCGCCGGCGAAGTCGGTTTCGTCATTTCCGGTATCAAGGAACTGAAAGCCGCCAAGGTTGGCGACACGATCACCAAGGCCGACGCCAAGGCAACCGAGCCTTTGCCCGGCTTCAAGGAAATCAAGCCGCAGGTGTTTGCCGGGCTTTATCCGGTTGAGTCGAATCAGTACGACTCGCTGCGCGAATCGCTTGAAAAACTCAAACTCAACGACGCCTCGCTGCAATATGAGCCGGAAGTGTCGCAAGCGCTGGGCTTCGGCTTCCGATGTGGCTTCCTCGGCCTCCTGCACATGGAGATCGTGCAGGAACGTCTGGAACGCGAATTTGACCAGGATCTGATAACCACGGCACCCACCGTCGTCTACGAAGTGGTGCAGCGTGACGGCAGCGTCATCCAGGTCGAAAACCCGGCCAAGCTGCCGGAAATCTCGAAGATCGAGGAAGTCCGCGAACCGATCATCACCGCCACCATCTTCGTGCCTCAGGATTACCTGGGTAACGTGATCACCCTGTGCAACCAGAAGCGGGGCAATCAGGTCGACATGCACTATCACGGTCGGCAAGTGAAGCTGGTTTACGAAATGCCGATGGCCGAAGTGGTGATGGATTTCTTCGACAAGCTGAAATCCTGCTCCAAGGGCTATGCATCTCTCGACTACGATTTCAAGGAATACCGCGCTGCCGATGTCGTCAAGCTCGATATCCTGATCAACAGCGAAAAGGTTGATGCGCTGTCACTGATCGTCCATCGCTCGAATTCGCAGTATCGCGGCCGGGAACTGGCCTCAAAAATGCGCGAGTTGATCCCGCGCCAGATGTACGACGTGGCCATCCAGGCAGCTATCGGTTCGCACATCATTGCCCGCGAAAACGTCAAGGCCATGCGCAAGGACGTGCTGGCCAAGTGCTACGGAGGCGACATCTCCCGCAAGAAAAAGCTGCTGGAAAAGCAGAAGGCCGGCAAGAAGCGCATGAAGCAGGTCGGTAGCGTCGAAATTCCGCAGGAAGCCTTCCTCGCCGTGCTGCGCGTCGACAACTGAGACAGGACCGTCAACCCCGATGAATTTCGCACTGATTCTTTTTGTTCTTCTGGTAATCACCGGTGTGCTTTATGCGCTCGACGTCCTCAAGTTTCGCAAATTGCGCGCCAAGGATGCCAAGGAGCCGTTGTGGGTGGAGTGGGGCGCTGGTTTCTTTCCGGTCATCCTGATCGTTTTCGTCCTCCGCTCCTTCCTCTTCGAACCGTTCAAGATTCCGTCTGGCTCAATGATTCCGACCTTGCTGGTCGGTGATTTTATCCTCGTCAACAAATTCACCTACGGCATCCGTCTGCCGGTGATCAACAAGAAGATCATCAGCCTGAACGAGCCGCAACGCGGCGACGTCATGGTTTTCCGCTATCCGGAAGATCCGTCGCTGGACTACATCAAGCGGGTAGTCGGCATTCCCGGTGACACCGTGGCCTACCAGAACAAGAAGCTCAGCATCAACGGTCAACCGGTAGAAATGACCAAAATAGCCGACTATCTGCACCCGGAGCGGCTGTATTACTCGGAGCAGTACACCGCCAAAATCGGCGACGTCGAGCACCGCCTGCTCAACGATGCGGATGCTCCGGCCTTCATTCCGGATGCCGGGCGCTTCCCGTACCGCGAAAATTGCACTTACAATGCCGCAGGCGTTGTCTGCAAGGTGCCGCCCGGTCACTATTTCATGATGGGCGACAATCGCGATAACAGCCGTGACAGTCGTGCCTGGGGGTTCGTGCCGGAGGAAAACATTGTCGGCAAGGCATTCTTCATCTGGTTGAACTTCAGCGATCTCGGTCGCATTGGCTCGTTCAGGTAAGGGGATGGATATGATCAAGCATCAACGCGGCGTAGCACTTTCCGGTCTGATTTTCTGGGGCATCGTCATCGCGCTGGTTGCCGTGCTCGGCATGAAGGTCGCGCCGACGGCCATCGAGTATTACAAGATCGTCAAGGACATCAAGGCCGTTGCCGCCCAGGCCGGTCCGGAATCCACCGTGGCCGATATCCGCAAATCCTTCGACAAATTCGCCGAGGTCGATCACCTGACCGATTTCAACTCGTCACAGCTGGAAATCTCCAAGGACGGTGGCAAGGTCGTGATCGAATTTGCCTACGAAAAGCGCATTCCGCTGTTCGCCAACATCAGCCTCCTGATCGACTACCAGGGATCATCGGCTAAGTAGGCATGGCGGAGCCGTCCATCGCCGACCGCCTGGGGTATCGATTCGCTGATCCGGCATTGCTGCGAACCGCGCTGACGCATCGCAGCTTTGGCACGCCCAACAACGAGCGGCTGGAGTTTCTCGGTGACGGGATACTTGATTTTGTCATCGCCTCGCTGCTCTACCAGCGCTTTCCCGAGCTTCCAGAGGGTGACCTGTCGCGCCTCCGGGCCAACCTCGTCCGGCAGGACACCCTGCACCAGTTGGCAAAATCACTCGAACTCGGACAATCCTTGCGCCTGGGTGAAGGCGAGTTGCGTAGCGGGGGCGCCGAGCGTCCGTCCATACTGGCGGATGCCCTTGAGGCCATTCTTGGCGCCATCTATCTCGATGGCGGCTTCGAAAAGGCCGCTGGTTTCATCGAGCGGCTCTACACTCAGGAAATCGCTGCCCTTAAACCGGGTAGCCCGAAAAAAGACCCGAAGACCAGTCTTCAGGAATGGCTGCAGGGCCGCAAGAAGGCCCTGCCGCAATATGAATTGCTGGAAACCAGCGGCGCTGCACATGAACAGCGTTTCACCGTGGCCTGCCATATCCAGAACCCGACCTTGCGTACCGTCGGCCAGGGAAGCAGCCGCCGTATCGCCGAGCAGGCTGCCGCCGAACTCGCCTTGAAAGCATTGAATCCATGAAAACGATCCGTTCCGGCTATCTGGCCATCGTTGGCCGGCCCAACGTCGGCAAGTCGACCCTGCTCAACCGCTTGGTAGGTGAAAAAATCAGCATCGTCTCGCGCAAGGCGCAGACGACGCGTCACCGTATCACCGGCATCCTGACCAATGACGATGCGCAGTTCGTGTTTGTCGACACCCCGGGTTTCCAGACCAAGTTTTCCAATGCCCTGAATCGCGCCATGAACCGTGGCGTGACCCAGACGTTGAACGATGTCGACGTCGTGCTCTTCGTTATCGAAGCCGGTCGTTACGATGCCAAGGACAAGGCGGTGGTACGCCTGCTGCCGAAAGACCGGCCGGTCATCCTGGTGGTCAACAAGACTGACCAGTTGAAGAGTCGGGAGGCGCTACTGCCGTTTCTCGCCGAAGTGTCCGCCGACCACGACTACGCTGCAGTGGTCCCCATCAGCGCCGCCAAGGGCCGTCAGACCGACAATCTGCTCAGCGAGGCGCGCAAGCATCTGCCCAATGACGGCTTGATGTTCCCGGAGGATGACCTCACCGACAAGAGCGAGCGTTTTCTCGCCTCGGAATACATCCGCGAAAAGGTTTTTCGGCTACTTGGTGACGAGTTGCCGTACGCCACTGCCGTGGAAATCGAGAAATTCGAGGTTGAAGGCAACCTGCGCCGGATTTTTGCCGCCATCGTCGTTGACCGCGAAAGCCACAAGGCCATCGTCATCGGCAAGGGGGGCGATTCGTTGAAGCGCATTGCCAGCGAGGCCCGCCAGGACATGGAGCGCCTGTTCGATGGCAAGGTCTATCTTGAGGTTTGGGTCAAGGTGAAATCCGGCTGGAACGATGACGAGCGCTTGCTGAAAAGCCTCGGCTACGAATAAAACCCCGGCGGTACGATGAATCAGCGCAGCAAGGTGGATGCCCAGCCAGCCTATGTGCTGCACAGCATTCCTTTTCGTGAAACCAGCCTGATCGTCGAAGTCTTCACCCGCGATTTCGGACGCATGGCGCTGCTGGCACGCGGCGCACGGCGGCCGAGGGCGGCCATCCGTGGCCTGCTGATGGGCTTCCAGCCGCTGGAAATCGGCTGGGCCGGCAAGGGCGAGGTGCTGACGCTGATGAAGGCCGAGTGGCAGGGCGGCCAGCCTCTCCTGGCCGGCGACGCACTGTTTTGCGGCTATTACCTCAATGAACTGCTAATGCATCTGCTACCCCGCGAGGATGCCCATCCGCTTCTGTTTCGCAAATACGGCGAAATGCTGCAATCGCTCGCTGGGAGCAACAATGGCAAGGTGCCAGAGTCCGACCTGCGGCGCTTCGAGAAATCCCTGCTGCAAGAGCTGGGCTACGGACTGATGCTGGACCACGACGCCAGCGGACACGCCGTTTCCGCCGATGCGCTGTACACCTATCGCATGGAATACGGCCCCTTACGTTTGAGCCATTCTGAGGAATCGGCGCAGGCGATTTCCGGAAAGACCCTGCTTGACCTTGCTGCCGAGAACTTTGATGACCCGCGCACGCGGATCGAGGCAAAATCGCTGATGCGAACCTTGATGAACTACTACCTGGCCGGCAGGGAACTCGAAACCCGAAAGATATTCAAGGAGTTACAGGAATTATGATGATCGAACTCGGGGTCAATATCGACCACGTCGCCACCGTCCGCCAGGCACGGCGCACTTATGAACCGGATCCGCTGTGGGCGGCTGTTGAAGCCCATCTGGGGGGCGCCGACGGGATTACCGTGCATTTGCGCGAGGATCGCCGGCATATTCAGGATGCTGACGTCCGCCGGTTGAAGGAGAGCACGCAGATCAAGCTCAATTTCGAAATGGCCGCCACCGAGGAGATGGTCGCCTTCGCCTGCGGCATCAAGCCGGAAATGGCCATGCTGGTCCCCGAAGGGCGGCATGAGGTGACCACCGAAGGTGGACTGGACATTGTCGGGCAGGAAGCACGCCTGCGTGATGTCATCAGCCGTCTCGCCAACGCCGGCATCACCACCAGCGTCTTCATCGATGCAGAAATCCCGCAAATCGAGGCCGCCGCCCGTATTGGTGCCCGTGTCTGCGAGATTCACACCGGCCCCTACGCCCACGCCTTTCACGCTCAGGGTCGGGATGCCGAGGCGCCAGCGGTACTCCGCGAGCTGGCGAAAATCCGAGATGCCGGCCAGGCCATCCGTCAATTGGGCATGCGCTTCAACGCCGGGCATGCGCTGAATTACTACAACGTGCAGCCGGTTGCACGTCTGGCGGGCATTCGCGAACTCCATATCGGTCATGCAATCGTCAGCCGCGCGATCTTTGTCGGCCTGCGCGAAGCCGTGCGCGAGATGAAGGCACTGATGCGCGAGGCGGCCGGGCAGGGCGAATGATTTACGGCATCGGCACCGACATTGTCGCCATCAAGCGCCTGCAGGCCTTTTGGGAGCGCCATGGCGACAAGGCGCGGGAACGCTTGCTGGCACCGCAGGAATATGCCGCTTTCGACGCTGCCACAGACAAAGGGCGCTTTCTCGCCAAGCGATTTGCCGCCAAGGAAGCCTTCAGCAAGGCGTTGGGCACGGGTATCCGCGCACCAGCGACGCTGAACGCCATCGCCGTCACTCACGATGAGTTAGGCAAGCCCGTGATCAACTGCTGCGGTGAACTCGAAAAACTGCTCAAAAACCGGCGCCTGAGCGCCCAACTCTCGATCAGCGACGAAGCCGATTACGCCGTCGCCTTCGTCATTCTGGAGCAAGCATGACCCATTTACCCCTCGGTCCCTTGATGATCGATATCGCCGGCACGGCGCTGACCGATCTCGATCGTGAGCGGCTCTGCCATCCGCTGGTCGGCGGCATCATTCTTTTCACGCGCAACTTTACCGATTTGGGGCAGCTTTCCGCGTTGACCGCAGAAATCCATGCACTGCGCACGCCGCAGTTGCTGATCGCTGTCGATCACGAAGGCGGCCGGGTGCAGCGCTTCCGCGAAGGTTTTACCCGGCTGCCAAGCATGGCGACCCTGGGCAAATGCTGGGATGAGGATCCGGAAGCCGCGCAACTGGCGGCGGAGCAGGTGGGGTTTGTCCTTGCTGCCGAACTGCGTGCACACGGGGTCGATTACGCCTTCACGCCAGTGCTCGATCTCGATTACGGTCCGTCACGCGTCATCGGTGATCGTGCCTTCCATCGTGATCCCGAGGTTGTCGCAACCCTCGCCGGAGCCCTCTCTGCCGGCCTGAGGGCAGGGGGTATGGGCAACTGCGGCAAGCACTATCCTGGCCACGGCTACGTGATCCCGGACTCTCATGTTGAACTGCCAGTCGATGACCGACCGCTTGCCGCCATGCAGGACGACCTGCTGCCTTACCGTCGCCTGAAGCTGGACGGGGTCATGGCAGCGCATGTCATCTACGAGTGTGTAGACTGCAATACTGCTGTATTTTCAAATAAATGGATAGGTTACTTAAGAAACGACATTAATTTCGATGGTGTCGTTTTCACCGACGATCTGTCCATGGCCGGAGCGGGCGTCGTCGGCGACATGGTCGCCCGCGTAACAACCGCTTACGCAGCGGGCTGCGACATGCTGCTCGTCTGTAACAGCCCGGATGCCGTTGGCGAGGTTCTGACCCGCTGGCAGCCCATTGTCGATCCGTTGCGCACTAAGCGCATTGAGGCCCTTGCCGCAGTCGGGTCGCAACCTCCCTCACGCGCGCAGCTTCAGGATATGCCTCGCTACCAGGCCGCGCTGGCCACGATCCCCGCACTGAGCGCGACCTAAAAAGCAATCGGGCAGCCGAAGCTGCCCGATTGAATCCTGCCGGAAACGCGAAGATTACTTGACGCGGTTCTTGTACTCGTCGGTACGGGTGTCGATTTCGATCTTGTCGCCGATGCTGACGAAGGCCGGAACCGGCAGTTCGAAGCCCGTGGCCAGCTTGGCCGGCTTCATGACCTTACCCGAAGTGTCACCCTTGACGGCCGGCTCGGTGTAAACCACTTCACGGACAACGCTGTTCGGCAGTTCGACGGAAATGGCCTTGCCGTTATAGAAAACGACTTCGCAAGCCAGGCCGTCTTCCAGATACTTCAGCGCGTCGACCATGTTTTCGGCTTCGACTTCGTACTGGTTGTACTCGGCGTCCATGAAAACGTACATCGGGTCGGCGAAGTAGGAATAGGTCACTTCCTTCTTGTCGAGGATGATCTGTTCAAACTTGTCGTCAGCCTTGTAAACCGCTTCGGATGCAGCACCCGACAGCAGGTTCTTGAGCTTCATCTTGACGACGGCGGCGTTGCGGCCGGACTTGTTGTACTCGGTCTTCTGGACGACGAGCGGGTCGGCACCAACCATAATGACGTTGCCGGAGCGGAGTTCCATTGCGGTCTTCATTCGGGATTCTCTAAGTCAGAAAAAGTAAAACGTTAAATTATACCCTTGAAGCACAGAATTTGACGAGACCGCTGGCCAGATCATCCTGTACCAACAAAGTTTTCAACCACCTGCGATGGTGGGGCGCCACAGCAGAATAGCATGCGGCAAAGGCAGCCCAGGCCTCACCCACGCTCCCTTCAAGATTCCACGCCAGGAACATTTGCCGGATCGCGGCAACCACCTCCGGCGAAGCATCAGCACAATAAATCTCAAGAAACGCATTCAGCTTCGGCAGATGCGCATCCTCATCCTGCCGGTAGATCTGCCAGACAAAAGGCTTGCCAGCCCATTGGGCACGCAGAAAAGAATCCTCGCCCCGCACAAAATTGAGATCACAGCGGCGGAGCAGGGCGTCGAAATCGTCCTGCGCCAGAAATGGAATCGCCTCGACACTCAGTTGCCCGCGCAGCCACGGCCCATCTCCTCCCAGCACCTCCGACACAGCCGCCAGCGGCTTGCCCGGTGGCACCAGGCAACGTACCGGCTGCCCCCCCAGCGCAAAGGCCGCCAGCAATTCGCCCACCGGCGCCGTCTCGTAGCAGAACAGACTGACCGTCAGCGTTTGATTAGCCGCAAGCGCCTGATCAGCCTCGGCAAGGGTGTCCTGCGGCACAACACAATCGTGCTCGCGTAGCAGCCCGCCCGTTCCGGCGACGAAACCGGGAAAATAAAAATGCTTCACCAGCGGCAGCGTCGGGTGGGGCGATGCCAGCCCATGGCAGGACTGCGCCCAGGATTCCGCCGTCAGGTATTCCAGGTTAATCCAGCACGGACGAGGCTGCTTGGTGGCCATTTGGGCGATATAGTCCGCTGGCAGCTCGCAGGCGAAGGCTTCGATAATCACGTCAAAAACCGGGTTCACCGCAGATGATGCCTGCCAGTGATGAATCTCGACCCCAGCAACGCGCTGCACCGATTTTTCAACATCCAGCGTCGGACAGATCGCATGCAAAGCCGACAGATCATCGACCCACAGGCGAACCTGCCGGCCATGCTCGGCAACCAGTTGGCGTGAAAGACGCCAGCACACGCCGATGTCGCCAAAGTTATCGACGACGCGGCAAAAGATGTCCCAATGAAGCTGCATGGGCGCCATGCTAACATCCCGGCCATGCCTGCCTTCGAAGACCCGATTTCCTGCACAGCCTGTCCGCGGCTGGCTGCTCACCTGAGTTCCATCCGCCAACGCGATCCGGACTGGCATGCGCTACCGGTGCCTGCCTTCGGATCACTTGATGCCGAACTCCTCGTTCTCGGCCTGGGCCCGGGCGAGCGCGGCGCCAACCGGACCGGACGACCATTTACCGGTGATGTGGCCGGCGAACTGCTTTATCCGGCCCTGCACCGATTTGGCTTTGCCAGTGTCGCCGAGCCATTGGGCGCCGATCAATGGGCCAATCCGGCGATGACACTGAGCAATTGCCGGATCAGCAATGCCGTCCGCTGCCTGCCGCCCGCCAACAAGCCAACAACCGCCGAGATTCGCCAGTGCAACCAGCATTTGCAGAACGAACTGGCCGCCATGCCCCGCCTAAAAGTGATTGTCGCGCTGGGCGCCATCGCTCATCAGGCGCTGCTGCAGGCCTACGGCCTCAAATTGAAGGCGCTTACCTTCGGGCACAACGTCCGCCACGAGATGCCGGATGGCCGTATCCTGATCGACAGCTATCACTGCAGCGGCTACAACTGGCGCACCGGCCGTTTGAGCCGGGAGAGCTTTGAAGCCGTCTTCACCGGCGTCCGCCAGATCATCAAGTAAAACTGTATTGCCATGGCCTTTGATGCCAAAGCCTTTCTGGCGACACTGACCGAGCTGCCGGGCGTTTACCGCATGCTCGACGCGGCGGGTACGCTGCTTTACGTCGGCAAAGCCAAGAACCTGAAAAAGCGCGTCAGCTCCTACTTCCGCGACAACCTTGCCAGTCCGCGCATAGCGCATATGGTCAGTCAGATTGCCCATATCGAAACCACGGCAACCCGCACCGAAGCTGAAGCACTGCTTCTTGAAAACAACCTGATCAAATCGCTGTCGCCGCGCTACAACATCCTGTTTCGCGACGACAAATCCTACCCCTACATTCTCCTCACACGCGGCGACTTTCCGCGTCTGGGCTTTTTCCGGGGCAATCCCGACCGCAAGGCCGATTATTTTGGCCCGTATCCATCGACCTGGGCAGTCCGCGACAGCATTCATCTATTGCAAAAGATGTTCCGGCTGCGGACCTGTGAGGACAGTGTCTTCGCCAATCGCTCGCGCCCCTGCCTGCTTTACCAGATCAAGCGTTGCAGCGGCCCATGCGTCGATCTGATTTCAACAGAGGACTACGCTTCCGATGTTCAGCTTGCTGCGATGTTCCTGCTCGGCAAGCAGCAGGAAGTGATCAAGCGTCTGACCACCGCCATGGAAGCAGCGAGCATGGCCTTGGCCTTCGAGCAAGCGGCCATCTATCGAGATCAGATTCAGTCCCTGCACCAGGTTCAGGAAAAGCAATTCGTCTCCAGCAGCAAGGGTGAAGACTGTGACATCGTGGTGGCCGTCGCCGAAGCAGGGCAGCTCTGCGTGAATCTTGCGATGGTCCGCGGCGGGCGGCATTTGGGCGACCGCCCACTGTTCTCCAGCCAGGCCGGCGATTCCAGCGCGGAAGAGGGCCTCAGCGCCTTCCTGCGCCAGCACTACGCCACCCATCCCTTGCCCGGTCGCCTGCTGGCCCACCCATCGCCAAGTGGGGATGAGCGCGCGGAAGACGAGACTGCACTCTCCGAACTCGCCGGACGGCCGATAGTGATTCAGGATGCACGCAGCCTGATGCACAAGGCCTGGGTCGATATGGCGCTGCAAAACGCCCGTCTGGCCATTCTTGCCCGCAACCAGGCATCTGCGCAGCAGGAGCAGCGCCTGGCATCGTTGCAGCAAGCCCTGGGCCTGACTGACAACCTTTCCCGCATCGAATGCTTCGACATCAGCCACACCCTCGGGGAGGCGACCGTCGCTTCCTGTGTGGTCTACGATGGCAATCAGATGAAAAAATCCGATTACCGGCGCTTCAATATCCGCGACATCACACCCGGTGACGACTACGCCGCCATTCATCAGGCCGTACATCGGCGCTATGAGCGCGTAGCAGCCGGGGAGGGCGTTGCCCCGGACCTGATCCTGATCGACGGGGGCAAAGGGCAGGTGGCTTCCGCCTATGCTGCACTGGCAGACCTCGGCCTGGCCGAGCTCCCCATGCTGGGCGTCGCCAAGGGGGAGGCCCGCAAGCCCGGACTCGAAACACTCATCTTTCCCGATGGCCGCGAGCCGCTCAATCTCTCCGCGAACAGCCCGGCGCTGCACCTGATTCAGGAAATCCGCGACGAAGCCCACCGCTTCGCCATTACCGGCCACCGTGCCAAACGCGCCAAACCGCGCAAAACCTCGACGCTGGACAGCCTGCCTGGAATCGGTCCGGCGCGCCGCAAGTCGCTGATCGCCCGTTTCGGCGGCCTCGCCGGTGTCCGCGAAGCCACAGTTGACCAGCTTGCCGAGGTGCCAGGCATCAGCCACGATCTGGCCGAAAAGATCCATTCCGCTTTACACTGAGACATGCCGTACAACCTGCCCATTCTGCTGACCTGGCTGCGTATCGTCGCGATACCGCTGCTCATCGCCATTTACTACGTTCCTGACAGCTGGGCGACGCCACATGAGCGGGACCTGACGGCGACGCTGATCTTCATGGCCGCAGGCATTACCGACTGGGCAGATGGCTACCTTGCCCGAAAGCTGAATCAGACCTCGGCATTCGGCGCCTTTCTTGACCCGGTAGCCGACAAACTGATGGTTGCTGCCGCGCTGATCGTGCTCGTGCAACTGGGTCGCACCGACGCCATCATTGCCACCATCATCATTGGCCGCGAAATCACCATTTCCGCCCTGCGGGAGTGGATGGCAAAAATTGGTGCCGCCAAAAGTGTTGCCGTGTCCATGCTCGGCAAGATCAAAACCACCGCGCAAATGGTCGCCATTCCGATGCTGCTCTACAAACTCCCGCTGTTCGGTTTCGACATGCTGCAACTCGGTCACTGGCTGATCTGGATCGCTGCGTTGTTGACACTCTGGTCGATGGGTTACTACCTGCGCATGGCCTGGCCCGAGATCCTCAAAAGAACAGCAGAAAAATAAGAGGCGAATGTTGACAAATCCCACAGCTGGCCTATAATGCGCGCTCTGTTCGACGCGGGAGTAGCTCAGTTGGTAGAGCGCAACCTTGCCAAGGTTGAGGTCGCGAGTTCGAGACTCGTCTCCCGCTCCAGTTAATTCTGGCGGAGCAAGTCGAAACAGTTGGCAGTACGCAAGAGATTGTAGGCGGGGCGCGGTAGCAAAGCGGTTATGCACCGGATTGCAAATCCGTGTAGGTCGGTTCGACTCCGGCCCGCGCCTCCAGAAGCACCGCAGGACAAGGCTTGGCGGCCCTTGGGACATTTCGTTAAATCCGAAGCAGATTTAAGAGGTGTCCACCATGAAAACAGACTTCAACAAACCATCGACAGTCGCGGAAATCGCTGCTGTCTTTTTGTCGTTAACTCCGATGCGCGACCCCAATCTGAAGGACCGCCTTCAGTTCTGGATTGACCGCTTCCACGACACGGCCCTGGCCGAACTTTCCACCGACGACGTCGACGCGGCGCTCGCCGAGCTGGAAACCCAACCCAACAAGCACGGCAAGTTCA
The DNA here is from genome assembly GCA_041917165.1 of Azonexus sp. Taxonomy (GTDB): domain Bacteria; phylum Pseudomonadota; class Gammaproteobacteria; order Burkholderiales; family Rhodocyclaceae; genus Azonexus. The sequence goes on from JAYRYB010000004.1 coordinate 215,850, forward strand.
AATCCGGCCCGACCATCAACCGGTTCCGGATGGCCATGCAATCGCTGATCCGCTTCGCCCGGCAAAAACGGCTGCTGCCGCGCGGCTGGGTCTCGCCCTTCACCGATATACCGCAGCACCCGGAGAATCCCGGCAAGGTCCGTTTTCTGACCACCGACGAAGAAAACCGCCTGATGGACGCCGCGCGCCTGCAATCCTGGGTATTGCTGCCGCTGCTGATCCGCCTGGCTATCGTCACCGGCCTGCGCCGGGGCGCCTTGCTCTCGCTTCGCTGGGGCGACGTGATCCTGGATGACGACGCGCCGCACGTCAAAGTCGAGCGCACCAAAAACGGCGACGCCCATGTCTCGCCGATCACGCCCGACCTGGTGCAAGAGTTCAAGCGCATGCGTCGGGTTAAATCCGACGATGGCAGCCTGATCTTTGTCGGCAAGCATCTGAACGTTCCGCACGATTTCCGGCACGGTTTCAACGAGGCGTGCCGGCTGGCCCGCCTTGAAGGCGTGACCTTTCACACGCTACGGCACACGAGCTGCAGCCGCCTGGCGCAAGCTGGCGTCGATATCCTGGCGATTGCCGAGCATGCCGGCCATCGCAGTCTGACGATGACGCGCCGCTACTCGCATCTGTGCATCAAGGGCCGCGCCAATACGATCAACAACGTTTTCGCGTAACGCAACGCCTAACCTAACCGAAAAGGAATCGCATCATGACTATCCAATCGTTCCTCGATGGCGCCGGCGCTGCTGCCAAGACCCAAACGCCGCCGGCGCGCCTGCGCCTTGCGGATAACGTCGTCTGCATGTTCAACGAGGCGCGCCCGCCAGTGGCCCAAGCTGTTGGCCGGCGCGGCCGTTACCCGGCCATTGTTACCAGACTGTGGTCCGTCCCGCGCCTGCGCCCTGGCGCCATCTGCATCATCCGTTCTGACCCGGACAAGGATGTGAATCACGGCCTGATCGTGCGTCTGATCGAGCACGATGACAACGGAAGCTGGCTATCAGAGGCTATCGGAAACCGGTACTTTGTCACCAATGATGGCGATAAACGCCGCAGGGTATGGGTGGTGAATCGCTCCGTTCTGCGCCGCACTGTCATCCATTAAACAAGGCGCATAATCGATCACGCCACTCTCTAGCCCGGCCAGGCGAAAGGCGGACCCCTTCACCGCTTGGGAGTGGCTCCCAATGAAGGCACGGCGCTGAAGGGTGCTGTCATGCAATTCTCCATCAAAAAGCTGCTCGCCGAAGTTATCGAGGACGAGCAAACCGATTCCGAGTTTTTGCCGCTTGCCAGGCGCCTGCACGCCGGCATTAATGCGCGCATTCAGAGGGAAATCGACGACCAAATTGACCACCGGTATCAAGGTCATGCGCTATTGCTGAAGTTGTTTTCTGCCGCCGCAGACGAGCCAAGGTTAAGCGACGTGCAGGAAGCCCGCCGCGACTTGGCAAGCGGCAAAGATGGCCTAAATGCGCGGATTGAAAACCTGGCCGCAAAACTTGCCGACCTATTGAGAGAGCGCAAAAGAAAAGAGCATCAAGCGCGACTACGGGCAGTTGAGCCACACACGCTGGACAGCCGCGACCCGGTTTATGTTTGCGACACTGTTATGTCACTGATCGACCGCGCTGTGGCCGAAACTGAGTCTGTCAGGAAGCAACTAATGTACTCAAACAACTTGAGGCGACATCTGACCCGCCTAGATTACAGGTTTGATTACAAATACTGGCCAGATCAAGCCGACTTGGTTGATGCCATAGCGGCGTTTGCTGGCGAGCGTCAGTATTTACCTTCCGATGCTTTGGGTTTGATACCGGCGACGATTAGACAGCGTGATTCAGCGGCCGATTTTGTGCGCCTCCTTGAGGACGGATTGTCGGAAATTCGCGGAGTAGGCGTCGGCTCTTTCGATGGCTTGGAAATTGATTTTCCAGAGGATTTCGTACTAACCGATGAATGCAAAGCCGACCTGATTCAAATCTTCGGATTCGGAGCAAAATCCGCGAAGGAAGTTCGACAGTATCGCCGGGCGGATAACTAAGGCGATTTTTTTCCGGCGAGTTATGGTCTCGCCGAATGCAGCGTTTTCCTATCCTCACTACCGTCCCAAGCCGCCAAGCTGGACGCGAATTCTTACCAAAGATACGAGGATACGAAATGGAAATCTCAACCCCTTCCGATTTTCTACCGCTGAAAACGTGGTTTCTCGAATACGGCAAGCCCGTATTCAATTCCGACAAACTCTTGCACTACCACACCAAGCCGATTCAACGCGAGTTGATGCAGGCCGGTGCAATGGCAAAGGTCGGCGTGAACATTTTCCTGCATAAAACCCGGTTCTGGCCTGAATACCAGCGGATTGTCGCCGCCAAATCTGCAGAGTGAGGCCGGCCATGCAGACTTCAACGCAATTGGATTTCAAGCATCCAAACTACGGCCGGCCGCTGGGCGAAATTGTCGAGATGGCATGCGCTTACCTTCCGCCGGGCGTGGCGGACTGGGAGATGGTTTGCAGACAGCAATTCGCATGGCTGAGCGAGCGCGTATCCGACGCTTTGAACGCTGGCGACCTCTATTCCGCTCGCTGGATGTCCTGGCGATCATGGGACCCGGTTCACCTTGCACTGCTCTCGCTCGAAACCGCCGCACAGCAACAAATCCAAGACAACCCGAGCGGCTTTGCTGCCGGATGGAATGGTTTGCTTTTCGAGATACACCGCCGTCGCTTTGAGCAGTACCGCGCCAAGGTAAAACTCTTCCTTGTTGGTGGTGCCGGATGATCACTGAAAAAGACCTGATCGAAGCCGGCGTCGTAGAGTTCGACGCCGACGGCTCGCCGTACATCGTCCACAAAAACGGCAAGCTGCCCGAAATCACCGATGCCATGCTGTACTACCTGGGCAAGGCAGATCACCTTGAAATCTTCACCCGTGCCGGTGGTATCGCCAAGATTTACCCGACCCTGACCCCGGAGAGCGAAGAGGGCGTGCATCGCCCGAAGGGTGCCATCCTGATTCATCCGATGAAAGGCGCGCACCTGAGTGAGCAGTTCGGCCGCGTTATCAAACACAAGCGGTTCGACTCTCGCCAGAAAAAGCTGGTGCCGATAGATTGCCCGCGCAAGCCCATCGACGCGCTGCTCGAGCGTGGCCATTACGATGGCCTGCGACCGCTTGAAGGCTTGCTCGAGGCGCCGACGATCACCAGCGAAGGCCGCATCATTGATGCGCCCGGCTGGGATCGGGGAACGGGCCTGTATCTCGCCCCGACGGAAATACCAGGCTACCTGCGCCCGACGGATTTCAGCCGAAGGGCAGCAGAGGCCGCAGCCGCCTACTTGAGCGGTTTGTTCAAAACCTTTCCGTTCGTGAGCGAAAGCGACCGCGCCGCAATGGTTTGTGCTGTACTGACCGGCATCGTCCGCCGGCTTCTTCCAGCTGCCCCGCTGGTGCTGATCACGGCGCCGACCCCTGGCACCGGCAAGTCGAAGCTATCGGATGCCATTGCTATCGTGCTGACCGGCAAGGCCGCGTCGGTGGTCGCCTTGGGCAAAGATGACGATGAAACGCAGAAGCGCCTGGCCGGGGTGCTGCTGGCTGGTGATGCCGTCATTCTGATCGATAACGTCGAGGGCTTTCTTCAAGGCGTGCTGCTCTGCCAGATCACCACGCAATCGACGGTACGTATCCGGCCGCTGAGTACCAGCGCCATGATCTCGCTGCCAACCAATGCGCTGCTGATCGCCAACGGCAACAACCTGACCATTGTCGGCGACCTGCAACGTCGGTGCATGTCTATCTGGCTGGACGCCCGAACAGAGCGGCCAGAGCTGCGACACTTCGAGGGTGACTTCATCGCGGACATCAAAGCCCAGCGCGGCAAGATCATCAGCGCCGCGCTGACCGTCATCGGCGCCTATCTCAACGCCGGCAGCCCTCGCATTGAGAAGCTGAGCGCCTTTGGCAGCTTCGACACCTGGGACTTGATGTGCCGCCGCCCACTGGCCTGGCTCGGCTTCCCCGACCCGCTTGCGAGTGCCGAGGCGCTACGCGACCAAGACCCGGACATCGAGACCATCCGCGCGCTGATGTCTGCCTGGCATGCCGTATTCAAGGACGACGAAAAGCGGCTGAGCGATGTCGTGAAAACCGGCATGGCGCGCGTCGGCGCGCTTCAGAGTGACGACCTGATGTATCCGGAACTGTACGAAAGCCTGCAACTGGCCTGCTCGGAGAAGCCCAACTCCCGCCGGCTGGGTTTGTTCCTGCGCCGCTTCCGAGGCCGCATCGTTGAAAAGATGCAGTTCGTAAAATCCGGCAACGACGCACACGGCAAGGTCGCCAAGTGGCGGCTGGTCGAAGTTGCGGGGTATGCGGGTAACTGCGGGTAATTACTCTTCTTTCGTGTAGAAAGTGTCAGTGACAAAAAATATATAAGGGTTAGAAAAACCCCCGCATGACCCCGCATACCCCGCAGCTCGACGGGTGGATAGCGGCAGAGAGAACATAACCCATTGATTTCACGGTTCCTCCGTGGAGGGTAGTCCCGCGGGTATTTCGCACCCCGACTTTTCTGGAGTGGGTTTCTTCGAAACATACTGAACATTCGAGCCGACAAAATGCCAATTTCACCTGATTTTGACCACCAAACCGATTTAACCGGAGTTCCGGCGCAGGTCCCGCTGCTGTCAAGCGACGAGCAACTGGTCGCCGGGGTTCGCGTCACCCGCGCCCAATTCGCCAGGATGATGGGCTGCAGCCGCCAGGCCGTTACCGAATGGGTCCGCGCCGGTCGATTGACAGTCGGCCCTGACGGCCGCTTCGATCCCCGCCAGGCGGTGGCCAGCCTGTTACGCACTGGCGACCCGGCCCGCCTGCGCGCCAGGGTGCTGGCGCCGCTGGCGCTTGAGTTGCAGAACTACCGCGCCCGGATTGTCGAGCTTGAAGCGGCGCTCGGCCAGGCGATCCGGAACACCGAGGTGCAGCGCGGCCAGCTCGCCGAGCTGGCAGAGCAAAAGGAGTTTTTCGAGGGTTCGTCTGAGGAATTCGCGGGAGTTTTCGAGGCACTTAAAACCGAGCTATCCGCATCCTGGCATGCTTTGGCGGCGCTTCCCGATGGCGACGGCCTCGGCATCGTCCTGGAATGGCTCGACCGCGCCTTGCTGTACGGCGGCGACCCCGGCCCCATGCTGCCGCGCGAGGTAGTCGAAGGTGAGGAGGGCGGGGAATGTCCGACGGCCTCGCCCTGATCGGGGATCTGGTTGATCGCGGGAGCATTGATCCAGACGCCGACCGCTGGCTGGTCGGTGCCTTCAAGGCCTGGTGGCGCGATGGCGCCGACCCGGAAGGTTTGCCCCGATATCTCAGGGTGCTACCGGCTTCCCGCAGCGCCGTGGCCACCCGCGATTACTGGCTGGGCATCGCTGCCGGTCTCCTGCCCGAGCAGAACCGCGCCGCAACGCTGCAGCGCCGCTGTGTTGAGTTCATGCGCAAGACATGGCCGGCCTGGCGCAGCTCGTCGCAGCCGCCACCGCTGGCGGATGAATTCGATGCGGCGCTGTTTTTCGCCGCCGACGCTGGCGCCGAAATGCGGCTGTGCGCCCGGCAATGGCGGAACATCGTGCGGAAATCGTTTCCGGAGTAGTTTCCGCCGCAGGCGCGGATGATTCAGCCATCACAAGGAGGTTCATTCAATGACCGCAATCATCCGCAGCTATTCCGACGCATCCGCCGCTGTCCGCGCCGAGCGTAACAACCGCAGCACCCGCGCCTTTTCTATCTCCCGCGTCCTGGCAGCCATGTCTGGCGAGAGCAATTCGCTCGACGGCTATGAAGCCGAAGTTTTGAAGGAAATTGGCCAGGCCACCCGGGGTTATCACGACCCGGCCCGCGTCCAGATCCCGCTGGAACTGCTCGCCGACCCGACCATTTCGCCGACAACCCTGACCCGCGACCTGAATGTCGGCACCGCGTCCGCTGGCGGCGCCCTGGTAGGCGCCCGGACGCAACCGGTGGTCGATATCATGCGCCCGTTCTCAACCATTCTTCAGACCGGCGCGACCTTGCTCAATGGCGATGTCAGCCGCGCCGGCCATGGCAACATCATCATTCCAAAGGTGAGCGCCGACATGACTGGCTACTGGTTATCGACGGAAGGCGCCAGCCTGACGCAGAGCGACCCGAGCTTTGACAAGATAACGCTGACCCCGAAGACCGGCGGCGTACTGACCAAATTTACCCGCTTGCTCGCCAAGCAAGGCAACGTCGCCGACGCGGTATTGCAGCAACACCTGTTGCGCATCGTCGGCAGCATGATCGACAAGGCATCCCTCGCCGGAACTGGTGCCGATGGCCAGCCGCGTGGCTTGCTCAATACGTCCGGCCTGGCATCCTCGACCGCGCCGAGCGGCGCAACTGATCCGGCGCTGATCGCGGAATACAACGCCAGCATGGCCGGTGCCAGTGGCTTTGGGTTTGTGACGCACCCTGTCGTACGCGCCTCGCTGCGCACGCCGGTGTCGCTGAATACGACCGAAGAGCAAAACGAAGCCGCCAGCCGCATGGCCATCTGGAAAAGCGGCCCGCAGGGTGATCGTTACATCGACTGGCCGGCCTGGGTTTGCAAGGAATGTCCGAGCGACTCCATGGTTGCCGGTCCCTGGAATGACCTCGTTATTGCACTGTGGGGCGCGCCGATTCTGGAAATTAATCCCTACGACCCGGACGGCTTCAAGAGCGGCCTGATTACCGCGCGCGTGCTGCTCGACATGGATGTCGCACCGATCCACCCGGCCGCCTGGATGAAGTTCACCGGTATCAATAACACTACGACGATCACTGTTGTCTGACGAGGTGAGAGCACATGATGTACCGCGATGGACAAATTGAGCTGCAGCGCCGCGTGTCGTTCAAAACGATGCTGCCGATGCAATTTCACGACGTGCGCTATGCCGCCGGCCAGGTGATCGAGATGCTCGAGCGCGATGCTCGGGTTCTTGCTGATCGCGGCCTCGGGGAAATCCTGGCGCCGAAGAAATCCTAGTTTCTCCTACCCGGCGTGCGACTGACTACCGCACACGCTTTCCGCCGGGCGCCTGGATTCGACAGCAATCAGGGTTTGCTGGCCGGTGCCACAGAGAGCAACTAAACCGGAGTCATGGCCGGTTGCGCAGTACCTCCCACCCGGCGCATGAGTGACGCCATGCACGCCGGCCAGCCGGGCGCCCGCCAGGGTGCGATTGGCCAGCGCCTCAACCTTATGACCATACGCTGCCCCCTTTGCCGCCTGCCAGCCCGCCAAACCGGGCGCTGTGTCGCCTTTCGAGACGAGGCCGGGCGCTGGTATTCCTTCGATGTGTGTCTGAGGGTTGGCCGGGAATCATGAAAAATTCCCCGTTTTTTCTCTAAGCCGCTGATTCAGCTTCGAGAATCCGAAAACCATCCGCTAACACCTCAACCTTTCGCCGGAAATCCAAAACATAATCACCAAAGCGATTGATGTGTTCCATACGGTATGGGGCCAAGCCAGCCAGGACTTCCTGGTTGATCAGTACCCCCTCGGCCTGTAGCTGCTTCAACACCCGGCTCATCCCCACCACGTTGTGCAGGATGACCATATTGGCGACGAGATGGTTGTACTTGATCACCTTGCGTTGCTCATGACGCAGGTTCTCGGCGATCTCCCCTTCTCCGCCGAAGAAGAGCTTTTTCGCGAAGCCATTGAATTGCTCAGACTTATTGGTTTCAGCGTGGATCAGCCCGCGCAGTTCAACGTCGCCCACGTATTTCAGCAAGAACATGGTTCGGACCACCTTGCCCAGTTCCTTAAAGGCGAAATACAGCTTGTTCTTGCGGCTGTAGGTACCCAGTCGGCGCAAGATGGCCGATGCCGAGATTTTGCCGAGCTTGATGGAGATGGCCACCCGCAGCATGTCTGGCAAATGGGTTTCGATCATTTGCCAGTTGATGTCGTCCGAGAATAGACGGTCGATGTGCGCAAACTTCTTGTCGCTCTCCGGACGATGGAACACCAGATCCTTGATACCCCGGATACGGGGCATCAGCTTGATTCCCAGTAGATGCGACAAGGCAAAGACCGTGTAGCTCTGGGCTTGTGTGTCGCCATGAATGGTGTCCGGTCGGATATCCGAGGTGTTGGTCATCAGCCCGTCGAGGATGTGCGTCCCTTCGTAAGTGCCGCAGGAAATGAAGTGGCTGAACAAGGCAATGAACTTGTCAGAGACATGGTAATAGCCAATGCCGCCATAGCCGCCGTAACGGATGTGGTGCTCGGAAATCAGGTTCTGCTCGTAGAGGTTCCATTTCGTGCCATCGGCCGAGGCGTGCTTTCCCGAGCCCCAGTAGCTGGGCAATTCGAACTTGTTATAGGCATTGATGACCTTGACGATGGCTTTTTCCAGCGCTTCTTCCGTGACGTACTTGATGTTGAGCCAGGCAACTTGCTTGCGGCTCATTCCGCGAATCGAACGGGCCGTCTGGGTCGGCCCGAGGTTGCAGCCGTAACAAAACAGGGTGCTGATCACCCTTGGGCGTAATTCTTCGATTCGGCTTTCGGTACCCATCAAGGGTCGGAACAGCTTGTGCTGTTGCAGCCAGCGTTCAGTATCGATCAGCACGTCGACAATGCTAACGTTCTCCATGTGCTCCGTGATCAGATGATCGATCTGGCGGATGCCGGGGGGGAGTTCGCTGGCCGGTGGCTTTTTCAGGATCAGCCGGCCATCGACGATCTCGGCGTAGGCATTTTCCGGGAACGCGGCATCAACCGCTTCAGCAGTTTCCAGCAGGGTAGACTTCAATGCTTGGGTAAAGGCCTTGGGATCGGTTTCAACTCCCGTCACCTGGCCATATTCGGTCAGTTCGCGATTCAGGGTTTCGTCGTCAACCAACTGTTCGCGATAATCGTCGTAGCGTTCACCATGCGGTATGAAGAGGTCGCCTGACTTTAGCTCATCGCGAATGGCGTACATGACTGCCAGTTCAAAGTAGCGGCGATTGATGGTGGCGATTCGCCCATCGGCGCGCTCCGTAACAACCAGCTTGCGCCAAGCAGCGGGCAGCCATTGAAGATCTCGTTCTGCATCCAGCTCGACCAGGGAAATCGGCACGACCTCGTGCCGTGTGCTGCGTAGTCCCTGCAACGCCTTCATCATCCGGATCAACGTGTCGTCCTCGCTGCTGCTCTGCGGGTTGATGATTTCGATGCAGTTGAGCAGTTGGGCACGCACGGCCTTGTAGGGTTGAACCAGGAACGGCAGATGATTGCGACCGGCATAGGCCATGTGTTCGTCGCAGATGGCCACCAAATCATCGACGTCGGCGATCAGGCTGGAGCCGATGGCTTCCACGCGCTGATGGTCGGTGCCGTTGATCTGATAAGCCAGTAATACCTCCTTCAATTGCCCGATCAGGCGATCCGTACGCTGCAGATGTTCTTGTTGGTACTCCCCCAACTTGTTGCGTGCCTGATTGTCCAGGTTCTGAAGCATGCGGACAAACAGATCGGCTGCATCATCAAGCGTCTGCGCAAACTGCGAGCGGATATAAATGACCGCCAGCGCATAACGCTTCTGCGGTTTCAGTTCCGCCATCTCACTGGCATTCAGGGAGCGGGCGATGTAGCGATATTGCTTGAGTTTGGGGATGGGAATATCCGGTTGGGGCAATTGTTCAACCAGTAATTGCAAGCGCCGGATGTGCTGGAGGTAGGAGCGGGTTTCCTTGTTGGTTGGTTTCTTCGGTTCCCGCTTGAGCATGTTCCAGGTTGTGCTGGATTCATCCTTGCTGACCTTGAATAGACTGTCGATCCGTTCTTTGACTTTGGTATCGAGCTGGTTGGCGATACCCGCGAAATGGACCTCGTGAATCTTTTCGCGGGCCTGGATGGCCAATCGATCCAGGACCGTGAAGCCTGGCAATTCATAGCGATGATGGACCAGTTCCTCCAGCATCACGTTGATGATGTCAGCCACGACGTGGCGGTTGTCGGCTGCTGTCTCGGCAATATGCTGCAGCCACGCCCGGCTCTCCTGATTTAAGGGGCGAACGTTCAGGTAGCGGCGCAGCGATTCGATCAAGCGCTCGCGTCCGGTTGATCGATCGAACTGCAACAGCTCGTCCAGCCTCGGCGGCCGGGCAAATCCCGTTTGGGCAACGATGTGCTGTCGGATGAGGGTTGGTATCTCTTTGAGACGGATGAAGTAGCCCAGTCGCTGAAAAAGCTTCAGGTAGAGAAAAGCTACCGTACGCGCCGTCGGCCGTTTGACGGTCTGGTCGATGAAGGCAATTTCATCGGGCGTCAGGGTGTAAATTTCGTCGAGATCCTGTGCCGACGGGTCTGCTTTCAGGCGGGGATACGCGGTCTCGTGAAGCTGGGTCATGCGGGATCAGTCCCAGTGCCTGCCGGTAGCCGGGTCGCGGCAGACTGCCTCTAGAAAGCATTCACGAGCGTCGGCAATGCGATGGAGTTCGTCGAGCAATGTGTAGAGGTGATCGTCCAGGATATCGGTCGACGGCGTCGGGACGGAAATTTGATATCTACGCCCGTCCGGATCCAGCGGTTGTGCTTGAAATCGGGCAAGACAGGTACTCGCCATATCCCGCAAGGCACTGGCGACACTGCGGCGCCCACCGTTGAAGGCAGATAGATCGATGGAAACCTCAATCGCGGTTTGGGCGACCTCGGGCAGATTCGGCAGTTGCGGGGTCGAAACGGGCAATCTTTCCGGGAGCGCCCGATCCAGTCCTTGCTCGAATCGCGCTTTCTGGTCAATGCTGACCCCATCCAGATAGCGCATCGCAGCCTTCACGTCACGCCAGCCCACGTAATTCATCAACTCGCGGAGATCCCAGCCGCTCATGCCCGCCCACTGCGCAAACCCACGGCGTAGCGAGTGACTGCTGAAGGCCTCGGCATCGGCCACGCCTGCCTGGCTCAGCAACTTTCGAAGCATGGGAATGATGCTGCTCGGGGTCAGTTCGGCCTCGGACAGATGCCCCCAGCGGTCAATCTTGCGGAATAGCGGGCCTACCGTCAGTTTGGACAAGGCCAGCCAGTCTTCGACTGCCTCGACCGGGCACAGCCGGGACAATGCCGGGCAAGAGTAGCTTCGGCCTTCCAGGTTGCGATCCCCCTTGCTGCGGGGCAAGAAGCAGGTCAACCCCTCGCCCGGCTTGATCTCGACAAATTCGATGCGAAGGTTCGCCAGTTCGTCGGAGCGGAATCCGCGCCAGAATCCGAGGAGAACCAGGGCTCGATCCCGCATGTGTCGCAGGGCATTGGTCGAATCCCCCCGGCTGACTGCCGCCGCCGTGGCCGATGTCAGCCAGTGGGTAACACCGCGCAGGATTTCAAGCTCCAGCGGCTTGGCCCGTTTTTCCTGGGCCGGATGCAGCGTTCGTATACCTTTCAACAGTTGCCGGATCTTCGGAGCTTTGGTTGGGTCGGGAAAGCCATGATCCTGATGCCAGCGTGACAGTGCTGCGAGGCGGTGCTTCAGTGTGTTCAGCGCCAGTAATTCGGCGTAGGCCGCCAGATAGCGGGCAATTGAATCGATGGTCGCCGGCAACAAGCCTCCCCATTCGACTTCGAAGTGCTGGATGGCTGACGCATAGCTGCGTCGGGTGTTGGCCCGTTCGGCCGCATCGAGGTAGAGATCGACCTGGCTCATTCTGGTTCTTTGGGGTGGTTTAAGGCGGTGCCGTGCACGCCAGGAATGTGATTTTCCATCGGCTTCTCGTTGATACCTGACTGCGACAAGCCTTCAAGAATCCCGCAAGTCGAGGCTTGACGCTCATCTGGACAACGGCCGCGCAGCTCAAGGAGTTGTTTTTCCAGCGCTTGGAGTTCACCGATTCGACGAACGACATGCCCGATGTGTTCATCGAGCAAGCGGTTTACCTCGCCGCAGTTTTCCTCCGGTGATTCCTTGAAGTGCAACAACGTCCGAATCTCGTCAAGTGTCATGTCCAAGCCACGACAGTGCCGAATGAAGGTCAGTCGCTCCAGGTGCATTGGCCCATAGATGCGGTAATTTCCCTCGCTCCGCCCAGGTTTCGGCAACAGTCCTTCCCGCTCGTAGTAGCGGATCGTTTCCACATTACTTCCCGCTAAACGCGCCAGTTCGCCGATTTTCATTCCAGTCATCCTTACGACCGGCCAGGCTGCAGCGCGATGATGGCCATGCCACCGAGACATACGGCACTGCCCAGCAGATCCCAACGTGTTAGGGGAATTCCATCGACCTGCCATAGCCACAACAAGGCGATCGCAACATAGACACCGCCATAAGCAGCATAGATACGACCGGCGGCGCCTGGATGCAATGTAAGCAGCCAGGCAAACAGAGCAAGTGACACGGCAGCCGGGATCAGAAGCCAACGCGGGCGACCCTGCGTCAGCACCAGCCAGGGCAAATAGCAACCGACGATTTCGGCCAGTGCAGTGACGATGAAGAGGCCCAATATCTTCAGGAACTCCAACATGCTTTTCTCCTTGAACCGTTTCATTGTAGCCGCTTGACCTTGTAGCGACTCAAGGGTTTTTAATGGCATCAACGAACAGGAGATTGCCATGCCCCCCCATGCCGAGAAGCACCGATCCAATGAGCCTGAACGCTGCGCGTGTTCAGGTGGCTGTACGACTGATACGACCTCCACTCAGGATGCGCCGCGTGTCTCCGTATCCCACTCCTCAGGGAAATCGAGCGTTTTTCGGATTCCCGCCATGGACTGCCCGAACGAAGAAAACGATATTCGCAAGGCACTAGCAGGCATCGATGGGATTCGGTCGCTACGCTTCGAACTGGCTGCCCGGACCCTGACCATTGATGCCGAGCAGTCCGTCCAGAAAAGTGCGTTACAGGCCATCCGTCAGCTCGGTTTTGAAGTGTTGCCCATTGAGCATGAACAGACCGAAGTCCCATCAGGTCTCGGCGAGATCAGTAAGGCCTTGATCGCCCTGGCATTGGCCATCGGAGCCGAGGCGTTGGATTTCTTTGCACCCGATACCCTGCTGTTCAAGGGGCTGGGCATGGCGTTGGCAGCGGCTGCCATTGCCTTCTCCGGATTCTCCACTTATCGCAAGGGATTGTCCGCATTGCGGCGCGGCCAATTGAACATGAACGCCCTGATGGGCGTCGCCGTGACTGGCGCTTTCCTGATCGGTCAATGGCCGGAAGCAGCGATGGTCATGGCGCTTTACGCCATCGCCGAACTCATCGAGGCCCGGTCCGTCGATCGGGCACGCAACGCTATCAAGGGGCTGCTTGCCTTGGCCCCGGAAACCGCAGAGATTCGCCAAGGCGATGGTGGCTGGCTGGAGACGCCGGCCGACAAGGTCGTCATCGGTGCACTGGCACGGGTCAAGCCTGGTGCCCGCATCCCGCTGGATGGACGAGTGACCGCCGGCAGCAGTGCGGTCAACCAGGCGCCGGTCACCGGCGAGAGCATTCCTGTCGACAAGACAACTGGCGATCCCGTTTTCGCCGGCACTATCAACGAGACCAGCACGCTGGAATTCGAGGTGACGGCTGCCGCCAACAACACGACCCTGGCCCGCATCATCCATGCCGTCGAGGCAGCCCAAGGCACGCGGGCTCCCACCCAGCGCTTCGTGGATCGCTTTGCCGCCATTTATACGCCGGCCATTTTTGCGATTGCCGTGGCCGTGGCCATTTGCGGCCCCTGGCTGTTCGATTGGATGTGGACACAGGCGCTCTACAAGGCACTGGTTCTCCTGGTAATTGCCTGTCCCTGTGCGCTAGTTATCGCTACGCCGGTTACAGTTGTCAGCGGACTGGCCGCAGCCGCTCAGCGCGGCATCCTGATCAAGGGCGGCGTCTATCTGGAAGAGGCCCGTAAACTGCGCGCCATCGCTCTCGACAAGACCGGCACCATCACGGAAGGCAAGCCTCGTCTGGTAGCCACAGAGGTGCTGTCCCCCTTCGATCCAGAAGCAAAGGTGCTTTCCTGGGCCGCCAGCCTGGCCGGCCATTCGGACCACCCCGTTTCGAAGGCTATCGCCACCGGCCTGAACCTGCCGGAAAACGGCCTCACCGACTTCACCGCGCTTCCCGGTCGCGGCATCGAGGCCCGCCGGGACGGGCATACCTTGATTCTTGGTAACCATCGCTTGATCGAGGATCGTGGTCTGTGCAGCCCAGAGATCGAGGCGCGTCTTGCCGTTCATGAAAGTCAAGGGCGAACCGCCACTCTGCTGGCTACCGAGGATCGGGTACTGGCTATCTTCGCGGTGGCTGACACCATCAAGGAAAGCTCGCGGGAAGCGATTACCGATCTGCATCGCCTTGGTGTCACGTCGGTCATGCTCACCGGCGACAACGTAGCAACCGCAACCAGTATTGCCCGCCAGGCGGGAATCGACGATGCACGAGGCAACCTGCTGCCGGAGGACAAGCTGGCTGCTATCGAGGAACTGCAGGGGCGCTATGGCCCGACGGCAATGACCGGCGACGGTATCAACGATGCGCCCGCCCTGGCACGTGCCGATATCGGTGTTGCCATGGGCGCTGCCGGCACCGATACCGCCATGGAGGCCGCCGACGTGGTCATCATGAACGACGATTTGCGACGTATCCCGGAAACCATCCGTTTGTCCCGCCAGACACACGCCGTGCTCTGGCAGAACATCGCACTGGCCTTGGGCATCAAGGTCGTATTTCTCGGGCTCGCGGTGTTCGGAAATGCCACGATGTGGATGGCGGTATTTGCTGACATGGGCGCCAGTCTACTGGTCGTCGCTAACGGCCTGCGAACGTTGCGAACCTCTGCGCCGCAAACCAGAGACTGAAGACCCGTTGGCCTGCATCGACGAAAGCAGCGAGGCCGTCAGCAGGCCAGTCGTACGCCTATTTCGGTCTCGCCATCGGCGGATATTGCGAATGCCGCCCCGTCATGCATCCGGGCAATCGCGCTAACAATGGCGAGACCCAGTCCATGATTTTGGTGGCCGTGGCTACGTGACGTGTCTACGCGGAAAAAGCGATCGAAGATGTGGGGCTGGCTTGCAGCAGGAATCGGTTCCCCCTGGTTGATCACCGAGAGCTTTAGTTGTCCATCTGCTTCCGGCGCTATCCGGATCAAGATTGCACTTCCGTGCTCAGCATACCGGGCCGCATTATTCAGTAAATTGGACAGTACGCGCCGTAGCAGTGCAGCATCGAATAGGCCGGATGCATCACCTTCAATCGACAACTGAAGGTCGGACTCAATCAGCACTGCTTCATAGTAGTCAGCCACCTCAGTGCAGAGTTGGGCGAGGCTTTGAACGGGTATCCGCCGGGCTTTTGCACCCCGGTCGGCTTGCGACAGGAACAGCATGTCATTAACGATGCCCGACAGCCTGTGCATTTCTTCGAGATTCCCACCGATGCAATCACGCAGATTTTCATCCTTGTCGTTGCTACGCAAAGCCAATTCACTGCTAGCGATGATATTCGCCAACGGCGTTCTCAATTCGTGCGCTACATCGGCATTGAATCCTTCGAGTTGCTGGTAGGCTTTTTCCAGTCGATTTAGCAAATCGTTGAACTGATCGACAAGCACTTGTAGCTCGGCGGGAATCCCCTCAGTTTCCAACCGTTTGTCGAGGGAAAGTATTGCGAGACAGCGTGTTTGCTCAGCCAGTGTCCGAATGGGGGTCAGTCCAAAATAAACGAGCAGGTAACCGCCCACGGTGATCGCAGCACTGCCGATCAATGCAGCCCCCCAAAGAATGGCTGCGAGGCGATCCAGAATAGCCTCGTCGGGTGCAGTGTCGAGCGCCAATTCGGCAACGGCAAAATCTGTCCTCGAAGCTTCCTCGGGGAGTGCAAGCGAGAGAAAGCGCGCTTTTAACGGCCAAGCACTTGGCGTCGAAATGAAACGAGCCCCACCCAATCTATCGAGTAACTTGAGATGCAAGTCCCGATTGATCTTCAGAAGATCTTCCAGGTCATGTTCCAGTGTTCCCGGTTGCAGGTGTGCCGGCGTTTCTTCAAACAGGTGCTGAATTGCCGTACTGAGCTTTTCAAGGCGTAGATCCTGTTGTGACTCAAGATTAATTTTGACCGAGAAAAATACTCCGAGACACAAACATCCAAGGACACCCAAACTTAGTGAGGCGAGCCAGCGTACAAGGCGACCGCTCAGCGTCGGGTTAATCTGTTTGCCAAGTTTCATTCGCGCATTTCGAGGACATAACCCATGCCTCGTACGGTGTGCAGTAGTTGGAGCTCGAAGGGTGTATCCATTTTGGCGCGAAGTCGCTTGATCGAAACTTCGACTACATTGGTGTTGCTGTCGAAATTCATATCCCAAACCTGCTCGGCAATCTCGGTACGCGATAGCACCTCGCCTTGTTTCCTCAGAAACAGAGAAAGTAGCAGGAACTCCTTGGCACTCAGGTCGATACGCTGACCATTCCTGGAGACCTTACGGCGAGCCAGATCCATTTCAAGATCGTGCAATGCCAGACGGTTCGACGTGCTTTCCGGTTGATGCTGTGCCGAGCGGCGCAGCAGTCCCTGGATTCGAGCGATCAGCTCAGAAAAGGCGAACGGCTTGACCAGATAATCGTCGGCGCCAGTCTGCAAACCGTTGACCCGGTCTTCCACTTTACCCAGCGCGGTCAGCATCAAGACCGGGGTTTGTTTTTGGGTACGCAGGGCAGCCAGCAAGGCAAGTCCGTCCATGCCAGGCAGCATGGAGTCCAAGATGATGACGGAGTAATCAAACTCCAGACTCATGTGAAGTCCGGTTACTCCGTCATGGGCAAGGTCGACAACGAAGCCTGCCGTACCCAATCCTTTTTGCAGGTACTGGGCAAGCTTTTGCTCATCTTCGACAACCAATAGTTTCATTTCTTTCCAAATCGAAAGATGTCAATTTTGTAAACTTCCTGTTGGCGTTCTGTCAGTGCTGTTTTTTTATAGTTCACCTATGCCGTTCAGTTGTTCGGCATACATCAAAACCGATGAACGAAACATCAATGAAGGAGTTCCATCATGAACGTCAAACAAGCCCTTTCCATCCCCATACTTTGTGCCGGTTTGCTCCTGTCAGGTCAGGTGTTGGCCGACTCGGTCATGCACAGCACGCCGGAGGGCGCGACAAAATTCTACCCGGCGCACGGTTCGGGCAGCAAATCCGCCCAGCAAGTGCAACAGGAACTCGATGACTTCAAACGCAATCCAGTAAGTGCGGACGGCCAGTATCGTTATGTCGGCGGTGATCAAGGCTGGGTGCTGATTCCGCACGAATATGCCTATCGCGATGGGAAATGGCAACACGTCGACAAACTCCAGCACAACACACCTGCACCATCTGTGCAAATGACGCCGGAAGAAAAGAAGCAACGCGAGGCGTTGTACCAGGGTGGTTAATTCCGCACCGAGGACGGATATGTTGCCCATCGGACGATGACCAGGAAAACCCTGGTCATCAGCAACTCGCCTTTCCATACGTTACCCCCTGCAGGCTTACTGCTTGAACACATTTTGTTCTGTTACCATTCATCCCATGCGTCGCTGGCTATCTATTTTCCTGTTGATTGTTTTGCCGCTCCAGATTTCCTGGGCGGTGGCAGCGACCTATTGCCAGCACGAAACGGGATCGACGAAGCACTTTGGTCATCACGACCATAAGCATCAAGCCGAGGATGGCGAGAAGCTTGCGAAAGGCTCGGTCTCTGATGTGGACAATGATTGCGCAGTCTGCCATGCAGGCTGTGTTGCAGCATTGACCTCGTTCAGCAGTTTGCTGCCCAAGGTTGGGGCTGTTGCTGATCATTTTCGGACAGTCCAGCTTTGGGCTTCCCCACCAGACGAACAGCCTGAGCGTCCTAACTGGTCCATCTCCGCCTAATCGGCGGGGCTTGGGCATTTCCCAAATCTAATTGCTGCGGCCTAAGCCGCGTGCTATGCCACTCTGTCAGTCAGATGGCGCCCCGCCGATTCCCCAACGTGTATTTCATCACTGGAGAATCGGATGTACCCAAGAAATTTTGCTGTCACGTTGCTGCTCCGAACCCTGTTCGGATTCACGGTGTTGGCCAGCACCAATCTCAACGCCCAGTCGCAAGACCGGCTGACTTCGACGACGTTCGTACCTACGCTTGTAACGGAGCCGGTTGGAACCTTGACCCTTTCGGCGGCGATTGATCTCGCGCTAACGTCCAATCCGGAATTATCAGCAGCAACCAACGAATTACGTGCTGTCGAAGGGGTCGTAATCCAAGCGGGCATTCTGCCCAATCCGGAAATTTCGACTTCCGTTGAAGATACGCAGAATAAGGCCACGCGAACCACAACTATCCAGCTGAGCCAACGGATCGAACTTGGTGGCAAGCGCTCCGCCCGAATTGCCTCTGCCGAGCGGGGCCGTGATGTAGCAGCAGCCGATCTGGCAGCGAAACGCCTTGACATACGCGCAACCGTGATCGGGGCCTTCTTCGATGTTCTGGTTGCTCAGGAGCGTATTCAACAGGCCGAGGACTTGCTCGGCCTGGCCCAACGCGCTAGCCAGGCGGCTTCACGACGCGTGACTGCCGGCAAAATCTCGCCGGTTGAGGAAACAAAGGCCCGTGTGGCGGAAGCCTCAGCACGAGTGGAGTTGAATCAGGCACAACGCGAACTGGTGTCGGCCCGAAAGCGTTTGGCGGCAAGTTGGGGAAGTTCGACACCACGGTTTGAACAGGCTGAAGGGCGTACCGATTTGTTGCCGCCGATCCGCTCCACCGAAGAAATCACCCGCCGCTTGAATGCATCTCCGGCACTTCTTCGTGCGCGCCATGAAGTCGATCGTTTTTCTGCTCTCGCGGACTTGGAGCGTTCTCGCCGGATTCCCGACGTTACAGTCAGCCTGGGATCCAAAAAGGTTGAAGAACTTGGGCGCAACCAAACCATCGTGGGTGTCTCAATTCCCTTCCCAATCTTCGACCGTAATCAGGGCAATGTGCTTGAGGCGCAGCGTCGAGCCGACAAGGCACGGGACGAGCTCAGTGTTACTGAGGTTCGTTTAAGTACGGAGGTAACACAAAACGAGGAACGTCTAAAAGCCCTGGTTGTTGAAGCGCAAACCCTGCAAAGCGAAATCATGCCGGGCGCTCGCAGCGCCTATGACGCTGCCAGCAAAGGATTTGAACTGGGAAAATTCAGTTTTCTGGAGGTATTGGATGCCCAACGTACCTTCTTTCAGGCGAGAGCCCAATACCTGAGAAGTTTGTCCGATGCTCATCGGACCGCGGCCGAACTGGAGCGCGTCCTGGGCTCCATCGATTCAATGCCAACTGCCGTACCCAGCCGTCCGTAGGAGCGCGTCGTGAAAATGAATTTCAACAAGAACACTTTCAATCTCACCAGAAAGCAAGGGATCGCCATTGCCGTGATTTTGGCGACAGGAATTGTCGCCGGCACTTGGATACTGGGGGGCAGTACTTCCCAACCTGCTGGAGAACAGCATGAACACGCCAGCCATGCAGAAGCCAAGGGGCATGCCGATGCCGAGCATCATGGCAGCAAAGCTGGCGATGGTCACGAGCATGCCAAAGAACATGGAGATGCAGAGCACCATGAGGATGAGCCCCAATCGGGGCCGCATGGTGGCAAGCTTTTTACCGAGGATGGTTTTGGTCTGGAGTTGCTGTTGTCCGAAGATGGTGGTGAGCCAGGTTTCCGTGTCTGGTTGTTCCAGCAAGGAAAGCCGCTTGCACCAACCGCAGCAAAAGTCTCGATAGCACTGACGCGACCAGGTGGGGAGAAGCAGGAGGTCCTCTTTTCAGCCGAGAAGGACTACCTGAAAAGTACCAGCCAAATTGCAGAGCCGCATGTGTTCGAAGCCTCCATATCGGCGCTAATGGGAAACACCCCATTCCTGTTCATCGATAGCCGGGAAGAAGGAAAAATCGAGCTAACGGACGAGCAAGTTAAAGCTGCCGCCATCGGTATCCAGAAAGCTACTCCCGCCAAAATCAAAACAGCGGCTCAGCTTCCCGGCGAAATCCGCTTCAACGAAGACCGTACCGCGCATGTCGTACCCCGTCTTGCTGGAGTCGTCGAGAGTGTTCCTGCCAATCTGGGTCAAACGGTCAAGCGCGGTCAGGTTCTAGCGGTGATCGCCAGCACGGGCCTTTCGGAGCAACGCAGTGAACTTCTGGCAGCGCAGAAGCGTTTTTCGCTCGCCAAATCGACCTATGAGCGTGAGAAGAAGCTCTGGGAAGAAAGAATCTCTGCCGAGCAAGACTACCTGCAAGCCCAACAAACTTTAAGGGAAGCCGAAATCGCCGTTGCCAACAGCCAGCAAAAGTTGATTGCGCTGGGTGCCAGTGCCACGGTTTCGGGCAGTCTCAATCGTTATGAAATCCGCGCACCTTTCGACGGCATGGTCGTTGAGAAACACATCGCGCTTGGCGAGGCCGTGAAGGAAGACGCCAGTATTTTCACGATTTCCGACTTGTCTTCCGTATGGGCGGAGATTGTCGTTCCTGCCAAAGATCTGAACGTCATCCGGGTTGGTGAAAAGGTTATTGTTAAGGCAACTGCCTTCGACTCGAAAGCCGAAGGCAGCATCTCCTACGTGGGTGCATTGCTCGGGCAGGATACGCGCACCGCTAAGGCGCGGGTCACTTTGGCCAACCCGAAGATGGCTTGGCGTCCTGGATTGTTCGTGAATATCGAAGTCGTTTCCAGTGAAGCCGAAGTTCCGGTCAGCGTTCTAACCGAAGCCATCCAGACGATTGGCGACAAGAGCGTCGTTTTCATCAAGGTGCCTGACGGTTTCGTTGCACAACCGGTGACCTTGGGCCGTTCGGATGGCAAATTCATCGAAGTGGTTAGTGGAATGAAAGCAGGAACCCCTTATGCAGCGTCAGGCAGCTTCGTCCTGAAGTCGGAACTCGGCAAGGGTAGCGCCGAGCACAGCCACTGAGGCGAGGGAGAACAACATGTTTGAACGCATCATCCGCCTCGCCATCGAACACCGCTGGCTGGTCTTATTGGCCGTCCTCGGCATGGCCGGCTTGGGAGTCTATAACTACCAGCGCCTGCCGATTGACGCCGTACCCGATATCACGAATGTCCAAGTACAGATCAATACGGCAGCGCCGGGCTATTCGCCGCTCGAAGTCGAGCAGCGCGTGACCTTTCCGGTCGAGACAGTCATGGCCGGCCTACCTCACCTGGAGCAGACCCGTTCCCTGTCGCGTTACGGCTTGTCGCAGGTTACGGTGATTTTCAAGGATGGAACGGATATCTATTTTGCCCGCCAACTGGTCAATCAGCGGATTCAGGAAGCCAAGGGAAAACTCCCTACCGGAATAGCGCCGGCAATGGGGCCCATCTCTACTGGCCTGGGTGAAATCTATCTCTGGACGGTAGAAGCAGAGGACGGCGCCAAAAAGCCGGATGGCACTCCCTATACACCGACTGATTTGCGCGAAATACAAGATTGGATCATCAAGCCGCAACTGCGCAACGTGACAGGCGTGACTGAAATCAACTCGATTGGTGGCTTTGCCAAAGAGTATCAGGTAGCACCCAGCCCGGAAAAGCTGGCTTCCTACGGCCTGACACTTCAGGACGTGGTAATCGCCATCGACCGCAACAACAGCAACGTCGGCGCCGGTTATATCGAGAAGCGCGGCGAACAGTATCTGATTCGTGCTCCTGGCCAAGTGCGTAGCATCGAGGATATTCGTAACGTCATCCTGGGCAATGTCCAGGGCGTGCCGATCCGTATCCGCGACGTGGCCGATGTTGGCATCGGTCGCGAGCTACGTACTGGTGCCGCCACTGACAACGGGCGTGAAGTCGTTCTGGGTACCGTGTTCATGTTGATTGGCGAGAACAGTCGCACCGTCTCACGAGCGGTCGACCAGAAAATGGTCGAAATCAACCGCAATCTGCCGGAAGGCATCAAGGCAGTGACAGTCTATGACCGCACCGTCCTTGTGGACAAAGCGATCAATACCGTCAAGAAGAACCTTCTGGAAGGGGCGATCCTGGTCATCGTCATTCTGTTCCTGTTCCTCGGCAACATGCGGGCGGCTGTAATCACCGCCATGGTGATCCCGCTCTCCATGCTGTTTACCTTTTCGGGGATGGTGACCTACCAGATTAGTGCCAACCTGATGAGCCTCGGCGCTCTTGACTTCGGGATCATCATCGATGGTGCCGTTGTCATTGTGGAGAACTGTGTTCGCCGTTTGGCCCACGCCCAGGCACATCACGGGCGACCATTGACCCGGACCGAGCGCTTCCACGAAGTCTTTGCCGCTTCGAAAGAGGCTCGCCGAGCGCTGCTATTCGGTCAGCTCATCATCATGATTGTCTATCTGCCGATCTTCGCGCTCACCGGCGTCGAAGGAAAAATGTTCCACCCTATGGCTTTCACCGTGGTCACCGCGCTCGTAGGTGCCATGATCCTCTCCGTCACCTTTATTCCCGCAGCAGTCGCACTGTTTATCGGTGAAAAGGTGGATGAAAAGGAAAACTTCCTGATGCGGGCAGCCAAGCGCTGGTATGAGCCCGTTCTGGCTGGTGTCATGGCGAACAAGCCGGTAGTCCTGGTCTTCACGACGGTGATGGTTCTTCTCTCTGGCTTGGTCGCTACGCGCATGGGGAGTGAGTTCGTACCGAGCCTGAATGAAGGCGACTTCGCGATTCAGGCACTGCGTATTCCAGGAACCAGTCTTTCGCAGTCAGTAGCCATGCAGCAACAGTTGGAAAAGGGGCTCAAGGCGGAGTATCCGGAAATCGACAGGATTTTCGCGAGAACAGGAACGGCCGAAATCGCCTCGGATCCGATGCCACCCAATATTTCGGATGGCTACATCATGTTGAAGCCTGAAGCGGAATGGCCAGAACCCCGGAAATCTCGGGACGAACTGCTGACCGCTATCCAAAAAACCGTTGGAAAACTGCCGGGGAATACCTATGAGTTTTCCCAGCCGATCCAGTTGCGTTTCAATGAGTTGATCTCAGGGGTACGCAGCGATGTTGCCATCAAAATATTTGGTGACGACATGGATGTGATGAACGATACGGCCAGCAAGATTTCTGCTGTATTGGAGAAAATTCCGGGCGCTTCCGAGGTCAAGATAGAGCAGACGACGGGCTTACCTATGCTGACCGTGAATATTGACCGGGAGAAAACGGCGCGCTATGGACTCAATATTGGTGATGTCCAGGATGCAATCTCGACAGCGATTGGTGGTCGAGAAGCAGGAACCATGTTTGAAGGTGACCGACGCTTCGATATTGTCGTGCGATTGGCGGATAACCTTCGTTCTGATCTCGAATCACTAAAGCGTTTGCCGATAGCTTTGCCGAAGGGGGCTTCTGCCGGAAATGGGGTTGATGTACGTACGACCTATATCCCATTGGGGGAAGTCGCCAGTCTTGAGATTGCACCGGGTCCGAACCAGGTCAGTCGGGAAAACGGTAAGCGTCGGATTGTTGTTAGTGCCAATGTTCGGGGACGAGATATCGGCTCCTTTGTTGGCGAGGCTCAGAGCCGTCTAGCCGAGGTCAAGATTCCAAGCGGCTACTGGACCGCCTGGGGCGGAACTTTCGAGCAACTGGAATCGGCCTCGCAGCGTCTCAAGATCGTGGTGCCCGTGGCCTTGCTTTTGGTATTCACGCTGCTGTTCGCGATGTTCGGGAACGTGAAAGATGGACTGCTGGTGTTTACCGGCATTCCGTTTGCGCTGACAGGCGGCGTTGTCGCACTCTGGCTAAGGGACATTCCGCTCTCGATTTCGGCAGGCATCGGCTTTATCGCCTTGTCCGGCGTGGCGGTGCTGAACGGCCTGGTGATGATTTCCTTCATCCGTAATTTACGTGAAGAAGGGCGCACTCTGGATGATGCCATTCACGAAGGGGCTCTGACTCGATTGCGCCCTGTGCTGATGACCGCATTGGTCGCCTCGCTCGGTTTTGTCCCCATGGCGATTGCTACAGGTACCGGTGCGGAAGTCCAACGCCCGCTTGCCACCGTGGTGATTGGGGGAATCTTGTCGTCGACGGCGCTGACGCTTCTTGTGTTGCCGCTTCTATATCGCCTTGCTCACGGCAAAGATGCCGACGAGGAGGACTTCACGAAATCGATAGACGAGCCATCTGAAGCCTAGCGTCTTCCGTTCGTGACCGGGGGCTCCGTGCCGGATTCGGCATAAACCGTCGGTCACCCATTCTTCCACTCAAATACGGAGGCTGTTATGGGATTTTTTGAAAAACTCTTGCGAGGAGTCGCCAGTTCGCATGGTGGAGGTCATCATGGTCGTGATAGCAGCGGTCATCATGGCTGGGGAAACAGTTACCCATCAAATTCAACACCATCCATCAATAGCGCTGCTGGTGGTCCATCATGCCCAAAGTGCGGCTCCGCGACCAACCCTGGGGGACGCTACTGCGCTCAATGTGGCACAGCCTTGGTGCCCGGTAATTGTGCGGACTGCAATGCGAACCTCGCCCCGGGTACTAAGTTTTGCCCGAATTGCGGCAAGGCGCAGCAGTTCTGAGCTTGGTGTCATCCCTTATGGTCAAGCACATGATCCACAGCCACCTTGGGTTCCAGTTCCTCATACTTACTCTGGGGCTGATTCTGACTTTTCTGGTGCTTTACGGATGGTTTTGCTGGCGGGAAGGCAGGCGCGGTAAGGCACCAAAATATTCAAAAAACCTTCGGCGTCGTCTCCAGATGACGAAGCAGAAATGGAAGCGACGCCCCGATGATCAAAGAGGGGCCTCATGAGTGCGAGTCACACCCACGCGCTCCCGAACACCGAAAACGAGCGTGCCCTGCGCTTTGCCCTGGCGCTGACTGGCAGTTTTCTTATTGCCGAAGTCATTGGCGGCGTACTGACCGGCAGCTTAGCTCTCATCTCGGATGCCGCGCACATGCTGACCGATGCTGCTGCGCTCGCCATCGCATTGGCGGCCATTCGCATTGCCCGGCGCCCGGCCGATCGCCGGCGAACCTATGGCTACCACCGCTTTGAGATTCTGGCGGCAGCCTTCAATGCCTTGCTGCTGTTTGCCGTGGCGCTCTACATCCTGGTTGAGGCTTACCGACGATTCACCTCCCCGCCCGAAATCCATTCAGTTGGAATGCTCGTGATTGCCAGTATCGGCCTCATCGTCAATCTGATCAGCATCCGCCTACTGAGCGGGGGACAGTCAGATAGCCTCAACGTGAAGGGTGCCTATCTCGAAGTGTGGAGCGACCTTCTTGGGTCGATCGGCGTGATCGTGGGTGCGGTGGTGATTCAGCTAACAGGCTGGTCATGGGTAGATCCGCTTGTGGCAGTAGCCATTGGCCTCTGGGTTTTGCCACGCACCTGGATCTTACTGAAGGACAGTCTGAATATCCTGCTCGAAGGCGTACCCGAGGGCATCGACTTAGGAGAGGT
Organism: Azonexus sp.; assembly: GCA_041917165.1. GTDB lineage: Bacteria > Pseudomonadota > Gammaproteobacteria > Burkholderiales > Rhodocyclaceae > Azonexus. Next base: position 241,278 of record JAYRYB010000004.1, read on the forward strand.
GGAGCAGGCCATGCTGGCTGTGCCCGGCGTACTCGGCATCCATGACCTGCATCTCTGGGCGCTGACGACCGGCAAGACCAGCCTCACCGCGCATGTGGTTTACGACCAGACCTACTCCGCCGAGAAAGTTTTGATGCCCGCCTTACAGACGGTGTTGGCCAACCGCTTCAAGGTAGTCCACACGACGCTGCAATGCGAAACAAAACCCTGTGCCCACCAACCGGAAGGTTGCACCTACGTCGGCAGCACACCCGAGTACGACGATAACCCAAATTTTCATTAACCGATTTATCAACTGACATGGAGCTCCCATGAAACTTTCCACGGTACTTTCAACGTTACTCCTTGCTTGCTTCGTCAATCTGGCATCCGCTGCGGACGACCATAAGGGCCATGCCCATACCGAGAAACCGGGCCAGTCCCACGCCCATGACGCCAAGCCACAGCATGGTGGCGTCGTATCGGTCATCAAGGACATCAACTACGAGTTGGTGGCGAAGGCAGATTCCCTCACGCTCTACGTGACCGATCACGACCAGCCTGTCGATACCCGGAATGCGTCAGCTACCATAACGCTGCTGTCTGCATCAGACAAGACCGAAGCCAAATTGCTGCCAGCTGGAAGTAACCAGTTGCGTGCCCAAGGAGCCTTCAAGATCCAAGCCGGCACAAAGGCTGTTGCCATAGTCAAGCTCGGCGACAAGCCTGGCCAGAGTGTTCGTTTCGTCCTGAATTAGGCGAGATGCTCACCTTACCGTCCATTCGTTCACTGACAGCCCAGGCAAGGGGGCAGTGCAATGCGTGGGCGGTACCCCTTAGGAAATCGGACACAGCCAATAGCTCCCACGGCCGCATTTCATCCAACGAGTTTCTATGTCTGAGATTTCAGCTTTGTTCCCGGTAAGGCCGGGGGGATTTATTGGAAATGCAGCGCCTCGCATCTCCGACGCAGGTGAAACTCAAAGCTCGGCAACATTTTCTAGCATCCTTGAAAACGCCGTCGCACGTTCGGCGGCTGCCAATGTTGCCTCAAGCGACAATCTCGACCCCGCCGGGAAATTGACTCTTGGCACAACCCATTCATCTCACTTACCAGCGAACGAGAGCGGCTTAGGCAAGAAAAACGAGGATTTCCAACAAAAAATGCTCGGAATAAGGGCCTATAGGCAGCAAATTCTTGCGTCTAATATCGCCAACGCTGACACCCCTGGCTACAAAGCGATGGATATTGATATTGCTGAGGCCGCTGGTGGCGAGCAATCTCCTCCTCTTCAATTGAACGCCTCCTCGCCGGGACATTCGAAGGGCAATTCTTCTTGGCAGTCGCCACCCGTAAACCTGAAATATCATGTTCCTTCTCAGGCTGCGGCTGACGGAAATACCGTTGAAATGGATATTGAGCGCCAGAAATTCGCAGAGAACTCATTGATGTATCAATTCACCCTTGACCGGGTTGGTGGTGAGTTCAAGCACATGAAAGAGCTATTTCAATCACTGAAATAACAGGGGGCTTTTGTGAGTCGGTCTCGTTTCATTTTTCAACCCCGGGGCATTACCGCCGACACACCCGCATGGATCAAATCACTGGCGTGGTGGATTACCTAACGGGGGTCGCCTCAGAAAACGGAAAAAATCGTACGTTAAGCCGGTTGCAGCGACCGTAGCGGCCTGAACTTGCCCGCGCCGATCTTGGCGCTGCTGCGCCAGAGGTAATCGCCCGTCAGGTTGATGTGCTCCCAGCCGAGCGGCGAGAGGTACTGCAACAGGGCGTCATCGACAGTCTGGCCGTGACCACGCAAGGCGTTTGAGGCCCGTTCCAGATAGACTGTGTTCCACAGCACGATGGCGGCCGTCACCAGGTTGAGGCCGCTGGCCCGGTAGCGCTGCTGCTCGAAGCTGCGGTCGCGGATTTCGCCCAGCCGGTTGAAGAAGACGGCCCTGGCCAGCGCGTTGCGCGCCTCGCCCTTATTCAGCCCGGCATGCACGCGGCGGCGCAGTTCGACGCTTTGCAGCCAGTCCAGAATGAACAGCGTACGTTCGATGCGGCCCAGCTCGCGCAGGGCGACCGCCAAGCCGTTCTGGCGAGGGTAGCTGCCCAATTTCCTGAGCATCAGCGAGGCCGTCACCGTGCCCTGCTTGATCGAGGTGGCCAGCCGCAGGATTTCGTCCCAATGGGCGCGGACGTGCTTGATGTTGAGCGTGCCACCGATCATCGGCTTGAGCGCGTCATAGGCGGCTTCGCCCTTCGGGATGTAGAGCTTGGTGTCCCCCAGGTCGCGGATGCGCGGCGCGAAGCGGAAGCCCAAGAGGTGCATCAGCGCGAAGACGTGATCGGTGAAGCCCGCCGTGTCGGTGTAGTGCTCCTCGATCCGCAGGTCGGATTCGTGGTACAGCAACCCGTCGAGCACGTAGGTCGAATCGCGCACGCCGACGTTCACGACCTTGGTGTGGAATGGCGCGTACTGGTCGGAGATGTGGGTGTAGAACGTCCGCCCTGGGCTGCTGCCGTATTTCGGGTTGATGTGGCCGGTGCTTTCGGCCTTGCTGCCGGTGCGGAAGTTCTGGCCGTCCGACGATGAGGTGGTGCCGTCACCCCAATGCTCGGCGAAGGGGTGGCGGAACTGCGCGTTGACCAGCTCGGCCAGTGCCGTCGAGTAGGTTTCGTCGCGGACATGCCAGGCTTGCAGCCAAGCGAGCTTGGCGTAGGTCGTACCGGGGCAGGACTCCGCCATCTTGGTCAGGCCTAGGTTGATCGCGTCGGCGAGGATCGTGGTCAGCAGCAGGTTCTTGTCCTTGGCCAGGTCGCCCGATTTCAGGTGCGCGAAGTGCCGGGTGAAGCCGGTCCATTCGTCCACCTCCAGCAGCAATTCGGTAATCTTGACGTGCGGCAGGATCATCGCGGTCTGGTCGATCAGGGCCTGGGCGGTATCGGGCACTGCCGCATCGAGCGGCGTGATCTTCAGGCCCGACTCCGTGATGATGGCGTCCGGCAGCTCGTTGGCCGTCGCCATGCGGTTGACGGTGGCGAGTTGCGTTTCCAGCAGCGTCAGCCGGTCATGCAAGTACTGGTCGCAGTCGGTGGCCACGGCCAGCGGCAATTCACTGGCCTGCTTGAGGCTGGCGAATTTTGCGGGCGGCACCAGGTAGTCCTCGAAATCCTTGAACTGGCGTGATCCCTGCACCCAGATGTCGCCGGAGCGCAGCGCGTTCTTCAGTTCTGACAGCGCGCACAGCTCGTAGTAGCGCCGGTCTATACCGGTGTCGTTCATGACCAGCTTCTGCCAACGCGGCTTGATGAAATCGGTTGGCGCATCGGCTGGCACCTTCCGGGCGTTGTCGCTGTTCATGCCGCGCAGCACCTCGATGGCGTCGAGCACGTCCTTGGCGGCGGGCGCGGCCCGCAGCTTGAGCACGTCGAGGAATTCCGGCGCGTAGCGGCGCAGCGTGGCGTAGCTCTCGCCGATGCGGTGCAGGAAATCGAAATCCTCGGGTTGCGCGAGCTTCTGGGCTTCGGTGACGCTCTCGGCGAAGGCGTCCCAGGACATGACGGCCTCGATGGCGGCGAACGGATCGCGGCCAGCTTGCTTGGCCTCGATCAGCGCCTGACCGATGCGGCCAAACAATCGCACCTTCGCGTTGATCGCCTTGCCGGACGCCTGGAACTGCTGCTGATGCTTGTTCTTGGCGGCGTTGAACAGTTTGCCCAGGATGCGGTCGTGCAGGTCAATGATTTCGTCGGTGACGGTGGCCATGCCCTCGATGGCAAGCGCCACCAGGGTCGCGTAGCGCCGCTGCGGCTCGAACTTGGCCAGATCGGCGGGCGTCATCTGGCCACCCTCGCGGGCGATTTTGAGCAGGCGGTTCTGGTGCACCGACCGCTCGATGCCGGAAGGCAGGTCGAGCGCCTGCCACGCCTTGAGGCGCTCGATGTGTTCCAGCATGTGCCGCGAATTGGGCTTGACGGGCGACTGGCGCAGCCAGGCCAGCCAGGTCGTCTTGCCGTTGTCCCGACGCTTGAGCAGATCGTCGAGGCGGCGGCGATGCGCGTCCGACAGTGGTTCGGCCAAGGCGTCGTAGATGCGCCGGTTGGCACGGGTGATCGCCTCGGCACAGGCGCGCTCGACAACATCCAGCGTCGGCAAAATGATGTGTCGGTAGCGCAGCGAGTCGAGGATAGCGCTGACCAGCACGACACCCTTGTCGGTCTGTAAGGCCAACTCGGTCGTGGCATGGACGGCCTGCCGGTAATGCGCCAGGCCGAACGGCTCCATGCCCAGGTATGCCCGCAGTTCGAGCAGGTGTTCGCGCCGGGTTTCCTCCCGCTCTGCATACTGCGGCCAACACGCCGGATCGAGCCGCAATTGCCGCCCGATCCATTGCAGCAGGGGCGTCGGCACCTCAGCGCCGGGCAGCAGGCCCTGCCCGGGGAGGCGCAGCAAGCACAACTGCACCGCGACGCCCAGGCGGTTGGCGTCGCCGCGCCGCTGACGGATCAGCGACAGGTCGGGTTCGCTGAAGGTGTAGTGCCGGATGAGTTCGTCTTGGGTATCGGGCAGAGCTAAGAGGCTGTCGCGCTCGGCGGCGGAGAGGATCGAACGACGGGGCATGCGGTTTCCTTCTTCTTGAAAACGCTCGTTTGTGATCAGCCAGCCAAGGCAACCAGCGCGGCACGGGAAATCAAGGCGTTTCAATTCTCAAAAATAGTTCTTGAAACTCTATTCTTATCGGCATATCATTTCAACGAGTTTCGATAAGAAAGGATGCCCATGCGACCGTCCGTTGTGCTCGACATAAAGCGAAGCGCGGTGCGCGAAGCGGTGGGCCGTTTCCGAACAGCGAACCTGCGCGTCTTCGGTTCTGTGCTGCATGGCACCGACCGGGATGGCAGCGACATCGACCTGCTGGTTGACGCGCTGCCCGGTGCCACGTTGTTGGACTTGGGCGATTTGGAAGAAGAACTGAAATCGCTGCTCGGCGTTGACGTCGATTTACTGACGCCAGGCGACCTGCCGCCGAAGTTCCGGGCCAAGGTGCTCGCGGAAGCACGGCCGGTATGAACGAGAACCGCCTGCCCGATTACCTCGACCACATCCAGCAAGCCGCAACCGATGCGCGCAGCTTCGTGGAAGGGATGGTCAAGGACGACTTCCTGGCGGACAAGCGCACCCAGCAGGCCGTCATCATGAGCCTGATCGTTATCGGCGAGGCCGCCACGAAGGTGATGGACGGCCACGCCGAGTTCACCCAGGCACACGCCGAAGTGCCGTGGCGCAGCATGCGCAACATGCGTAATCGCATGGCCCACGGTTATTTCGACATCAACCTCGATGTGGTGTGGGAGACGGTTCAGGAATGGCTGCCGGCGTTGCTCAAGCAACTGCTCGTCGTGCGCCAGAATGCCGGCAATGAAGCGCGCAACGGCGACGGGATGGAGCCGTGACCCGCGATAAGACGGAGAGCAACCCGTGTTGATCGGCTATGCCCGCGTCTCGACGCAGGACCAAAACCTCGACCTTCAAACCGAAGCTTTGACCAAGGTAGGCTGTAAAAAGATTTACAACGACAAGATCAGTGGCAGTCGAGCCGAGCGTCCAGGACTCACCAAGGCACTGGAAATGCTGCGCGAGGGTGACACACTCGTGGTTTGGAAATTGGATCGCCTGGGACGCAGCGTCAAGAATCTGGTCGATTTGGTTGGCGAACTGCATCAGCAAGGTATCCAGTTCAAGAGCCTGACCGATGCCATCGATACTGGCACGCCCTCTGGGCGCTTCTTTTTCCACGTCATGGCCAGCTTGGCCGAAATGGAGCGGGAGCTGACAGTCGAGCGCACCCGCGCAGGGCTGGAAGTTGCCCGACAACTCGGCAGAAAAGGCGGGCGCCGACGGCAAATGACCGAAAGCAAGATCGAGTCGGCGAAGAAACTATTGGCCAACGGCGTCCCGCCGCGTGACGTGGCCACGAATCTTGGTGTTTCCGTTCCTACCCTGTACCGCTGGATTCCTGCCTCAGGGCGTGTTTAGTCGCGAAAGAATCGGGGGCATCATTCTTGTGGCGAAGTTCGTCGGTTTGCTGCGGGCTTTGCTCGAATAGAGTTTCGATCAGACTCAGGGGGGCTTTGTCTTTACCCTCTGCTCGGTGCGTCCGGTAGTTAAAATCCAGGTCGATTTTTGATTGCAGGTCAGCAGCATAGCCTTGCGGATATTGGGCCTGCTCAATGGCTGGCAAGCTCTTGTAATGTTCAAGAACTTCACTAAAGAAGTTGGTTAACTTTCCTGTTCTGTTATATTCGTCCATGGCTTGCTGAGCCACTTTTACGCGCCATGCTTCTTCTTGGTCGTAAGACTCGCGCCAAGCAGCATGGCGTTCATTCACCGTATATGTACCGCTTTCGTCGTAAATAACGTTCGCCAACTGTTCTGGCGATAGGCCAGCAAACGGGTTTTTTATAGCGCTTCCACCTCTAGCGGCATCGTTGACGAATGCTGTTGCCTGCTTGGCCCTAGCCAATAACTCTGGGTCACTGGTCTTCGGAACCTCGCCATCGTGCCGCGCTTTGTTGGCATAGTAGGCATCGCCGACTACCTGATTCAGAATGCTTTTTGCCTTGTCGGCCAACTCTGAACGGGTGAGTGTTCTATCCCGTTCCTCGGCACGGCTGGCGCTCGCCGCTAGCTGACGGGCCAGCGTAGAAATGGTCTGCATGCCGCCACTTTGAGAGCCTGATGCACCCTGATTTAACAAGATGTCAGAAGTTTGCCAGACCGCAGATGTCACCGTGGAAGCCATCGTGCTGCTGGTTTGCGTAAATAGCGCTTTGATCAGGCTCATGGGGTCTTCGTCTTTACCCTCGGCCTGGTGCGTACGGTAGTTGAAATCTAACCTGATCTTGGATTCCAAATCGCTGGCGTAATCTTTGGGGTACTGCGCTTGCTCGATTGCAGGTAGTTCTTTGAAGTGGTCGAGCACGGATTTGAAGAAATTGGTAAGTTTTCCCGTGCTGTTGTATTCGGCCATGGCTTGAGTTGTGACCTTTACACGCCACGCTTCTTCTTGACGATCGCCTTCATAAGAAGCCGCTCTTCGTTCGTTGACTGTGTAGGTCCCGCTATCGTCATAAACGATATTCGCCAATTGCTCTCGTGATAAACCGGCAAAGGGATTTTTCTCAGAATTACCGCCTCTAGCTGCACTATTAACGTACGCCGTCGCCTGCTTGGCTCTGGCCAATAATGCCGGGTCGCTCGTCTTGGGCACTTCGCTGTCGTGCTTGGCCTTGTTGGCAAAGTAAATATCACCCTGTATCTGATTCAAAGCTGCCTTTGCCCTGTCAGCCAACCCCGAACGGGTGAGTGTCTTGTCCCGTTCTTCGGCACGGCTGGCGCTCGCGGCTAGCTGACGGGCCAGATTGGAAATCGTCTGCTGACTACTGGCCTGCGCAGCATCCGCGTTGGGATTGTCAGTACCGGTGGCTGCCTGCTCGTCTACCCGAGAGACTCCCTCAGTCTTCGAACTAAAGCCTGCCTGAACAGAAGAGTAGCTAACGGCCCCGATCATGAACGCCCCCAAAATTTTGAATATAACAGTAATAAAGAACGGCAAAAGCCGCCTTAAGTTTAGCGTGAAAGAAATGGCGTTCGAGACGACCGCTCCCCTGACCGACGAGGGTCATGCTGCGAAGGCACTTACTGATCAGGCGCAGGTTGGTTTGATGAAGCCGAACTTGGTCAGCGCCTTGATCCAGCGCGGGGCGTTACGTTGAACAGAAAGCGCTTCATAGTCAGTGGTGGAATCCCGGTAATGTTCGCGCCGCTTGAGCATGAAGAAGATGGTGCGGAGAATTTTGTGGCCGATGGCGATGATGGCGCGCTTGTAGCCACGCCGAACGACGAGCGACTGGAACTTGGACTTGAAGACGGATGTCGTTCGGCTGGCGGCATGAGCGAACTCGCAAAGCAGGCGACGGACGTAGAGGTTGCCCTTGCGAAGTTGGCCGGACTTGCGCTTGCCGGCCGACTCGTTGTTGCCCGGGCAGATGCCGATCCAGGAAGCCAAACGATCCGCACTGCCGAAGGCATCCATATCGGTGCCAATCTCAATCAGCAGCATGGCGGCGCCGATCAGGTCGACACCGGGAATCGTCTGCAACAGCGCCAAGGTGTTGCGCTCGGATTCGAGTTCGGCCAACAGGCGAGCATCGAAGCGCGCAATGCGGGCTTCGGTTTCCTCAATGTGCCGCATCAGTTCATCGAGAACGAAGCAGTGGCTGGCCGTCAATTCTCCTTGCAGGGCATCGAAGATTTCCTCCCGACTAGCCTTCAGGCGAGCGCTGGCCAGCTTCAAAACTTCACGGGGTGGCTGACCGGCGATAATCGCCTTGACCATGGCACGGGCAGATCGACCATGGAGATCACTCACCACGACCCCCAGGCGAACACCAGAATCGGTCAATACCTTGTGTAACCGGTTCTTCTCGGAGGCCAGTTGGCCGACCAGTTTCTGCCGCTGACGGGCAATCAGGCGTAACTCCCGCAGTTTGGCGGGTGGAACAAACGAGCCACGCAGCAATCCCGCACGGGCCAAGCTCGCCAGCCAGTGGGCATCGCCCACGTCCGTCTTGCGGCCCGGGACATTCTTGACGTGCCGTGCATTGACCACCTTGGCGCGAATGCCAACCGCCTCCAGTGCCGCATACGGACTCTTCCAGTAGATGCCCGTGCTTTCCATCACAACCTCGTCTGGTCTCAACGAGGCGACCCAGTCAGCCAGTTCCCGACGATCTCGCTTGAATCCACCAAACTGCCGTTGCTCGATGCGTGAATTGCCATCGGATTCCTCAATCAACGCACAGGCCGTGATCTGTGCCTGATGGATGTCGAGGCCGATCACGCGTTTATACAGCCCCATCAGTTCCATACCTCCTCCTGTCGATTTACACTCAAGGGCGGAAGGTGGCGGGTGCCAAGACTGAATGTGCCTGAAGGCGACAAGTCGCCAACGGCCTGTTTAGCGTGCGCTCTCTAAGGAAGCAATCCGGGGTGCGAGTCAGTCCGGCGGGTCACGTTAGGCGCGGGGTCGAGCCGCCAAAAACTTTTACGACCTTTACTCGCCACCTTCCTCACCGAAGTCTCTTTCATCCTCAGGGGTGGCGGCAACCACCATGATCGTTAGGCTGGCGACCCACGCTGACCGACTGCCAAAATCGAGTCAGCGAAGAAGCTGCCTGCTGGCTGAGCCCAAGGATACAGCCAAGAGTCTCGACGAGGCCATTTCCGTGCAACCGCTGGTTAACAGTCGCGGCGCAGGCTTAGCGTACGATTTTTTCCGTTTTCTGAGACGCCCCCTAACGGAACGACGAACCCCAGAGTCACGTTTTTGAAAGCCTTTGGGCAGAAATTGTCAGGAAGCAAACCTTCCATTTCGTACCATCCCTACATAGTTTTTCCGCTCCGTTGCCCATCACAAGAAA